>JBBRSR010000006.1:0-230998 GCA_038245175.1 Mycobacteriales bacterium | reverse complement strand
TGACAGCGGCGATCAGCTTGGACCGTGGGAAATGTGCGCGACCCTGCCCGACGACGGGTTGATCGGTGAAACAGACCACGGCGACCAAAGTCGCATGGCGGCACGCCTGCGTGGCGAGATAGTTAGCGAGCATCCGGGCCGAGGCCGTCGACTCCACCCGGTCCGGCGGGAGGTCGACCCGGATCACCGGGCCGACCTGCCGTCGGGTCCCCTTCATGCAGAGCAGCACCAGGCTCTCCCGGGGATGGAAACCCAGTAGGTAGGGGACGGTGGCGACCAGGGCTTCTGGTCCGCTGACTTTCACCACCTCGGGATCGTGGGTGCCGCGCGGCCTGATTAGTGGTCCGCTCGTGTCGGGTTGGGTTGTCATCGGACCAGCGTTGCCGGACTTCACTGGGACGCGAAAAGTTCGTTGCGCCGATGTGGATGGATTTGCACTGTGTGCACAACTCTTCGCCACACCCGGGAGCGCCTGTTGCTGCGACACGCCGCTGGAGAATGCGCTTGCCAGCCCAGCACAGCAGGAGGGCTCAGTAGAACACCTCGGCAGAAAACCACGGTGCAGTCAGCTTCGGCTCATTCGGTAGCGGGTCATCGAGACCCGCCCGTCGATGGCCAGAATGCCCTCGGCGGCCAACAGGCGTAGCTGGCGTGCGGCCAAGTGCGGCGCAGGGCGCCCGCTGGCTGGGAGCACTCGATGCCACGGTGTCTCGTCATCGGACAGATTGGACAGCACCCAGCCGGCCAGACGGGGCGACGTGCTGCCGGCCATCGTCGCGACGTCACCGTAGGTGGCGACCGACCCCGCGGGAATCGCAGCCACGACCTCGAGCATCCTGGTCGCGAGTTGTTCGTCCATCGTGCAGTCGCCTTCGTGCAGTCGCCTTCGTGCAGTCAATGTTCGTGCAGTCAATGTTCGTGCAGTCAATCTTCGTAGACCCATCTTCGCGCGCGGCCGCAGGGATAGTTCGAACCCGCCACCACCGGCAAATAACGGAGACTGTCGGTGCCCCATGGTGTGATGCCAATATGGCACGAAACGCACTCGCAGCAGCCGCTGCGGCAACCACGCTCGGCACCCACCAGTTGGTTCGCCGAGCGGTGTCTGCGCGCCGGATCACCCCGTCTGCCGAACAGTTGGCCGTCATTGACAACAGATACGGACGACTGCGGGTGCTGGCCGGACCAGGCACCGGCAAGACGGCGACCCTGGTCGAGGCGGTGGCCGAACGGATCGCCGATCGGCATATCGACCCCGGCGACATCCTGGTGCTGACCTTCTCGCGCCGCGCGGCGGCCGAGTTGTCCGAACGGATTGTCGGACGGCTTGGTCTGACCAGCCGGGAGCCGATGGTGCGAACACTGCATTCCTATGCGTTCTCGCTGGTCCGGGCGCAGGCTGCGCGCGCAGGGGAGCCGGCGCCACGGTTGATCGCCGCCGCGGAGTCTGACCAGGTGATCCGCGAACTGCTGACCGGTCACGCTGACCATGGGGGCCGCGAGTGGCCCGAGTTTCTCCACGGCGCGCTGCGACTTCGCGGGTTCGCCGAGTCCGTTCGCGACCTGTTGGCACGGTCGACCGAGCGGGGGCTCAGCCCTGCGGAGATCAGCAACTGGGGTCGCCGGCGGCGCCGCCCGGAATGGGTGGCTCTAGGCAGGTTCGCCACCGAATACTCGCGGGTGCTCGACCTGCGGACGGGGACCACCCGGCAGGGTCAGGCACTGGATCAGGCCGAGCTGATGGGTGTAGCACTCGGCGTGCTCGCTCAGGACGCCGTGCTGGCCGTCGAGCAGGCCCGGGTCCGGCGGATATTCGTCGACGAGTATCAGGATGTTGACCCGGCTCAGGCGCGGTTGATCGACATGCTGTCCGCCGGCGCCGACGAATTGGTTGTCGTCGGTGACCCGGATCAATCGATCTATGCATTCCGGGGCAGCGATCCCGCGGCGCTGCGCGATGTCAGCGTTGACCATACGGTGGCGCTGACCAGCGGCCGGCGAATGAGTCCGGTCCTGACAACGGCGAGCCGGCGAGTGGCAACATTGCTTCCCGGGCCGACCGAACACCGAAGATTGACCCGGGCCGGCGACGACGGTCGACTGGGAACACTGGATGTGCGAGTGCTCCCGACCGCCGGCGCCGAGGCGACCTACGTAGCCGACCAGCTGCGCCGCGCGCACCTGCTGGACGGAGTGCCGTGGTCGCAGATGGCGGTGCTCGTCCGGTCGCCAGCGGCGTCATTGCCGCTGCTCCGGCGGGCGTTCGCGGTGGCCGGCGTTCCGCTGGTCGCCCCTGCCCGGGCGTTGCCGATCGCCGAAGATTCTGTTGTCGCGGCCTTACTGCTGGTGTTGGCCTGCGGTGTATCGCCATTGACCATGACGGCCGAACGGGCCGCCGAGTTGATGAGCTCGCCGCTCGGGGCGCTGGATGCGCTCGCCCTGCGGCGGTTACGAAGAGCCCTCAGGTCAGCCCGCCCTGGCGCGGGCAATTCGATGGATCTACTGGCCGCGATCCTGCTCGGCGGGTCGCTGCCTCCTGGGTTTCCGGCTGATCTGGCCGCCCCGGTGGCCAAGGTCGCCGGGCTCATTGCGCTGGTCGCCGAACACATCGGTGACGCGACAGCGGAACAGGTGTTGTGGCAGCTCTGGCAGGCGACGGGGTTGGCGACGGTGCTCGTCGCGACGAGCAACCGCGGAGGGCTGGCCGGCCAGCGAGCCGATGCCACCTTGGATGCCGTCATCCTGCTGTGCGAGGCAGCGGCCGATCGCGCGAATCTATTGCCGGGCGCGGGTCTGGAGGATTTCATCGATTCGGTGATCGATCGATCCATCACCGACGATGGATTCGCGATCGCCAGGTCCGCCGGAGAGACGGTGTCGGTGCTGTCCGCGCATGCGGCCAAAGGCCTCGAATGGGATGTCGTCGCCATTGCCGGCGTTCAAGAAGGTACCTGGCCGAACACCGGCAGCCGCGGCGACATCCTGGGCACCCGGGACCTGCTCGACCTTGCGGCGGGGATCCCGCTGGGCTTGTCCAGGGCGATGGCTGAGCTGGCCGACGAGCGTCGACTGTTCTATGTGGCCGCTACCAGGGCACGACTCCACCTGATCGCCACCGCGGTATCCGATGCCGAAACCCAGCCGTCCCGGTTCCTGGTCGAGCTCGCCGGTACCGCGGACCTGGCGCAGGGCCTGCCGACGGCCGCGCACGGCGGGCGGCAACGCGGTCTCAACGTCGCGGAGCTGATCGCCGACCTGCGGCAGACGGTGACCGCACCGGACGCCCCGCACGAGTTGCGCGAGCAGGCCGCCGAGCATCTGGCAAACCTGGCCGCGCATCGAATCCGAGGCGCCGACCCCCGTGATTGGTGGGGGCTGAGCCGGCCGTCGACGAGCACCGCGGTTGCCGATCCGAACGCGCCGATCCGGATCTCCCCGTCCGCGGTCGAGGGACTGCAGCGGTGCTCGCTGCGGGCCGTGCTGGAACGCATCGGCGGTCGCGGCTCGGCCGCCGAGTCTGCGCTCGAGGGCATGATTGTGCACGCCCTGGCGCACGGGATCGCCTTGGGTTTGGTCCGGGACGACCTGGTCGCGGAACTCGACACCCACCTGGAGCAGGCAGGACGGTTGGCGCCGTGGCAATTGGCCCGGCTGCGTCGGCTGATCCTGACGATGACAGATGCCGCGATGAGCTGGTATCAGGATCACCACGATTCGACTGGCGGGGAGTGGTCGTTGGTCGGGTCCGAGGTTGCGGTCGCCGCTGACCTACCGCCGAGCGAGATCGCCGACGGGCTGGATGCGCAGGCGGCCCGGCGTCCGGTGATTGTGGCCGGTCGGGCCGACCTGATCAGCCGCGATCAGCACGGCCGCCCGATCATCATCGACTTCAAAACCGGTACCACGGCCCCGAGCGAGGCCGAGACCGCGCAGAACCCTCAGCTCGCCGGTTATCAAGTTGCCGTCGGGCTCAGCGGCGACCGAACCGGCACCGATGCGGATGGCGACGCACCCGACGCCGTTCCGGCATTGTTTCCGGCCACTGCTGACCCGGGACGCGCCGTGGACACCGGCGGGGCCAAGCTGGTCTTCCTGCGCACCGGCAGCCCTCGGGAGCGCTCACAACCCCCGCTGAGCCAGCATGACCGCCGCGTCTGGATCGGCACGATCCGGCGCGCGGCCGACCAGCTGACCAAGTCTGTACAGACCGCAACCCAGAACAAGTACTGCGAGATCTGCCCGGTCCGAACCTCCTGCCCGGTGCAGGAAGACGGTCGTCAGGTGCTCCGATGACAAGGACCGCGGCCACCATCATGCCGACCATTTCCGCTCGCGAGCTGTCGACCGCCCTCGGGCAACGGCATCCACCGACCGACGAACAGATCGCAGTGATCGAGGCAGCACTGGAGCCGCTTCTCGTTGTCGCCGGGGCGGGCTCCGGTAAGACCGAGACGATGGCGGCCCGGGTCGTCTACCTGGTGGCCAACGGGATGGTCGCGCCAGAGCACATTCTCGGGCTCACGTTCACCCGCAAGGCTTCGGCAGGTCTGCTCAAACGCATCCGGCAACGCCTGGCCCGGCTGGGGCAGTCGGAAGTGCTGAGCCCGGAGATCCATCAATCCGTGCAGTCCACCGAACCGACTGTGCTGACCTATCATGCGTTTGGCGGGCGGTTGCTGTCCGAATACGGTGCGCTGGTCGGCGTCGAGCCCTCCGCTCGGATCCTGACCGACACCAGCAGTTGGCAGTTGGCCAGCTCAGTCGTGCGTCGCTGGGATGGCGACCTCGACGTCGACCTGGCCCCGGACCGGGTCACCGAACGGCTGCTCCAGCTCTCGGGAGTGCTGGCCGATCACCTCCGGGCCCCCGATGAACTCAGCGCTGTCACCGCCGAGCTGGCCGAACGAATCCGGCTCGCCCCGCCCGCGGCCCGGCAGCGCTCACCCATCCACTCGGACTTGAAGCCGCTGTACCTGCGACTGACAAACCGACATGGGATCCTGCCGCTGGTCCGAGCCTTTCAGGAGGCCAAGCGGACCACCAGCTCACTAGACTTCGGCGATCAGATGCAGTTGGCCTCGGCGTTGGTCACCCAGCATCCCCGGGTCGTCACCACGGTTCGCGAGAGATACCGGGTGGTGCTGCTCGACGAGTACCAGGACACCGGACACTCTCAGCGGGTCATTCTCAGCGCCATCTTCGGCGCGGAGTCCGGTTCGTTGGGACACCCGGTGACCGCGGTTGGCGATCCGTGCCAGAGCATCTACGGCTGGCGGGGCGCAGCCGCTTCGAACCTGCCCAGATTTCGGACGGATTTCCCGCGCCGGGACGGCGAACCCGCACTGCGGATGAGCCTGCTCACCAGCTTCCGGAATCCGACCAGCGTGCTCGCGGTGGCCAACACGCTGTCTGCCCCGATCCGGGCGGCGCTGGTGCCGGTGGACGAGCTGCGCCCCCGACCGGGAGCCGACAGCGGTGAGATCGGCTATGGGCTGTTCCACACGGTCGACGACGAGGACAGCTGGGTGGCTGACTCCATCGCCGACCGATGGCTGGCGGCTGAGGCCGCCGGCCGACGCCCGCCCAGTAGCGCCGTGCTGTTCCGGCGCCGGTCCGGCATTGCCGGGGTCGCCGAGCGGTTGACCGCTCGCGGCATCCCGGTCGAGATCTCCGGGTTAGCGGGTTTGCTGAGCGAACCCGAGGTCGTCGAAATGGTCAGCATGCTGCGGCTGCTGGTCGATCCGACGGCGGGCAACGCGGTCATTCGCATCCTCGGGGGAGCTCGATGGAACATCGGTCTCGGCGACCTGGCCGCGCTGCATCAACGGGCCAGGGCACTGAACCGGCTGCCCGGATCTTGTACTGGTGCCCCCGAATCCAGCTCTACCGGCGACCTATCGGCGGGACGACAGTCGGTGCGCGCAGCCCTTCAGCAGGCCGAGCCCGGCGAAGACGCGGAGAGTGCTTCGCTGCTGGACGCGATCGCCGATCCGGGTTCGCCGACGGCCTACTCCGAGGCCGGCTTCGAGCGAATCCGGCGATTGAACTCGGAACTGCGGTGGTTGCGCGGTCGCCTCTCGGCCCCGCTGACCGACCTGTTCGCCGATATCGAACACCTCATCGGCCTGGATGTGGAAGTCGCGGTCGCCGGCGGGCCAGGGCGAGCCAACCTGGACGCCTTCGCCGAGGTCGTCGCAGAATTCGTCAGCGGTGGAGGTGGCCGATCCGTCCCGACGACCACCGATCTCATTCCCGGCCTGCGCGGTTCTCAGGCGCTGGATCTGCTCGGCTTCCTGACCATTGCGGCCGATGCGGAGGAAGGACTGGCCCTCGGTGAGGTGGAGCAGAAGACGGACGCAGTTCAGTTGTTGACCGTCCATGCGGCAAAGGGTCTGGAATGGGAGCTGGTCTGCGTGCCGCACCTGTGTCAGAAGGTCTTTCCGGGGGATAAGTCATCCACCTGGTTGTCCGACGACGGACATCTCCCGCCTCAGCTGCGTGGCGACCACCTGGATCTGCCGACGCTGAGCATTCCGGACGGTGCGGACCAGAAGGAAATCGGCATGGCGGTGGCCCGCCACAAGGCGGAGTGGAAGGACGAGCTACTCGCCGAGGAGCGCCGGCTGCTCTACGTCGCGCTGACCCGGGCCGAGCAGACGCTGCTGTTGTCCGGGCACTGGTGGTCGCGGACGGGAGCCGCGCCGCGCGGCCCATCCAGCTTTCTTCAGGAGCTGGCTGCCGCGGCGGCGCCATTCGGACCGCCGGTCAACTGGGCGGACGAGCCTGAGGAGGGTGCCGCCAACCCGCTGACCATCAGCCCAACCAGTGCCCAGTGGCCGGTGGATGGGTTGGCCGGCAGGCGAGCCGCCGTGGTAGACGGTGCCTCATTGGTCGAAGCGGCAATCCGGCGAGCCGGTTCGTACGACCCACGGTCAGCTCGCGGGAACGGTCCGGCTGTCGAAGCCGATGCGGACCCCTACCGTTGGCAACGAGACATCGATGCGCTGCTGGGCGAGCGCCGTGCCCACGAAAATCGTCGCTACCAGGTCGAGCTGCCAGCTTCGCTGTCGGTGTCGTCGCTGGTCAGCTTGGCCGCAGACCCGGAACAACTGGCCCGTCACCTGCGCCGTCCGATGCCCATGCCGCCAGCCGACGCCGCGCGCCGCGGGACGGAGTTTCATGCCTGGCTCGAGCGCTTCTATCGCGGCGAAGCGCTGCTGGATCTGGACGAATTACCGGGCTCCGACGACCGCGACACCTTGCCCGGTAAGAGTCTGGACCAACTCAAAGATGCCTTCCTGGTGTCGCAGTGGGCGCAGCGGGTCCCGCACGAGCAGGAGGTGCCGTTCGCGACACTGATCGGTGACCTGCCGGTTCGGGGTCGGATGGATGCGGTCTTCGCCGACGACGATGGCGGTTGGACGGTCGTCGACTGGAAGACCGGTCGTGAACCGTCAGCCGCCCATCTGGAGTCGGCGGCAGTTCAGCTGGCCGCGTACCGCCTGGCCTGGGCCGAGCTGGCCGATTGCGACCTGGATCTGGTCCGTGCGGCGTTCTACTACGTCGGCTCCGGGAACACGGTGGCGCCGACCGGTCTGCTCGATGCCGAGGGTCTGTTCCGGATCGTGCGCAGAGCCACCGAGAGCGATCCGGACGCGACCGGTGCCCGGCACAATCAGCGGGCTGGCGAGGCGCAACTCGTCGGCATGGCAACATCAGAACCGTGACAACCGTTCTTCAGTACCTGGTAATCGCCACCGTGATCGGTCTGGTGTTGTTCGGGCTGGCACTGTTGCTGTTCGGCAGGGGGGAGCAACTCGCGGCGCTGCCGGCCCGAACCTCACCGGCCGCACTGCCCGAGCGGGACATCAGCGGGTCTGATATTCGCGACGTGCGGTTCGCGCTCGCCGTTCGGGGATATCGAATGTCCGATGTGGACTGGACCCTGGAGCGGCTGGCTGACGAACTCGATCGCACCAAGGCCCGGCTCGCCGAACTGGAACCGGTCGCTACCCAGACAGTCGACACCGAAACGGGCGAGACCGAGACCGGAGGCGACGAGGAATTCCTCGCCGAGACTGGCGGCACCGAACCAGCCGGCACCGAGGGAGCCGACGATCTCTTCGCTGGAATCCCTGACCATCATGTCGAGTCCGACCAGGTCACACCGGCTGATTCCGATGACCAGAACAACACCGATCCACTCCCGACCGAAGGTGTCCGTTGATGTCGCAATTAGTCCGAGTAGCAGCCAGTGTTACCACATCAGCGAGCCCGGAGCGCGCGTTCGCTGAGTTGGTCGACGTGGAGGGCCAAGCCCGCTGGATGATCGGCACCACCATTTACCCGGTCGACGGCGATGCGCCCGCACCTGGCGTCGGATCTCGGCTGCTCGCCTTCACCGGAGTCGCCCACCTCGGCGTGCTCGACACGATGTTGGTCACCGAGTACGAGCAGAACAGCCGATGGGTGGTCGCGCACGAGGGCAGGGTGATCCGCGGCAGCGGGATCTTCACCGTCACCCCGACCACGTCAGGTGGCTCGATCACCACCTGGGCCGAAGAACTCGAACTGCCGTTCGGGCTGATCGGCCGGCTCGGCTGGCCAGTGGTCAAGCCTGCTGTCGGCTGGGGGTTGCGCGCATCTTTGAAGAGTTTCGGAAAGCTGCTGGAGTCCGCCAGATGATCGAAAGGTGACCGCGCCAGCACCGCCCACAGCCATCGAGTCGGCTCCGAGCGACCGGCCGACCTGTGCCTGGGCCATCTCCACGCCCGACTATCTGGCCTACCACGACCAGGAGTGGGGGACCGAACTTCACGGCGACGATCAGCTCTTCGAACGGATGACCCTCGAGGCGTTCCAATCCGGACTGAGCTGGCTGACGATTCTTCGCAAGCGGGACAACTTCCGGGCCGCTTTCGCCGGATTTCGGATCGACGAGGTGGCCTGCTTCACCGGCGTCGACCACGACCGGCTGATGAACGACTCCGGGATCGTCCGGAACCGCGCCAAGATCAGCGCCGCCATCAACAACGCCCGGGTGGCAGCTGACTTGGCGGGTGGCCTCGACGCGCTGCTCTGGTCATTTGCGCCGGTGCCGGCCCGACCGGCCCCGGCAAACCTGCAGGGAGTGCCGGCGAAGACAGCTGAATCCGCCGCGATGGCCAAGGACCTCAAGAAGCGCGGGTTCGCCTTCGTCGGACCGATCACCGCGTACGCGCTGATGCAGGCGACCGGGATGGTGTTCGACCACGTCGCCGATTGTTGGCGGACGCGGGAGCGCTACTCGGCGACCACGGATGTCACCCTGCCCTGCACACGGCCGGCCGCTCAGTGACAGTGCCAAGGCACCCAGCAATCACGAGCGGTCAGTGGATTCCGGATCGGCTTCCGCAGTGTCGTCGTCCGCAGACTCGGCTTCGGCCTCGGATTCGGAAGCGGCGGGCTTTGTTGCGGGCGGCGCGATGATCACCACGACACCAGAATCCAGATCGATCCGAAGATCACCCTTGCGGCCGTGGCCCTCTTCCTCCCGGCGCAAGGCCTTGGAGCGGCGTTCTTCTATCTCGTGCCGCATCCCCGGATTGAAGATCTCGCCTAATGGTCCCACCCGGTCAGACTACGCCAGCGCGGCCAGCTGCTACCCGGCTTGAACGAGTTCGTCGGTGACGCGCCGCAGCCAGGTCCGAAAGTTCACGTCGTAGGCCTCCGGCGCTGCCCGCGCGGTTTTCAACCCGTCGTAGAACTGCCCGGTCACCGAGGACAACAGGGGATCGACGATCAGCCGCAGGGTCGCATCGCCGCCCTCCGCCAGGGTGGATCGGGGCGTCACGCCGCTGTCGAACACCATGGTCGTGGCCATGAACGAAGCGGGGTGGATGCAGTTCACCGTCACCTTGGACGACCGAAGCTCCTCCGCCAAATCAAACGAGAAGGCGGCCAGGGCCAACTTCGACCTGCGGTAGGCATCGGTCCCGTTGTAATTGTTCGCCAACTGCAGATCCGCGGTATTTACCGGAATTTGGCCGAGCGAGCCGACGTTGACGATTCTGGACGGCGCGGCCTTCAGCAGCAACGGCCGCAGCAGCCGGCACAGCAGCACCGGGGCCAGGTAGTTCACCGCCAACCGCATTTCGTTCCCGTCGACGGTGACCTCGCGCGGATCGCCGGGCGCGCCGAAACCGACTCCGGCATTGTTGACCAGAACGTCGAGTCGGTTGGTCGCCTTGCCCACCTGCTTGGCGAGTTTGCGGACCTCCGCCAACGACGCCAGATCGGCTTCGAACGGCTGCACATCCGCATCGGTGCCCAAGCCGGCCACCAGCTCATCCAGTTTGGCGCTGTCGCGACCGTGGGCAAGCACGGTCCAGCCGAGGCCGGACAACAATGTCGCCAAGTAGCGACCCATCCCAGCGGTGGCACCCGTGATCAGGACAGTGGGCCGAGTAGACATCGTTTCCGATCTCGCGGATGGTCGCTGTGCAAACGGCACGTTACCGTAGTCGAGCCTCCGACCCGCGATCAGCTACCGATGAAATGTGCCCGCCGTTTCCCGACGAATGCCGCCAACGCCTCCCGATGGTCTACCGAGGAGAAACAGGCCCGCTGCGCACCATCCTCGAAGTCGAGCGCGGCAGCCAGATCGTCGGACCGGGCAGCGGTCAGCGACGCCTTGATCCATGCGTAGCTGCCGGTCGGTCCGGTCGCCAACCGGCGCGCCAGCTCGCTCACCGCAGCGTCGAATTCGGCGTCCGGCCGCACCTGCCCGACCAGCCCGATCCGTAGCGCCTCGGTGGCGTCCACGGACTGGCCGGTCAACAGCATCTGCTGGGCACGCCCCCAGCCGATCAGCCGGGGGAGCGTGAACGAGGCGCCGGAGTCGGCGCTCAGACCGGCTTCGGCAAAAGCCATCGCAAATGAGGCCGAGGCTGCCGCGATCCGCAGATCGCAGGCGAAGGCCAGCGCGGCACCGGCGCCGGCGGCGACGCCGTTGATCGCCGCGATGACCGGCTTGGGCATGGTCATCACCGCACGGATCATCGGGTTGTAGAACTCCCCGACGGTGCTGCCGATCCGCGGGTCACCGGCCTGCGCCAATCGAAGGTGTTCCTTGAGATCCTGGCCGGCGCAGAATGCCCGGCCGGTACCGGTGATCACGACCGCCCGCACGCTCGGATCCTCGGCAGCGGCCAGCAGCGCCGGCAGGAAGGCGGCTTTCAGCGCCAGGTCGAACGCATTGAACGCAGCCGGACGATTGAGGGTCAGCGTCCGCACGCCGCCGTCGGTGTCGATCAGCAACGACGGCGCAGCGCTCGGCACAGGTTCACTCGTCATCGCGCACTCCTCGAACGGTCTTGGCGGCCGGCGCGGCGCACTCGCACCGTAGCGCCAACCTACTGGCTGGCCCCGTCCGAACGGCGACTCACCAGGCGGGTTTGCCGCCCGGGTTCGTCATCTGGGCCTTCGATGGGGGAGAATAGGGTGTCCGCTGTGTGTGGGCCGATCTGCCCGGACGAACCGGAGCCGTTCGCTATTCGATCACTGTTGTTGGAGGGAGTCGCACATGGCGGCCATGAAGCCCCGAACCGGGGATGGTCCTCTCGAGGTCACTAAGGAGGGTCGCGGCATCGTCATGCGGGTCCCGCTCGAAGGCGGTGGACGGCTGGTTGTCGAGATTTCAGCCGATGAGGCGTCTGCGCTGGGAGATGCACTGAAGGCTGTCGTCAGCTAGCGAACCGGTTGCCGTATCAGCATCAAGAACCTGCAGGTCCATCGCTGGCGATGAACCTGCAGGTTCTTATTTATTGCTCGCAGACTCTGCTCAGAGCAACGACCGGTACAACTCCACCGTCTGTTGCGCGATGGTCAACCAGGAGAAGTCGTTGACCGCGCGGTCGCGGCCGGCCTGGGCCATCTTCTTGGTCCGCGCGGGGTCGGCGATCAGTTCGTTCACCCGGGCCGCGATGTCCGCCTCGAAGGTCGCGGGCTGGTCGGGATCGTAATGCACCAGCAGGCCGGTGAAACCGTCGCGGACGACCTCTGGGATACCGCCGACATCGCTGGCCACTACCGCGGCGTTGCAGGCCATTGCCTCGAGGTTGACGATTCCCAGCGGCTCGTAAACCGATGGGCAGCAGAAAACGTCTGTCGCCGACAACACCTGCTTGACCTGCGGCAGCGTCAGCATTCCGTTGAGCCAGACCACACCCGGCCGGGACGCCTGCAGCTCCTCGATGGCCGCCTTGGTCTCAGCGGCGATGTCCGGGGTATCCGGCGCACCGGCGCAGAGCACGAGCTGCACCCCGGGCGCGAACATCTTGGCGGCCGCGATGAGGTGCTTGACGCCCTTCTGTCGAGTGATTCGGCCGACGAAGGAAACGATCGGTGCGTCCAGGTCGACGCCATTCTCCAGCAGGAAGTCCCGATCTTCGACAGGCTGGTAGATCTGGGTGTCGATGCCGTTCAGGATGACGTGCACCTTTGCCGGGTCGAGGGCGGGGTAGGCCTCAATGATGTCGCCGCGCATCTTGGCGGACACCGCGATGACCGCGTCGGCGCCCTCGTAGGCGGTCTTCTCGGCCCAGGACGACACCCGGTAGCCGCCGGCCAGCTGCTCGGCCTTCCACGGGCGATGCGGTTCCAGGGAGTGCGCCGTGACCACATGCGGCACGCCGTGCAGCAGTTTGCCCAGGTGGCCGGCCATGTTCGCATACCAGGTATGTGAGTGCAGGATCGCCGCATGGCCGACCGCCGCGGCCATCGACAGGTCGACCGACAGGGTCTGCAACGCGGGGTTGGCGTCCTTCAGCGCTGGATCGGGCTGGTGCCCGGTGGCGCCCGGACGATCCTCGCCGAACTTGTGGACGTCCACCTCGACGAGCGTGCGCAGATCCCGCACCAGGTAATCGACGTGGACACCGGCGCCACCGTAAACATCGGGGGGAAATTCGCGGGTCAGGATGGCTATACGCATAGCGGGAATGTAGAGCACATGGGTCGGTGCCGCAGCGCAAGCGCGACCGGCGGGTGGCAGCTGCAGCGTGTTTGCACAGACCCGGTCACCCTCGCGCTGCCAACTCATTTAAGTGCCGCTATGGTCTGCAGCTATGGCAGCGAAGCCCAGAGTCCTAGGAATTGTCCTTGCAGGTGGAGAGGGAAAGCGGCTGTGGCCGTTGACCGCGGATCGAGCGAAACCGGCAGTGCCCTTCGGGGGTAACTTCCGGTTGGTCGACTTCGTCCTGTCCAACCTGGCCAACGCCGGTTATCTACGCATCTGCGTACTGACCCAGTACAAGTCGCACTCGCTCGACCGGCACATCACGATGAGCTGGCGGATGAGTCAGCTGCTCGGCAACTACGTGACCCCGGTGCCGGCCCAACAGCGGCTCGGCCCCCGATGGTTCACCGGCAGTGCCGACGCGATCTTCCAATCGCTGAACCTGGTCTACGACGACAACCCGGAATACCTGGTCGTCTTCGGCGCCGATCACGTCTACCGGATGGACCCGGAACAGATGGTGCAGCAGCACATCGACTCCGGCGCCGACGTCACCGTCGCCGGCATCCGGGTGCCGCGACACGAGGCCAAGGCGTTCGGCGTGATCGGCACCGATCCGACCGGGGTCAAGATCGCCAGCTTCCTGGAGAAGCCGGCCGACCCGCCCGCGGTACCGGATGACCCGGATGTCGCCTACGCCTCGATGGGGAACTACGTGTTCACCACCAAGGCGTTGATCGAGGCGCTCAAGCACGACGCCGCCGACGAGAACAGCATCCACGACATGGGCGCGAACATCATCCCGATGTTCGTGGACCGTGGCTCGGCGTTCGTCTACGACTTCTCGAACAACGACGTGCCGGGCAGCACCGAACGGGACAAGGGCTACTGGCGCGACGTCGGTACGTTGGACGCCTACCACGAGGCCCATATGGACCTGGTGTCGGTGCATCCGATCTTCAATCTGTACAACTCGGAGTGGCCGATTCTGACCATGCCGCCGCCGCTACCACCGGCGAAGTTCGTCGAGAACGGCACCGCCCGCGAGTCGATGGTCGGCCCGGGAACAATCATCTCCGGCGCGGACATCCTGCGTTCGGTGATCGCCGAGAACGTCCGGATCGGGGCCGGTAGCAACGTCACGGGGTCGGTGATCATGCCGGGTGTGAAGATCGGCAAGAACGCGGTGGTCCTGAACTCGATCCTGGACAAGAATGTCGTCGTCCCAGACGGGGCCAAGATCGGCGTCGATCTCGAATCGGACCGGGCCACCTACACGGTGACCGACAGCGGCATCACCGTGGTCGGCAAGGGCATCACCATCGGGCTGGGCTGAGCTTTCGGCCGGTACCGGCCCCGGGTTCAGCGAATCGGGGCCGGTATCCGGGCCGGGCAGCCGGCTCCGTAGCCGCGATCGAATTCGAAGTGCCAGGGCTCGATGTCATAGATCCGGCACAGCCCGAATTCACCGGCGGTGGCCTCCAGCCAGCCGTATCCGCTCGCCGGCTGAACGTCGATGGCGTAGCCGGCGACGTGGGCCGATTTCTCCGGCGGCAGCACATACGTGTTCGCCACCGCTTCGCCGTATTGCTCGACGTAGTCGTCGTAGGTCTGTTGCTGCTGGGCGGTGCTGCGCTTGCCGTCGTTGAGGCACAGCGCGACACCCTGCGCGGCCGCCGCGGCCTTGGCCGCCCCATAGGCCACCACAACATTCTGGGCGAGTCCGTCCGTTGGCTCATCGTTGTAGGCCGGGTTGGCCGAGCACGCCGAGGTCGGGCCGGGGCCAGGGGTGTCGCGGTCCGGAAACGGCAGATCGGGCAGCGTTGCCGGGTCGAAACGGGTCGATGTCTCGGGCGGAGCCGCCGGCGGCGCTGACAGGACACTGGGCACCGGCCCAGCTGAACTCGCAGGGCTCGATGCGCTTGCCGGCGGCGCCGGCGGGGAGTCGATCGTCCTCACCGAGCTTTCGGCCGAGACGGCGGACGCGGTGCCGAACATACTCGCCGTCGCCGGCACCGTTGTGGTGAGCGTCATGACCGCCTGGGCTGCGGCCCCACCCGAGCAGGCGGCCAGGGTCAGGCACAACGCCGCGATCAGCGGCCGGACACGGTTTCCGGGCACCGAGCGAGTCTAGGTGGTCGCGGCGGGGCCACCCGGCGACCCGGCTGCGGACGCCCACCGGACAACCGGCACCATGGATGGATGAGCGAAACGAAGCCCGACCCAGCACCCGTAGCCGTTGTCACCGGTGCCTCCAGCGGAATCGGCGCCGCGACCGCGAAGGTGCTCGCTGCGCAGGGTTTCACCGTGCTGCTCGGCGCGCGCCGCGCGGACCGGCTGGCGCAGGTAGCGGCGGACATCGGCGGCAGCGCCCGGACCGCGCCGCTGGACGTCACCGATGCCGACTCCATCGAAGGATTCGCGGCGCAGGCCGGCGAGACAGTCGAGGTGCTGATCGCCAACGCCGGTGGCGCGCTGGGCGCCGACGCGGTGGTCGACGGTGACGACAATCAATGGCGGACCATGTGGGAGACCAATGTGCTGGGTGTCGTCCGGACCGTTCGGGCCTTCCTGCCCAAGCTGCTGGCCAGCGGACACGGCCGGGTGGTGGTGATCAGCTCGGTCGCCGGACATCAGGTGTACCCGGGTGGCGGCGGGTACACATCCGCCAAGCACGCCGCCGCGGCGGTGATCGACACGTTGCGACTGGAACTGCTGGGCGCCCCGATCCGGATCATCGAGATAGCCCCGGGCGCGGTACGCACCGAATTCGCCCTGGTCCGGCTCGGCGACCAGGAGAAGGCGGACGCGGTCTACGACGGGCTGACCCCGCTGACCGCCGACGATGTCGCCGACGCCATTGGCTGGGCCATCAGCCGGCCGCCGAACGTCGCGGTCGCGCGGATCGATCTGTTTCCACGCAACCAGGCCAGCGCCCGGGATCGCCACCGCGAATAGCGCCGGCAGTCAGCCGAGTTTGACCGCGGCCAACACTCCGTCGCTGAGCGGCAGGAGCACCGGGACCAGATTCTCGTCTTCGCGGACCATCCGGCCCACCTCGCGAACGGCGACCGTCTCCGCGTCCCGCTGGGTCGGATCGCTGACCTTGTCGTTCCACAACGCGTTGTCGATGACGACGACGCCGCCGGGCCGGAGCAGCCGAACGGCCTCGGTCAGGTACTGCGGGTACTCGGTCTTGGCCGCATCGATGTGCACCAAATCGTAGGCACCATCAGTCAGCCGGGGCAGCACCTCGAGTCCGCGGCCGTTGATCAGCCGCGTCCGTCCGGGCAGGATGCCCGCCTCGGCAAACGCCAGCTTGGCTGCCCGATGATTCTCCGCTTCGATGTCGATCGAGGTGAGGATGCCCTCGCGCACCATCCCGGACAACAGGTGCAGCCCGGAGACCCCTGCGCCGGTGCCGACCTCGACCACGGCCTTGGCCCGAATGCCGGCGGCCAGGAACCGGAGGAAGGTCCCGGCTCCAGCGCCGACGGGCACGCAGCCCAGATCGGCGGCCCGCGTGCGGGCGGCCAGCACGGCCTCGCTCTCGGGGATGAAGAATTCTGCATACGACCGGCTTGACGTCACCGAAGGTTCCCTTCTGGCACCACTGAATTTTCCTGGTTCCAACGTGCGGCCTGACCAGGTGCGTAAGCCGCGGACCAGACGCTACCCGCCGCCCGCCGCGGACATCGCCCAGGCGCTCCGCAAGCGCTGGCGGGTGAGCAGGATTACCACCGTTCTTTACCGACTATTTACGTCATTTCACAGACTATTGACAGACTGCCCGGGAACAATCTGGCGTTAGCGACGTTGAACAGAACAAGCACACCGGAGGTGATTCCACTGTCGATCCTGCCCACTCCCGCGGCGGACCACAGCCCAGAGCTGGCTGCCTGGACGGCGCCTGCCTGGGAAGACATCGTGCGCGACCACGGAGATCGCGTGTATCGCCTGGCCTATCGTCTGGCGGGCAATCAGCACGATGCCGAAGACATCACCCAGGAAACCTTCATCAGGGTCTTTCGCTCCCTGCATTCATTCAAGCCTGGCTCTTTCGAGGGCTGGCTGCACCGCATCACCACCAACGTTTTTCTGGACATGGTTCGGCGCCGGCAGCGGATCCGGATGGAGTCGCTGCCCGAAGAGACCGATCGAATCCCCGGCCGTGAGCCCTCGCCTGAACAGGCCTGGGACGCCGCGAACCTCGACCCTGATCTGCAGGCGGCGCTGGACGAGTTGCTGCCGGAGTTCCGAGCGGCATTGGTCCTGTGTGACGTCGAAGGTCTGTCGTACGAAGAGATCGGTCAAACGCTCGGCGTCAAGCTCGGCACGGTTCGATCCCGGATCCATCGCGCCCGGCAGGCCCTGCGGGCCGGATTGGAAAGTCGCCGGTTCGTCCGGCTGGCCCCCGCGGGAGGCCTGGCGTGACAGGATTTTTCGAGGACCATCTCAATCTGGATACCATCGTCGCGTTCGTCGACGGCGAGTTGTCGATGACGGCCTATCAGCGCGCGGCCGCGCACCTCGTTCGCTGCCCGATGTGCGGCGGCGAGGTCGCCGAGCAGTCGTACGCGCGCCAGGCCCTGCGAACTGCGCCCGCTCCACGTATGCCGGGATCGCTGGCGGCCGTGTTGTGCTCCATACCGATCGCCATGCCGACCGGTGCCTCGGATCCGGGCGTCGCCGCGGATTCACTCACCGGGCACGCCATCCGGGTCAGCCACGTCGGCCGCGATTCAGGGCGAGGTCGACGCTTCCGGCTCGGCGCCGGCGCATTGGTCGCCGGGATCGCCGTCGGAGCCTTGGCCACCGCCGGATCGGCCACCCCGGACGACCCCGCCAGGCTGCCGACCGACCTCGCCCGAACCGTTCAACCGGCGGGCGCGACCGGCGGAGCCCGCACTACCTCGGAACCGGTGATGATGTTGGTCCCCGTCGCTACCACCGTCGTGCGGACCAGCGTCCGCTGAAGTCCATTCGAGGTCATCGGCCGGTGCCGTTGAGCAGGTTGCCCGCTTCGCTAAGCGGTCCGTGGCCTAGCCTGGTCCCGTGAACGACCTAGATCCGCCGCCACGCCTGGACCCGCGGCCGTTGTGGAGACCGCCGGTTGATCCTGTCTCGCGGAGCACGTTCGGACGCCCGCCGGGCGTCGAAGGCGCGTTCGACGAGTCAGCGGGCACTCCGACGCCGCCGATCCCGGCCAGCCCGCCCGTACCTGAGATGCTGACCGACGCCTTCGGCCGGCCGCCGGATGCTGTCGACTCGCTGCAACGCGACCCCGGTGACAATGCCGATCCGGACGTTGTGAACGATCCCGCCGAGGACCACCCGTGGCGACAGGCCGGTTCGGCCGCTGTCCTGGGTCCGCCCGCGCTGCTCACCCCGGATGAGGCCCCGCCGGTCCCGGCGCCGCCGATCCGGTACAGCCTGCGCGAGGCCCTGTTCGAGAAGCGGCTCCGGCCCGGCTCGCTGGTCTTATTTGTCGTGGCGGCCCTGCTCATCGGAGCTCTCGGCGCTGGGATCGGGTCGTTGCTGGTCTCCCGGATCCCGGCGGCCGGTACCGATCCGAACTTCACCCTGACCAACACCCAACCGGCGGTGGAACGGCCCGTCGGGTCGGTCGCCGAGATAGCTGCCCGGGTCACCCCCGCGGTGGTGTCCATCGAAATCCGGGTGGGCGACAACGGCGGCTCCGGGTCGGGAATAGTCATCGATAAGTCCGGCTACATCCTGACCAACAATCACGTCGTGTCAATGGCCGCCAACAGCACCAACGCGCAGATGTCGGTGGTCTTCGCCGACGGTTCCCGAGTGCTGGCCACCGTGGTGGCCAGGGATATCCACACCGACCTGGCGGTGATCAAGGTCAGCGTCGACAATCTCACGGTCGCCCGGCTCGGCGACTCATCGTTGCTGCAGGTGGGGGACCCGGTGATCGCCATCGGATCGCCGCTGGGCCTGTCCGGGACGGTCACCATCGGGATCATTTCCGCCGTGCACCGACCGGTCATCCTGGCCGGTGAGGGCAGCGACACCGACGCGGTGATCGACGCCCTGCAGACCGACGCCGCCATCAATCCCGGGAACTCCGGTGGCGCCCTGGTCGACTCGACCGGCGCCGTGATCGGAGTCAACACGGCCATCCGGACCTTGGGCGACAGCGCATCGGGTTCGATCGGGCTCGGCTTCGCGATCCCGATGAACCGCGCCAAGGACATCGCCGAGCAGCTGATCAAGACGGGCACAGCCGTGCACTCGACGATGGGGGTGGACGCCCGCTCGGTCACCAACGGTCTGACCCTCGGGGCTCAGGTGCAGAACGTCCGGGCCGGCTCGCCGGCGCAAGCGGCCGGCATTGTCGAGGGTGATGTGATCACCAAGGTCGGGGATCGGACCGTCGGCGGCGCCGACGAACTCATCGTCGCGGTACAGATGCACGGCGTCGGCGAGGTGGTGCCGGTGGACGTGACCAGAACCGGGCGCAGTTTCACCGTCCAGGTGACGCTGGCCGCCGAGTAGGTCGACCGTCGGCGCCGTCCGGCACCAGCGGTGGGCGGAGGGTGCACCGCCACCGCCGGTAGTGTGATGACGCGTGCTTGAACAGAAATTCGGCGGTGATTCGTTTCGGGGTGAGGGAGGTTTTCCATGTTCGGCCTGGGCTGGGGGGAAATCCTCGTCATCCTCGCCGTCGGCGTCTTCGTCCTAGGCCCCGAGCGGATCCCGGTCGCCGTCCGCTGGTTCACCGAGACCATGAAGAAGGTCCGGGGGATGGCGGCCGGCGCGCAGGCCGACCTCAAACGCGAGATCGGACCGGAACTCGAGGAGCTCCGACGGCAGGTCGCCGACCTGCAGAACATGAAGGAATTCCAGGACCTGAAGTCGCTGCGAGACATCAACCCGAAGCGGTTCATCAGCAAGAACGTGCTCGGCGATCAATTCGCCGGCGGCATGAGCGGGTTCCTGGGCCTGAACAACACCGGAACCGCTGCCGAGCAGGCCAATGCGGCCGCCGCGGCCGGTGCCGGCGATATCGGACCGTCGGTGAATGCGTCGGTGATGGCCGGCGCCACGGCATCGGCGATGGACCTGTCCCACCCCGTCCGCCGGGTGACCGCGCCGCTGGGCCCGGGCGAGCTGGCTCCGTTCGACTCGGACGGCACCTGATCCGTTAGGGGTAGCTCAGCGGCCGCTCAGGGAAATCCCGAGCGACACCCCGGCCAGCGGTTTGGAGCGGGCGGCCAACTTCCGGGCGACCTCCGACAGCGCTTTCGCGGCAACGCTGTCCGGGTCCGCCAGAACAATCGGAAATCCCTCGTCGCCGGACTCCCGGACATCGATCTGCAGCGGGACCCGGCCCAGCACGGGCACGTTGGTGCCGGTCAGCCGGGTCAGTGACTCGGCGACCTGATCGCCGCCGCCGGTGCCGAACACATCCAGGGTCGAACCATCGGGCAACACCAGGCCAGCCATGTTCTCGATCACCCCGACGACCTTCTGCCTGGTCTGCAGGGCGATGGCACCGGCCCGCTCGGCCACTTCGGCCGCCGCGGCCTGCGGCGTGGTCACGACGATGATCTCGGTCGCCGGGATCAGCTGGGCGGTGGAGATGGCCACGTCACCCGTCCCGGGCGGCAGATCGAGCAACAGCACGTCCAGGTCCCCCCAGAAGACATCCGAGAGGAACTGCTGCAGGGCGCGGTGCAGCATCGGGCCGCGCCACACGACGGCGGCGTTGCCCTCGACGAACATGCCGACGCTGATCACCTTCACGCCGTGCGCGATCGGCGGCAGGATCATCTCGCCGATCCGGGTCGGGCGGGTGGTGATCCCCAGCATCCGCGGAACCGAGAAACCGTGGACATCGGCGTCCAGCACACCCACCGACAGACCCTGGGCGGCGAGCGCGGTGGCCAGGTTGACCGTGACGGTGGATTTTCCGACGCCGCCCTTGCCGGAAGCGATCGCATAAACCCTCGTCAGCGAGTCGGCCCTGGCGAACGGGATGTCCTTGGTCGCGCCGCCGCGGAGCTGATCGCGCAACCCGGTGCGCTGGTCGTCGGTCATCGGGACCAGCTCGATGCTGACCCCGCTGACCCCGGGTAGCGCGCGGATCGCCGCGGTGACATCGCGATTGATGGTGTCCTTCATCGGGCAGCCGGCGATGGTGATCAGCACCACCACGCTGACGTGGCCGTCCGGGGAGATATCGATCCGATCCACCATGTTCAGCTCGGTGATCGGCCGCCGGATTTCCGGGTCCTTGACCTGGGCCAGGGCGGTACGGACGGTATCTGCGGTGGGCGGCATGGTTCCTTCAGGTTGCGATCGCGGTGAAGACGGTTTTCACTCTACGGCCGCTGCCCGGCGCGCCCGCTCGGCGAAGTAGGTCCGCTCGGTCGCGTTGCGGGCGCATCCGGCCGCGCTGAGCCAACTCTGCGACGCCTCGGCGGGCCAGCCGAGTTCGGCGAGCAGGTGCGCCCGTGCGGCGAACGCGTACGGGTATCGGTCCAAGCCACCCAACCCCAGCACCTCGTCCAGGTCAGCCAGCCCGGCGGCCGCACCATTCACCTGGGCCAGCGCGATGCACCGGCCGACCGCAACGGTGTGCGACGGGTCGACGGTCAGCAACTGGGAATACAGGTCCAGCACGCGCGGCCAATCGGTCTGCGCCCAGTCGGCAGCCCGGGCATGCTCGGCGGCGATCGCCGCCTGCAGCGTCAGCGGCGCCGGGCCGGCTTGCATCGCCTGATTCGCCAGGGCGATGCCCTGATCCCGCAGCGGCCCGTTCCATCGGGACCGATCGGCGTCGCGGAGCACGATCTGATCACCCGCGTCGTCGAAACGGCCACCGGCACGCGCACGGGTGAGCAGGATCAGCGCCAGCAGTGCGACGAATTCGACGTATCGCGGGCGGAGCCTGGTCAGCACCCGCGCCAGGTACTGGGCGCGATCCTGCAGGTCCTCGTCGGTCAGCGCGTCGCCGTCGCCGGTGGTGTGGCCGAGGGTGAACACCAGGTAGACCACCATCGCGACCGCGGGCAGGCGCTCATCGACGGTCGCGTCGTCGGGCAGATCCAGTTGCGGTCCGCCGCCGGCAAGCTTGGCCTTAGCCCGGGTCAGCCGGGCCGCCATCGTCGGCGTCGACACGCCGAAACCGGCCGCGATGGCGGCGGTGCTCACCCCGCACGCCAGTCGCAGGGTCAATGCCACCTGATCGTCCTGGCCGAGCCGTGGATCGCAGCACAGCACCACCATCCGCAGCTCGTCATCGCCCACCAGTGCTGCGTCGGCCAGCTGTTCCGGGCCGGCGATCATCGACGTCCAGCCACCGGATTCGGTGATCAAGGCGCGCCGCTCGGCCTGCGCCCGGCGGACCCGGTCGACGGCGCGGCGCCGGGCGACCGTGATCAACCAGGCCTCGACCGACCGGGGTACCCCTTGGTGAGGCCAGGTTTGCAGAGCCAACAGGAAGGCGTCGGCGGTCGACTCCTCAGCGATATCCAGGTTGCGCACCGAGCGCAGTGTCGCCGCCAGCACCCGTCCAGATAGGTCCCGGCTTGCCCTGGCCGCCGCCGCGGCGGCAACCAGGGTGCTCGATTCGGTACCCGACGCGAAGGGCGGCCGGTTCGGTGCGATCAGCTGAACTCCCAGATCGGCCGGACCTCGATGTGGCCGTAGTAGGCGGGGCACAGCTTGGCGATCGCCAGTGCTGTCTCGTCGTCGGGCGCCTCGATCAGGTAGTACCCCCCGAATACCTCCTTGACCTCGGGTAACGGGTTGTCGACCGTGTGCACGTCGGCGGTGCGGGTACCACGCAGGTAGGTCGCCGTCGACGTCGGCTGGAGCGCCTCGCCGCTCAACACCGTGGCGCCGGCCGCAACGACCTGTTCGTAGAAATCCCGATGTCCGGCCAACACTGCGTCGAACTCGGCATCGCCGCCGTCGGCGTAGGCGGATTCGCTCTCGACGATTCCCAGAAAGTACTTGGGCATACGGTTCTCCTCCAGTAACGGGCAGATGGCCCGGTGCGCGGGGCCGGCGGCGTGCGGCCGTGATCAGTAGACGAACTCGCTGTGCCTCATTCGACAGGGATTCGGCGACGATTCCCGGTCGTTGCCCAGTATGGGTGTGAAACCATGGAAGGCGCAGGAGAGAGAGGCCCCAGATGACACACCGAATGACATCGGCCGGAACAGCACGATGACATCCAGCAGATACCGCGCCCAGGCGAAGGACCTCGGGGTCCCCACCCCGCCGGCCGGCTTCGCGGTGGCCGCTTACCCTACCTACACCCAGGCCCAGGCCGCGGTCGAATTCCTGGCCAAGCAGAACTTTGCCGTCGAGGCGGTCACCATCGTCGGATCCGACCTGCAGTTGGTCGAGCGGGTGACCGGGCGTTTGACGCAGAGCAAGGTCGCCGTCGCCGGCGCCGCTTCGGGGGCGTGGATGGGCCTGTTCGTGGGCATGCTGATGGGCCTGTTCTCCAGCGTCCAGGGCGGCACGTTCTTCCTGATCCTGGCCGGTGTGGCGATCGGCGCCGTGTTCGGGCTGGCGATGGCCATGCTCGGCTACTCGGTGACCAAGGGTCGCCGGGACTACACATCGTCCTCGCAGGTGGTCGCGCAGCGTTACGACCTGCTGTGCAATCCGGCGACCGCCGAAGAGGCACGCTCGATGCTGGCCCGGATGGAGCTGGGTCAGCGCGGCTGATTGATCGATCTCGCTGGCGGCCGCTGTCGCTGCCGGCCGAGGTCAGAGCCACCCGCGCTTGCGCAGCGACCGGTGCAGCCCCCAACAGATCGCGATGATGATCACGATCGCCATCGGGTAGCCGAAGGTCCAGCCGAGTTCCGGCATGTGCTCGAAGTTCATTCCGTAGATCCCGGCGACCGCGGTCGGCACCAGGGCGATCGCGGCCCACGCCGAGATCTTTCGCATGTCGGAGTTCTGCCGCATCGAGATCTCGGCCAGCGCCGCGTTCACCAACGTGGTCAGCATCTCGTCGTAGGTCACTACCCGTTCCGTCGCCTGGGACAGGTGGTCCTCGACGTCGCGGAAGTAGGCCCTGATATTGGCCGGCACGAACGGACTCGGCGTCTCCGCGAGTTTGTGCAGGGGCGCCGACATCGGCGCGATCGCCCGCCGGAGCTCCAGGATCTCCCGCTTGAACAGGTAGATCTGCTCGATCCCGACCAGTGCACCAGGAGAGAAGACCGCGTTCTCCATCTCGTCGATGTCGTCCTCGGCGGCCTGGACCACTTCCAGATACTGATCGACGAGCTTGTCGGCGATCGCGTGCAGGACGACGGCCGGGCCTGCGGCCAGCCGCGCCGGGTCGGCTTCCAACGTATGCCGCAGACCGGCCAGCCCGGAGTGCTGGCCCTGTCGCACGGTGATGATGAAGTCCGGGCCCAGCCAGACCATGATCTCGCCGGTCTGGACGATCTCGGCCGCCGTCGTCGGCGATTCGTGGTCCACGTAGCGGACTGTCTTCATCACCAGGAACAGCGATTGCTTGTACTGCTCGAGCTTGGCCCGCTGGTGGGCCGACATCGCGTCCTCCACGGCCAACTCGTGCAGGCCGAACGTCCAGGACACCGCCTTCATGTCGTCCTCGTCGGGCTCCTGCAGGCCCACCCAGACGAAGCCCTTCCCGGCGGCACGCACAGCCTGCAACGCGATATACGGATCGCCGCACTCGGGCAGGCGCAACCCGTCGACGTAGGTGGCGCAATCGACGATGGCGTTGTGCGGGTGCGCGATGACCAACTCGGTGGGTCCGGCGACCGCCCTGGCGATGCCGAGCAGCGGTTTGAAGGACGGCATGGACGGCAGGACTGGCATGATCGACCTCCTTCGGGTGGCGTTTGCACGCTACTCCTGCCGGGAAAGGGCAGGATGAACCCAATGCTCATCGATCTACATACCCACTCGACCTGCTCGGACGGCACCCAGACGCCGACCGAGTTGATCGCATCGGCCGAACGGGCCGGCCTGAACGTGATCGCGCTGACCGACCACGACAACACCGGCGGTTGGGCGGAGGCCGAGGCCGCGTTGCCGACCGGACTGACCCTGGTGCGCGGCGCCGAATTCTCCACCGTCGTGCGCGCCGACAATGGCCGGCCGACCAGCGTGCATCTGCTGGGCTACCTGTTCGACCCACAGAGTCCGACCATCGTCGCCGAGCAGGCCCGGCTGCGTGCCGAACGGCTGGGCCGTGGACTGGCCATCGTCGACCTGATGGTCGACGACGGAATAACGATCAGCCGGGAGCAGGTGCTCGAATTCGCCGACGGCGCCCCGATCGGCCGGCCGCACATCGCGCGCGCGCTGATCGCCGTCGGAGTGGTCGACACCGTCAACCAAGCGTTCGAGCATTTCCTGGCCGGCAACAGCAAGTACTACGTCAGCAAGGTCGACACCGAACTGAACCGGGCGATCACCATGATCGCCGAGGCGGGTGGGGTCAGCGTGGTTGCCCATTCCCGGTCCAGGGCAGCGGCCAGGGTGCTCACCGCCGCCCGGTTCGCCGAATTGGCGGCGCTGGGTCTGAACGGCATCGAGGTAGACCATCCCGAACATCACGCCGAGGCCAGACGCGAACTGGCCGGGATCGCCGCCGAGCTACGGCTGATTCCCACCGGATCCTCCGATTTTCACGGCACGAACAAGACCCTGGTTCTCGGGCAGGAGCTCACCTCGGCGGATTCGCTCGAGCGAATCGTGGCGGCCTCATCGGGCGCCGTGCCGTTGGCCCGCCAGGGGGTGTCGCGGTGAATTCGCCCGGGTCGTGGTCGGAGTTCGTCGAACGCCGGGTCGACGGACCGACGGGCGACGCGGGCGGCTCGACGGCGCCGATGCCACCGTTCACGGAACCTGGCACTCCGGCGGCGGGAGCAGGTGAACGCCACCGGATGCCCGCGTCGGCGCCGCGTCCCCATCCGCTGATCGGCCGTTTCCTCGTGGCGCTGGCCGGACTGCTGGCCGCCGGGTTGGTGGTGCTCGGGTTGACCCTGGTGGCGCTGATGATCGTCGTTCCGCGGGTGCGGACAGGGACCGGCATCGATGCATCGACCGGCCCGGGCTGGGCCCGATCGGTCTGGCACCTCGCGGTCGGCGTCCTGTCCGAGGTCGCGCTGGCCGTCGGTCGTCGTCGCCGTTGGTCGATCAGGGTCGCGACTGCGGGTCTGGTGGTGGCGTCGGCACTGGCGGTACTGACGGTTGCTTGGTGGCTTTAGCCGGCCGGGCCGGGCTGACGAATCCGGCCGCGGCCGCCAGGCCACCGCCGATCACCGCGGCGCCGATGGTGATCATCGCGCCCAGGATCAGCGCGGATGATTCGCCCGGCGCCAGCAGGCCGAGCTGGGTGCCCACGGTGGCCGCCGCCACCGGGACCCCGAGTTGGGCGGCCGCGAGCATTCCCAGGCTGATCGGCTGGCCGATGGCGCGCATCGCCGTGTGGGTCAGGATCGCGCCGACCCCGAGCGCGAGACCCAGCCCGATTGCGCTGGGATGGACGAACAGGTCGCGCAGGTTCAGGGATGCGCCGAGCCAGATGAAGAACACCGGACCCAGGAACCCCTCGGTCAGCGCGAACAGTTGCTTGGTCAGCCGTCGCGGCTCGCCGACGGCGGCGACCGCCAGCCCCATCACGAAACCCGCCAGCATGATCGACACATGCGTCGCCACGGCCAGCGCGGCCAGCGCGAAGAGGATGACCAGGCTCACCCGCAGCTCCAGCGCGAACTTGCGACGCTCGGAGAATCCGTGCAACCGCTTGCGCTGGCCGGACGCCTCCACCCGGCGAAAACCGAAGAAAAACAGGGTCCCGCAGGCGGTCAGGGCGCCCGCGCCGATGGCTGCGCGGCCCACGTGGGCGGGATCGATGACCAGCGGCAACGCGATGATACAGGCGGCGTCGGCGATGGCGATCTGCGGCAGCAGGTTGACGATGCGCGGACCTCCCAGTCCGACCGAGGCGATGGTCGGCAGGATCAGCGCCGCGGAGGAGGACGCCATCAGCACGGCGTACAGGCCGGCATTGCCACGACCGAACGTCAGGGTGATCGCAAACGCCGCGATGACGGCGAGCACCGCGACCGCGCCGGCCCGAGCCAGCCCGGTGCGCAGCGCGGTCCGCAGCGCCGGGTCTCTGACCGGCACGTGCGAGCCGGCGACGAACATGATCAGCGCGAACCCGATGTCGGCGATGAAGGCGAACGTGGGATCGGTCGAGTCCAGATAGCGCACGCCGGTGGCGCCGAGGGCGATCCCGGCGACCAACTCACCGAGCATCAACGGCAGATGCAGGTCTTGGCGGGCAGCGATCAGCGGGCCGACCAGGCCGCCCAGCATGATCACCGCCAAAACCGAGAACGTCATCACCGTAGGGTAGCGTCGTTCAGCGGTCCGGTCAGCATCCCGTTTACCAGGTGTTTACGCAGGTCAGAGGCGCTTCGAGCGCGCTAAGAAATTCGTCAGGGATGGAGCTTCAGGTGGGCGCACCGACGCAGGTCCGATACACCCTCACCATGAGTTGCGTGGATCGTGAGGGCATCGTGGCCGACCTGACCACATTCCTGCGCATGTTGGGCGCCTGGATCCTGGAGGCGTCCTACCATTCCGATCAGATCTCCAACCTCTTCTTCACTCGGCAGGTGGTCAGTGCCACCTCGATCAATACCCCGTTCGAAACGCTGAGGGCGCGGTTCGCCGAGTTCGCGGCCATCTTCGGGCCGGACGTCGAGTGGAACCTGCACAACGATGCCGAACGCGAGAAGGTCGCGATCCTGGTCAGCAACGAACTGCACTGCCTGCACGACATCCTGGGCCGGGCGGTGATGGACGAGCTACCGATGGATGTGGTCACCGTGATCGGTAATCACCGATCGGCGGAGGCCATCGTCAACGCGCACGGCTTCGACTTCAACTATCTGCCGTTCCCGGCGCGTGACGACCCTGACTTCGAGACCGGCCAGGCCGCGGGATTCGACCGAATCCAGGAGTTGGTGGCGGCTTCCGGCGCGGAGACCATCGTGCTGGCCCGGTTCATGAGGATTCTCCCGCAGTCCTTCTGCGAACCGTGGCGGGGCCGGCTGATCAACATCCACCACAGCTTCCTGCCCTCATTCGTCGGGGCCAGGCCCTATCGCCAGGCCCACGTCCGTGGGGTCAAACTGATCGGTGCCACCTGCCACTACGTGACCAGCGACTTGGATGCCGGCCCGATCATCGAGCAGGACGTCCTGCGGGTGTCTCATTCGGACACCATCGCCGACCTGGTCCGCAAGGGCCGCGACATCGAGCGCCTGGTGCTGGCCAGAGGCCTGCGGTCGCACCTGGAGCGTCGGGTGCTACTCGACGGCGACCGGGCCGTGGTGTTCGGGTAGCGCTTTCCACCGTTGACAGGTGTACGGCGTATACCCTATTGTCACAGCACGTGGTGTACGGCGTACACCTGAGGCGGACGAGGGAGTCCGAATGCTGCAGGAAAAGCTGGTCATGAAGGCTTTCACTTATCAGAAGTACGGGTCGCCCGAGTCGCTTCGGATGGCCGAGGTCGAGAAGCCAACGCCGAAGTCCGGTGAAGTCCTGGTGCAGGTGCGGGCGGCGTCCGTCAACCCTGCGGACTGGCATTGCCTGCGCGGCAAGCCCGTGTTCGCCCGGGTGACCCTGGGGCTGCTGCGGCCGAAACACCGGATCCTCGGCATGGACGTTGCCGGGCAGGTGGCGTCGGTGGGCGGCGGCGTCACCGAGTTCAAGCCCGGCGACGAGGTCTATGCCAATCTGTTCGAACACGGATTCGGCGGCTTTGCCGAATTTGTCTCGGTGCCGGCCAGAGCGGTGTGGTTGAAGCCGTCGAACCTGTCATTAGAGGAAGCGGCGGCGGTTCCGACCGCGGCGCTCACCGCCCTTCAGGGCCTGCGCCACCATGGCGAGATCCTGTCCGGGCAGCAGGTCCTGGTCAACGGCGCTTCCGGCGGTGTCGGCAGCTTTGCGGTCCAGATCGCCAAATCAGCCGGGGCCGAGGTGACCGCAGTGACCAGCACCCGCAACATCGACTTCGTCCGTACGCTCGGGGCCGATCATGTCGTCGACTACAGGGCGAACGACTTCGCCCGCGGCGAGCGGCGCTACGACCGGATCCTCGACACGGTCGGTAACCGGTCGGTGGCCGATCTCAGAGGTTCGCTTGCCGAGGGCGGCAAGGCTGCGGTCATCGGTTTCACCAGCGTGGCGAAGTTGCTGGGCGTGTCGCTGCGCGGCGGCAAGAACATCGCCATGGTGCAAGTGCGGGTGTCCACCCCGGATCTGGGGGTCCTGTCGGCGTTGATCGAGGCGGGCAAGGTGCGACCACGGATCGACCGGCGCTATCCGTTCGCTGAACTCCCCGCGGCGATCGCGTACCTGGAGACGGGCCGGGCCGCGGGCAAGGTCGTCGTCCGAATCTGACCACCCGGCATCCGGGTTCAGCGGGCCGAATCCGACCACTGGCGCAGCAGCGGCGTCAGCACGTTGACCAGCCCGACCGGGTTCTCGATCGCCGGTGAGTGCGCGGCGGCCTGGATGAGTACCAGAGAGGTGCCCAGCCGCTCGGCCATCGACCGCTGTTGATCCAGCGGCCAGGCATCGTCGGCCACCCCGGCGATGACCGCGACCGGCACGCCGGCGGCGGCCAGTTCGGCGCTCAGGTCAGGCTCGGTCTGCAGGCCTTCGCCCATGCCCAGCAACCCCGCCGCGGTGGATTTCAGGAACCGATTGCGGCGGAAAGCGGTCAGCGCGGGCAGCACGACCTTGCCCAGTTGGTCGGTGACCTGCTCGCGCAGGCTCCAGGCGGCGTCCATGCCGATCATCCGCAGTACCGGCGCGCCGATCTTCAGGGCCTGCAGCCGGGGTCCGCCGGTGAACGCGGCAGGGCCGGAGCAGAGCAGGATCAGGCCGGCCACCCTGGCGCCGGACAGCACGGCCCGGCGGGCGACGAGTCCGCCGAAGGAGTGGCCCAGGACGATCACCGGGCCCGGATAGGTCGCGGCCAGCCGGGCGATCAGGTCGGCCACGACGGAGCCGAGCGACGCCGGCAGGTACCGCTCCTCGGCGGTGGGTCCCGGCGATTCGTACTGGCCCGGCAGGTCGATGGCGAAGGCCCGAAATCCGGCGACCGCCAGCGGATCCAGGATCGGCGCGAAATCTTCCTTCGATCCGGTGTACCCGGGAATCAACAGTAGGGTCGCCCTGGGCGAAGGCGCCGTCAGCTGAGCCAACGCGGCGATGGGGCCGAACGGCCCCGGAAACTCCACCCGGGCAGCGTGGTGAGCGGTCAGCTGATCGGCCACGACGTCAGCCGGTGCCAGGCCCGGTGCTGAGCCCGGGAAGTGATACCCGACCGCGGGTGGTCGTCGAATCGCCCGTAGTTGTCGGATTCGGCGGGGTGGCTGGATTCGGCGGGGTGGCCGGCGCCGCCGGATCGCGCAGGCCGATCACCTCGACACCACGGGATTCGACGACGACCCGACCGACCGTGGCGATGTTGACCGCTCCCCGATAGCCGGCCCGGTCGACGGGAATCGTCGAGGCCGGCGCTCCCGAAATCGCCGGCACCACCGCGATCCCGGCGGCGACCGGAACCAGCAGATCCGTGCCGACCAGAGCCGGGGTACCGAGCACGCCCGGCAACGTCCACAGGGTCTGCAGGTTGTCATTGCCGATCGCGAACAGGGTGTCGCCCACCACGACGTACCGCGCGGCCTTGCCGATCGTCACCGGGGTCACCGGCCCGTGATCGTCGGCAGCGACGATCTGATCAGCCGAAATCGTCACCGGCGTGCGGGACTTCGCCGTCCCGTCCGAGCCGTAGACGACCACCGCCGGGGTGGGATCGGCAACGAGCACCGCGGCCTCCTCGGCGCTGACCGACAGCAGCCGGGCATGATCGGAACCCAGCTTGACGGTGGCCCTGGGGTCGAAGTTCTGCGCGTCCCAGTTCTTGGTCTTGCCGTCCGCGGTGGAACCGGGGTCCACATAGTTGATCACCAACTGCGCCGACGAACCGTCCGCGGCGCAGTGTTCGATGGTGGCGAACTGGGTCGCCGCGATCGCGATGTCGGTGAAATCGCACCCGAGGTGCCCGGTGTTGGGCTTGGTCGGCTCCGGCTGGTCGCCGTACTGAATCGTCCGGACCAGGTCGAACCGCCACAGTTCGACGAGGTTCGGGCTGATCATCCCGCCATACGGGCCGCCGAAGACCAGAGTCGAATCGGTGGCGGTGAATCCGGTGCGCTGCTTACTCCGCGCACCGGTCACCGGATCGAGCAGGGTGATCTCCGAGCAATGGCCGCTCTTGGAAAAGGCGGTCAGGATCCCCTTGACCCCGGTGCCCGTGTTGTCGTCGGTGTCCCCGCTACCCAGCGCGCACAGCGCCACGTTGGATCGGCCGTAGCTCCAGCGGGGCGCCGCGGTGGCACCGTCGAAGGCCCGCACGGTGTGGTCGTCGGCCGTCACCACCGTGCCGGACGGTGAAACGACCACGGGAAATCCGACCGAGGTGGTCAACGACCAGATCTGCCGCAGGGTCGACGGCGGCGCGGTCATCGCGGCCGGCACGGACTCGGCCGGGCCGGTTTCGATCGTGGTGGCCCGCGCATCGCTCTTGACGTAGATGATCGAGGCGACGCCGACCACGATGACGACAAGCAGTATCGCCACCGCGGTGTCGATCATGCGTCGACTCCAGGGCCGACGGAACGGTCGGCTCACAGCCGGCTCCAGAGTCGGTGGGAGGAGGTCACCGGGCGAGCCTACGCAATCAGGCGTGCTGATCTGACTGAGCAGAATCCGTGCTGCTCGTCTCGATGCTGGATCCGCTCACGCCGGCCGCGCTGCGGTTGGAACGGCGACGCTGCCGGCGCGGTGCGCCCGAGCGGGTGCCGCTGGTGTCGCCGCCGGCCGTCGGTTCGGCGGTTGTCGTGGCAGTCGCAGTGACGGTGCCCTCCGGCGAACGCCGACGCCGAGTACGGATGCGGCCGGCGGTGCCGCCCTCGCCGTTCGCCACCGGGGCGCCCGTGTCCGCGGCACCGTGCGAGGCTGCACCGTTGGAACCAGCACCGTGCGAACCATTGCCGTGCGCAGCCGAACCGTTCGACGCGCCGCGGTCGGCGTGCTCGCGGGCGGGCCGGTCCGTGGATCGTCCGGCGCCGCGGGTGCCGCCACCGCGCGGACCGTCGCCGCGACTGGGTGCGCCGCGCCGTGACTTGCCGGTTTCGCCGAGATCCTCGACCGCCTCAGCGCCCAACCCGGCGCGGGTGCGCTGGGAGCGGGCCAGCCGGCCGGTGGTGCCGGCCGGAATGCCCAGATCAGCGAACAGGTGGGGCGAGCTCGAATACGTCTCCGCCGGGTCGGCGAAGTCCAGCCCGAGCGCCTCGTTGATCATTTTCCAGCGCGGGACGTCGTCCCAGTCGACCAGCGTGACGGCGATTCCGGTACGCCCGGCCCGGCCCGTGCGCCCGATGCGGTGAATGTAGGTCTTGTCGTCATCGGGGCTCTGGTAGTTGATGACGTGGGTGACGCCCTCGACGTCGATGCCGCGCGCGGCGACGTCGGTGGCGACCAGGACGTCGACCTTGCCGGAGCGGAAGGCCCGCAGCGCCTGCTCGCGTGCGCCCTGGCCGAGGTCACCGTGCACGGCGGCGGCGGCGAAACCGCGCTCGACCAGTTCGTCGGCGACCTTCTGTGCGGTCCGCTTGGTCCGGCTGAAGACCATGGTCAGCCCGCGGCCCTCGGCGTTCAGCACCCGGGAAAGCAGTTCGACCTTGTCCATGGCGTGCGCGCGGTAGACGTACTGGGTGGTCGTGCGGTGAGTGACACCCTCGGCGGGCAACTCGGCGCGGATGTGCACCGGCTGACTCATGAAGCTGCGGGCCAGGGTCAGGATCGGCCCCGGCATCGTGGCCGAGAACAGCATCGTCTGCTTGGCGTCGGGAACCATGGTGAGGACCTTCTCGATGTCCGGCAGGAAACCGAGGTCCAGCATCTCGTCTGCCTCGTCCAGCACCAGGACCTGCACGGCGCCCAGCACCAGGCTGCCGCTCTTTGCCAGGTCGAGCAGCCGGCCAGGGGTGCCGACGACCACGTCCACGCCGGCCTGCAGCGCCGCGACCTGCGGCTCGTAGGCGCGGCCACCGTAGACGCTGGTTACGACCAGGTTGATGTCCTTGGCTGCGGTGATGAGGTCCCGGGTGACCTGGACACACAGCTCACGGGTCGGCACGATGATCAAGGCGCGAGGTGCGCGGGGGCCGACCGCCTTGGCCGGGTCCACGCTGAGCCGCTGCAGCAGCGGAACGCCGAAGCCCAGGGTCTTGCCCATGCCGGTGCGGGCCTGCCCGATCAGGTCCGAGCCGAGCAACGCGATCGGCAGCGTCAGCTCCTGGATGGCGAAGGTGCGCACGATGCCGGTGGCGGCCAGGGCGGAGACGATTCGGTCGTCCACCCCGAGCTCGGCGAAGGTGGGGGAGTCGGGAGCGACGTCGGCCAGTTCGATGGGCGGCGCTTCGACGATCGCGTCGGCGTCGGCTTCCAGCGGAACCACCGTGTGGTCGAGTTCGACGGCGGTGGGGTGGTCATGGGTCATGGGTGTACGGAGCCTTCCTCGGTTCGCGCGCGTTCACCGATCGAAGGCGCCTGATCCGTCGAATGGCCTGATCGAATGAATCGCGCCGGCAACCGACTGCCGAGCGAATTGCACTGAGGGCTGCATCAAAGACGGTCGGCGCGGCATGACGCGCGCACATTTCCGCTACGCCGAATGCGTAGTTCACCCCTCATCCTACGCACTCGATCCGGTCTCACCCGTGCCGCGGCACCCGGGGCGACACGAAGGTGTTCGGCTGGACATACGATTGAGTCCCGAACTCGCGGTCTTCGTGCCGGGCGAGCCCAGTCAGCAGAGAGGCGGCAGGCGACGTGCCGGACACGCACCCACCGGGCAGCGCTGGGACCGAAACGGCCCAAGGAGTAGTGCAGACCACGCAGACCAGGTCTTTCGTGCCAGATCCGTCATCGGTGACCGATTTGCTGGGCGTGCTGGCTTACGGCGAACTGTCGGCCTTCGATCGGATGTCCTTCGACGCCCGGACGGCGCCGTCACTGGCCGGCCGGGTGGCGTTGTCGCAGATGGCGGCCGCTGAGATGGGCCACTTTCGGGCGCTGGCCACTCACCTGGCGCACCGCGGCGTGGACGTCGAGGTGGCCATGCTGCCGTTCGTGCCCCCGCTGGAGGCTTTTCACGACTCGACGGCCCCGCATTCCTGGCTCGAATCGCTGGTCAAGGCCCACGTCGGCGACGGACTGGCCGCCGACTTCTACCGGGAGATCGCCGAGTGGCTGGACCCGGAGACCCGGGATCTGGTCTTCGAGGTGCTGGGGGACACCGGCCACTCGTCGTTCGCGGTCCGTGAGGTCAGGCGCGCGTGCGAGGCCGATCCGAAGCTGACCGGGCCGTTGGCCCTGTGGGGCCGCCGACTGCTCGGCGAGGCCCTGACCCAGGCCCAGTACGTGATCGCCGACCGGGACTCGCTGGCCGACCTGATCGTGCGCGGATCCGGCGATCTGGCAGGCATCACAGCGCTGTTCCGGCGGCTCCAGTTCGGGCACAGCGGCCGGATGAAATCACTCGGGCTGGCCTGAGCGGGCGGATCAGTCGGCGTCGAGAGTGACCCGGACCCGGCCGGCAGCGTGATCGCGCGCCTCCTGGGACAGCCCGGCGATGTCGACCAGTTGCGGCAACAGTTCGGGTTCGGTAGTCAGCGCGCGAAACGCCATCGAGACGGTCACCTGGTGGTCGGGACGCTCGACGATCACGATGCTGTTGCCGGCCCGGACAATGCCGCCGCGAAGCACCCGCAGGTAGCTGCCGGGCGCGGCACGCTCGGTGAAGCGGCGAACCCAGCGCTTCTCACCCAGGTGCGTCGCGAACCCCCGGCATGGAATCCGCGGGTCACTGACCTGCAACAACAACGCGCCGCCGATCAGCCACTGCTCACCGACGATCGCCTGGCTGATGTTGATCCCGGAGGTCGTCAGGTTCTCGCCGAAGGCACCATGGGCCAGACTCCGATCGAGCTCGCGCTCCCACCAGTCCAGATCCTCCCTGGCGTAGGCGTAGACCGCCTGATCGTCGCCGCCGTGGTGCCGCCAGTCGCCGATGTGATCGCCGGCCAGCCCGCCACCGGAGGAGCCCTTCGGACCGGGCGCGATGACCAGCACAGAGTCGTCCACCGGAATCTTGCGAATGCCGCTGGCAACACGGATCCCAGGGAGGGACTCCGTGCCTCTGGAGATGTTCACAGATAGCACCGACGACATGACTGCCACCGTAACCCACCCCCGTGAACGCCTGCGACAGCCATGCGACCTGCCAGTGCCGGGCTCGGGACGTGGGAGAATGGGTGAGCTATGACCGATACTGCTGCCCGCGCCCTGCCGCTCGTCTTCACCGCCCCCCGCCGCGGGAAGCCGCCGACCCATTTGGCCGACTTGACAACCGCCGAGCGCAAGGACGCTGTGCTGGCCCTCGGCCAGCCCGCCTTCCGGGCGGACCAGCTCACCAGGCACTACTACAGCAACCTCACACGTGACTTTGCCGACATGACGGATCTGCCGGAGAAGGATCGCGAACCGCTGGTCGACGCCATGCTGCCCGAACTACTGACCCAGGTCCGGAGCATGGCCACCGATTCCGGCGACACCCGCAAGACGCTGTGGCGTGCCCACGACGGCACGTTGATCGAGTCGGTGCTGATGAAGTACCCGGAGCGGATCACGCTGTGCGTCTCCTCGCAGGCCGGTTGCGGGATGGCCTGCCCGTTCTGCGCCACCGGCCAGGGCGGCCTCGACCGGAATCTGTCCACCGGCGAGATCGTCGAGCAGGTCCGGTTGGCGGCCAGAGCCGCGCGGGACGGCGTCTTCGGCGCACCCGGCCGGCTGTCGAACATCGTGTTCATGGGGATGGGTGAACCGCTGGCCAACTACCAGCGGGTGCTCGAGGCGGTGAAGGCGATCATCGCGCCGAACCCGCACGGGCTGGGCATCTCCGCGCGGTCGGTCACGGTGTCCACCGTCGGACTCCTGCCGGCCATCGACAAGCTGACCGAGCAGGCCTTGCAGGTACGGCTTGCGGTCAGTCTGCACGCCCCGGACGACGAACTGCGCAACACCCTGGTGCCGGTGAATTCGCGGTGGAAGGTTGGCGAGGTGCTGCAGGGCGCCCGGCGCTACGCCGACCGCACCGGCCGCCGGGTGTCCATCGAATACGCGCTGATCAGGGACATCAATGATCAGCCCTGGCGAGCGGACCTGCTCGGCCAGGTGCTGCGCGAGCACCTGGGCCAACTGGTTCATGTCAATTTGATCCCGCTGAATCCGACCCCGGGCAGCAAGTGGGACGCGAGCCCCAAGCCCGTCCAGGACGAGTTCCTACGCCGGGTTCAGGCCCAAGGGGTGGCGTGCACGGTCCGCGATACCCGCGGCCAGGACATCGACGCAGCGTGCGGCCAGTTGGCGGCCAGCGAGCGGGACCGCTGACTACGGACGGCGCTTGCGTTCGCGCCGGATCTTGACCTCGGTGCGCAGCAGCCAGACCGCCATCAGCAGACCGATGATCACCAGGTAATAGTCCTCGACGTGGGACTGGTGGTTACCGATCAGCATCGCGAACAGCGTCACGCAGCCGATCCAGAGCAGAATCCGGCTGCCCTTCGGCGCGAAATCCCGCCACGATCCGTGCCAGCCCCACTCCTCGCTCGGCGCGTCCGGGTTGTAGAGGACGACTGGACCGTGGCTGACCTGCTCGACCGCGGATCCGTGATCGTCAGCCGGATGCGCTCCAGCAGTTGATTGAACTGTCGTGCCGGCCACGGCATCCTCCGCAAGTCATCAGGTGCACCAATACTGTGACCATCAGTTTCGCATGCCGGGTTCGGGTCCCACCAGCCGGCGCCCCGGGGCGTTCCGGTCGGGTCCGCCGGGACTTCCGCGACGGAATCCAGCATTGTCGGTCGGGACGGGCAGAATGGACAGCGTGCCGATTGCGCCCCCACACGAACGCGATTCCGAGCTCCGGGCTGCGCCGCCGCGGCGGCGGGTGCTGATCCTGGGCTCGACCGGATCGATCGGCACGCAGGCCCTGGATCTCATCCGGGCCAACCCGGATCGGTTCGAAGTCGTCGGTTTGGCGGCCGGTAGGTCCAACCTGCGGCTGCTCGCCGAGCAGTCGCGCGAGTTCCGCACGGCCGCACTGGCCAGTTCGGCCGATGCTCTGCCGGCCGATTTCGATCGCCCGGTGCTGCTGGGTTCCGGCGCGGCGACCGATCTGGTCAACGGGACCGACGCGGATGTGGTGCTCAACGGCATCACCGGCTCGGTCGGGCTCGGTCCGACGATGGCCGCGCTGAAGCTCGGCCGCATTCTCGCGCTGGCCAACAAGGAGTCATTGGTCGCCGGTGGCTCACTGGTCACCCGCGCGGCCGCACCCGGGCAGATCGTGCCGGTCGACTCCGAGCATTCCGCGCTGGCCCAGTGTCTGCGCGCCGGCCGCCGATCGGAGGTGGCGAAGTTGATCCTGACCGCCTCCGGCGGACCGTTCCGCGGCCGGCCCAGGTCGGAGCTGGTAGGTGTGACCGCCGCACAGGCGCTGGCGCATCCGACCTGGGCGATGGGACCGGTGGTGACGCTGAACTCGGCCACCCTGGTCAACAAGGGGCTGGAGCTGATCGAGGCGCACCTGCTGTTCGACATCGCCTACGACGACATCGAAGTGGTGGTCCATCCGCAGTCGGTGATCCACTCGATGGTCACGTTCGTCGACGGCAGCACGATCGCCCAGGCCAGTCCGCCGGACATGGCGCTGCCGATCGCGCTCGGGCTGGGCTGGCCGGATCGGCTGCCCGGCGCGGCCGCGGGCCTGGACTTCGGCGCCGCAGCTCGGTGGACGTTCGAACCGGTCGATCACCAGACGTTCCCGTCGCTGAACCTGGCTCGTCGCGCCGGCGTGTCCGGCGGTCGGGTGCCCGCGATCTTCAACGCCGCCAACGAGGAACTGGTCGCTGCCTTTCTGGCCGGAAGGATCGCCTTCACCGGCATCCCGGACAACCTGGAGCGCATCTTGGACGTCATCCCTGAGGAGTTCAATTTCTCGGCGGCATCGGTCGCCGACGTCACCGAGGCCGAGAATTGGGCTCGTCGGCGAACTCAGGAACTGATCATGGCCGGTTCAACGTTCAGTACTCAGGTGTGGACCGGCGGAACCGGGGATCCTGGAATGCACGCTGCACCGAAGCCACCACCCGCGAAACAACAAGAAATGACCCACTGATGCTGATCGCCCTCGGCGTAGTCCTGTTTGCCCTGGGGCTCGTGTTCTCCATCGCCTGGCACGAACTCGGGCACCTGACGTTCGCCAAGCTGTTCAACGTTCGCACCACGCAGTACATGGTGGGTTTCGGCAAGACGGTGTGGTCCCGTCGGCGCGGGGAGACCGAGTACGGGATCAAGGCGGTGCCGCTGGGTGGCTACATTCGGATGGTCGGCATGGTCCCGCCGGCTCGCGAGGGAAAGCGGAGCCGGTTCCGTTCGCCGACGACGACCGCGGGTGGTCCGTTCGGCATGTTCCGGCAGATCGTCGAAGAGACCCGTCGCTCCGATCGTGCCCAGGTGATCGAGGAGACCGACGACGGGCGGCAGTTCTATCAGCTGCACCCCTTCAAGCGGATCATCGTCATGTTCGCCGGGCCGTTCATGAACCTGATCCTGGCGGTGGTGCTGTTCGGCATCGTGTTGGTCGGGTTCGGGGTGCCGACCCCGGTGCCGACGGTCGCCCTGGTGAACGAGTGCATCATCTCCGCCGACGTCGCGCAGACCAGGACCACCTGCGTGGACAGTGATCCGCGGGCGCCGGCGGCGGCGGCCGGCCTGCAGCCGGGTGACGCGTTCAAGTCCATCAACGGGGTCCCGATCGACAACTGGGATCAGTTGCGCGGCATCATCCGGGACTCCGCGGGCAAGACCGTCGATGTGGTGTACGAACGTGCCGGGCAACTGCAGACCGCGAGTATCCCGGTCATTCAGACGGTGCGAAATGTGTACGACGACAACGACAAGGTGATCGGCACCGAAACCGTCGGCATCCTTGGGGTCAGCCCGCAGACCCCGTATATTTCGCAGTCCCCGCTGGCTGCGCTGACCACGACCGCCGACTTCATCGGACGCGCGGCCACCGCGGTTGTGCGCATTCCCTCCCGGATTCCGGCTCTGTGGCAGGCCGCTTTCAGCGACGCCCCGCGGGACCTGAATTCACCGGTCGGGATTGTCGGCGCCGGTCGCCTGTCGGGCGAAATCCTGGGGTCCGACACCAGCGTGACCGACAAGATCGTGCTGTTTCTGCAGCTACTGGCCGGCTTCAACATGAGCCTGTTCCTGCTGAATCTGCTCCCGCTGCTGCCCTTGGACGGCGGTCACATTCTCGGCGCGGTGATCGAATGGATCCGCCGCGGATGGGCCAAGGTGGCCAACCGTCCGGACCCCGGGCCGTTCGACGTCGCCAAACTGATGCCGATTGCCTATGTGGTGGCATTGTTGTTCATAGGGCTCACCCTGCTGACCTTTGTGGCCGACGTGGTGAACCCGGTCAAGCTCTTCGGCTGACCCGGTTGTTGTCGGGTCCGCCGCGTCCTCCCGCCGGTACGTTCTGCTCACGAATGAGGAAGTCCCATGGTCAGCCTTGGCATGCCATCCCTACCGGCTGAGCGAGCCGTGCCGGTGCTGGCGCCGCGTCGCGTCACCCGGCAACTGATGGTCGGCAACATCGGCGTCGGGAGCGACTACCCGGTCTCGGTCCAGTCGATGTGCACCACCAAGACCGCCGATATCAACGCCACCCTGCAACAGATCGCGGAGCTGACGGCCAGCGGATGTCAGATCGTCCGGGTCGCGGTGCCGGATACCGATGACGCGGAGGCACTGGCGGCCATTGCGAAGAAGTCCCAGCTGCCGGTCATCGCTGACATCCACTTTCAACCCAAATACGTCTTCGCCGCGATCGACGCCGGCTGCGCCGCGGTTCGAGTGAATCCGGGCAATATCCGCAAGTTCGATGATCAGGTCGGCGCCATCGCCAGGGCCGCCGCGGACGCCGGGATCAGTATCCGGATCGGCGTCAACGCCGGGTCGCTGGACAAGCGGCTGCTGGCCAAATACGGCAAGGCCACCCCCGAGGCGCTGGTCGAGTCGGCGCTCTGGGAGTGCTCACTGTTCGAAGAGCACGGCTATCGCGACATCAAAATCTCGGTGAAACACAATGACCCGGTGATCATGGTCCGCGCCTACGAACTGCTGGCGCAGCAATGTGACTACCCGTTGCACCTGGGCGTGACCGAGGCCGGGCCGACATTCCAGGGCACCATCAAGTCCGCGGTGGCCTTCGGGGCGCTGCTGTCGCAGGGCATCGGGGACACCATCAGGGTCTCGCTCTCGGCGCCGCCGGTCGAGGAGGTCAAGGTCGGCCTGCAGATTCTGGAATCGCTCAACCTGCGGGAACGCGGGCTGGAGATCGTGTCCTGCCCGTCCTGCGGGCGGGCTCAGGTGGATGTGTACAAGCTCGCCGAGGAAGTCACCGCAGGCCTGCAGGGCATGGACGTGCCGCTACGGGTTGCCGTGATGGGCTGCGTGGTCAACGGGCCCGGGGAGGCTCGCGAGGCCGATCTCGGCGTCGCGTCGGGCAACGGCAAGGGCCAGATCTTCGTCAAGGGCGAGGTGATCAAGACGGTCCCGGAACACGAAATCGTGGAGACGCTGATCTACGAGGCCATGCGGTTGGCCGATCAGATGAAACTCGCGGGCGTCGGCTCCGGCGAACCGTCGGTCACTCTGGTCTGATTCAGGGGTGATGTTCACGCGCGCCCGGCGCTCACGGTGCTGACCAGCCTCGCATCCCGGGTGCTGGGTCCGCCGCACGCGTCGGTCATCGCCGCCGTGCTGGCGGCCGACCCATACGCCGCGTGCGTTGTGGCGGCCCGGTTCGATCCGGCCGCGATGACCCATGCCCGGTTGGGCGGTGAATTCTGGGGGATCAGCGGCGGCCGGGCCGGCCTCTGCTTCGCCGGGTCGAATCTGGTACCGCTGGCCGGGGACGACCGTGCGATGCGCGCGTTCGCGGCGATGGCGGTCCGTCGGGCCAAGTACAGCGCCTCGGTCAGCGGTCGCCAGGAGTTGGTCACTCCGCTGTGGGAGCATCTGGAAGCACGCTGGGGCCCGGCGCGGGCTATTCGCTGGAATCAGCCTTTCCTCATCTGCGCCGATGTGCCGCACGTCGAGCCCGACCCACTGGTTCGGGTCGCCCACCCGGACGATATGCAGCAGTATTATCCGGCCTCGGTATCGATGTTCACCGAGGAGATCGGGATCGATCCGCGGGTCGGTGACGGCGGCCGTTCGTACCGGACCAGGGTGGCCGAGCTGGTCCGACAGGGGCGGGCGTTCTGCCGTATCGAGGGTGGACAGGTGGTCTTCAAGGCCGAGCTCGGTTCGCTGTCGCCCCGGGCTGCGCTGATCCAGGGGGTCTGGGTGGCGCCGCACCGGCGAGGTGAAGGGCTGGCCGCGGCCGGTATCGCCGCCGTGGTCCGGGCCACGCAGCAGGGCTTCGGCCGGCTGCCCTGCCTGTATGTCAACGACTTCAACCTGGCCGCCCGGGCGGCCTACGCCCGGGTCGGCTTCAGCCAGATCGCGACCTACACGTCGGTACTGCTCTGACCCGGTCAGCGGGTGACATCCGGGAGGATTCTGCTCGCTCAGCGAGCAGAATCCTCCCCGACTTCGCGAGCAGGGCCATGCCCCCTCGTGTCCTCACCGGATGACCACCGCTGGCCGGGATACTGGACGGGTGGGACTCCGCCTCGCCCGAACGCCCGCGGCGCTGCTCGCCGTGCTGACCTTGCTGTCCGGATGTACGTCGACGTCGGTGAAGGTGGCCGACCCGACGGCGGAGGTTGCCGCGTATGCGCTGGATTGGCAGAACCGCGACAGCGCCGCGGCCAGCGCGCTGACCGATGATCCGGGCGCCGCCACCCAGCTGCTGACGAAGACGGCGCTGGACCTGAGCCCACGCCACTTCACCGTGACCCCGGGCGCGATCACCCGCACCGGCGATACCACGGCGAGCTCCGTGGCCACCGCGGCCTGGGACCTGGGCGAGGGCGTGACCTGGACATATGACGTCACTTGGAGCTGGACAGTGCGCGCGGGCAGCTGGCGGCTGGACTGGTCGCCGACGGCGATCCACCCCAAGCTCGGCCCCCAGCAAGGGCTGGTGGTCCGGCTGACCAAGGCAACCGACGCCAGCATGGTGGACCGGGACGACAGCCAGATCGTGAACCCGACCCGGGTGTACAGCGTCATCGCGTTGAAGGGGAAGATCGCCGACATCCCGGGGACCGCAGCGAGCCTGTACAACCTGCTGCAGCCGCTCGAACCGTCGTTGAGCGTCGATGCGATCACCGCCGGCATCACCAACTCCGAGCCGGACACCGCCTACACGGTGCTGAACCTGCGAGAGGACAGCTTCAAGACGGTCGAGGCGGGGCTTGCCGCTCTCCCCGGCATCAGTACACCGTCGGAAATTCGGAGTCTGCCGGTCACCAAAGACTTCGCGAAAGCGGTGCTGACCCAGGTGACACCTATCGCGACCAAGATGATGACAGGCACCGCCGGCTGGCGGATCGTCAGTGTCGACGCAACAGGCGCGGAACTGGCCACTCTGGAGGAACACGCCGCCGTGCCCGGGCAGAAGGTCACGCTCACCCTGGACAGCAAGATGCAACTGGCGGCCGACACCGCCGTCGCCGCGGTCACCCAACCCGCGGTGATCGTGGCCATCCAGCCGTCGACGGGGGAGATCCTGGCGGTTTCGCAGAACGCGCCCGCGGACGTCCTCGGCCCGATCGCGCTGACCGGCAAGTATCCGCCGGGCTCGATCTTCAAGATCATCACCGCAACCGCGGGCATCGATGGCGGCGGTCTGACTCCGACGAGTTCATTGGACTGCCCCGGAACCTGGACCATCGATTCACGGCCGATCTCCAACGCGCACATGTTCGATCTGGGCACAGTCGACCTCACGCTGGCCTTCGCGAAATCCTGTAACACGACGTTCGCGAAGATCGCCAGTTCGCTGCCGGCGGATGCGCTGAACAAGGCGGCAAAACAGTACGGCGTGGGGTTGGACTTCGACATCACGGGAATCGTCACGCTGACCGGTCAGTCGCCGGTCGCCGAGTCGGTCGTCCAGCAGGCGGAGAACGGGTTCGGCCAGGGCAAGGATCTATTGACCCCGTTCTCTGCCGCGCTGATGGCCGCTACCGTGGCGCATGGTTCGATGCCGACCCCGGTGCTGATCCGGGGTGCCCAGACCACCGTCGACCAGCCGGCTGCGGCCCGGTCGCCCGCGGTACAGAGCGGACTGCCCATCCTGATGCGGGCGGTCACCGCCGAGGGGACCGGCAAGAACCTGCAGGGCTTCGGGGAGATCTTCGTCAAGACCGGCACCGCGGAATTCAGCGACAGCACGGGCGCGATTCATGCACATGCGTGGACCGTCGGATACCTCGGTGATCTGGCCTTCGCCAGCTTCATCGTCGGCGGCGAGGATTCGACCTACACCAACAATCTGACCACCGCCTTCCTGACTTCCGCGCTGGCTCCCTGAGCGATAGACGTAGGCTGGCAAGATGTCTCGCACGTTGATCACCCCCGCCCGGCCGACCTCGATCCGCACCGTGCCGTCGTCGATCCCGCGACCGGAATACGTCGGCAAGGCGGCACCCAAGCCGGGCAGCGGCCGGCACGTGCAGTCAGCTGAAACCATTGAGAAGATGCGGATCGCCGGCAGGATCGCGGCCGGCGCGCTGGCCGAGTCGGGTGCCGCGGTGGCCCCCGGCGTCACCACCGATGAGCTGGACCGGATCTGCCACGAGTACCTGCTCGACCATCACGCCTATCCGTCGACGCTGCACTACAAGAGTTACCGCAAGTCCTGCTGCACGTCGCTGAACGAGGTCATCTGCCATGGCATCCCCGACGAGACGGTCATCCAGGATGGCGACATCGTCAATATCGATGTCACCGCCTTCATCAACGGTGTGCACGGCGACACCAACGCAACCTTCCTGTCGGGGAACGTCACCGAGGAGAACCGGCTACTGGTCCAGCGCACCGAGGAGTCGCTGACCAGGGCGATCAAGGCGGTCCGGCCGGGCCGGCAGCTCAACGTGATCGGCCGGGTGATCGAGAATTACGCCGCCCGGTTCGGCTACGGTGTCGTCCGCGACTACACCGGGCACGGGATCAACGAGACGTTCCACTCCGGGCTGGTGGTGCTGCACTACGACGAGCCCCAGGTCACCACCATCCTCGAGGAGGGCATGACCTTCACCATCGAGCCGATGATCACCCTGGGCGGCATCGAGTGGGAACTGTGGGACGACAACTGGACGGTGACGACCAAGGACAAGTCCTGGACGGCGCAATTCGAGCACACGCTGGTGGTCACCGCCACTGGCGCGGAGGTCCTGACGTTGCCCTGAGCGTGCGCGGCTCAGCGGGACCCGGGCGGCCGTTCGTCGCGATCGACCTTGCGCCGCGCAAGCTTCGAAACGATCTTGTCGATGAGTCTCATGATCCCGCCCATGGCCAGCCCCTAACTGTTGTCCGGCTTCCTCGCTCGCAGCGGCAGCCCGAGCACCGCGTTCTCGACCACTTCGGTCAGCGCCGGATGAATCCAGTATTGCCCTCGCGCCAACTCGTAGGCGGTTTGGCCGAACGACATGGCCTGGATCAGCGGTTGGATGACCGTCGCCGCCTCCGGCCCGATGATGTGCGCGCCCAGGATCTTGCCGGTGGCTGTCTCGGCGATCAGCTTGGCGAATCCGGCGGTGTCCTCGCGGGCCCAGCCGGCGGCGATGTCGCCGTACTTCTGTCGGGCCACCACGTAGTCCAGGCCGCTCTCGAAGGCTTCCTCCTCGGTGAGTCCGACGGCGGCGATCTGCGGATGGGTGAACACCGCGGCCGGCACGAATCGGTGATCGGTGGCAACCAGATCGTTCGGATGTTCCAGGTTGTGCGCGACCGTGCGAGCCTCGGCGTTGGCGACGTGTTTCAGAGCCCAGTCCGAGCTGATGTCGCCCAGCGCGTACACGCCGTCGACGCTGGTTCGTTGGTAGGAATCCACCACGATCCGGCCATCGGGGTGCAGTTCCAGGCCGCCGGCCGCGGCGTCCAGCAGATCGCTGTTCGGGCGTCGCCCGGTGGCTACCAACAGGACCTCCGCGGTGACCGTATCGGTGCCGAGTGGCCCGGTGACGTTGACGCTGATCCCGCTGGAACCGCCGCTCACCCCGGTGATCGTGGCGTTGAGCCGAACGTCGTAGCGGGCGGATGCCGACTCGGTGAACGCCTGCCCGATCTCGACGTCATGCCGCCGCAGCAGCCGCGGGCCGCGGACCAGCTGGGTGACTCTCGTGCCGAAGGAGGCGAAGACGTGGGCGAACTCGGCGGCGATGTAGCCCCCGCCGATGATCACGATGCTCGCGGGCAGGTCGTCGATCCGCATGACGGTGTCCGACGTTTCGAAGGGGACCGACGCCAGGCCGGGAATGGCGGGCACGTCGACGCGGCCGCCGGCGGCCACCACGATCCGGTCGGCGGTGATGGTTTCACCGGTGCCGGTGTCCAGCACCTTGGGGCCGATGAAGCGGGCGGTGCCGGTGTAGACGGTGGTGTTCGGGGTGCGGTCGCCGGTCCGATAGTCGCGGCCACCGGCCTCGATCGCGTCGATCCGGCCGAAGATCCGATCCCGGATGGCCGACCAATGCACCTTGTCCAGGTGCGCATCGACGCCCAGCGGTCCCGCCTCGACCGCCCCCTGAGCGAGCTCGGCGGGGTAGACGTACATCTTCGTCGGGATGCAGCCGACGTTCAGGCACGTCCCGCCGAACAGCCCCTTCTCCAGGATGGCGACCTTCCAGCCGTCGAATTGTGGTCCGACAATGGAATTGCCGGAGCCGGTACCGATCAGGATCAGGTCGAAGTGGCGCACCCGGTCAGGGTAGCGATTTCCCGGGGCCCGGGGATCCACCGGCCGGCTCAGCGGACCGTGCCTACTCAGACCAGTCCGGCCTGGTCGGCGAGCCGATCGCGCAGCAGGTCGCCGCTGGCCTCCTGGACGCCGCGGCGCCGGAAGAACTCGGCGATCACCGCGGCGTCCCGCGCCAGATACTGCGGACCCTGCGGATTGGCGATCACGTCGACCACCTGCGGCAGGTCGATCAGCACGCAGTGCCCGTGCTCGACCAGCACGTTGTATGCCGACAGGTCGCCGTGGCTCAACCCCATCGCGGCGAGGTGTTCCAGAGTGGCGACGAGGTCGTGCCACAGTTCGGTGAACACCGCCACCGGATGCTCGTCGGGCTCCGGAACGAACGCGGCCAGCCGGGGAGCGGCGAAACCGTCGGTGCTGCCGATGAACTCCATCATCAGCTCTGAACCGATCAGCTGGACCGGATACGGCACCCGGGCACCCGCCTGCCAGAGCTTGGCCAGCGCTTCGAACTCCGCGGTCGCCCATTTCCCGGCGAGCAGGTCCCGGCCGAACGCCGTTCGGGCGGCCATCGCGCGGCCCTCCCGGGAACGCCGGGTGCGGCGTCCTTCTTGATAACCGGAGTCGCGGTGGAACATCCGGTGCTCGGCCGAGCGGTACGTCTTGACCGCGAGCAGGCAGCCGGGTCCGTCGGGGACCGCGCGTTCCAGCAGGTGGACATCCGCCTCCTTCCCGGTCTTCAGGATCCCGAGCGGCGTGTCGATCGCCGACAGCGACGTGACCAGCCATTCGGGTCGTGGTTTCGGGCCGTGCGCCGCGACGTCCCAGCTCGAGTAGCTGACCGGGCCGTCGACCGATTCGGCGGCATCGGGTTCCTCGATGAGCTCACGACCGGACCTGCCTTCGGTGACGACCCGGCGCCCCGTCGATTCGGGTCGGTCGGCCCAGGGCCTGGCGGCGGCTTGACGGTCGGCGTAGTTGTCCGCCCAGGACTCGTAGTCCCGGCCCGGGGCAGCATCAGTGACGGTGCTGTTGTCGGAGACGGTGTCGGTGACGAGGTGAAGCTTGAACTTGGTGGAACGGCTGCGGGGCATGTTGGGCTCCAGAATGGGTACCGGGCCCACGGCGCGCAGCGCTAGCGGGCGACCGGCCGGAAGGGATGACGGGCGCGCGAAACTGTGAAGACGGCCACTGACTTCTCCCTTCCGTGATACTTGGGGCCCGTGAAGGTCCGGTGGTCTGCTCAGCCAGCTGCAGAAACCCAGGGTCGCCGAGGGACGCCGTCAGCGCAACCGATTTAGGGGGACCGACACCGGGTTCGCGCCAGAATTCAACATCCGCGCCGAAATTTCTGACGCGGATGTTCCTTCTTGGCGCGCAGTGCCACTGGCCGGCTCCTGGCGATGCGGTCAGGGCAACGGGTCAGCTGATGAGGACCAGGGCACGGTCGCCGGTGCGTTCCACTCGGAACCCGGCGGTCCTGGTCGCCCGGACCACTGCCGACACCGTGGTCAGCTCGGCGCGGGAAATGCACAGCGCGCGGGCGAGCAGGCCCTTGGTGGCCTTGCTGAAATGGCTGACCACGCTGCGGTCGCCGGAACCGTTCTCGCTCAGCACCGACACGGAGATCGCCGATGGCAGGGGAGCGAACGTCGCGTATGCCCCGGAACGTAGGTCCAGCACCAGATCGTCGAGGCCGGCCAGCGCGGGGCTCAGCACCGGTCGCCAACCGCTGGCCAAGGTCGCCCTGCCGGGCAGTTTCGAACCGGCGGAGAGCCGGTAGGACGGGATCGGGTCGGTAGCCCGGAGCTGGCCGAACAGGGACGAGGTCAGCAGCAGCCGCTGTTCGGCGCGGGCCCGTTGCACCTTCGTCAGGGTGCGAGCGGCGAGGTTGTCGTACAGCACGCCCGTATACCGATCCAGGGCTGCCATCGTGCCGGAGGTTCGCAGCACGGCATTCCAGCCGATCTCGGCATCCTTGGCCGCGGCAACCCCCAGCGCCACCCTGGCGGCCGGCAGATCGTCGGCTAGTGCCGCGCAGGCATCGAGCAGCTCCAGGCGCACTGGGTTCAGTTCGGGAAAGCCCAGCGCGCTCAGGTCGAGCGGCGCGCCGGTCCCGCCGGCCAGCTTGGTTTCCGACGGCGGCAGCAGGATGAGCACGACGAGTCAGCGTAGTGACCACGCGGAATGCTTGAATGCCCGATGGTGTTTCGGAAGTCCAATCCCGCCGCGGCTGCGAGATTCTTTGCCGCCGGGTCGGCCGGACTGACCTGGCTGGCGGCCGCCGGCGGCGCAAGCGTGGTGCCAGTGCGGCGCGTCGGGGCCGACTTCATCGAACTGGAACAACTCGGGGCCGCCCAACCCAGCGCCGCGCGGCCGGCCCGGGATCCACGGCGACCTGTGGAGCGGGAACGTACTGTGGGCCGGCTGGGCGTCGTGCTGCTGGACCCGGCCGCATACGGCGGTCACCGGGAAACCGACCTGGCCATGTTGGCCCTGTACGGCGCGCCATTCCTGGCCGAGATCATCACCGGCTACCAGGAAGCCCACCCGCGGCGGCCCGGCTGGGCCGAGCGGATTCCGTTGCATCAGTTGCATCCGCTGGCGGTACACGCTAGTTGGACCGGGAACTGCTGGCCGCCGAACTAGGATCGTGAAGGCCCAAAGCATCTAGTCCCAGGAGCTATCGCGTTGATCACCCGGATGTCGTCCCTGTTCCTTCGTACTCTGCGGGAAGATCCGTCGGACGCGGAGGTGCCGAGCCACCGGCTGCTGGTCCGGGCCGGCTACATCCGGCGGGCCGCGCCGGGCATCTACACGTGGCTGCCACTGGGCCTGCGGGTGCTGCGGAACGTGGAGCAGATCGTCCGCGAAGAAATGGACGCCAGCGGCTTCCAGGAGGTCAGCTTTCCGGCGTTGCTGCCCCGTGAACCGTATGAGGCGACCGGCCGCTGGACGGAGTACGGCGACCTGTTGTTCCGGCTCAAGGACCGCAAGGGCGCCGATTACCTTCTGGGGCCGACCCATGAGGAAATGTTCACCCTGCTGGTCAAGGACATCTGCTCCTCCTACAAGCAGCTGCCGCTGTCGATCTACCAGATCCAGACGAAATACCGCGACGAGGCGCGGCCCCGGGCGGGCATCCTGCGCGGCCGGGAGTTCGTCATGAAGGACTCGTATTCCTTCGACATCGACGATGCCGGTCTGGCGGCAGCGTATGCCGCCCATCGCGCCGCCTATCAGCGCATCTTCGACCGTCTCGGCTTCGAGTACGTGATCGTGTCGGCGATGAGCGGCGCCATGGGCGGATCGGCGTCCGAGGAGTTCCTGGCCGTTTCCGAGGTCGGTGAGGACACCTTCGTCCGCAGCACCAACGGCGACTACGCGGCCAATGTCGAGGCCGTTCAGCTGCCCGCGCCCGACCCGGTGCCGTACGACAACACGCCCGCCGCGCATGTCGAGGAGACGCCGAATACGCCGACCATCCAGACGCTGGTCGACCATCTGAACGTGGCGTTCCCCCGGTCGGACCGGCCCTGGCAGGCCGGCGACACCCTGAAGAACGTCATCGTGCTGCTCAAGCTGCCCGACGGCAGCACCGAACCGCTGGCCGTCGGCGTCCCCGGCGACCGCGATGTGGACGCCAAGCGTCTGGAGGCCCAGGTGTCGCCGGCCGAAGTGCTGCCGTTCGACGAGGTGGCGTTCGCGAAGAACCCCGCGCTGGTCAAGGGCTACATCGGCCCCGGCGCGCTCGGTGCCGAGAACGCTAGCAGGATCCGTTACCTCGTCGACCCCGCCGTGGTCAGCGGCACCGCCTGGGTGACCGGCGCGGACCAGCCCGGCCGGCATGTCATCGGTCTGGTCGCCGGGCGCGACTTCACCCCGGACGGCATCATCCACGCCGCCACCATCAAGGATGGCGATCCCAGCCCGGGGCCCAGTGGTGGCACCTTGGTGACGGCGCGCGGCATCGAAATGGGGCACATCTTCCAGCTCGGCCGCAAGTACGCCGAAGCGTTGGACCTCAAGGTGCTCGACGTCAACGGCAAGCTGGTCACCGTGACGATGGGTTCGTACGGCATCGGCGTCTCCCGCGCGGTCGCCGCCATCGCGGAGAGCAGTCATGACGACAAGGGGCTGATTTGGCCGCGGTCAGTCGCCCCGTTCGATGTGCACCTGGTGGTCGCGGGGAAGACGCCGGAACTGCGGGAAGCCGGGGAACGGTTCGCCGCTGAACTCGATGCGGCCGGCGTGCGGGTACTGCTGGACGACCGACCGGCATCGCCGGGCGTCAAGTTCGCCGACGCGGAACTGCTGGGCGTGCCGACCATCGTGGTGATCGGCCGCTCGATGGCCGACGGTGTGGTGGAACTGCGCGATCGGGCCACCGGGGTCACGCGCGAACTCGCGGTGGCCGACCTGATCGACGAAACGGTGGCCGCGGTTCGCGGCACCTGAGCGCGCCCTGGTCGGTCAGGCGGTTTCGTCAGGCGGTTTCGTTGCCGGGGAAGGGTACCGTGGCCGGTGCCACGCCGGCCAGTACCCGCCAGCCGGTGAGCCGGACCGCCGCGTCGGACAGCGCCGACAACGCGTAGGACCGCAGCTGCAGATTGTCGGTAGTGCCGACCACAGCGCGCCAGGCGTTGGTGCAATCCTTCTCAACCACGATTGCCAGCTGCAGCGCGGTCGGCCGATCGGTGACCGCCACCGGCACCGCATAGGCCGCCTCGGTGCGCACCGGCTCGACCCCGGCGGTGCGGAGTAGATCGGTTGCGGCATTGCGGATCTGGGTGTTGCCCTGCCGGGCCGCGCGGATCGTGCCGATATCGTCGGGGTCGTAGGCGCTGATCAAACCGTAGGTCCAGATCGCGGCGTGGGCGGCGGCGAGTCCGCCCTGTACCGCGCTGGCCGCTTCGGCCTCGATCGGGCCGATGTTCAGCGCGGTGGTGACCACCCCGCCCGACCCCGACACGACGCTGGCGGTCGCGTCCCCACTGATCGGCGGCACCGTGGCGGTGTCGACGGTGGCGCTGCCAACGGCGTCGGTCGAAGGCGCGGAGCCGGCGGGCGTCGAAGGCGCGGAGCCGGCGGGCGTGGTCGCGGCTGTCATATCAGGACCGATCGGTGCGAGGCCAGACAGGCCGAGATGGAGGCGAAGATGGCCGAACGGTACTTCGCCGTCGCGGCGACGCCGTCGGTGAACTGCACCTGGGCGTTCTCCGCGTCGACCCGGATGGCGGCAATGGCAGCGGTCGCATCGGCCGGCATCTCGATCTGCGGGGGGCCGGCCGCGGCTCCCGACGCCGAGGCAGAAACGGAGCCGTCGGGGTTGCTGGTCCGCGCTTGCTCGGTGACCAGCGCCGCCAGGTGCGCGGCCCGATCCGCCCGGATCGGCGTGAGTTTGGCGACGCCGGCCGCATCCGCCGCGATCGCGGCCAGCGCCGCATCGATCCGGGCCAGGTGCAGTCGGGTCGTCGCGATCAGGGTCACGATCGGGTCGACCGGCGGCGGCGCTTCCTGGATGACGGTTCGGGTGGTCGGTGTGCCACCACCGAAGGCGTCGCAACCGGCCAGCGCGAACATCGCCGTCGCTCCGGCGCCGGCCAGAAACGACCGCCGGGCGATGCCGCCGGTCGCGGTATCCGGATGGCTGACCGTTCGACCGCCGGGTCCGTGTTCGGGTTTGTGCACCCGCCCATCATTCCAGGTGGCACCGAAAATAGGTCACCGACGCCCTCGACCGCCGGATCGATCGCCGACCGGACGGCGGCGGTCTGTCCACCTCCGATGGCCGAGAGGCTAGGCTGTACACGCGTTGCACCGCCCGTCCACGACGGTTGGGACGGGATTGCGAACGGCGTCCGTGGTCGGTTATGACCGATTCCAGCGGGCGACAACTGCACAGGTGGAGGAGGCGGCATGGCACGGGCGGACGAGGAAACACTTCGGCAGCTGGCCGCGACCGTGGTCGCTCAGACCGGCTACGACCTTGAAGAACTGGTCGTGGTGGCCGCGGGCAGACGCCGATTGCTCCGGGTGATCGTGGATGGCGACGAAGGTGTCAGCCTGGATGCTGCGGCAATGGTCAGCCGCCGGCTCTCCGCCGCACTGGAGGAACTGCCGGACTCGTTCATGGGCCCGGAGCCGTACACCCTGGAAGTCAGCAGCCCCGGTATCGGGCGGCCGCTGACCGAGGAGCGGCACTTCCGCCGCGCCCGGGGCCGCCTGGTCAACGTGACCCTGATCGACGGTGGCACCGTATCCGGCCGCGTCCGGCGGGTGCTCGACGGCAACGTGGAACTGCTCCTGGTCGGCAAGAACACCCGCTCCGTCCCGGTGGACAAGATCAGCCGGGCCAAGGTCGAGGTCGAGTTCGGCACGCTGCCCGTCGAACACGCCGCTGTGCTGGCCGCCGACGGATTCGTCGATCACGCCCGAGTGGTCGACATCGATGACGACGCAGCAGCGGGCGACGCATCAGTGGACGACAAGACCGATGACGATGACCCCGGTGATGATGAACCCGGTGATGAACCTGCGGAAGAAGAAGAGGAATCGCGGTGAATGTCGATATAGCCGCCCTGCGGGCGGTCGAGCGGGAAAAGCACATCGGGTTCGATTCGTTGCTCGAAACGTTGGAGACGGCCCTGCTGACCGCCTACCGGCACACCGAAGGGCACGCAGCGCACGCCCGGGTCGAGGTCGACCGCAAGAGCGGCGAGATTCGGGTGCTGGCCAAGGATCAGGACAGCAGCGGCGGGTACGGCCCGGAATGGGACGACACACCCCACGATTTCGGCCGGATCGCGGCCACCACGGCCCGCCAGGTGATCCTGCAACGGCTGCGCGATGTGGAGAACGAACGAACGTTCGGCGACTTCGCCGGACGAGAACACGATCTGATCACCGGCATCATCAGCGCGGATTCACGGGTGAACGCCAAGGGCGTGGTAGTGGTCAGCCTGGGCGACGTCGAGGGCGTGATACCGGCCGCCGAGCAGGCGCCGGGGGAGACCTACGAGCACGGCCAGCGGATCAAATGCTTCGTCGTGTCGGTCGTCCGCGGGATGCGCGGACCGCAGATCACGCTGTCCCGCACGCACCCGGCGCTGGTCCGCAAGCTGTTCGCGCTGGAAGTGCCGGAGATCGCCGACGGCACGGTCGAGATCACCGACATCGCCCGCGAGGCCGGCCACCGATCGAAGATCGCGGTCCGCGCGACGATCCCCGGGGTCAACGCCAAGGGCGCCTGCATCGGCCCGATGGGTCAGCGGGTCCGCGCCGTGATGAGCGAACTCGGCGGCGAGAAGATCGACATCATCGACTACGACGACGACCCGGCGAAGTTCGTCGGCAACGCCTTGTCGCCGGCTCGGGCGCTATCGGTGACCGTGGTCGATCTGGCGGCTCGCGCGGCCCGGGTGGTGGTACCGGACTTCCAGTTGTCGCTCGCCATCGGCAAGGAGGGGCAGAACGCCCGACTAGCCGCGCGGCTGACCGGCTGGCGGATCGACATCCGCAGCGACGCCGAGCCACCTGGCACTCCCAGCTCCGCTCAGCGTGGCTGACCCCACGACCGTCGAGTCCGTCACCGGACCGGCCATCCCGGCCGGCCCCTGGAGCGCGACGAGGCGGCGGCGAGGTAGAGTGTGATGTCGGCCCGTCATCGGGCACCATCCCCTGCAGCAGACGGACCAGCGGGTCCGATCCGAACGTGTGTGGGATGCCGTGCCCGCGCCGCGGCCGACGGTTTGTTGCGGGTTGTCGCAGTGGGTGGGGTCATCGGACCCGATCCGCGGCGCCGACTCCCGGGTAGAGGTGCGTATCTGCACCCCGACCCACTGTGTTACGACGCAGCAGTGCGTCGTCGGGCGTTTTCGAGGGCCTTACGGCTCCCGGGAGTGGTGCCCAGCTCCACGGTTCTGGACCATCTGCTGCAGGTGGCTCCGGAGCACACAGACGGCCCCGCATCCCGCGAGGTCGCTGGCCAGAACGAAAGCAGGTCCGACCCATCGTGAGCAAGCAGTGAAAACCCAGCGATGAGCAGCACCAAAAACTAGGCCTGGCGCGCCACCTGCCGCCCGGCCTCACCCAAAGGAGACCAGTGGTAGGTAAGGCCCGGGTACACGAGCTAGCCAAAGAGCTCGGCAAATCCAGCAAAGAAGTGATCGCCAAACTCGGCGAGTTGGGCGAGTTCGTGAAGAGCCCGTCCTCGACCATCGAGGCACCGGTAGTGCGCAAGCTGCGCGAGGCGTTTCCGGTCGCCCCCAAAGAAGTCCCCGCCGGCAACGGCTCCTCCCGTCCGGCCACCAACGGTTCCGCGACGGCTGCGCCCGCTCGGGTCAGCCCGCCGGCAGCACAAACCCCGGCTCCGGCTCCGGCTGCTCCCGCCCCGGTGGCATCGGCTCCCGCTCCGGTAACCACCGCCGCTGCGGCGCCGGTAGTTTCCGCCCCGGTCGCGCCGACCGTCCGGCAGGCCCCCGCACCGGTTGCTCCAGCAGCCGCGCAGCCTGCCCCCACGGAGGCGGCCGCCCAGGTCAGCAGCCGTCCGGGTACTCCGGTGACCCCGCGGCCGGTGGCCCCGCGGCCCGCGGCCACGGCCCCGGTCGCGCACGCCGCCGGACCCGAGTTCCGCCAGCCGCCGACGGCCACGCCGACCGCTGCACCGCAGCCGATCGGTGACCGGCCGCCCCGCCCGACCGGCGGCGTTCCCGGCGCTCCGCGGCCGCCGCGGGTCGGCAACAATCCGTTCGGTGTCGGCGGCGGTCGCCCCGCGGCCGCCCGCCCCGGTGGCGTCCCCGGCGCACCCCGTCCGCCGCAGGCCCGCCCAGGTGGGATTCCCGGTGCTGCGCCGCGTCCGACCGGCCTTGGCGGACCCCGTCCAGGCGCTCCCGCCGGTCGCCCCGGCACCGGCGCACCCCGTCCCGGTGGATTCGGCGGCGCCGGTGCGCCCGGCGGTTACCGCGGGGGGGCACCCGGTGGTGGCGCCAGTGCCGGCGGTGGTTACCGCGGTGGTCAAGGCGGCGCTCCCGGCGCCGGTGGCGCTCCCGCGGCCGGTGGCGGCGCGCGTCCCGGTGGTCCCGGTGGCGCTCGCGGACGCGGCAGCGCGGCCGGTGCCTTCGGTCGCCAGGGCGGACCGTCCCGCAAGGGGCGCAAGTCCAAGAAGCAGCGCCGTCAGGAATTCGACAATATGCAGGCACCGTCGGTCGGTGGCATCGTGCTGCCCCGCGGTAACGGCAGTACCGTGCGGCTCGTCCGCGGCAGCAGCCTGGCCGATTTCGCCGACAAGATCGACGCGAACCCGGCCTCGATGGTGCAGGCCCTGTTCCATCTCGGCGAGATGGTCACCGCGACCCAGTCGGTCTCCGACGACCTGCTCGAACTGCTCGGCTCCGAAATGGGCTACACGATCGAAATCGTCTCTCCGGACGAAGAGGACCGCGAGCTGCTCGACACGTTCGACCTGAACTACGGCGAGAACGACGGCGATGACTCCGACCTGCAGATCCGTCCGCCGGTGGTCACCGTCATGGGTCACGTCGACCACGGTAAGACGCGGCTGCTCGACGCCATCCGGCACACCAACATCATGGACAAGGAAGCCGGTGGCATCACGCAGCACATCGGTGCCTACCAGGTGGCGACCCAGCTGGGTGGCAACGAACGGCTGATCACCTTCATCGACACCCCCGGCCACGAGGCGTTCACCGCCATGCGTGCCCGCGGCTCGAAGTCCACGGACATCGTGGTGCTGGTGGTCGCCGCCGACGACGGCGTGATGCCGCAGACGGTGGAGGCCATCAACCACGCAAAGGCCGCGGACGTGCCGATCGTGGTTGCCATCAACAAGATCGACAAGGAAGGCGCGAACCCGGACAAGATCCGGCAGCAGCTGACCGAGTACGGTCTGGTCGCCGAGGAGTACGGCGGCGACACCATGTTCGTCGAGGTCTCGGCCCGCCAGCGGATCAACATCGACGGTCTCCTCGAGGCTGTCCTGCTGACCGCGGACGCCGCCCTCGACCTGCGCGCCAACCCGGACATGCCGGCTCAGGGTGTGGCCATCGAGGCACATCTCGACCGTGGCCGCGGCTCGGTTGCCACCGTCCTGGTGCAGCGCGGAACGCTGCGCGTCGGTGACTCGATCGTCGCCGGCAACGCCTACGGCCGGGTCCGCGCGATGCTCGGTGACCACGGCGAGAACGTGCTCGAAGCGCTGCCGTCGCGCCCGGTTCAGGTCCTGGGCCTGACCTCGGTGCCCGGCGCCGGTGACTCTTTCCTGGCTGTCGAAGAGGATCGGGTCGCCCGGCAGATCGCCGAGCGCCGGCAGGCCCGGGCCCGCAAGGCCCAGGTCGCCAACCGTCGGCGGATCACCCTGGAAGATCTGGGTACCGCGCTGGCCGAGAACAAGATCGAGAACCTCACGCTGATCATCAAGGGCGACAACTCCGGCACCGTCGAGGCGCTGGAAGACTCGCTGATGAAGATCGAGACCGGCGCCGAGGTCAACCTGCGGGTTGTCCACCGCGGTGTCGGTGGCATCACCCAGGACGACATCAACCTGGCATCGACCACTTCGGCGATCGTGGTCGGCTTCAATGTGAAGCCGGTCCGTGGTGTGCAGGAGCTGGCCGACCGCGAGGGTGTGGACATCCGGTACTACACGGTGATCTACCAGGCGATCGACGAAATCGAAGCCGCGCTCAAGGGCATGCTCAAGCCCGAGTTCGAAGAGGTCAACGTGGGCTCCGCGGAAATCCGCGAGGTCTTCCGGTCCTCCAAGTTCGGCAATATCGCCGGCTGCATCGTCCGCTCCGGAGAGATCCGGCGCAACGCCAAGGCGCGTCTGCTGCGCAATGGCGTCGTCATCAACGACGACCTGCGCATCGATTCGCTCAAGCGGTTCAAGGACGACGCCGTCGAGGTCCGTGAAGGCTTCGAGTGCGGTATCGGGCTGGGTACCTGGAACAACATCGAGATCGAGGACACCATCGAGACCTACGAAACGCGCGAGAAGCCGCGTTCATAGTGCTCTGATGCGGCGGGTGGGTGCCCTCGGGTGCCCACCCGTCCTCGGCTGAAGAGGAAGGATTGACGGTGGCTGACTCGGCCAGGGCCAGGCGACTGGCAAAACGTATTGTTGCGATCGTGGCCACCGAACTCGGTCACGAGGTCAAGGACCCCCGGCTGGCGATGATCACCATCACGGCGGCGACGGTCACCCCGGATCTGCGCGACGCAACGGTCTACTACACCGTTTACGGCGACGAGACCGATATCGAATCCACCGGCGTCGCGCTGACCAGCGCGACGGGGGTCCTCCGCAGCGCGGTCGGCCGGCAGACCGGCATCAAGTTCACTCCCACCTTGAGCTTCATCCTGGACAAGGTGCCGGACACCGCGCGGCAGATGGACGAGCTACTCAACGCGGCCCGCGCGGCGGACGCACTGGTCGCCGCGCAGGCGGCCAAGGCGACCTACGCCGGCGACGCGGACCCGTACAAGGCACCGCGTGAGCCCGATGACGCTGACGCTGACGCTGACGACGCTGCTGACACCGAGGGCGCCGACGCTGACGACGACGACAGTGACGATGCTGGTGCAGACAGTCACGCCCGGTCGCACAGCACCGACGAACTGCGCTAATCGGCTTAGGCTCCCGCCATGCCCGAAACCTCCACCACTGTGCACCGCGTTCCGGCCGCCCGGATCGGGGGTAGCCACACAGCCGGTAGCGCGCCAGGCCGGGTCAAGCCGAAAACCACCGGCGTTCGCGCCGCACAGGTGGCGAAGGTGCTGGCCGCCGCCCGATCGGTGGTGCTGGTGGGGCACATCAATCCGGACGCCGATTCGCTCGGTAGTGCGCTGGCACTCGCGTTGTCACTGCAGCAGCTGGGTACCCAGGTCAGCGTCGCCTTCGACTTCCCGGTAGAAACACCGGAGTCCTTGCGTTCGCTGCCCGGCCAACATCTGATCACCCGCGACCCCCGTGTGGACCCCGATGTGATGATCGCGCTGGACGTGGCCTCGGTGTATCGACTGGGTGGCCTGGCCGGCCTGCTCACCACCGCCGGGACGTCGGTAGTGGTCGATCACCACGCGTCCAATCCGGGATTCGGCGACCTGGCGTGGGTCGAACCGCACGCCGAGGCGACCGTTGTATTAGTGGCGGAGCTCATCGATCGGCTCGGCACCACGCTGACCCCTGACATCGCCGCGAATCTGTACGCCGGACTGGCCACCGACACGGTCAACTTCCGCTTCGCAACCAGCGCCGGTCATCTGCTGGCAGCCCGCCTCATCGCGGCCGGCGTGCAGGCGGAGGCGGTCATGCAACCCATCATGGACACTCATCCGTTCTGCTGGCTGAACATGCTGTCCGAGGTGCTCGGAGCCGCGACGCTCGATCCGGCTGCGGCCGACGGTGCCGGATTGGTGACCGTACGGGTCATGCTGGAACAATCGAACGGGCTCCGCCAGGAGGAGCTGGATTCGATCATCGATATCGTCCGGACGTCCGGCGAGGCTGGGGTGGCGGCGGTGATCAAGCAGACGGATACGCAGGAATGGCAGGTCTCCCTGCGCTCCAAGAACGGCGTCGACGTCGGCGCGACCGCGGCGGCCCTCGGCGGCGGTGGCCATCCCCGGGCTGCCGGATACGGCTTCACCGGTGGGTACGGCGAGCTGATCGCGGAGCTCACTGCGGCGTTGGCGCACCGTGAACGGCGGCTGATTGCCCTGGAGCGCGCATAGACGTGCCCCAGCAGCAAAATCTCGCCAAGTCCTGGTTCATCTGGGGGGTCGGCGCCGGCGTCTACCTGCTGGCCGTGTTCCATCGATCCTCGCTCGGCGTGGCCGGCCCGGCGGCGCAGGACCGCTTCCAGCTGACCTCAGGTCAACTCGCCAGCTTCGTGATGCTGCAACTCGGCGTGTACGCCGGCATGCAGATACCGGCCGGCGTCCTGATCGACCGCTTCGGACCACGGCGGATGTTGCTGGTTGCCACCCTGATCATGGGTAGCGCGCAGTTGGCGTTTGCCGTGGTGCCCAGCTACCCGCTGGCGCTGCTGGCCCGTGGACTGCTCGGCTGCGGCGACGCGATGACCTACATCAGCGTGTTGCGGCTGGTCGCGAGCTGGTTCCCGGGCCAGCGCTACCCCATTCTGACGTCGCTGACCGGCCTGTTCGGCGTGCTCGGCAACGTCATCGCCACGGTGCCGCTGGCTGCGGCGCTGCCCTGGCTGGGCTGGCAGACGACATTCCTGATCGCCGGTGCGCTGTCGATCGGCTACGCCGTCGTACTGCTGCGCCCGACCACCGTCGCGCCGTTCCGAACCGAGCCGGCGCAGCAGTCCGCCAGGAGCGGAGCTCCGCCCAAACCCAGGGTTTTCGACGAGGTCAAGGGTGCCTGGCGGCTGCCGGCCAGCCGGCTGGGGTTCTGGGTGCACTTCACCACCATGAGTGGCCCGACCGTCTTCGCCACGCTGTGGGGCTTCCCGTATCTGACCGGCGCGCTGGGGCTGCCGCGCGCCACGGCCTCGTCATTGCTGCTGCTACTGGTCATCTCGCAGCTGGTCTTCTCGCTCACCGTCGGCGCTGCACTGGGCCGGCGGCCGGTTGTCCGGACACCGATCGCGTTCATTGTGAGCATCCTGTGCCTGCTCTGCTGGCTGGTGCTGATCAGCTGGCCGGGTGGTCATCCGCCGGTTCCGGTGCTGGTCGTCGTGATGATCGCGCTGGCCGTCGGCGGCCCGGCATCGATGGTGGCGTTCATGCTGGCCAGGGACTACAACCCACGGCACCGGATCTCCACCGCTACGGGACTGGTGAACACGGGCGGTTTCATGGCCTCGGTGATCGGAGTTTTCCTGATCGGCCAGATCCTGGACTTCGTCGAACCGGGAGTGGCGGTGAAGTCGGCCACCGCGTTCCGCTGGGCATTCCTGGCGGTCTTCGCGGTCACCGCGTTCGGTCTGTTCCGGCTGACCGTGTGGTGGCTCCGGGTGCGCAGTGATGTGTTGGTGGCCATGGCGCTGGGCAACACGACCCCGATCCGGATTCGGCGGCATCGATTCGATCTGGTCGTGGAGGCGCAGGCGGGGGAGGCCATCGAACTTCCCGGCGACGATCCCGATGATGAGGACGAAAATGGGCAATCACCCTGGTGGCAATGGTGGGATCACTGATGGCTACTGATCCCCGGGCCGGTCTGCTGCTGGTCGCCAAGCCCAGCGGCCCGACCTCGCACGACGTGGTGGCCAGGACGCGCTTCGTGCTGGGCACCAAGAAGGTCGGGCATGCCGGTACCCTCGATCCGATGGCGTCCGGCCTGCTGATTCTCGGCGTGGAGCGGGCCACCAAACTGCTCGGTCATCTGGCCCTGAACGACAAGTCGTATCGGGCGACGATCCGGCTGGGCGAGTCGACCAGCACCGAAGACGCCGAGGGTGAGCTGATCGCCACCGTGGACGCCTCCGGTGTGACCGATCAGCAGATCCGGACCGCGATGGCCACCCTGAGCGGCGACATCTGGCAGGTACCGAGTTCGGTCTCGGCGATCAAGGTCGACGGTCGACGGGCCTACGACCTGGTGCGGGCAGGCGAATCGGTCGTGCTGGCCGCGCGCCCGGTCACCGTGAACACCTTCGACCTGCTGTCCCGGTCGACCGTAGGGCCGGTGATCGAACTGGAGGTACTGGTCGACTGTTCGACCGGCACCTACGTCCGCGCGCTGGCCCGGGATCTGGGCGGCCTTCTCGGCGTCGGCGCCCATCTGACCGCGCTGCGTCGCACCAGGATCGGTCCCTTCGACCTGGCCGACGCCGTCGACATCTACGCCGATCAGCCTTGGGTCCCACGAAACCGGCAGGTCAAACCGCCACGGTCGGCGCTGGACCCTGCCGTCCGCGCGGCCACCTGGTCGGCGGTGCTACCGGCTGTCCAGGCGGCGGCCAGGTCATTCCCGGTGCGGCGCGCAACCGTCGCCGAAGCAACTGATCTGTCCTTCGGCCGCTCGGTGGGCACCGCCGGAATCGACGGTACGTACGCCGTGGTTGACTCCAACGGGACGGACCTGCTGGCCTTGGTGGCTGAGGCCGACGGCCGCGCCAAGCCGGTTCTGGTCTGGTACTCGGCGAGCTGAGAGGATTCGACGTGCTGCGGTGGCGGGGATTGGACAGCATCCCGACGGGCTGGGGTCGCTGCGTGTTGACCATCGGCGTCTTCGACGGGGTGCACCGAGGGCATCAACTGATCATCAGCACGGCGGTGCAACGGGCACGGGCACTGGGGCTCCCCGCGGTGATGATGACCTTCGATCCGCATCCGGCCGAGGTCCTGCGGCCGGGCAGTCACCCCGCCGAGTTGACGACCCTGCGCCGCCGCGCCGATCTGGCCGAAGGGCTCGGGGTGGACGTGTTCTGCGTGCTGCCCTTCACCCTGGCGGTGGCGGCCACCTCCGCGGAGAGCTTCGTGCACGAGGTGCTGGTCGACCAGCTGTTCGCCTGCGAGGTGGTGGTCGGCGAGGACTTCCGATTCGGGCACAAGGGGGCCGGCGGTCTCGATCTGCTGCGTGATCTGGGTGACCGCTGGGGCTTCACCGCCGACGGCGTGCCGCTGCTGTCCGACGGCTCGGTGAAGATCTCGTCGACCTTCGTCCGCGCCGCGGTGGCCGCGGGAGACGTCCGCGGCGCAGCCCGCGCTCTCGGCCGAGAGCACCGGGTCGAAGGCGTGGTGGTGCACGGTGACGGCCGGGGGACCGGACTGGGCATTCCGACGGCGAACATGGCGGCCGCGCCGTTCGCCGCGATCCCCGCCGACGGTGTGTACGCGGCGTGGTTCAACCTGGGCACCCGTCGATTGCCCGCCGCGGTCAGCGTCGGAACGAACCCCACGTTCGAGGGCAAGGAGCGCCGGGTCGAGGCCTTCGTGCTGGCCGAGGGCGCAAATTTCTACGGACGGCGGATCGCGCTGGATTTCGTGGAGAGGCTGCGGGGAATGGAGAAGTACGACACCGTCGAGGCGATGATGGCGGAGATCGATCGGGATGTGGCCCGCAGCCACGAGATTCTGGGTACCACCCCGGAAAGCTAGCTGAGCAGCGGAAACAGAATCACCGCCACCGGGAACCCGACCACGGCGCCGGCGATCAGCTGATCCCGGTTGTGCGCGCCGAGCACCATCCTGGACCAGCCGATCAGTGCGACGGCGAGCAGCCCGAGCAGCGCCCACGGTCCATAGAGCGCGGTCAGGATGCCGACGACCCCGCCAGCGGTCGCCGTGTGCACCGAGATCTTCCAGTAGTGGGTGATGCCGGCGACCGTGACCAGCACGACGAACTGGGCCACGACCAGCGCGATCAATTCCGACGGCGCCCGCACCACGATCAGCAGCACACCGGCGGCGGCGATCGAACACGAGCCGACCAGCAGCGGAATCCGCCGGTGGGCACGGGAGGCGACGTGGTGGTCGGCCCAGCGGCCGGCCCGAACGCCGCGCAGCACGTATGCCATCGGCACCCCGGCGCACAGCAGAATGGCGACACCCGCCCAGGCCGCGCTCCCTTCGCTGCTCCGGTGCAGATTGCGGATCGCGACCACCATCAGGATTCCGATCACCAGAATCGCCGGCGCCAGAACCTCGGTGATGACCTTGGCGACGGTTCGTTCGCCGCTCCTGACCACTGATCCGCGCCGGACCGAGGTGGTCATGGTTGCGCCCGATGAGTGATCGCACGCCCGCCGGCCAGCTGGCGAACGAGGCGAACGGGTGGAAGTTGCACCCCCTTAGGGTAGATGTTCGGTCGGCGGGTCTGGTGTCGGCTCGCTCACGGCTCGGGTACTGGCGATCAAGCGGGCAGTGCGGGTCGGGGACGTCAACGAAGCGACGTAACGCCAGGCATCGGTGAGCAGCGTCGGCCAGGGCTCTGGTCGGGCGTGATCACCGGGACACGGGACGCCGACCCACTCACGGGTGGTGTTGCGCCCGGTCCGGATCGGGTGGGCCTCGCCGGCCGCGACGAGGGCCGCGGCCCGTGCTGCGGGGAGCTTGACGACCAGCTCCCCGTCACGTCCGACGAAGGCGAAGAATTTGGTGTCGACGCGCAGCCCGTCACTGCCGAACATGTTGGCGATGTTCACCCGGGGCAGCGCCAGGAGATCGATGGCGAGACCGTCCAACAGCCGTTGGGCGGAGCGCCTGCGCTCGCGGCGCTGATCGAGGTCACTCATCGCGCCCGCCCGCTGCGGCTCGGCGTGCGGCCTCGAACGGCAGACGATCAAAGATGATCCGCATCCGGGTGATCTTGCCGTCTGCCACCGTGAGACATTCCGCGCCGGGCGCATCGTGGACGGGAACCGTGTCGGTGTCATACATCAGCACCGCCGTCGTGTCGTCACCGAACGCGGCGATCAGTTCGGAGCTGATCAGCATCTGCGCGAACGGCCCCATGAAGCCCCGGAAGGCCTCGGCGCCGAGCAGCTGTCCGGTCGGCGCCTGGCAGACGATGTCCTCGGCGATGTACGTCATCGCCTGGTCGAAGTCGTGATTGGTCCAGGCGCGATGGTAGCCGAGCGCGATGGTCAGCGCGGCGGTGCTGTTGTCGGTCATGTCCGTCCTTTCGTGCAACTCGATCGATGATCGGTCGGTGACTGGGTAGACACCGCCGCCACCGCAAACGGAACGCCGGGATTCAGCCGCGGACCGCCGGGCCGAGCCGTGACACCATGGCGCGGTGAGCCTATCGATGCTGGACCGCGCACGCGACGGGGACGCGCAGGCATTTCACGGCCTCACCGCACCGCACCTTCGCGAGCTGCATCTGCACTGTTACCGGATGCTCGGTTCGTACGTCGATGCCGACGACCTCTTGCAGGAGACGCTGATCGCGGCCTGGCGCGGGCTGGACGGCTTCGCCGGCCGGTCGTCGCTGCGCACCTGGTTGTACCGCATCGCCACCAACCGGTGCCTGAACGCGATCCGCGACTCGAAGCGGCGCCGGCCGACGGCGCCACTGCCACCGTTCGACCCACCGCAACCGTCCCGTTGGGGCGACGTGACCTGGCTGCAACCCTACCCGGACGCCCGGCTCGAGCAGGCGGCAGCGCCGGCACCCGGTCCGGCTGAGCGGTATCTGGCCCGCGAGACGGTCGAACTCGCCTTCATCGCTGCCTTGCAGCGGATGCCCCCGCGCCAGACCGCCGCCCTGCTGCTCCACGACGTGCTCGGCTTTTCGACCATCGAGGTCGCAGCGGTACTGGATACCAGCGCGACTGCGGTCAAGGGTGCCCTGCAACGGGCCCGCGCATCGCTGGACCAACCCGACTCCGCCTCCGCCGGTCGGTCCGGTACGTCCAGGGACAGCGCGAAGGAGGCTGATCTTGCGCGGCGCTTCGCGCAGGCGTTCACCGCTGGCGACATCGACGGTGTCGTCGAGCTGCTGACCGACGACGCGTGGTTGACCATGCCGCCGGCGCCGCATGAATACCTCGGCCCCGAAGCGATCGCGGACTTCCTGCGGACCAGCGAGCGCTGGCGCGCGCAGCGCCGGATCCAGCTGGTGCCCACATTCGCCAACACCCAGCCGGCATTCGGCTACTACCTCACCGACCCCGATGGGGTGATTGCCGCATCCAGCGGGCTGTTTGTTCTCACCATGTCGGTAGACCGGATCAGCGCCATTACCCGATTCCTCGTCGACGACCTCCCACGACTGTTCGGGCTCGACGATCCGCGCTCGTAGCGTTGAACCGGATTTGCACAGGAAGCCGTGCCGGCACACCCAGCAGCGTCTGCGGCGACAGTTGGGTGTCCGTTCGTTCGCGCAGACGTCCGTGCGCGAACGTCGTAACCTCCTGGAGTGAGGACCTACGCATCGGGCGCGCCGGAAGGCACGATCCGTTGGTCGATCAGCATCCGGGACGTCGGCACCGGCCAGATACTGCTCGACGAGAACTCCGACCAGGCGCTGCGCACGGCCAGCGTCGGCAAGGTGCTGCTGCTGATCCATGCCGCGCGGGAGATCACCCTGGGCCGACTCAGCCCGGCCGAACGATTGGCACGCACCGACGCCGACCGCGTCGCCGACTCCGGCATCTGGCAGTACCTGAGCATCCCCACGCTGTGCGTCGGCGACCTGGCTGAGCTGATCGGCGCCGCGAGCGACAACCTCGCGACCAATGTGCTGCTCCGCCGCGTCGGTCTGTCCAACGTCGCGGCGACGGCCACTGATCTCGGGCTGTCGGCCACCGCGCTGCACGACCAGGTCCGCGACCGTCGCGGACCAGAGCACCCGCAGACCCTGTCCAGCGGCAGCGCCGGTGAGTTGGCAGACCTGATGGTCCGGCTCGCGCGGGGAGAAATCTACGGCGGCGTGGTCTCCGAACTGGTGCTGAGCTGGCTGGCCAAGGGTTTGGACCTCTCCCAGGTCGCCGCGGCGTGGGCGCTGGACCCACTCGCGCACATCGACCCGGACCGCGGGCTGACGCTGCACCACAAGACCGGCACCGACACCACTGTCCGCGCCGACATCGGCATTCTGCGGGGACCGGCTGCCCCGATCGCCTACGCGGTAATCGCCAACTGGGACGATGGCTGCGACGATGGGGAACAGCGCGATCCACGCGATGACGTCCTCGCCCGGATGTACACACTGGGGCGACAGATCGCCCAGGCCGCTGCGGCGACCCTCGGCGCTGGGTACCGCTGAGCTGCCGGTACCGCCACCGGCATCGCCGCTGGTAGACTCAGCGTTTGGGTTCGGCTGCAGTCCGTGGTTGCCGATACCGTCCTCCCCCCGGCGCAACGTCCGGTGCGGGCCGAACACGTGACAGAAGCACTAGGAGCAGGCGTGGCGCTGACCACTGATCAAAAGAAGGAAATCCTGGGCCAGTACGGCCTGCACGACACCGACACCGGTTCGGCGGAAGCCCAGGTCGCGCTCCTGACGAAGCGTATTTCCGACCTGACTGCTCACCTCAAGGAGCACAAGCACGATCACCACACCCGTCGCGGCCTGCTCGGCCTCGTCGGCAAGCGTCGCCGGTTGCTGCGCTACCTGCAGACAGTCGACATCGCGCGCTACCGCAGCCTCATCGAGCGCCTCGGACTGCGTCGCTAGTTCCACCACCTGCCCGGTGCGAGTCGGAGATCCGATTCGCAACGGGCGGATCGGTCTACGGGGCCCAAGCGAACCGCCCCGCCGGATACCGGCCCCAACTCCACAAACCCAGCCGGCTGCACAGTGCAGCCGGCCGCCACCCACCAGACCACCGCGTGTCCCGGCCCAAGCCGACGGCCGGTCCTCGGTAGTGGCCCCCGGATTCCCCGCGACACAGCGCGCGGACCATCCGGCGGCTTCGATCGATGATCGGCACCGCAAGTTGCGACACCGGTGGAACGGGAGATGGCACCCGTCCACAAGGAGATTTATGTCTGACGACACCGCTTTGAGCGCAACCACTGTCATTGACAACGGCGCCCACGGCACCCGCACCATCCGCTTCGAGACCGGCCGCCTTGCCCAGCAGGCCGCCGGCAGCGTCGCCGCCTACCTCGACGAAGACACCATGCTGCTGTCGGCCACCAGCGCCGGCAAGCACCCGAAGGACCAGTTCGACTTCTTCCCGCTGACGATCGATGTCGAAGAGCGGATGTACGCCGCCGGCCGCATCCCGGGTTCGTTCTTCCGTCGCGAAGGACGTCCCTCCGAGGACGCCATCCTGACCTGCCGGCTGATCGACCGGCCGCTGCGGCCGTCGTTCGCGAACGGCCTGCGCAACGAAATCCAAGTGGTCATCACGGTGATGGCCCTGAACCCCGATGTGCTGTACGACGTGCTGGCGATCAACGCCGCCTCCGCGTCCACCCAGATCGCCGGCCTGCCGTTCTCCGGCCCCGTCGCCGGCGTCCGCGTCGCGCTGATCGGTGACCAGTGGGTCGCCTTCCCGACGCACTCGCAGCTGGAGACCGCCGTGTTCGACATGGTCGTCGCCGGCCGGGTCGTCGTCAACGCAGCCGGTGATGACGATGTCGCGATCATGATGGTCGAGGCCGAGGCCACCGAGAAGACCATCGAACTGATCGGCGGCGGCGCCACCGCGCCGACCGAAGAGGTCGTCGCCCAGGGGCTGGAGGCCGCCAAGCCGTTCCTGCGGCAGTTGGTCGAGGCCCAGAACGAGTTGGCCGCGCAGTCCGCCAAGCCGGTCGGCGAGTTCAAGCTGTTCCCGCCGTACGCCGCCGACGCGCTGGAAGCCGTTTCCGGTATCGCCGCCGGCCCGGTCGCCGACGCAATGGCCATCGCCGGCAAGGCGGAGCGCGAGCTCCGGCTGGACGAGATCAAGACCGACGTGCTTTCGCTACTCGGCGAGCGGTTCGCCGGCCGGGAGTCCGAGCTGGGCAACGCCTACCGCTCGGTCACCAAGAACGTTGTCCGGGAGCGGATCATCCGCGACCAGGTCCGGATCGACGGCCGTGGGCTGTCGGACATCCGCACCCTGTCGGCCGAGGTCGGCTATCTCCCGCGGGTGCACGGCAGCGCGTTGTTCGAGCGCGGTGAGACCCAGATCCTGGGCGTCACCACGCTGAACATGCTCCGGATGGAGCAGCAGCTGGACACCCTTTCGCCGGAGACCCGCAAGCGCTACATGCACAACTACAACTTCCCGCCGTATTCCACCGGCGAAACCGGCCGGGTCGGTTCGCCGAAGCGTCGCGAAATCGGTCACGGCGCGCTGGCCGAGCGGGCCCTGGTGCCGGTGCTGCCGAGCAAGGCGGAGTTCCCGTACGCGATCCGCCAGGTCTCGGAAGCGTTGAGCTCCAACGGTTCCACCTCGATGGGTTCGGTATGTGCCTCGACGCTGTCCCTGCTCAACGCCGGTGTGCCGCTGAAGGCACCGGTTGCCGGTATCGCCATGGGCCTGGTCTCGGCCGAGATCGACGGCAAGACCGAGTACGTCGCGCTGACCGACATCCTCGGCGCCGAAGATGCTTTCGGTGACATGGACTTCAAGGTCGCCGGCACCCGGCAGTTCGTCACCGCGCTGCAGTTGGACACCAAGCTGGACGGCATCCCATCAGAAGTCCTGCGCAAGGCGCTGGCGCAGGCCAAGGACGCCCGCCTGACCATCCTCGATGTGATGAATGAGGCAATCGACGAGCCCGATGAGATGAGCGTCTACGCGCCGCGCATCACCTCGGTCAAGATCCCGGTCGACAAGATCGGCGAGCTCATCGGGCCGAAGGGCAAGATGATCAACTCGATCACCGAGCAGACCGGCGCCGACATCGCCATCGAGGACGACGGCACCGTCTACGTCTCGGCCGCCTCCGGTGAATCGGCGCAGGCCGCGATCGACATCATCAACTCGATCGCCAATCCGCAGCTGCCCAAGGTCGGCGAGCGCTTCCTGGGCACGGTCGTCAAGACCACCGCGTTCGGCGCCTTCGTCTCACTGCTGCCGGGCCGCGATGGCCTCGTGCACATCTCGAAGCTGGGTAGTGGCAAGCGGATCTCCAAGGTCGAGGACGTGGTCAACGTCGGCGACAAGCTGCAAGTCGAGATCGCCGAGATCGACGCCCGCGGCAAGATCTCTCTGGTCCCGGTGGTCGCCGAGACCGCCTCGGTCAACTAGCAGCCACTGATCACCGACACCAGCAGGGCCATCGGCGGATGACGACTCGTACCCGAACCCGGGTTCTCGAGCGCGCCGCCGATGGCTCGGTGGTCACGCTGTCCGAACTGGCCGGCGGCCTGCGCTTGATCACCGAAAGTGTGCCGGGAGCGCGGAGCGCCTCGGTCGGTGTGTGGGTCGGCGTCGGCAGCATCGACGAGGCTCCGCGGCTGGCCGGCGCGTCACACTTCCTGGAACACCTGCTGTTCAAGGGCACTTCGTCGCGTACCGGTCGCGAGATAGCCGTGTCGATCGATTCGATCGGCGGCGATCTGAACGCCTTCACCTCCCACGAATACACCTGCTACTACGCGCACGTGCTGGCCGATGAGGCCAAGTTCGCGGTTGATCTCGTCTGTGACGTGGTGCTGGACGCGACGATCTCCAGCGCGGATGTCGATGTCGAACGACAGGTGATCCTCGAAGAGATCGCGATGCGCGACGATGACCCCGAGGACGTCCTGAACGACACGTTCGCCGCCACCGTGCTGGCGCCCGATCTCACCGCGCAGCCCGTGATCGGCACCATCGAGACCATCGAAACGATGACTCGCACCCAGATCGCCGGCTACTACCGACGGCGTTACGCGCCCACCAAGATGGTCGTGTCGGTCGCCGGCGGCGTCGACCACGCCGATGTGTTGCGGTGGGTACGCAAGGCATTCCTGCCGTACCTGACCGACGGTCAGGAAGCCGCTGCGCCACGCAGCGGTGTCGTCCGACAAGCCTCCGGCGCGGGGGCGCTGGCCATGGTGGACCGGGACACCGAGCAGGCCCATTTGTGTCTGGGCGTTCGTGGCCTGGCTCGCAACGACCCGAGACGCCATGCGCTGGCGGTCTTCTCCACCGCGCTGGGCGGCGGCATGAGTTCCCGGCTGTTCCGTGCGATCCGTGAGGACCGCGGGCTGGCGTACTCCTGCTACACGGCGACCTCGTCCTATGCGTCGACCGGTTCGTTCTCGGCCTACGTCGGCTGTCAGCCGGACAATCTGGCTGAAGTGGTCGCCGTCCTGGAGGATGAACTGATCGCCTCCCGCGACGGTCTGCTCCCCGAGGAACTGGCCCGGGCGAAAGGCCAGCTGGTCGGTTCGATGATCCTGGGCCTGGACGACAACGAGTCCAGAATGAGCCGGATCGGCAAGAACATGTTGGTGCGCGGCAACTATCGGCCACTGGGCGATGACATCACGGCGATCAGGGCAGTCACCGCCGAAGAGGTTCTGCAGGTGGCCAACGAACTGCTGACCGGCCCGGTCTTCGCGGGCTTGGTCGGCCCGTACGCCAAGCCGAACCAGGCGCCTCAGTCGCTCCGAAAAATGATCCACACCGGCCTGTAGCACGCAATCCCGGGCGGCTACCCAGTCGCCGGCCTGTCCGAAGGAGCGTCACCGATGACCGACAAACTGCGGGTCGCCGTGCTGGGCGCGGACGGCCGAATGGGCTCATTGGTCTGCGAAACCATCGACGGCGCAGCCGATCTCGATCTGGTCGCGCGGATCGATGCCGATGACGAGATGGCCGAACTGCTGACTGGACGGGCGCAGGTGGTGATCGACTTCACCCACCCGGACGTGGTGATGGATCATGTCCGGTTCGCCATCGACCACGGCATCGACATCGTGGTCGGCACCTCCGGCGTCGGGCAGGACCGGCTCGACCGCATCGCGACCTGGTTGGCCGGACAGCCGGCGCTGTCGGTGTTGATCGTGCCGAATTTCGCCATCGGTGCGGTGCTGTCGATGCGGTTCGCGCGGGAGGCCGCCCGCTTCTTCGAGTCGGTCGAGATCATCGAACTGCATCACCCAGGAAAGGTCGACGCGCCTTCCGGAACCGCGGTCGCCACCGCGCGGGAGGTGGCTGCCGGCCGCGCGGCCGGCCACCTGGGGGCGGTCCCCGACGCGACCACCGCCGATGCCGAAGGCGCCCGCGGCGGGGTCTTCGACGGCATCCATCTGCATTCGATCCGGCTGCGCGGGCTGGTCGCCCACCAGGAAGTGCTGTTCGGCAACGCGGGGGAGACACTGACCATCCGCCACGATTCCCTCGATCGGTCCTCGTTCATGCCCGGAGTGCTGCTGGCAGCCCGTTCCGTGTCGGCCCACCCGGGCCTGACTGTGGGACTCGAAGCACTGCTGGAGTTGTCGTAGCCGGTGAAGCCACGTTTGGTTGTCGCAATTCTGTCTGCCGCGCTGATCGCGTACTTCGTCATGATCGGCGCGAAGGCACTCGAGCTGTTCCGGACCGGCGGGGTTGTCGGCATCGGCATGGGGATCGGCGCGGTGCTGCTGCCCATCGTCGGCGCTGTGCTGCTGTTCTTCGAGCTGCGGTTCGGTTGGCGGACCCAGTCGCTCGGGCGTCGGCTGCGGGCCGAGGGCGGGTTGCCGACCGCGATGGACCTGCCGACCAGACCATCCGGCCGGGTCGACAAGAAGGCGGCCCTGCCGCATTTCGAGCAGATCAAGGCCGAGGTCGAGCGAGCGCCCGAGGACTGGCGCGGCTGGTTCCGGCTCGCCGACGCCTACGACCTGGCCGGTGATCGGCGGCGGGCGCGGGCAGCCATGCGTACCGCGATTGAGCTGAGCGCGGCCGGGCCGTAACGTTCGCGAAGTGATCAGCGCGGGCGGTACTCGGATCGGGTGGTCGGACCTGCCGGCTTCGGTGCACGACGCAGTGGAAGCCGTTCTCGGGGCCCGGGTGATCGAGACCGAGTCCCAGGCCGGTGGCTTCTCGCCCGGTAGTGCCGATCGGGTGGTGCTGGCCGATGGTCGACGCGCCTTCGTGAAAGCCGTCTCTGCCGGCCTGAACAGCGACTCGCTCGAGATGCACCGCACCGAGGCCGTTGTCGCGGGCGCGCTCCCCGCCGGAATGCCGACCCCGACCTTCCTCGGCGCGGTCGACACCGGGAGTTGGGTGGCGCTGTGCTTCGAGGATGTGGACGGCCGGCATCCCGTGACACCGTGGGGCCGGGCCGAGATCGACGCTGTCCTCGCGACTCTGGCAGCGGTGTCGGTGAAACCGATTGACCCGACGGCGATCCCGAATCCGCCGGTGGCGCAACACCTGGCGGCCGACTTCGCCGGCTGGGAAAGGATTGTCGCCGACCCGCCGTCGTTGCTGCCGGTACTGGTGGCCGATCACCTCGACGAGCTGCGGACGCTGGCCGCCTCGGCACCGCAAGCCTGCCGGGGAAACGCGTTGTGCCATCTGGATATCCGCGCTGACAACCTGCTGATCGATGCCGGTGGCCGGGTGTGGATCGTCGACTGGCCGTGGGCGGCAACGGGTGCGCCGTGGATCGATGCGCTCATGCTGCTGGTGAACGTCGGACTCTACGGCGGCCACGACCTCCAGGACCTGGTCGCCGCCAGTTCGGTACTCCGTGCCACCGACCCGGTGTCGATCAACGCCTTCCTGGCGGGAATCGCCGCGTTCTTCGTCGACGCCGGCCGTAGCCCCGACCCGCCCGGACTGCCAACCCTTCGGCTGTTCCAGCGACAGCAGGGTGACGTCGTTCTGCGGTGGTTGGCCCAGCGCCTGGGCTGGTAGTGCGACGAACACTGTGCGAACCCGACTCGCCCTCCTAGGCCGGCCAGAGGGCCCGATCATGGGTTGCGGTGTACCTGGAATCCGGTTGCCTGGGCCTGGCCGTACACCATGGCCGGGGACCTACGGTCCCGGGTCGGTTCAGCCGCTGACCGCCAGGTAATCCGGGCCACCGCCGCCGAAGCCCACCAGGCCCAACCGGACGTGATGCGCCGCGCCGCAGACCGTGACCGCGCCCGGTCCGGCGACCAGCAGGCCAGGTTGCGCGCGGTGCGCGACCGGCTCGCGCGAGGCGGACGGAGAGCTGATCGAGGCCGCGCAGGTACGGTCCCGCCGCAGCCCGCCGGCACCGGAGTCTCTCAGCTACCCCCTGCGCGCCCACCCGCGCGGCCCTGGCTCCCCGCAGCCCACCCGGGACAGGCTCGGGAGTTCTCCAAGTCGTAAGGTCCATTGACCGCCGCAACGGGCAGGATCAAGGTGTCGGGCAGCGGGCCATTCAAGTACCCGACGGGAAATGAGGAAAAATGACCATGCCGGTCAGCCAGGCAGTGCTGGACGTCGTGACGATCGCGCGCCAACACGCCGAACGCGTCGATACGGAGGGGACGTTCCCGGCCGAGGCGGTCGCCGCGCTGCGCAGCAGCGGCCTGCTGGGATTGGTACTGCCTGTGGCTGCCGGCGGCCAGGGCGCGGGGCCGGTCGAGTTCGTCGAGGTGATGTGTGAGCTCGCGGCCGCCTGCGGATCCACGGCGATGATCTATCTGATGCACAACGCGGCAGCGGTCACCGTCGCCGCGGCACCACCCAGCGAATCGCCCGACATGCTCTCCGACCTGGCCAGCGGCCGTGCCCTGGGCACCCTGGCATTCAGCGAGCGCGGATCCCGATCGCATTTCTGGGCGCCCGTCTCTGTCGCCACCACCGAAGGGGACAAGGTCAAGCTCAAGGCCGACAAGAGCTGGGTCACCTCCGCCGGCTACGCCGACGTCTACATCATCTCCACCGGGTCGCCGTCGGGCAGGGGCGGCGAGGTCGACCTTTACGCGCTGGCCGGCGACACGGCCGGATTGTCCGTTGCCGGGCCGTGGCGTGGCCTCGGCCTTCGCGGGAACGCCTCGTCGCCGATGACGGTCGACGCGTTCGTGCCGGAAGGCTGCCGGCTCGGCGATCCGGGAACTGGGTTCGGGTTGCTGATGTCAACGGTGCTGCCGTGGTTCAACCTCGGGAACGCCGCGGTCTCGCTGGGACTGGCCAAGTCGGCCACCGACGCCGCCATCGGCCATGCCGGGCAGGCCCGGTTGGAGCATCTGGATGAGGCGCTGTCGGCGCTGCCGACCATCCGCGCCCAACTGGCCAGGATGTCGATCAGCCTCACCGCTCAGCTGTCGTATCTGCGGCAAGCGGCGGCCAGCGTCGCCGCGCCCGGGGAGGACACGATGCTCCAGGTGTTGGGCGTGAAGGCCTCCGCCAATGATGCTGCCCTGCAGATCACCGAATCGGCGATGCGGGTCTGCGGCGGCGCGGCATTCTCCAAGCACCTTCCGATCGAGCGCGCCTTCCGCGACGCGCGGGCCGGTTCGGTGATGGCACCTACCGCCGACGTCCTCTACGACTTCTACGGCAAGGCCATTACCGGCCTGCCCCTCTTCTGAAACGGGCGCCTCTCGTGACCAATCCCCTTGTCATCGGTGCCGTCGCCTACACCGCCAATGTGGTGCCCATCTGGGAAGGCATTCGGGACTATTTCCGCGATTCACCGGCGGAGATGGATTTCGTCCTGTTCTCCAATTACGGGCGTCAGGTCGACGCCCTGCTGGCCGGGCATATCGACATCGCGTGGAACACCAACCTCGCCTATGTCCGCACCGTCCTGCAAACCCAGGGTCGCTGCCGGGCGTTGGCGATGCGTGATACCGACACCACCTTCGCGACCGTTTTCGTCGCCCGCCCCGGCAGCGGCTTGAATGGCCCGCAGAGCATGAAGGGCTCCCGGCTGGCTCTCGGTTCGGCGGATTCCGCGCAGGCGGCGATCCTTCCTATGCACTACCTTGCCCGCGCCGGAATTGACGAGTCCGAGCTGGAGGTAGCGAGGTTCAACAGCGACATCGGCAAACACGGTGACACCGGTCGCAGCGAGCTCGACGCCATCGCGGCGGTCATCGCCGGTGACGCCGACGTCGCGGCCATCGGTGTCACCACCTGGGATGCCATCGGCCGGGACGAGCTGATGCCGGACGCCCTGGAGGAGGTGTGGCGGACCGAGATCTACTGCCACTGCATGTTTACCGCCCTGGACACGCTGCCCGCGGAGCGCTACGAGCCGTGGGTGAAAAAGCTGCTCATGATGGACTGGGACATTCCCGCCGATCGGCGGATCCTGGAACTGGAGGGCCTGCGGCAGTGGGTACCACCGCAGCTGGCGGGCTACTCGGCGTTGTTCGAAGCAGTCGCCGAGCAGGGCGTCGCGTCGCGATGGTGATCCTGAACCTGGTCCGCGCTGTCAGCGCACTGCCCGACGGCGGCGTCGTCGAGGTCGCCATCCCTCATCCCGGTGATCTCGAGCTGGCCAGGCGGTGGGCGGAGCGGACCGGTAATACCGTGGTCAGCGCCTCGCCTGAAACCACCGGCCGCAGAACGGTTCTGATGCGACGCGGCCGGACACCGGACGCGGCGCTGACCTTGGGCGCCGACAGGATGCCCGGTGCACGGTTGTGGATCTACACCAATTTCCACTGCAACCTGGCCTGCGACTACTGCTGCGTGGCCTCCTCGCCGAAGGCGGCGAAACGCGAACTGGGGGCGGACCTGATCTCCCGACTCGCCGTCCAGGCCGCTGATTGGGGGGTGCGCGAGCTGTACCTGACCGGCGGCGAGCCGTTCCTGCGGCGCGATATCGCGGAGATCGTCGGCAGCTGCACCGCCGCGCTGCCCACCACCGTACTGACCAACGGAATGCTCTTTCGCGGCCACGGGCTGCGCGCACTTCAAGCGATGCCCCGCACCGGGTTCGCACTGCAGATCAGTCTCGATTCGGCGACGCCGGACGTCCACGATTCACATCGCGGCGCCGGCAGCTGGGCCAGGGCTGTGGACGGCATCAGAACCGCGACCGCCGAGGGTTTCCGGGTACGCGTGGCCGCCACCATCAGCGCACCGACACACGGCGCCCTGCAACACCTCCGGCAGTTCCTGGACGCGCTCGAAATCCCACCCGGCGACCAGATCATCCGGCCCATCGCCCTGCAGGGCGCCGCCCCCAGCGGTGTCCGGCTCACCCGCGAAACACTGGTACCGGAGGTCACGGTGACCACTGACGGCATCTACTGGCATCCGGTCGCCGCGACCGACGAACGCGCGCTCGTGACCCGGCTGATCGAGCCGCTCGCGCCCGCCCTCGACCGGGTGAGCGCGCTCTTCGCGGAGCAGTGGGCCGCCACCAGTACCGCCACCTCGTTGTTTCCCTGCGCCTGAAGGAGCCCGCTCGTGTCCACCTCATTCGATGCCCCGCCGATCAGCCCGACAGCGTCGCTCCGCGGCGCCGCTCACGACCGGACGACCGCCATCAGCGCTTTCGTGGTGCGGATCGTCGTGGGCCTTCTGTGGTTGGAGAACCTCTCGTGGAAGATACCTCCCCATTTCGGGGCCGACGACGGCTCGGGGCTGTTCCATTTCACGAAACTGGCCGTGGAATATCCGGTTTTCCCGCCGTACACCTCGGTCGTGAAAAGCCTTGTCCTGCCCAACTTCGCCTTTTTCGGTTGGAGCGTCTACATTCTCGAGATCTGCCTGGCCCTGTTTCTGCTGTTCGGGCTGGCGACCCGATTCTGGGCGGTGGTCGGGATTGCCCAGACGGTGGCGATCTTCCTGTCCGTCGGAGCCGCGCCCAACGAGTGGAAATGGAGCTACTTCCTGATGGCCGCGGCGCACCTGGCCGTCCTGGGCTTTGCGGCCGGGCGGGTCATCGGTCTGGACGCGCTGCTGCGTCGCCGTGTCGGTGGCGGACAGCACGGTCTGCTGGCCAAGAGTTACCTGCTGGCGTCCTGAGTCTGCTGAGCACCAACCGCGACGTAGACGCCCCGGGTGCCGGACTGACCTCACCCAAATGTCGCCACCGGGCAGCCGGCGCCGGGCTGCTGGCCATCGTTGCCATCGCGCCCGTCGCGGCCTTCGTGTTGGTGGCGCTACGGCGGATCGGCTACCCCTTCGAGCTGGCCTTCTTCGAGGGCAGCACGGTGGAGGTCACGGCCCGGGTTGTCCAAGGGTTGCCGTTGTACGGACCACCCACGACAGACTTCACGCCCTGGCCGTACCCGCCGATGTACTTCTGGCTCACCGGAGCCGTCGCCGAGGTCACCGGGGTGAGCATCAGCTCGCTGCGGCTGGTCTCCTTCGCCGCGGGCCTGATTGTGCTGCTACTCATCGCGCTGATCGTCCGGCGGGCAGCCGGCAGCGTGCTGGCCGGGGTCGTCGCCGCAGGCCTGTACGCCGCCAGCTACCGCGTGTCGGGGGCGTGGGCGGACACCGCCCGGGTCGATTCGCTACTGCTGGCTTTTCTGCTGGGCGCTGTGTTGCTGGGCCTGCGGGCGCGGACCTGGCGCGGCGGACTTGCCGTCGGCGGGCTGCTGTTCCTTGCATTTCTGACCAAGCAGAACGCCCTGTTGGTCGCGTCGCCGATGCTGTTGTGGCTAGTGATTCGTCGACGCCCGGTCGGGCTGTCCGCGGCCGCGATCCTCGTGTGCACGGTCGCCGGTTCCACCGTCCTGGGCGATCTGATCACCGATGGCTGGTATTCGCCGTATGTGATCAGCCAGCTTCTCCATCAACCGCTGGCCCCGCGGTGGCTGCTCGAGTTCTGGTTCGTCGACCTGCTGGCCCCATTCGCCATCGCGATCGGTCTAGCGGTCTGGCTGGTCCACCGCTACCGCCCGGACCGCACCGACGGGCCGGACCGGCCGCCGCGGGCCTGGTGGCGGACCAGCGAAGACACCTCGTACCTGGCGGCGTGTGTGCTCGGCCTGTTGCTGGCGTCACTGGCCGGCAGGCTGCACGACGGCGGGTATGCCAACGTGTCCATGCCCGCTCATGCCGGTGCGGCAATCGGGTTCGGGCTGGTCGTTGCGATGGCCCGCCGTCATCCCGGGTGGACCTCCAGGATGAGCCTCGTCCTCGGCGCGGCGCTGGCGGCACAGTTCATCGGCATGACGTTGTGGCGGATCCATGTCATCCCGACTGCCGCCGACCGGGCGGCCGGAGATACCTTCATCGCCTCGGTGCGGAACCTGCCCGGCGAGGTGCTGATTCCGACGCATCCGTACTACCTACGACTGGCCGGGTTGCCGACCCATGCCTCGTCGATCGCGATCGGCGATGTACTGCACAGCCGGAGCGGGCGCGGCCGCGACGCCATGGCCGCCGCACTGCCATGGGACCTGGCGGGGGTGTCGGCGGTCATTGTGGACAACGAGGGCGATGCCGCACTTTTCGGGGACGCTTTGCACCGTGACTTCACCCTGGTCACCACGTCATTCGTGGCCGACGGCGTCTTCGTTCCGGTCACCGACACGCCGACCCGACCGGTGCTGCTCTATATTCGCACCTCCGCGCTGGCCCCGCCGTGAGCGCCCGCACCCAGGGCGACCGGCGCGAAATCGATCACGTCGTCGACGTTGTCCTTCCTACCCTGGACGAGGCCGGTGCGCTGCCGTGGATCCTCACCCGGATGCCCGCCGGCTACCGGGTCATTGTGGTCGACAACGGCTCGACCGATGGCTCGGCCGACGTCGCCCGCGCCCATGGCGCACAGGTCGTCGTCGAACCGCGTCGGGGCTTCGGCGCCGCTTGTTACGCCGGTCTGCTCGCCGCCAGTTCCCCCGTGGTGGCGTTTATGGATGCCGATGCCAGCCTGCATCCACGAGACCTCGATGCCATTTGCGCTCCGGTGCGCAGCCGGGACGCCGACCTGATGCTCGGGGCCCGGATCGGCGGGTCGGATGCCTGGCCATGGCATTCGCAGCTGGCGAATCGATGGCTGGCGGCACAGGTCCGCCGGCGCACCGATGTGCAGGTCACCGATCTGGGACCCATGCGGGCGGTAAACCGGCAGATGCTTCTCGACCTCGGCATGACGGACCGCGGGTTCGCCTGGCCGCTGGAAATGGTGCTCAAGGCAGCCAGGGCAGGCTGGCGGATCGAGGAAGGTCCGGTAGAGTACCGGCCGCGGATCGGACGGTCGAAGGTCACCGGTACGGTCCGCGGGACGCTGCGGGCGGCTCGGGACATGTCGCGAATACTCGGGGAACGCCAGTGAAGATGATGGTGCTGGCCAAGTCGCCGATCGCCGGCAAAGTCAAGACAAGGTTGTGCCCGCCGCTGGATTTCGCCGAGGCCGCCGCCGTTGCCGAGGCGGCGCTGCACGACACGTTGGCCGCGGTAGCGGCCTGCGGCGCGAAACAGCGGCTGTTGGTGCTGGACGGCGAACCCGGACCCTGGCTGCCGGCAGGGTTCCGGGTGATAGCCCAGCGAGGCTCTACCCTGGTCGAACGGCTCACCGCTGCGTGGCAGGACGTCCGCGGACCGGCCCTGCAGATCGGGATGGACACGCCGCAAGTCGACTCCTCGATGTTGGATTCGGCCATGTCCACCCTGGAGGGATCCCCGCGCGGCGCCGTACTGGGTCTCGCCGAGGACGGTGGGTGGTGGGCGATCGGCCTGGTCAGGGCGAACCGCCACGTGTTCCAGGGCGTCCCGATGAGCACTGCGAACACCGGCGCGGCCCAACGAGCTTCGCTGGTCCGACTCGGGCGGGACCCAGTGCTGCTCCCGGCCCTGCGCGACGTCGACACCTGGGCCGATGCGCTGCACGTCGCGGATCGCCACCCGGCCGGCCGGTTCGCCGCGCAGGTTCGGCAACTCCTGGACCGACCATCAACGGCGACCCGACCGGGAGCGCGTCCGTGAGGGTCCTGGTGACCGGCGGAGCCGGTTTCATCGGCTCGCACATCATCGACCTGCTCATCGCGCAGGGCCACGACGTCGTGTCCGTCGACAGTCTCAGTGCGGCGGCCCATTCCGGTACACCGAACTATTTGAACCCGGCCGCCGAATACCGGACAGCACCGCTGAGCGACCTGACGGCCCTGACCCACGCCGCAACCCGGGTCGATGCCGTCTGCCACCAGGCTGCCCGGGTCGGCCTCGGGGTGGACTTCGACGACGTCACACGCTACGTCCACGACAACGCCGCGGGAACTGCCAGCCTGTTGAAGGCCCTGTACCGCAATGGATTCCGGGGCCGACTGGTCCAAGCATCCAGCATGGTCGTCTACGGCGAGGGCCGCTACCTGTGCACCGAGCATGGCGAGGTGGCGCCGGGGCAACGCCTCGCGCAGGACCTGGACCGGGGTGAGTTCGAGCCCCCGTGCCCGGGCTGCGGGCGTTTCCTCGCCCCCACGGCCACGATCGAGTCGGCGCCGCTGGATCCACGCAACGTCTACTCCGCGACGAAGGTGCATCAGGAACACCTCGGCACGATGTTCGCCGCCGCCAGCGGCGCCGATGTCGTGTCCTTGCGCTACCACAATGTGTACGGGCCGCGGATGCCCCGGGACACCCCCTACGCCGGTGTTGCGAGCATCGTCCGCAGCGCCTGCGAGGCGGGCGTTTCACCGCGCGTCTTCGAGGACGGGGGGCAGCGTCGGGACTTCATTCATGTCGCCGATGTCGCAGCCGCGAATGTACTGGCCCTGACCGCGCCGGGGCTGATCGGTGGGGCCTACAACATCGCCTCCGGCGACATGTGCACCGTCGGCCAGATGGCCGACGCCGTGTGCGATGGGTATGGGCCTGGCGCACCGCGGCCCATCATCACCGGTGAGTACCGGATCGGCGATGTGCGGCACGTGACAGCCTCACCGGCATTGGCCCGCAAGACGTTCGGATTCGCCGCCCAGGTCTCCCATCGGGACGGTCTCGCGGCATTTGCCACCGCCCCCATGCGCGGATCGCTGCGATCGAAGTGACGATCACGGATTCGCACACGTCGGGCATTCCGTTCGCGGCAACAGGTCCACCGCCGCGAGCAGGACGGCGCGGACCCGGTCGACGGCACCGGAGAACACCCGCAGCACCTCCTGCACGCGTACCCCGTCACCCTGCTGCAGACCCGCATCCAGGTCGGTGATCAGCGCAACGGGTGCGTAACACAGGCCGAGTTCGCGGCACAGCACCGCCTCCGGATGGCCGGTCATGTTGACCACCAGCCACCCCTGCGCGGCGAAGAACCGGGACTCCGCCCGGGTAGCGAACCGCGGGCCGTCGATGACCACCATGACGCCGCCATCGCGGGCCGCCCATTCCTGCCGGCGCGCTGCCGACAGCACCGCTGCGCGCACGTCATCGCAGTAGGGATCGGCGAAAGATGCGTGCACCGGGCCGTTGTCGAATCGATCGTGAAATGTCTGGGCGCGACCGGTGGTCCAATCGACGAGCTGATCGGGGACCACCAAGGCGCCCGGCCCCAGGTTCGCGTCCAGGGATCCCACCGCGCACGGGGCGAGCACCCGGCGGACGCCGAGCTCACGCAGCGCCCACGCGTTGGCCCGGTAGTTCACCGCGTGCGGCGGGAGCTCGTGCCGCGGACCGTGACGGGACAGGAACGCCACGGTGGTGTCCCTCACGGGAGCGACGGTGATCGGCCCCGAGGGCGGTCCGTACGGCGTCGAGACCTCGACAGTCCTGCCGCCGTCGAGCATCTGGTACAGACCCGAGCCGCCGATTATCCCGACCGTCGGGCGTCCCGAACCAGAACCACCCGTCTCATTCACCGCAACGTCCCCTTCCGCTGGATTGAGTCACTGTTTGATGGCGGGTGAGTTACCCCGTGAACGGATGCTCGTCGGGCTGTCCTGCCCAAAGTAGTACTCCGCTTCGACCTCGGCGGGAGCCACCCGGCCGCGGCGATCACCGGGTCGGTGCCATGGGCGTTCAGCTGGTCCTGTTGGCGACTATCGCAGCGTCAACCCCGGGACCCTGCGATCGTCGCTGCGCAGCTCCCAATTCGCCCGCATCAAATTTCGATACGTTGTCACGCCCAGGTTCTCATCCGGGTCATCGGCTGGTTCCGGTTCATGTCAGCAGGTTCGCCATCATCCGCTCCTCGGCCGGCGACCGGGCTAGGTTCAGGCAACCGACTGTCTCCAACTAGTCCTCACCCACCGAGTCCGGACCCACCAGAAGGCTGGACTATCTGGTTCTCCGCGCACCGGAAGGCCACCGTCAGGGACCACCCCGGCCGGGTCGGCCCGGTCAGGAGGAGTGGAAACTGCAGATGCCCGACCTGAACGCCGCCGGATGTCCTGGTGGCATCGAGCGTGTACTCGCCGGTGGCGGCGCCGATCCTTCGCGGTCGCAACCCCGCCCGACAGGCGAGCTGGGTCACTAAACCGGCGGCCGGGCAGGCTGGTGCTGGTCGGGCACGCCGCCCAGCACCAAGTTGAGGGACCCCAGCCAGCGCTCCTCGCGTAACAGCGAGGTTCCGGTATCGAACGCCCGGGCCGCGCCGTCCGGGGCCCAGCCGATCGACTGCGCGAAGGAGTTGGTCGCCGGGTCCTGGGCCGGGATCCACCACAGACCCCGCTCGGCGCCGATCGAGCGCAGTTGCGCCCCGGCCGCGGCGATCAGCCGGCCGCCGTGACCACGACGGGCCCAGGCGGGGCGGACGTGCAGGATCCGGATCTCGCCGAACGTGGGGTCGTCCTCGTTCAGCGCCGTATGCACGAAGCCCACCAGCTGCTCGCCCTCCATAGCGACCTGCAGGTTGGCCCCGGCGGCGCGGAAGGTGCTGGTCCAGGCGGACGCCAGCTCGGCCGGCGGGGTGGCGATGACCTCGGCCGGCAGAAGACCGGCGAACGCGGCCCGCCATACCTCCAGTTGGACCCAGGCGATGGCCAACCCGTCGCCGGCACTGGCTACCCGAACCTCGGCCGGTGCCACTATCGCCACATCGTCATGCCGGACATAGTCATGCAACCGATCATGCCGGACCAATCTACGGTGTCGGTGCTTGATGGCAGCATCATGGACATGTCCGCAGTCGTGCTCCCTACCGCCGCCGTCCGGGTCCACCCGCCTGTCCGGACGATCAGCCGCGCCGCAGCCCGCCGGATCGCGGTAGCCGCCCAGGGGCTGCACCGCGCCAAGCCGTTCGACTCGCCGCCGGCCACCCGGGCCCAGGTGGTCAAGGCAGCCACCGGTCAGGGTCTGCTGCAGATCGACTCGGTCAACGTCCTGGCCCGCGCCCACTACCTTCCGGTGTACTCCCGGCTCGGGGTCTATCCGACCGAGTTCATCGATGAGGCCGCCTGGCCCGCCGGGCGCCGCCGCCGATCCCTGGTCGAGGGCTGGGCCCATGAGGCGTCATTGGTACCGCTGGATGTCTACCGGCTGCTGTGGTGGCGGCGGCGCGATCATGCCCTTGGTCGATGGGGCTCGAGCACGCGATTGGCAGACGAACACCCCGATTTCGTCGACGACGTCTTCCGGATCATCGCCGGCGAGGGGCCGATATCGGCCGGCCAGGTGGAGAAGCTGCTGGCCCGCGGCCGGGGCGAGGGCGGCTGGTGGGGCTGGTCGGCCACCAAGACCGCGTGCGAGGTTCTCTTCGCCGCCGGCCGGATCGCGACCGCCCATCGGCGCAGTTTTGAGCGCTACTACGACATCACCGAGCGGGTGATCCCGGCCGAGGTGCTCGCCGGCACCCTGCCGGCCGAATCCGACGCCAAACGGCAATTGGTGGAGATCGCGGCCCGCAAACACGGCATCGGCACCGCCGCCGACCTGGCCGACTACTTCCGGCTCAAGACCTCGGAAACGCTGGCCGCCCTGGATGAACTCATCGAACAGGGTGTAGTGCAACCGGTGTCGGTTCCCGGCTGGAAGAATACCGGCTACCTGCACACCCGCGCGAAGGTTCCACGGTCGGTGGACGGCGCCGCGTTGCTCTGTCCTTTCGACCCGCTGATCTGGTTCCGCCGACGCACCGAGCGAATCTTCGATTTCCACTACCGCATCGAGATCTACACGCCGTCGGACAAGCGGGTGCACGGCTATTACGTGTTCCCGCTGCTGGTGGGCGACTCGCTGGTCGGCCGATTCGACCTGAAGGCGGACCGCGCGGCGGGCGACTTGCTGGTTCAGTCGGCGTGGCTCGAACCTAGCCAGCACCCGGGGGATGTCGCGGACAACGCGGACCGGGAGCTGCGCCGGATGGCGGATTGGCTCGGCCTGGATCGGGTTGTCGTACGGCCGCGTGGCGATCTGGCGCAGCGGCTGGCCGGGTTGCGCCCGCAACCGAGAGCGGCACCGATACCGTACTGAAGATGAGCACAACCATGAGGCCGGGAGTAGCAGCGGGACATCCGGCCACCGCAGATATCGGGTTGGGTGTGCTGCTGGCCGGCGGGAACGCGGCCGACGCCGCCTGCGCGATGGTGCTGGCCGGTTGCGTCGCGGAAACCCTGTTCACCGGGCTCGGCGGTGGCGGCTTCGCAACCTACTTCGATGTCCAAAATTCCCGGGTGACGTGCTACGACTTCTTTGTTGCCGTCCCCGGACTGGACGGCACCAAACCCGGCCGGGGCGACAGCATCTCAGTCGCCTTCGGTGGGGTAGCCGTGCCGTACGACGTCGGCGGCGCCACCGTGGCCGTGCCAGGAACGCCGGCCGGTGTGGAGCAGCTACATCGCCGACACGGCAGCCTCGGGTGGGCGTCGGTGGTTCGGCCGGCCCGCGACCTGGCCGCCGTCGGCGCGCCGTTCCCGACCGCGCATTCGAACCTGCTGCCGGACGTCGCGACCGCCTTCATGACCGGCGCCGGCATCGCCGCCTATTCCACCGAGCAGGCCGACGGGAAGCGCCGGTTACTGCAGCCGGACGAGAGCCTGTTCCACCATGGTTTGGCGGAGACCCTGGACGGTTACGCCCAGCACGGGGCCGCCCATCTGATGGCGGGGGAGTTCGCCGCCGAACTGATCGATCAGGTGCGCGCCGGCGGGGGCGCCATGTCGGCGACAGACCTGTCGGCCTACCGGGTGCTCTCCCGGCAACCGACCGAAGTTTCCTTCGGCCCGAGTCGCATACATCTGCGCGGCAACGACCTGGACAACATCGCCGGCACCCTCACCAGGTTGGATACCGGCGCTGTGCAAGCCGGCGGCATCCAGCGGGCGCGCGCACTGGTGGGGGCATTGGCAGGCAAGGCCGTTCGATCGGACACCACCTCGCTGGTCGCCGTCGACGCCGACGGAAATGCCTGCGCGGTGACCCACTCGCTCGGGCTGGGCTCGGGGGTGTGGGTTGGCGGTGTGCACGGCAACTCGATGCTGGGAGAGGGCGAGTTGCTCCGTGGGGAACTCGTCCCCGGTGAGCGGATGGGGTCGATGATGACCCCGCTGGTCGCCACCGACGCCGACGGCGAGCTCGTGCTGGCAGGCGGCGCCGCCGGCGGCAGCCGGATTCGTTCTGCCCTGCTGCAGGTCCTGGCCGGCACGCTGGTCGAGGGGCGGCCGCTGTCGTCGGCCATCTCGCGGCCCCGGCTGGCGATCAACGGATCGACGGTCCATCTGGAACCGGGCTTCGGTCCCGATGTGGTGGACGCGCTCCGCTCGGACGGCTGGGACGTCCTCGAATGGGCTGCGTCCGCGCCGTACTTCGGTGGGGTCTCCGCCGCCGGCGCGGCCGGCCCGGCGGCCGATCCGCGCCGCGGTGGCCTCGCCCTCGATCTTGACTGAGGCAAGGCCGATCCCGAAGTCAGACTGGCGCCAGCGCCGACCGGAGCCGGATATCGCCGGACACGGTGCGGCCCTTGATGGTGAGGCCGGCGCCGTCGAGCGTGCCGGTTACCGATAGGTCGCTGCGGGCTCGGCCCGACACGGTGTGCAGGTCGACCCGGGCCGCCACGCCCTGATGCACGCCGATCGCGATCGAACCCGATACCGCGGTGATCTCGGTGGTCCCGACTACCGTGTCCCGCACCGTCACGTCACCGGACACCGACCGGATGACCACATCGCCGCCGGCCCGGTCGATGTCGATCGCGCCGGAGGTACCGGAAACCGATGCCCGGCCGTCCACCTTGCCCAGGTCGACCCGTCCCGAGACCACTTTAATATCAACGTCTTTGCCAATCAACGGCATGGAGACGTTGCCGGTCGCGGTCCGTACCGAAGCGGAGCCGGTGACGGCGGAGACGTCGACGTCGCCGGCCGCGGTCTTCACCTCGAGCTTGTCGACGGTCCCGCTCACACCCACCCGGGCGGTCTCGCTCTGGGCCCGGATGCTCGACCCGGTCGGCGCGGTGATTCGGATCAGGAAACCCGAACGGAACTGCCGGGCGGCCGCTTGGGCGTCGACGACCAGCGTGCCGTGACTACCGGTGGCCGCCGGATCGTTGGCGGCGCGGAAGTCGATGTGCACCTCATCGGCCGGGCTCTGCGTGGGATCGGTCTCGGGCTCGGCCTGCCCGGGGCGGCCCCAGCCCTTGACCACGCGGACGACGTCGTCCAGGAATCCCGTCGGATTGTGGTCGCTGATCGTTGCTTCGACGGTGGTGATGCTGACGTCGGCGAGGTCGATCACGATCTCGCCGTGCGGGTTGCGGATCTCACAGACGATGGGACCCGGAGTCAGATAAGTATTCACGTGCGACTCTCTTCTTCGACGTTCAGGGATTCGGGGTTCAGGGACACGGGGCAAGGACCTCGGCAGCGCGGCGATCAGCCCTGGACGAATCCGCTGATGCTGGATCCGCCGCCGGACGTCTCGCTCTTCGAACTGGCACTGCTGGTGGAGGTCTCGTAGTGGAAGCCGTGACCGGAACGCTCTTTCCATCGGCGGGGGACATCGGAGCGGATCGAGTCCGCCACCGCGCGGGAGATGAACGAGTTCAGCGAGAGCCCCTGGTCGGCGGCGGCCTTCTCGGCTTTCGCCTTGAGTTCGTTGAACATGCGGACGGTGGTCCGGGATAGGTCGCCACTGGCGTCGGTGAAGGCCCGCGAGTTGTCATCGGCCCCAGCGGGCTCCGCGGCGGGGGCCTTCGTCGAGCCCGTCCAGCCGGCCGCACTCGACCAGCGCCGAGTGGTACCGATGCGGACGTCGCGACCCTCCAGCCGAACGTCGACGGTGATCTGCTCGCCGGCGTCGGGCTGGGTGTCGGTCAGTTGCGAGGTGACCTCGGCGGCCATGTCCGACAGCGCATGCAAGAGCACCAGTCGGGCAGCTGGGTCGATGGCGCCCACCAGGGCGCCGGCGGATCGTTGAGCCTGCTCATCACCAACGGCGGCAGCGGCGAGCAGGCTTTCCCGCAGCTCCTGGGTGTACGTGGAAAGGTCCATGACACCATAGTGACATCACTTGTGATGTCGCGCAAGCATCATTTCGAGTCAATCTGACGCAGAACCTGCTTGAGCTTGCGCTGCAGCGACTGCGGTTCATGGAAAGCTGGCGACATGCTTGAAGTCCAACTCGTCGGGTTCACCCAGTTCCAATCGCCGCCGGGGGTGTCGTGGGCGACCGACGCCGATGGCGGCCAGGCGCTGGCCGAGTTCGCCGGTCGAGCCTGCTACCAGTCTTGGTCCAAGCCGATTCCGGCGACGGCGACCAACGCCGGCTACCTGGAGCACATCCTTCAGGTCGGGCACCTCTCGGTGCTCGAGCATTCGAGCGCGACCTTTTACCTCACCGGAGTGTCGCGGGCGCTGAGCCACGAAGTGGTCCGGCACCGGCACCTGTCGGTGTCGGAATTGTCGCAGCGCTACCGCCCGGGGGGCGACTGGGTCGTGCCGGCGGCCATTGCCGAGGATCCGGAACTCAGCAGCGCATTCCAGGAAGCGGCCGATGGTTCCCGGCGGGTGTACGACACCCTGCTCGCTGCGTTGGAGGAGAAGGTCGCCGGTTCTGCGCACGGCACGCTGCGCCGCAAGCAGGCCCGGCAGGCAGCCCGATCGGTGTTGCCGCATGCCACTGCAACCAAGTTGGTCGTCACCGGCAACTACCGGGCCTGGCGGCACTTCATCGGTATGCGGGCTTCCGACGCGGCGGACCCGGAGATCCGCCGGCTCGCCATCGCGATACTTTCCGCGCTCCAATCGGTGGCGCCGAACGTCTTCGCCGACTTCCGGATCTCCCAACTGCCCGACGGCAGCGACGTCGCCGCGAGTCCGCTCGTCGGCGAGGGCTGATCGCGTCGCCGGCGGTCGGCGCCGACAGGGTCGGTGATCACTCACACAATCGGCCGCGGGAACTTCATTGAGTGAATGTTCTGGGTACCGTCGAGTCATGACTCTGGCACAACGTGAGCGCGCCGCATTGGCGGACCTTTTCGACAAAGTGGGCCCGGACTACCCGACCCTGGACGAGGGCTGGGTGAGTTCGGACCTGCTGACTCATCTGCTGATGCGGGAGCGCCGGCCGGACAGCCTGCTCACCCAAGTCGTCAAACCACTCGCGGGCTGGACCGATCATGTCAAGGCCGGCTACGAGAAGCTGCCGTGGACCGAACGGGTCGAGCTGTTCCGGGCCGGACCCCCGTGGTTCAGCCTGGCCGCGATATCCGCGGTGGACGCGGCGATCAACGGCGGTGAGCACTTCATCCATCACGAGGACGTGCGGCGCGGCCAGGAGCCGTGGGACGTGCGGACGCTCGACGCGGACAGCACCGCCACCCTGCTCAAGCTGCTGAAAAGCCCGTTCGGGCGGATGGGCGCGAAGAAGCTGGGCGTCGGGGTGGTGGCCGTGCTGCCCGACGGCACGCGGATCACCCTGGCCAAGGGCACTCTGGAGATCACCGTCACCGGCGAGGTCTCGGAACTGGTGCTCTGGAGCAGTGGCCGGCGAAGTGCCTGTGTCGTCGAGGTGGCCGGGTCGCCGGAAGCGCTGGCTTCGTTCAAGGTCGCGACCGCCTGACCCCGGAACCGGTTGGGACGTGTCACATCTGGCGTAACTGGGCGTGCCCGGGATGATCCTTGGCGGGTAAAACGGTAGGTTAGGGCCATGACATCCCTGTATTCGGGTCCCTCCGGTCGGCCCGGTCGGCCGTTCGGGACGGTTCTTTCGGCGATGGTGACTCCGTTCGACGCCGCAGGGAAGCTCGATCTCCGGGCCGCCGCCGAGTTGGCCCAGTATCTGGTCGACAACGGCAACGACGGGCTCGTCGTGAACGGCACCACCGGCGAATGCCCGACGACCACCGACGAGGAGAAGGCGGACATCATCCGCGCAGTCGTCGAAGCCGTCGGTGACCGCTGCACCGTGGTCGCCGGCGCGAGCACCTACGACACCGCACATTCGGTCGAGTTGGCCAAGCAGGCCGAAAAGGCCGGTGCCCACGGCACTTTGCTGGTGTCACCGTACTATTCCCGTCCGCAACAGGCTGGGCTGATCGCGCACTTCACCGCGATCGCCGATGCCACCGACCTGCCGGTGATGCTGTACGACATCCCGGCCCGGTCGGTCGTCGCGATCGAAGTGGACACCCTGCTGCGGCTGGCCGAGCACCCCCGGATCTGCGCGGTCAAGGACGCCAAGGGCGACCTGTACGCCGGTTCGCAGGTGATGAACGGTTCGGACCTGTCCTACTACTCCGGCGACGATGTGCTCACCCTGCCCTGGATGAGCATCGGTGCGGTGGGCGTGGTGAGCATCATCGCGCATCTCGTCGGGCCGCAGGTCCGTGCCCTGGTCGACGCGGCCACCGCCGGCGATTACGCCGAAGCTCGCCGCATGCACAACGTACTGATGCCCGCGCATCGCGCGATGGGCCGCACCGGCGGGGGGGCCGGTCTCGTCTTCGCCAAGGCCGCCCTGCGGTTGGCCGGCCTCGAGGTCGGCGAACCCCGGCTCCCGCAGATCCCGGCCACTCCGGCCCAGATCGAACTCATCGCCAGTGATCTGGCGCAGGTAGGAAAGTAGTGCATGAGTAGTCCCAGTAAGCCCGCCCCACGCAAGCTCATCCCACCGCCGAAACTGGCCCGCAACGCGCTGCGCGTGGTGGCCCTCGGGGGGATCGGCGAAATCGGCCGGAACATGACGGTCTACGAATTCCGCGGCAAGTTGTTGGTCGTCGACTGCGGAGTTCTGTTCCCCGAGGCCACCGAGCCGGGCGTGGACCTGATCCTGCCGGACCTGCGGCTGATCGAGGATCGCGTCGAGGACATCGAGGCGGTCGTGATCACCCACGGGCACGAGGACCACATCGGCGCGCTGCCGTGGCTGCTCCGGCTCCGGCACGACATCCCGGTGCTCGGCGCAAAGTTCTCGCTCGCCCTGATCGAGGCCAAATGCCGCGAGCATCACCTCAAGCCCAACCTGCAGATGGTTCGCGAGGGAGAGCTGCGCTCGGTCGGCGACTTCGACCTCGAGTTCTTCGCAGTGAACCACTCCATCCCGGACGCGCTGGCCGTCGGAATCCGCACCGAGGCCGGCACCGTGCTGCATACCGGCGACATCAAGCTGGACCAACTGCCGTTGGACGGCCGACTCACCGATCTCGGTGGCTTCTCCCGGTTCGGTGACGAGGGCGTCGACCTGTTTCTGGTCGACTCCACCAACGCCGAGGTACCCGGCTTCGTCGCCTCCGAGCGGGACATCGGCCCGGTTCTGGAACAGTTCATCGCCGCCGCCAAGCAACGGGTGATCGTGGCCTCGTTCGCCTCGCATGTGCACCGGATCCAGCAGGTGGTTGATGCCGCTTACACGCACGGGCGCAAGATCGCCTTCGTCGGCCGGTCGATGGTCCGCAACATGCAGATCGCCCAGGATCTGGGCTATCTACGGGTGCCCAACAACATCACCCGGTCATTGGACAAGCTCCTGGAGCTGCCGCCGGAACAGGTGGTGCTGATCTCGACCGGCTCGCAGGGCGAGCCGTTGTCGGCGCTGTCCCGGATGGCCCGCGGTGACCATCGCCAGGTGAACCTGGTTTCCGGGGACACCGTCATTCTCGCGTCGTCGATGATCCCGGGCAACGAGACCTCCGTGTTCACCGTGGTCAACGAGCTGGCCAGGGTCGGGGTGCAGGTGGTGCACCAGGCCAACGCCAAGGTGCATGTGTCCGGGCATGCCTCGGCCGGTGAGCTGCTGTACCTGTACAACGCGGTCCGGCCGAAGAACGTGATGCCGGTGCACGGCGAGTGGCGGCACCTGCGGGCCAACGCCAAGCTGGCCAACCTGACGGGTGTGCCGGAGGCGCGGATCATGCTGGCGCCGGACGGCGTCGTCGTCGACCTGGTCAACGGCAAGGCCTCGATCGTCGGCGCCGTCGAGGTCGGGCATGTGTATGTCGACGGCAATGCGGTCGGCGACGTCGGTGTCTCGACATTGTCCGATCGGCTCGTGCTCGGCGAGGGCGGCTTCATCTCGATCACCGTCGCCGTCGAGGCCACCACCGGTCGTGCGGTGTCCCCGCCCCAGATCTCCGGTCGCGGCTTCTCCGACGACCCGAAGGCGCTCGACGCCGTGCTGCCGATCATCGAGGTCGAACTGGCCATGATGGAGGCTGATGGCGTGATCGATCCGCATCGCATCGCGCAAGCCGTCCGCCGGGTCGTCGGCCGCTGGGTCGGCGACACCTACCGTCGTCGCCCGATGATCGTGCCGACGGTGATCACCGTCTGAGGAATCATCGCCCTGCGATAGGTCCCGGCCGCTACCCAACGGCACTAGCTTGACAACCTGACTAGTTCGACAGACTATATAGCCATGGCAGTGACCGCAACTGAGCCGATCTGGCCCGCGGATTGGTTGCGCGGCGTGCTCGAACTGTGCGTCCTGGGCGTGCTCGCAGATGGTCCGACGTACGGCTACGCGATCGCCCAACGCCTCAGCGAAGCCGGACTGGGAGTAGTGAAGGGGGGCACTCTGTACCCGTTGCTGACTCGGCTCGAGGGGGAGGCACTGGTCGAGGCCACCTGGCGGGCAGGGGACGGTGGCCCCGGCCGCAAGTTCTTCGAGCTCACGGCCAGCGGTCGCACCGAGTTGAGCGGCCGCGACATCCTCTGGGCCGAATTCGTCATCCGCACCCGGCGACTGCTCCCTTCCGGCCGACCTGTCGACTACTGACCTGAGTTGAACCCTGTGGAGATGCGATGATCAAGAACCCGTTCCGCCCACGCTTTTTGTTGGACCGCTGGCGCGACAACTTCGTCGTGGCGTTGCGGCTGCGGAACGTGTCGGGCAGTCATATCGGAGACGCGCTCGCCCTGGTGGACGCCCACTGCGCGGACAGCGGCGAAGAGCCCGAGGAGGCGTTCGGCGACCCCGTAGCCTACGCGACCCACGTGGCCGAACAGGTCCCGCCGGCCGACCTCGCCGCCCGTGTGTCGCCACTGCGAGCGGGACTGCTCGCTCTCGCCGTGCTGCTCGCAGTGTCGGCCCTGCTGTCGGGCGTGGCCGGCCTCGCTCGCGGTGGCCCGGCAGAGCTCAGCGTCGGATCGCTGGTCGCGGCCGCGACGGGCACCGCAGCCATCGCCCTGTTGGTCCGGTTCGCGTCCGTGCTCCATGACCCCAGACGGCGGATCGTCTGGTTCGGCGCGCTCTGGCTGATCCTGCCGGCGATGGTGTGGCCCTCGATGGCCTGGACCTCGACCGCGGTCGAGGTCGGCGCTTGGCTCTCGATGGCGATCGCGGTAGTGCTCCTCGCCGCCACCTGGGTGTCGCTGCGGGCGGGCGGCCCCGATATCGTGGTCGACCCGCTAACCGGGCGCGACTCGATCCCCACGCCCCGCTGGCTGGCACCCGGCGTGCACTGGTTCTTGCCGGTGACCCTGGCCGTGACGGTGCTGCTCATCCTGTTGGTGCCTGGGCACTGATTTGCCTGGGCACCGAGTGCTGTGCGGCGGCTCCGCCGTCGGCGCGTGGGCTAGTTGGCCGCCGGGCCGGGAATAGCCGACACTGAAAGTCCAGCCCTCCCGAGAGGTGAAATCGAATGGCCACCGACATCAAGCTTGATCAGGGCGACGGCAACTGGGTGCTGGTGGAAGGCCGGGTGCTCAAGTCCACCGGGTCGGACTTCATGCTCGATTCCGCCGCGCGCCGGCAGCCCGGCGGCGGCCCGTTTCGGCGTGCCCTGGTGCACGACGGCAACGACGGACTGACGATCAACTTCAATGGCGACTACCGCGGTGGCGTCACCGTGATGGGCGAGCTGGCGGTGACCGGCGACGTCGCGATCGGCTCCGTGACCTCCCTGCTCGCGACCATCGACTCACTGCAGCAGTCGCTGAGCGCCCTCGAGACGAAGTTCTCGCAGCTGACGGAACTGGTCGGCGCGGTCGTGATTCCGCAGTGGCGCACCAAAACCGAGGTCGAGCAGGGCGACGACATGGGTCTGGTGTCGCCGTCGGCCGAGCAACTCGGCCTGGTCGTCGAGTTCCAGGTCGATCAGCGGAATCCGAATTTCGGGCACGAGGAAGTCGAAACCATCACGCCGCCGGCCGGCAGCGTCGTGCTTCGCGGCAGCACGGTGGTGGTACTGATCAATCTCGAGGGCTGATCAGTTCGAAGCACTCAGGTCAGCAGCATCGACCGCACACTCCCGCCGGCGCCCGCGCTGGCGTGCACACTGCTGGTGACCGGCACACCCTGTCGCTGGAAGTAGCCGCGGACGGACTGCGCGGGTTGGATGGCCGAGGTGAACGCCGCGATCACCACACCGGGGAACCACTTGGCGGGCGACCCGATCGGTGAATTGACGAACACCACCAGTTCCATGCCGCGGGGCAGCACGAACAGCAGGCACTGCTCGACCTTGTGTTCTTTGCTTTCCCAGAGGCCACCCTTGAAGTACAGCCGGCCCAGCGGTGTTGGCCGTTGGTCGTCGACGCCGAAGGAGTCGTCCAGCATGGCCTGGGCCGCCGCCGGGCTCATGATGCTGCCGCCGCGGCGCAGGAGTCCCATCACGGCCAGCAGATCATCGACCGAGAGGTGCCAGCCGGCGCCGCCGCTCATCGTCCGTAGGTCCCCTGAGTTCCAGCCGCTGCCGACCGGGAAGGTGTAGGCAAGGGCATCGGGCTGCGGATGGTCCAGGGTGGCCCCGACGACGCCGGCCGGACCGAAGATCAGAGCATGGACGTACTGCACATAGGTGTTGATGCACACGACATCCCAGGTCGCGTCCGTGTCGTCGCCGCCGCCGGGCCGCGGGAAGGTCGCCTGCGGCGAGATCGCGCCGAGCAGGGTCGAGATCAGAATCCGGCACAGACCGAAATTCATGTTCTCGTAGTCGAACATTCCCACACCGAGGACGCCCGCAGCCACGTGCGCCTTCATGAATCCGAAGTCGGAGTCCGACAGATCGGTGGCGAAGCCGGACGTGTGGGTCAGCAGGTGGCGGAAGGTGATGGTGTCGATGTTCGGACCCTTGGCCCAGTACGCCGGCAGGAACGAGATGATCGGGGTGTCCGCGGACATGCCCTTGTCGCTCAACAGCCTGGTGACGGCAATTGCGGTGACGAACTTACTGCAGCTGGCCACATGCATCTTCACGCTGCGCCGCGTGCAGCGCGCTGCCGAACGCCGACACATCGAGGTAGTAGAGACTGTCGACGGATCCGGCGACAGCGAACGCCGGGCCGGGCACCGTATCTTCCAGACCCTTGCTGGACCGGATTCCGAGTACGTTCGCGGGCCGCATCACATGGGCCCGGACCACTGACTGATCGATCTGCACGGCGTCGTCCCTTCCGGTATGCCTGGACTCTACGAGCGCCCGACGACTGCTGCTCCGGGGTCGACGTCGCTCGAATGGCCGGACCTCACACCACCACCCGAATGGCCGCAAGCATTCGGCAATGCGACGGTAACCAGCCGACCCATCTGGACCTCTCGGCTTAACGCGCGCGGTCCTCGCGCGACATTCGGGGGACGAACAATTCAAAACGTGAGTCCGCCGACTCCGACCTTGACCCACTGTCCATACTGCAGTCTGCAGTGCGGAATCAGCATGGTCGCCGGGAACCGTCCCGCAACCCTGGTGCCCCAGGAGGATTTCCCCACCAACCGTGGCGGCCTGTGCTCGAAGGGCTGGACCGCCACCAGCCTGCTCGACCATCCCGACCGGCTGCTGACGCCGCTCGTCCGCACCATTCCCGGCGATCGAACCAGCCCGCTGCGCCCGGCCACCTGGGCGCAGGCGCTGGACCGGGTTGTCGACGGCATCGAAGCTGCCCAGGTCCGCTACGGGCGGGACGCCGTCGGCTGCTTCGGCGGTGGCGGCCTGACCAACGAAAAGGCGTACCTGTTCGGCAAGTTCGCCCGGGTCGCGCTGCGGTCCAGCGCCATCGACTACAACGGCCGGTTCTGTATGTCCTCGGCCGCCACCGCCGCCAACCGGGCGTTCGGCATCGACCGCGGGCTGCCGTTTCCGCTCTCCGATATCGCCGGGGCCGAGGCGGTGCTGTTGGTCGGCAGCAACCCGGCCGACACCATGCCGCCGGCGATGCAGTATTTCGATGCCGGCCGCGCCAACGGCGCCGTCCACATCGTCGTCGACCCCCGCCGAACGTCGACCGCCGCCGGCGCCACCCTGCATCTGGCACCCATTCCGGGCACCGACCTGGCGCTGGCCAACGGGCTGCTGCACATCGCGATCCGCGACTCGCTGATCGACCAGCCGTACATCGCCGCCCGCACCACCGGCTTCGATGCCGTCCGGGCGCGGATCTCGGCCTACTGGCCGGACCGGGTCGAGCGGATCACCGGGGTCCCGGTGGCTCAGCTCCGGGAAACCGTCCGCGCGCTGGCGCAGGCCAGGTCGGCGATGATCCTGACCGCCCGCGGCGCCGAACAGCACCGAAACGGCACCGACACCGCCCAGGCCTACATCAATCTCGCGTTGGCTCTGGGTCTGCAGGGCAAGCCGGCCTCCGGCTACGGCACCATCACCGGCCAGGGCAACGGCCAGGGCGGCCGCGAACACGGTCAGAAGGCGGATCAGCTGCCCGGCTACCGGCGGCTGGACGACCCCACCGCACGCGCGCACGTGGCCAAGGTCTGGGGCATCGAACCGGACGAACTGCCGTTGCCCGGCCGGTCAGCGTTCGAGATGCTCGACCGAATGGGCGCCGACGGGGGAGTCCGGGCGCTGATCGTGCTGGCCTCGAACATCGTGGTGTCGGCGCCCGACGTCAACCGTATCCGGGCTCGCCTGGCCGCGCTGGACCTGCTGGTGGTGTCCGACATCTTCCTTTCCGAGACGGCAGCGCTCGCCGACGTGGTGCTGCCGACAGCCCAGTGGGCCGAGGAGGAGGGCACCATGACCAACCTGGAAGGCCGGGTGCTGCACCGCAAGCGGGCCCTGCCGCCGCCGGCCGGTGTCTGGGACGACATGCAGTTCCTCACCGCGGTAGCGCAGCGCCTGGGGCGCGGGAAGTACTTCACCAGCAACCCCCGCGAGGTCTTCGACGAGCTGCGGCGGGCCAGCGCGGGCGGCATCGCCGACTACGCGGGAATCACCTACGAACGGATCGATGCGGAGAAGGGCGTGTTCTGGCCCTGCCCGACGGTCGACCACCCCGGTACCCCGCGGCTGTTCGAGACCGACTTCCCGACGCCGTCCGGCCGCGCGAAGTTCATCCCGGTCGACCACCGGCAGCCCAACGAAGTTCCCGATGTGCACTTCCCGTATGTGCTGACCACCGGCCGGATCGCCGCGCAGTACCAGAGCGGCAACCAGACCCGACGGGTCAAGTCGCTCTCACACACCGACCCGAGCGTCCAGCTGCACACCAATCTGGCCCGGACGCTGGGCCTGGAGAACGGCGAGATCGTCCAGCTGGAGACCCGCCGCGGCCGGGCCACCTTCCGCGCCGCGGTCGACGACAGCATCCGGCCGGACACCCTGTTCGTCCCCTTCCACTGGGGTGGTACCTCCTGCGCGAACCTGCTCACCGACACCGCCCTGGATCCGTTCTCCAAGATGCCCGCCTTCAAGGTCTGTGCCGTCGCCGCCACGCGCGTCGGCGGCATCGATGACGACCACCTGTTGGCGGCGCCGCCGGCCAAGCCGCTGCATCCACCACCGGGGCCCGCCGGGTCCGCGCCGCCGATCCGCCGATACATCCGCCGCCAAGCCAATCCTCATCGAAAGGACGTCTTCATGGCCTCCCAGAATCGTTTCCTCCAGGGCGTCTACCCCTTCGAGGGAGCCGGCATCGACAAGCTGTCGCTGATCCATCCGGACCTCGTGCGGCTGGTGCCGGACGGCGTCGTCTGCCAGGCGTTGTACCTGCGCGGCGGCAATACCAGCGACGAACTGGTGGTCGTGGTACTGATGCGGGACGGGGTCCCGATGCGGTATTTCCCGATCGGCGCGAAGAGCGACATCCACGTGCCGCTCCGCGTCGTGGAGGACCTCGAGGGTGGCAGCTCGATCGAGCTGTTCATCGGCGCTCCGGATGGCCTGACCGGTCACGTCATCGTCGACCTCGGAATGGTCGAGGTCTGATGACGTCAACCCTGGAGCGCTCGCTACCTGAGGCGGACATCGGGGATCCGCGGCGCAAGCTGATCGTCATCGGCAATGGCATGGCCGGGGCCAGGACGGTCGAGGAGATCCTGCAGCGAAATGGCGCCGAACAGTTCGCCATCACGATGTTCGGCGACGAGCCGTACGGCAACTACAACCGGATCATGCTCTCCCACGTGCTTTCCGGCGAGGAGAGCGACCAGGACATCTACCTCAACTCCATCGCCTGGTACGAAGAGAACCACATCACCCTGCACGTCGGGGTGCGCGCCACGAAGATCGACCGCTTCGCCAAGTTGGTCTACAGCAACGACGGTCAGATCACCCGGTACGACCAGCTGATCATCGCCACCGGGAGCAACTCCTTCATGCCGTCGATGGAGGGCCTGCGGATGGCGGACGGCTCGCTCAAGCCCGGCGTCTTCGCCTTCCGGACGATCGACGACACCCGCGGCATGATCGAGTACGCGCAGCACGACAACCACAACCGCGCGGCGGTCATCGGCGGCGGCCTGCTCGGCCTCGAAGCCGCGCGCGGGCTGCAGGCCTACGGGTTGCAGGTCGACGTCGTGCACGCCGGCGGACATCTGATGAACGCCCAGGTCGGCCCGCAGGCCGGCGAGATCCTGCGGCGCAGTGTGGAAAAACTGGGCATCGAGGTGCACGTCAAGGCTAGGACCACCGCGATCATGGGCGAGGAGAAGGTCACCGGCATCTGGCTGCTCGAGCACCCGCAGATCGAGTGCGACATGGTCGTGGTCGCGGCCGGTATCCGCCCCAGCGTCGAGCTGGCCGTCCGCAGCGGCTTCACCGTCGAGCGGGCCATCGTCGTCGACGACCAGATGCGCACCGTGGAGGACGACGACGTGTACGCGGTCGGCGAGTGCGTACAGCACCGCGGCGAGGTCTATGGCCTGGTCGCCCCGCTCTGGGAGCAGGCAGTAGTGCTGGCGGACCACATCACCGGCGCAGATCCGCTCTCGGCCTACCACGGGTCCAGGACGGCGACCAAGCTGAAGGTCGCCGGCGTCGACGTGGCCTCGATGGGGTTGCAGGGGCCGGAGCGGGACACCGACGAGGTGCTGGTGTTCGCCGAGCCGAAGAAGGGCATCTTCAAGTCGCTCGTCATCCGTGACGAGAAGCTCGTCGGCGCTACCATTCTCGGCGACACCTCCAAGGTCGCCTTTCTGATGCAGGCCTTCGACCGCGGCCTGCCGCTGCCGGTCGAACGGCTGGAGATGATGTTCAACCTCGGCACCCCCGCCGCCGAGGTGGGGGCCGAAGAACTCGCCGACGACGCCCAGGTCTGCAACTGCAACGGAGTCAGCAAGCTGGCGCTGGTGCACGCGGTCGAGGGCGGCTGCAAGACCGTCAACGCGGTGATGGACAAGACCCGGGCAGGTAAGGGCTGCGGCTCGTGCAAGACGCTGGTCTGCCAGATCGTGGAATGGGCTGCCGGCGGCGCCGTTCAGGAGGATCCATCGGCCAACTGGTATGTCCCCGGTGTTCCGCTGGACAAACCGGCCCTGATGGACGCGATCCGGCTCAAGGAATTGAAGTCGGTGTCGGCGGTCTTCGCCGCGCTGGCCCCGGCGGGCGCCGAGGATGCCAAGTCCAAGATGGGCCTGGCCTCGCTGCTGAAGATGATGTGGGACAGCGACTACCTCGACGAGCGGGACGCCCGCTACATCAACGACCGGGTGCACGCCAATATCCAGCGGGACGGCACCTTCTCGGTGGTTCCGCAGATGCGCGGCGGGGTGACCTCCGTGGCACAGCTCCGGCGGATCGCCGATGTGGCCGAGAAGCACCAGGTGCCGCTGATCAAACTGACCGGCGGCCAACGGATCGACCTGCTGGGCATTCCGAAGGAATCCCTGCCGCAGGTCTGGGCGGACCTGGACATGCCGTCCGGATACGCCTATGGCAAGAGCTTCCGGACGGTGAAAACCTGCGTGGGGCAGACCTTCTGCCGCTTCGGAACCGGCGACTCGACCCAGCTCGGCATGGACCTCGAGACCCGCTACCAGGGACTCGAGTCGCCGGCCAAGCTCAAGCTCGCGGTCTCCGGTTGCCCGCGGAACTGCGCCGAGTCGCTGGTCAAGGACGTCGGCGTGGTGGCCATCGACGGTGGTCGCTGGGAGATCTACATCGGCGGCGCCGCGGGTGCGCACATCCGCAAGGGTGACCTGCTGGCCACGGTGCACAGCCAGGGGGAGGTGATGGTGCTGTCGGGCCGGTTCATGCAGTACTACCGGGAGAACGCCAAGTGGCTCGAACGCACGTATTCGTTCGTGCCACGCATCGGGGTGGACAGGATCAAGGCCATCATCGTCGACGACAGCGACGGTATTGCCACACGTCTCGACGCCGCGATCTCGGAATCCGTTGCGGCGTATCGCGATCCGTGGCTGGACGGCGCAGACCCGGTCACTGCCGGCCAGTTCCGAACCTCGCTACCGCTCGAGGTGCTGCCGCAGGTGCCGGTCAGGAGTGGGGGATGAACGCCACTACCGACCTTCGGCTCGGCCCGATCGAGCAGATCCCGATCGGCGAGGGACGGGCATTCGACGTCTTCGGTGAGCAGGTCGCCATCTTCCGTCTCCGCAGCGGCCGGGTGTACGCGGTCGGTGCAGTCTGCCCGCACCGCGGGGGACCGATCGCGGACGGCCAGATCGACGGCTCCATCGTGCTGTGCCCGCTGCACCTGAACGCCTTCGAACTCTCCACCGGGTGTTCCACGACGGGTCAACCCGACCTGGGTTCCTGGCCGGTCGCGGTCGACGACAACGGCGACATCCTCGTGCGATCCCGGGCCGGTTAGCCCTTTCGCCCACCCACGGAAAACCCAGCTCGCCCGCTCTCGAGGTCCGATGACGCACCTCAACCCACACCCCATTTGAGGAGTCAGCATGAGCTCGACAATCGAAGATTCGACCGGTTCCACCCTGGACCAACACGCTCCGCCGACGGCGGTCGCCCCGGCGGCCGTCAAGCGCCGCGGCCGATGGATCGACGACTGGCGACCCGAAGACCTGAAGTTCTGGGCAGGCGGCGGCGACCGGGTCGCTCGCCGGAACCTGATCTGGTCGGTGACCTCCGAGCACATCGGATTCTCCGTCTGGTCGATGTGGTCGGTGCTGGTGCTCTTCCTCGGGCCGCAGTACGGTATCGACCCGGCCGGCAAGTTCCTGCTCACCGCGCTGCCGACCTTGTTCGGCGCGGCCCTGCGGCTGCCGTACACCTTCGCCGTCGCCACGTTCGGTGGCCGCAACTTCACCATCTTCGCCGCGCTGCTGTTGCTGCTCCCGACAACTTTCATCGCGATCATCCTGCAGCCCGGTGTGTCGTACACGATGCTGCTGATCGCCGCGAGCACCGCCGGCGTCGGCGGCGGCAACTTCGCCTCGTCGATGACGAACATCAACGCGTTCTACCCGCAGCGGCTCAAGGGTTGGGCGCTCGGACTTAATGCCGGCGGCGGCAACCTCGGCGTCGCGGTCGTCCAACTGGTGGGCCTGCTCGTGCTGGCCACCGCCGGCGCGACACACCCGCGGCTGATGGTGGCCATCTACATCCCGCTGATCATCCTGGCGGCGCTCGGCTCGGCGATCTGGATGGACAATCTCACCATCGCCGGCAACACCAAGGGTGCGATTCGGCAGGTGATGCGGGACCGGCACACCTGGATCATCGCGTTGCTCTACATCGGCACCTTCGGCTCGTTCATCGGCTTCGGCTTCGCCTTCGGCCAGGTGTTGCAGGTCCAGTTCAGCAAGAAGCCGGTTGACGCGGCGTACCTGACCTTCCTCGGCCCGCTGCTCGGATCGCTGGTCCGCCCGTACGGCGGCAAGCTCGCCGACCGGCTCGGCGGCTCGCGGGTGACGTTCTACAACTTCATCGCGATGGCGGTCGGCGCGGCGATCGTGCTGACGGCGGCCTTGCAGCAGACGCTGCCGCTGTATCTGACCGGCTTCATTCTGCTGTTCATCTTCTCCGGCCTGGGCAACGGCGCGGTCTACAAGATGATCCCCGCGATCTTCCAGGCCAAGGCCGCGCACCAGGTCGAACGCGGCGGCGACCTGGTGGCGTGCGCGAAGGAGTCGCAGCGGCTCTCCGGCGCCCTGATCGGTGTCGCCGGGGCGATCGGCGCCCTCGGCGGTGTGCTGGTCAACCTCGCCTTCCGGCAGTCGTTCCTGTCCACCGGCAGTGCGAACGCCGCCTACGTCGCCTTCATCGCCTTCTACGCGGTGTGCTTCGTGACCACCTGGTACGTCTACATCCGCACATCGGCCAACCAGTTGGACGGCGTGTGACCAGCGCACTGCTTCCGCTGCACCTGTCTCTCGCCGGCCGCCGGGTCACCGTGATCGGCGGGGGACCGGTGGCCTGGCGAAAGGCACGGACGGCGTTGGCGGCCGGCGCGCTGGTGCAGGTCATCGCGCCCGCCGGATGCCCGGAGCTCGTCGGGGCCGCAGCCCTCGGCCGACTGGGCTGGCTGCGTAGACCGTACGCCGGGGGTGATCTGGCGGCGGCGTGGCTGGTCTTCACCGCGACCGGGGACCCGGCTACGGACGATGCGGTCGAGCGCGAGGCGGAGTCGTTGCGCACGTTCTGCGTCCGGGCCTCCACCGGGCATCGCCGCGGAACCCGGTCGCCGGCTGTCCTGCGCCGGGCCGAGGTGACGATCAGCGTGTCGTCCAGCGATGACGTGGATCCGCGGCGGGCAGTGGCCATCCGGGATGCGGTCGGCGCCGCGCTGGACTCCGGCGACCTGCCGGTGCGCTCCTACCGATCTGCTTGAGGCCGGTTCGCGCGCTTCACCTGCCGGGAGTCAGCGATGTCAGCCCAGCGTGCTCTCCAGGCGGGTGGACAACATGGACACGAACGCGGCGGGTTCGGCGAGTTCGCCGCCTTCGGCGAGCAGCGCCATGCCGTAGAGCAGATGGGCGGTGTCGGCCAGCGCTGGATCATCCGCGCGCGTGTCGTGGGCGGCCTTGAGGGCGGTGACGAGCCCGTGTTTGGGGTTGAGTTCCAAGGTCCGTTTGACCTTCGGCATGGCTTGGCCCATGGCCCGGTACATCCGCTCCAGGGTGGGGGAGAGATCGCCGGGGTCGCCGACCAGGACGGCTGCGGAGGTGGTCAACCGGTGGGAGAGCCGGACTTCCTTGACGTCCTCAGCCAGGGTCCGCGCCATCCATGTCGTCAGACTGTCGAACCCCTGCTTGGTGTCGGTGTCGACGTCGTCGCCGCCGAGGTCGACCTCACCCTTGGCGATGGAGGCGAGCGGCCTGTCACCGAACGTCGGGACGGCGTCGATCCAGACCTCGTCGACCTGGTCGGTGAGCAGCAGCACCTCGTAACCCTTCGCCCGGAAGGCCTCCATATGCGGTGACTGCTCCAGCGCGGACCTCGATTCCCCGGTCGCGTAGTAGATGGTGTCCTGCCCCTCGGCCATCCGCCCGAGGTAGTCGTGCAGGGTGGTGGGCTTGTCGGCGTCGTGGGTCGAGGCGAAGGAGCAGATTTCCAGAATGGCCTGGCGGTTGTCGTGATCGGAGATCAGGCCTTCCTTGACGGCCCGGCCAAGCTCCGACCAGAACGTCGCGTACTTCTCCGGCTGGTCGTCCAACATCGTCTTCACCGTCGAGAGCACCTTCTTCACCAGCCGCTTCCGGATCAGCTGGATCTGCCGATCCTGCTGCAGGATCTCCCGGGAGATGTTCAGCGACAGATCATTGGCATCGACCACGCCCTTGACGAAGCGCAGGTACTCCGGGACGAGCGCCGCACAGTCGTCCATGATGAACACGCGTTTGACGTAGAGCTGGACACCGCGTTTGGCGTCCCGCATGAACAGGTCCATCGGTGCGTGGCTGGGCAGGAATAGCAGGGCCTGATACTCGAAGGTGCCTTCCGCGGACAGTCGGATGGTCTGCAGCGGCTCCCGCCAGTCATGGCTGACATGCCGGTAGAACTCCGTGTACTCCTCGTCGGACACCTCGCTCTGCGCGCGCGCCCACAGCGCCTTGCGAGAGTTGATGATCTCCGGCTCGACCACTGACTGGCCGTCGTCATCGGAAGGCGCAGAGTCGCCCGAAGGACGGTCCGGTGCCATTCGGATCGGCCAGGTGATGAAGTCGGAGTAGCGCTTGACGACGCCGCGGATCGCGCGCGGGTCGCTGAAGTCGGCCAGCGCGTCCTCGGTGTCCGCGGGCTTGAGGTGCAGGGTGACCGAGGTGCCCTGCGGCGCGTCGGGCTCATCCGCAATCGTGTAGGTCCCCTCGCCGGTGGATTCCCAGCGGACCCCGACGTGCGTGCCGGCCTTGCGGGTGACGAGCTCGACGCGGTCGGCGACCATGAAGCTGGAGTAGAAGCCGACCCCGAACTGCCCGATCAGTTCCGTGGTGGCCTGTTCCGAGACTCCGCCGCCCTCACGGGCCTGCCGGAGCTTGGCGAGCATCTCAGCGGTACCGGATCTGGCGATCGTGCCGATGAGATCGATGACCTCGTCCCGGTTCATCCCGATGCCGTTGTCGCGGACGGTGAGCGTGCGCGCGGCTGGGTCGGACTCCAGAGCGATGTGCAGGTCCGCGGCGTCGACCTCGAGGTCCTTGTCCTGGTAGGCGGCCAGACGCACCTTGTCCAGGGCATCGGAAGCGTTGGAGATCAGCTCTCGCAGGAAGACATCTTTGGTGGAATAGATCGAGTGGATCATCAGCTGCAGCAGCTGGCGAGCTTCCGCCTGGAACTCGATGGTCTCGGTAGACATGCTGAAGGGGCCTTTCGTTGTGCTCAGTTCGGTGCACCGGAAACCATAGTCGGTGACCAGACTGGACGTCCTGCTACGGGCCGACCCACCGCCGAGCGGTGTGGCATCAGGGGCAGGTGGGACTGGTGAGACTAGGGTGAACCACATGGCCGGCAAGACCACTAGCTCAGCGCGCCCGCGCGCGTCCTCCGCGGGTGGTGGGTCGGCGCCTCGATCCTCTCGATCTGCGGCCTCCGCCGGTGGGTCGGCCGCAGCCAGACCGACCGGATCCCGATCGCCCGCAGACCGCAAGCCCCGCACGGTCAACGGGCGGCAACCCGCCAAGAACAACCGCAACTCGACAGCTCCGCGCTCCACCGCCGGCCGGCGCGGCAAGACGGGCCGGTCGGGATTCGCCAAGTTTCTCGCGGTCACCGGCCGTGGAATCGCCGTCGTCTGGGGATGGATCGCCAAGGGAGTCGGCTCGCTGATCCGGGTGATCGGCCGGGGCGCCGGCGCCGCCCGTGACCTCGACCAGGCGCATCGCCGGGATGGCCTCGGTCTGACCCTGATCGCGGTCTCCGTCATCACGGCGACCGGCATCTGGTGGGGCGCGGCCGGCCCGGTGGGCGGCATCGTCGAGGACGCGGTACGGGTCTGGGTCGGTTCCATGGCGGTGGTGTTCCCGCTGTTGATGCTCCTCTGGGCGGTGGTCCTGATGCGGACCGTCCCCGACCCGACGAATCGCACCCGGCGCACCATCGGCTGGATCGCGGTCACGCTTGCGGTGGTCGGCATCTGCCACGTGGTGGCGATCTCCAACCTCGATGATCCGGCCACCCCCGCCGCCCACACCCGCAAGATCGCCGGTGGCGTGCTGGGTTGGGTCGTCGGCCAGCCCCTGTACGCCGGGCTGACGGTGATCCCCGCGGTGCTGGTGCTGGTTCTGCTCGGCGCATTCGGCGTCCTGGTGATCACCGCGACACCGATCCGTGAAGTGCCGGGTCGGGTGCTGGGCGCCTATGACTGGATGCGCGGCTATCGCACTACCGAGGACGGCCAGGACGGCAGGGACGACACCGCGGAACGGCCGATTCACGACTATGACGATCCGGTGTTGGACGACGCGCTGCCCACCGTTCGACTGCGTCGGCCGAGCCGACGCCGGCAGGGCGCCGATGATCACGCCACCGACGAGACCGTGGCCATCCCGGTGCCGCCCGCGGTCATCCCGTTCGTGCCGGCTGCGCCGGCCGGCCGCTCCCGGGTATTGCGGCCCGCGGTCCGCGAAGAACCGGCACCTCCGCCGGTCGCCGTGCCGACCCAGCTCACCCTTGACCGGTTGACCGAGGGCCACTACCAGCTGCCGCCCAGGACAATCCTGAAACTGGGCGCACCGGCGAAGTTGCATTCGGCCAACAACGATCAGATGATCGAGCGGCTGACCAGCGTTTTCGAGCAGTTCAACGTGGATGCCGTGGTCACCGGTTACATGCGCGGCCCCACGGTTACCCGGTACGAGGTCGAGCTCGGCCCGGGCGTCAAGGTCGAGAAGATCACCAATCTGACCCGCAATATCGCCTACGCGGTCGCGTCGGAGTCCGTCCGGTTACTGGCGCCGATCCCAGGCAAGTCGGCAGTCGGCATCGAGGTGCCCAACCTGGACCGTGAAATGGTGCTGCTGGGCGATGTGCTGGCCGATCCGAGCGCGCGCCGCGATCATCATCCGCTGGTCATCGGTCTGGGCAAAGACGTCGAGGGCGGCTTCGTCACCGCGAACCTGGCCAAGACACCGCACCTGTTGGTGGCGGGCGCGACCGGCTCCGGCAAGTCGTCATTCGTGAACTCCATGCTGATCTCGCTGCTGCAGCGGGCCAGCCCGGAGGAGGTGCGGATGATCCTGATCGACCCGAAGATGGTCGAACTGACTCCCTACGAAGGCATCCCGCACCTGATCACCCCGATCATCACCCAACCGAAGAAGGCAGCAGCCGCGCTGGCCTGGCTGGTCGAGGAGATGGAACAGCGCTATCAGGACATGCTCGCCCACGGGGTGCGCCATGTGGACGACTTCAACCGCAAGGTGCGCAGCGGCGAGATCACCACGCCGCCGGGCTCGCAACGCGTCTACAAGCCGTATCCGTACATCGTCGGCATCATCGACGAGCTCGCCGACCTGATGATGACCGCCCCGCGCGACGTCGAGGACGCGATCGTCCGGATCACCCAGAAGGCTCGGGCCGCCGGGATCCACCTGGTGCTGGCCACCCAGCGTCCATCGGTCGACGTGGTGACCGGTCTGATCAAGACCAATGTCCCGTCCAGGCTCTCGTTCGCGACGTCGTCGCTGACCGACTCCCGGGTCATCCTGGACCAGCCCGGCGCGGAGAAGCTGATCGGCATGGGCGACGGTCTGTACCTGCCGATGGGCGCTGGTCGGCCGGTCCGGATCCAGGGCGCCTATGTCTCCGACGAGGAGATCGCCGAGGTGGTGGCGTTCACCAAGCTGCAGGCCGCGCCCGACTACGCCGACGGCGTGACCAAGGCCAAGGCCGATCCGTCCAAGAACGTGGATCCGGATATCGGCGACGACCTCGAGGTGCTGTTGCTGGCGGTGGAGCAGGTGGTGACCTCACAGCTTGGCTCGACATCGATGCTGCAGCGCAAGCTGCGGGTCGGTTTCGCCAAGGCCGGCCGGCTGATGGACCTGATGGAGAACCGGGGGATCGTCGGTCCGTCCGAGGGTTCCAAGGCCCGCGAGGTCCTCGTCCGGCCCGATGAACTGGACTCGATCCTGTTCATGCTGCGCGGATCCGACGATGCCGACTCCGACGTCGACGCGGACTGACTCCGCACCGGGTTCAGTGGCAGATTGCCGCGGCGGTACGTGTTCAGCGCCTCAGCCGGCTTCTACGCGTGCCTTGAGTCCGTCGGCGAACTGGCGGAACGACGGGTCGAGGTCCGGAATCGTCCTGAAGATGATCCCGGCGAGCGGGCCGCTGTACTCCTCACGCATGGTGAACCGGGTGCCGGCACCTTCGGGCACGAGGGAGTAGGTGCGTTCGCCGGTGAACAGCCCCAGCGGCATGCCGCCCCGGAAGACCATTCGCTGCGGCGCGGTCAGCTCGACCACGGTGATCGGAAAGGCCTTGCCCGGGTTCGCCGCGACGAAGATCGACACCTTCTGGCCGATCACCAGTTGGCCGTCGACCCTGGTCACCCCGGAGTCCCATTGCGGCCAGGCCGCCGCGTCCGACAGTGTCGGCCAGATCTGCTCCGGGGTCGCCGCAATGAGTGAGTTCGCCGCATAGAACCGCATGTGACTATCCCTTCCGCCCGACCATCGGGGCGCGTTGTTAGTTGTCCGACGCCGGCGCCGGTCGCCTCCAGAACAGGTAGACCTCGGTGCCGCCGCGGGGCCAGTGGTGAATGTTCGTCGACACGAGTTCCCAGCCCCGATCCTGAACCTCGACCAGATGGGCCTGAATGATCTCCTGAATCGGACGACCATGGCTGTCGCCGATACTCATCGACGTCACGTAGTGCTGCATAGCCGCTGATCCGTTCACTGAGCGCCACTGGGTTCGGGAGCACGACCGGCAGTCGACAACGCCCGGCAGCGCCGGGCACCCATGAGGAATCCGGCGCTGCTCGGGATGACGAAGCCACCGCTCAGATCAGGCCCAGCCCCCGGATCGCGTCGCGCTCCTCGACGAGTTCGGCCACCGACGCGTCGATCCTGGCCCGGGAGAATTCGTCGATGTCCAGGTCGGGCACGATCTGCCAGTTCGTCCCGTCGCTGGTGACGGGGAACGAGGAGATGAGGCCCTCGGGCACACCGTAGGAGCCATCGGAAACGACGCCGGCCGAGGACCAGTCACCGGCCGGGGTGCCGTTGGCCCAGGTGTAGACGTGATCGATCGCGGCGTTGGCCGCCGAGGCGGCCGAGGAGGCACCGCGGGCCTCGATGATGGCCGCGCCGCGCTTGGCCACGGTCGGGATGAACGTCTTCTCCAGCCATTCGTGGTCGACCTGCTCGGCGACCGGACGACCACCGAACTGCGCCCGGAACAGGTCCGGGTACTGAGTCGCGGAGTGGTTGCCCCAGATGGTCATGTTGCTGAGGTCGGCGACCGAGACCCCCAGCTTCTGGGCTACCTGGCTCAGCGCCCGGTTGTGGTCGAGGCGCGTCATCGCGGTGAACCGGGTGGCCGGCACGTCGGGCGCATTCTGCTGGGCGATCAGCGCGTTGGTGTTGGCCGGGTTACCCACGACGAGCACCCGGATGTCGTCCGCGGCGACCGCATTGATCGCTTCGCCCTGCGGCTTGAAGATCCCGCCGTTCGCGGCCAGCAGATCGCCGCGCTCCATGCCTGGCCCGCGTGGTCGCGCGCCGACCAGCAGGGCGATGTTGGTGCCGTCGAACGCCTTCGTCGGACTGTCACTGATCTCGATTCCGGCGAGCAGCGGGAACGCGCAATCGGCCAACTCCATCGCGGTGCCCTCGGCGGCGCGCAGCGCCGGGGTGATCTCCAGCAGGCTCAGCTTGACCGGAACGTCGGGGCCGAGGAGCTGGCCGGAGGCGATCCGGAAAAGCAACGCGTAGCCGATCTGACCTGCGGCACCGGTGACGGTGACCTTAACCGGGGATGTGCTCATGTGGTCCTCCTCCTTGAGGATGAGGCCAGTTCGCACTGGCCGAAATCATTTCGGCGCGGGGCGCCAGGTTTCGTTCGGTTGTACCGATCGGCTGCCCCGGACTGCGGGCAACACGTGCAAAACACGAGCGGGCAAAGCCTTGCTGACCTAGCATCTCAGGCCACCGGGGTTCGAAAGACCGAAGAGGGCAACCTCACAGCCGCCTCCCGATCCATGAACCACAGCGTGCGCGCTCGCCCGGTGGCGCCGACCGCCGGGATGGCTATTTCGCCGGCGCCGCCGAATGCCATCGCCACCGCATCGGCCTTACCGGCGCCGGCGGTCACCACCCACACCTCGGTCGAGGTCCTGATGGTGGGCAGGCTCAGGGAGATCCGGATGGGCGGCGGCTTGGGCGAATTGCGGACCGCGATGGCGGTCCGATCGTCGTACACCCCGGGGTGCTCCGGGAAGATCGACGCCACATGGCCATCCGGTCCCAGACCCAGCATCGTGACGTCGAAGCCATCGCGCCGATCTACCAGGTCCGCGTACGCGGCGGCGGCGGCGTCGACGTCATCGCCGAACTCGCCGTCGCTGGCCGCCATCGCGTGGACCAGCTCCGGGTTGACCGGCACATGATCCAGCAGGGCTTCGCGCGCCTGCTTCTCATTGCGGTCGGGCGAGTCGGCGCTGACGAACCGCTCGTCACCCCAGAAGAATTCGACCCGCTGCCAGTCGACGGCGTCCCTGCCGGTGGACGCCCGAATCTTCTCCAGTAACTGGATGCCGATGGTGCCGCCGGTGAGCACCACTGACGGGATCCGGCCGAATGACTGCAGGTCCACCAACTTGGTGACCAGCCGGCCGGCCACATCGGCGGCCACGTCGGAGCCCGTCGCCAGCAGGACGATCTGTGGACCGGTCATCCGCCGACCGCATCGGTGGACGCCGGGGCCTCGGCGCGCGGCTTGGCCGGTGCCTTGGCTGCCGCCTTCGCCGGCGTCTTCACCGGACTCTTGGCCTTCGCCGCGGTCGTGGCCGCCGGGGTGGACTTTCCGTTCTTCGCGCCGGACTTGGCCTGCCGATCGTTCTCGTGCACCAGCGGCAGCCCTTTGTGCAACACCTCGGCGTACACGTCATCGGAGTCCAGACGCCGCAGTTCCTCGGCGATGCAGTCCCGCAGGCCGCGGCGGGGGAGCGGAATCTGCCGGTCCGGCTGCCCGGGAACGGCCAGCGTCGCGGTGCTGCTCTCGTCGCGGCTCAGCGTGATCGGCCCGGACTTGCGAACCATGGTGACACTCTGCATGCCCGCGCCGGCCTTGGTCTTGCGCCGGGTCACCGGACACTTGAGCCGCATCGCGAGCCAGCCCGCCATCAGGTCCGTCGATGGCGAATCCGCGGCGCCGGCCACCGTGACCTCGGTGATCATCTCGCGCGGCGGATAGTCCAGCGTCGAGGCCAGCAGACCCCGCCAATTGGTCAGCCGGGTCCAAGCCAAGTCGGTGTCGCCGGGGCGGTAGGACGCGTCGCGGCCGAGCAGTTCGGCGTGCGGTCGAGGCGCCGCCGCGGCATCGGTGATCCGGCGCTGCGCGAGGCGGCCGATCGGGTCCTCACCCGGTATCTTCGGCGCGATTCCGGGCCACCAGACGACGACCGGCGCATCAGGCAGCAGCAACGGCATCATCGCCGACGCGCCGTGTTCGACGAGCTCACCGAAAAGTCGCAGCACGATGACTTCAGAGGCACCGGCGTCACCACCGACCCTGATCTGGCCGTCCAGCCGCGGAGCGCCGCGACGACCACCGCGGGCGACCACGATCACCCGGCAGGGATGTTCGAACGACGCCGCATTGGCGGCGGCGATGGCCTCCTCCGAGGCGTTCTCGTCGGTCACGATCACCATGGTCAACACCCGGCCCAGGGCGACCGTGCCGCCCTTCTCGCGCATGTCGAGCAGGGACTTGTTGATCGCCGAGGTCGTTGTCGACGGCAGATCGATGATCATCAGGCAGTCTCCTCGATCGAGTGGGGACCCGCGTCGGAGCCGGCGTGCGGCATGCTCACGGTCGCCGCCAGACGCGGCCATCGCGGGCCATCATGACGTCGGCCGACGTCGGACCCCAGGTTCCGGCCGAGTACTGCTCCGGTTGGGTGCCCTTGCGGGCCCACGACTTTTCGACCGGGTCCAGAATCTTCCAGGACAGCTCGACCTCCTCGTCCTGCGGGAACAGCGACGGCTCGCCGAGCAGGACGTCGAGGATGAGCCGTTCGTAGGCTTCCGGGGACGCCTCCGTGAAGGACTGACCGTAGGAGAAGTCCATGCTGACGTCGCGGACCTCCATCGTCGGCCCCGGCACCTTGGAACCGAAGCGGATCGTGATCCCCTCGTCCGGCTGCACCCGGATGACCAGCGCATTGGCGCCCAGTTCCTCGGTGTCGTTGTGCGAGAAGGGCAGGTGCGGCGCGCGCTTGAAGACCACGGCGATCTCGGTGACCCGGCGGCCGAGGCGCTTGCCGGTGCGCAGGTAGAACGGGACGCCGGCCCAGCGCCGGGTATCGACCAGCAACTTCACCGCAGCGTAGGTCTCGGTGGTGGAAATGGCCGAAATGCCGTCCTCCTCCAGATATCCCACCACCTTCGTGCCGCCCTGCCAGCCGCCGGCGTACTGGCCCCGGGCACTGTTCGCGGACACGTCCTTGGGCAGCTGAACCGAGGCGAGCACCTTGACCTTCTCGGCCCGGACCTCCTTCGGCTGGAAATTGATCGGCTCCTCCATGGCCGTCAGCGCCAGCAGTTGCAGCAGGTGGTTCTGGATGACGTCGCGGGCGGCGCCGATCCCGTCGTAGTACCCGGCGCGCCCGCCGACGCCGATGTCCTCGGCCATCGTGATCTGGATATGGTCCACGTAGTTCGAATTCCAGATCGGCTCGTACAGCTGGTTGGCGAACCGCAGCGCCAACAAGTTCTGCACGGTTTCCTTGCCCAGGTAGTGATCGATCCGGAAGACCGATTCCGGCGGGAAGACCGAGTTCACCACGGCGTTGAGTTCACGCGCGCTGCTCAGGTCATGTCCGAACGGCTTTTCGATGACGACCCGGCGCCATTCCTCTGGGCCGTGCGCGGCCAGGCCGGACCGGGCCAGCTGCTGGCAGACCAGCGGAAACGCGCCGGGTGGAATGGAGAAGTAGAAGGCGTGGTTGCCGCCGGTGCCGCGAACGGTGTCCAGTTCGGTGAGCGTGGCCTTCAGTTTGTCGAACGCGGTGTCGTCATCGAAGGTGCCCTGCACGAATCGGAAACCCTCGGCCAGGTGCTTCCACACCTCTTCGCGGAACGGCGTCCGGGCATATTCCTTGACCGCATCGTGGACCACACTGGCGAAATCCTCATTGGCCCAGTCGCGCCGGGCGAACCCGACCAGCGAGAAACCGGGGGGCAACAGCCCGCGGTTGGCCAGATCGTAGATCGCGGGCATCAGCTTCTTGCGCGAGAGATCGCCGGTGACGCCGAAGATGACGATGCCCGATGGGCCGGCAATCCTCGGCAGGCGCTTATCCCGCGGGTCCCGCAAGGGGTTGATGGTGACCGCCATGTTGTGGTCTGGGTCCTTCCCGAAGGGTCTGGAGCGTGCTGTCCGGTTGACACCGCAAGCTGGTCGGGCGCGGTGCGTCCGGCCAGCCCGCAGGGTCCAACTCGGCTTCTGGTGGTGGATCTGCTACTTCTGGGATCGACTACTTCTGGGATCGACTACTTCTGGGATCGACTACTTCTGGGATCGACTAGTGCTGAATCGAAGCCTTCTTCAGTGCCTTCTCGACCGTCTCGAGCAGTTCGGTCCAGCTCACCTCGAACTTGCTGAGCCCTTCGGTTTCGAGCACCTCGAAAACATCGTCGACGTCGACGCCGGCGGCCACCAGATCGGCGAACACCTTGGCCGATTCGGCATAGCTGCCGTGCACTGTGTCGCCGCGGATGACGCCATGATCGGCGACCGCATCGATGGTCTTCTCCGGTGCGGTGTTGACCGTTCCATTAACGACAAGCTCGACGACGTAACGAGTGTCGTCGTAGGCCGGGTCCTTGACGCCGGTCGACGCCCACAGCGGGCGCTGCAGGTTGCCACCCGCGGCGGCCAGCTCGGCCCACTCCTGGGTGCCGAACTTCTTCTCGAAGAGCTCGAAGGCCAGCCGCGCGTTGGCGATCGCCGCCTTGCCCTTGAGCGCCGTGGCCTCCTCGGTGCCGATGGCATCGAGCCTTTTGTCGACTTCGGCGTCCACCCGGGAGACGAAGAACGAGGCCACCGACTGCAGCTTGCTGATGTCCTCGCCGGACTCCTTCGCCTGCTTGATGCCCGCGATGTAGGCGTCGATCACCGCGCTGTAGCGCTCCAGGGAGAAGATCAACGTGACGTTCACACTGATTCCGCCGGCCAGGGTTTGGGTGATCGCGGGAAGTCCCTCGACCGTCGCCGGGATCTTGACCAGCAGGTTCGGCCGGTCGACGATCTTGTAGAGCTCCTGGGCCTGCGCCGCGGTGCCGTCGGAGTCGCGGGCCAGGCCCGGCTCGACCTCGATCGAGACCCGGCCGTCGACGCCCGCGGTGGCCTTGAACACCTCGCCGAAGAGGTCGGCGGCGTCCCGGACGTCATCGGTGGTCAAGGCCCGGACGGCGTCGTCGACGGTGGCCAGCCGGTCGGCCAGGACGTGAACCTGTTCCTCGTAGGCCTCGCCCTTGGATAGCGCCAACGCGAAGATCGTCGGGTTGGTGGTGACTCCGCTGATCTGCCTGGTGGCGATCAGCTCGGCCAGGTTGCCGCTGCGGATCCGTTCCCTGGACAGGTCGTCCAGCCACAGCGAAACCCCGGCGCTGGTCAGGTCGGCCAGTGGATCGGTAGTCATGAGCGTGTCCCTTTGTTGGATGGGGGTGGGTTGACAGAGAAGATCACGAGGCGATCACGAGGCCGCCGCGATGGAGGCGTGTGCGGCCGCCACGGTCGCTGCGGTGGTGATCCCGAACTCGCGGTACAGCGTCGCGGCGTCGGCGGAGGCGCCGAAGTGCTCGATGCCGACGTGTTGGCCGGCATCCCCGATCCAGCGGTACCACGGCTGCGCGATGGCGGCTTCGACCGAGACGCGGGCCTTGACGGCCGGCGGCAGCACCGAATCGCGATAGTCCTTGGACTGCTCGGCGAAGAAGTCCATCGACGGCACCGAGACGACCCGGGCGCCGATGCCCGCCGCCTGCAGCACCGTGCGGGCTTCGACGGCGATCTGCACCTCGGAACCGGAGCCCATCAGGATGACCTGCAGGTCACCTTCGGCTTCGGCCAGGACGTAGGCGCCCAGCGCCACACCTGCGGCCGAAGTTCCCGCAAGGGTCGGCACGTTCTGCCTGGTCAGGGCAATACCGACCGGGCCGCCTTCGGGATCGACGTGCCGCTCGAGGATGGCCTTCCAGGCGTAGGCGGTCTCATTGGCATCGGCCGGGCGCAGAATGGACAGGTTCGGGATCGCCCGCAGCGCGGCCAGGTGCTCAACCGGCTGATGGGTCGGTCCATCTTCGCCGAGCCCGATCGAATCGTGGGTCCAGACGTAGGTGACCGGGGCCTTCATCACCGCGGCCAGCCGGACGGCGCCGCGCATGTAGTCGGAAAACACCAGGAAGGTGCCGCCGTACGGACGGGTCCCGCCGTGCAGCGCGATGCCGGTCAGGATCGACCCCATCGCGTGTTCGCGGATGCCGAAGTGCAGCGTCCGGCCATACGGCGTCGCGCCCCACTCGTGGGTGGCGGCAGCCGTCGGGCCGAACGAATCCGCGCCCTTGATGGTGGTGTTGTTCGACTCCGCCAAATCGGCGCTGCCACCCCACAGTTCCGGGAGCACCGCACCGAGCGCGGTCAACACGGCGCCGGAAGCGGCCCGGGTCGCGACACCCTTCGGGTCCACCGGCCAGGACGGCAGGGCGGCTTCCCAACCGGCGGGCAGTTGCCGGGACTGCAGCCGGTCGAACAGTTCCCGCCGCTCGGGATTCGCCGCGGCCCAGGCGTCGAACCCCGGCTGCCAGGCAGCCTTGGCGGCCTCCCCGCGCGCGACGGCTTTGCGGGTGTGCTGGATGACGGCTTCGCTGACCTGGAAACTCTTGTCCGGATCGAAGCCCAGCACGACCTTGGTGGCCGCGACCTCATCGGCGCCCAGCGCGGAGCCGTGAATCTTGCCGGTGTTCTGCTTGGTCGGCGCCGGGAACCCGATCACCGTGCGGACCTCGATGAAAGAAGCCCTGTCGGTCACCGCTCTGGCTGCCTCGATCGCGGCCAGGATGTCGGCCACGTTCTCCCCGCCGTCGACGACCTGGGTGTGCCAGCCGTAGGCCTCGTAACGGGCCTGGACATCTTCGGACAGGGCGATGTTGACGTCGTCCTCGATGGAGATCCGGTTGGAGTCGTAGAAGACGATCAGGTTGCCCAGGCCCTGCCGACCGGCGATCGAGGAGGCTTCGGACGTGACGCCCTCCTCGATGTCGCCGTCGGAGGCGATCACGTAGATGAAGTGATCGAAGGGGGAAGCTCCGGGGGCGGCGTCCGGGTCGAATAGGCCGCGCTCGCGGCGAGCGGCCATGGCCATCCCGACCGCGGAGGACAAACCCTGACCCAGTGGGCCGGTGGTCATCTCAATGCCCCGGGTGTGCCGGTGCTCGGGGTGCCCGGGGGTCAGCGATCCCCAGGTACGCAGCGCCTTCAGATCGTCGAGTTCCAGGCCGACGCCGGACAGGTAGAGCTGGATGTACTGGGTCAGGCTGGAGTGCCCGGCCGAGAGGATGAACCGATCCCGACCGACCCACTGGTCATCGACCGGGTCGTAGCGCATGACTTTCTGGTAGAGCGAATAGGCCAGCGGAGCCAGCGACATCGCGGTGCCCGGGTGACCGTTTCCAACCTTCTGTACGGCGTCCGCGGCCAGCACGCGTGCGGTATTGACGGCGTCGGTGTCGGTCTGCGTCCAGTCGACGGGCAACCGCGCCGTGGTCAGCGAAGCGATCTGGTCAGCGGTGTAGTTAGGGTTAGCCATTAAGCGTTGACGCTCCTCGTTGGCAGTGGCCCGCCGGGAGGTGTCAACGGTCGGGCGCGCTCGAATCAATCGGTTTGAGACTAGACCCCGCGGCCGGATATGGCTCCACCGCCTCGCAGTCCGCGGGGTCAACCAGTGATGGGTGCGGTCAGCTCCGCGGGAGGCGGCGGTCAGCTCCGCGGGAGGCGGCGGCGGGGCGGCGGAGCCGTCATTCTGGCAGCCAATTAGGATGGCCCCGACAGCCGTGGTGCGCCGACACATCATGGCAATTCAGAAGGGCGGCCCGAGTGCGACCGATATCGCGAACCGACGACAACGTCGGCGACGAAGTCGGGCTCAGCGCCGGCCTGATCGCCGACCCGGTCGGCGGTCGCGCCGCGGAGCCGGCCGTCGTGCACGGCAGGTCGGCCAGCACCGGTCCGGTCAGCGGCTGGCGGAGTCGGCTCGGCGCCTACATCGGACTGACCAAACCACGGATCATCGAACTGTTGCTGATCACCACGGTGCCGGCGATGGTCGCGGCCCAACGACATGTGCCATCGCTGGGGCTGGCCTTGGCCACCCTGTTCGGGGGCACCTTGGCCGCCGGCAGCGCGAACGTGCTGAACTGCGTCGTCGACGCCGACATCGACGCGCTGATGCGGCGCACCCGGACCCGGACGCTGGCCCGGCAGCTGGTACCCACCCGGAACGCGCTGATCTTCGGCATCGTGCTCGGGCTGCTGGCCACCGGGTTCCTCTGGTTGACCACCACCTGGCAGGCCGCCGCACTGGCCGTCGTCGCCATCACCTTCTACGTCTTCGTCTATTCGATGTGGCTCAAGCGCCGGACCAGCCAGAACATCGTCTGGGGTGGGCTGGCCGGCTGCATGCCGGTGATCATCGGCTGGTCCGCGATCACCGGCGGTATCGGCTGGCCGGCCTGGGTCTTCTTCGGCGTGATCTTCTTCTGGACACCGCCGCACACCTGGGCGTTGGCGATGCGCTACCGCGAGGACTACGCCGCGGCAGGTGTCCCGATGCTCCCGGTGGTGGCCACCCAGGCCGAAGTCGTCCGGCAGATCGTGCTCTATTCGTGGGCGATGGTGGTCTGTTCGCTGTTGCTGATTCCGGCCTCGTCGTGGATCTATCTGGCCGTCGCGGTGCCGGCCGGGCTGTGGTTCCTGGCGTTGGCGCACAAGCTGCACATCAGGGTGGTCACCGGCGGCGAGGCCAAGCCGATGACACTGTTCCATCTGTCGAACGCCTACCTGACGTTGATTTCCGTCGCGTGGGCGGTCGACGCCGCGGTCGGCATGCACGTACTGGGCTGGCCCTGGTCATGAGCACCTCGTCATGAGCACCACCACACCGCCGGCACCCGCCCCGGACGCCGCCGACGCCCGTCGGGCGAAATCGGTGCAGCGGGCGGTCGATCGGGCGGTGCACCGACTGCGCGCGCTGGCCAAGGCGCATCCCGCCCCGGCCGGCGGGGCCGTGGTGCTGGCCAATATGGGCGCCCGTGGCGTGCGGATCGTCTTCGTGGCCGATGACGGCACCTACGGCGACGCCGTGGTTCCGTCGACGGCCGCGGCGGAGCGGGTGTGCGCCGAAGGCGGCTGGCAGATCACCGGCTGGGACCGGGACACCTCCGGCCGGATCGCGCCGAGCCCGCAGGACCGGCAGCGGATGGCCGGCACCGGGCGCTGAGTCTTGCGGCCCGGGCGCCTGTTCCACGCCTCGCCCAGCGGCGATGGGCGGCCGTAGGATCCGTCCCATGCCGGCCGACCCGCCCCGCCCCTCCCCGTTCACCCCGCAGACGGACCCCGCGGCGCTCGACGACCTCCGCGGGCGGCTCCGCGCGACGCGCTGGCCGGACACGCCCCAGGACGCCGGGTGGTCACTCGGCACCGACCTCAGCTATCTGCGCGAGCTTGCCGCCTACTGGGCCGACGGGTTCGACTGGCCGGCGCAGGAGGCGGCCCTGGCCCGGCTGGCCCGCTTCCGCGTCGGGATCGCCGGCATCGGTATCCATTTCGTGCACATCCGGGCAGCGGCACCCCGCAACCCGGCCGCGCCCGTGCTTCCGCTGATCCTGAGCCACGGCTGGCCGGACTCGTTCTGGCGCTACTCGAAGGTCATTCCGCTGCTCACCGATCCCGGTGCACACGGCGCCGATCCCGCCGACGCGTTCGACGTGGTCGCGCCCGACATGCCGGGCTACGGGTACTCGGACCACCCGACCGGCCCGGCCCTGGACGCCATCGCCGTTGCGGGTCTATGGGCGGAGCTGATGAGCGTCCTGGGGTATCCGCGGTTCGGCGCGGCGGGCGGCGACATGGGCAGTCACGTCAGCCGCTACCTGGCTCTGGACCACCCCCACCGGGTCGTGGCAGTCCACCGAACCGACGCGGGCCTGCCCCGTTACACCGGCGACCCGGCGGCCCTGGAGCCCGCGGAGCGCGATTGGCTAGCGAGAACTGCGACCTGGGGGGCGGCCGAGGGAGCGTACGCAGCCATCCACCGAACGAAGCCACAGACCGCGGCGTTCGGGCTCACCGACTCGCCGGCCGGGCTCGCCGCGTGGATCCTGGAGAAGCTGCGGGCATGGAGCGACTGCGACGGCGACGTCGAGCGGAGCTTCACGAAGGACGAGATCCTCACGAACGTCACGCTGTACTGGCTCACCGGGACGATCGGCTCGTCGATGCGGGTGTATGGCGCGAACGCCGCGATCCCGCCCGCGCAACTCGCGCGCCGGGTCGAGGTGCCATCCGGGTTCTCGCTCTTCCCCGGCGACATCGTCCGCCCGCCGCGGGCCTGGCTGGAGCGGACGGCGAATGTGGTGCGGGTGACCGAGCCCGCCCGCGGCGGTCACTTCGCGCCGTTCGAGGAGCCGGAGCTCTACGCGCAGGAGCTGCGCGCGTTCTTCCGCCCCTACCGGGTGTCCGCGACGGGCTGAGTGAGTTCGCCGCGTTGACGGGCAGCTGTGCGACGGCCAGCTGAAAGATCAGTTCAGCGGGTTCGGTGACGGTGATGTCGAGCGTCGAGGACATTTCGCGTTTCATGTCCATGAGCTTTCCAGGACCGCAGAACGCCAAACGTACCTTTGCCGGTGATGCGGATCACGCACGGAACGAGGATGCCGATCCGACCGCGCGGCTGCGAGTGGCGAAGGCCACCCGGGCCGCCGACCCGGTCAGCAGCACCGCGCCCAGCACGTGCAGCACCACCAGCACCTCGGGCACCCCGTTGAGGTATTGGACGATGCCGATCAGGCCCTGCGCGAGCGTCACGCCGACCAGCCACCAGAGTCGTCGCCGCAGGTCAGGTGATGCCTTGACGGCGATGAACGCGACACCGACGGCGACCAGCAGGCCGACATAGCTGAACATCAGGTCGGCGTGTACCTGGGCCAGCGCGCGCACCGACAGGTCCAATCGCGGTGTTGCCGCGTCGCCCGCGTGCGGACCGGCCGCGGTGACCAGCGTGCCGGCGGCGCACAGCAGCAGCAGCACCCCGCAGGTGACCCAGACCAGGGTGCCCAGCGGGCGCGGCACCGTCGGTGTGGCGGGGCCGTCACCTTCGCCGAGGCGCTGCTGAACCCATACCGCGGTGAACACCAACACCAGCGACACCAGCATGTGAGGCGCCACGGTCCACCAGGCCAGGCCCAGCCGGACCGTCAGCCCGCCCCAGACAGCCTGGAACAGCACCCCGAGCGGCAGCACGGCAGCCACTCTGACCAGCCCTGACCGTCGCGGTTGAGTCCGCCAGAGCAACACGAAGATGCCCAGCGAAGCGATCAGCACAACGCTGGTCAGCGTGCGGTTACCGAACTCGATCAGCTGATGAATCGTGGAATTCTGATCCCGCAGCACCGGCACCAGCGACCCGGTCTGGCACTCCGGCCAGGTCGGGCAGCCCAACCCGGACCCGGTGACCCGGACCACGGCACCAGTGACGGCGATCAACCCGTTGGACAGCACCGCGGCGACCGCGAAACCGCGGACCAGGCCCGGCGAGGGGGAGCCCTGGAGCCGCTGCGCCACAGACCTCGGCTGGGTCTGACGCGTTTCGGGTGCGTTCTTCACTGCCACCTGAACCACCTTACGGTGGCTGCCCAGGCAACCAGCGCCCAGACCACCAGGACGGCGAGCGCCCCGAGGCCCGGCGCGTGGCCGTCGGCGAGCACGTCCCGCAGGCCCTGGGACAACGCACCCGCCGGCGTCAGCTTGCCGACGACGGTGAGCCACGCCGGCGCATCGGCCAGCGGCAACACCACGCCGCCGACGCCGATCAGCGCCAGCCAGATCAGGTTGGCCAACGCGAGAACGGCCTCCGCACGCAGGGTGCCGCCGAGCAGCAGCCCCAGCCCGGTGAAGGCGGCCGCACCGAGCACCACGACCAGTGCCGCCAACAGCAGGTGGCCGTTGGGATGCCAGCCCAGCAGCAGCGCGATTGCGGACAGCAGCACGAGTTGGCCGAAGATCACCAGGCTGATCGCACCGGCCTTGCCGGCGAGCAGCAGACCACGCGGAACACCGGCGGCGGCCAGCCGCTTGGTGACCCCGTACCGCCTGTCGAACGCGGTAGAGATGGCCAGTGAGGTGAACGCGGTCGACATGATCGCCAGCGTCCAGATCCCCGGGGTGACGGTTCCGATCCGCGGCTCGGCCAGGTTGATCGCGGTGAAATATGTCAGCCCCACCAACGCCGCGATCGGGATGACCAGGGCCAACAGCAGCTGTTCGCCGTTGCGCAGCAGCAGTCGGAGCTCGAACACACTGTGCGCCAGCAGGGTGCGCAGCCGTGGACCGCGTTGCGGGTCCGGCCGGAAGGTTCCAGGCACGAAGCCGTGATCGGCGTCTGTGATCGGCGGCTCGGTGCTCATGTCCTGATCCGCCGGCCGGTCAGGTCCAGGTAGACATCGTTCAACGAGCGCCGGCCGATCTGCAGGCCGGTCGCCAGGACGCCCATCTGCGCGCACCAGGCAGTCACCGTGGCCATCGTCTGCGGGGTGATCGCACCGGCGATCCGGTAGTCGCCGGGATGGATCTCGGTGACCTGGTATCCCGGCGGCAGCGCGGCCAGCAGCAGAGCCAGGTTCACGCCGGATGTCGCGGCGAAGCTCAGATGCTCGGTTTCGGCGCCGATCAACTCGGCCACGGTGCCGTCGGCGATCACCGCACCGTGATCGATGATCACCACCTGGTCGGCCAGCATCTCGGCCTCGTCCATCAGATGGGTGGTTAGCAGGACCGAAACGCCGTCGGCCCGCACCGCCCGCAGCAGTTCCCAGACCAGTTCGCGGGCCTGCGGGTCGAGCCCGGCCGTCGGCTCGTCCAGGAAGAGCAGTTCCGGCCGGCCGATCAACGCCATGGCCAGGCTGAGCCGCTGCAGCTGGCCACCGGACAGCCGGCGAACCGGGGTGGCTGCCACATGGGTCAGGCCCAGCACGTCCAGCAGCCAGCGAGCGTCGTGCGGATTGGCCGAGCACGACGCGACGAGCCCGAGCATGTCGGCCGTCCGCGCGCCCAGGTGCGCGCCGCCGGACTGCAGCATCACGCCGACCCGTGGCCGCAGCGCCGCGGCGTCCCGCCAGGGATCCAGGCCGAGCACCCGCACGCTACCGGCGTCGGGCCGGCCGAATCCTTCACACGTCTCCACGGTGGTCGTCTTGCCCGCACCGTTCGGGCCGAGCAGCGCCATGATCGAGCCCCGGGCCATCGCCAGGCTCAGACCGCTGACCGCGGTCACCGAGCCAAAACGACGAACGAGGCCGTTGATCAGGACGGCCTGGTCTGCCGCCGCATCAGGCAGCGCGGCGGCGGCTGAATCGGCGGAAACTCGGTCAATGGGCACGAGTTCCGAGGATAGGCCAGGTCAGGGGTCCGCCTCACCGGTCGGGCCGGCCACCCTGATGTCGGCTGCGCCACCGGAACCCGAATCCGGTGCATCGCCCAGGTTCGTCGAGCGCGCCGCGGGCACCGCCGGCACTGACCGGCCGGAGCTGGGATGCCGCATCCTGGCCAGCCGCGCCGAGGCGATCAGCAGCCGGCTGCGGTCACTGATCGGAATCAGTCCGCGCCGGTTGAGCGCTCCGAGCACGAGCGCCGCGACAACCAGGGCTGCCGCCGCGGCCTGAGCGATGACCAATGGCGCAATCACCGATCCGCTGGGCATGATCATCACCGAAAGGGCGGTCATGATCAGCACGGTGATCTTGCGATAGCGCGGATCCGCGGTCGACGCGGCCAACGGCACAGCCGCCCAGAGCAGGTACCACGGCTGCACCACCGGAGACATGATGACGAACAGGCCGATCGCGATACCCAGCCCGAGGATGGGGTCCAGCTGGTGCCGCCAACTGCGCCACAAGATGAACACAGCCATCGCCGCTCCAGCAGCGGTACCGACCGGATTGAGCACGCTGAGCACACCGTCGGTGTGGTCGCCGAGGCCCAGCAACGTGCCGATGGTCCCGGTCACCACGCCGATCACGGTGGTCAGGGACAGAAAGGAGCGGACCAGTCCTGGCGTGTTCAGCGCCGCCAGCCAGCCGACACCGACGCCGGTGGCCCACGTCAGCAACCCGAAGGTCACCACGAAGATCGCCCCGACCTGACCACTGACCCGCAACAGATCGCGCCAGCTGCCGCCGGCGCGCCGGGCCAGCGCGACGATCAAGAACGCCAGGGCCAGGCCGGCGGTCGCCTTGACCCCGACGGCCAGGGTCAGCAATATCGTCCCGACCAGCACAGATCGATCCAGCGCGACGACCAGCCCGGCCAGCATTGCGCCAATCATCAGCGCCTCGTTGTGCCCGCCGGCGATCAGGTGGAACAGCACCAGCGGGTTGAGCGCGCCCAGCCACAGCGCTGAAATCGGATCCAGACCGCAGCGCTTGGCCAGCCGAGGGAGCGCCCAGACGATCAGCACCACGCCCAGCACTTCGAAGAGCCGTTGCAGCAGCACCGCGGGAACCAGGTGCGGCCCGGTGATGGTGACGATGCCGCGGACGATCAACAGGAACATCGGGCCATACGGCGTGGACGTGTGCTGCCATCGGGCATCGGCCTGGTGCGCGAACCGGTCGCTGTCGCCGAGCACGTCCAGCGGCCCGGAGTGATACGGGTTGAAACCCAAAAACATCATCTGACCGACGGACAGGTAGGAGTAGACGTCGCGGGAGAACAGCGGGGGGGTGAACAGGAACGGGACGGTCCACATCGCCAGCGTGTGCGAAAGCTGAGTGCGGGTCAGGCGGCGGGCGCGGCCGGGCACCGTGAGCCGGCCGAGCAGGAACCAGGAGAGCACCACCAGTCCGATGCCGGTGTAGGAGATGGCCAGCGCCGCCGGTCCGATCCGTGACAGCAACCCGATGATCCGCAGGCCGTCCAGCGGGTTGGGGATCGGATTGGCGGCGCCATAAGAGGAGACGGAGCTGATCGCCATCATGAGAGCGCCGGCGGTACCCAGGCGACGCAGGATGTGCAGCTGGCGGACTTCCACCGGATTCAGGGCCGTCGAAGTACCCGGATCGGCCGTCCCGTCGACTGCGGCACGGCCGGTCCAGGGCGCGACCGTACTGTCGGCGCCCTCGATGCTGCTCACCTGTCGGAGTCTAGGAGCCGGGTCAATTCGCCGGTCCAATGCGAGGGGTCAGTTCTGATGTGCCCCGCCGACCAGAACGCTCAGACCCGATGACCGCTGGTCGCCATCGGCCTGCTCCTGGGTGACCGTCATGGTCGGGAAATCCGCCGGCGACACCCCGGCCCACAAGGTGACGTCGGTGCCCTCGTTGAACGTGCCGATCGGCACCTGCACGCCGTCGGCGTTGCGTAGCCACGCCTGATAGAACTGCCCGCCGTCCAGACGCGGCAATCCCGTCGCCTCGAGGTGGATCTTCCAGCCGGAGTCGGTCTTCGTCATCGTCGCGCTGCCGACGGCCGCCGGCACCAGGTCGGTCGGCGCCAGCGCCACATCGAACGTTCGCGCCGATCCACCCTGCAGGAGCAGCACCGCGGACACCACGACCGCCACCACCGCGGCGGCGGCGAGCAGCAGCGCCGGGCGCGGTCGCCAGCGGCGGGCCTGGTCCTGCCGTCGCCGGCTGCCGGAGTTGGGTGGTCGATCACGGGCCGCCGCCAGGTCGATCGGTGCGGTGTCGATCGGTCTGGTGTCGATCGGTGCGGTGTCGATCGGTGCGGTGCCGGCCTCGGCGGCGATGAGCGCGACCACCGAATTCTCGAGTTCGGCGGGCGGCTCGGCCCACAGGTGAGGATCGGCGAGCAGCGCCCGGAGGTCGTCGAGCTCGGCCCTGTCGGCGGCGGTGAGTTCGACGCCCGCGGCGCCGGTCAGGTAATCGATGCGCGCGGCATCACGCGGATCGTCACGCGGATCGTCCCGCGGATCGTCCCGCGGATCGTCACCGCCATCGTCACTGGTGTCGACACTGCTGTCGTGGTCGGCCATCGGTTGTCACCTCCTCCGGTTCGTAGGGTACGGCTGGGTCGTCGGGGCGTTCAGGCGTCAATCGAATCCGTCGCGCAGGTGACCGAGCAGCCCGGCGAGTTTCTTGTGCGCTCGGAAGGACCGTGACTTCACGGTGCCGATGGGCATGTTGAGTCGGTGGGCCACCGCGGCCTGGGTCAGCCCTTCCAGGTGCTGCAGCTGGACGATCTCGCGTTCGTCTGCCGGCAGCTCGTCCAGCGCCAGCCGGACCTGCCAGGCGTCGTAGGTCCGCCCGATCGACTCGGGCTGCTGCACCAGCGCCGGATGGGCTGCAGGCACATCGTCCAGGGCGGACGCGCGCTGCCGAAGCTCCTGACGATGGATGTCGATGGCGGTGCGTCGCGCAATGGTCGCCAGCCAGGGGGCCAGGTCCCGACCGGGATCGACCGTCGCCGCCGCTCGCCAGGCCTTGAGGAAGGTCTGCTGGGTGGACTCCTCGGCCAGTTGCGGTGAGCCGAGCTGATTCCTGGCCACCGCGTACACCAGCCTGCCGTACTCCCGGTAGACGCTGCGGACCGCGTCGGCATCGCCGGCGCGGAAACGGTCCAGTTCGTCCCGGCTCAGCACCTGGCTCACGGTAGTGGGCGCAGACTCGCCGCGGACACGCGTTCATGTTGTGAGGTACGCGCTAACGGGTGGAACGGTTCGGCTCCGGGTGCGTGGAGCACCAGCCGCCGCAAACGCGCCGAGAACCGTTCTCGGTGAGGTGCCCGTATCTCACGGTGTCGGGCGATGCGATCGGACCAGCCCACCCGGCCAGTCGACTCCGAATTGGTCTACCTCCGAAAGGGTTTCGTCATGAAACTGCGCATGTCCTTTGCTGTCCCGGCCGCCGTCCTCGCCGCCGGACTGCTGCTCTCCGCCTGCGGTCAGGGCGGCCAGACCGCCGGCACCGCCAGCATCGCCGTGGCGGGTATCGACGCCGGCGGCACTACGCCGGCCGCCCAGAGTTCGTCGACCGCCCAGAGTTCACCGACCGCAGGGGACGCTGCGCCGACCATCGGTCTGGCCGAGGCCGGCGACCTTGGCACCGTGCTGGTTGCCGCCAACGGACTCACCCTGTACGCGTTCGCCAACGACGTCGACGGCATCAGTACCTGCTTCGACGCCTGCGCCGCGGCCTGGCCGGCGCTGATCGTCGACGGCGGATTCATCGCGCCGTTGGGAGTGGATCCGGCCTTGCTCAGCGCGGTCGATCGACCCGACGGCGGCAAACAGCTCAAGTTCGGCAGCTGGCCGTTGTACTTCTTCGCCGGTGACGGCGCGCCCGGTGACACCAATGGCCAAGGCGCTGTACGCCTTCACCAACGATCCGGCCCGACAGAGCACCTGCTTTGACGCCTGCGCCCAGGCCTGGCCGCCGCTGATCGTCGCGGCCGGCGCGGCCCTGCCGGACGGGGCCACCACCGTTGATCGGCCGGATGGCACCAAGCAGCTCGTCATGGGCAAGTGGGCGGTGTATTACTTTGCCGGCGACCGAGCTCCGGGGGACGCAAACGGCCAGGGTGTCAACGGCGTCTGGTTCGCCATCGATGCGAGCTGCAAGCTGGTCAAGACCGCGGCGTAGCCCCGAACAGCACAACGCGTTGACTTGCGGTGCGTACTCGCGCCGCACGTCGACGCGTTGTCGGCTTGGTGGCTCGAACAGCGACGAGTTAGGGTGCCCTTCGTGGTGGGTGGCACAGAATCAGTAGCGGCAGGCCTTTGAAACCACCGAAGAAATAGGACACACTGGTGTTGTGAATATCGTAGCGCCGACCCGAGCAGAGCATGACGCCCTGCCTGTTCGGCATCCGGCGACGATTCAGCAGACTTCGACCGCACCTGACCGCTCAGCACACCGCCCCGCCGGAACCCGCGATGCGGTGATCCAGCAGCTGCTCGCCGCAGGTCCGATCACCGCCGCCGAGCTGGCGGCGAAGCTGCAGATTTCGCCGGCCGGCATCCGCCGTCACCTGGACGCGCTGGAAGAAGAGGGCGCCGCCGTTTCGCGGCTGCAGGCGACCTACTCCCGGCGCGGCCGCGGTCGCCCGGCCAAGGTCTATCTGCTCACCGAGACCGGTCGGTCCAAGCTCCCACACGGCTACGACGTGCTGGCGATCCAGGCGTTGGAGTTTCTCGCCGAGCATGGCGGACCGGACGCGGTCGCCGCCTTCGCGCGGGAACGGGCCGAACGGGTCGTCGCCGGCCGTCGCCTCGAACTGGCCGAGGCCACGACGCTGCCGGCAAAGGTCGAGGTCCTGGCCGGCGCCCTGTCCGATGCGGGCTATGCCGCCTCCATCGAGCGCATCGGCGGCGGCGAGCAGCTGTGCCAGCATCATTGCCCGGTGTCGCACGTCGCGGAGCGTTTTCCGCAGCTGTGCGAGGCCGAGATGGCAGTGTTCACCGAGGCGCTGGGCACCTACGCCCAGCGGCTGGCCACGATCGCCAGAGGCGACTCGTTCTGCACCACCTTCGTTCCCGGCTCGCATCCGGAACCGCTCGATTCGACTGTGACCACCGCAACACCGCTCGTACCGCAGGACAGCTTCACCGGGGACCGCCGCCGCGTTCACCCCCGACTGCACGACACCGCACTGGAGGAACACCGCCGATGACTACTGCACCGGAAATCGCACCACCACAGGGCAAGCTGACCCAGGCCGAGACCATCAACTCGCTGGGCAACTACGCCTTCGGCTGGTCCGACACCGATACGGCAGGCGCCTCCGCCCGCCGCGGCATCAATCCGGACGTCGTCCGGGACATCTCGGCCAAGAAGAGCGAACCGGGATGGATGCTGGAGAAGCGACTCAAGGCGCTGGCGCTGTTCGAGAAGCTGCCGATGCCGACCTGGGGCAGCGACCTGTCCGGGATCCACTTCGACGACATCAAGTACTTCGTGCGCTCGACGGAGAAGCAGGCGACCTCCTGGGAGGACCTGCCCGCCGACATCAAGAACACCTACGACCGGCTCGGCATCCCCGAGGCGGAGAAGCAGCGGCTGGTCTCCGGTGTCGCCGCGCAGTACGAGTCCGAGGTCGTCTACCACCAGATCCGCGAGGACCTGGCGGCGCAGGGCGTCATCTTCCTGGACACCGACAGCGCGCTGCGCGAATACCCGGAGGTTTTCCAGGAGTACTTCGGCTCGGTGATTCCATCCGGGGACAACAAGTTCTCCGCGCTCAACTCGGCCGCGTGGTCCGGCGGATCGTTCGTCTACGTCCCCAAGGGCGTGCATGTCGACATCCCGCTGCAGGCCTACTTCCGGATCAACACCGAGAACATGGGCCAGTTCGAGCGGACGCTGATCATCGTCGACGAGGACGCCTATGTGCACTACGTCGAAGGCTGCACCGCGCCGATCTACAAGTCGGACTCGCTGCACTCCGCGGTCGTCGAGATCATCGTGAAGAAGGGCGGCCGGTGCCGCTACACGACCATCCAGAACTGGTCGAACAACGTCTACAACCTCGTCACCAAGCGGGCCAGGGCCGAAGCGGGCGCCACCATGGAATGGGTCGACGGCAACATCGGCTCCAAGGTCACCATGAAGTACCCGTCGGTGTGGCTGACCGGTGAGCATGCCAAGGGCGAGGTGCTCTCGATCGCCTTCGCCGGGCCCGGCCAGCACCAGGACACCGGCGCGAAGATGCTGCACCTGGCGCCCTACACGTCCTCGACGATCATCTCGAAGTCGGTGTCCCGAGGCGGTGGCCGCACGTCCTACCGCGGCCTCGTCCGGGTCAACCCCGGTGCCCACCACTCGAAGTCCTCGGTCGAGTGTGACGCGCTGCTGGTCGACTCGATCTCGCGGTCGGACACCTACCCGTACGTCGACGTCCGCGAGGACAACGTGTCGATGGGTCACGAGGCCAAGGTCTCCAAGGTCTCCGAGGAGCAGTTGTTCTACCTGATGTCCCGCGGTGTGGCCGAGGAAGAAGCGATGGCGATGATCGTCCGCGGCTTCGTGGAGCCGATCGCCCGCGAGCTCCCGATGGAGTACGCGCTGGAGCTCAACCGGCTCATCGAACTCCAAATGGAAGGATCTGTGGGCTGATCGTGACTGCCCCCACCACTCTCGACAACGGCGGAGTCGACGTTCTGACGCCCGCCCAGCACGGCCTCAAGGAGCACTCGCACATCGGCGGTCGCGACGTCGGGATCGGCTCGCACGCAGCCAGGATCGGTTCCACCGACCCGGTTGATCACCACGTGCCGACCGCGAAGGACGAGGCCTTCCGCTTCACCCCGTTGCGCCGGCTCCGCGGACTGCACGAGAACGTCGTTCTCAACGGGCGCGCCGGTCTGGACTTCGAGATCGAGGTCCTCGCGCCCGAGGCCGTCTCCGTGGTCTCACTGTCCGGTGCGGCTGCAGAGTCGGTCAAGGGTCTGACCGGCTACCAGCCGGTCGACCGACCGTCGGCCCGGGCCTGGGAAACCGCGCAGGACGTCTTCCTGGTCGACGTGCCGGCCGACACCGAACTGGCCGAGCCGGTGCGGATCACCTTCCGCGGACTCGGCATCGACAATCCGATTCCGGCGCACCTGGTGATCCGGGTCGGTCATCACGCCCGAGCGCATGTCGTCGTCAGCTACCAGGGCAGCGCCACGATCAGCGAAAACGTCGAGATCGTGGCCGGCGACGGCGCCTCGGTGGCGTTCGCCGCGATGCACGAGTGGGCGGCTGACAGCGTTCATCTGACCCACCACCGGATCCGGGTCGGCCGCGACGCCACGGTGAAGCACAGCGCGCTGACCTTCGGCGGCGACCTGGTGCGGATGGTCGCCTCGGCCGCCTATGACGGACCGGGCGGCTCGGCCGAACTGCTGGGGATCTACTTCGCCGATGCCGGGCAGCACCTGGAGCACCGGCTGCTGATGGACCACGAGGCGCCGAACTGCAAGTCACGGGCGTACTACAAGGGCGCGCTGCAGGGCAAGGGCGCGCACACCGTCTGGGTCGGCGATGTGCTGATCCGGTCCGCCGCGACCGGCACCGACACCTACGAGATGAACCGCAACCTGCTGCTCTCCGAGGGTTGCCGGGCTGATTCGGTGCCGAACTTGGAGATCGAGACCGGCGAGATCGCCGGCGCCGGTCACGCCAGCGCCACCGGCCGGTTCGATGACGAGCAGCTGTTCTACCTGCAGTCCCGGGGGATCCCCGAGGAGGCCGCGCGCCGGCTGGTGGTCCGCGGATTCTTCGGCGAGGTGCTCAGCAAGATCGGCATCCCGTCGGTGGTCGAACACGCCGCAGTCATCCTCGAGACCGAACTGGCGATCGCCGGAATCTGACCCACCCATCCTTCCGCTTTGTTGAGCACCACCGACTTCTTGGAGCACCTGACACATGGCCACCTTGGAAATCCGCGACCTGCACGTCTCGGTGATCACCGACGACGCACCGATCGAGATCCTGCGCGGCGTCGACCTGACCGTTTCCAGCGGCGAGACGCACGCCATCATGGGACCCAACGGCTCCGGCAAGTCGACCCTGGCGTATTCGCTGGCCGGCCATCCGAAGTATCAGATCACCTCCGGCTCGGTGCACCTGGACGGTGTCGATCTGCTGCAGCTCAAGGCCGACGAACGCGCCCGGGCCGGCCTGTTCCTGGCCATGCAGTACCCGGTCGAGGTCCCCGGCGTGTCGATGTCCAACTTCCTGCGGACCGCGGCAACCGCCGTTCGCGGCGAGGCGCCGCCGATCCGCAAGTGGATCAAGGAAGTGAAGGCCGCGATGGCCGACTTGGACATCGAGTCCGAGTTCGCCGAACGCAGCGTCAACGAGGGCTTCTCCGGCGGCGAGAAGAAGCGTCACGAGATCCTGCAGCTCGGCCTGCTGCGGCCGAAGATCGCCGTCCTGGACGAGACGGATTCGGGTCTGGACGTCGACGCGCTGCGAATCGTCGCGGAGGGCGTCAATCGCTACAAGGCCTCCTCGACCGAGAGCGGTGAGGGTGTCGGAATCATGCTGATCACCCACTACACCCGGATACTGCGCTACATCACCCCGGACTTCGTGCACGTCTTCGCGGCTGGCCGGATCGTCGAATCCGGCGGCGCGGAGCTGGCCGAAGAACTTGAGGCCAGCGGCTACGAGCGCTTCACCGGGGCTGGTGCATCGGCGTGACCACCCTGCAGACAGCCATCTCGGCCGAACCGGCCGCGCACCTGACGGTGGCCGATCTGAGTGTGGACATCGCTGCGATCCGCGCGGACTTTCCTATCCTGCAGCGGACCGTCCGGGACGGAAAGCCATTGGTGTATCTGGATTCTGGCGCGACGAGTCAGCGTCCGATCCCGGTGATCGATGCCGAGCAGGAGTTCGTCACCACGCACAACGCCGCCGTACACCGCGGCGCACACCAGCTCGCCGAGGAAGCCACCGATCACTACGAATCGGCACGCGAGCGGATCGCCGCGTTCGTCGGGGTGCCGAACCCGGATGAACTGATCTTCACCAAGAACGCCACCGAGGGCATCAACCTGGTCGCGTACTCGCTGGGCAACGCCAGCTACAGCCCGTCCGCGTCCCGGTTCCGGCTGGGCCCCGGCGACGAGGTCGTCGTCACTGAGATGGAACACCACGCCAACCTCATCCCGTGGCAGGAACTGTGCCGCCGGACCGGCGCCACACTCAAGTGGATCCAGATGGGCGATGACTTCCGGCTCGACCTGAACAACCTGGACGAGGTCATCACCGAGCGGGCGAAGGTCGTCGCCTTCACCCACCAGTCCAACGTCCTCGGCACGGTGAACCCGGTGGCCGAACTGGTTGCGGCGGCCAACCGGGTCGGCGCGCTGACCGTGCTCGATGCCTGCCAGTCGGTGCCGCATTCGCCGGTGGACTTCAAGGCCCTCGACGTGGACTTCGCGGTGTTCTCGGGGCACAAGATGCTCGGCCCGTCCGGGGTCGGCGGACTGTACGGCCGGTTCGAACTGCTGTCGGCGATGCCGCCGTTCCTCACCGGGGGTTCGATGATCGAGCAGGTGTTCATCGACCACGCCACCTATGCACTCCCACCGGCACGCTTCGAGGCCGGGGTACCGATGACCAGCCAGGCGGTGGGCCTGGGCGCCGCTGTCGACTACCTGTCCCAGCTCGGCATGGACGCGGTCGCCGCCTACGAACACTCACTCGTTGACGTTGCCCTGCAAGAACTGTCGGCGATCGACGGGGTGCGCATCATCGGCCCCACCGAGAACGTGAACCGCGGCGGCGCCGTGTCGTTCGTCGTCGATGGCGTACACGCACACGATGTCGGGCAGATCCTGGACGACGAGGGTGTCGCCGTCCGGGTCGGTCACCACTGTGCCTGGCCGCTGCACCGCCGGTTCGGCATCGCCGCCACCGTGCGTGCGTCGGTCGCCGTGTACAACACCCCGGATGAGATCCGGGTGCTGGCCGGCGCCGTCCGCAAGGCCCAACAGTTCTTCGGGACCAGGTGATCGCAGTGCAGATGGAGCAGCTGTACCAGGAGATCATCCTGGATCATCACCGCCACCCGCATCACGCCGGGCTCCGTGATCCCTTCGACGCGCAGGTCCACCATGTCAACCCGACGTGCGGTGATGAGATCACCCTGCGGGTCCGGCTGGACGGCGATGGGCTCGACGCCCGCGTTGTCGACGTTTCCTATGACGCTCTGGGGTGTTCGATCTCCCAGGCGTCCACCTCGGTGATGACCGACCTGGTGATTGACCAACCGCTGCAGGTGGCCCTGGCCGTCCTCGGCGAGTTCACCGAGATGATGACCAGCCGGGGCAAGATCGACGGTGACGAGGATGTGATCGGGGACGGCATCGCCTTCGCCGGAGTCAGCAAGTACCCGGCGCGGGTCAAATGTGCGCTACTGGGGTGGATGGCATTCAAGGACGCCGCGGTCCAGGTCGCTGGCGGCAGCACGGTTTCGGCCGATGAATCAGTTTCGAGCACGAGCAACGGAGAGTCGAGATGAGCGAAGCAACGGACACCAAGTTCGACGATCGCGCGGGCCGGGATGCCGGCGCACTGGACGCCGCTCCCGCCGGCGCCCTGACGCCGATCCCGGACACCGTGCTGGACGACCTCGAAGAGGCGCTGCGCGACGTCGTCGACCCCGAGTTGGGGGTCAACATCGTCGATCTCGGCCTCGTCTACGACCTGCAGCTCGGCGCGGACAAGGTGCTCACCATCGACATGACGCTGACCAGCGCGGCCTGCCCGCTGACCGACATGATCGAAGACCAGATCAACGCGGCGCTGATGGGCGGCCCGGACGGCGGGCTGGTCGAGGACTTCAAGATCAACTGGGTATGGCTGCCGCCGTGGGGTCCGGAGAAGATCACCGACGACGGTCGGGACCAACTGCGCGCGCTGGGCTTCAACATCTGATGTGCTGTCGCCGGTGAAGTGCTGAGATGGCTCGATCCCGGCCGGCCGCCGGTGGGGGAGTCGTCGTCGAGGTCGCCGTCGACCGCTTGACCGGCTGGGTGAACCGCTTCGCTGGCCGCAATGATGGGCTCGCCCGGATCGACGGCTTCGGCGACCGGATCGAGCTCACCGGGGGCGACGGAACCACGGCCGTGGTCGCGGTGCCGTTCCCACCGATGTCGATCGGTGCGCGCGAGCCGCTGGAGGCGCTGATCGATCACCTGGCCGGCGTCGGTGCGGTCGGCCTGATCGCCGTTCGTGGTGGCGCCCACTCGGTGGGCGTGGCCAAGGCCGGCGTCGTCGTGTCGTCCAAGACCGACCGGCCCTATCTGCAGGGTCGAACCGCGGCCGGTGGCTGGTCGCAGCAGCGCTACGCCCGTCGGCGCGGCAATCAACTTACCGTCTCGCTCAACGACGCGGCCTCCGTCGTCGCCCGGATTCTGCTGCCAGTGCTCGGCTCGCTGGACGCGCTGATCGTCGGCGGGGATCCCACCGCGTTGAAATCGGTTCTGGATGATCCACGGTTGGCTTCCCTACGAGCGCTACCTGTGCGAGAATTCCGGGATATTCCCGAGCCGCGACGCTCGGTGATCGATGATCTCGCTGAGCGGATGTACGCCGTCGAGATAACCGTCCGGACCGCCTGAGCCAATCGCCAGCAGCCGGGCATGCCGGTCTGCGAACCCCACGATTTCGGTAGTTCCGCCGATGTCCTTGAAAAAGGATGTTCGGTAGACCAAACTTTTTTCTTTGACAAACCGAATAAGCTGAACTCGACAACACAAGGGTGGCCATGACGAGCAAGGCAGCAGATGTCCCCGCGACCGGGTTCGGCTTCGAGCGCACGCCGATCGAAGCGCCGCGGCGGATCACGGTGGCCGGCCGGGTGCGGCGCACCCTCCCGTTGCTCGGGCCCGCCTTCGTCGCCGCAGTGGCCTACGTCGACCCCGGCAACTTCGCTACGAACTTCTCCGGCGGCGCCGGCTACGGATACCGACTCCTGTGGGTGATCGTCGCGGCCAACCTGATGGCGATGTTGATCCAGTCGCTGACCGCAAAGCTCGGCCTGGCCACCGGTCAGGATCTGGCCACTCTGTGCCGCGAACGGTTCCGCCGGCCAGTGGTCTGGGGACTGTGGCTGCAGGCCGAGGCGGTGGCCATCGCTACCGACATCGCCGAGATCGTCGGCGGTGCGGTGGCACTGAATCTGCTGTTCGGCGTTCCGCTACCGATCGGCGGCACCATCACCGCGATCGTCGCGTTCGGCCTGCTGGCCGCGCAGCGCCGCGGATTTCGACCGTTCGAGGTGGTGATCGCCGGCCTGATGGGGGTCATCGCCCTGGGGTTCGGCTACACACTCCTTGGCTCCGGAATGAACCCAGGCGCGATGGCCGCCGGCCTGGTGCCCGGCTTCGCCGGGACCGACAGTGTTGTCCTCGCCGCGGGCATCCTCGGCGCAACCGTGATGCCGCACGTCATCTATGTACATTCCGCATTGATCCCGAGGCGTTACTCGCTGCCCGAGGGCTCGGCGATCATGCTGCCCCCGCCGCGCCGCCGGCAGTTGTTGCGGACCCAGCGAATCGACGTCCTGCTGGCCATGGGCCTGGCCGGACTCGTCAACGCCGCGATGCTGATCGTCGCCGCGCAGTTGTTCTTCAATACGCCCACGTCGGCCAGCACGCTGGAGGAGGTGCACTCGGGGCTGGGTGCCGTGCTGGGCGGCGGCGCTGCGGCGGCCTTCGCGATCGCGCTGTTGGCCTCCGGACTGGCCGCATCGGCGGTGGGCACCTACGCCGGACAGGTCGTGATGGCCGGCTTCCTGCGGCGGAATATTCCGATCGTCGTCCGCCGGCTGATCACCGCGGTCCCGGCGATCGCCCTGCTCGCGGTCGGCGCCGACCCGACCAGGGCACTGGTCTGGTCCCAGGTGGTGCTGTGCTTCGGGATCCCGTTCGCGCTGGTCCCGTTGATCTGGTTGACCTCCCGACGGGACCTGATGGGCCCGTGGATCAACCGGCGGATAACCACCGTCGTGGCTTCAGTGGTCGCCGGGTCGATCATCGGGCTGAACGTCTATCTGCTGTCGAGCCTGCTCAGCTGAGCGGAGTGGACAGCGCTACCGAATGTTGGACCGCCAACCTCAGCATCGTGGACGACCGCAGACCGGACATGATGGCGGCATGACCAGGCGATCCGGTGCGGCCCGTTTCGAGCAAGGGGATTCAAACGTGAGCAAGGCGTTCGACCGAAGGCGCCGGTTGGGTGCAGCCGACCGGTAGAATCGCATCACGTGATCACCGCAACGGGCCTCGAGCTCCGGGCCGCCTCGCGGATCCTCCTCGCCGATACCAGCCTCCGCGTCCAGAAGGGCGATCGAATCGCGTTCGTCGGCCGTAACGGCGCCGGCAAGACCACCACCCTGCGCGTGCTGGCCGGCGAGGCCCTCCCGTACGCCGGCACCGTCGAATGTTCCAGCCCGCTGGGCTACCTGCCGCAGGACCCACGCGAGGGCGACCTGAACATCACAGCCCGGGACCGGGTGCTGTCCGCCCGCGGCCTCGACGTGCTGGCCCATGACATGGCCAAGGTTCAGATCGAGATGGCCGAACTTGTCGACGGACCGGAACGTGACGCCTCTATCAAGCGTTACGGCCGGATCGAGGAACGGTTCTCCGACCTGGGCGGCTACGCCGCCGAATCGGAGGCGGCCCGGATCTGCTCCAACCTCGGGCTGCCCGACCGGGTGCTCGACCAGCCGATGCACGAACTGTCCGGCGGCCAGCGTCGCCGCGTCGAACTCTCCCGCATCCTGTTCGCCGCCGCCGACGCCGGCGACGGCACCATGCTGCTGCTCGACGAGCCGACCAACCACCTCGATCACGACTCCGTCGTCTGGCTGCGCGACTTTCTCAAGGCGTTCTCCGGCGGGCTGGTGATCATCTCCCACGATGTCGAGTTGCTCGCCGCCGTGGTGAACAAGGTCTGGTTCCTGGACGCCGTCCGCGGTGAGCTGGACATCTACAACATGACCTGGCAGCGCTACCTGGACGCCCGCAGCACCGACGAACAGCGACGCCGCCGCGAGCGTGCCAACGCGGAGAAGAAGGCGTCGGCCCTGATGGTGCAGGCTGCGAAGATGGGCGCCAAGGCGACCAAGGCCTCCGCCGCGCACTCCATGACCAAACGCGCCGAGAAGCTGCTGAGCGGGCTGGATGAGATCCGGGTCGCCGACAAGGTCGCCAAGATCCGGTTCCCGCAACCCGCCCCCTGCGGTCGCACCCCGCTGACCGCGAGCAACCTGTCCAAGTCCTACGGCTCGCTCGAGGTGTTCGCCGGCGTTGACCTGGCCATCGACCGCGGCAGTCGGGTCGTCGTGCTCGGGTTCAACGGTGCCGGCAAGACCACCCTGCTCAAGGTCCTGGGCGGCAACGAGAAGCCGGACACCGGCACGGTCGAGGCCGGTCACGGGCTCAAGCTCGGCTACTACGCGCAGGAGCACGAGACGCTCGACCCGGACGCGACCGTCTGGGAGAACATCCGGCACGCCGCCCCCGAGGCGGGCGCCCAAGAGCTGCGCAACCTGTTGGGCACCTTCCTGTTCAAGGGTGAGCAACTGGACCAGAAGGCCGGGACGCTGTCCGGCGGCGAAAAAACCCGACTGGCGTTGGCCGGATTGGTCTCCTCCGCGGCGAACGTACTGCTGCTCGACGAGCCGACCAACAACCTGGACCCGGCCAGCCGTCAGCAGGTGCTCGATGCGCTGCACAGCTACTCCGGGGCCGTTGTCCTGGTCACCCACGATGCCGGCGCGGTCACCGCGCTGAACCCGGAACGGGTCATCCTGTTGCCCGACGGCACCGAAGATCATTGGTCTTCGGAGTATCTGGACCTCGTCGAGCTGGCTTAGTGATGGCCGAGCAGTCAATTCGTTGACTGGATCACCCGACTTCGGCATGCGCGAGTGCGCCAACTGGGTCATCATCAGGGAACGAAGATCCCAGGGAGTTCCTGATGAATGCTTCAGCGCCGCCGAAAGGCGCGCGAATCACCGGAACCGACCGTTCCACACTCTCCGCCGATGTGTGCCATCGCTATCAGTCCGGCGAATCGATCCGCAGCCTGGCCGCCAGTTCCGGGCGTTCCTACGGCTTCGTTCACGGGCTCTTGATCGAAGCCCAGGTACCGCTGCGCGGACGCGGCGGGGCCACCCGCCGCCGGGGTTCGCCGGACTCCGGTCGATGACCCGACGTCGGCCCGGATGACGTCAGCCGCTGATCTGAACGCCGTGTTCGAACGCGCTCACATCACCGTGCATCGGGACGGCGCGGTCGCCACGGTGACGTTGAGCCGTCCCGATGCCCGCAACGCCCAGACGGTCGACACCTGGGCCGCCCTGGCGCAGGTGCCGGTCCTGCTGACGGCAGACACCCGGGTGGTGATCATCCGCGGGGTAGGAAAATCCTTCTCGGCCGGACTTGATCGGCAGGCCCTGACGGACGGCACGCTCACCCGCATCGCCGAGCTGCCCGCAGACGCTGCCGACGCGCGGATAGCCGAATTCCAGTCGGCGTTCAGCTGGCTGGCCGATTCGTCGTTCGTCAGCATCGCCGGCGTCCAGGGACATGCCATCGGGGCCGGCTTTCAGCTGGCGTTGGCCTGCGACCTGATCGTGGCGGCCGACGATGCCGAGTTCAGCATGTTCGAGGTGGCACTGGGCCTGGTGCCCGACCTCGGCGGTACCCTGCCGCTGATCCGCGCGGTCGGCCGGCGGCGGGCCCTCGAACTCTGCCTCACCGGACGACGTATCGATGCCGCCGAGGCGCTCCGGATCGGCCTGGTTCTCGACGTCGTTGCTCCCGGCGAGCTGTCGGCGACGGTGCGGCGCCTGGCCGCGTCGATCCTGGCCCATCCGGCCGCGGCGGTCCGCGCCGTGACCGAGTTGATCGGCGGCGCCGCGACCAGCGCCGATGAGCAGCGCGCCCGGGAGCGCGCCGCCCAGCTGCCGCTGCTCCGCGCGCTGGCGAAGCGAACCAGGCATGGCTGAGGAGCAGCGGTCCCGTCCGACCGACGTACCCTGCTGCCATGACAGCTGCCGGGACCGCGGGCTATTCCGGGACACCGCTGCCGACGAAGCTCGGCATCAAGGCGGGCCACCGGGTGCTGATCGCCGACGAACCGACAGCATTTCGGGACGTGCTGATCCCACTGCCACCGGATCTGACGATCGAGAAGTCCTTCGCTGTAGCCGGTTCGCCGACGTGCTGATCTGGTTCGTGGTTCGAGCGGGAGATCTGGCCGCTGGACTGGCCGACGCACGCGCCCAGATGGCACCGGCCGCCGGGCTCTGGATCTGTTGGCCGAAGAAGGCCTCGAAGGTGCCCACAGATATCACCGAGGACACCATCCGCGAGATCGCGCTGCCCACCGGCCTACCCACTACCGACTTTTGCCGAACCAAATGCGAAAAGCCCACGCACGAACGTCGGCAAACCACCCTTCGTTCGGCAAACCGAGCCGCGGCACCCGAGCCCACGAAGTTATCCACATTCTGCAGATCGCCGGGCCACTCGGTCCGGCTTCCTGTCAGGCTTGGCGGATGCTTCACCCCGCGAAACCATCGGCGCTGATCCTGCGGACGGCGGCCGCTCGGGCCGGACTGTCGCCCGCCGAGATTCGCCGGCAAACCAACCGTCGCGAACTCGTCCGGTTACGCCGCGGCAGCTACCTGGACGTCGGCACGTTCGACGCACTCGATCAGATCGATCTGCACGCTGAGAACATTCGAGCGGCACTCGCCGCCCAGTGCAACGGCGGGGTCGTCAGCCACATTTCCGCTGTCGTCCTGCACGGCATGCCGATGTGGGCGCTGGACCTGAGCCGGGTGCATCTGACCAAACAACGACGAAACTCCGGGCGGCGAAGCGCTTCGATGCACGTCCACACGACGCCGATCGACGACTGTGACACCCGGCAGCTGTACGGTCTGAGCGTCACCAGCCCGGCCCGGACGATGTTGGATCTGGCCGGCTCGGTGCCATACGAACAGGCGGTCGTCGTCGTCGACGCCGCACTGCATCATCAGCTCACCAACCGGCACGAACTCGACGACATCCTGGACCGGAGCCGCGGCCGGCACGGTCGCAGTCAGGCGGAGCTGGTGTTCGCGTTCGCCGATGGCCGGAGTGAGAGTGTGGGGGAATCTCGGAGCCGGGTCGGGATCCAGCGCGCCGGGCTGCCCGCACCGGGTCTGCAACGCGAGATCCACCGTCGCAGTCGCAGTCTCATCGGCCGTTGCGACTTCGACTGGGACTGGCTTCTTGGCGAGTTCGACGGACTGATCAAGTACGCTCGGCTGCTCCGGCCGGGGGAGACGGCCGGCGATGCCGTCGTCCGGGCGAAGTTGCGCGAGGATGAACTGCGGGATCTCGGGCACGACATGATCCGCTGGGTGTGGGCCGACCTCGAACGGCCCCAGCAGCTCTACCCCCGCATCCGCGCTGCGCTGGAGCGTTCGACCCGCCGACACCGTCAGGCGCCCGAACAGGCCGCGCTCCCCGAAATTGCCGAATGAAGTGCGAAAATCCGAAGCACGAACGTCGGCAAACCACCCCCTCGTTCGGCAAACCAGCATGGGTGGGCGGCCTCACCCGTACTCGCCCCGACCAACTACCGCCGGACGCGGACCGTCGCCTCGATCATGTCGAGCACCGGCCCGAGCGGCTCCACCGGCCGGCCGGAAGCCAGGTGGGCCACCAACCCGTCCAGCACCAGCTCCAGATAATCGGTCAGCACGTCCACGTCGACGTCCGAGCGCAGCACGCCGGCGTCCCTCTGCCGGGCCAGCCGGGCTCGCGTCGCCGACCGGATGGCCTGCGCTCGAACATCCCAGGCCTCCCGGAAATCCGGGTCGGTCCGCAGTTTGCGGCTGATTTCCAACTGGGTGCCCAACCAACCCGCGTTCGGGTCGGCAACCAGGTTGCGCATGACCTGGACCAGGCCGTGCGCCTGCACGGTCTCGACCATTTCGCCAGCGTCCTGGGCGGCCAGCGCCAGGAACAGCGCCGGCTTGTCGGTGAAGTGATGGAAGATCGCTCCGCGGGACAGGCCGATCTCTTCCTCGAGAATGCGCACGGTGGCACCCTCGTACCCGTGCCGCGCGAACGCGGCACGGGCGCCGTCGAGAATCTGCCGTCGCCGAGCATCCAGATGATCCGGACTGACCCGGGGCACGGCTGCCCTGCCGCCTAGTTGGCGGCGAGCAGGTTCCGCAGCACGTACTGCATGATCCCGCCGTTGCGGTAGTAGTCGGCCTCACCGGGGGTGTCGATCCGGACCTTGGCCTCGAAAACCGTCGGAGCCACACCGGCGACGTCAGAGGTTGCGGTGACGGTGACCGTCTTCGGAATCCCGCCCTCGTTCAGCGCGGTAATGCCGCTGAAGGCAAAGGTCTCCGTGCCGACGAGCCCGAGCGAGTCGGCCGTTTCACCGGCCGGGAACTGCAGCGGAATCACGCCCATCCCGATCAGGTTCGAGCGGTGAATACGCTCATAGGAGACGGCGATGACCGCCTTGACACCCAGCAGCGCGGTGCCCTTGGCCGCCCAGTCACGCGAGGATCCGGAACCGTACTCCGCCCCGGCCAGGATCACCAGCGGCACCCCGGCCGCCTGGTAGGCCGCCGATGCGTCGTAGATAAACGTCTGCTCGCCGCCCGCCAGGAAGTTCCGGGTGTAGCCGCCCTCGACGTCGTCCAGCAGTTGGTTGCGCAGCCGGATGTTGGCGAAGGTGCCGCGGATCATCACCTCGTGATTTCCACGCCGCGACCCGTAGGAGTTGAAATCCTTTCGGACGACGCCGTGCTCGGTCAGGTACTGCGCGGCTGGGGTGCCTGCCTTGATATTGCCGGCGGGGGAGATGTGGTCAGTGGTGACCGAGTCCCCCAGCTTGGCGAGCACCCGGGCGCCGGAAATGTCGGCGACCGGCGCCGGTGTCGCCGGCATGCCGTCGAAGTACGGGGGCTTGCGCACATAGGTCGATTCCGGGTCCCACTCGAAGGTCTTGCCGGTCGGTGTCGGCAGCGACTTCCAGCGTTCGTCGCCCGCGAAGACATCGGCGTAGCCGCGGGTGAACATCTCCTGGTTGATCGCCGAGGCGATGACCAGGTCGATCTCCTTGGGCGAGGGCCAGATGTCCTTCAGATAGACGGGGTTGCCCTCGGTGTCGTCGCCGAGGGAATCCCGGGTGATGTCGATGTCCATCGAACCGGCGATGGCGTAGGCGACCACCAGTGGCGGCGATGCCAGGTAGTTCATCTTGATGTCCGGGTTGATCCGGCCCTCGAAGTTCCGGTTACCGGACAGCACCGAGACCACGGCGAGGTCGGCTTCGTTGATCGCGGCGGAGATCTCGTCCTGGAGCGGACCGGAGTTGCCGATACACGTCATACAGCCGAAACCGGCCAGGCTGAAGCCGAGCTTCTCCATATAGGGCATCAGACCGGCGCGCTCGTAGTAGTCCATGACAACCTGCGAGCCCGGAGACAGCGTGGTCTTCACCCACGGCTTGCGAGTCAGGCCCTTCTCGACGGCCTTCTTGGCCAGCAGCGCGGCACCGATCATCACCTGTGGGTTGGACGTGTTCGTGCAGGACGTGATGGCCGCGACCGCGACGTGGCCGTGGTCGAGCTCGAAGGTCTGACCGTCCATGGTCACCGAGGTCGGCTTGGACACGCGGGTGCCCTGCGACATGTCGCCCGGAGTCCTGCCGTTGCTCGCATTCGCGGACGAGGCCGTGACGTGGGATTCCTCGTGCGACGGCGGATCAGAGGCGGGGAATGTCTCCAGCAGGGATTCATCGACCGAGTCCAGGTCGTCCTTGCTGACGTAGGCCTGCAAGGCCTTGCGGAACCCGGGGACCGCATCCGCCAGGATCACCCGGTCCTGCGGGCGCTTGGGCCCGGCGATGGACGGCACGATGGTGGCCAGGTCCAGTTCGAGGTACTCGGAGAAGACCGGTTCGACGCTCGCGTCGTGCCACAGGCCCTGCACCTTCGCGTAGGCCTCGACCAGCGCGAGAGACTCCTCGGACCGGCCGGTCAGCCGCAGGTAGGTGATCGTCTCGTCGTCGATCGGGAACATCGCTGCAGTCGAGCCGAACTCGGGGCTCATGTTTCCGATGGTGGCGCGGTTGGCCAGCGGCACCGCGGCCACACCCTCGCCGTAGAATTCGACGAATTTACCGACGACGCCGTGCTTGCGCAGGATCTCGGTGATGGTGAGGACCAGGTCGGTGGCGGTGGTGCCCTCGGGCAGCGAGCCACCGAGCTTGAAACCGACCACGCGGGGGATCAGCATCGACACCGGCTGGCCGAGCATCGCCGCCTCCGCCTCGATGCCGCCGACGCCCCAGCCCAGGACCCCCAGACCGTTCACCATGGTGGTGTGCGAGTCGGTGCCGACCAGTGTGTCCGGGTAGGCGAAACCGTTGCGGACCATGACGGTACGGGCCAGGTGCTCGATGTTGACCTGGTGCACGATGCCGGTGCCGGGCGGCACCACCTTGAATTCGGAGAACGCCGTCTGCCCCCAGCGCAGGAACTGGTAGCGCTCACGGTTGCGCTCGTATTCCAGTTCGACATTGCGCTCGAAGGCGTCCGGGCTGCCGAACACGTCGGCGATGACGGAGTGATCGATCACCATTTCGGCCGGAGCGAGCGGGTTGATCCGGTTGGGATCGCCGCCGAGATCGGCCATCGCCTCGCGCATGGTGGCCAGATCGACGATGCAGGGGACGCCGGTGAAGTCCTGCATGATGACGCGGGCCGGGGTGAACTGGATTTCGGTGTCCGGCTCGGCGGTCGGATCCCAGTTGGCCAGGGCGCGGATCTGGTCAGCGGTGATGTTCGCGCCGTCCTCGGTCCGCAGTAGGTTTTCCAGCAGCACCTTGAGCGAGTACGGCAGCTTTGCCGCGTTCTCCAGCCCGACGACGCCGGCGATCTTGTAGTACTCGTAGCTGTGTTCACCACTGGGGCTGTTGACCGTCAGAGTTGCTTTGGCATCGAAGCTGTTCGGGGCTGCTGGCACGGCGTCTCTCCTTGAAGCGACAGTTGCACTCCAAGCGGCGGCTCGGGCGCTGAGTTCTCGGCTGGCTCCATCGTCCACCGTCGGCCTCAGGCGTCGGCCGTCGGGGTGGCATCGGTGAACTCCGGTGCAACAGAACCAGATCAAACAGTACGCGCGTATTGTTAGATTTGGCAACCCGCTACTGAGGAGTGTCGGACGCCACGCGGTCCGCGCCGGCTCGGAAGAACTCGAGCACCGCATCGGTATCACCCAGTTCGTCCAGGGTGCGCGCAGCGCCGAACGGCACGTTCCAGAACTCGCCCGTGTGCGGCTGCCACGGCCCGACGTAGGCGTAGGGAGCGGGGATCGCGCTGTCGCCGGCGGAGACGCCGTAGTTGACCCCGCCGACCGTGATAGCGATGTCGAAATGCTCGGGCCACAGGACCGGCACCTCACCAGGAGCGAAGCTCCGCAGGGCCGCATTCCCGATCGCGAAGGCATCCGCCAGCCGTCGCGCGACCGCTGGTTCGATGTCGAGCACTTCGTCGAGCGACACGTCAGAGGCGTCCGAATAGACATCGGTCAGCCGCCGCGGGACCACTCCGGCCGCGGCCGCGAGCTGCGAAATCGTTCCGGTCAACGCAAACCTGCCCGTGGGGGCGACCAGTACGACGCCCTCGATTCGCACGTCCGGGGCCGTCACGATGCCGAATCCGTCGGCGGCTGAGCGAAGCCTGATATCACCGCACGTCGCGTATTGCGGCCCGGCCAGGATCAGTTCGGCCAGCCCGCGGAGTTGCCGACGGCTCTTTTCCAGAACTGTGGAATCCATCACGACTCTTCTTTCCTGTTGCGGCTTGCCTGTTGCGGCGTTCGCCGGCAGTGGGCCGCTCCCACCGACCGATCCGAACCCTTCATCAGCTGCCCGGGTTCGCCGTTGGCCGTCATTCTATTGCTGGCCGTACCCTCACCGGCATGACATCCGTGCTGCCGCCCGTTCCCACCATCGGCCGTGCCGGCCCTCGGGCCTGGGTCGAGACCGCGATCTCGAAGGTGGAGGCGGACGCCAACCGCAGCGCCGACACTCACCTGCACGTCTATCCGCTGCCGCCGGAATGGGACATCGATCTCTATCTGAAGGACGAGTCGGTTCACCCGACGGGCAGCCTCAAGCACCGGCTGGCGAGGTCGTTGTTCCTGTATGCGCTGTGTAACGGCTGGATCGGCGAGGGCACCACCGTCGTCGAGGCGTCGTCAGGCTCGACCGCGGTGTCCGAGGCCTACTTCGCCCGATTGCTCGGCTTGCCGTTCATCGCCGTCATGCCGCGCAGCACCAGCCAGGAGAAGATCGACCTCATCGAGCGGACCGGCGGCAGCTGTCACTTCGTCGAGGCCGCGAGCGGCATCTATGACGAGGCACGCCGGCTGGCCGATGAGTCCGGTGGGCACTATATGGACCAGTTCACGTTTTCCGAGCGGGCCACCGACTGGCGGGGCAACAACAACATCGCCGAATCCATCTTTCAACAGCTCGCACTCGAGCGGCATCCGATCCCCAGCTGGATCGTGGTCGGCGCCGGCACCGGCGGAACCAGCGCGACCATCGGCCGCTTCCTGCGCTATCGCCGGCACGCCACGCAGCTCCTGGTGGTCGACCCGGAGAATTCGTCCTTCTATGAGGGCTGGATGACCACCAACCCGGCCTTCGTCTCCGGCCGGGGGTCCCGGATCGAGGGAATCGGCCGGCCCAGGGTCGAACCGTCCTTCATGCCGGCGGTGATCGATGCGATGGAGCGGGTTCCGGATGCGGCGTCGATCGCGGCGATGCGGTACCTGCACGAGGTCACCGGACGCCGGGCCGGCGGATCAACCGGCACCAATCTGTGGGCTTCGCTCGGCATCGCCGCCAAGATGAAGGCGGCAGGCCGGCCGGGCAGCATCGTGACGCTGATCTGTGACGGCGGTGATCGCTACGAAGGTACGTACTACAGCGACAGCTGGGTCAGTGCGAACAACCTGGATCTGGCGCCCTACCTGCAAACACTGCGAAACTTCACCGGGACCGGTGAATGGTCCTCGCCCAGGGACTGACACGCCGGTAGTGCGATGGGTGATCGCTCAGCGAGCTCAACGAATCCCTATCGCACCACCGGCGCTTGCTACTTCGCCTTCTTGAGCAGATCGATGAACATGTCGATGTCCGTCGGCACCATCCCGGCCATGAACGTGGTGGAGAAGCCGGTGAAGGTCCGCATCGGGCTGACGTACCAGGCCCCGTCGACCTTCACCGTGACGATGCCCATGCCCAACGCAGCCTTGAGCATCCGGCTGGCGAAGTCCGGCAATCTGGGGTCGATCGACGTCAGGTCCGCCTGGCTGGTGCCTCCGCTGGAGAGCAGGTCGCCGAGGTTGTCCGCGCTGATCTCCGTCTTCTTACCGGAGGTATCCGTAATGGTGGCGGTGCCGGCGTCCTTGTTGATCTCGATCGTCGCGGTGTCGCCCTGATAGGTGATCTCCAGCTTCGCCACCGACACGAGGGTGCCGCCGGTGACATCGCTGGTCACCCAGGTCGCTGTGACCTGCGCATCGGTCGATGCCCCGTTTCCCACGGCCTGCACGATCTTGTTTCCGTACGCGTGGATCGCGGCCATTTCGTCCGGCGGCAGCAGCTTGATGATTCCGCTGGAGTCACCGGCCAGGCCGGCCGTGATCATCCCGTTGACGGCATCTTCCGGGGACCCGGCGCCGGCAGCGGCAATGGCGTCGCCGGTGGAGACCGCGGTGCCGTTGCTGGCTGATTGATTCCAGTAGTCGGCCAGCGTGTAGAACAGGCTCGGATACCAGACGTCACCGCGCTTGACGGTGGAGATCCGGATCGGCTTGCCGTTGTTGCTGTCCTTGATGACGGTGGCGATGTCGATCACCGTCGGCTGTGTCGAGACATCCGAGGCGATACCGGAATTCTGCGCGGCTCCGCTGATGGCGTCCTTGAGCTGCTTGAACTTGTCGGTCTCATCCGGGGAGCTGGTCTGCGGAGTAATGGTGACCGTGCCGCCGGTGACCTTCACGATGGTCAGGTCGGGCAGCGGTGACTCCGCGGCCGCGTCATCGAAGGTGATTCCCTTGATGCTGATCGTGCTGCCGGTCGAACTCCCGACGGATGCGCCGTCGGTGAGCAGGCCCAGCCGCTTGAACTGGCTGGTCACATCCCCCGCGAGGTCGCTGACCAGAGTTGCCTCGGCCGGATCGAATGTATCGGCCAGCGCGACCAGGTCACCGCTGTCAACGTCGGCGAACAGCTGGGCGGCCGCTGCCTGCGGTGTGTCCTTGCCACCGGTGCCGGCCTTGTCACGGAAGGCGAAGAACCACACGCCCAGCCCGGCGACCAGCGCGATCACCACCGCGACCGCGGTGATCAACACGCCCTTGTTGCTCTTCTTCGGCGGTTGGCCAGGCTGGCCGTACTGGCCCGGCTGGGCATACTGGCCCGGCTGGGCATACTGACCCGGCTGGGCATACTGACCCGGCTGGGCATACTGACCCGGCTGGGCATACTGACCCGGCTGGGCATACTGACCCGGCTGGGCATACTGACCCGGCTGGGCATACTGACCCGGCTGGGCGTACTGACCCGGCGCCGAATACGGCGCGGGCTGGCCGGCCCAGGCCTGACCCGGCTGGGTGCCGGTGGCCGGGTTCCACTGCTGCGGCTGGGCGCCCGTGTTCCATTGCCCCGGCTGCTCGGGCTGTGCCTGGGTGGGCCACTGCTGGGCCGGCGCCGAGTCGGTCGGCCCAGTCCACTGCTGGGGCGCACCCTGCTGCGGGTTCGCCGGTGCCGGTGGCCAGCCCTGACTGTTCGGCTTCGCGGGATCGTTGCCCCACTGCGACGACGGTGGCCCATTGTGATCGGTCATAGTGAGAAATGCTCCCCTCCGGCTGCCGACGGCAGCTTGTGTGCGGTCATGCGGTCTGCCAAGCAAGCGCTCTGGGACAGACGACGAGCGGGCCCCCTGTCGGGGCCTGCACTGACTGGGTTCGATTTTCCCCCATTGATCAACCCCCGCGTGACCTATTCGGGCAATACCTACGGAAATGTTGTGCAGGCAACTGAACGAGAGGGTGAACCACGCCGCGGGGTATCGGCAACCGCGGCGCCGCAGGCTCTCTCTGGGCTACCTCGGGGCTATCTTCGGCGCTACCGTCTGATCGATCTTCGGCCGATCAGCTCGGCACCGGCACCCATGGCGATGCCGAGCACACCGATGGTTGTCACGATGGGCCCCGACAGGGCACCCGATACGTAGGTCCCAGCCAATCCGGCGGTCAGGGCGATCACGGCAACGGCCATCAGCCCGATGACTGCCGCCAACAGGATCGACAGTGCTGCGGACGTCCGGCGCAGCCCGAGCAGGAAAAGCACCGCCAGGACCGCCCAGATCGGACCGAGGAATGGCCATCCGCCCAGGACGGCCTCTGCCCACGACGGCAACGCGAGCCGGCGCTGTCCGGCACCGGCGAGTTGATAACTGTTCTTGGCGTTGGTGCCGGAGTAGAGCCAGGGCAGAAACGTGCCGGCCAGCAACAACGCAACCCCGACCAGCCACGACAACCGCCAGAACAGCGACCGGCCGGCCGAACCGCGAGAATCCCCGCCGGTCGGATGGTTTGCCACGGGCGGTGACCAGGTTCGCTGATCCGGGGCACCCCACTGGGGAGGGCCAGCGGGCGGGCCGGGGAAGTGACTCATTGCTCCATTCTGCGGGCCGGTGCCCGACCGAGACTCCGGTTTTCGTCGATCCCACCACGGCGAAGCAGCAATCGAGGTCTGGTTTGGAGCAAATGAGCATTTTGGGGCCAATGGGTTTCGCGGGACAGCTGGGCTTATGGGGAACAAAGTGGCATCCTGAGCCTGGGCGTGTCGAATTGACATCTCCGCCGAGGTTGTCCCGTCAGACAAAACTGTGGTGTTCATCTCGTTCGCCTGCCCATCTGTGGTCGCGTGGACCTCAGAGAGGAGTGTTCGTGGGGTACTCGAAATCCCGGTTGTTTCCAGCCGGCCCACCGGTGGGCGCCCAGCGCAGCCCCAGCACGCAGGCCAGGCGGAATCGACGGCCATCGATCTTCGGCAGCGCAGCGCTGATCGCGAGCCTGCTGGTCGGGCTGGCCACGCCGGCCGGCGCCCTACCACCCCCACCGGAGAACCCCTCGGATCAACAGATCACCGCGAGCCAGGCCCAGGCCACTGAGATCAACAACGCGGTCGGCGCGCTCTCCGCGCAGGTGGCTGCCACTCAGGGTGAGATCGAACGCCTGAACAACGACATGGAGCTCAAGGCCGAGCTCGCCCAGAAGGCGGCCGTCGATCTCGATGTCGCCAAGGCCGACGCCGCGGCGGCGGCGCTGGCCGCGACTGCCGCGGCGGCCGCTGCCGCCGGCGCCCAGACCGACATCGACAACGCCCAGCTCAAGGCCGACAACTTCGCCGCAGCCTCTTTCCGGCAGGGCTCGACCCTGGGTTCGATGAGTGCCCTGATCGATGCCGGCAGCACCGATGAATTGATGCAGCGTCAGCAGCTCCTGGCGTCGATCTCCGGCTCGCAGCTGGACGTGATCGGCGGGTTGCAGCGAGCCAGGGTGGCCAAATCCAACCTGGACGCGGCGGCGCGGGACGCGCTGGCATTGGCCCAGAGCAAGCAGGCCGCCGCGGATCAGGCGAAGGTCGATGCCGACGCCGCGCAGGCCGCGGCGACCACCGCCTTCCAGGTAGGCCAGGCCCAGCTGGCGACGCTGCAGGGTCAGCTCGACGCGCAGCAGATCGCCTACCAAGCCGCCGTGAATACCGTCGACCAGCTGCAGGGGCAGCGCGATGCGTACAACCAGTGGCTGGTGCTCAAGGCAGCAGAGGAGGAGCGCCTGCGGCAGGAGGCGATCGCCGAAGCCGCTCGGCAGGCCGCGATCGCGGAAGCCGCCAGGGTGGCTGCCGAACAGGCAGCCGCGGCTGCCGCCGCCGCAGCGGCCGCTCAGGCCGAAGCGGACCGGCAGGCGGCCGCCGCCCGGGCAGCGGCCGACGCCGACGCCGCACGTCAGGCGGCCCGCAACGCTCAGGCCGCCGCCAATTCGAACGCCAACTCCAACAACGCGTCCAACAACACGCCGGCTCCGGTCACCAACGTCAGTTACAACGGGGATGTCGGCGCGACCGTCGTCGCGGCGGCCATGCAATGGCTCGGCACCCCGTACGCCTGGGGTGGCGGAACCCCATCCGGGCCGTCCCGCGGAGTGCACGACGGCGGCACGGCCGACAGGTTCGGCGACTTCAACAAGGTCGGCTTCGACTGCTCCGGGCTGGCGCTTTACGCCTACGCCCAGGCCGGTATCTATCTGCCGCACTATTCCGGATACCAGTATCAGACCGGTGCCCGCATCTCGAAGTCCAACCTGCAGCCCGGCGACCTGGTGTTCTACGCCAACAACACGTCCGATCCCAACACCATTCACCACGTGGCGATCTACATGGGCAACGGCCAGATGATCGAGGCACCGCAGTCAGGGTCCTATGTGAAGGTGTCCGCGATGCGCTGGAGCGGCTACATCGGCGCCAGCCGCCCGGGCAGCTGATCCCGCCGACACCCCTGCCGAGGCGCCCCGACGTCGGCCTGATCGTGGCCGGCGGCCGGGGCGAGCGGCTGGGCGGCCTTGATAAGCCGGGCCTGTTGGTCGGCGGCGCCGCGTTGATCGAGCGCGCTGTGCTCGCCCTCGCAGAGGTGCCGGTCGTGGTCGTCGGACCCTTTCGCGAGCTGACCAGGGTGGTCCACTTTGCTCGGGAGTCGCCCCCCGGTGGCGGCCCCGCAGCCGCCATCTGCGCAGGTGTGGCGATGATGACAGACCGCAGTGCGGCCACCGTCGTGGCCATCCTGGCCGCCGACCTGCCCGCGATCAACGCGGCGACGCTGCACCGGCTGGCCGTCGCCCTGGACGCCGACCCGACGGCAGACGGGGCCGTGCTGGTCGACGCCGCCGGGCGCGACCAGTGGCTGATCAGCGCGTGGCGGCTGGGGGCCCTGCGCCGGACGGCCGCGGTCCGACCGGACTGGGCAGGCGCGGCGGTTCGCACCTTCTTCGCGCCGCTGACCGCCCTGCGGCTGCCCGCCCGAGACGGCGAGGACGCCGACATCGACGACCCGGGCACACTGGCCCGCTGGCAGACCGGGCCCGGCGACGGCGGGCCGGGGCTGTCGAGCCCGTGACGGCGGTGCCGCCCGAAATCGGCGGCAGGAACTCATGCAGTGGGCAACCCGCGACGGGGGCACCGCGGATTCCCGTACCGTTGCCATCGTTGTGACGAACACGCGCCCGAAGGCCGGCGCACTGCAGAACTGAGGGGAAGCGTCGGTGACGGCAGATCCAAGAATTGGTTACGGACAGGTCGTGCCGAGCCCGAACCCGTCCGCCCCGCAGAACCACCCGGCCGGCCAGACCTCGTTGGCCTACCCGCTGGCCAATTCCGGGTCGGCGAACGGCGGGCGGCCCGCGCCGTCGGCAGACGCCGCCCTGCTGGAACGCACCATCTTCGAGGTCAAACGTGTCATCGTCGGGCAGGATCGGCTGGTCGAGCGCATTCTGGTCGGGCTGCTGGCCAAGGGCCATCTGCTGATCGAGGGTGTCCCAGGGGTCGCCAAGACCCTTGCCGTGGAAACCTTCGCCAGGGTCGTCGGCGGCACCTTCTCCCGCATCCAGTTCACCCCCGATCTGGTGCCTTCCGACTTGCTGGGCACGCGCATCTACCGGGCCGGCCGCGAAGAATTCGACACCGAACTGGGCCCGGTCGTGGCCAACTTCGTGCTGGCCGACGAGATCAACCGGGCACCGGCCAAGGTCCAGTCGGCCTTGCTGGAGGTGATGGCCGAGCGGCAGGTTTCGATCGGCGGCATCACCTACAAGATGCCGAACCCGTTCCTCGTTCTGGCCACCCAGAACCCGATCGAGAACGAGGGCGTCTACCCGCTGCCGGAGGCGCAACGCGACCGTTTCCTGTTCAAGCTGCTGGTCGGCTATCCCGAACCGGCCGAGGAGCGCGAGATCGTCTACCGGATGGGTGTCTCGCCGCCGACCCCGCAACAGGTTCTGCCGATCACCGAGCTGGCCCGGCTGCAGGACGTCGCGGCCACTGTGTTCGTCCACCACGCGCTGGTCGACTATGTCGTCCGGTTGGTCTTTGCCTCCCGCACTCCCGCCGAACACGGGTTGGTCGATGTCGCCGGCTGGCTGTCCTACGGCGCTTCGCCGCGCGCGACGTTGGGGATGATCGCAGCCGCCCGCGCCCTGGCCCTGGTCCGCGGCCGCGATTTCGTCGTTCCGCAGGACGTCGTAGATGTCGCCGCTGACGTACTTCGGCATCGACTGGTGCTCTCCTACGACGCGCTCGCCGACGGGATCCAGGTGGAGACGATCCTCACCCGGCTACTGCAGGCCATCCCGTTACCGCAGGTCACGCCGTACGCCTCGGCCGGCCGCTAACTTCCGGACATGTCAGATAGTCATGCCCCGCCGTCCTTCGCCGACCCGGCGCGGATCGACAACGCCCTGACCAACCTCGAGCTGACCGTGCGCCGCAGACTCGACGGCTTGCTGCAGGGCAACCATCTCGGCCTGGTACCCGGTCCTGGTTCCGAGCTCGGTGAGGCCCGACCGTACTACCCGGGAGACGACGTCCGGCGGATGGACTGGTCGGTGACGGCCAGGACCACCGAACCGCATATCCGGCAGACGGTGGCCGACCGAGAGCTGGAGACATGGATCGTCGCGGATCTGTCGGCCTCCGTCGACTTCGGCACGGCCTCGTGCGAGAAGCGGGACCTGGTGATCGCGGGCGCCGCAGCGGTCGCGCATCTGACCCAGGGTGGCGGCAATCGGATCGGCGCGGTGATCACCAGCGGAGGCGGCATCCGCCGGGTTCCGGCCCGCGGCGGCCGCTCGCACATCCAGTATCTGCTCCGCGCACTCGCCGAGACACCGCGCTCAGCGGTCGGCGAACGCGGCGACCTGGCTGCGGCGATCGAACAGCTGCGTCGGCCACCGCGGCGTCGGGGAATGGCGGTGGTCATCTCGGACTTCGTCGGCCCCATCGACTGGGCCCGGTCCCTCCGCGCGTTGTCGGGGCGGCACGACCTGCTCGCCGTCGAAGTGCTGGACCCGCTGGATCTGGCGCTGCCCGATATCGGTCTGGCCACCCTGCTCGACCCCGAAACCGGTCGTACCCGCGAGGTCTCGACGACCCCGTCGCTGCGGCGCAGCTTCGCCGAACAGACCCTGGCGCACCGACATGAGGTTGCCACCACGCTGCGCCGCGCGGGCGCCGCACAGCTGACTTTGCACACCGACCGGGACTGGATCGCGGACGTCCTGCGCTTCGTGATGAGCCGCAAACGCGGCTGGACCGGAGCGACCGCAGCATCGTCGACCGCCACCCACGCGGGGGAGGCCTGGTGAGCTTCGCCTACCCCGAATGGTTCGTGCTCGGCGCCGCCGTGCTGGCCCTGCTGGTCGGGTACATCCTGGTCAGCCGACGCCGCAAGCGATACACCCTGCGATTTTCCTCGATGGACCTGCTGGACAAGGTGGCGCCCGTCCGGCCCGGCCCGGTGCGTCACCTGCCCACCGCGTTGCTGCTGCTCGGACTGGTCCTGCTGACGGTGGCGGTGGCCGGGCCGACCCAGGAGGTCAAGGTCCCGCGGAACCGGGCGACCGTGATGCTGGTGATCGACGTGTCACTGTCGATGATGGCCACCGACGTCGCGCCGAGCCGACTCCAGGCCGCCCAGGAAGCCGCGATCCAGTTCGCCAATGACCTCACCCCCGGTGTCAACCTGGGAGTCATCTCCTTCGCCGGCGTGGTCAACGTGATGGTGGCGCCGACCACCGACCGGGCCCCCGCGATCCAGGCGATCAAGGATCTCAAACTCGACGAGCGGACCGCGACGGGTGAAGCGATCACCTCTGCGTTGAAGAGCATCGAGTCGTTCACCCGGACGATCTCCGGGGTGGAAGGGCCGCCGCCGGCCAGGATCGTGCTGATGTCGGATGGCAAGGAGACCGCCGGCCGCCCGGCGCTGGACGCCGCCCAGGCCGCCAAGGACGCAGGCGTGCCGATCTCGGCGATCTCGTTCGGCACCGAGCACGGTTCGATCGTCATCTCGGGTACGACCGAACCGGTTTCCATCGACGAGGAATCGATGCGGCAGATCGCCTCGACCTCCGGCGGCGACTTCCACTCCGCGGCGACCGCTGAGGAGCTCAAGACGGTCTACTCGCAACTCGGCGAGCAGATCGGATACGAGATGAAGGCCCAGGACAACTCGCGGCCGTGGTTGCTGGGGGGCACCCTCCTGGTGCTGATCGCAGCCGGCGCGTCGCTGACGGTCGCCCAGCGGATTCCGTAGCGTGCGCGACCACCCGGCGAACCGCCGACCCGCCGGCCATCGACGGCACCGTGTGGTCAAGATAGCTAGGGTTTCCCGATGACCGGAAACCAAACCGAACACCAGTACCGGCTGTCGGTGGAATGGACCGGCAACCAGGGTAGTGGGACCAGCAATTACCGTGCCTTCGGTCGAGACCACGTGGTGCGGGCCGAGGGCAAGCCGGAGATCGTCGGCTCGTCGGATCCATCGTTTCGGGGCGATCCTGGCCGCTGGAATTCCGAAGAGCTGCTGGTCGCGTCGGTTTCCCAGTGCCACATGCTCTGGTATCTGCACCTGGCCGCCACCGCCGGCGTCGTGGTGACCAGCTACCGGGACGACCCGATCGGCACGATGGTCGAGGACGCCGACGGTGGCGGTGGCGGACAGTTCAGCGGAATCACACTGCGACCGACTGTCACCGTCGCGTTCGAGTCGATGTGCGACCGGGCCGAGCAACTGCACGACGATGTCGGCGCGAAGTGCTTCGTGGCCAGGTCGCTGAACTTCCCGATCCGGCATCAGCCGCGGGTCACCGCCGACCGCGCGTCATGACTAGGGGCGTCCTGGCAGCCGCGCGCCGAGGTGATGGTCGCGCAGCGGCGCCCCGGGCGCGTTAGCCTATGGACCTCGCACCGCAGCAAACGTCTCGGGCCGCGCCCCGGCGGCCGAGCTACGCGGTCGCAGCCGGGAGGTTGAGAGTGAGCCAGGAAACTGGTCGGTCCGCGTTGGTCACCGGCGGTAATCGCGGGATCGGGCTGTCCATCGCGCGAGCCCTGTCCGCGGCCGGTCACCAGGTCACCGTCACCACCCGCAGTGGGGAAGCGCCCACGGGATTGTCCGCGGTGCGTTGCGATGTCACCGACTCGGCGTCGGTGGACGCGGCTTTCAAGGAGGTCGAAGCCAACCAGGGTCCGGTGGAAATTCTGGTGGCCAACGCCGGGATCACCGACGACACCCTGCTGCTCCGGATGTCGGAGGATCAGTTCACCAGGGTGTTGGACGCCAACCTGACCGGCGCCTACCGGGTGGCCCGGCGAGCGGCGTCATCGATGCTCCGCAAGCGGTGGGGACGCTACATCTTCATCTCATCGGTGGTCGGACTCTCCGGCGGTGCCGGGCAGGTCAACTACGCCGCGTCGAAGGCGGGGCTGGTCGGGATGGCCCGATCGATCGCCCGGGAGCTCGGCTCGCGCAACATCACCGCCAACGTGATCGCCCCCGGATTCGTGGACACCGATATGACCCGAGAACTTCCCGAAGCCCGGCGGGCCGAGATCATCAAGCAGGTACCACTGGGCCGGTACGCCTCACCCGACGAGATCGGCGCGGTAGCCGCGTTCCTGGCCTCCGACGCCGCCGCCTACATCACCGGCGCGGTGCTACCGGTGGATGGCGGTCTGGGAATGGGACACTAGCCAACGCCCGGCGCTCGCCCGCCGAACCGCCCTATTCACGGCCATCACTTCAAGGAAGAGTCACCACGCACATGACTGGTTTGCTCGAAGGTAAGAATCTGCTGATCACCGGTGTCATTACCGAGGCGTCGATGGCCTTCCATACGGCTCGGATGGCCCAGGAACAGGGTGCAAACGTCGTCCTGACGGGGTATGGCCGGCTGTCCCTGGTCGAGCGGATCGCCAAGCGGCTGCCGGCCGTGGCGCCCGTCGTGGAGCTCGACGTGACCAACCCCGAGCAGCTCGAGTCGCTCGCCGAACGGGTGGGTGCCTTTCTACCGACACTGGACGGTGTGCTGCACTCGGTCGGCTTCGCCCCGAGCTCAGCCCTGGGTGGCACCTTCCTGCAAACCCCGTGGGAGGACGTCGCCACCACCGTGCACACCTCGGCCTATTCCCTCAAGGCGCTGGCCGTCGCGGCGTTGCCGCTGATGAGCGCGGGCGGCAGCATCGTCGGCCTCGACTTCGATGCCAGGCAGGCCTGGCCGGCCTACGACTGGATGGGTGTGGCCAAGGCTGCGCTGGAGTCCACCTCGCGCTACCTGGCCCGCGACCTCGGCCCGAAGGGAATCCGGGTGAATCTGGTCTCGGCCGGCCCGGTGAAGACGATGGCCGCCAAGTCCATTCCCGGCTTCGTCGACCTGGAGAACGCGTGGACCAAACGGGCCCCGCTCGGCTGGGACACCACCGATCCCTCGCCGGTGGCCAAGGCCGTCTGCGCCCTGCTGTCCGACTGGTTTCCGGCGACCACGGGGTCGATGGTGATGGTCGACGGCGGGTTCCACGCACTCGGCTTCTCGACCTCGGAAATCGAGCAGGACTGATCACTTTCTGGGGTTTGCGAGATGCTCTGCGCGGGTAAATCAACGGAAGGTCCGCGAGCGACTGCGGACCACCAGCCCGTAGGTGCGGGCGACCCGCTCGGCCGCAGATCGCAGCCGCCGGGTTGGGACTAGCGAGGGAGGCAGCATGACCATGGGAGACAAGATCGCGCACGCCGGTGAAGATCTGGCCGGCAAAGCGAAGGAAGCGGTCGGCAAGGTCACCGGAAACGAAGACCTCGAGGCGCGCGGCGAGGCACAGCAGGCAGCGGCCAACGTGAAGCAGGCCGGTGACAAGGTCGGCGACGCCGCCAAGGAAGTCTTCGGCCAGTAGGTTCTTCCCGGCCTTCCCAGTTCATCAGGACTGCTGGCCACAGTGTCACCCGCAATCGGCATCCGCAATCGGCTGGCTTGGTCACCACCGTGACCGGGCTAGCCGATTGTCGTTGTGCGGTAAGCCTTCTCGTTTGTCAGATGGCGGCCGGTCCGGTCGCGTTCGATTTCCGAGGCGCCGAGCAGGTCGAGCGCGTTCGGCTACTGACGATCCGCCTGGAGAAGCCGCGATGCCCGTCAACCAGGTCCGGATGACCAGACGGCGTCGGCGCCGATCACCGGCGCTCGGCCGAAACCGGCCGCGCCATCGACACTCGCCCGGTGCTCGACGGCGGCGTGCGCGACCGGCCGGCTGACCGCCTTCCCCGAACCGGGGTTGATGGTGCATGCCCGGCACGCAGACGTCGCGCGGCGACACCAGGCATAGCTGGAATCTCTCACGCGTTCTATTGGTGAACACGGATGCGGCTATTCGTACCCGCCGACGCCGTCCCGCTCGGTGGACCAGGAGAACCGGGACGTCTGCGGCGTCGCCAAATGGATCGGCCGGCTGATCTCTGCGACGAGTTCGGTCACGGCGGCCAACCGGCCCATTCGCACGGCGTGGGCCAGCGGGCGGAGGGCATCATCCACCGAGGCCAATTCGAAGCGGGACACCGCTGCGGTCTCGTGCGAGCCCGCGACCTGTAACAACGCCTCCAAGGACACCACCTTGGCGAGCATGGCGGAACCGTGCCGGTGTCCGCGCCCGGACCCGCTGGGCAGATCAACGGCTCCGTCGCGCATCGCGGCGGCGACCTTGGCGCGAACCTCGGCCGACTCTCGGGCCACGTCCAAGCGGGTCAGCCGCGCCGTGGCATCCCGAATGGCCCGGTCCAGTTCGACCTCGGCCTCGAAAAGCGACGGACCCCCGGAGGCCTTGGGAACAAGATCCACCAGCCCGGGCGCCCCGAAAACCCGCCAGTGTCCCTCGCCGGGGACCACGGCGATCTGCAGGTCCGGCAACAGCACGGCGGCTGCGGCATCGAGCGCGGCGACCAGACAGGGTGACTGCGGGGGGAGGCCGCGCAGGTCGCCCGGAACCGGCAGGACCAGCTGTGGCAGACCGCCGCGCCGGGTCAGTTCCAGCAGGGCGATGGTCCCGGCGCCGGCTTGGCCCGGTCCCGGAATGTCGATCCGTTGAGCCGTGCCGGCGTCGGCGGCTCGAACCCCGGCGGTGCGACCGGCCGAGGCCAACTGGCCCAACACCTGATCGGCGCCGGCCACCCCCGATCGGTGCGCAGCGCCCCACACCGCGAGCAGTGTGGCGGCACGAATCCCGGACATGCACGCCACGGTACGTGATGATCCGCCGACCGTTGTGCAAACCTGCTACGGGCATTCCGCGGTGGAGGAACCGCGTTACAGGCTGAGGTCGAACGGGTGGCCGGCCGGATCGGCGAAGGTCCGGAACTGCCGGCCTTCCCCGCCGAGCAGGGTCGCGCCCAATTCCAGCGCCCGCGCCTGGCCGGCGTCGAGGTCGTCGACGACGATGTCCAGATGCGCCTGCTGCGGGTGCGCCGGTTCGGGCCAGGCGGGCGGGTGGTACCCGCTCACCTGCTGAAACATCACGCTCTTGCCGGCACCGGCGATGAGCGCGCCCTCCGGACCCTCGTACGTGACCTCCATACCCAGCAGGTCAGCGTAGAAATGGGCCAGCTCCACCGCGTCGGGCGCGTCGATCGTCACCGCAAACAACTCCATCACCGGGCCGACACCGTCCCGCTGGCACAGATCGAACGGGTGACCGGCCGGGTCGGCCAGGGTGATCCAGGTCGGACCGTCGGCCAGCCGGGTGGCGCCGAGTTCGACGGCCCGCTCGGCCGCCGCCAGATGCCCGTCCACGAGCAGGTCGAGATGGAACTGCTGCGGTCGCTCCTGCCCGGGCCACCGGGGCGCGAGGTGGCCTTCGACCTGCTGAAACCCGACCTCCTGGCCGTCGCCCGTGCGGACCGTGATCCAGGCGGGGTCATTCCGGACGACCTGCCAGCCGGCGAGTTCGACGTAGAAAGAGGCGAGCTTTTCGATGTTCGTCGCGTCAAACGCGACAAGTTCCAGCTGTCCGGTCACTGTCATGGCCCCATCCTGCCCCCGACCACCGACAGTCGCCGGTGACAGTCGCGCTCCGGCACCGGCCCGAGTGTCGGCCGGGAGATTCCGGGGTCCGCCGGATCGGCACCGTAGCGTCGGTCAGCGTGTCCAACTCACCACATTCGGCGGATGGTTTGACGGATCCGCGGCCGAACCTGCGAGCCCCGGCCGCCGACTTCGCCCGCGCCGGCCGGTACGGACCGGATATCACCACCCGGCGGCCCCGCACCGTGCCCGTCGTACCGGCGACGCCGCACGTGGTGGCCGAGGACATCGCCTCCGGTTTCTGCGGCGCTGTCGTCGGCTGCAGCAATTCCACCGTCACCCTGGAAGATTTCCGCGGCCGGACAAGGACGTTCCCGCTGGACCCGGCGTCGTTCGCGATCGACGGCGATGTGGTCACCCTGGTCCGCCCGGCTATCGCGGCTGCGGCGCCGACCCGGTCCGCTTCGGGCTCGATCAGAGTCACCGGACTGCGCGCGAGAACCGCGAGGGCAGCCCGGATCTGGGTCGAGGGGATCCATGACGCGGCGCTGGTCGAGCGGGTCTGGGGACATGACCTCCGGGTGGCGGGCATCGTGGTCGAACCGATCGACGGCCTGGACAACCTGCTGACCCGGCTCGACGATTTCGGCCCCGGACCGATCCGGCGGGTCGGCGTGCTGTGCGATCACCTGGTGGCCGGCAGCAAGGAGTCCCGGATCGCTGATCAGGTCGGACGTCGCGCGGACAGCAGCCATGTACTTGTCACGGGGCACCCGTACATCGACATCTGGGAGGCGGTCCGGCCGGCCGCCGTCCGGATCAAGGCGTGGCCGACCGTGCCCCGCGGCACCGACTGGAAGCAGGGCGTCTGCGCCCAGCTGGGAATCTCGGATCCGTCAGTGATGTGGGGGAGGGTGAACGGTTCGGTTGGCAGCTTCCGTGATCTGCAGACCCCGCTGATCAACGCCGTCGAGCGGCTGATCGACTTTGTAACCGGCCAACCCGACTGAATCTCGGGGCTCCAGGCTGATTGCATCACGAGCTGGTCACGGTCGGCCGATGCGTCGCCCAACCGGCCTGAGCGCCTATCAGCTCTGGCAGGATGGCGGTATGCCCGGATGGATATGGCTCAGCGTTGCAGTCCTGCTCTCGATCGCCGAGGCTCTCGGCGGTGAGTTCGTGCTGCTCATGCTGGGTGCCGGCGCCTTGATCACGGCGGGGATCGCGCTGATCGTTCCGGACATCCTGTGGCTTCAGTTGATCATCTTCGCGGTGTCCTCGGTGTCGCTGGTCATCGTGGCCCGGCCGGCTCTGCTCCGGCGATTCCATGCACCGGCGCAGATCAAGAGCGGGGTCGAGGCTATCGTCGGTTCCAAGGCGACAGTGATCGCCACAGTTGATTCGCACGGCGGGCAGGTCAAGATCGGTGGCGAGATCTGGTCCGCCTCGGGGGTAGAGGGCCACCGCCCGCTGCCGCCCGGTACGCCCGTCACCGTCGTCGAAGTCCGCGGAGCTACCGCGGTCGTTATCTGGGGGTCGTAGAGCGTATGGATCCAATCGCGATTGTCGCCATCATCCTGGTCGTGTTGGCCGTGGTCGTGGTCATCCGATCGGTCAAGGTCATCCCGCAGGCGCAGGCCGCGGTGATCGAGCGGCTCGGGCGCTACAACAAGACCAGCTATGCCGGTTTGGTCTGGCTGGTCCCCTTCCTGGATCGGGTGCGGGCGCGGATCGACATGCGCGAGCAGGTGGTCTCGTTCCCGCCACAGCCGGTGATCACCCAGGACAACCTGACCGTATCCATCGATACCGTCGTGTACTTCCAGGTCAACGAGCCGCGCGCCGCGGTGTACGAGATCGCCAACTACCTCGTGGCGGTCGAACAGCTGACCACCACCACGCTGCGCAACGTGGTGGGTGGGATGAGCCTGGAGCAGACCCTGACCTCGCGTGATGCGATCAACGGGCAGCTGCGCGGGGTGCTGGACGAAGCCACCGGCAAGTGGGGGATCCGGGTGGCCCGGGTCGAGCTCAAGTCGATCGATCCGCCGCTGTCCATCCAGGACTCGATGGAGAAGCAGATGCGGGCCGATCGCGAAAAGCGGGCGATCATCCTGACCGCCGAGGGTCAGCGGACCGCGGCCATCACCACAGCGGAAGGCCAGAAGCAGGCCGCGGTGCTGGGCGCCGAGGGCCAGAAGCAGGCCGCGATCCTGTCCGCCGAAGGGGATCGGCAGTCCGCCATCCTGCGCGCCGAGGGCGATCGGGCCGCCCGGTTCCTGCAGGCCCAGGGCCAGGCCAAGGCCATCGAGAAGGTTTTCGCCGCGGTCAAGGCGGGCAAGCCGACCCCGGAACTGCTCGCCTACCAGTACCTGCAGACGCTGCCGCAGCTCGCCCAGGGCGATTCCAACAAGGTGTGGCTGATCCCGAGCGGCTTCGACAAGGCGCTCGAACAGTTCGCCAAAATGCTCGGCACCAAGGGCGACGACGGCGTGTTCCGCTACGAGGCGCCGCCGGCGGAGGAACTGACGAAGCCGCTCGGCGAGACCGACGAGGACGTCAAGGACTGGTTCACCGGCGACACCAGCACCGACCTCGCACAGATGGATCGCGAGCGGGCCAGGGAGGCCGCCGAGCAGGCCGCCGAGATTCAGGCCGCCCAGCTGGCGTCGGCTGCCCAACCGGTGCATCTGCCGCCGGTGGCGCACATTCCACCGTCCAATCCGAACATTCATCAGATCCCGCCGCCGCTGCAGGGCACCGCGCCGCAGGTCCAGGGCCCGCCGACCGGCGGCTACCAGATGCCGCCGCAGCAATTCGCACCGCAGCAGTACCCGCAGGCGCCGCAAGGCCCGGTGCCGGACTACCAGGGCTACCCGCCCCCGCCGCCGTACAACCCGAACCCGCGCAGCGACCAGCAGCGCTGAGCCAGCAGCGACCCCGGCCAGTGCAGACAGCGCGCCCGACGGTCGGCGGGTCGGTTCCTACCCGGCGTCGGCAGCGAGCGCGACGAGCCGCTCGAGGATGACCTCCGGGCCGGCGAGGTGGCCCGCGTCGTCGTCGACGACGACGGCCGCGCCGGGGAGGTGATCGGCGAGCCACGCTCCGTGCGCGGCCGGGACCAGCACGTCCTTCCTGCCGTAGCGGACCGTGACCGGCACCCGAACCTCGGTCAGGTCGAAGCCCCATGGCTTGAGGAAGGCGAGGTCGTCATCCACCCACCCCCAGACGCCCCGACGGAATGCCTCCCGCACGGACTCGACCATCACCCGCTGGACGTCGGTGCGGGCCAGCACCTGACGGTCGGCGTCGGCGAGTTCCCAGTCGTCGGAGAAGGCCTTGGCCGGGTCGGCGGTCATCCGCTCGAGATCGGCGGCCGCCATCGCGGCCAGCTTGCTGTGCAATTCCTGCTCGCCCTGCCTGGCCCAGCCGAACTCGGTCACGTTCTCGGGGTCCATGCCGGCGGTCCAGTCCAGCCCGGACGCATCAAAGGGAGCCACCCCGACCACGCAAGCGGCCACGGCAACCCGATCCGGCAGCCCCGCCGCCACGGCCAAGGCGTGCGGGCCACCGCCGGAGCCGCCCGTCACGGCGAACCGCGCGACGCCCAGCGCATCGACAATCCTCTGGACGTCGCCGACGCAGTCCACCACCCGCCGGCCCGGGTTCCGGTCGGAGGCGCCGTACCCAGGTCGGTCATAGGTGATGAGATTGATGCCCGCGCGGCCGACCGCTTGCTCGTCCGGATGCCGTCCGAGCCTGGAACCAGGAGTCCCGTGCAAGGACAGCACCGGCGTCCCGCTGGGGTCGCCCCACTGGGCCACACCCAGCGAGCGCCCGTCCGCAGCTGTCACGGTCCGCAGTCTCTCAACCATGATGGATATCCTCACCGCCAACCGGCAGGACCGCAATCGCTTCGATCGAGACGATCAGACCGCGCGGGAGGCGGACGTTGGCCGGCGCGGAGCGGTCGGGCGGGCGGTTTGGCATGTGCCGCGCGTAGACCGCGGTGAGTCTTTCGGGTGCGCGGTCGCTGGAGATCGCTTGTCGACTCATGGTGGTGTCCTATCGGCATCGGCAGCCCCCATCCTGATCCGGTCCGAAGGGCCGGGCGGTGGAGGCTCCGGAACCAATGTGCGTCGGCGCCTTCCGCCGGACATCCGTGTCCGGTACGGAGCCGGTGATTCCGTGGTGGGCACGGATGCCCGGTGGCAACGAGTCCGGGCACGCTGCTGAAGCGCAGATCCACCGGGGGCCTGCACAGAGAGCGGAGACACTGATGACCACGACTGAAATGGCGCCACTGGATACTGCGAAGCTGGAGGCATTCGTCGGTCAGGCGGTCACCGACATGGGAGCGGCGATCTCGGGGCTGCTGCTGCATATCGGTGACCGGCTTGGCCTGTACCGGGCGATGGCCGGCGTCGGCCCGATCACCTCGGCCGACCTGGCGCAACGCACCGGGACAACCGAGCGCTATGTCCGCGAGTGGCTCAGCAACCAGGCAGCCGGTGGCTATGTCATCTACCGTCCGGCCGGCGACAACCAGGCAGCGAGCACCTTTGAGCTGCCCGCCGAGCAGGCCATGGTGGTCGCCGACGAAGCCAGCCCGGTCTTCCTCGGCGGCGCCTTCGAGGCGATCGCATCCTGCTATGCCGACCACGGCAAGTTCATCGACGCGTTCCGTACCGGCGCCGGTGTCGGCTGGCACGAGCACGACGAGCGGCTGTTCTCGGGCGTCGACCGGCTCTTCCGTCCCGGTTACGCCGCCCACCTGGTCGATGGCTGGCTGCCCGCCCTGGACGGGGTGATCGAGAAGCTACGGGCGGGCGCGAGCGTGGCCGACGTGGGGTGCGGCGTCGGCGCGTCCACGGTCATCATGGCGAAGGCGTTCGAGCGTTCGACGTTCGCCGGCTTCGACATTCACGAGCCGTCGATCGAGAAGGCGCGCAGGGCAGCGGCGCAGGCCGGCGTGAACCACCGGGCGAAGTTCGGCGTCGCGTCGGCGAAGGACCTTCCCGGCGAAGGCTACGACCTCGTGTGCCTGTTCGACGCCCTGCACGACATGGGCGACCCGATCGGCGCCGCACGGCGAATCCGGCAGGCGCTGGCTCCGGACGGCACGCTGCTGCTGGTCGAGCCGAACGCCGCCGACGCCCTGGAAAACAACCTCAACCCGGTCGGGCGGACCTACTACGGCCTGTCGACGGTCATCTGCACACCGGGGTCACTCGCGCAGGAAGTAGGCCTGGGACTTGGCGCGCAGGCCGGTGAACGCCAGCTGGCCAACGTTCTCCGCGAAGCGGGATTCACCCGGGTTCGGCGGGCAACCGAGACCCCGTTCAACATCATTCTGGAGGCCAGACCGTAGCCTTCGCGCCTGTTGTCGCCGGCCGGCATCCGGCCGACCCTCGGCAGCGGCGGCCAGAGCGACGCGGCGCCGACCGCGATCTGGTTGGCGGCGGACTTCCTTCCGGCGGGCCGCTGAGTGATCAAGGCCACTCAGCGGAACGGGTCACGACCACGCCGGTCATCGGCGCCCGGCGTGCGGCATACGATTTGCTGCATCGCTATCAAGGGAGATCCGATGAGGGCTCAGCGTTCCGCGCGTTTCGGTGCAATTGCCGCTGCGATTCTTGGTTCCGTCGTACTGCTCGCCGCCTGCAGCGCAGGATCGTCGGCAACACCCAGCAGCTCCGCCCTCCCCACCTCGAGTTCGTCGGCACTCGTGACCGGATCACCGGCCCCCGCCGGTGACAGCGCGCTGGCGATCGGATTCATCCTGGAGCCGGCCAACCTCGATTTCACCCAGGTCGACGGTGCGGCCGCCGTCCAGGTTCAGTTGCTCAACATCTACGAAGGGCTGGTCAAACAGGATCAGGACGGCAAGATCGTCCCGCTGCTCGCCAAGAGCTGGACGGTCTCCGATGACCGGCTGACCTACGACTTCACCTTGCAGTCCGGCGTCAAGTTCTCCAACGGCGACCTGTTCACCGCCGATGACGCCGCCTTCTCGATCAACCGGGTCAAGTCCGACTGGAAGCCATCGGTCAAATCCGGGCTGGACGTGGTCAAGACGGTCGAGGAGGTGTCGCAGACCGAACTGAGGATCACCCTGTCCCGCCCGTCGACATCCTTCCTGTTCAACCTGACCACCCGGATCGGCGCCATGTTCTCCAGCACCGGCGTCGCCGATCTGGCCAACACGCCGATCGGCACCGGCCCGTATGTCCTCAAGACCTGGAACCGCGGCGATTCGATCATCCTGGAGCGCAACCCGCTCTACTGGGGAACGCCACCGAACGTGAAGACGGTCACGCTGCGGTATTTCCAGGACCCGAATGCGATGAACAGCGCGCTGCTGACCGGCGGGATCCAAGTCATCTCCGCGGTCCAGACGCCCGAATCATTGTCGCAGTTCAGCGACACTTCGAAGTATCAGGTGCTGGATGGCACCACCACCGGCGAAGTGATCCTGAGCATGAACAACAAGACCGGGCCGACCGCGAATCCGCTCGTCCGGCAAGCCATTTCGTATGCGCTGGACCGCAAGACGATCCTGCAGGTCGCCTGGAGCGGCTACGGCACGCTGATCGGCACCCACGAGGCACCGTCCGACCCCTGGTACACCGACGTGGACAAGTATCCGTACGACCCACAGAAGGCCAAAGATCTGCTGCAGCAGGCCGGCACCCCGGCGGTGACCCTGCGGCTGACGTTGCCGCCGGTGCCGTACGCCGCAGCCGCGGCCCCGCTGGTCATCTCGCAGCTGGCGGCGGTCGGCATCACCGTGCAGGACGCCGACGTCGACTTCCCGACCTGGATCAAGCAGGTTTTCACCGACCATGACTACGACCTGTCGATCATCAACCACGTCGAACCGCGCGACGCGGTGGCCCTGTTCGGTAACCCCGCCTACTACATCGGCTACGACAGCCAGCGCGTTCGTGATCTGTTCACCAAGGCCGATCAGGAGCTGACCGACGAGGCGGCCAACGCCGATAACACCGCGGCGCTGGATCAGATCGCCACCGACGCCCCGGTGGTCTGGCTGTGGTCATTCCCGAACCTGATCGTGGCCGACCGCGCTGTGTCCGGCCTGCAACAGAACCAGATCAGTGCCGCATTCGAGCTGGCCACCCTCTCGGCGGGCTGATCAGATGATCCCCGCAGGCAGTCGGTGATCTGGGAGCTGCTGCGCCGGTGCCTGATTTTCGTGGTCAGCGCGCTCGCCGCATCGCTGCTGATCTTCTGGGTCCTCGATTCTGGTTGCGCGCCTGCGCAGAGCGCGCTGGGGGTGAACGGCACACCGGAATCGGTGCGGGCCCTGTGCACCCAGATGGGCCTGAACCGGCCCTTCCCGGTGCAATATCTGGACTGGCTGCGCGGCGCGGCGCGCGGTGACTTCGGCATCTCCTACGTGTCCGGGGTAGCCATCGGCCCACAGGTGACCGATCAGCTGGCGGTGACGTTCTGGCTGGTCCTCGGCGGCATCGTGGTGGCGCTGCTGATCGCCGGTCCGCTGGGCATGCTCAGTGCACTGCGCAACGGCAGGCCGTCCGGGTATCTGCTCTCCGGGTTATCGCAGATCGGCGTCGCCGTGCCGGCCTTCCTCGCCGCGATCCTGCTCGTGCTGGTCTTTGCGGTGCGGCTGGACTGGCTGCCGGCCAATGGCTATGTGGTCCCGGCGGCTGATCCGGTGCAGTTCCTGCGGCACATGGTCCTGCCGTGGCTGTCGCTGGGGTTCGTCCAGGGGGCGGTGCTGACCCGCTACGTTCGCAGCGCCGTGCTGGATGAGCTCGGCCAGGACTATCTGCGCACTGCCAGGGCCAAGGGGCTGACCCCGTTCCGGGCACTGGCCCGGCACGGCCTGCGCAACGCGGCGATCCCGGTGCTGACCGTGATCGGCGTGCAGCTGGTCACCATTCTGGTCGGCGCGGTGATCATCGAACGGATCTTCACCATCCCGGGGATCGGCAAGGGGCTGGCCGATGCGGCCGAACGCCGGGACCTGCTCACCGTGCAGGGCATCGTCTTCACGCTGGTGATGATCGCGCTGCTGATCTCCTTTCTGGTCGACGTCGCCTATCAACTGATCGATCCGCGGCTGCGGACGGCGGCCCGCCGATGACGGCGCCCGCCACGGCGACGCCTCTGGCGGTACCCGCCGGCACGCCCTTTCGCCCGCTGGGGCCATTGGTCTACATCGGCGCCGGCATCGTGGCATTCATCGCGCTGGCCGCGGTGGTGTCCTTCTTCTGGACGCCGTTCGACCTGCTGTACCTGGATTACGCGCACCGCAGCGCCGGTCCCGGCACCGCGGGACACTGGCTGGGCACCGATCGGATCGGCCGGGACATCGCCACCCGGCTGATGGTCGGCGCCCGGACGACGCTGTACGTCGGGATAGTGGCGGTGGGTATCGCCGCGATAGCCGGCACCCCGATCGGCATCGTCGCCGGCATGGTGCGGCCCGGGTGGTCGGAGGTCATCATGCGGGCCAACGATGTGCTGCTGGCATTCCCGGCGCTGCTGCTGGCGCTGATCCTGGCCGCGAAGTACGGCGGCTCGGTGACCACGGCGATGGTGGCGATCGGCGTCGCGTCACTGCCCGGCTTCGTCCGGGTGATCCGTTCCGGCACCATTCAGGTGATGAGCACCGACTATGTCCTCGCCGCCCGGGTCGCTGGGCGGCGCGCACCGGGCATCGCGGCGCGGCATGTGCTACCGAACGTGTCCGGGCTGATCATCGTCCAGGCGTCGTCGGCCTACGCCATCGCGATCCTGGCCGAGGCCGGGCTCAGTTTCCTCGGGCTCGGCGCGCCGGCGAGCGTACCGTCCTGGGGGCGGATGCTGGCGGAGGCGCAGTCCCTGCTGACCATCGCCCCGCTGACCGCCCTCTGGCCTGGTCTGGCGATCGCGCTCGCGGTACTCGGGTTCAACCTGCTCGGTGACGGCCTGCGCGACCGGCTCGATCCTCAGTTGTTGGGGCGGTGACCGATGCCGACCAGCCAGACCGTCGAACCCATCCTGCGGGTCCGTGGGGTGACGGTCAGCGCCGGCGGCACCGAACTGGTGCACGGCGTCGACCTCGACCTGATGCCGGGTGAACGGGTCGGGATCATCGGTGCCAGCGGCTCCGGCAAGACGCTGACCTGCATGGCAGTGGCGGGCCTGCTGTCCGGCGGGCTGCGGGCCGCCGGCTCGATCCGGCTGGTCGGGGTGGCCACCGACCTGATCGGTGCCCGCGAATCAGCGTTGGCCAAGATCCGCGGAATGCGGATCGGCATGGTCTTCCAGGAGCCGATGACGGCCCTCAATCCGACCATGCGGATCGGCAAACAGGTCGCCGAGGTGATGCGCATCCACGGCACCCAGGACCGCCGCGGCGCCGCCCGCGCCACCGTCGAGTTGCTGAACCAGACCGGCCTGCCCGATCCGGAACGAATCGCCCGGTCCTACCCGCATCAACTCTCGGGTGGCCAACGGCAGCGGGTGGTGCTGGCCATCGCGATGGCCAACGGACCGGATGTGCTGATCTGCGACGAGCCGACCACCGCGCTGGACGTCACCGTGCAGGCCACGGTGCTGGCGCTGATCGACCGGCGGGTGCGTGAAGAGAATGCTGCCCTGCTGTTCATCTCGCACGACCTGGCCGTCGTCGCCGAGGTCTGCGATCGGGTCCTGGTGATGTACGGGGGCCACGTCGTCGAGACCGGCTCGGTGCTCCAGGTGCTGGCCGATCCGCAGCATCCGCACACCCGCCGACTGCTCGCCGACGCGGAGCTGTCGCTCCCCGGTGCCCGGTGACCGAACCCGAGACGAACGTGCCAGACGTGAACGTGGCCGACCGGAACGGGCCGCAGGCCAGCCCGCCGAACGCCGTCGTGATCGACGGCGTCTCCCGGCTCTTTCATCGGCGCCGCCGATCCCCGTGGACGGCCCCGACGTCCGTGGCCGCCCTGAGCGAGGTTTCGCTGACCGTGCCGCGGCAGTCCAGGTTCGGCATCGTCGGCGAGAGCGGTTCGGGCAAGACGACCTTGGTCCGCCTGATCGCCGCCCTTGACCGGCCGACGGCGGGCCGGGTGATCATCGACGGGGTCGACATCAGCGAATTGTCCGAGTCGGGGCTGCGGCCGATGCGCCGCCGACTGCAGCTGGTGTTCCAGGATCCGATGGGCTCGCTGAACCCCCGGATGCGGATCCGGGACATCGTGGCCGAGCCGCTACAGGTTCAGGGTCTGCCGGTGGACGACCGGGTCCGAGCCGTACTGGGCCAGGTCGGGCTGGACGCCGGCGCGCTGCATCGGTACCCGCATCAGTTCTCCGGCGGGCAGCGGCAGCGGATCTCGATCGCCCGGGCGATCGCGACCAGGCCCAGCATTCTGCTCGCCGACGAGGCGGTGTCCGCGCTCGACGTCACCACCCGGGTACAGATCCTGGACCTGCTCGATGACCTCGCGGCCGCTGAGGACTTCACTCTCGTCTTCGTTTCGCACGATCTGTCGGTGATCCGCCGGGTCTGCGATCGGGTGGCGGTGCTCAAGGACGGGCGAATAGTCGAGACCGGCGACATCGCGTCGGTGTACGCCGACCCGCAGCATCCGTACACCCGCGAGCTGTTGGCCGCTGTCCCCACTCTGCGGCACGGGTTGGCCAGCGCCCGCGCGCGGCAATCCGCCCGTGCGGCAGGATCGACCCTATGACCTCATCGCTCGAGCTGCCCGCCCTTGCCCAGCTGAACGAGGCAGCCATCGTGGAACTGGCATCGGCGCTGGTCCGGACCCGGTCGGTGAACGCCCCCGGCGCCGTCGAGGTGGAGGCGGCGGCCGCCGCGGTGGTTGCTGAGCGGATGCTCGCCTACGGCTGGCAGGTCAGCGTCACCGAGGTGGCGCCGGGCCGGCCCAACGTCGTCGGGGTAATCGACGGCGGGGCGCCGGGCCGCACCCTGATGTTCGAGGGTCACACCGATGTCGTCACCGAGGGTGATCCGGCCGACTGGTCCTTCGATCCGTTCGCCGGTGACATCGTCGATGGCCGGCTCCGCGGTCGCGGCTCGGCGGACATGAAAGGCGGCGTAGCGGCGATGGTCGAGGCCGCGCGGGCGGTTCAGCTGGCCGGGTTCGCCGGCCGGATCATCGTCGCGGCGCTGGTCGATGAAGAGGGCATGATGCTGGGCGCCAAGCACTTTGCCGGCACGGAGCTGGCCGGTGGGGTCGACGGGGTGATCGTCTGCGAACCCGAGGCGGGGGAGATCTGCCACACCAGCAAGGGCGCGATCCGGCTCCGACTGAGCCTGCACGGCCGGATGTCGCATGGCGCGATGCCGCAGATCGGTCTCAATCCGATTCCTGTGATGGCCCAGCTCTTGCTCGGCCTGGCCGAACTCCAGGAGCAGTTACAGGTCCACTACCCGGCGCATCCCGACCTCGGGGAGTGCTACCTGACACCGACCGTGCTGGCGGCCGGCGGCGTCGCGCAGGTCAATGTCATTCCGGCGACGGCAACGGTGTTCGTGGATATCCGGACCATCCCCGGCATCGACCATCACGCCCTGATCGGCCTGATCACCCTGCTCGCCGAGCGGGTCGCTGCCGAGCCCGGGGTGCAGGTCGAGGTGGAAGTGATCGACGACCGGCCGCCGGTGGACCTGCGCCTGGACGCCCCGGTGGTCACCGCGCTGGCCTGGGCGCACGAACGGGTCACCGGACTGGCACCGGTCTATGGCGGGGTGCCCGGGACGACCGACGGCACCATCCTGACCCGCGATGCCGGGCTGGACACCGTTGTCTACGGGCCGGGCGGCAAGTGGATCGCGCACACGGTGGACGAGTTCGTCGAGGTCGAGGAGCTGATCACCTGCGCCCGGGTCTATGCCGCCGCCGCGAGCGCGTTCCTGGCGGCTAAGTCGTGACCGGAGCCGGCGCCGGGACCACCGCCCTTGACGCGCCCGCGGATCGTCCGGCGTCCGCAGCTGTTGCCGATCCATCGAATGGCGGCCGCCGCGGCGGGCTGGCCGACGTCGCGGGGATCCGGGTCGGCCATCACACCGCCACCGGCGGCGGCTATCTGACCGGGACCACGGTGATTCTGGCGCCGGACGGCGGGATGGTCGCCGGAGTGGACATTCGCGGTGGCGCGCCCGGCACCCGGGAGACCGACCTGCTCTCGCCGACCGCAGCCGTGGAACGCGTCCACGCCATCGTGCTGACCGGTGGTTCGGCCTATGGACTGGCCGCCGCCTCGGGCGTCGCCGATCTGCTCGGCGAGCGCGGCATCGGTTTTCCGGTCGGCCCGGAACCGGCGAACGTGGTGCCGATCGTGCCCGCGGCGGTCATCTTCGACCTGGGCCGCGGCGGCGACTTCGGTGCGCGCCCCGGCGCCGAGTTCGGTCGGGCCGCGCTGGCCGCGGCGCTCGTCGCCACCCCGGCCCAGATCTTCGCCGAAGGACCGATCGGCGCCGGCACCGGCGCCTGCACCGGTCACTTCAAGGGTGGCATCGGCCAGGCCAGCGGGGTGCTGCCGGACGGCAGCACGGTCGCCGTGCTGGTCGTCGCCAACGCCACCGGCGTTCCGTTCGACCCGGTCACCGGCGAATTGCTCGGGGCCAGATTGCTGCGCCCGGAGGACGGTCCGCGGCCGGGGGTGCCCAGCCTGACCGAGGCGGCGCAGTTGCGGGAGATCGCCGGCCGGGTCACCGCTGGTCTGGCCGCAGCCTCGGCGGCAGCCACCGCGGCAGCGGCCGATTCCGTGGTAGCCAATTCCGTCGCCGCGATCAGTCACACCACGCTGGGCGTCATCGCCACCGACGCGACCCTGACCAAGGCCCAATGCAGCAAGCTCGCGGCGATCGCCCAGGACGGTCTGGCCCGGGCGATCAACCCGGTGCACACCATGTTCGACGGCGACCTGTTCTTCGGGGTGTCCACCGGTATCGGCCCCGGCCCGGATACCGCAGGGATGTTCCACCTGCTCAGTGCCGCCGCCGATGTTGTCACCCGGGCGGTCACCCGGTCTATCCTGGCCGCCGAGACGGTGACCACTCCGGCCGGTCAGTGGCCCGGCTACCTGGACATCGCACCGAGCAGCATGGAAGGGGTCGCGCGGTGATGAACTATCGGGACATGTTCGATCTGTCCGGGCAGAAGGCAGTGGTGATCGGCGGCGGCGGGGGCATCGGCCGCGAGGTGGCGCTCGGACTGGCCTCGTTCGGCGCTTCGGTGACCGTGGCCGATATCGACGGCGCCGCGGCGCAGGCCACCGCTGACCTGATCAGTGACGAACCAGGCGCCGCCGCCCGGTCGACGGTGACGGCCCTAGCGCTCGATGTCGACGACCGCGCCGCGGTGAACGCGCTGGCCGCTCACCGGCCGGCCCAGATCGTCGTCACCACCGTCGGCGTCAATGTGCGCAAACGGCTCGCCGAGGTCACCGATGCGGACTATGACCGGGTGTTGAACACCAACCTGCGCAGCGTGCTGCGGGTGATTCAGGCGTTTGCGCCGGGGATGGCGGACGCCGGGTACGGCAGCGTGATCGCCTTCGCCTCGATCCGGGCGCAGACCGTCGAACCGGGCCAGGGCCTTTACGCCGCCTCCAAGGCAGGGCTGATCCAGCTGTTGCGCACCGCGGCCAGCGAATACAGTGCGCGGGGAGTCCGGTTCAACGCGATCGCCCCCGGGGTGGTCGCCACCGAACTCACCGCGCAGATCCGGGCGGACCCGGCGTGGGAGCACGCATACGCCGGCAGGTCGGCCATCGGCCGGTGGGGGCAGCCGTCGGAGATGGTCGGTGCCGCCGTCTTTCTGGCCTCCGATTCTGCGTCCTACGTGACCGGATCGGTGCTCACCGTCGACGGCGGCTGGACGGCGGTCGACGGCAGATTCGACCCGTTCGCGCCGCGCTGACCGCCGACAGTCGGTCAGCCGGTGACGTAGCGGTCGGCGACGGCGAGCGCGTCGTCGATCACCGACAGGCCGAGGCGGACCTCGTCGGCGGTGGCGATCAACGGCGGTGCGATGTGGATGCGGTTGCCGGCGATCAGCGGCCACACGCCGGCCGCCTTGCAAGCCGCACCGACCTCATTCATCGGCGCCATCGCCAGGCCCGCTGCGTTGAACGGGACCAGCGGTTCGCGGGTCTGCGAGTTCTTGACCAGTTCGATCGCCCAGAACGCACCGATGCCGCGGACCTCCCCGACGCTGGGGTGGCGGGCGGCGATCGCGGCCAGTCCGGGTTGCAGCACCGATCTGTGCAACTCCCGGACGTGCGCCAGCAGCCCGTCCCGTTCGATGACGTTGATCGTGGCCAGCCCGACCGAGCAGGCCAACGGATGCCCGGAGTAGGTCAGGCCTCCCGGGTAGACCTTCGTCCGGAAGGTGTCGACGACCGCGGCGCTGATCACCACCCCGCCAAGCGGCAGGTAACCGGAGGTGGAGCCTTTGGCGAAGGTGATCAGATCGGGCCGGGTGTCGAAGGCCTGCCAGCCGAACCATTCGCCGAGCCGGCCGAAGCCGACCATCACCTCATCGGCGATGTACAGGATGCCGAACTCGTCGCACAGCGCCCGCACGCCCGCCAGATAGCCGGGTGGCGGCACGAGGACGCCGCTGCCACCAACCACGGATTCGAGCACGATCGCGGCGATGCTGCCGCTGCCCTCATAGGTGATGACCTGCCGAAGGTGGGCCAGGGCCCGTTCGGACTCCTGCTCGGGTGTCGTCGACCCGAAAGCCGACCGGTAGAGGTAAGGGCCCTCGAAGTGCACCACACCAGGAATCCCGGGTTCCGACCCCCAGCGCCGCGGATCGCCGGTCAGGGTCGCTGAGCCCGCGGTCGAACCGTGGTAACTGCGGTAGGCCGACAGGAACTTGTGCCGCCCGGTGTGCAGCCTGGCCATCTTCAACGCGTGTTCGACCGCCTCAGTGCCGCCGTTGGTGAAGAAGACGTGCGAGAAGTCGGGGCCGGCCCGCTCGACGATCAGTTTGGCCAACTCGCCGCGAACGTCGTTGGCCAGGCTCGGCTGAATGGTGGCCAGCCGATCCGCCTGCGCCTTGATGGCCGCGATCAGGTCGGGGTGACCGTGACCGAAATTGAGGTTGACCAACTGCGAGCTGAAATCGAGATAGGAATGCCCGTCGTAGTCGAAGAAGAAGGAACCGGAGCCGCCGGCCACCGGCATCGGGTTGATCGCGTCCTGCGCAGACCAGGAATGGAAGACGTGGGCGCGATCGTTCGCCCGAACCGCAGCCTCGGCGGCCGGGTCCGTCACCGGGGAGGTCACGGGCGGGCGATCGAGCAGTGCGGCGGGGTTGGCTTCGGTCATCGTCATGGCTCGATGCTAAACGGAGACTGCTCGGCTTCGATCCGGCGGCTCCGGCGTCTAGAACGCCTGGTAGCTGTCGCGGGAGAGCCGGAATCCGTGCCTGGTCAGCAGATTCGCGCAGGTCACGCCGTTCTCAGCGGAGTGACAACCGTAATCTCCGTTGCCGGCGTTCTGCCCATAGGGCAGCACCGGGTTGGCCGGATTGGCCACGGTGTCACCGATGCAGCCGCCGACGCTGCCCACCCCGGAGTCGCCGACCGAGGCGGTTCCGCCGTGCCAGCCGGTGACCCCACAGTCCGGCCCGGTCGGCGCGGTGTAGTGAAAGTCGGCGATGTCGCAGCGTGCGCCGCCGTTGCTGGAACTGGTGATCAGCGCGCACATGATGTTGCCCGACGGGCTCTGGAAGTTGACGAATCCGCTCGCGTCGGGCCCGAGCGTCGGACTGCCGATCACGTCGGCCGGCCCTGGCGCGGGGGGGCCGCCCGGACCGCCGGTGACCGGAGCGGTGTCGAAGACGGTGGTGTACTCGGTGGTGGTGTCCGTGCTGGTCACGGTGTCCGGCCCGGTGGAGGCGGTCGTCGCGGCGGTACGGGTGGTGGTCGATGACGTGCTGGGTGGCGACGACCTGGTCGCCGAGGTCGAGGTCGCAGCGTGCCCGCCGGATCCGGAGTGGGGGGCGAGTGTCGGTCCGGTCGCCGCCGCGTTCGCCCGGCCGCCGTCGACACTGGCCTGGCCGCTCACGGATTGGGCGCAGCCGATCAGCAGGCTGACGGCCAGGATCAGGGCCGGCACGCGGATGCTGCGCACGTTCATGGTCCAAACGTAAATGGTTTGCCCGACGCCGTCAGGTGTTCAGCCGGGTTGTCACGATTCACACACTGTGAGATACAGCGCGTGTGCGGCACGCATCGTGTGCGTGGGAAGCCGCTGCGGCACAATGCGGCGGTGCGGCACAATGCGGCAGTGCGGCACAATGCGGCAGTGAAGTGGCTCAGACTCGGGCAGGTGCTGGTCGCCCTGACCCTGCCGGTGATGTTGCTGGTCCAGGCGCTCAACCACGACTGGTTCCCCCCGGCGATCTCGGTCAGTCAGTACGGCGTGGGCCGTTGGGGCGTTCTCTTCAGCGCCTGGGTGCTCATGCTGGCGCTGTCGCCGGTGTGTGTCGAGCGGGCGCTCGGGTTCGATTCGCGGGTGATCCCGGTGCTCCTCTGGATCGGGGTCCTCGGCACGCTGATCATGGCGATCGTGCGCACCGACGCCGACGGTGCGCAGCAGAGTATCAACGCGAAGATCCACATGTCCGGCTCCATCCTGAGCCTGGGGTTCGTCCCGGTGGGCGCGGCCGCGCTGATGTGGCGGATGGGTCGCGGCCCGCGGATCATCGGCCTTGCGCTGCTGGGCGTGATCGCCCTTGCTCTGCTGTTGCTGATCGGGGCCGCCGTTGGCTACGACACCGCCGGGGTGGGCGCGCACGAGTCGTGGGCGTGGTGGCAGACCGTGGCGATAGTGGCCGACCACCTGCTGATCGCCAGTCTGGCGATCGCGGCCGATCAGTGGCTGCGCCGGGCCTGGGACCGACCTGTCGGACAACCGGCCGCGGATGAGCAGGGTCACGTCCTTCATCGAAATTAGCTGCCGGCGGCGCCCATAGACTGGGTAGCGACAGTGGCGTCGCGACACTACCCATACCCATCAAGATTCGAGGCTTCGCCATGCCCGCCCGCCCCACCGCGGATGTCCTTGCCAGCTCCGAGCGGGCCACCCCCACCGACCCGGACGCTGCCCGCCGCCGACCGGAATCGGCCCGGCTCATCCAGGCGCCGCACGGGCCCACCGCCGCGATCATGGCGATGGCCGTCGGCGGCTTTGCGATCGGTACGACCGAATTCGCTTCGATGGGTCTGCTGCCCGAGATCAGCCGCTCCCTGCAGATCACCGAATCCCACACCGGAAACCTGATCTCCGCCTACGCCGTCGGCGTGGTGATCGGCGGGCCGGTGCTCGCCGGACTCGGGGCGCGGCTGCCCCGGCGGCTGACCCTGTTGGGCCTGATGGGTCTGCTGGTCATCGGCCATATTGCTTCGGTGCTCGCCCCGAACTACCCGTCGTTGCTGGCCGCCCGGTTCTTCTCGGGTTTGCCGCACGGCGCCTACTTCGGCATCGCCTCCCTCATGGCGGCCTCGCTGGTGCCCGCAGAGCGTCGCGGACGCGCTGTCGCCGGGATGATGCTGGGGCTGACCGTCGCGAACGTCGTCGGTGTGCCCTTGACCACCGCGATCGGCCAGATCTGGGGCTGGCGGGCGGCCTACGCGCTGGTGGCGGGGATCGGACTGCTGACCCTGATCCTGGTGCGGATCTTCGTGCCATCGGTCGCCGCAGCCACCCGATCGACCATCCGACGCGAACTCGGCGCCCTGCGCAATCCGCGGGTGCTGTTCACGCTGGCCGTCGGCGCGATCGGTTTCGGCGGGATGTTCGCCGTCTACACCTACATCGCGCCCACCATGACGACGCTGGCCGGGCTGGCGGAATCGACGATTCCCTGGGTGCTTGCCACCTTCGGTCTCGGGATGACCATCGGGACCCTTACCGGCGGGCGGATTTCCGACCGGAATGTCACCGCCGGCATCACGTCCGGATTCATCGCTACGGCCGTCACGATGGCAGCTTTCCCGTTCACCCTCTCGGTCCCCGTGCTGGCCTTCGTCAACGTGTTCTTCATGGGTTTCTCCTCGTCGTTGATGCTGCCGTCGTTGCAGGTCCGGTTGATGAACGTGGCGGGGAATGCGCAGTCGCTGGCGGCCTCGATGAACCACTCGGCGCTGAATCTGGCCAACGCCGGCGGTGCCTGGCTGGGCGGCGTGGTGATCGCCGCCGGTTGGGGGTATACCGGCCCGGCCAAGGTCGCGGTCGTCCTGAGCATCACCGGGCTGATCGTCTTCGGTGCCTCCACGCTGGTCGGGCGGAGCGGCCCCGGCCACCGGGTGCCGGCGCTGCGGCCGAACTGATCGGTCCCGACCGGCTTAGCCCCTGGGCGTCGCGGGTATGGTTCCTCTCGGAGTCCGAGTCCTGGTGTGTGTGGCGTCTTCGGGGCTTGCCCACCTGAACACGATTTAGCGTATGGCCGTTACCCGTCTCCGATAAGCATCAATTCCACCGCGAGGATATCCATGAGCGCTCAGCCCACACCGGCCCGTCCGGCCACTTCGTCCAGCCGACGTCGGCCGCATGTTGTGATCTTGGGAGGTGGATTCGCCGGCCTGGGCGCCGCGAACGCGCTCCGCAAGTCTGATGTGGACGTCACCCTGGTCGATCAGCGGACGTACAACACCTTCCAGCCGCTGCTGTACCAGGTCGCGACCGCCGGCCTCAACGCCGGGGACGTCACGTTCTTCCTGCGGGCCATCCGGATGAAGCAGCACAATCTGTCGTTCCGGCACGGCGAGATCGAGACCATCGACGGCGCGGGGTCGGCCGTCAACTTCACCGACGGCAGCAGCATCGAGTTCGACTACCTGGTGGTCTGCACCGGAGTGACGACGAACTACTTCAACACCCCGGGCGCCGAGGAGAACAGCCTGGCGATCTACTCGCGGGCGCAGGCGCTGACACTGCGGGACCGCATCTTCACCCAGCTCGAGCACGCTGCCGCCTCCGGCGAATTCCTTGGCTCGCCGGAGTTGACCATGGTCGTGGTCGGCGCCGGGGCCACCGGTGTGGAGACCGCGGGCGCCCTCGCCGAGATGCGCAACGACGCGATGGCGGTGGTCTACCCCGAGCTCGATCCCCGGCGCACCCACATCGTGCTCATCGAGATGGGTGACGTGGTCTTGCCGCCGTTCCACTCGGACCTGCGCGATTATGCGGCCAAGGAGCTGCGCGAACGCGGTGTGGAGCTGCGCCTCAAGACGTCGGTCAAAGAGGTCAGCGCGGAAGGTGTGACGCTGGGCAACGGCGAATTCCTGGCGGCCAGGGTGGTCGTCTGGGCGACCGGCGTGACGGCGCCGAAGGCGGTGGCCAAGTGGGGCCTGCCGCAGGGTCGTGGTGGCCGGATCACCGTCGAAGAGGACCTGCGGGTCATCGGATTCTCGAACATCTTCGCCTGCGGCGACATCGCCCTGACCCCGGATCCGCTGCCGCAGCTGGCGCAGCCGGCGCTGCAGGAGGGTGTGCAGGCGGGAAAGAACATCGGCGCATTGATCGCCGGCGTGCCGACAACCGCCTTCAGGTACAAGGACAAGGGCACCATGGCGACCATCGGTCGCCGGGCGGCCATCGCCGACATCGCGCTGCCGTTCGGCAAGTCGAAGCGGCTGACCGGCACCCTGGCCTGGTTGGTCTGGCTGTACGTGCACATCGCCACCCTGCTGGGCGGCCGAAACCGGTTGGCGACCTTCGTCAACCTGGTCACCAAGTACATGTCGCCATCGCGCCGGACCAATCCGATCGTCGGCGACGTGCCGGTGTTCGAGCGCGATCTGAACAAGCAACAACAGGAATAGCTGCCCGATCAGCGTTCGGCGGCGCTGACGACCCGCAGACCCGACAGGTCGGGCGTGACGAACCCGGCGACCGGGTCGAAACGCACTGGCAACGCGGCGACGATCGCCTCGGCCGGGATCGGCCCGTAGAAATGTGGGAACTCCTGGCCGGCGCCGCCGTCCTCCCAGACCAGCCGTGAACCGGCTGATTCGGTCGCTGCCACGTCGATGACCAGCAACAACAGCGGCTCCGGGTCATCGGCGTAGTACGAGTTCGCGACCTGGGCGACCTGATCCGAGCCCGATGTGTGAATGAACCCGACATCGGCCAGGGTCAGCCCGCGGGTCGACCGGTCGAACGTTCCGGTCCGCTGCGCCTGCACCCACTCGTCGGAGTGCGCCAGGTGCAGAACCCGGGGGCCTGCCGTCTCGGGGGGTACCTGTTCTCCGGCCATGATGTTCCTCTGATCTGGTTGGATATCCGTGTGACAAAACCCCTCGCGCACCAGCCGCAGACCCTGTCGATGCTGCCAGACGGGACCGGCCGACATCGCGGCGTGTACGACATCGTCGTCGCAGTGTTCTGCGCCATGCTGCTGGTGTCCAATGTCGGCGCGACCAAGCTGATCGGGTTCGGGCCGATCATCACCGACGGCGGCGCATTCCTGTTCCCGCTGACCTACATCCTCGGCGACGTGCTCAGCGAGGTCTACGGGCTGCGCGCAGCTCGCCGCGCCATCCTGCTGGGCTTCGTGCTGTCCGTCGTGGCATCGCTGAGTTTCTGGCTCGTCCAGATCTCACCCCCGGCCGCCGGCTGGGACTACCAGGAGGCTTTCGAGTCGATCCTGGGCTTCGTGCCCCGGATCGTGGTGGCCAGCATGGCCGGCTACCTGTGCGGGCAGCTGCTCAACGCCTATGTGCTGGTCAAGATCAAGGAGCGCACCAAGGAGAAGAAGCTGTGGCTGCGACTGATCGGGTCGACAATCGTCGGGGAGTTCGCCGACACGTTGGTCTTCTGCCTGGTGGCGCGGCTCGGCGACATCAGCGCCGCGGACATGGTCAACTACATCATCGTCGGCTTCGTCTACAAGTGCACCGTGGAGATCGTGATGCTACCGGTCAGCTACCGGGTGATCGCCTTCATCAAGCGCAAGGAGCAGTACCTTCCCACAGGCAGCTGACGGACGTCGACTGAGCGGATCGGTCACAGTTCAGTGCCCCTGGTCAGACTCGAACTGACACTGCACGGGATTTGAATCCGTTTCCTCTGCCAATTGGGATACAGGGGCGCGGGACCTATCTTAACCAACTGTTTTCATGGGTCCGACCGCCGGCCGAGATTGTCTCGATACGCTCTGTCCATGACGACACCACGACGAGTTCTGATCGCCGAAGACGAAGCCCTGATACGTCTGGACCTCAAGGAGATGCTCGCCGAAGAAGGCTACGACGTGGTCGGCGAAGCGGGCGACGGTGAGCAGGCGGTCGCGCTGGCTCGGCAGCTGACCCCGGACCTGGTGATTCTGGATGTCAAGATGCCCAAGAAGGACGGTATCGCCGCCGCCGCGGAGATCTCCGAAGCCCAACTTGCCCCGGTGGTCATCCTGACCGCCTTCTCGCAGCGCGACCTGATCGAACGGGCCACCGACGCGGGTGCGATGGCCTACCTGGTGAAGCCGTTCACCAAGTCCGACCTGCTCCCCGCGATCGAATTGGCGATCGCCCGCTACTCCGAGATGGTCGCGCTCCGCGCCGAGGTCGCCGACATCACCGAGCGCCTGGAGGTCCGCAAGATCATCGACCGGGCCAAGGGCCTGCTGCAGGCCAAGCAGAAGATGAACGAGCCGGAGGCATTTCGCTGGCTACAGCGCGCCGCGATGGACCGGCGCACGTCGATGCGCGACATCGCCCAAGCCGTCATCGACGGGCTGGGTGCTTCCTGATCGCCGGGCGGCAGAACGGCCGGATAGCGGACCGGAGTCGACAACGAGCTGTCAGCGACCGTTAAGTACCTTTTTGGTCACGGGCGTGTCGGGGGTTCGGTGATACCCGCTGGGTGGGCTACGTTCGGCAGGTCGGCGCCGCCGGCGCACCCGCAGGGCGGGTCAGATTTCGTTCTCCTCGGAGGTGGCAAATGCATCGTATTTCGATGCGCGCGGCCGTGGTCTTGGTGGCAGCAGCCAGCCTGACCTTGGCTGCCTGTGGTTCCAAAGACACTGCAAGTCCCAGTACTACCGCAAGCTCGGCCGCTCCGGGAGCGAGCAGCGGCGCAACGTCCGCGATGACCGAGAGCAGCATGGCATCCAGCGCGGACACCAGCACGTCCGCCGCACCCGGCGGCGAACTGACCATCAAGCCGGTCGTGCAGATCGATTCGACCGGCATGGAGGTTCCGGCCACCACCGGCGGCACCCCGGCCGACCCCGCCGGAGACGGCAAGGCGAAGTGTTCCGGTATCTCCATCGGCATGGCCGGCGCCCTCACCGGTGCCAACGCCGCGCTCGGCCAGAACATCATCGACGGCGCCAAGGTCGCGATCGACATGCACAACAAGGCCAACGCCGACTGCCAGGTAGAGATCAAGCCGTTCGACACCGAGGGTGACCCGCAGAAGGCCACCGGTGTCGCGCCGACCATCGTCAGCGACGCCTCGATCATCGGCCTGTTGGGCCCGGCGTTCTCCGGCGAGACCGGGGCAACCGGCGACGTCTTCAACCAGGCCAACCTGCTCTCGCTGACCGCGTCGGCGACCCGGGTCGACCTGACCACCAACGGTTGGACCAACTTCTTCCGAGGTCTGGCCAACGACGGCGTGCAGGGCCCATCGGTGGCCGCCTACCTGACCGGCACCGCCGGGTTCAAGAAGGTGTGTGTCGTTCAGGACAACACCGACTACGGTGTCGGCCTGGCCAAGACCATCACTGAAGGTCTGGGCGCGAAGGCCGAAGCTTCATGCGCCGCCCAGGTGAAGACCGGCGACAAGGACTTCTCCGCCGCGGTCAACACGATCAAGAGCTCGAGTGCCGACGCGATCTTCTACGCCGGCTACTACGCCGAGGCCGCGCCGTTCGTCAAGCAGCTGCGCGATGCCGGCGTCACCGCCGCCTTCGTCTCCGCTGACGGCAGCAACGATCCGCAGTTCGTTTCGCAGGCCGGGTCGGCAGCCAAGGATTCCATCCTGTCCTGCCCGTGTGGTCCCGCTCCCGAGGCGTTCGCCGCGGAATACAAGGCCCTGAACAATTCCGGCCCCGGCGTCTACTCGGTCGAGGGCTACGACCTGACCACCATCATGCTGAAGGGCATCGACTCGGGTATCACCACCCGCGCCGCGATGGTGGACTACGTCAAGAACTACAACGGCGAAGGCCTGGCGCGCACCTACAAGTGGGACGACAAGGGCGAGCTCGCGGCTGCGCTGATCTGGATCTATCAGGTCTCCTAGCTCCCTGGTCGGCCGCGGTCAGCCGGTGCTATTGACCGACCGGGGGCTTCGTGGATACTTCACGAAGCCCCCGGCTCGTCGAGTGCCGGGTGACCGCGGCCGACCTTTCTCACCCCCTGTCGACAAAGGAGCACGATGATAGGTCCGCTGGCCCAGGGGACGGTCTACCTGGCGGATGTGATCAGTTTCAACGTCGACAAACTCGGCGTGCAGTTCTGGCAGTCAACCGTCGACGGACTCGAGTGGGGCGCGATCTACGCGCTGGTCGCGGTCGGCTACACGCTCGTGTACGGCGTGCTGCGGCTGATCAACTTCGCCCATTCCGAGATCTTCATGCTCGGCATGTTCGGGCAGTACGCGGCACTCATGCTGATGGGGTTCGCACCGCGAGGTGATGCCTACAATCTCGGCGTCGTGATGACCGTGATCTATCTCGGCATCGCGCTGATCGTCGGCATGCTGGTCTCCGGCGGCGCCGCTGTCGGCCTGGAACGCCTAGCCTACCGGCCGCTGCGAAAGCGGAACGCGCCGTCCCTGGTGTTCCTGATCACCGCCATCGGCGCATCCTTCGTGCTCCAGGAATTCGTGCACTTCATCCTGCCGAAGCTGACCAACAACAAGCTGGGTGGGTTGAACGCCCAGGGCCTGATCCAGCTGGTTCAGCCGAAGGTGCAGTTCACCATCGGCAACGGCTCGGTGACCAATGTGACGCTGCTGATCATCGTGGCCGCCTTGGTCCTGGCCATCGCCACCGACACCTTCATCAACCGGACGAAGTTCGGCCGCGGTATTCGCGCCGTCGCCCAGGATCCGACCACCGCGACCCTGATGGGTGTCTCCCGCGAGCGGATCATCATCATGACGTTCTTCCTCGGTGGCCTGCTGGCCGGCGCCGCGGCGCTGCTCTACACGATCAAGATTCCGGGCGGCATCATCTACTCGGGCGGCTTCATCCTTGGTATCAAGGCGTTCTCGGCGGCCGTTCTCGGCGGCATCGGTAACCTGCGTGGCGCTTTGCTCGGTGGTCTGTTACTGGGACTGATCGAGAACTACGGTCAAGTCGTCTTCGGGACGCAGTGGAAGGACGTCATCGCGTTCGTTCTGCTTGTTCTCGTGTTGATGTTTCGGCCGACTGGCATCTTGGGCGAGAGTCTGGGAAGGGCACGGGCATGAGCACACCAACGTCCACCACCGCCACGCCGGTGAAGACGTCGTTCGGCGACCGATTCCGGCGTTCCTGGAACGGCCTTTCCCGGCCGGCCCAATGGGCCTGGGGCGTGCCGGCGATCCTCCTCATCGCGATCCTGCCGCTCTGGCGGCCCGGCTTCATCAACACCCCGGCGATCGACTTCGGTGTGGTGATGGCCCAGTTCGGCATGTATGCGCTACTGGCGATCGGCCTCAATGTCGTCGTCGGCCAGACCGGCCTGCTCGACCTGGGCTACATCGGGTTCTACGCCGTCGGTGCCTACACGGTGGGCCTGCTGACCAGCCCGAACAGTCCCTGGAACCAGACCGGCGCCGACGGCTGGCTCAGCGACCGGTGGGCCTGGTTCGCGGTCGTCCCCGTCGCCGTCGCGGTCACCGCGCTGTCCGGCCTACTCCTCGGATCACCGACGCTGCGACTACGGGGCGACTATCTGGCGATCGTCACCCTCGGCTTCGGCGAGATCGTCCGGCTGCTTGCCGAGAATCTCACCGACCTCACCAACGGCAGCCAGGGCCTCAAGCGGATCGCCTTCCCTCGGGTCGGCGTGACCGAGAACAACAAGTTCGGCGTGTTCGGCGCCGGTAACGCCGTGTTCGAACCCTGGCGCCCCAATGCCGGGACCTGGTGGTTCTGGGTGGCCCTGGTGCTGATCATCGTGGTGTTGCTGTTCGTCGGAAACCTGGAGCGCTCGCGCGTCGGCCGGGCGTGGGTGGCGATCCGCGAGGACGAGGACGCCGCGGAGATCATGGGTGTGCCGACCTTCAAATTCAAGCTGTGGGCGTTCATCATCGGCGCCGGCATCGGCGGCCTATCCGGCGCCATCTACGCCGGTCAGGTCCAGTTCGTCACCCCGACGAACTTCAACGTCATCAACTCGGTGCTGTTCCTCTGTGCGGTGGTGCTGGGTGGCCAGGGCAACAAGCTCGGCGTCATCCTCGGTGCCTTCATCATCGTCTACCTGCCCTATCGGCTGCAGTCGTTCAAGGTCGGCGACCAGTCGCTGGGCGACTACAAGTACCTGTTCTTCGGGCTCGCACTGATGGTCCTGATGATCTTCCGCCCGCAGGGCCTGCTCCCCGTTCGGCAGAAGCTGTTGGCGCACGGCAGGCAGTTCTATCGTGTGGTCAAGCCCCCGGTCGGCGGCGCGGCTGATACGACGACGAAGGTGACCACATGAGTCGCGACGACCTGACGGGTTCCGAACCGGCCGAAGGCGTACCGGCCGGCGCCGAGTTCTACGAAGCCCACAAGGGCCCGGACGACGCTTCGATGATGACGCTCGAGGACGAGACCGTTCTGACCGAGCCGCCGATCGACCTGTCGGCCATCGATCCGCGGATGGCCGACCCGGAGATCGTCGCCGAGATGGTCGCCCCGCAGCGCGACGTCCGGACCCAGCTCGGAGAACCGCTCCTGGTGATGGATCAGGTGACGATGAAGTTCGGTGGCCTGGTGGCGCTGGACACCGTCACCTTTGACATCAAGCGTGGTGAGATCCTCGGTCTGATCGGTCCCAACGGCGCCGGAAAGACCACCTGCTTCAACGCGATGACCGGTGTCTACCGGCCGACGTCCGGGTCGGTGGTGTTCGACGGAAAGAAGCTGGGCAAGCTCAAGCGGAACCAAATCACCCGCCGCGGCATCGCCAGGACCTTCCAGAACATTCGGCTCTTCGGCGAGATGACGGCACTGGAGAACGTCGTCGTCGGCACCGATGCGCGGCACCGGACGTCGGTGCCCGGTGCGTTGTTCCGCTCGCGGCGACATCGGGCGGAAGAGCTCGACGCGGTGGAACGCGGGATGGCTCTCCTGGAGTTCGTCGGCGTCGGAGCCCGGGCCACCGAGAAGGCGCGCAACCTGCCATACGGCGACCAGCGCCGACTGGAGATCGCCAGAGCCCTGGCTACCGAGCCGAAACTGCTCTGCCTGGACGAGCCGGCTGCCGGGTTCAATCCCAGCGAGAAGGCTGCCCTGATGGATCTGATCCGCAAGATCCGGTCCGACGGCTATACCGTGTTGCTGATCGAACATGACATGCGCCTGGTCATGGGCGTGACCGACCGGCTGGTGGTGCTCGAATTCGGCAAGAAGATCGCCGAAGGCCAGCCCGCTGAGATCCGGGACAACCCGGCGGTCATCGCCGCTTATCTGGGAGTGCCCGACGATGCCCTTGCTTGAGATCTCCAACCTGGTCGTCGGATACGGCCGCATTGAAGCGCTACACGGGATTTCGCTGACCGTTCAGGAGGGGGAGTTGGTCACCCTGATCGGGGCCAACGGCGCCGGTAAGACCACCACCATGCGGGCGGTCTCCGGTATCCGCCCGGTGACCAGCGGCAAGGTCATGTTCGACGGCAAGGACATCACCAAGATGAAGGCCCACCTGCGGGTGCTGGCCGGCATCGTCCAGGCGCCGGAAGGTCGCGGTGTCTTCCCCGGGATGACCGTCCAGGAGAACCTGGACATGGGCTGCTACGCCCGCAAGTTCGAGTCCAAGGCCACTTACCAGGAAACGCTGGACAGGGTGTTCGGGCTGTTCCCCCGGTTGGCCGAGCGTCGTACGCAGGTCGGCGGCACGATGTCCGGCGGCGAGCAGCAGATGGTCGCCATCGGCCGGGCGCTGATGGCCCGGCCGCGGCTGCTGCTGCTCGACGAGCCGTCGATGGGCCTGGCCCCGATGATCATCCAGCAGATCTTCCGGATCATTTCGGAGATCAATGCGCTGGGCACGACGATTCTGCTGGTCGAGCAAAATGCCCAGCAGGCGCTGTCCAGGTCGGCGCGCGCGTACATCCTGGAGACCGGTGAAGTGATCAAGTCCGGCAGCGGACCCGAGATGTTGGCCGACCCATCGGTCAAGGAGGCCTACCTCGGCGTTGCCTGACTCCGCGCGCGGACGGAGCCGCGGGAGACTTTCGGGTCGCCCGGCCGGCGGTCAGAGCGGACCCGGCGATCAGAGCGAATGCGCCGAGTCGACAACCTCCAAGGTGAACTCCGCGGTCTGCCTGGCTCGGTTTCGGGTGCGGTGCAGCCGGTTGCCGACTTCGCGGCGCCGCCATGCCAGCGCGTCGAGAATGAGTGGATGCCACTGAGGGTCGAAGGCCTGCAGCGCGTATATTCCCGCTGCTTCCTTCGAGATCACCTCACCGGTGGCGATGGTGTGATGGGACCGGGGAGCGCCCAGCACTCCCCAGGCGCACAGCGCCCTGGGCTGCCGGCGAAACTCCATGCTCGGCCCGGCCAGCAGACGCAACGCCCATGGGCGCCAATAGCTTTCCAGGTTCTGCAGATTCCACAGTCGGAGCAGATCGGGTTCCGGATCCAATTCCAAGGTGTCCGGAGACGGCCCGCGTATCGCTATACCGCGCTCGGCCAGCACCTTCCAGACCACTGGATTCAGATCGAATCCCTGGCCGACGGTCCAGATGTGCCCGGTCTGCGAGGCAATGGGCACGATCGTCGAGACCGGCTGCGACAGATCGGCAGCCCTGACGAAAACGCCGTTGCACGTGCCGGTGAACGGCGACTGCCCGTGGCCCACGTTGCGCAGGGCGATCCGTAGTCCGGTGGCGAAGTGCTGCAACCGCAGTCGTCGTACATCGGAACCAAACGGCGGGCCGCCCACCACTGCGATGAAATCCACGTCGCTCCGACCGGGGCGGTAGCCCGCCAGCGCCGACGACCCGACCAGGTAGCACCCGACGATGCGTCCCGGCAGCAATCGATCCAAGCCCGCCAGCAATATCCTGCCGGCCGAATCGAATCCGGTTTCCACCGTCAGATGCTAGCTGTTCAGCTGACCGGACAGGGTCGCCCGCGCGCCCTCGAGATGTTCCTGCATCAGCTTCGCCGCCTTGTCCGCGTCGCCGGCGCGCAGCGCATCGAGAATGCCCGCGTGCTCGCCGACGATCCGATCGCGGCCGAGCGTGTGGCTGGTCTGCACCATCAGCAGATGAATCTCACCGGAGAGCTCCGCATAGAGCCTGGACAACCGCGGGCTCTTGATCGACTCGACCAGGGTCCGGTGAAAACGCAGGTCGGCCTCGACGAACACGCTCCGTGCGCCATCGAGGGCGACCGCCGCGAGATCATGAACGGCGTCGTAGGCGCCCGGCGGCACCGCGGCCGCCGCGACCCGACGAACCACCTCGACCTCCAGCGGGATCCGGACCAGGAATAGGTCGTCGACGTCCACCCCGGTCAATCTCGGGACATAGGCAGACTTGTGTGCCTCCCGGCGAAGCAGTCCGGCCTGGACCAAAAGGCTGATCGCGGTCTTGGCTGTCGGCCGCGATACCGCGTATTCCTCGCTGATCTCGGCCTCGGTCAACCCGACGCCGGACCCGATGTCGCCGTCCAGAACGCGATCGCGTAGCGATGCGGCCAACGCATCGACCACAGAAATGGTCTTCAGACCCTTCATTTGACCCGACCTTCGCCATGACCATGAGTGAATCGGTCAAGTGTATGGCAAATCTACTGTAGCTCTTGACAGACAAGTACACATGCCATACAAATAGTGAACCGCCCATACTCAAAGGAGAGTCGATGTTCCAGCAAGTAGCCGATCCGGTCGCCGGATCCCTGGTGTTATCAGCGCTATGCGCCGCAGTGCCGTTGTTGACACTGTTCGTTCTGCTCGGCGCACTTCGATGGAAGGCCTGGCAGGCTGCGCTCGCATCGCTGGCCGTCGCTCTGCTCATCGCCGTCGTCGCATTCAAGATGCCACTCGGTCAGGCCCTGCTCTCCGGCACCGAAGGCGCGGCGTTCGGGCTGTTCCCGATCATCTTCATCGTCCTGGCGGCCATCTGGGTGTTCCGGATGACCGAGATGACCGGCTACGACATCGTGCTGCGGCGATCCTTCGAGTCGCTGTCCAGCGACCAAAGGGTCCAGGCGATCCTCATCGCATTCTGCTTCGGCGCCCTGCTCGAGGCCCTCGCCGGCTTCGGCACGCCGGTCGCGGTGACCGCCGTCATGCTGATCGCCGTCGGCATCAAACCGATGAAGGCCGCAGGTGTCGCGCTGGTCGCCAACACCGCACCGGTCGCCTTCGGTGCGATCGCGGTGCCGATCACCACCCTGGGCCGGATCACCGGACTCGATCCCGACATGCTCGGCGCGATGGTCGGCCGGCAGACGCCCATCCTCGCCGTCTTCGTACCCTTCATCCTGGTCTTCATGGTTGACGGGATGCGCGGCATCCGGCAGACCTGGCAGGCGGCGCTGGTCGGTGGCCTGTCCTTCGGCATCGCGCAGTTCGTCACCGCCAACTTCATCTCCTACCAGGTGGCCGACATCGTCGCCGCGATGGTCGGGGCTATCGCCTTGGTCATTCTCTTGCGGGTCTGGCAACCTGCGCCGGTCAGCACTTCCGTGACCACTTCGGTCTCAACTTCGACGGCCCGCTCGATGGCACCGGTCGGTGCCGGACGCGGTCGCGGCGGCAACGGCTCGGCGACGGGCACCGGGTCGACCGGTTCGGAGCCGGTCGGCCGTGGTGAAGCACTGCTGGCCTTCGCGCCCTATCTGGTGATCGTGCTGCTCTTCACCGCTACCTCCTTCGGACCGCTGAAGACCTTCCTGGACAAGAACTCCGGCTGGACCTTCGCCTGGCCGGGCCTGAAGGTGCTCAGCAGTTCGGGCAAGCCACTGTCGGCGGCCACGTTCAACTTCAACCTGTTCACCGCCGGCGGTACCGTACTGGTCATCGCGGCGGTCATCACCGCGCTGATCCTGCGGGTCAATCCACGGGACGCGCTGGGCGCCCTGGGCGGCGTCGTCAAGAAGTTCCGCTGGACGATCGTGACCGTCGTATCGGTACTCGCCCTGGCCTACGTGATGAACTTTTCCGGCCAGACTGTCACCCTGGGTCTCGCCCTCGCCGCGACGGGCGGTTTCTTCGCCTTCCTCTCCCCGGTGGTCGGCTGGATCGGCGTCGCCGTGACCGGTTCGGACACCTCGGCGAACTCGCTGTTCGGGCTGCTCCAGGTGACCGCTGCACAGAAGACCGGGATCAGTCCGTTCCTGCTGGCTGCGGCGAACACCTCCGGTGGCGTGGTCGGCAAGATGCTGTCCCCGCAGAACCTCGCCATCGCGGCGGCGGTGGTGGGTATGGAAGGCAAGGAGAGCGACCTGCTGCGTAGCGTGGCCAAATGGTCCGTTCTGCTGCTGCTGGCGATCTGCGTGCTGGTATACCTGCAGTCCACGCCCGTGCTGGGCTGGATGGTGGTCCAGTGACCCGAACCCTGCCGACGCCGGCGCCGGCGCTGCTCGCGGCACTGACGGCCGCGCTGCCGGGTTCCGGTCGGGTCCGCAGCCGAGCCACCGATCGACTCGGCATGGCCCACGACGCCTCGCATTTCGTGATGACCCCCAGCGCGGTGGTGACCCCGGAGAATGCCGGGGAGGTAGGTCGGCTGTTCGCGGCCTGCGCCGCCCAGGGGACTCCGTTGACCTTTCGCTCGGGCGGGACGAGCCTGAGCGGTCAGGCCGTGACGGACGGGGTGCTGGCCGACACACGCCGGCATTTCCGGGAGATCGAGGTCCTGGACAACGGGGCCCGCATCCGGATCGGACCCGGCGCGACGGTACGCCAGGTCAACGCCAGGCTGGCCGTTTACGGGCGCAAGCTCGGGCCTGACCCGGCCAGTGAAATCGCCTGCACGCTGGGCGGAGTGGTGGCCAACAATTCCAGTGGGATGGCCTGCGGCACCGTCCAGAACACGTACAACACCATCGATTCGCTGGTCCTGGTGCTGCCCAGCGGCACGGTGCTGGACACCGGCGCACCCGACGCCGACCAGGCCCTGCGCTCGGCCGAGCCCGAACTGTACGCCGGACTGGCTCGCCTGCGCGATCGGGTGACCGCCAACGCGCAGTCGGTATCTCAACTGCAGCAACAGTTTTCGATGAAAAACACCATGGGCTACGGGCTCAACTCGTTCCTGGACTACCACCGGCCGGTCGACATCCTCACCCACCTGGTGGTCGGCAGCGAGGGCACCCTGGCCTTCGTCGCCGCGGTGACCATGCGCACCGTGCCGCTGCTGAAACACGCGATGACCGGCCTGCTGGTATTCGACGACCTCCGGCACGCAACCGGCTCGCTGCCCGCACTCGTCCAGACGGGTCCGGCAACCATCGAGCTGCTCGACGCCGCGTCGTTGCGGGTCGGCCAAGTCGACCCGCAGGCCGACGCGGTGCTACGCCGGATCGCCGTCGACCGGCACGCGGCGTTACTGGTCGAGTATCAGGCGGCCTCGCTCGACGAGGTGGCCGAACTCAGCGCCGCTGCCCAGCCGGTGTTGCGTGCGCTGCCACTGGCCAACCCGGTGGAACTCACCGCGGAGCCCCGGGCCCGGAAGGGACTGTGGCATGTCCGAAAGGGGCTCTACGCGACCATCGCCGGTGCCCGGCCGTCCGGAACCACGGCGCTGCTCGAAGACATCGTCGTCCCGGTGCCGGCGCTGCTCGAGACCTGCGAACGGCTGACCGGCCTCTTCGCCAAGCACGACTACCGGGACAGCGTCATCTTCGGGCATGCCAAGGACGGCAACATCCATTTCATGCTCACCGAGCACCTGGGCGGCCCGGACTCCTTGGGTCGATTCGTCGATTTCACCGAGGATCTGGTCGAACTGGTCCTCGGTCAGGGCGGAAATCTCAAGGCCGAACACGGCACCGGCCGGGTGATGGCGCCCTACGTTCGCCGGCAGTACGGCGACGAACTCTACGAGGTGATGCGCGAGGTCAAACGGCTGTGTGATCCGGGCAACGTGCTCAACCCCGGCGTGCTGCTGACCGATGATCCGAACGGTCACCTCCAGCATCTGAAGGCGGCGCCGACCGTCGAGGACGAGGTCGATCGGTGTGTCGAATGCGGTTACTGCGAGCCGGTCTGCCCGAGCAAGGACCTCACCACCACACCGCGGCAGCGGATCGTGTTGCGCCGGGAGACCGAACGTGCCCGGCTGGCTGGTGACGTCGAACTGGTCGCCGAACTGGACCGCGAGTATCAGTACGACGCCGTCGACACCTGTGCCGTCGACGGCATGTGCCAGACCGCGTGTCCGGTCCTGATCAACACCGGCGATCTGGTCAAACGGCTACGCAAGGACCAGGCCGGACGGCTGGCGAAGCAGGGCTGGCTGACCGCCGCCAAACATTGGAACGCGACCACGAGGGCAGCGTCGCTGGCGCTGAGTGTGGCCGCCGCGCTACCCACACCGCTCGTTGTCGGGGCCAACACACTGGGCCGGCGGGTCATCGATCCGGACGTGCTGCCGTTGTGGTCAGCGGAGTTGCCGCGCGGTGGACTCGCCCGGAAGAAGGGGGTGGCCGGCCACGGCAGTACGCCGGCCACGGATCACCAGCCGTCCGCGGATGCGGTGTACTTCACCGCCTGTGTCGGGACCATGTTCGGTCCGAGCGATGCGGGCCCCGGGGTCGCCGATGCGTTCGTCGCGCTGTGCGAACGGGCCGGTGTCGAACTCCGCTACCCGGACGATCTGCCCGACCTGTGCTGCGGAACGCCGTGGAAGTCCAAGGGCCTGGCCGGGGGGTACGCGGAGATGACCGACCGGGTCCTCCGATCGCTGCGTCGCGCCAGTGGCGACGGCGCCATTCCGATCGTCTGCGACGCCTCGTCGTGCACCGAAGGTTTGCGGCAGATGCTGGAGAACTCGGCGGCCGCCGGCGGCCCACACCCCGCATTGACCTTCGTCGACAGTGTCGAGTTCGTTCGGCGCAACGTCCTGGACCGGCTGACGGTGATCGCGCCATTGGCTTCGCTGGCGCTGCACCCGACCTGCTCGTCCACCCGGATGGGCCTCAACGACTCGCTGATGACGGTGGCCAGGGCGGCCGCCGAGCAGGTCGATGTGCCGGCCGACTGGGGATGCTGCGGATTCGCCGGCGATCGGGGGCTGTTGCATCCCGAGCTGACCGAGTCGGCGACCAGGGCGGAGGCCGCGGAGGTGATGGCCGGCGACTACGCGGCTTACGCATCCTGCAACCGGACCTGCGAACTGGGCATGACCAGGGCCACCGGCCGGCAGTACCAGCATGTGCTGGAGATATTGGAACAGGTGAGCCGCTGATCAGCCGGCGTCGGTCGCGCCCTGCGGGGTGCGGCCGGCGTCGATGTACGTACAGGTCAGCCGGGAGCTGCAGATCCGGCGCCCGCGGTCGTCGCTGATCACGATGTCGAAGGTGGCCATCGTCCGTCCCCGGTGAATCGGCGTGCACACCCCGGTGACCAGGCCGGAAACCGCGGATCGATGGTGGGTGCAGTTCAGTTCGATGCCGACCGGCAGGCGTCCCGGCGGCCCCACTTCGTAGGCGTGCAGGGAGCCCAGGGTCTCCGCCAGTACGGCGCTGGCGCCGCCATGGAGCAACCCGTAGGGCTGGCGGTTGCCCTCGACCGGCATCGTGCCGACGAAGCGCTCGGCGGTCTGCTCGGTGATTTCGATTCCCATCCTGGTGGTGAGTTCGCTGTTCAACGCTGAAGCGGTCATCGGGGTCCTTGTCGGTAGGCGAGCGGAGTCCGCGGATAGCAGCCTGCGGAACAGTGCTGGACAAGAGTGTCAGACCCCGACCTTAGACTCGACCCGTGAGTGCTCCCACCGTGTCCGTTCCGTCGTCGGTCGCCGCTGCCGCGAGCGGTGTCAAGCCCAAGCTGCTGCTGCTGGACGGTCACTCGCTGGCCTACCGGGCGTTCTTCGCGCTGCCGGCCGAGAAATTCTCCACGACGAGCGGCCAGCACACCAACGCGGTGTACGGCTTCACCTCGATGCTGATCAACCTGCTCCGCGACGAACGGCCGACGCACGTTGCGGTCGCGTTCGACCTCTCCCGGCAGACCTGGCGCAGTGCGGAGTTCACCGACTACAAGGCGAATCGGAGCACCTCGCCGAACGAGTTCAAGGGCCAGGTCGAGCTGCTCAAGGAGGTGTTGGGCGCGCTGCGGATCCCCACCCTGACCGCGGAGAACTTCGAAGCCGACGACATCATCGCCACCTTGACCACTCAGGCAACGGCCCAGGGCATGTCGGTGCAGATCTGCACCGGCGACCGCGACGCCATCCAGCTCGTCACCCCGGACGTCACCGTGCTGTACCCGATCAAGGGTGTGTCCGAGCTGACCCGGTTCACCCCGGAATCGGTGCTGGCCAAGTATGGGCTCTCGCCGAATCAGTATCCGGATTTCGCCGCGCTGCGGGGCGACCCGTCGGACAACCTGCCCGGCATTCCCGGCGTCGGCGAGAAGACCGCGACCAGATGGATCCACGATTTCGGCTCGCTGGCGATGCTGGTGGACCGGGTGGACGAAGTCGGCGGCAAGGTCGGCATCGCGTTGCGCGAGGCGCTGCCGCACGTATTGCTCAACCGCAGGCTCACCGAGTTGGTCCGCGATGTTCCGCTGCAGGTCGATCCGCTGATCGACCTGGTCAGCCAGCCGTATGACCGGGACGCCGTGCACGACATCTTCGACCAGCTGCAATTCCGGGTGCTCCGCGAGCGGCTGTTGACCATCTTCGAGCAGACCGACGTCACCAGTAACGAAAAGTTCCGGATCTCCGGCGGTCGGTTGGCGCCGGGCACGGTTCGGGCGTGGCTGACGGCGCATGCCGTCGGCCGGCGGGCCGGACTCTGGGTGCGCGGCAGTTGGGTGCTCGGTGCCGGCGACACCCGGCTGCTGTCGATCGCCGTCGCCGACGGCAGCGCCGCTGCCATCGACGTGGAGACTGTTTCCCCTGATGACGACGCCGCAGTGGCGGATTGGCTGGCCGACCCGGCCGCGATCAAGGTCGGCCACGACGTGAAAATGGCGACCAATGTGCTGGCCGGACGCGGCTGGCAGTTGCGCGGTATCGGCAGCGACACTGCGCTGGCCGCCTACCTGGCCCTCCCCGGGCAGCGCACCTTCGACCTCGGCGATCTGGTCCAGCGGTACCTGCACCGGACGCTGGCGGCGGAGAAGCCCGAGGAGGCCCAACTCTCGCTGCTGGACGATGGCCCGGACGACGACGACGACATGCTGCGCGCCCTGGCCGTGCTGGAGTTGGACGCCGCGCTGCGGGCCCAGCTCGAAGAGTTCGGTCAGACCCGGCTGCTCTCCGAGTTGGAACTCCCGCTGACCGAGGTGCTCGGTGAGATCGAGCGCACCGGTATCGCGGTGGACTACGACGGGCTGATCGAGTTGCAGTCGGACTTCTCCGCGGAGGCGACCAGCGCGGCGGCGTTGGCCTACGCGGCGATCGGCCGGGAGGTCAACCTGGGCTCGCCGAAACAGTTGCAGGTCGTGCTCTTCGAAGAGCTGAACATGCCCAAGACCAAGCGGACGAAGACCGGGTACACCACCGACGCGGACGCGCTGGCGGCCCTGCACGAGCAGAGCCCACACCCGTTCCTGACCCATCTGCTTCGGCACCGCGACGTGACCAAGCTACGGACCACGGTCGACGGACTGCTCAAGTCGATCGGCGACGACGGCCGGATTCACACGACCTTCCAGCAGACGATCGCCACCACCGGGCGACTCTCGTCCACCGAGCCCAACCTGCAGAACATCCCGGTCCGGACCGATGAAGGTCGCCGGATCCGCGGCGTGTTCGTGGCCGGCCCCGGCTACGAGAGTCTGGTCACCGCGGACTATTCGCAGATCGAGATGCGGATCATGGCGCACCTGTCCGGGGACGCGGGGCTGATCGAGGCCTTCCGCTCGGGCGAGGACCTGCACACCTATGTCGGCGCGCAGGCGTTCGGCGTGCCGCTGGGCAGCGTCACGGCCGATATGCGACGTCGGGTCAAGGCGATGTCGTACGGGTTGGTCTACGGGCTCTCCGCTTTCGGCCTGTCCGGGCAGCTCAAGATCAGCCGCGAGGAAGCCCAGGCCCAGATGGACGCCTACTTCAACCGCTTCGGGGGGGTCCGCGATTACTTGCGGCGGGTGGTCGACCAGGCCCGGATCGATGGGTACACCGAGACCCTGCTCGGTCGGCGCCGCTACCTCCCCGACTTGACCAGCGACAATCGGCAACGGCGGGAGCTGGCCGAACGCAACGCCCTCAACGCGCCGATCCAGGGCAGTGCCGCGGACATCATCAAGGTGGCGATGCTTCGGGTGCACGCCCGGATCCAGGCCGAAGGCCTACGGTCGCGACTGCTGCTGCAGGTCCACGACGAACTGGTCTGCGAAGTCGCGACGGGGGAGCGCGCAGCAATCAGTGACGTACTGCGCGAAGAGATGGCCGGCGCCTACCCGTTGTCGGTTCCGCTGGATGTGTCCGTCGGCGTGGGCGCCAGCTGGCAGGATGCCGCGCACTGAAGTTGGTTTCGGTGTTTCGGTGTTTCGGTGTTCGGGTTGGCGGGGAGCGAGGTCCGCTCAACAAGTTCCCCGGCCCGTGATGGATGCTTCACCAGGACGGAGAGCCGTTGCCGGGTTAATCGACCAAACCGCGCTAATCTCCCGGGAAGCAGCGTTGCGTGCCGGTGCCATCGAGTACGCCTCGGGAAAGAGTGAGCGCACCATGAACAGGGTTTACAACTTCTCAGATTTGTCCACCGGCGCCTTGGTCGCCTTGATCGTCGTCTTCGCACTGCTGTTCGTCGTCATGGTGACGGCCTACACGAATGTGATCAGCCGGGCCGGTTACTCGCGCTGGTGGATCCTGATCCTGTTCGTCCCGGTGGTGGACATCGTGATGATTCTGGTCTTCTGCTTCAAGGAGTGGCCCGTTACCCGGCAGCTTCGGGAAGCCCAGGCTCGGGCCGGCCAGCAGTACCCGGGACCGCCGTATGGCGGGCAGTACGGCGGGCAGTACCCGCCGACCCAGTACTGACGCCGCTGCGTTCGCGCTGCAGCTGAGCGTCGGTGCGGTGTATCCGCCGATGTGCACAACTGTCGTCGCGTTGCCGCCGGGAACGGTAAAGTCCCCGCAATGACTGGGCGGTCTGCCCGGATGCATTCACGACGTCGGTGATGCAACTTCAGCATGCGGGGGCTGCATGAGACGTTCGGCGATCATCGCGGTCATCGCTGCGGGGGCGTTGCTGGCGGGTTGCACGTCCACGCCGGACACCACACCGACGAGCGCTGACACGGTGGAGATCACCTCGGGCAGCGCGACGGCGTTGGCGAGTACGACGTCGTCTACTGTTTCGGAGTCGTCAACGAGCACAACCTCGGCGAGCTCGGTGGAGTTGTCGAGTACCTCGGTCGCCGAGTCCTCAACGCCGTGGTCCGGCCTCGATCTCACCGATGCGCAGATCGCGGATGCCCAAGCCGCGATCGCGGCCTACACCGGGTACGTCCGGATACTTGACGAAGCTGCACCTGATCCGGGTAGCGACTGGACCGCACAGGTACGGACTTACGCTGCCGATCCCGCAGCTCAAAAGGCGTTGAATTCTTTGGCGCAGCTAGCATCCGTAGGCTCGGCAGCGGGAACCCATGGAATTGAGCCGAAGGTATCAGCAGTAGAGCCGGCGCTGATCACGCTTACTGTCTGCGTCGACGCGACCGCTGTTGAACTCGTGGACAAGAACGGCAAATCGATCAAGGCCCCGAACGCTCCCGGCTCGTATTTCCGGCACCCGTCAACGGTGCAGGTCGGCAATTACGTCGGCGATCAGTGGCTCGTCACCGTTGTAACCGATGACTACCAGACGACATGTTGAATCGAGCAATCTTGAGCCTTGCGGTCCTGGGTGTTCTGGTACTCACACCTGCGGTTGCTTTCGCGGCTGATGCTCCGACCCCGGGCATCGTTGCAGTTGAATGTACTGACATGTGGTGTGGACTAGGGGTTAAACTCTCCGGATCCGCGGGTGGCGGCGGTTCCGGCGCCGGTGGATCGGATACCGGCGCCGGTGCTGCCCCGGTGGCGTTCGAGGATCTTCCGGAGGGTACGTGCTGGACGAAGGCGGTCGATCCTCAGCCTGTCGAGGGCGCGGCCTATTGGGGTGGGCACACGTCGACTGAGGGCTCAGTCGTCAATAAGTGGTGCAAGTGGTCTGGCATAGCGACAATCACCAACCTGGTGCCCTACTTCCTTGCGTCGGGTGCTGCGCCGCCGCCGGTGGACCCGGCGATCGTCGCCCAGCAAGCACTGTCGCTGCTGACCATCCCCGCACCGGACAGCAAGTTCGGGCCGGATCCGACCAGGCTGGCGGTCAGTATGTGGACGTATCTGTGGGTCACGGATCCGGGACCGCTGACCGCCACGGCCACTGCGGGAGCGGTATCGGTGACCGCGACGGCGACGTTGACGTCGGTGACCTGGGCAATGGGCGAACCGGTCTCGCTGGACAAGCCCGGGATGCTGTCGGCCCCGTTCAGCTGCGAAGGCGCCGGAATCGATCCCGGTCACCAGGCCAACATCCGGATCAAGTCACCGAAAGCACCGGGGACCTGCGCCTACGTGTTCCACTGGCGTTCGCTGGCCGACCGGACCAACGACACCGGCACCTGGCCGGTCACCGCCCAGGCCACCTGGACGGTGACCTGGACATCGAACGTCGGCGTTTCCGGCACCGCCGAGCTGAACCGATCGTCGGTCACCCCAGTCTTCGTCAGCGAGTGGAAAGCAGTTCTGGTCGGGCCCGGCGGCTGATCCCGTGCCTCACCGTCCCGATCACCGCTGAATAGTCGAATCCTGGTCGGACTACCAACCAGGATTCGACTATTTGTCCAACGGCCCGCCGGGCCCGCCCAGACCTACGCCAGCTCGCACACGAAGATCGCCGTCCCCGGAAAGATCTCGCCGCGGGTGCGCGACCACTGGCCCCACACCTCGTCGAAATCCTCGGGCCAGGCCGGTTCGACGAGGTCGACGAGGGTGAATCCGGCACCGACGATCTCCCGTACCCGATCGCCCATGGTCCGGTGATGCTCCACGTAGGCCGGCACCCCTTCGGTGTCCACCTCCACGTAGGGATTCCGGTCGAAGTACGACTGCACCGCGGTCAGGCCAGCGGGGCCGGGGTCATCAATGAACACCCAGCGCATCGGATGGGTGACGGAGAAGACCCAGCGGCCGCCGGGCCGCAGTACCCGCGCCACCTCGGCCATCAGGCCCGCCGAATCGGCGACGAACGGCACCGCCCCGAAAGCCGAGCAGGCCAGGTCGAATGAATCATCGGCGAACGGCAGGGCAAGCGCGTCCGCTTGTACCAACGGCACGACGATTCGGGTTCGGCCGGCCGCCGCGACGGCGTGGGCGAGCATGCCCGCCGACAGATCGAAGGCCACGACGTCGGCCCCACGTGTCCGCAGCCATCTCGAGCACGGCGCCGATCCGCAGCCGACCTCCAGAATCCGGCGGCCGGCGACCGGCCCGAGCAATTCGGCATCTTCCTCGCGCAGCCGCTCCGGGCACCAGACGAAGTCGGCCTCGCCCAGGAATTCGCCGTGCTCGCCGTGGTAGGCATCCGCATCGGCGTCCCACCAGCGGCGATTCGCCCGGCGCGATTCATCGGTGTCCGCCGGCCGTTTCGACGGCCGGGTAACCCCGAGAATGGCCTCGGTAGTGTGTGGTGGCGCGCTGGGCACCGTCGTTTTCTCGCTTGCGGACACCGGCTCGACTGTAGGCCGCTACTCCGCGCGCCGGCGGCGGCTCCACGGGCGCGGCGCATTTGACCTCGCCCCGGGCACACAGGGTATTCTGACGAACGCGCTGTGGGTCTGTGCTGCCTCTGTATGGAGTAGGCCGCCCTGCTGTTAGGTCAGTTGGATCGAGTCAGATCGAAATCCCTGGCTGGAAAAGCAGATTCATCGGCGTCCGTCCATGTCACCACCCTGGTGACAGACCCCCAAGTCCACTCCGGAGCAACCCAACACATGTCCGCACCTACCCGTACCGCCCCGCAAGTCGCCATCAACGACATCGGGTCGGCCGAGGATTTCCTCGCAGCAGTAGATCTCACCATCAAGTACTTCAATGACGGCGACATCGTCGAAGGCATCATTGTCAAGGTCGATCGTGACGAGGTCCTGCTGGACATCGGCTACAAAACCGAGGGTGTCATCCCCTCCCGCGAACTGTCCATCAAGCACGATGTCGACCCGAGCGAGGTCGTCCAGGTCGGCGAGCACGTCGAGGCCCTCGTCCTGCAGAAGGAAGACAAAGAAGGCCGGCTGATCCTGTCCAAGAAGCGCGCGCAGTACGAGCGCGCCTGGGGCACCATCGAGAAGGTCAAGGAAGAGGACGGCGTTGTTTCCGGCACCGTCATCGAGGTCGTCAAGGGCGGCCTGATCCTCGACATCGGCCTGCGCGGCTTCCTGCCCGCCTCGCTCGTCGAGATGCGCCGCGTGCGCGACCTGCTGCCCTATGTCGGCCGGGTCCTGGACGCCAAGATCATCGAGCTCGACAAGAACCGCAACAACGTGGTGCTGTCCCGCCGTCAGTGGCTCGAGCAGACCCAGTCCGAAGTTCGCAGCGAATTCCTCAACCAGCTCGGCAAGGGCCAGGTCCGCAAGGGCGTCGTTTCCTCGATCGTCAACTTCGGCGCGTTCGTCGATCTCGGCGGCGTGGACGGCCTGGTGCACGTGTCCGAACTGTCCTGGAAGCACATCGATCACCCGTCCGAGGTCGTCGAGGTGGGCCAGGAGGTCACCGTCGAGGTGCTCGACGTGGACATGGAGCGCGAGCGCGTGTCGCTGTCGCTCAAGGCGACGCAGGAAGACCCGTGGCGTCACTTCGCCCGGACCCACGCCATCGGCCAGGTCGTCCCGGGTCGGGTCACCAAGCTGGTTCCGTTCGGTGCGTTCGTCCGCGTCTACGACGGCATCGAGGGTCTGGTGCACATCTCCGAGCTGGCCGGCCGCCACGTGGAGATCCCGGAGCAGGTTGTCACCGTCGACGACGAGATCTTTGTTCGCGTCATCGACATCGACCTGGAGCGTCGCCGAATCTCGCTGTCGCTCAAGCAGGCCAACGAGGGCATCACCCCCGAGACCGAGTTCGACGAGGTCCGTGCGCAGTACGGCGTCGTGGATCACTACGACGAGCAGGGCAACTTCCTGCCGCCGGAGGGCTTCGACGTGGCCACGGGCGAATGGCTCGAGGGCTTCGAAGTGCAGCGGGAAGCCTGGGAGAAGCAGTACGCCGACGCCCAGACCGTCTACGCCGCGCACCTCAAGCAGGTCGCAACGGCGCAGGCCGCCGACGCTGCCGCCGCCGAGCCGAGCAACTACTCCTCGTCCACCGGCGATGTCGAGGCCGGGGCCGCCGCCGTCAGCTCCGCACCTTCGGGTTCATTGGTCAACGACGAGCAGTTGGCAGCACTCAAGGAGAAGCTCGCCGGAAGCTGATCCTTTCCGGTTTTCCCGGCCGGTGGCCCGAGTCGCGTATTTTGCGGCCCGGGCCACCGGCCGTTCGGCGGGCGAGTCGATGGCCGCCGGTGTTCGTCGACTGACCGAGCAGCCGAGTGCCCGAGATGCTGTGTCACGCAACACTTCGGCGTGGTCCCGCTCGGCGTGCCCAGGCCGATCCGACGACCTGGGTGGCTACCGTTGGACCATGCGAATGACACGGGCAATTCTTGTTCTGACCGCGGCCGGGCTACTGCTCACGCCGACCCTCGCGGGTTGTGCTTCGAAGAACGCCGCCACCACGACAGTGATCGTGACCGAAACCGCCGCTGCGTCCGGTACCCCGGCGGGTACCTCGGGCGTGACGGTCGGTCCACTGCAGTCGGGCACCGAATCCGGAACCGCATCCCCGAATTCATCCGCAGCGAGTACTGCTGAGTCCTCGTCGTCGTCGGAGACCACCACACCCGCGGCGCCCATCGTCACCGTTGACCCGCTGAAAGCCGACTGTGCCAAGATCCTGAACAGCACCGAGATCAACACCGCTCTCGGGGTGAGTGTGCCGGCCGGGACGAATCGGATTGTCGACGTCGCCAACGCCGAGCGCAAGATGACCGGCCGGATCAAGTGCCAGTACGGTGTTGCCGCGGACAAGTCCAGCGTCGCCGTGACCCTGCTGCTGGCGCAGTACACCGATGCAGCAGCCGCGCAGGGCCAGATCAGCGCCACCGCTGAGACCGAGAAGAGCAATGGCGCGAAGGCTTCGACGGCATCGATCCAAGGTCACCCGGCGCAGGTGCTGCTGCGCCAAGGCGGTCTGCTGATTGTCGGCTATGACACCTGGACGCTATCCGTGGTGGTGGCCGACAAGACCGTCAGCGACGATAGGCTGCCGGCGGCGCTGGCCGCCGTCGCCGACTACTCACTCACCAAGATCATCAGCTAACCATGACAGATCGCAAGCCTGGCCAGGGACGGCACCGTCGCGGTCGCCCGGGATCCATCTACGTCACCAGCCTGGTGACGGTCGTGCGTCGCGGATTCTTCACCTCGTTCTTCAGCCACGGCCGGCACTGCCAAGCCACCTCGGCGCCGCGATACGCTCGGCGTGCAGCTGTCATCCACGCCTGAGTCGTCAAGATCGGAAGGTCCGCATTGCTGATCGTGGCGGTGACCGGCGGGATCGGGTCCGGGAAGTCCACGGTCTCCGGGCTGCTGCGCGAGCACGGCGCCATCGTGGCGGATTCGGATCAACTCGCCCGCCAGGTCGTAGCGACGGGCACTCCCGGGCTGGCAGCGATCCGACGCCGGTTCGGCGCCGAGGTCATCGCGGCTGACGGCACCCTGAACCGGGCCGCGGTCGCCGGCATCGTTTTCGCCGATCCCGCCGCCCGGAAGGACCTCGAGGCGATCACCCACCCGCTGGTCCGGCAGCGTTTCGTCGAGCTGGTCGCCGAAGCACCCGCCGATGCGATCGTGGTCAATGACATTCCGCTGCTGACGACTCTGGCCGCGGCTGCTCAGTTCCACCTGGCGATCGGGGTGGGCGCCGACGAAGCGGTCCGGGTCGAGCGGCTGGTGTTACGCGGCCTCAGCGCCGCCGACGCGCATGCCCGGATCGCGGCTCAGATCAGCGACGCTGTCCGACGGCCGCTGACCGACGCTTGGCTGATGAACAACGGCACGGCGGAAGGCCTGAGCTCGCGCATCGACGAGTTGTGGGTGGAGCGGCTGGCCGTCATGCGGGACAACATCGCGGCCGGCCGATGCGCCGCGTGGGGCAGTCCGCAGCTGGTTCCGCCGAATCCGGACTGGTCCACCGATGCCGCTCGGCTCCTGGCCCGAGTGGGGGCAGCGGTCGGCCGGCTCGGAATGACGCTGGACCATGTCGGGTCGACAGCGGTCCCGGGACTGGACGCCGAGGACGTGATCGATCTCCAACTGGGCGTCGCCTCGATGGAAGTGGCCGATTCGTTGGGTCCCGCGCTCAGTCGGGCCGGCTTCAGCGGGCTGCCCGGGATCTGGCGGGACGCCCCGCATCCGGCGGACGATGATCCGCGCCGATACGTCAAACGACTCCACGCCAACGCCGATCCAGGCCGGGCGGTCAATCTGCACGTTCGGGTCGTCGGTGAGCCAGGATGGCGTTTCGCCCTCGCATTCCGGGACTGGTTGCTCGCCGACGCCGAGGTGGCCCGCGAATATTGCGATGTCCAGCGTCGGCTGGTAGTGGAGTTCGGTCCCGATCCCGGCACGTACCCGCCGACCGAAGCGGGCTGGCCGGCCGACGCCTGGACTCGCTGTCAGGCATGGGCCGCACAGACCGGTTGGCAGCCGGTCATCAGCTGATCGGGCCTCGTCCCGCGCGGCGATCGGTGAAACAGCACTGTCGGTGGTGCCGCGTACCGTGTGATTCGTGGCTTTCGCAACTGAGCATCCGATCCTCGCCGTCTCCGAGCACCGCCCGGTCGGTGATATTCCGCGCACCGCGGGACACTTCGAGGTCGTCTCGGACTATCAACCGGCCGGGGATCAGCCCACCGCCATCGACGACCTGGAACGCCGGCTGATCGACGGCGAAAAGGACATCGTGCTGCTCGGTGCGACCGGCACCGGTAAGTCCGCCACCACGGCGTGGCTGATCGAGCGGGTGCAACGGCCGACCCTGGTGATGGCCCCGAACAAGACGCTGGCCGCCCAACTGGCCAATGAACTGCGTGAGCTGTTCCCGCACAACGCCGTCGAGTACTTCGTGTCCTATTACGACTACTACCAACCCGAGGCCTACGTCCCGCAGACCGACACATTCATCGAGAAGGATTCCTCGGTCAACTCCGACGTCGAGCGGCTGCGGCACTCGGCGACCATGTCGTTGCTGTCCCGCCGTGACGTCATCGTGGTGGCCTCGGTGTCCTGCATCTACGGCCTGGGTACCCCGCAGTCCTACCTGGACCGCTCGCTGCCGGTCGAGGTCGGGATGACGATGGAACGAGACGCGCTGCTGCGCGCCCTGGTCGACATTCAGTACACCCGCAACGATCTCGCATTCACTCGCGGGTCTTTCCGGGTGCGCGGGGACACCCTGGAGATCATTCCGTCCTACGAGGAACTGGCGGTGCGGATCGAGTTCTTCGGTGACGAGATCGAGCGGCTCTACTATCTGCATCCGCTGACCGGCGAGGTGCAGCGCGAGGTTGCGGAACTGCGGATCTTTCCTGCGACGCACTACGTGGCCGGCCCTGAGCGAATGGAACGGGCGATTGCGGCGATCGAGAGCGAACTCGAAGAGCGGCTCGCCGAGTTCGACAAGCAGGGCAAGCTACTGGAGGCGCAGCGGCTCCGGCTGCGGACCAACTACGACCTGGAAATGATGCGTCAGGTCGGCTTCACCTCCGGCATCGAGAACTATTCGCGGCACATCGACGGCCGACCCGCCGGTACCGCCCCGGCCACGCTGATCGACTACTTCCCCGAGGACTTCCTGCTGGTCATCGACGAGTCCCACGTGACCGTTCCGCAGATAGGTGCCATGCACGAGGGCGACGCCGCGCGTAAGCGCACCCTGGTGGAGCACGGGTTCCGGTTGCCCAGCGCGCTGGACAACCGGCCGTTGACCTGGGAGGAGTTCTCCTCCCGGATCGGCCAGACGGTCTACCTGTCGGCCACACCGGGCGCCTACGAGATCGGCCGCGCGCACGGCGAGTTCGTCGAGCAGGTCATCCGGCCGACCGGCCTGATCGACCCGCAGGTCGTGATCAAGCCGACCTCAGGGCAGATCGATGACCTGGTCGCGGAGATCCGGTTGCGCGCCGAGCGGGACGAGCGGGTACTGGTGACCACGCTGACCAAGAAGATGTCCGAGGACCTCACCGACTACCTACTCGAGCTCGGCATCCGGGTGCGGTACCTGCATTCCGAGGTCGACACGCTGCGCCGGGTGGAGTTGCTGCGGGAGTTGCGTCTGGGCGACTACGACGTGCTGATCGGGATCAACCTGCTCCGCGAGGGTCTCGACCTGCCCGAGGTTTCGCTGGTCGCCATTCTGGACGCGGACAAGGAGGGCTTCCTGCGGTCGGGAACATCGCTGATCCAGACGATCGGCCGGGCCGCCCGGAACGTGAACGGCGAAGTGCACATGTACGCGGACCGGATCACCAACTCGATGGCGTTGGCCATCGACGAGACCAACCGCCGGCGGGCCAAGCAGGAGGCCTACAACCTGGAACGCGGGCTGGATCCGCAGCCGCTGCGCAAGAAGATCAACGACATCCTTTCCCTGGTCTACGCCGAGGCCGAGGACCAGGTCGCCATCGGCGGATCCGGCCGCAACTCCTCCCGAGGCCGCAAGGCGGCAGGGGAGCCGGGCGGGTCCGCCGGTATCTACGCCGGTCACAAGACCTCAGGGATGGCTCGCGCGGAGTTGGTGAGTTTGGCCCAGCAGCTGACCGAGCAGATGCTGTCCGCCGCCAAGGACCTGCAGTTCGAGCTGGCCGGACGCCTCCGGGACGAGATCAAGGAGCTCAAGAAGGAGATCCGCGAAATGGACTCGGCGATGGCCTGAGCCGCTACCTGGAAGAACATCTGATGAACGGGGACCTTATGCCCTGGTGATCGACCGGCAGGCGGCCAAAACTGGACAAGCGGCGGCGGAGCGTGCCACCGCGTCAAAACTGGTCAACCGTAAGGATCACAGTGACCGCTACCGTCGAACGCACCGTCGCTACCACCGATGCCGTTCCCGGCACCGCAGATGATGTCGGTACCGCAACAGCGCCGGTGCTCAGTCCGACCGAACTCGCCGACATCCACGCTTGGTGGCGGGCAGCCAACTACCTGGCGGTCGGGCAGATCTACCTGCTCGACAACCCCCTGCTGCGTCGCGAACTCGTCGCCGACGACGTCAAACCACGACTGCTCGGTCACTGGGGCACCACCCCGGGGCTGAACTTCATCTATGCGCACCTGAACCGGGTGATCCGCGAGCAAGACATCAACGCGATCTACCTGGCCGGCCCCGGTCATGGCGGACCGGCATTGGTGGCCAGCGCCTACCTGGACGGCACCTACAGCGAGGTCTATCCGCACATCACCCAGGACACCGAGGGGCTGCGCAAGTTCTTCCGGCAGTTCTCCTTCCCCGGCGGGATCCCCAGCCACGTCGCCCCGGAAACACCCGGCTCGATGCATGAGGGTGGCGAACTCGGCTACGTGCTGTCCCACGCCTACGGCGCGGCGTTCGACAACCCTGACCTGGTGGTGACCGCCGTGATCGGCGACGGCGAGTTCGAGACCGGACCGTTGGCTGCCTCGTGGCACGGCAACAAGTTCCTCGACCCGATCCACGACGGCGCGGTGTTGCCGATCCTGCACCTGAACGGCTACAAGATCGCCAACCCGACCATCCCGGCACGCATCCGCCGCGAGGAACTCGAAGATCTGCTGCGCGGCTTCGGGCACGAGGTTTTCACCGTCGAGGGTGACGACCCGATGATCCTGCACCAGACCATGGCCGCCACCATGGACGCCGTCATCGCCCGGATCCGGCAGATCCAGACAGATGCGCGAGTGAACGGGGTCACCGAGCGGCAGCCCTGGCCGATGATTCTGATGGTCACACCGAAGGGCTGGACGGGCCCGAAGATCATCGACGGCCTGCAGTATGAGGGAACCTGGCGCTCCCACCAGGTGCCACTCACCGAAACCCGCACGAACGACGCACATCGTCAACTGCTCGCCGACTGGATGCGGTCTTACCATCCGGAGGAGCTGTTCGACGCCGATGGCCGCGTCGATGCCAGGATTTCCGCGCTGGCCCCGGTCGGCGACCGACGGATGAGCGCCAACCCGCACACGAACGGCGGCCTGCTGCGCAAACCGCTGGCGCTGCGCGACTTCCGGGAACGGGGTGTCGCGGTGATCGCACCCGGCGCGTCGATGCACGAGCCGACCAGAGTCCTCGGGAAGTACCTGCTCGACGTGATGCGGGATAACACCGACAATTTCCGGATCGTCGGCCCGGACGAGACCGCATCCAATCGCCTCGATGCTGTGTACGAAACCACGGACAAGGTGTGGCAGGGTGAGATTCTGCCGACCGACGAACATCTGGCGCGGTCGGGCAGGGTCGTCGAGATTTTGTCCGAACACACCTGCCAGGGCATGCTCGAGGGCTACCTGCTGACCGGCAGGCACGGCTTCTTCTCCTGCTACGAGGCCTTCATCCACCTCGTCGACTCGATGTTCAACCAGCACGCCAAGTGGCTCAAGGTGACCCGGGACATCGGCTGGCGGCGGCCGATCTCATCGTTGAACTATCTGCTGACCTCGCACGTCTGGCGGCAGGACCACAACGGGTTCTCCCACCAGGACCCGGGCTTCGTCGACCACGTCGTCAACAAGAAGGCTGACGTCATCCGGGTCTACTTCCCGCCGGACACGAACACCCTGCTCTCGACCGCCGAGCATTGCCTGGCCTCGGAGAACTACGTCAACGTGATCGTGGCCGGCAAGCAACCGTGCTTCGACTGGCTGAGCCCGGACCAGGCCGGCGATCACTGCGCCCGGGGCCTGGGCATCTGGGACTGGGCGTCCAATGATGCCGGCGAGCCCGACGTCGTGATCGGCTGCGCCGGCGACGTGCCCACCTTGGAAGCCCTGGCGGCCACCGCGATTCTGCGCCAGCACGTGCCCGAGCTCCGGATCCGGTTCATCAACGTGGTCGACCTGATGCGTCTGCAGGATTCGCTGGAGCACCCGCACGGCCTCACCGACCGGGACTTCGACACCCTGTTCACCCCGGACAAGCCGGTCATCTTCGCCTACCATGGCTACCCGTGGCTGATCCACCGGTTGACCTACCGGCGGACGAATCACCACAACATCCACGTCCGGGGCTACAAGGAGGAGGGCACCACCTCGACCCCGTTCGACATGGTGATGATGAACGACATCGACAGGTTCCACCTGGTCATCGACGTGATCGACCGGGTGCCATCGCTCGGCTCACGCGCCGCTTTGCTCCGCCAGCAGATGGTCGACGCGCGTGCCGAAGCCAGGCGTTACACCCGGGAGCACGGCGATGACCTGCCCTCGGTGAAGGACTGGACCTGGGCCGGCGCGAACACCGCCACCGTGCTGGCCGATACCAGCTCGGATTTCGGCGCGACCTGAACCGGAGGCAGGCCCGGCCCGCGCGGGCTGGGCCGCGGCATCTCCGTGGCGATGTCTCAGCTCGTGATGTCCTTGCGCCGGAACCGGAGTGCACCCAGCGAGAAGAACAGCACGGCGTAAGCCAGCCCGGAGAAGCCGCCCCGAACCATGTCATCCCACCGGATCGGGTCCGCCAGGGTCCCCGTCCACGCGAAGGCATAGTGCGTCGGCAGATAATTCCGGATGTCGCCGAGTGCGGAGATCTGATCGAGGATCTGGGACAGGATCGTCAGCAGCACCGCTCCGCCGACGGCGCCGAGCGGCGCGTCGGTCGACGTCGACAGGAAGAACGCCAGACCGGCCACCCACGACAGCTGAACCGCCATGAAAACCACGACGATAGCCAGCCGGGCGATGGTGGCGCCCATGTCCAGTTGATCGCCGACCGGGGTGGACAGCGGCCCGAACCCGTAGAGAATCCCGCCGAGGAGCATTGCGGTGACCGGCAGCAGCAGGATCGCGATCAGCGACAGCGTGCCGGCGACCAGCACCTTTTGCCGCAGCAGCCGAATTCTTGGTACCGGCAGTGCCAGCAGGTAGCGCAACGACGACCACGAAGCTTCGGAAGCGATGGTGTCGCCGAAGAACAGCGAGATGACCACGATCAGCAGGAAACTGGCGGAGAAGATCAACGTGACCATGGCGAAGTTGCCGGCCCCGTTCTTCGCCAGGTCGACGATCGAGGCTCGGGCCCCATTGTTCGATCGGCTGCCGGTGCCGCCGAGGGAGAACGCGATCGCCAGGATGATCGGCAGCAGAACCATGAATCCCAGGGTGAACTGGGTGCGTCGGCGCTTGAGCTGGCGCCGAAACTCCACACCGAAGGGCAGGGTCCGAGCGGGCCGGTACCCGACCGCAACACCCGAGGGGTCGGCTACGCCCGGCGGCGGTACCGATTCGAGCGCGGCAACGGCGGCGTCCGCGGATCGGTCCTGATGAATCGGGCTCATGAAGGTCCTCCGGGGGATCCGCCGCCGGACGCCCCGACCAGGTCGAGGAAGACGTCCTCAAGCCGATTTCGGGGTGCCGCCTGGGTGAGAAAGACGCCTGCCCGGACGAGGGCTGCGATGGCTTCGGCCGGCGGGGTTTCGGCCAGGTCGGCATGCACCTGATTGCCCAGGATCTCGATGTCGTTGACCCCTGACAGACCGCCGAGCACCCTGGCCGCGGCCGTCGGGTCGTCGACGGTGAACGACATCTCACCGGACGCCGACACGAGCTCATCGACGGTACCGGCGGCGATCACCCTGCCCTGGTTGATGACGACCACGTGACTGCAGGTCTGCTCGACCTCGGCCAGCAGGTGCGAGCTCACCAGCACCGTACGGCCGGTGGCTGCGTACCGGCGCAGGACCTCCCGCATCGCGTGAATCTGCGGCGGGTCCAGGCCGTTGGTCGGTTCGTCCAGAATCAGCAGATCGGGCAGACCGAGCATGGCCTGGGCGATCGCCAGTCGCTGCCGCATTCCCTGCGAGTACGTCCGCACCCGGCGCTTGATCGCCGAACCGAGCCCGGCGATCTCCAGTGCCTGTTCCATGAAGGCCAGCTCCGGTGGCCGCCCCGTGGCCTGCCAGTACAGGCGCAGGTTGTCCTGGCCGGACAGGTGGGGCAGGAAGCCCGAACCTTCCACGAAGGACCCGATCCGGGACAGCACCGGCGCACCCGCGGTGATCTTGTGCCCGAAGACCCGGATCTGACCCGCACTGGGGGAGATCAGCCCCATCACCATCCGCAGCGCCGTGGTCTTGCCGGCTCCGTTCGGCCCGAGCAGCCCGACGACCTGCCCGGCCAGCACATCGAAGCTGACGTCGGCAACGGCGGTCACCCCACCGGGGTACTGCTTGCGCAGACCGGTGATCCGCAGCGGAATGTCGGTCAGCGCAGGATCGATATCGCTGCGATGCGGACGGACGAGGCCGCCCAGGATCAGCGCGATCACCACCACGACCAGTAACACGATCAGCGCGATCAGCAGTCCGACGGGTATCTCCGAGGTGGAGATGTTGCTCCCGCCGGCAACCGGCAGGGTCATCGTCCCGTCGCCGTCCAGCCCGATCACGTAGCCGGCCGCCTGGCTGGGCACGGCAAAGGCCTGATCGGTGGTCGATACCACCAACTGCACCGATGAGCCCACGTCGATCTGCAAAGCGACGGGCGTGAGCTGCACCGGAACCTGCACGGTGGTGCCCGGGGCCAGCCCGGTGACCCGGATCGGTGAGGCAGCGCTACCGGCCAGCGTCCGGACCCCGCTGGCGGTCATCTTGTAGAGCTTGACGAACAGGGTCGCTTCGGTCACCGACGCCGCCGTATTTGCGGCGCCGCCCGGTGCGGGCGGTCCGCCGGTGACGGACAGCGTCGTACCGGCGCTGCCGGTGAGCAGGATCTGCGAAGTGAGGGGAGCCGAGGTGAAGGTGGCGGACTGACCCGGGATATCCAGGCCCAGCGAGGCCAGCGCGGTGCTGGCCGTGCCGCCCAGGCCGGGCAGGGAGGACAGCCCGGCCGGACTGCCACCCGGTGGGTTGACCACCGGTGTAGGCGTACCGCTCAGGGTGAGCGACTGCACGGCGATACCGCCCGCGGTCGTGACTCCCAGATAGGCGGGCGCCTGCAACGTGCGGCTCCGGACCGCACCGGTGTCGGAGATCGCGCCGTCAATGCTGTAGCGGAAACCCAGTTCGGGTGCGGGCGCCGTCTTGGCGAGGTAGTGATCGAGCCAGGAATGGATCGCGGCACGCGTGTTGGTGTCGATCGAACCGCCGTCGTGCCCGCCGGCGAACCAGATCACCGAAACCGGGGTGCCGTTCGCGGCAATCGCCTTGGCATTCCGGTCCGACTGGTCGAGGCCGAACAGGGTGTCCTTCTCGCCCTGGACCAGCAAGGTCGGCGCGGTGATCTGGCCGACAACCTTGGCCGGCGACGCGTTGTCGAGGAGCGCGCTCATCGACTCGGTGAGCCGACCGGTCTGGGCGACGTCGAGGTAGCCGGTACACAGGTCCAGCGCCAGCCTGCCGCAGAACGCCGAGGAGGCTGTCGCCGGCGCCCCATCGGTACCGGTCGCGCCGGACCCGCTGCCGCCGCCGGACGAGGTCGTGCCCAGACCGCCGGTTGCCCCGGAAGTGCCGGTCGCGCCCGCCAGAACGCCGGCAAGCCCGGATGCGCCGCCCCCGGTACGGCCGGCGGCCGTCACCGACGTCATCAGAATCGACGTCCAATACTGCTTGAAAACCCCGTCCAGCGGAGCGGCTCCAGCGGCGACATAGTTCGGAAAGAGCGCGTCGCCCAGGCTGTTCCAGGTGATCATCGGCACCGCCGCGTCGACGCGCTTGTCGGTGCCGGCGAGCATCAGCGAGAGCGCCCCGCCGTAGGACCCACCCATGACGCCTACCCGCGGGTCGCCCGCCGCATCCTGGCTGACCTCGGGTCGGGTGGCGAGGTAGTCGACGACGGCTCGGGCGTCCGGCACCTCATAGTCGAGCGAATCCAGGTGCACGTGACCGGTGGACCCGCCGAATCCACGCGCCGTGTAGGCCAGCACCACGTATCCGCTGGTCGCGAGGTCCTGGGCGTCGGCAACCACCGACTCCTTGGTGCCGCCGAGACCGTGCGCGAGGATCACCGCCGGAGCGGGTGTCACCTTCGGTAGGTAGATCGTCGCGTCGAGCGAGATCGTCGCGTCCTCCCCGACACCACCGGGTGCGGTGATCGACAGGTCTGCGGTGGCGGCCTCGACGGTTGTCGATTTCGGCCAGACCACAACCGCGGTCACCATCAGCACCGCCGCTGCGGTCGTCACCGCCGCAATCCGGCGTTTGCTCCACATGGCCTCCAGAGTGCCAGAGGTTGTCCGCGGCGACGGGCTCAGCCGCTCCTACGGACCCGCCGCCACCAGATCGCGCCCATGCCGGCGGCGACGAAACAGGCGGCGGCGCCGATGCCCAGGCCGGCGCGGCCACCGAATTGCTCGCTGACCGCACCGGCGATCGGACCGCCGATCGGGGTGGATCCGAGGAAGGCCACCGCCCAGAGCGCCATCACCCGTCCCCGCATGTGCGGCGCCGCCTCCAGTTGGAGTGTGCTGTTGCCCTTGGCCAGGAATCCGACGCTGACCGCCCCGACCAAAGCGAGCGCGATCAGTTCGAGGAGCTGGTTGGGCGCCAGCGCGGCGCCCAGGATGACCACGCCGAACGTGGCGGAGGTGTTGATCATCGATGTGGTGCCGGTCCGACCGCGAGCCGCCACGTACAGACCGCCGACGACCGCGCCCACACCCATCGCGGCGGTCATGAATCCGTAGGTCTGCGCGCCGCCGTTGAAAGTCTCGGACGCGACGATCGGCAGCACGACCTGGAACTCGTAGGCAAAGCAGCCCACCAGTGCCATCATCACCAGCGGAATGGCCAGGTTGGGTGTGCGGGCCACGTAGGCCAGGCCCTCGCGCAGCTGGCCACGCGCCCGAACCGCCGGTTTGGACGGCATCAGCCCGGCAACGTCGAGCCGGGAAAGCGACAGCACCACCGCGACGAAACTCAGCGCGTTGAGGATGAAGCAGATGCCCAGACCGCCCAGCGCGATGATCACGCCCGCAACCGCCGGACCCACCGCGCGCGCCACATTGACCAGCACCGAGTTCAGGCTGACCGCGTTACGGAGATCCCGGGGCCCGACCATTTCCAGGACGAAGGCCTGCCGCGCCGGGTTCTCGAAGGTGTTGTTCAGCCCGAGCAGGACGGCCAGCAGGTAGACCTGCCACAGCGTGACCACGTTGGTCAGCGTCAGCACGCCGAGCACCAGGGCGAGCACACCCATCATCGTCTGGAGTTTGATCATCAGCCGCCGCTTGTCCAACCGGTCGGCGACGACCCCGGCGTACGGGCCGAGCAGCAGCACCGGCAGCGTCTGCAGGGCGACCAGAACACCGACCGCCGTGCCAGACCCGGTCAACTCCAGGACGAGCCACCCCTGCGCCACGGTCTGCATCCAGGTGCCGACCAGGGAAACGGCCTGGCCGGTGAAGTACCGCCGATAGTTGGGATTGTTCAAGGCGGAGAAGGTCTGGTGGCGCAGCTCCCGCCACCAGGTGAGGGTCACCAACCGCGCGCGCGCCATTCGGCCAGATGCGGCCGCTCGACCCCCAGAGTGGTGTCATCGCCGTGACCTGGGTAAACCCACGTATCGTCCGGCAGCACGTCGAAGACCCGCTGCTCCAGGTCGTCCATCAGTGCGGCGAACGCCTCCGGACCGGTGGTGCGCCCTGGTCCGCCGGGGAAGAGCGAATCCCCGGTGAACAGGTGCGCACCGCCCGCCGGATCCCGATACAGCACCGCCAACGACCCGGGGGTGTGTCCGCGCAGGTGGATGAACTCGATCGGCGCGTTGCCGACGGCGTACTCGGAGCCCTGCTCCGGGTAGATGTCGGTCGGCACCGGAAGCGCCGCTGCGTCGTCGCGGTGCGCGATCAGATTCGCGCCCGTCTGACCGGCGATGGCGCCGAGCGCCTGCCAGTGGTCCCGGTGCTGATGGGTGGTGACGATCGTGCGCAACCGCGGGCGTTCCGGACCGAAGTCCAGCAGGTCGGCGATCCGTTCGTTGTCGTTCGCCGCGTCGATCAGTAGCGCATCCCCGGTGTGCCGGCAGGTCAGCAGATAGGCGTTGTTGTCCATCGGCCCGACCGACAGCTTGGTGATGGTCAGCTGTTCGAGAACTCTGGTGGCCGCGTCGCCGCCCGGCTCGACGTGTCCGGTGTATTCCGTCATCGGACAAGCCTAACTAGTTCGCTAGCGTAACGATCTCGCGGGCTGCGCTGGATCGCCGGGCGGCATCGATGATCCGCATGGTGCCGATCGCGTCGGCAACGGTGACCGGCGGCGGACCGGCGCGGCGAACTGCCTGCGCCACGGCCGGGTAGAAACTGTCCCACCGGCCTCGGACGCTCGGCCAGCTGACGGGATCGCCGACACCCCGGCTCAGGTTGCCGTGCGCCGATGCCGGCTCGAGTCCCCATTCGCCACCCGCGGTGTCCGGAGTCACGCCGGAAATCAGCTGGTCTTCCTGGCCGTCGAATCCATCGATCGCGTAGCCACCGGCCGAGCCGTTGACCACGAATCGGGGACCGGCCGCCGCTGCGGCCTTGCCCGCGGCCAGCGTGCTCAACACACCTCCGCGGTGCCGAAGGGAGATCAGCACATCGTCCTCGGCTGCCGCGCCCGGCCGGAACGTCGAGAGTTCGGCGTAGACCTCGTCCACCGGTCCCCACAGCTGAACCGCCTGGTCGATCAGGTGCGGCCCGAGATCGAGCAGCACGCCACCGCCGACCGCCGGGCTGTGGGTGTCCGCGGTGCCCGGGCGGACGGGCCGGAAGCGGTCGATTCGTGAGGTGAATCGATACACCTGGCCCAGCACACCGTCGGCCAACAGTTGCTGGATCGTCCGGAAATCGCTGTCCCACCTGCGGTTCTGGTAGGGAACCAGGACTCGATCCGCGGCCTGCGCATGATCGGCGAGAGCCTGTGCGTCCGCCTCGGTGAGCCCGAACGGCTTGTCCAGAACAACGTCCAGGCCCAGATCCATCGCCTCGTGGGCCAGCGCGGCGTGGGTCGCGCTCGGGGTGCTGATGGTCACGCCGGCCAGGCCCAGCCCGGCCAACTCGGCGAGTGAGGAGACCGCGGTTGCCCCCTCGTACAGTTCCCGAACCTCGCGCTGCCGAACGGTATTGCCGGTCACCACGGCGACCAGTCGGAGGTCCGGAGTCGAGTCGATGAGCGGGGCGTGGAAGACCCGGCCGCCGAAGCCGTAGCCGGCCAGCGCCCACTTCAAGGGTGTTTCAGTCATGGTCGAGATAGTGCTCCACGGCACCGACAGTCGCCGGTTGAACGGGTCCGGGATGGGCTCTGTCAACTCCGAGCGGGTCTGCTTCGGCGCTTTTCGCCATCGGCGCAGCCGACAGGTCGAACACTGTCGGTGGTGCCACCTAGCATTGGTAATCGTGATTGAACGCTTGATCGTGCGCGGTGCTCGTGAGCACAACCTGCGCAATGTGGATATCGATTTGCCCCGCGATGCCCTCATCGTTTTCACCGGCCTGTCCGGGTCGGGCAAGTCCTCGCTGGCATTCGACACGATCTTCGCGGAGGGCCAACGGCGCTACGTCGAGTCGCTGTCCTCATACGCCCGGCAGTTCCTCGGCCAGATGGACAAGCCCGACGTCGACTTCATCGAAGGGCTTTCGCCCGCGGTTTCGATCGACCAGAAGTCCACCTCCCGCAACCCCCGCTCCACGGTCGGCACCATCACCGAGATCTACGACTACCTGAGGCTGCTGTTCGCCCGGATCGGCCGCCCGCACTGCCCGGTCTGCGGTGAGCCGGTGACCAAGCAGACCCCGCAGCAGATCGTCGACCGGGTGCTGGAGACGCCGGAGAGCACACGCTTCCAGGTGCTGGCACCGGTGGTCCGGGAGCGCAAGGGCGAGTATCACGATCTGTTGTCCTCGCTGACCTCGCAGGGCTACTCCCGGGTTCGGGTGGACGGCGAGGTCAGCCTGATCGCGGACGTGGCCGTACTGAAGAAGCAGGAGAAGCATTCGATCGAGGTGGTCATCGACCGGTTGACGGCGAAGATGACCTCCCGGCAGCGGATCACCGACTCGGTCGAGACCGCGCTCCGGCTGGCCGAGGGAATCGTGATCATCGACTTCGTCGACCTCGACGAGGACGACCCGGCCCGGCAACGGCGGTACTCGGAGCGGATGGCCTGCCCGAACGATCATCCACTGGCACTGGATGAACTCGAACCGCGCTCGTTCTCCTTCAACTCACCGTTCGGCGCCTGCCCGGAGTGCGCGGGTCTCGGGACGAAGAAGGAGGTCGATCCTGAGCTGGTCGTCCCCGATCCGGAGCTGACCCTGCGCGCCGGGGCCGTCCATCCGTGGGGCACCGGCACGACCAGCGAATACTTCACCCGGCTGCTGGAGGGGCTGAGCGAGGGACAGGGCTTCTCGATGGACGTGCCGTGGCGCAAGCTCAGCGCCAAGGCGCAGGACTCGGTGCTCAACGGCGCCAATCAGCAGGTGCACGTCAGTTACAAGAACCGATACGGACGGCGGCGGTCGTACTACGCCGAGTTCGAGGGAGTGATCCCGTTCCTGGAGCGGCGGGCCGCCGGTACCGAGTCCGACTACGCCCGGGAGAAGTACGAGGGCTACATGCGGGAGGTGCCCTGCCGGGTCTGCAAGGGTGCCCGACTGCGGCCGGAGATCCTTTCGGTCACCCTCGAGCACCACGACACGCCGGACAGCACCACCGAGGTCAATATCGCGCAGATCTCCACGATGTCGATCGGCGAGGCGGCGACATTCTTCCCCAGCCTGGTGTTGTCCGAACGGGACCGGATGATCGCGGAGCCGGTGCTCAAAGAGGTGGGCGCGCGCCTCGGCTTCCTGCTCGACGTCGGACTCGAATACCTGTCGCTCGGCCGGCCCGCGGCGACCCTGTCCGGCGGCGAGGCGCAGCGCATCCGGCTTGCCACCCAGATCGGGTCCGGGCTGGTCGGCGTGCTCTACGTGCTGGACGAGCCGTCGATCGGGCTGCATCAGCGGGACAATCATCGGCTGATCCAGACCCTGCTGCGGCTCCGCGACCTGGGCAATACGCTGATCGTCGTCGAGCACGACGAGGACACCATCCGCACCGCGGACTGGGTCGTGGACATCGGCCCGGGGGCGGGGGAGCACGGCGGCAAGGTGGTCGTCTCCGGCTCGGTGGCCGAACTCGAGGCGAGCCAGGAGTCGATCACCGGGGCTTACATCTCGGGTCGAATGGAGATCCCGGTTCCGCTGGTCCGGCGCCCCGTGGACAAGGAGCGGGCTCTCACCATCGTCGGTGCCCGGGAGAACAATCTGCAGAACGTCACCGCGCGGTTCCCGCTCGGCACCCTGCTCGCGGTGACCGGCGTGTCCGGCTCGGGTAAGTCGACGCTGGTCAACGACATTCTGCACGCGGTGCTCGCCAACCGGATCAACGGCGCCCGGCTGATCCCGGGTCGGCACACCAGGGTGAACGGACTCGAACTCGTCGACAAGGTGGTCGGCGTCGACCAGTCGCCGATCGGCCGCACCCCACGGTCGAACCCGGCGACCTACACCGGCGTGTTCGATCATGTTCGCAAGCTGTTCGCGGCCACCTCCGAGGCGAAGGTCCGTGGCTACCAGCAGGGCCGTTTCTCCTTCAACGTCAAGGGCGGGCGCTGCGAGGCGTGCGCCGGCGACGGCACGCTGAAGATCGAGATGAACTTCCTGCCGGACATCTATGTGCCCTGTGAGGTCTGCAAGGGTGCCCGGTACAACCGGGAAACCCTGGAGGTGCACTACAAGGGCAAAACGATCGCTGACGTATTGGACACCCCGATCGAAGAGGCCGCCGAGTTCTTCGAGGCCATCGGACCGATCCACCGGCATCTGAAGACGCTGGTCGATGTCGGGCTCGGCTACGTCCGGCTCGGGCAGCCGGCGCCGACGCTGTCCGGCGGCGAGGCGCAGCGCGTGAAACTCGCGTCGGAGCTGCAGAAACGCTCCACCGGACGCACGGTCTACGTGCTGGACGAGCCGACCACCGGTCTGCACTTCGCCGACGTGGACAAGCTGTTGGGCGTCGTGAACGGACTGGTCGACAAGGGCAACACGGTGATCGTGATCGAACACAACCTCGATGTGATCAAGACAGCCGACTGGATCATCGACATGGGACCCGAAGGCGGCTCGGGTGGCGGCAGGGTGGTCGCCGAGGGTACCCCGGAGCAGATCGCGGCCCACCCGGACTCGTACACGGGAGTCTTCCTCCGCGCTGTCCTGCAGGGGCGCAAGCCGCTCAGCACCCAGGGCTTCAACGGGTCAGCGTCCGCCGAAGGATCGCGGGCGCTGTCGGGCACCGTCAACGGTGTGCGCAGCATCGGGATGATCGCCGTCGAGCCGGCGGTGAACCAGGAATCGGCGACGGCGGCCAAGACCGCCGCTGCCCGCGCCCGTCGCCGAGCCGCCAAACTGGCCTGAGCGTCGGTTTGCCGCGGTCCGGGTGACCGCCGAAGTCTGGGAGAATCGGTGGACGTGAAGACATTCGAGTCGCTGTTCGCCGAGTTGCTCGACCGGGCGGCGACCCGGCCCGCGGGTTCCGGGACCGTCGAGGCACTCGACGCCGGCGTGCACGCCCAGGGCAAGAAACTGCTGGAAGAAGCCGGCGAAGTCTGGTTGGCTGCCGAGCACGAGACCGACGATGAGCTCGCCCTGGAGATCTCCCAGCTGATCTACCGGGCACAGGTGATCATGGTCGCCCGCGGCATTTCGGTGGAGCAGGTGTATCGCAATCTGTAGGAAGGGAACTTAATGCTGCGGGTAGCAGTGCCCAACAAGGGCACCCTGAGCGAACCGGCCTCCGAGATGTTGCGCGAGGCCGGCTACCGGCAGCGCAACGACGCTCGAGATCTGACGGTGATCGACGTGGCCAACGACATCGAATTCTTCTTCCTCCGGCCGAAGGACATCGCGATCTACGTCGGATCGGGTGAGCTGGACCTCGGCCTGACCGGCCGTGATCTGGCCGCCGAGTCGCAGGCCGGTGTCAAGGAAGAGCTCGGGCTCGGCTTCGGCCATTCCACCTTCCGGTACGCCGCACCCGGTGGCCGCCAGTGGTCGGTCAACGACCTTGCCGGAGTCCGGGTCGCCACCGCGTACCCGCATCTGGTCCGCGCCGATCTGAAGGCCCAAGGCATCGAAGCCGACGTCATCCGGCTCGACGGCGCCGTCGAAATCTCGATTCAGCTGGGTGTGGCCGACGCCATCGCCGATGTGGTCGGCTCCGGTCGTACGCTGCGCCAGCACGGGCTGGTGGCCTTCGGTGAGGTGATCTGCAAATCCGAGGCAGTGGTGATCGCACAGGCCACCCGTGAGCTGTCCGCGACGTCTCGCCAGGTGGTCAACCGGCTGCGCGGCGTGGTGCTGGCCCAGCAATACCTGATGCTGGACTACGACTGCCCGCGGGTGCTACTCGATCGGGCCGTCACGCTCACACCAGGCCTGGAGTCGCCGACCGTGGCATCGCTGACCGATCCCGACTGGGTGGCCGTGCGGGCGATGGTCAAGCGCCGGGAATCCAACCCGGTGATGGACGCGCTGGTCGAGCTGGGCGCCAAGGCCATCCTCGCTTCTGACATCCGGTCCTGCCGGCTGTAGCGCCGGGGCCTCAGCTGTCGGTTTCGGCCGGCGGCCCGGGATAGGGCGGCGATGTTCCGCCGAACTCGGGGCACAAGCTCTGAAACGAGCACCAACCACACATCTTGCTGCGGTTGGGCGGGAAGTTCCCGGACACGATGGCCGCCGAGATGGCCGTCCACAGCGCAGACACCGAGCGCTCGAACGCGCGCATTTCCGACTCGTCCGGCGCATAGACAAGCGGCTGACGATCGGCGAGATAGAGCAATTTCAGCTGGGTCGGCAGCACCCCGCGGAGCTTCCAGAGCATCAGCGCGTAGAACTTCAGCTGATAGATGGCCTTGGCCTCGAACATCTCCGACGGTGCCGAGCCCGTCTTGTAATCGACCACTCGGATCTGCCCGCCCGGCGCGACGTCGATGCGGTCGACGAAACCGCGCAACGGAACACCGGAACCGACGTCGATCTCGATCCGCAACTCGCAGGATTCGGGTGACAACCGGCGCGGGTCCTCCAAGGTGAAGTAGGAGCGGACCAAGCGGCGCGCACTGTCCAGCCAGCCCTCGACCTCGGCGGCCGGTAGCAGGTCGGCCAGCTCCGGCTCGTCCACGAGCATTCGGGCCCACACCACAACCACGTCGTCGGCGGTGATGTCCGCGGTCCGCAAGCTCGGCGCCCGGCCGAACATCTGCTCCAGCACCGCATGCACCAGCGTGCCGCGGACCGCGGCCGAGGATGGCGGCTCCGGCAGTCGATCGATCACCCGGAACCGGTACAGTAAAGGGCACTGCCGAAAATCCCCAGCGCGGGACGGCGACAGGGCCAGTGGTCGGCGGGCCACCATACCTACACTCGCTGTGCCCGCTACCTGCACCCTGACAGCTCCCAGATCGGACATTCATGCACCGTATCCGCCACCCCCGACAGTGCCGTGCTGACCAGCCGCCACACGCGCGGCCCGGCCGCAGCGATCACCCGCTCCGCCTACCATCCGATCGCTACCGTGTCTTCTCCCCGTAGATCCCTGTGGTGGACCACGGGAGTGCCCATCGGGCGGGTGGCCGGAATACCAATCTTCGTGGCGCCGTCCTGGTTCCTGTCCGTCGCGGCGATCGCGCTGATTTCCGGGCCTGTGGTCAACAACATCGTGCCCAATCTGAGCGCGGCAGCCGGCTACGGCGTGGCGGTACTACTCGGGGTCCTGCTCGGCGCCAGCGTGCTGGCCCATGAACTCGGTCATTGCGTGGCCGCCCGGCACTTCGGTGTCGGTGTCGTCCAGGTGCGACTGTTCATTCTCGGCGGGGTCTCCGAGATCGCCCGGGTGCCCACTAGCGCACGCGAGTCAGCCGGCGTAGCTTCGGCCGGACCGATCGTTTCGGCGCTGATCACGGCCGTCTTCAGCGGGCTCGCCCTGATCCCAGAACCGCGAACCGTGAGCTGGCTGCTCGCCCTGCAGATGGCGATCGCCAACGGCATCATCACCGCCTTCAACCTGTTGCCCGCCCTGCCGTTGGACGGCGGGCGGGTCCTCCGGGCGGCCATCTGGCAGCGAACCGGGAGCCGCAGGAAGGGGACCGTCGCGGCTGTCGTCGGCGGCTATCTGGTCGGCTCCGCCCTCATCGTGTGGTCGGTGCTGCGGCTGATCTCGGGTGACCAGGGCTCTGTCGTGCAAGGGCTGGTCGGCGTCGCGATGGCGTATTACATCGCCGTCGGCGCCCGAGCCGAGCAGACCGAACCCGAGCCGAAACCGTGGCCGGCCGGCACTACCGTGGGGTCGTTCGCCCGCCGGACCATCCAGCTGCCGGCCGAGACCCCGGTTGGTTCGGCGTTGACGTCAGCGGCCGGGCAGGAGGTGATCCTGCTGGGCGCCGACGGCAGCGCGGTCGGCATTCTCGATACCCGAACCGCGCTCTCCCTGGCCGCTTATTCGCCGGGTGCACCGGCGACTCGAGCGGCGCAGCCCGTGTTGCCGGGCAGCATCGTGCTGTTCAGTGACGGTTCCGCCGAGGTCGACGAGCAGCTGCGCAGCGAGGCGGCGACGCATTTCCTGCTGATTGGCAAGGACGGCCTCCCACAAGGGGTCATTTGTCGCGAGGATTTTCCGCAAGGCAAGGATCGGCAGCCGAGCCGTCCCGATCAAGAGGACAGCTGATGGCCGAATTCACCGCCGGCGACAGGGTGCAGTTGACCGATACCAAGGGTCGCAAGTACACCGTCATCCTGGAGGCGGGCGCGATCTATCACACCCACCGCGGCGGCCTGCTGCACGATGATCTGATCGGCAAGCCCGAGGGCAGTGTGGTCACCTCCGCGGTCGGCACCAGCTACCTCGCCCTGCGCCCGCTGCTGACCGATTACGTCCTGTCGATGCCGCGCGGTGCCGCGGTCATCTACCCGAAGGACTCCGCGCAGATCATCGCCTGGGGCGACATCTTCCCCGGCGCACGGGTGCTGGAGGCCGGCGCCGGATCGGGCGCCCTGACCTGTTCCCTGCTGCGGGCGGTCGGCCATACCGGCAGCGTGCTGTCCTACGAAGTGCGCGACGACCACGCCGAGCATGCCGTCCGGAACGTCGAGCGATTCTTCGGCGCCAAGCCGGACAACTGGACGCTGGTGATCGGGGACGCAGCGGACCACATCGGTGAAGTCGACCGGCTGGTACTGGACATGGCCGAGCCGTGGACGATGCTGCCGATGATCGCGGCCAATCTGGTGCCCGGTGGCGTGCTCACCGTCTACGTCTCCAGCACTACCCAGTTGTCCCGGATGGCCGAGGCGATCCGCGAGGACACCGGGTACACCGAGCCGGACGCCTGGGAGACGCTGCACCGGCCGTGGCACCTGGTCGGGCTCGCCGTCCGGCCGGAACACCGGATGGTGGGCCACACCGCATTCCTGCTGACCGCCCGCCGGCTCGCCCCCGGTGTCGTCGCGCCACGGCCGCAGCGCCGCCCGACCGCGACCGGCCGGATGCATTCGCCGGTCAACCGGCCCGACGCCGAACCGGAAGCATCGGCGCCCGAGCCTGCGTCGCCGTGACTGAGCACCCCTATCTAGTCTGATCGGCCGAGGACAATGACCCGGTGCAGACCAGCCAGTGTCCGTTGTCGTTCTTGTGGAGCGTGAACGGAATGTCCTGGCTCTGACCGGCGAAGGTGACAGTGACGGTCGCCGTCGCCGTGTCACCCTGCTCGGTCACGTCGCCGAGCTTCATCCCGATGTCCAGGCCTTCCAGGCCGAGCAACGCATCCCCGGCGGCACCGCTGTCCAGCGAAGCCTGATCGCTGGCGCACTGCAGGGTGTTGAGGCCTTCGGCGTCCTTCGACTCGATTGCGGAGACGAAAGCGGCCGCGGTGTCGGTTGCCGAACCCGACGGACCGCCGGAGCTGCGGAGCACGAGGAACAGCGTGGTCCCGATCGCGGCGACCACTACCGCGGCGACAATGCCGATGATCAGCCCGGTCCTTCGCCTCGGTGGCTGGCCGTAGCCCGGTTGGCCATATCCCGGTTGGCCGTAGCCCGGTTGGCCGTAGCCCGGTGGGCCGTAGCCGTAAGGCTGCTGACCATCGGGCTGGTTCGGTTGCTGCCCACCTTGCTGCTGGCCCGGGTCGGGCTGTCCCTGGCCATATCCGGGCGGCGGGACATATCCGGGCGGCGGGACATATCCGGGCGGCGGGACATATCCGGGCGGCGGGACATATCCGGGCGGCGGGCCATATCCGGGCGGCTGGCCATATCCCTGCTGCGGCAGGCCGAAGTCCGGCAGCGGCGGCGGCGGTCCCTGGCCGTAGCCGGGCGGCGTGTAGGCCGAGCCTGGCTGCGGCGGGCCGTAATCGGGCACGCCGGCCGCGGCCGGGTCACCGGGGTTCTGCTGATCGCCCTGCCATGCTCCGGTCATCTCAGTCGTCCTTCGGGTTGAGGTGAAGCAGTCGCGCAATACGGCTCGACACGAATGCGATCGACACGAATGCGATCGACACCTATGCGATCGACACGACGCCGACACTGTGGCAATTCTGCATCAATCGGACATCGGGTGCCGGCCTAACGATTCTGCGTCGACTCGCCCGGGGCGCCACAGTCACAATCTGTCAGTCATATCTCACGGGTAGGGTTGGTCCGGACGGCCAAGGTGTCGTCAAGCACGGAAGGGGGCCCACATGTCCGAATCAGGAGCAGCGGGGTCGCCGTCGGATGCTTCCCGCGCACAGTCATCCAGCGGGTCTTCGGCGTCGAGTTCCGGGTTCACCCCGCATGCTGCGGGAAATCCGGAGGAGCTGCGTGCACACATTCGCGCGCTGAACGAAGAACTCTCCATTGTCCGCCGTCGGCTGGCGACCTCACCGGCCGACACCCGGCCGATGGAACGCCGACTCACCGAATCTCAGAATCAGATCAACGCGCTGTCCGAGCGCAATGACAAGCTCGCCACCACCCTGCGTGAGGCTCGTTCGCAACTGCTCCAACTCAAGGAGGAGGTCGACCGCCTCGCGCAGCCGCCCAGCGGCTACGGGGTCTTCATCGAGGCCGGGCCCGAGGGCACGGTCGAGGTCTACACATCCGGCCGGCGGATGCGGCTGGCCGTCTCGCCGGCGGTCGCCATCGACGACCTCACGCCGGGCCAGCAGCTCCGCCTGAACGAAGCCCTGACGATCGTCGAAGCCGGATCGTTCGACAAGATCGGCGAGGTGAGCAGTCTGCGCGAACTGCTCGGCGCCGACCGCGCTCTGGTGATCGGGCACGCCGACGAGGAACGGGTGGTTCGGCTTGCCGCGCCGCTGCTGACCGAAACCCTGAAACCGGGCGACTCCCTGTTGATCGACTCCAAGGCGGGCTACGCCTACGAGAAGGTGCCCAAGGCCGAGGTCGAAGACCTGGTGCTGGAGGAGGTTCCCGACGTCGACTACAGCGACATCGGTGGCCTGGCCCGGCAGATCGAACAGATCCGGGACGCGGTGGAACTGCCCTTCCTGCACAAGGAACTGTTCCGGGAGTACCAGCTGCGTCCGCCGAAGGGTGTCCTGCTCTACGGTCCGCCCGGCTGCGGAAAGACCCTGATCGCCAAAGCGGTCGCCAACTCGCTGGCCAAGAAGGTCGCGGCCGCCCGGGGTCTGGAGCACATGACCAGCTACTTCCTGAACATCAAAGGTCCCGAGCTGCTCAACAAGTACGTCGGCGAGACCGAGCGGACGATCCGATTGATCTTTCAGCGGGCACGGGAAAAGGCCTCCGACGGCACCCCGGTCATCGTCTTCTTCGACGAGATGGACTCGATCTTCCGGACCCGTGGGTCGGGCGTGTCCAGTGACGTCGAGACGACCATTGTGCCGCAGCTGCTCAGCGAAATCGACGGTGTCGAGGGACTCGAGAACGTCATCGTCATCGGCGCCTCCAACCGCGAGGACATGATCGACCCGGCCATCCTGCGGCCCGGCCGTCTCGACGTGAAGATCAAGATCGAACGTCCGGATGCCGAGTCCGCGCGGGACATCTTCTCCAAGTACCTGACCACCTCGCTGCCGATCAATTCTGACGATCTGGACGAGTTCGGTGGTGACCGCAAGGCGACCATCAACGCGATGATCCAGACCACCGTCGAGCGGATGTACACCGAGAGCGAAGACAACCGCTTCCTGGAAGTCACGTATGCGAACGGCGACAAGGAGGTCCTGTACTTCAAGGACTTCAACTCCGGTGCGATGATCCAGAACATCGTCGACCGGGCCAAGAAGTCGGCGATCAAACAGAAGATCGAGACCGGCGCCAACGGTTTGCGGGTGTCGCAATTGATGGACGCCATCGTCGACGAGTTCGCCGAGAACGAGGACCTGCCCAACACCACCAACCCGGACGACTGGGCTCGGATCTCCGGCAAGAAGGGCGAGCGGATCGTCTACATCCGTACCCTGGTCTCGGGTAAGAACTCCGAAGGTTCGCGCGCCATCGACACCGCGCCGAATACCGGGCAGTACCTGTAGCGGCGATGGCGGGCGCCCGGCGAGGGCGTCCGCCCTCGGCTTCAGCCGTCGATCGCCGGCGTCGTCAGCCCGTCCACCCCGGCCCGGAGTTCGGCACACCACGTAGCCGGCCGGGTCCCGCCGACCACTAGGTTTGAGGCCATGTCCGCACTGCGCATCATGGGTACCGAAGTCGAGTACGGAGTTTCCATTCCGACCGAGCCGACGGTCAACCCGGTCATCTCGTCCACCCATGTGGTGCTCGCCTACGCCGCATCGGTGGCCGCGCCGCGGGCCCGCCGTCCGCGTTGGGACTACGAGGTGGAGTCGCCCTCCCGCGACGCCCGAGGCTTCGACCTTTCGGGTCTGTTCGGCGGCAACCTGGCTCCCGATCCGGATGACATCGGTGCGGCCAACGTGATTCTGTCCAACGGCGCCCGGCTGTATGTGGACCACGCGCACCCGGAGTTCTCCGCGCCGGAGGTGACGAACCCACGGGACGCGGTGATCTTCGACAAGGCCGGCGAACGGATCATGGAGACCGCCGCCCGGCTGGCCGGCGCCGTCCCCGGATCCAAGCCGATACACATGTACAAGAACAACGTCGACGGCAAGGGCGCCTCGTACGGCACCCACGAGAATTACCTCTGCTCACGGGAGACCCCGTTTCCGGAGATCATCTCCGGGTTGCTGCCGTTCTTCGCCTCCCGCCAGGTCTTCGCCGGCTCCGGCCGGGTGGGAATCGGACCGCAGGGCGAGACCGACGGCTTCCAGCTGGCCCAGCGCAGCGACTACATCGAGGTCGAAGTCGGTCTGGAGACCACGCTCAAGCGCGGCATCATCAACACGCGGGACGAGCCGCACGCCGACGCGGACAAGTACCGGCGGCTGCACGTGATAATCGGTGACGCCAATCTGGCCGAGACGGCGACGTATCTCAAGCTCGGCACGACCGCATTGGTGCTGTCGATGATCGAGGCCGATTGGCCGATGCCGTCGGTCGACCTGGCCGGTCCGGTGAGTGCGGTGCACAAGATCTCGCATGACCCGACACTGCGGGTCACCGTGCCGCTGGTCGACGGCCGCCAATTCACCGGCCTGGATCTGCAGTACGCCTACGCCGAAACGGCGGCCGCCTACCTGGCCGACACCTATGGCGCCGATGTCGATCCACAGACCCAGGACATCCTGGATCGCTGGGTCGATGTCCTGGACCGGCTCGACAATGACCCGATGGATCTGGCCGACGAATTGGACTGGCCGGCCAAGCTGCGGTTGCTCGAAGGGTTCCGCCAACGCGACGGGCTGGCCTGGGCGTCGCCGCGGTTGGCCATGGTCGATCTGCAGTACTCCGACGTGCGGCTCGACAAGGGCCTTTACAATCGGCTGGTCTCGAGAGGGTCGATGAAGCGGATCGTCACCGAGCCGGAGGTGCTGGCGGCCATCACCGAGCCGCCGGAGGACACCCGGGCGTATTTCCGCGGCCGTTGTGTCGCGAAGTATCCGGACCGGCTGGCTGCCGCGTCCTGGGATTCGGTGATCTTCGACGTCGGCCGGGATTCGCTGGTGCGGATCCCCACCCTGGAGCCCACCCGGGGGACCAAGGCGCACGTCGGCAGCCTGCTCGACAGCGCGCAGGATGCCATCGAACTGGTCGACGCGCTGACCAAGCGATAGGCGGCAGATCGGCCCGGTGATTCGCCCAATGCCGCGTCGTCCCGCGCTGCCTGGGTAAGGTCAAGGCAGGCACCACACGAGCGAAAGGCTCAGCAATGGCTCAGGAACAGAGCAGTAAGCAGGGCGGCGGCGGCGAAGACGACGAGTCGGCTCCCGTCGAAGCCGCCGGCCAGGAACGCCGCGAAAAGTTGGCCGCGGACACCGACGACCTGCTGGACGAGATCGACGACGTGTTGGAGACCAACGCCGAGGACTTCGTCCGGGCCTATGTTCAAAAGGGTGGGCAGTGATCGCTCGCCGTTCGCCGGGCGGTGCCGAATGACCTCGTCCTGGCCGACGTCCGCCGTCCCGGCCGCCTATCTCACGCCCGGCAGCGGTTCGTTCACCGAATTCCTGGCGGCCGTCGAGCCGCAGCTGTTGCCCGGGCACGGCCGGCTGCCCGCGGTGGCCGCGGACCTTCCGCACGGCACCACGATCGTGGCGCTGACCTTCGCCGACGGTGTCGTCATCGCCGGTGACCGCCGGGCCACGATGGGTTCGATGATCGCCCAGCGTGACATCGAGAAGGTGTTCGTCTCGGACACCTTCTCGGCGATCGGGATCGCCGGGACCGCCGGGGTCGCGATCGAGATGGTGCGGTTGTTCCAGCTGGAACTCGAGCACTACGAGAAGATCGAAGGTGTCCGGCTCTCGCTCGACGGCAAGGCCAATCGGCTGGCCACGATGATCAGGGGCAACCTCGCCGCCGCCATGCAGGGGCTGGCGGTGGTTCCGCTGTTCGCCGGCTACGACACCGACCGAGCCGCCGCGCTGGTGGTGAATCCCGATACCGGGCTCCGGCCCGGGCGGATCTTCGCCTTCGACGTGGCCGGTGGCCGGTACGAGGAGCAGGACTATTCCGCGGTCGGCTCCGGCTCGGTGTTCGCCCGATCCGCGCTGAAGAAGCGCCACGATCCGCAGGCGGATCAGGCGGCCGCGGTTCGCGCCTCGGTCGAGGCGCTCTATGACGCGGCCGACGACGACTCGGCCACCGGCGGACCCGATGTGGCGCGTCGGATCTATCCGGTGGTCGTGACGGTGACGGGGCTCGGCGCCCGGCGGCTCTCGCAGCCGGAGATCGCCGCCGTGTCCGAAGCGGTCGTGGCCGGCCGACTGATCAACCCCGGCGGCTGAGCGATCCGCACCGAACAGCCACCTCGTTTCGAATAGGAGATCGGTCCCTCTCGTGTCCATGCCGATTTATGCCTCGCCCGAGCAGTTCATGCGCGACCGCTCGGAGTACGCCCGCAAGGGCATCGCCCGCGGTCGCAGCGTCATCGTCACCACCTACGCGGACGGCGTCCTGTTCGTCGCCGAGAACCACTCACCGAGCCTGCACAAGGTCAGCGAGATCTACGATCGCCTCGGTTTCGCCGCGGTGGGTCGGTACAACGAGTTCGAGAATCTGCGCACCGCCGGTATCCGGTTGGCCGACGTCCGCGGCTACTCCTACGACCGACGCGACGTCACCGGCCGGTGGCTGGCCAATGCCTATGCGCAGACCCTCGGATCGATCTTCTCCGAGCATCAAAAGCCGTTCGAGGTCGGGCTGTGCGTGGCCGAAGTGGGGAATCATGGCAGCTCCGATCAGCTGTACCTGATCTCCTACGACGGTTCGATCGCGGACGAGACGACCTACGTCGTCATGGGCGGCACCACCGAACCGGTAATCGCCGCACTCAAGGCCTCGTTCACCGTGGGGTGGAGCTTGTCGGAGGCGCTGCGGAGCGCAGTCGCGGCGTTGGGTGCGGGCGGCGAGAACCCGCCGAGATCGTTGACCGGCGGTCAACTCGAGGTGGCGATCCTGGATCGGCATCGACCCGGTCGGACCTTCCGCCGGGTGGTTGGGATGGAACTGGATTCGCTGCTGGCGGCGTCGCCCGCCGCGGCCCCGGCCGATGAGCCGGCCCCCGAGGTGTCGGCCGCTCGACTCGTATCCGATGACCCCGTGACCGACTGACCGTCGCAACCGTAGGAAAACCCGGTCCACGCCGGGTGTTTTCGTGGGTGAACCGCGACTTCGTGGGGTTGCGGCCGACGCCGGTCTCGGTGTTGCCGAGCGCCCCGTGAGCAGACACTATGGCTGAATGACCGAGTCGCTCCGGTATGTCGAGGTTCGGCCGACTGGCCTGCTCGCCGAATATGTCGAGTCGATCTGGTGCACCCGGGCACCGGTCGAGCGCCCAGCCGAGCTGATCGAGCCGACCGGATCGAGTGTGGCGGCAATCGTTCTCGGTGATCCGATCCGGCACTTCCCGCTGGACGAGCCCTATCAAGTGCATCGGGCGATCACCGGCTTCCTGATCGGCCCGCACGACCGGCCCTTCATGAGTCGGCCGGAGGGTGCGACGTTCTGCGTCGGGGTGGTGGCCACTCCGGTCGGCTGCGCCGCCGCCTTCGGCCTGCCGCCGAGCCAGATCAAACGCACCGTCACCGACCTCAACGGCTGCTCGCTGGCCGGACCGGAGCTGCGCGCCGACCTGCACGAGCTCGACGAACCCACCGCGATGATCGACCGGATCGCGGCCCTGCTCACCGAAATTGTCGTGCCGCCGGACCAGCGGATCCGCCGCTGCCAGCACGCCATCGAGGTGTTGACGCGGGACCCCGAACGGAGCATCGACACGGTCGCCTACGAGCTGTCTGTCTCGCACGGTGCTCTGGACGAGGAGTTCAAGCTGATCGTCGGTCTGGGTCCGCGGGCCATGGCCCGGATCCTGCGGCTGCGCGCCCTGCTCGCCCAAGTCGACATCGTCGGCATCAACACCTGGGAGCGGTCCGCCTCCGCAGCGGGGTGGTTCGACCGCCCGCTGCTGATCCGCGACTTCCGTCGGCACACCGGGATGACCCCGCGCGAGTTCGTCAAGGCCCGGCGGACGCCGTTCCGGCCCGAATCTGGATCCCCAGTCTAAACCTCAAGTTCAGGTTAAGAGTCAGCCGTGGATGTGCCGGGAATCCACCGGTGAATGCGCGTGGCAGTGGTCGCCCTCCTGGTTCCCACCCGCTTTCACGCTCGGCGCCACATCGATGGACGGGTTCTGGTCGAAGAAGCCGAACGGCTTGAGCCAGAACGACACCGTGTCGACCGGCATGACCGGCCAGTCCTCGACCCGGGTGATGTGGTGGATGCCGAAGACGTACCAGAGCACGACGTCGGTGTTCTCCAGCGCCTCGTCATCGGCGATCCACGCGGTCATTCCGTCGTCACCGGTGGACTGGGTGGGGTAGGGGCCGCAGGGCCACCGCTCCTCGTCGTTGTGCCGCGTCACCCACACCGTGTGCCCGATCACCGGGGCCCGCAGGTATTGCGGCGCAGCCGGGTCCATCAATGCCGGGATCGAGGCGCTGGGCACGAGCTTGTAGGACACCGGTGTGCCCATCGCGTTGGGCTTCGTCGTGTTGGTCACCTTCCAGCTGCGTTGGCTCGCCCAGTTGAAGTCGCGGCCCGACTCGGCCTCGGAGCGCACCGGCGTCGCCGTCGTGACCACAGCCAGGCCATACGGATTGGCCGCCGAGATCGGCGACGCCACCGAGTCGATCTCGAAGACGGTGTTCTCGTTGCCGTCGACGTCCATGTCCAACCTGGCCACCAGAAAGTGCTGGTGGAAGGGCGCGTAGGTGCGCTGGTCGACGACGGTGCCGGTGGTCGGCGGCGGGTCGTCGCCGGAGATCGGGGTGGTCACCATCAGGCCGGTGGCCCGCACCTCGCACTCGATGTTGCCGTCCTGGTAGAAGCGCCAGTAGATCAGGTACTCGTAGTTGGCGACCGTCACGTGACAGGAGACGACCATCCGGCGCATCCGACGCACCTCGGCACCCAGGTGGGAGTCGACGTGCTTCCACAGGACGGCGTTGTCCTCCTCGTGCAGGCAGATCGCGTTCTTGATCTCGTACGGCTCGCCCACGCTGTCGTGCAGCACGGCGTCGGCGTAACGGATTTCGCCGAGACAATCGCACCCCAGTTCCAGCGAGGTGGTCATGAAACCGAGCCCCCACTCGCCGATGTCGAACGCGGTCCGCCGGTAGTGATCGAATGAGGCGTCCCGATAGGGGACGATCATCTCCGCGAACGACATCCGATAGGCGATCTCCCGCTCGATGCCGTGGTCGTCGTAGGAGACCTGGTAGATCACCGGCCCTTCGCGGTAGTTGAAGCCCAGCCGCATCGTCCAGTTCTGCCACTTCAGTTCGCCGCCGTCGAAGCTGAACGACGGTCCGTCGGGTTGGGTGATGTGCAGCGGCTTCAGGTCGTCCCGCAGCTCCCCGGCCCAGGCGCCGGGGGCGTACTCGCCGTTGACCTCCGGCTGGCCGTGGTCGTGATCGTCCTCGATTTCCAGCAGCTCCATCGAATTCATGTCGACGATCAACTTCAGTCCGGACACCGGGTGGGCGTACGGATTGCCCTGCGGCGTCGCCCGGTACCAGATGTCGCACCAGCCCAGCCGGCGGTCGGCGTACTTGGCCGGCATCAGCGCCTTGCCATACGTCCACACCTCGATCAGGACCAGGCCGAGGTCGGTCACCCCGCGGGACGCGAGCGCGGCGATCACCTCCGGATGGACCCGCATCGCGTCGTCGACCTCGTGATATTCGTCGACGGTGAAGTTGGGGCAGGCACCCTCGACGTGCTCGAACACCTCGACCCGATCACCGGTCAGGTCGACGGTGGCCTCGTACGCCTTGTTGTCCGTGCGGTCCCACAACACGGCGAACGCGCGGCGCGGAATCGGATCGCCGGTCCGCCAGGCCCGGACGTCGACCTTGGGCGGCTCCTTGAGTTCGATCGAGGCGAACCGGTGGGTCGGTCCGACTCCGCTGTCCCGGCGCAGCAACGCGGCCGTCCGGCGGAACTCGTCGGCGCTCAGCGGTTCGAGCGGGTGCAGTGCCATGAAGCTCTCCTCCTGCAGGGATGAACCGGGCTACCGGACTGTAGCGTCCGGGTGGTCGCCGGGGTTCCGGTAGCCAGCCGGTTGCCCGGCTGACCGGATCACCGCGGCCGGCCGATCCGGTGGCTCAGGCTGGCGGCGACCCGGCGGGTGTGCGCCGCCAGCGCGGCCCACTGCTCGACGGGCAGCGCGTCGGCGGGGAAGGTCAGCGCGACCGCGGCGACCGGATAGCCGGCCAGGTCGAGCACGGCGGAAGCCACCGAGGCGAAGCCCGGGGAGATCTCGCCGTTCTCGGTGGCGAAGCCCTCCCGGCGCGTCTGCACCAGAAGCTGGTTGAGTTCGCGGGGCGATATCGGCCCGGTCCCGGTTCGCCGGTCGAAAGCTTCCCTCGTCGGATACAGCGCCCTAACCTGGGCCGATGGCAGCGCGGCGAGAATCGCCCGACCTGAAGCGGTCAGCTGCGCAGGCAGCCGGACGCCGACGTCGGTGATCAATCGGACCTGACCGGCGGCGCGTTCCTCGATCACGTACACGACCTCGCTGCCGTGCAGCACGGCGAGATGACCGCTGTGACCGGTGCGGTCGACCAGAGCGGCCAGCGGCACCCGGGCCAGCCGCTGCAGCGGGGCCTGCCGGGCATAGCCGGTACCGAGCTCGTGGGAGCGCAATCCGAGGGCATAACGCCGGTCCTCGGGCAGGTGGACTACGTAGCCGGCCGCGATCAACGTGTTCAGCAGGTGATAGGCGGAGGACCGCGGCACATCCACCTCGCGGGCAATCGCCGCCGCGGGCACCGGCCCGGC
>JBBRSR010000005.1:0-258508 GCA_038245175.1 Mycobacteriales bacterium | reverse complement strand
CTGACCCACGACCACCCCAACCCTTCACCACGAACAACCCCACCCCCAGCGGAAACCCACCAGAGCCAACACCGACGAACCTATCCCGCCCACCCCATCCGGCAACACCCCTCCCACCAAACACCCTAGAATCAACCTCAAGGCGTCGGCATCGCGCACAGGGGGTGGGTTGTCCGTGGCACCGGAAATTGTCTATCCATACACGAAGTTGGTCCAGATCGGCGGCGATCTGACAGACATCAGCCAGAAGCTAGCCGCCGATGACGGCGCCGCCTACGACGTCGCAGGTCTGGATGATCCGGCCCAGCATCCGATCAAGGATGCGATCGGAGATTTCCGCGAGGAGTGGGAAGCCAGCGTGCGCAAGCTCGGGAAGAACATCGGCAGCTCTGGAGAGCTCAGCACCCAGATCGGCACCACGGTCGGCGCCTTCGACCAGCAGGTCGCGGACGGCCTGCGGCCGGCGACCGCCCCGTCGAACGCCGGATGACAACCCTCGCTGCGCTGCCCGCTGACCGAATCGAACTCGACCCCTCGGTCCCGCATCCGCCCTTCCCCGTCTGGCTGTCGCTGCCGGCCAGCTTTCACCTGCTGGACACCAATCCGGCCACCTGGCAACGATCGACCGACATCCTGATCAGGGAAGCCTTCTACGGCGATCGGCTGTCTTCGGCCGAACGCCGCGGTGCCTTCGGGGTGCTCGAACAGTTGGTGGTCAACTGCCAACGCGGTGGCGTCGCGGTCAGCGTGGTCCGGCTGGGCCGACTGTCCGACGGGCAGGTGGCCAGCGCCGGCATTCATCTCGCCTGGGCGCAGGAGCGGCAGGCTTCTTCGCTGGGGCGGGTCCGCGACATGCTGCCCCGCAGCGGTATCAGCGAAGAACTGCCGACCCCGGTCGGGCCGGCCATCATCCACCGGAGCCGGGCGAACGCGCAGGTGCCGGGCACTGCCAAGATCGTCGCGATGGCCCGGATTCAATTGTTCGTCCCTATCCCGAACACCAATTGGACCGTCATCCTGTCGACCGCGAGCGCCTTCCCCGAGCTGACGTCGGCACTGGACAAGCTGATGGTGACCATTGCCGGCACCGTGCGAACCGAGGACCCGGACCTGGAACCGGCAAACGAACCCGATCCTGCCGGTTGGACCGAGTTCGTGGCGGCCAACCCGGCGGCCGGGCCCGGCATCACCCGCGGATTCGGTACCTTCGTCCGCAAACGGGTCGGGCCCGCGGACGGCGCCCATTCTGCCGACACGGACCGACCTGCCGGGCGCAACGGCAAGACCGCTGATCCCGATGGTGAAGACCGATGAGCAGCCAATCCGCGAAGGTCATCCTGCAGGCGCACGCCACCCGATCGGCGACTGCCCTGACCCTGCTCCTGCACGCCAGGGACCGAAGCCCGCGCGATGCCAAGTCGCCCTGGGCGCCGATCATCGTCGGGTTCGTGATCTCGTTGTTGATTCTGGTGGTGACGGCAATCGCGATTCGGGTCGGCGCGCTGATCGACGCGCGCCACTGATCGGCCGGTCAGGAAACCAGATCCGTCACGACTGAAATGACGCCATAGGACAGCACCACAGCCGGCACCAGGATTGCCACCGCCACCGGTTCAAGAACGTCCAGTAAGCGCTGGGTCCGTGCCTTCGCCACCTCCCCCAATGAGCCGAACCCCAGCGCGCCAACGCAGATCAGCAGCAAGCCCAGGAAGGACAGCGTCACGCCGACGCCGCCGGCGGCTGTCAGATCCACCCAGTCGGGCAAACTCAGTGCGGCCGCCATCGCGCCGATCACGCCGACGGCCAGCATCGGCCAGACCTGGATGGCCCTGGTGAAGCGTCGGGAACGCAGCGCGAAGGTCAAGGCACCCCACAGACCGGCAGCAGCGACCAGCCAACTCAGCTCCGGATGCGCGTCCGGGGCCTGGCGACCGATGATCATGATGGATACCGCGACGGCGCCACCGATCGAGCTACCGAAGACCAGGCCCGTCGCCACCTGCTGTCCCCGGTGGACCTGTTGCTGAACCGCGGTTCTCGCCACCCCGTCACCGCGCTCGTCCGCGATCAGCAGGCTGACCAGGCCGGACACCCCCAGCGCCACCGGCCCCGCCTGGCCGATCAACACGACAGCGAGCACCAATACCGCCCCTGCGGCCGGACCGCCGGCCACGCCCAGACCCGACTGGGTCGACCCCAGTCCGGCCAGCACCACACCGGCGAGGCCACCGGCGATGACCCCTGGCGACTTCCGGGCCAGCCCGACAGCCGCTGCCCCAACCGAACCAGCCAGCATCCCGATAACCGGCAGCGCCGCTTGGCCCAGGTCCACACCGAACGAGGCGACGGCCACCGCCGGCACGGCGACCGACGCCGGCCACCATCCAGCGGGTTGCGGCATGAGTACGCCGATCGTCACGCAGATCGCCGCCACCAAGAGCGCGCCGAGACCAGCGATGAGCTCTCCGGGATGCATCGCGCAGAACAGCACCGCAGCCGCCAGCACGATGGCCACCAGCCCGGCGACGCCACTGCGGCGGCTCTCACCGGTCCACCCCTTGGCGACCTCGACGACCGCCTCGGCGATCGCCCCTTCCACGTCATCCACCTGGGGTGGCCGCGCGCTGTCCTGCGCAGCGGTCAGATGCAGCATCCGGCCGTCGAGAATCCCGAGTTCGTCCAGGCTTCGGTTCAGGTTGAGTTGACCGGTTTCGGGGGACGACAGGGCCCAATGCACCGGCGATGACTCCGTCGGGATGGACAGCAACCGCATCAGCAGCGGGAACTGCTCGCCCAGTGGCTGATCGGCGGGCAGGCTCAGATCCAGTTGACGACCGTCGGCCACGATGCTGATCCGGGTGAACCGGGTTCCCACCGATGGCCTCCAATGTGCTCGCTCGCCCCAGTGGGCATCCGCCCGGCTGACCCATCCGGTAACTGTTGTGACCGCCCGTAGTCTAGGTGAGGCCATGGCCGGACCTGCCCCATTGAGCGAGCGCGCGACTCAGACGCAGTGTCGGGGGGCGGTGCGACACTGGTGGACGGGGCGACCCGGCCGGTTGGCGGGGTTGTCGATGACGGCAATGGAGCGAACAACTGGTGAGGGGGGCCGATGGCTCAGCAGGTGATTCATCGGCCGGCCCGGCTGCGGATGGCCGACCCCGACCTGCACCCGATCGAGTTGCACCCGCCGCCATCGCTGCCGAACAAGTCCGGTGGTCAGAACACCGCCCAATTGCTCATGCCGCTGCTCGGCGGGGCCGGCTCGATGATCATGATCGTCACCAACAAGAACCCGGTGATGCTGATCGCCGGTGGCGTGATGCTGTGCGCAACGCTGGTCGGCGGGCTGGTGATGTTCCTGGTTCAGAAGACCGGAAATGCCAAACGCAACACCGATCTGCGCCGGCGCTATCTGGACTATCTCGACCGCATGCGGGGCGAGGTCGGCCAGGCCACCATTGCACAGCGGGATCTGGCGGTCCATCATCACCCGGCCCCGGCCGACCTGCCGGAGATCGCTCGCAACCCGATCCGGCTGTGGGAGCGGCGGCCCCGAGATCCGGATTTTCTGATCGCCCGGATCGGCGTGGGGACCTCGCCGCTCTGGCAGCGGGTAACCGCGCCGCCGCGGCGGGACCCACTGGCCGAACCGGACATCATCGTGGCCGCAGCCCTGCTGCGGCTCGTCGAGCGGGATCGGATGGTGCACGGCATGCCGGTCGCCGCACCGATCTCCGGGCGCGTCTCCGTGGTGGGCGCCGGCGAACGGTGCCGGGCCACGGTCAGGGCTGCGCTCGCCCAGATCGCGACCCTGCACAGCCCGGACGACGTCCGGATCTTCGCCTACAGCCCCCGCCAGTCCGCCGGCTGGCTCGGCTGGCTCAAGTGGTTGCCGCATTGTCTATCACAGACCCAAGTGGACGGCAATGCGCCTCGACGGCAGTTCGCCACCACCCCGATCGAACTCGACGAGATGCTCGGCGAGGAATTCGCCCGGCGGATCAACGAAGCCTCCCGGATGCGGATGCGCGCGATCGATCCGCACTCACTCGGGCCGGCCCTGGTGGTCGTGATCGACAATCTGAGCGGCCCGCCGATCGATCCGTTTGCTGCCTTTCGGGCGGACATCGACCCGGCGAACCTCGGCATCCACCTGATCTTCGTGGCCGAAACCCCATTCTCCGAGCCCGAGCGAGTGGACGTCCGGATCAGCTGCCTGGCCGAGACGGTCACCGTTACCGACCTTCGACCACCGATGGACGGGCTGTTCGAGGCCGCCAGGAACCGCGCCCGGGGCGCCGCCGTTGGTCGACCAGATGTGCTCGTCCCCAGTGCGCTGCGCACAATCGCCCGGGAACTGACGGCGGTTCGACTGGTCGAGGAGTCCGCGGCCGACGCACCACTGGAAGCAACCCTGGACCTGACGGACCTGGTCGGGGTGCCCGATGTGGCCAATTTCGATCCACGGCGGACCTGGCTGCCGCGGCCGATCACCGAATTCCTCCGGGTGCCGTTCGGTATCGGAGCGTTCGGCGAACGGGTATTTCTGGACCTGAAAGAGGCCGCCCTCGGGGGAATGGGTCCGCACGGCCTGTGCGTCGGGGCGACCGGCTCGGGAAAGTCCGAGGTGCTGCGAACCATCGTGCTGACGCAGGCCATGTCGCACCCGCCCGAGCGGCTCGCGCTGGTTCTGGTCGATTACAAGGGCGGGGCCACCTTCGCCGGCCTGGAGGACCTGCCGCACTGCGCCGCGATGATCTCCAACCTCTCCGACGACGACGGCCTGGTGGATCGCCTGCATGACGCGCTGTTCGGGGAGATGAAGCGGCGGCAACAGGTCCTGGCAGATTCGGGAAATCTGCCGAACGTCACCGAGTACAACCGGCGGCGGGATGCCGGTGAACCGATGGAACCGCTACCGAACCTGTTCGTGGTGATCGATGAGTTCGGCGAACTGCTGACCGCCAAACCGGACTTCATCGAATTGTTTCTGGCCATCGGCCGGATCGGCCGGTCGATCGGCGTTCATCTATTGCTGGCCAGCCAGCGCCTGGAGGAAGGCCGCCTCCGCGGGCTCGAATCGTTCCTGTCCTACCGGCTGGGGCTGCGCACCTTCAACGCCGGCGAATCCCGCTCGGTGCTCGGCGTTCCGGATGCTTACGAACTGCCGCCGATACCCGGTTCGGGGTACCTGAAGGTTGACACCACCGTCTTTCAGCGATTCAAGGCCGCCTACGTCTCGGGCACCTATCAGCCGCCGGCCACCGGGGCGACGGAAATCGACACCGCCCCGGTGATGGCTCCATATCCGTTGTTCAACGACATCGCCAAATACCTCAGCGCCCGCGATCGACCGCCGGGCGGCGCCGACGAAGCCATCGAAGCAACGGATGTGCTGGCCCCCAGCGTGCTCGATGTCGCCGTACGCCAACTCCAATCGGCCGGTGTACGGACCGCGCAGATCTGGCTCCCGCCGTTGCCGGCCGAGTTGAACCTCGACGTCGTGACCGGCGCTCCGAGGCTGCACCCACAGCTGGGATTGCGCCTGCACCAAGGCCCGGCCGATGGTCAGGGCTTGCCGGTTCCCGTTGGGCTGCTTGATAAACCGGCCGAACAGAGGCAGCAGCCACTGGTCGTCGATCTGGCCGCGTCCGGCGGTCACCTCGCCATCCTCGGGGCACCACAAACCGGAAAGTCAACCCTGCTGCGAACGCTGATCGTGTCTGCTGCGCTGAACTACGCGCCAGGCGAGGTCGCGTTCTTCTGTCTCGATCTGGGCGGCGGCTCGCTGCGAATGCTGGCCGACCTGCCACACGTCGCCGCTGTCGCGCCGCGGCTCGACGCCGAACGGGTGCGTCGATCGATCGCCGAAGTACGCGGAGCCCTGGTTGAACGCGAATCGCTGTTCTCCGCCCTGGGCCTGGATTCGGTTGAAGCCATGCGGCAGCGTTACCGTCAGGGACTGGCCCCCGAACTGCCGGTCGCCGACATCTTCCTGATCGTGGACAACTACTCGGTACTCAAGACCGATTTCGACGATCAAACCGACGCGATCCAGGAGATTGCCGCACGTGGCCCCGGCTATGGCATCCACCTGATCCTGACGGCAGGTCGGTGGGCCGATCTGCGGATGGCGCTGCAGTCGGCCATCGGCACCAAGATCGAATTCCGACTCAATGACCCGGCCGAATCGACCATCGCGCGCAAGGCGTCAGCGAATCTGCGCGCCGACACCCCGGGCCGCTGCATCATCGCCGGCAGTTTGCAGGCGCAGATCTGCCTGCCCCAAACCGCAGGTTCTGCGCGGGCAACCGCGACGGACGGCGGGGCGGGACCGGTCGAGGCCCTCGTCGCGATGATCGCCAGGGCTTGGCCGGGCCCGGCGGTCCCGGCGCTGCGCACGCTGCCGACGATGATCGATCAACTCGAGCTCAGCTCGATTGCCGGTTCGCGACGGGGAGTCATCATCGCCATCGACGAAACCGAGATGAAGCCAGTCGAATGGGACTGCTTCGGCAGCGAGCCGCATCTGCTGATCATCGGGGATTCCGAAAGCGGCAAGACCTCGCTGCTGCGCACCATCACCACCGATCTGGCAGGCAAGATGACGGACGAAGAAGTGATCTTCGCCGTTTTCGACGTCCGGCGGACCTTGCTCGACATCCTTCCCGACGACTATCTCGGCGCCTACGCCGGCACCGCCGCGGTGGCCGCCGGGATGGCCGGTGCGGTGGCCGGCGAATTGCTGAAGCGGCTGCCACCGGACACCGTCACCGCAGCGGAACTCAAGGCGCGATCGTGGTGGCAGGGCCCGGAGATCTTCGTCATCGCCGACGACTACGATCTGCTGTCCCCCGGTGGAGCCGGACCGCTGGCACCCTTCCTGCCCTACCTCGCGCAGGCCCGCGACCTCGGCTTCCACATGGTGCTCGCCCGGCGCTCCGGCGGCGCCGGCCGGGCGATTCACGAACCGCTGCTCCAGCGGATGAAGGAGAGCGGCGCGACCGGCGTCCTGCTGTCCGGCGATCGACAGGAGGGGGCGATATTCCCCGGCGCGATGCTCAGCACCCAACCACCGGGTCGAGGGCTCCTCGCGCGGCGCGGCCGACGACCGGCGCTGGTGCAGTTGGCGTTCCGAGCCGAAGAGCACCTGACCCCCTAGCCCGTCGGCGAGGTGTGGCAGGGGATCTTCGGCGCCGCTGGGCGGCACCGACGCCGAAGGGGCGGCGCCGCTGTTCGCGGCTCCGCCCCTTCGGGTGCACTGCACTGCCGGGAAGACGTCCCGACAACGGTTACTACTTGACGGTCGCCTTGGCGCCGGCGTCTTCGAGCTTGGTCTTGGCGGCCTCGGCAACGTCCTTGGCAACCTTCTCCATGATCGCCTTCGGAGCGGCGTCGACCAGGTCCTTGGCTTCCTTCAGGCCGAGGCCCGAAACGAGTTCGCGGACGGCCTTGATGACCTGAACCTTCTTCTCACCGGCCGATTCCAGCACGACGTCGAACTCGTCCTGCTCTTCGACGGCTTCGACCGGGGCACCGCCGCCGGGGCCCGCGGGGCCGGCTGCAGCGACCGGAGCCGCGGCGGTGACGCCGAAGGTCTCCTCGAACTGGGTGATGAATTCGCTGAGCTCGATGAGGGTCAGTTCCTTGAAGGCGTCGAGCAGTTCGTCAGCAGAGAGCTTTGCCATGATGGCGTCCTTTCACTTCGGTGCCGGCGGCGTTTGTCCGCCACCAGGCGATTTGTTGGTGGATCCGGTCACGCTGACCGGGTTGGCCGGAAGGATCTCCGGTCGGGTCAGCTCAGGCCAGATCGGCCGGGGCTTCGGTGCTGGCCGCTTCGGCCTGCGTCTCCTCGGTGTTGACGCCCGCGTCGGACACGGTGGCGATATCGGCCGGTGCGTCGACGTTGGAGTCAGTCGTGGTGATTTCCGTGCTGTCGGCCTCGGCAACTGCGTCGGCCGGAGCCTCGGCAACCGCGTCGGCCGGAGCCTCGGCAACCGCGTCGGCCGGAGCCTCGGCAACCGCGTCGGCCGGAGCCTCGGCAACCGCGTCGGCCGGAGCCTCGGCAACAGCCTCGACAGCCGGCTCTTCGGCAGCCCGCTTCTCCAGCAGCGCCGCGGCAAGCCGCGCCATCTGCGAGGGCAGCGCGGCGAAGACATAGGCGGCCTTGGACAGGTTGCCCTTCATCGCGCCCGCGAACTTGGCCAGCAGAACCTCACGGGACTCGAGGTCGGCCAACTTGGCGACGTCGGCGATCGCGAGCGCCTTGCCTTCGAGGACACCGCCCTTGACGATCAGCAGCGGGTTGGTCTTCGCGAACTCGCGAATGGCCTTCGCCGCGTCGCTGGGCTCGCCCTTGATGAATGCGATTGCCGTCGGACCGGTGAACAGGTCGTCCAGACCCTCCACTCCGGCGTCCGCGGCAGCGCGCTTCACCAGGGTGTTCTTGGCGACGGTGTACTGAGTGGTCGTACCAAGAGCTCGACGCAGACTGGTGATCTGCTTCATGGTGAGTCCGCGGTACTCGGTGATCACCGCGGCCGATGATGTGCGGAACTGGTCGGCAATCTCGGCCACGGTGGCCACCGATTGTGCCTTTACCATCTCGCCTCCTTCCTGCAATGTGTGCGTCCCGATAGCGATGAGCTACCGGCCACCGCAGGCGTGGGAGCTTCGAGAGGTTGGGAAATGACGAACGCCCCGGCGCAAGGGCACGGGGCGTAGAAGAGAATCGGGCTCGGCGGCTGTGAAAAGGCTCAGCCAATGCCGGCGACGCAGATCAAACCTCGTCCTCCTGCGTGGGTCGCCCGGCAAGCCGAGCCTTCGTCCGGTCAGTCCGCATCATGCGGGCAGGCCGGAAACCGACGGTCTGTGGTGGATCGTTGACCAGTGTACGGGTCACCAGCAATCGCACCAAACCACTATGCTTCCCGCCCGGCCGGGCGCGGATCCGGTCACTGCAACTCTGAGTAGTTGAACTTCCCACAGAGAGTACCCAAAGGTGGCCGCCGTCACAGTACTTCATCAGTCACGATGGAGATGATCACCCAGACCGACACGGGCTGAGCGGGCAACGGTCGGAGGCACTATGGCGACATTCCATTCGGGCCGGACCCCCCGCCGGACCCGGCATCGCGGCCGACGCCGACTTCTCGTCGCCGCTTCGGCTCTCATCCTTTGCCTGATCAGCGCAGTCCCTGCCGCGGCGACGGAGCCACCGATCATCGAGATCGGCACCGCCACGTACATCCAAATCGGTGAGGCCGCCGCCGCCTCCACCGCACTCGTCCCGCCCGGCTCGGCCACCCCCGAATACGTTCCGATCAACCTGCTGGTGATCACGAACTGGCCCGCCCAAATCGCCGATCTCGCAGATCCGACGACCGTGCCCACCAACAAGATCACCGCGCGGACGCACTACATGATCGAGTCCGTCCTGGCCAACGGCCTGGAGACACTCGGCAAAATGCAATGCGTTTCGGGGCGCGCGGCCAACGCGACCTCGGATCATCCACTCGGCCGGGCCTGCGATCTGATGTACAGCTACCCTTCCGCGGTCGGCATCGATGCCGGCTGGCGGGCGGCCAACTGGCTCGTCGCCAATCAGGCGGCTCTCGGCGTGAAATACGTGATCTGGCAGGGCAAGATCTGGAATGCGCACACTCGGCCCGGCCCATGGACCGACTACGTGTCAACCGCGTACGGCTGCCCGAACCCGGCAAACGTCACCGGGTGCCACTACGACCACGTGCATGTGTCGATGTTCTGAGTTCCGGCCGGAGCGGTCGCGCGGCAACGACCTACAGCAGCGCGCGGCTCGCCGAGGCGTCCCGCTCGAGTTCCTCGAACGCGCCCCTAAGCGCGTCGAGTGACTCGTTCACCTGGGCCACCTCGTCCAGTCCGTCGATGGCAACGCCGGCCATCTCGGCGGTGGTCGAGAGCTCCAGCAACCCGGTGTAGACCTCGCCGATGCCGTTGACGGCACTGGTCAGCTTGCCCAGCAACGCCTGCCGCCGACTGCCCATCCGCTCGATCGAGCCCCGCACCTCGCCAGATCCCGGCATCCGGCTGGCCACCGTACCCGCCCGGCTCAGGGCCCGGTCGATCCCGTCGACCGCCCCGGCCACCCGAACGGCCGTGGCGGTGGCGTTCTGGGCGGCGTTGACCGCAGCGGCACCGGTGGAGGTCAGCCCGGCCGGCAGCATTCCCCCCGTCTGTAGCTCCTCGAGTTCAGCCAGATACCCGCGCAGTGCGTCGACCAGCGCCTTCTGCGCGGTTCCGGCCACCAACTCAAGCGGCTCGCGGGACGTCGCCGTGTCCCTGACGATTCCACCGGCCACCGCCGCGGCGCCGAGCATACCGACGCCGACCAGCGCCACTCCGCCCAGCGGCAGACCGGCCGCCCAGGCCGATCCGGCCCCGATCGCGGTGACCAGCACGCTCCACGGATCCCGCAGCGCGCCGGCCGCGCGGGAGAGGAAGGAGCCGGCCATGAATATCCGTTCTGGGGTCGCACCAGTGGGCTGGTCGTCGGGATTCGGAAGCGTCAGAAATTCGACAGCACGTTGGCGAACACCTTATTGATGCTCGCCGGGTTACGGGCATCGTAGGCCGCCGCACGGGAAGCCTCCGAAATCTGCTGCAGCGGGCCGAGGTCGGCGTCCTGCCCGTAGGCGATCGAGAACACCCGCACCCCGTTCTCCTGGGCGCTGCTGCTCAGCCGGCTGACCAGTCCGGCCAGGTCGTCGTCGGTGTACTCGTTCTTGCCGTCGGTCAGCAGCACTACCGCGTTGATCGAGTTCGGATCGGCGGTGGCGTTCATCTGCGCGACGGCGAGCTTGGTCGCGGCGTAGAGCGGCGTTCCGTTCAGCGGAGTCAGCGCGGCGATCGCGTTCTTGATCGGATCACGGGTCTGGCTCAGCGGTCCCACCGGCACCAGTTCGTCGGTGATCACGGACGGCGTCGGCATGTTCGTGGTGAACGACCACAGTCCAACCTGGTCGGTGTCCACCAACTGGCCCAGCGCCGACGATGCCGCGGTCTTGGCCAGTTCGAGCTTGGACTGGCCGGTGCCGGCGTCGGCTCCCATCGAGCCGGACACGTCCAGCACGATCAGCACGCGGGCGCGTTTGCGCACCTCGGCCCAGATGGACCGAACCTGACTGAGCACCTCCGGGCCAGGTGGGTTCAGGGTGATCTTGACGCCGTCGGCGATGAGGAACTTGCTCGAGGTGATCGGGTCTCCTGGCTTGCGGTCAGCGGTCCGGAAGAAGCTGTCGGTGAAGACCTTCTGCTTTTCGGGCAGCAGCAGGTAGGCCAGGAAGTCCGCGGCGCCGGCCTTCTTCTCGGGGGTCGACCAGGTCGCGTTCAGCACGACATAGGGGCTGTCGCTGTAGAGCGTGCCCTCCTTCGGATACACCGCGACCAGCGGGATCTTGGGCGGGGCATGCGTGCCCAGGGTGGCCGGGTCACCGCTCGGGTTACCGGCGTCGTAGTCCAGGACGCTCTTCTCCTCGACCGCTACCGCCGACAGATAGCTCAGCGCCGTACCGCCGTCGTCGGCGCGTTGCAGATTGCTCAGGTAGGTCAGTGTGGTGTCGCCGTAGTGCACTACCGATGACTCGACGTCTTTCAGGTACTTCTGCACAGCCGGGTCGGCCAGCGCGGCCGTCGTCAGATCCGACGAGGTGCCGGTCGCCGCGACCAGGGTGCCGATGGTCGCGGCCAGACCCGAGGTGGACACCGTCGGATTGGTCTTGCCGAGAGTGAATTTGCCCCACTCGGGGTGCCCCTTGGACGCCCAGCCCTGCGGGTCATTTGCCAGCGCGAGCACATCGGCCCAGCCGAGCGCGGTATCCGGCCAGCCCAGCGCCTGCGCCATCGGCTGCGGCATGGCCAGCACCAACGGTGTCGAGGTGACCGACGGCGCCGGGGCTGCGGTCGCGTCCGGCAGGATATCGGGGTGATCCTGAGCGACCAGGTCGGTCCGCAGCAGGCTGACCCAGGTCGAGGCCGCGGGCGTCCAGACGTCCGGCGCGGCTCCCATCGTGTTGGCATCCCAGCCGGCGGCCAGGTTCGCCTCCGCCGTGCCGGAGGCGACGGAGTTGACGGTGATATCGAAGCACTTGCCGTCGACGGTGCGACCCGAATCTCGGTAGGACTTGGCGATCTGGCCCATCAGCGCCGCCTTCTCGCTGGACGCGGCGACCGTGACACCCGTGCAGCCTGCCCGGGGTGGCAGCGCAGCACTGGTAGCGGAGCCGCCGGGGGTAGCGGCCGGCGAACCCGAGTCGCTACTTCGAGTGGTGAAGTAGCGGATGCCCACGATCAACAACACGCCGACCAGGACCGCCGCGATCAGCGGTCCCTTGCCTCGACGAGATCCTCCGGTTGCTTGCGTCACCGTCGCTCCTTCACGTCGGAGCCGCCGGAAGTTCGAATTTCCCGGTCACCCTCGTCGTCCTTGAACGAAACTTACCAAGCGCTCCTTCCTGCCTGCCCGACGCGAGATCCACTCGAGTCCGTTCAGGGGGTCGGGGTGAAGTTCAGCCCGTCGTCAGCGATCGCGATTACCGACCAACTGACTCCTTCGGCATTGGTCAGGGCGTAGGCGGGCATCAGGAGCACCGAACCATCCGGCTGGTACTGCTGGGCGACACCCAGCTGGTAACCGGTGATGGTGACCTCGGTGACCGGCCAGGCCACCGGCGCATTCGGCGCCGGGATGGGCGGCACCGTGACCGCGGTAGGTTCGACGTACGATCCCTGGGTTCCCTGTGGGATCACGTAGTCGACCGGGTACGCCATCGCCGTCGAGCCGAACCGCGGGTCGTTCAACCGCGCAACTGCCTGCGCCGGGCTGATGACCTCGTAGGTGCCGGCGTCGACGACCGGTGCCAGAGCCCCCCAGAAATTGGACAGGGTGTCCGCGGCGAAGCTGAACGACCACGCCTGGCCGGTCCGTTGACCGCGCTGAACCTGATAGGCGGCGACGGACTTGTAGGGGCCGTTGGGATCGTCATAGGGCTGTGCCTCGAATTCATAGGACGCAGCGTCCGCGCCGATGTCCGAGCCGATGTCCACGCCGATCAAACCCATGGTCTCCTTCGCCCGGGCGATCGCCTCGTCGGAGGACAGTGCGGCTCCGATGGCGCGTTGTTCGCAGACGGGCTTGGTTTCGATGATCGCCGTGGGGGCGTCCGGCGAGTTCGGGCCCGCCGACGGGAACTGGTTCGGGCAGTACCAGGGGTCCGCGGTCGGATTGCTGTAGTTCACAGACCCCAACCCATCCCCGGACAACATCACCGCCGGCCCGGTGTAGTCGGTGGAGCCGACCACCCACGCCCCGTACTGCTGCACGGCCGAGCCCTGAATGCCGAGCGCCGTGGCGATCCGCTGGGCGGTCTCGGCCGAAACCACCTGTGCCGGATCGTAGGCCCAGGCCTGCGCCGTGCCGCCGGTGGTCGGCAATCCGGAATCGTGGAACACCGTGCGGCCCCAGCCCCAGAAACCACCGCCAACCGCCGAGTCCGCACTGGCCGACCTGGCACCGCCGGCTCCCCCGGCGGCCATCTCTGGTACTGCCGCCGCGGTCGACCCGCTCGCTGCCCGGCCGCCGACTGCCTGCTGACCGCCGCCGCCCAGCGAGATCGCCGGCGCCGCGCCCGTGCCCGTTGGAGCAACCGAACCGACGGCGGCGACGACGACGGGCGGACCGACCACGGACGCCGAAGCGGACGCCCGGCCGACCGAGGAAACGGTGCCCGCCGCGGTCACCCGATCGCCGGACCCGGCCGTTCCGATCAGGTATCCGCCGACGCCAACCGCCAGCACTGCGGCAGTGGCCGCGGCGACCCGAAGCCAGCGACCGGGGGTGGGAGCGGTGGTCCGCCGTGGACCGATTTGCTCGGTCACCGTGGCACGGATCTGCGGGAGGTCCGGCTCGACATCGGCGGCCGGGTCGGCGGCGCACAGTCGGTCGAAGGGCTCGTCCTGAGCGCCGCCCGAGGTCGGATCGACGACAGTCGGATCGACCACAGTCGGATCGACCATCCTGGGATCCGCCGCGGGGTCGACGTCGTCCGCCGCATGGTGCTCGGTGTTGTGGTGTTCGGTGTTGTGGTCGTCGGTCATCTCGGCTCCTTCATGGCTCTTCCGATCTGCTTATGTCACCAACCCGCTGAACCTTGCACCACGCTTCCCGCAGCCGGGCTCTCGCCCGGGACAAGGCGGCATCGGCGCCACCTCGACTCACCCCGAGCACCACGGCGAGTTGGTCACCGCTCAGGCCGTCCCAGGCGGTCAGCAGCAGTACCTGTCGGTCCTTGGCCGAGAGTTGGCGCATCACCTCACGAATATCGTCGGCACTTTCCGCCCATTGGGCGGAGTCGGTGTCGTCGATCTGCTCGGGCACGCTCGCCAGCGGAATCGGCCGGCCCTTGCGACGGTGGTTGGCCAGGACGAAACCCGCCGTGCGATACAGCCACGCCAACTCGAGATCCGCAGTGATCTGCTGGCGACGCCGCCACGCCGTGGTGAAGACGTCTGCGGTCAGGTCGTCGGCGTCCGACCGCGGGGCGCGCCGGACGAAATACCGGAAAACGGCCCGGGAATGTTCGGCGAACAGCGCATCGAACCATGCCGCATCACGCTGGTGCACACGCCCTCCCTGCTCGGCGAACCGCAGCCGGCGGCGGGCGCACCCTTGCGCCGCGGTCGCGATTCCTTGCCATCCGTACCCTGACGAACAGACGCCATGGGGGCGTCTACGGACAGGACGGAACCCAGTGCCTCTTTCGTTGCGCGACGGGCTCACTCCCGGCGGCAGGTTCGCCGAGTGGACCGGGGCCACCCCCCGCTTCGTTGTCGCCGACGTCGACGGCACCCTGATCGCGCAGGGCACCACCGCCACCCCGGTCGTGGCCGAGGCCGTCCAGTTCGCCACCGCGGCGGGCCTGCGGGTCGGATTCGCCACCGGCCGGTTGCCGGCCGGACTGACCGACCTGCAGGGTCAGTTGCGGCTGGCCGGTCCCCATGTGGTGCACAACGGCGCGCAAGTGCGGGAACACGGACGGCCGGTGCACACCTGGCCGATCGACCGGGCCAGCGCTGCATTGCTGGTCGACTGGTGTCTGAACAGCGGTCGGTATGCCGAGTTCTACGTCGGCGAAGAGTTCGTCGTCACCGACCGGCGCGCGGATGCGCGCAAGGCTTGGGACCTGATCAGCGGCGAACCGGACGGCCTGACCAGTGATGTTCGGTGGCCAGCCGTCGACCTGATCAAGGCGACCGTGGTGGTCAATGACGGACGTGACCTGCCGGCCACTTTGGTCGGAGTTCGGCGGCTGGGTCTGGTGGCGGAGCCATCGACCTCGCCGATGTTCCCCGGCCAGAACTTCATCAACGTGACCAGCCCGGAAGCGGACAAGGGACGCGCGGTGAGCTGGTTGGCACGGTACCTGGGCTTGGGTCTGGACGAGGTGGTCGCTGTGGGCGACGGGCCGAACGACCTGTCGATGCTCGCCGTTGCGGGCACCGCGATCGCCATGGGTCAGGCCCCCTTGGAGGTCCTGGAACAGGCCCATCTGGTGGTTCCCGAGGTGAACGCCGACGGGGTCGCCCACGCGCTGTACGCTGCGGCACACTGGAATTCGGGCCGTTGACCGCCGACTGTGCCGGTGCTCCAGTTGCCGTCCAGGGTCTTCGGAAGTAGACCGGAGTAGTACCGTCGCACCGACCCGAGGAGCCTGCCGTGCCCGAAGCCCAGACGTTTGTCATCGTCGGCGCCAGCCTGGCCGGCGCGAAGGCCGCCGAGGCCCTCCGCGACCAGGGCTTCGACGGCCAGATCGTGCTGATCGGCGACGAATTGGAGCTCCCCTACGAGCGTCCTCCGCTGTCCAAGGACTATCTGATGGGCAAGTCCGAACAGGACAAGGTCTTCGTCCACGATGCCGACTGGTACCGGGATCAGCGGATCGACCTGCGGCTGGGCATCACCGTGACCGGCATCGATCGCGCCCGGCGGGCGGTCACCCTGGACGGCGACGACGACGACGTCCACTACGACAAACTGCTCCTCACCACAGGTTCGAGACCGCGCACCATCGCGTTGGCCGGGCCCGAGGTCGCGGGTGTCTACTACCTGCGCCGGTTGGCCGATGCCGACCGGCTCCGTGAGCTCTTCGCCCAGATCAAGAGCCTGATCGTGATCGGCGCCGGTTGGATCGGTCTCGAGGTGACCGCGGCCGCCCGCGAGGCGGGGGTGGCAGTGACTGTGCTGGAAGCAGCGGAGCTTCCGCTGCTGCGGGTGCTGGGCCGCGAGGTGGCCGAGGTCTTCGCCGGCCTGCACCGCGAACACGGGGTCGACCTTCGTTTCGGCGCCCAGGTCCACGACATCCTCACCTGCGCCGGCCGCGCCTGCGGGGTCCGGCTGAACGACGGCACCGAGATCGAGGCGGACGCGCTCCTGGTCGGGGTGGGGGTCATCCCGAACACCGAACTGGCTGCCGAGGCAGGCCTGACCGTGGACAACGGGTTGCTGGTCGATGCCGCGCTGCGGTCCAGCGACCCGGACATCTTCGCCGCGGGCGACATCGCCCGCGCGTTCCATCCGACGATCGGCACACACATCCGGGTGGAGCACTGGGCGAACGCGCTCAATCAGCCGCCGGTTGCCGCGGCGTCGATGATGGGCGGCGAGGCCGCATTCGACGAGTTGCCGTATTTCTTCACCGATCAGTACGACCTGGGGATGGAATACCACGGGTACGTGGAGCCGGGTGAGTACGACGAGGTGGTCTTCCGCGGCGATGTCCCCGGCCGCGAGTTCATCGTGTTCTGGGTCGGGAAGGGGCGCGTGCTGGCCGGCATGAACGTCAACGTGTGGGATGTCGGCGACCAGGTGAAGGCGCTGATCCGAGCCCAGAACCCGGTCGACCTGACCCGGCTGGCCGACGTGAACGTCCCACTGGACGACCTGCTCCAACCGGTGGATCCGCGCTGACCTCACGTTTGCGGTCGCAACAGCGTCTACCAGCCATGGAATACCGCACGATTGTGCCCATGCAGAAGTCCCACCGAACCGTTGACTCCCCCATCGGCCCGCTGACGGTGGTGGCCACCGACGGGAGACTGTCCGCGCTCTACCTGCAGAATCACACCCACCAGCCACCTTCTGGCACCTTCGGCGAGCCGGCGCCCAGCGACCCGCTGTTCGCCGAGGTCGAGCGGCAACTGGCCGGGTACTTCGCCGGCACCAGGACCGTGTTCACCGTCGATCTGGTCCCGGTCGGGACCGCGTTCCAGCAACAGGTCTGGGCCAAGCTGCGGCAGATCCCGTACGGCCGGACCTGGTCGTATGCCCGGCTCGCCGATGAGCTCGGCGACCGGCGGGTGATCCGCGCCGCCGCCGCAGCGAACGGCCGCAATCCGATCTCGATCCTCATTCCCTGCCATCGGGTGATCGGCTCCGACGGGTCGCTGACCGGATATGCCGGCGGGTTGGCCCGCAAGCGATTCCTGCTCGATTTGGAAGCGCCGCCCGATGCCGGGCTTTTCTAGCCGCTACCCTGCCGGCGGCAGCCAACGCTGCCCGAAACGCCGAACAGCCCCGACGCACACCTGGCAGGTGCGTCGGGGCTGTTCGGTGAGCGTCGCTCGCCGGGCGCTATACCGTTTCGGCATTCTCCAGCATATTGCGAATCACCGATGGGTCGACGGTGATGCCGGGGCCCATGGTGGTGGAGAAGTAGATCTTCTTGAGGTAGCGACCCTTGGATGTACTGGGCTTCGAGCGCAGCACCTCGTCGAGGGCGGCGGCGTAGTTCTCCACCAGCTTCTCGGTCGGGAATGAGACCTTGCCGATCACCAGGTGCAGGTTCGCGGCCTTGTCGACGCGGAAATTGATCTTGCCGCCCTTAATCTCCCGGACAGCCTTGGTGACATCGGCGGTGACCGTGCCGGTCTTCGGGTTCGGCATCAGGCCGCGCGGCCCCAGGACGCGCGCGATACGACCGATCTTGGCCATCTGGTCGGGAGTGGCGACGGCGGCATCGAAGTCGAGCCAGCCACCCTGAATGCGGGCGATCAGGTCGTCGCTGCCGACGACGTCGGCGCCCGCGGCCTCGGCCTCGGCGGCCTTGTCACCGACTGCGAAGACGATGACCCGGGCCGTCTTGCCAGTGCCGTGCGGCAGGTTGACGGTGCCACGGACCATCTGATCGGCCTTGCGGGGATCGACACCCAGCTGCAACGCGACCTCGACGGTGGCATCCATCTTGGTCGGCGACGTCTCCTTCGCCAATTTCGCCGCTTCGAGCGGCGTGTAGAGCTTGGTCTTGTCGACCAGCTCGGCGGCCTTTCGGTACGCCTTACTGCGCTTCATGACTTCTCCTTGTTGCTAAGAATTCGGGAAAAACGGAGTTGTGGGTGAGCGGACCAGCGCCTGGCCCTACCACGTACTGCGTGTTGATTGATGCGGGAATGCCGGCTCAGCCGCTGACCGTGATGCCCATCGACCGTGCGGTGCCGGCGATGATCTTGGCCGCGGCATCCAGGTCGTTGGCGTTCAGGTCGACCTGCTTGACGGCCGCGATCTCGCGGATCTGAGCAGCGGTGACCGAGGCGACCTTGGTCGTGTGCGGGGTCGCTGAGCCCTTGTCGACGCCGGCAGCCTTGAGCAGCAGCCGAGCGGCGGGTGAGGTCTTGAGGACGAACTCGAACGAACGGTCCTCGTACACTGAGATCTCGACGGGGACGACCTCGCCACGCTGGGATTCCGTGGCGGCGTTGTAGGCCTTGCAGAATTCCATGATGTTGACGCCGTGCTGGCCGAGTGCCGGGCCGACCGGCGGTGCCGGGTTGGCCAGGCCGGCCTTGATCTGCAGCTTGATGACCGCTGCAAGCTTCTTCTTCTTCGGAGGCATGATTCTTTCCTGGGGTGGTGGATTGTGCGCGAGGGCTGTAGCTGCCAGGGCTACCGCGCGGGGGTCAGAGCTTCGAGACCTGGCTGAAGGTCAGCTCCACCGGGGTCTCGCGTCCGAAGATGGACACCAGGACCTTCAGTTTCTGCTGATCTGCATTGATCTCGTTGATCGTCGCCGGCAGGGTGGCGAACGGACCGTCCATGACGGTGACCGATTCGCCGACCGAGTAGTCGACAACCATGCGCGCGGGCGCCCGGCCCGCGGCGCTGGCCTTTTCGGCGGTCTTCTTGGGACCGGCCGGGACCAGGATCTTGACGACGTCGTTCATCGACAGCGGCGACGGTCGTGAGTTGGCGCCGACGAAGCCGGTGACGCCGGGGGTGTTGCGAACGGCGGACCAGGAACCGTCGGTCAGCTCCATCCGGACCAGGATGTAGCCGGGATACACCCGGCGCTGGACCTTCTTCGGCTGCCCGTTCTTGATCTCGGTGACTTCCTCTTCCGGGACCTCGATCTGGAAGATGAAATCTTCCATACCCAGGGACTTGATCCGGTTCTCGAGGTTGGCCTTGACCTTCTTCTCGTAACCCGAGTAGGAGTGCACGACGAACCAGTCGCCTGGGGCGCGGCTCAGCGCGGCCCGCATCTGGGTCTCCGGATCTTCCTCGGCGGCTTCTTCGTCGGTTGCTTCGTCAGCGGTCAGTTCATCAGCGGCACCCTCGGCGGCCAGCGCGTCCTGGGCGTCGGCCGCGGGCGCCTCCCCGGGTTCGATGCCGGAGTCTGCGGCGGGTGCGGCGGCGCCGGGCAGCGCGAACGGGTTGGTGAAACCAGCAAACGCGACCGGGTCGTCGTTGGAGCCGGTTGGCTCACTGCCTGCGAACGGGTCGTGGCTCGACACGGTTTCTCACTCTCTTTCGTACTGCTGTTGACGACTGCATGGGGTTTCGGTGGTCATCGGCGGCGGCCGGTGCCGGGGTGCGCAGCTAGCTGAAGACCTTGCTGACCACCAGGTGGAACAGCACGTCCAGGCCGGCCACCAGCGCCACCATGAAGACCAGGAACGCGATGACGACGATGGTGTACGTGACCATCTGCTTCTGGCTCGGCCAAATAACCTTCCGAAGCTCCGCGACCACTTCCCGCAGGAACCGCCCCAGTCGGGAGATGGGCCCGCCGTCGCTGGTGGCGGTGGCGACCCGCGCCTTGGTGGGCGCTTCCTTCTTGGCGGTGACCCCAGCGCGGGCACCGGTCTGACGCGCCTTGGCCCGGTTGGAACCGGCGCCGACCCCTACCGTTGTGAGTTCAGCATCAGCCAGTTCGGCATCATCGCCGCCACCGTCAAGATCGTCACCGTCAAGATCGTCACCGTCCGGATCGTCACCGTCCAGATCGTCGCTGTCGTCGACGTCGCCTACCAACTCGGCTTCCTCGAGGGCAGCAAGGTCGTCGTCGGAGGTACCGGTGGCCAGACCCTGGGCCAACTCGGCTTCCTCGATCTGAGCGGCGATGTCGTCGGAGTCCGGCGCGTCGGTCTCGGGGTCGCTCAGATCGACCGGATCGCCTACCTGGTGGGTGGCGTCATCGGCACTGGCGGTTGGGTCGAGGCTATCGTCCCCGATCCGATCCCGATCCTTGCTCACGCGTTCCTCGTCTTCTGCTCTGTCCTGCGCTACTTCGAACCTGCGGTACTTCGAACTGCCGTACCTCGAACCAACGGCCGTGGCAGGGGTGACAGGACTTGAACCTGCAACCTACGGTTTTGGAGACCGTTGCTCTACCAATTGAGCTACACCCCTTCGACCTGCCGGGACCGGCCTGCACATCGGGAGATCCACAGACCCGTTGTCCACAGCCAACCGCCAACACACCGAAGCGGGGCGTCACCAGCACCGGCCGCTACATGTAGTCACATGGTCGGGCAAGTGGGGTCACACCCCGGACAACTCAGTGTAGGCCACCGATGGCGCTCGATCCTAAACGTTGCGAACGGAGTTCGGCCCGAAACGGGATGGTCAGCCCAATCGAACGATGGCGCGGGCCTTGCCCAGAACGGTCTGGCCCGCGTACCTGGCCGTGATGTCCACCCGGGCGGTGCGGGCCTGCTCGTCGAGTGCGCCGACCACCGCGGTGATCGCCAGCGCGGCGCCGATATCGTCATCGCGAACCGGGATCGGCCTGGTGAAGCGCACCCCCAGTTCCGCGACGGCGCCCGGGTCACCGATCCAGTCGGTGACGATCCGCCCGGCGAGCGCCATGGTCAGCATGCCGTGCACGATCACGCTTGGCAGGCCGACCGCGGTGGCGGCCCGGTCGTTCCAGTGGATCGGATTGAAGTCGCCGGATGCACCGGCGTACCTGACGAGCTGGCTGCGCGGAATCGACAGGTCCAGCGGCGGCAGGATGTCGCCGACGGAAACGTCGACATAGTTGATCGTGCGGATCGGCTCCTCGGCCATCAGGACACACCCCGCGAGACCAGGGTCCCGAATGCCGTGCAGACCGGCTCGCTGGACCCGGAGACAACTTCGGTGCGCACACCGATCACGTCGTTGCCGGCCATCACCCGGATCGAATCGATGTGCACCGTCGATCTGAGGACATCGCCGGCGACGACCGGCCGATGGTGGACGAATCGCTGATCGCCGTGTACGACCCGGGAGAAATCCAGACCCAGCGCTGGATCGAACATCACCGCGTCCTGGGCCCTGGCGATCACCGCGATCACGAAGGTCGGGGGCGCAACGACGTCCAGGTGGCCGGCAGTTTGCGCGGCCACCTGATCGACGTACAGCGGATTCTCGTCGCCGATCGCCTGAGCGAACTGGCGGATGCTTTCGCGTCCCACTTCGTATGCGTCCGCGAACGAAAAGCTTCGTCCGACGTAGGCCTGATCCATGGGCACGCTGGTTAGCGAGTTTCCTTGTGGTTCTTGTGAGTCCCGCAGTTCGGGCAGAACTTCTTGATCTCCAGCCGATCCGGATCATTGCGCCGGTTCTTGCGGGTGATGTAGTTACGGTGCTTGCACTCTTCGCAAGCAAGCGTGATCTTCGGTCGGACGTCGGTGGCGGCCACTGGCGATCGCCTCATTTCTTTCTGGTACTGGTTACAGGCGTCGCTGTGGGTCAGCGCCGTCGGCTGGTGAATACTTCCTGGCAATCCCGGTAGCGGTGGCCGGACTCGAACCGGCGACACAGCGATTATGAGCCGCTTGCTCTACCAACTGAGCTACACCGCTGTGGGGTGGGGGCGACCAGCCGACAATCGCCCTCACACAAGAACAGCCGCAGAACCGGTGGGATCCACTTGTCCTGCGGCCGCTACTCCCGAGCCCCCTTACGGAATCGAACCGTAGACCTTCTCCTTACCATGGAGACGCTCTACCGACTGAGCTAAGGGGGCCTGCCCTGCGTTGATCGGGTGAGTCAGACTGCCTGGGCACGCTGGCCCACCCATGCTGCCTCACCGATGCACGCCGCAGCCTGGATCACTCTACATGAGCACTGCGGCCGCGAAGAAACCGCTGGTCAGTGGGACCGGTACGCAACCACCCGGCTTCCCGACCACCCGACTACCCGACTACCCGACCACCCGGAGCACCGGCAACGAGCTGCCCGCCTGCGTGGTGCGGACCGTGCGGGCAGACAGCCAGGCTTCGAAGCGATCGACCGGCTGCGGGCGGCTGAGCAGGAAGCCCTGCATACCGTCACAGCGCATCGACCGCAGCGCCTCCCGGGACGCCTCCTCCTCGACCCCTTCGGCGACCACCTGCAGCCCCAACGAATGCCCGAGGTCGATGATCGACTGGACGATTGCCAAATCCCCCAGCGCGGTCGACATGCCGAGCACGAAGGAGCGATCGATCTTGATCTCATCGATCGGCAACCGGCGGAGGTACGCCAACGACGAATAGCCGGTGCCGAAGTCGTCGACGGACAGCGAGATGCCCTGCTGGTGGAGCGCGTCCAGGATCGGCAGTGCCGTCTCCGGATCGGTCATCACGTTGGATTCGGTGAGCTCGAAGGTCAGCATCCTGGCCGGCACCCCGTGACTGGCCAGCGATGCGGCGACCCGCTCGGGGAAGTGCTTGGCCGTCAGATTCCGCACCGACAGGTTGACCGCGACACTGATGTTCAGGCCGCGGGACATCCAGGTCCGGATCTGCTGCAGCACGATTTCCAGCACATGGTTGAGCAGAATGTCGATCGAGCCGGTGGCCTCGATGGCCTTGACGAACTCGCCGGGTGTCACCATGCCGAACTCGGGATGCACCCAGCGCACCAGCGCCTCGACCCCGCGCAGTTCCTGGTTCCGCAGCGTCACCTTCGGCTGGTAGTACACGACGATGTGGCCCTGCTCGATGGCCTGCCGGAACTGGGTGACCAACTGGAATCGGCGCCGGTAGACCTCACCCATCGTCGGCCGGTAGATCTCGAAGTGTTCATTTCGATTCCGACTGGCCAACAGGGCCATCTCCGCGCGTTGCAGCAGGCCTGCGGCATCCATCCGCTGATCGGAATTCTCGTCGCCGACGACGGCGATGCCGGCTCGGGGCTCGGCCTCGACATCGACCCCGGCCAGGCTGTAACGCGGGCTCAGCGCCTGCAGGATATGGGCCACCTCGGCGGTCAGTTCGGCCTCGCTGCAGCGTTCCATCAGAATCGCGAACAGGTCTGACTCGAGCCGCGCCACCTCACGCCGCCTGGTGCTCGCGGCCAGGATCCGCTGCCCGGCCAATACCAGCAATTCCTCGCCGTGCCGGTACCCGAGAGCATTGTTGACCTGCGACAACGTGTCGAGGTGGACCAGCACGACGGCGCCGACCTTGTTCTTGGCGAGCTGTTCCTCGGCATCCACGGTCAACCCCGCGCGGCTGCGGAGCCCGGTCACCGAGTCCCGGTAGGCCTCGTTGCGCAGACTGCCGAGCAGTCGGACGTTCTCCAGGGCGGTGCCGATGTTGACGCTCATCGTGCCGAGGAATTCACCGTCCTCTTCGGTGAACTCGCCCCACCGGCTGAGCCGGTCGCGTACCTCGACGTAGCCGCGGACCCGGCCGGAAGCGCTCAACGAGACGACCATCACGTCGTGGGCGCCGCGCACGGCGAGCGCGCCCAGGATTTCCGGATCGGTCTCCTTGTCCAGATCGGCCCGAACCACGCCTCGCTCGCTGGCCAGTTTGAGCAGCGGATCGTCGTTGGTGAGCGGGGCGATCTGCACCTGCCCGTCGGAATCCACCGCCAGGGCCAGCAGTCGGGAAGTCCCGCTCTCGCCACGGTCGCTGTAGTCGCCGCCGTTCTCCAGATACATGACGGCGATGGCAGCGTTGTTCTGCGACCGCACCATCTCCATCATTTCCGGCCATCGCTGGTTGTCAGTCTGGGTGAAGCCGACCGTCCGGATGAAGGTGTACATCTGGTTGAGGTCCGAGTGCCGACTCATCATGGAACGGAAGACCAGGTAGATCACGATGATCGCACCGGCCAGCGCGAGGGCCAGGAACGGGCCGAGCGGGGCCTTCAACAGCGTGAACTCGACGAGTGCGAACACGATGACGAAACAAGCGGTGCCGCCCGCCCTGGCCAGCACCTTCCACAGCGACTCCGCCGGGCCCATGCTGCGGTAGGCCAGTCCGACGATCAACGCGCTTGTCATCGCGCCGGCCAGCACCCCGATGGCCACCGGTACGAAGTCGGTGGCCTGGTAAGAGGCGAATTCCTGGAGAAAAAGCATGACCATCAGCGCGACTCCGGCCTCGGCCATGATCAGCGCGACGTTCAGCGTCGAATGTCGCCAGTCGTCGCGTCGTACGACATAGACGGATATCCCGGCCAGCAGATGAGCGCCGAGCACGAACTGCCACGGCACCAGCAGGAGGCCGATGACCAGCGGAAACTCTGACAGGCCGACCATCAAGGTTTCGCGGCGGACCTCGACCCTGACCGGCACGATCTCGCACCAGACGAACATGCCGAAGCCGAGCGCGGCGACCAGCCAACGCTGCCAATTCTGCAGATGCGGCTGCGGATCTGCGATACCGCTGTGGACGATGAACAACCAGATCGGCACGCAGGATGCGGCGACCAGCACTGTGGTAACCGGGAAGACCTGCTGCGGTAGCCAGGGGCGCACGGGTGCGATCGCTCGATTGGTGCTCATGGCGAACTTTCAATCTTGCCGGGTTCAAGTGTGCGGGGTTCACATATGCGGGGTTCAAACTTGCCGGATTCGATTTCGCCGGGGCGGATCGGTGCCGAGCACTAGCGGGTACCGCCAGGAAGCCGATGGCACTGCGTCCATGTGCTGCCCAGCAACATTTACGGAGCGTAACGTCAAATCGAAGAATATTCCATTGGAGCTGAACACAATGCTGGTCCGCACGGACCGGTGACCATTCGCCGAATGGGTCCGTGCGGTCGATAGCCGGTCAGCGACCGAGAATCGCTGATGCAAACGAGTGATCGCAGGGTAACGGCCGTAGGACGGCCGTCCCTCCCAGCATGGACAGCGGGGCGCTGGACAACGGCACTGCGGTGGCAGGTGAGAGATTCGAACTCCCGTAGCTTGCGCGGCTGATTTACAGTCAGCTCCCTTTGGCCACTCGGGCAACCTGCCGTGAACACCGGCGCCTGGGTGATCCGGGCCCCGCATTCGATCGCAAATACTACAAGTCGGTCAGCCCGGAAACCCAATCCGCTGGTGGGAGGCGGCGCCGCCGGAGCGACCGGGCCGCGACCGGGGCCGCTACCGGGGAACCGGTGCCGGCCAAAGTCGCCTGCCGGGCGTGTCGGTCCAACTGTTCTGACCGCACTGTTTTCGATGAACAATAGGGACGCACCGCGCGGTCACCGGACCGGCGCGGGCGGCCGGAACGGCGATACCACCGGCCGGACCAGGGAGAGGAAGCAATCGTGGCGGATCCGTCATTTGATGTGGTGAGCAAGGTGGAGCACCAGGAAGCCGACAACGCACTGAACCAGGCCGCCAAGGAACTGGCCCAGCGGTTCGACTTCCGGGGTGTCAACGCCGGCATCGTTTGGGCCGGCGAGGACGGGGTGACCATCACCGCCGATACCGAGGAGCGCTGCGCCGCGGCTATCGACGTCTTCAAGGAGAAGCTGATCAAGCGCGGCATCTCGATGAAATCTCTCGAGATAGGCGAGCCGACGAGTTCGGGAAAGATCTTCAAGGTGACCGGCACCCTGATCTCCGGAATAGCCACCGACAAGGCGAAGGCCATCGCCAAACTCATCAAGGAGCAGGGACCCAGGGGTGTGCAGACGCAGATCCAGGGCGAACAGCTGCGGGTCACCGGGAAGAAACGGGATGACCTGCAGGCGGTGATCGCGCTACTCAAGGGCGCCGACCTGGACATCGCGCTGCAGTTCACCAACTACCGGTAGAAGCAGGTCGCGCGAAAGAATTCAACATCCGCACCGCAATTATTGGCGCGGATGTTGAATTCTGAAGCGGGAGATGATTCTGTCCTGCATCAGGCTCGGTTTCGTCGGCATCTGACCGGTTAGCGATGCCCTGGCCGGTGAGGAAGGTGGCAGCCATGCGGACCAGATCCATCCGAGCGGCACGGCTGATGTGCGCCCTGTTGCTGCCTGCCGTTGTGGTCGCCAGCGGCTGCAGCGGATCCACTGTCGGCTCGGCGACCCAGGCTCCGAGTTCGCCCGCGGATACCTCCGCCGACCGGACAGCCGCCGACCGGACAGCCACTGACCAGACAGCCGCCGAGCCGCCCACCGACTTCGGGACCGCGGAAAGCTTCGCAGAATCGACGTTGCCCACCGCGGATAGCCAGCCGCCGCCGGCTGACGGCGGTCCGATTCTCACCGTGTCCGGGCCGACGCTGGATGCCTACTACCCCAACTTCCCGGCGGTGTTCGGGACGAACGAGGCCTATCGCTGTCTGTGGTTCGTCAACAGTTCTCCGCTGCCGGTTCGGGTGGACTCTGTCGTGCTGGTCGATCAACAGCCCAGTAGAAGGTTCGAGTTCGGCGCGGCGGCCCCGCCGCCCGTCTGCCGGGACTATCTGACGGAAAACTTCGCGCCCGTCGATGTTCTCGGCGCGCACTACGGTGGCTGCGATGGCGTGAACCTGCCCGCGGCAGACCTCACCGACGGCAATGCGCACCGTGCAGCCTGCGTCATCCGGATCGATGTGATCGATCCCGCCCAAGCAGCAGGTACCGATTGGACAGCCAACCTGAGATTCACGTTGACGGGGTCCTGTACTGACCTGAGTATTGAGCCATGCTTGACCCTGGCGGGCTCGATCCCCACCGACTCGCTTCCTACCCAGTCATTGCCCACCGGGCCCATCCCCACCGGCGCCGACCCGATCGAGTTTCAGTGGCAGAATTCCGTTCCCGTCGCTGCCTGCCGCAAGACGCTCAGTGCTCAACCGAACTGCCTGGCCGCGGGATGAACCGCGCGCGCAACCGCTGGACATGACCGATCCCGGGCCGGTCGAAGCCGGCGCCGCCGAGCCACCTGCGAGAGATTCGGTCGACCTACCTGTCGTGCGCGGCCCGGGATCGATCGAGGACGCGGCCGAGCGGCGCAGTGCCGAACAATGGCTCGGCCTGTTCGCGTCGGTCATCGCTCCGACCACCCTGATGACCGCGCTGCTCTACTACTTCGGATATGTGGCGACATACGCGAAATTCGCCTACTTCGGTGTCGACGTCGACGCTCTCGGCTACGCCAGCAGCGATTATGTATTGCGCAGCGCGGCCGCCCTGTTCGTGCCGATCATGGTGCTCCTGCTGATCGGGATCATCGGCTTTCTCGGGCACCGGCTGATCCGGAGCCAGATCGACCGCCGGCGCGGCACCCGGCCGCTCACGATTGCCGGGGCGTTGACAGTCGTGGCCGGCTCGGCCCTGTTCATTCGTGGCGTTGTCGGCGTGGTGGATCCGGCGTTCGGTCTCACCGAATTTCCGACGGCCACCCCGCTGTGTTTGGCCCTCGGCGCCATCGGGGTCGGCTACGGTGCGTGGGCCCTGCAGTTCAAGCGGGGAGTGCACCGGTCGGCTTCCCTGAACAGGCCGGAGAAGGTGGTGGCGGCGATGGTCGCCGGCATCGTGGTGTTCGCGCTGTTCTGGGTGACCAACACGGTGGCCGCCGCGTACGGTCGCGGCGAGGCGCAACGGATCGCGACCGACCTGTCGACCCGGCCGGGCGTCATTCTGGATACCACCGAGCGGCTGTACATCCCGGTCGGCTCCGCATCCGAACAGCGCCTGCCGGACGAGGTCGACCAACAGTTCCACTACCGGTATGGCGGCTTTCGGCTATTGACGGTGACCAGTGACGGGTGGCTGCTGATGTCGCAACGCTGGACCCAGCAGAACGGTTACGTTCTGGTCGTGCCGCGAGATGCCAAGGTGCGGGTACGGGTGGTCCACAGCTGACGGCAGCCGAACAGCCGGGACCGGTCCCGTCAGCTTCCGGCGGTCAGTTGGTCAGCCAGCAGCGTGACGCGGCCGGCGATGTCGTCCCGGACCAGCCGCATCCGTTCCATCCCTTCGATGCCTCTTTCGGAGGGTTCGTCGGTGTCCCAGTTCTCGAAGCGGGTGCCGGCAATCTCGTCGACCCTGGCATCGCGACCCAAGATGACCACGACGTCGGCCTCCTCCACCATGGCCGCGGTGATGAGCTGCGGGATCTGGTCGGTGATGTCCACGCCGACCTCGAGAAGTGATTCAGCCGACAGCAGGTTGATCGCCGCCCCCGGCTTGGTCCCTGCGGAGCAAACGTCCACCGCGTCGCCGGCGGCCTCCTTCATCAGCCCGGCGGCCATCTGCGATTTTCCGCCGTTCTTCACACACACGAACAGCACCGATGGTTTCGCGGTCATCTGGATACTCCTTGCCGGTTGTTGGTGGGGTGTCGCGGCGGGAGATCCGCGATGCGCGATGACCAGGACTTGCGCGACGGTCACCACTCAAGATTCTGGACGACCCGGCAGGTCTGAGCGCGGAAGCGGTGCGGCCGGTCCGGGCCGAGATCGAACGCCGGGTCAGGCTGCTGCTGGCCGACTCCACGCTGACCGGCCGACGGCCGGCCGCTCGCTCGACGCCGCCGCGGCCGACGCCACCGAAAAGTCTGCAAGGATCGGGAGCGGCTCGGCCATCCGAGCGAGCGGCCGACGGCACGCGGATGATCGGGCGGAGCCGTCGAGAAGGGTTTGGATGAGACGCGGGGTATTTTTCGGGCTGATCGCCTACGGGGTGTGGGGCCTGTTCCCGCTGTACTGGCCGCTGCTCGCGCCGGCCTCGGCCCCGGAGATCCTGGCGCACCGGATCTTCTGGTCGTGCGTCGCGATGTCGGTGGTGCTGACTGCGCTGCGCAAGTGGCAGGTGCTCCGGACGCTGCCTGCGCGGACCTGGCTACTGGTGGCGACGGCCGGGGTGCTGATCGCCGTCAACTGGGGCGTCTACATCTACGCGGTGAACAACGGCCACATCGTCGAGGCTGCGCTCGGCTACTACATGAATCCGCTGGTCAGCATCGGTCTGGGCGTGGCTGTGCTGAAAGAGCGGCTCCGCCCGGGGCAGTGGGTCGCGATCGCCATTGCGGCATCAGCCGTCCTGGTGATCACCCTTGGCTCGGGTTCGGTGCCATGGATCGGGATCATCCTGGCGTTGAGCTTTGCGCTCTACGGCCTGGTCAAGAAGGTTGTGCCGCTGCGACCGACCGAGTCGCTGACCGCCGAGGCGCTCGTCCTGGTGCCGGCCGCGATTGCGTTCGCGATCTATCTGAGCGGGGTCGGCAAGTCGACGCTGACCGGCTACGGCGCCGGACATCTGCTGCTGCTGGCCAGCAGCGGCCTGATCACCATCGTTCCGCTGGTGGCCTTCGCCGTCGCCGCGCAGGCGCTGCCGTTGTCGGTGTTGGGCTTCATGCAATACCTGACGCCGACCATCCAGTTCCTGCTCGGTGTGCTGTGGGCGCACGAGCAGATGCCGACGTCGCGCTGGATCGGCTTCGGCATCATCTGGATCGCCTTGGCCGTCTACACCGTTGAAGCCGTGAACGCCGCCCGGCGTGGCCGGTCCTGAAACCATCGACCACTGCGCGATCAGCAACGGCCGGGTTCAGTTGGCGCCAGCGCTCAGCAGCAGCACCGCCTCGCCGAGCACCTGCGCGGTGATCTTCGGTGCCGACCGCAGCGCCGACCAGCCGTGCGCGATGCGGAGCAGGCCGGCGGCGCGATAGAACGCCCACGATGCGGGCCCGGGGTCGGCTGCGGCCGGCCGGGCCAGTCGGTACGCGGCGGCCAGACCGTCAGCCACCTGCCAACTGGGCCGCCCGCCGCTGAGCAACAGGGCGACCCACGTCCAGGCGCCCCAATAGGAGATGTCCCGCTGGGGCTCGCACATCTGGAGTCGATCGAAGTCGATCAGGGCCAGGCCGGACGGGGTGGCCAGTACATTCCGCGGCGAGAAGTCCCCGTGACTCACGACCAACTCGCCCGCCGGCGGCATCGCCTCAGCCAGCCGGTCGATGACCTGCCGACCAAGGATGCGCACTGCCGACCGGTGCCCGCCGCCGGGCTCGCCGAGCTCATCGACCTTGCGCCGACCCGAGCGCACCAAGGCGGCGGGATCGCGGCGCCGGGCCACCCGTACACCGCTGGCATGCAGATCGGCGAGTAGCCGGGCCACCTCGGGAAGCAGCTGTACCGACCGGCCGAGATCACCGCGGCTGCCGATGGCTTCGCCCGCCAGGAACTGCATCTCGACCTCGTGGCGGATCGGGTCCACACCCATCGGGCAGGGTAGCCCGGGCGGCCGACGACCCTGGCCGAACGGCGAGGCCCAGAGCTCGCGCATCTGGCCGTGAATGGCCTGGGCGCCACCCGCGAGATAGCGCTTCACGACAATCGTCTGGCCATCGCGCGACACCAGGTACACGGGGCGGTCGCCATGCACCCCGGCGGGCGCCGTCATCGCGACACCGAAATCGGTCCGGCGGCGGATTCGACGAAGGCTTGGGCGGCAGATCCGGCGGCAGATTGCGGTTGTCGGGCCAGCAGGAGCGCGTCGTGCAGCGGCCAGTCCCGGTGCCGGGTGACCGCCAGCGCGGCGAGCCGCAGCATCGCCACGTCTATCCAGCTGTCCAGTCCGAAAATGCTCGGGACTGACCGGAGTTGGTAGCCCAGCAGAAACTGTGACTCCGCTGCTCCGGCCACCTCGCGATCACGCGCGCCCCGCAGGTGCTCGCGGCGCAAGTGGGCCACCATATTGCCCAGATCAAGCGCGCGCGGCGCCATGGCGCAGTCATCCAGGTCGACCCAGCGCACATCGCCGGCGGCGTCGACGATGACCTGACCCGGATGGCAGTCCCGGTGCGAGGACACCCATTCCGCCGCGCCCGGTCCCGGACCATCCGCAAGCGCCCGCACAACCCGCCCAACGGTGCTCGGAATCGCCTGCCGCACGAGCTGCGCCGACTCCTGCGGCCACCCCCAGTACCGGTCGACTGCGGCGCCGCTGTCGTGGAGTCGCCGCAGGGCGATACCGGCCCGGTGGGCCGCGACGACGAAGTCGTCGTTCTCCGACAGCTGATCCAGCTCCACCCCGGGGTGATAGCTGATCAGGTGCACGTGTCCGCTCGGGTCGGTGCCGAAGCTGGTCGGCACGATCGGTCGGGCGGGTCCGGCGGCCAGCACGCTGAGCCGACGGTGATTGCCGCGGGCACGCGGCGAGGCGAACACCTTCAGCACGGCCTGACGGTCACCGAAATCGACCAGCGTGGCAACCCGGCGACCGGGTAGTTGCCGGAGCACCCGGACCCCCCGCGCGTCGGGAATGAGGTCGGCGGCTGCCGCCGCGAACGGTTGCAGCGCGGCGTCGGTACGCAACGGATGGTCAGCGGGCCAGCGCATCGGATTCTCGATTCTGAACAGGCGTCGGCCGCCTGGCGCCGGCCGTGGCCGCCGCCGCCAGGATGCGGCCCGCGCGCTCTGTCCAGCCATGTCGGGAAAGGGTGTCCCGGCGGGCCGCCGCGGCGCGCTGCCGCGCCTGCGGCAGGTCGGCGAGCTCGGCGGTCACCGAGCGGGCCAGCGCCGCCGGGTCACCGGGCGCCACCAGTCGTCCCCACCGGCCGTTCTCGAGCGCCTGGCGCAGTTGACCGATATCACTGGCGATGACGGGCACCCCGGCCGCCAGATACTCATACAGCTTGAGCGGAGAAAACCCGAAGTTGGGCAATTGCGGATAGGGCGCCAGCGCCAGATCACAGGCTGCCAGTAGCTGCGGAATCCGCTCGTGTACGAGCTGACCCACCCAGTGGACTCGATGACCCACCCCGAGGTCCGTGGCGTGCCGAGCCAGTTCCGACCGCACCGGGCCATCCCCGGCGACGACCAACCGGACCCGCTCCGGCAGGTCGACCAGCGCCGAAATCGCGATGTCCAGGCCGTGCCACGGACGGATCGATCCGGTGAAGCCGAGCAGCAGGGCATCCTGCGGCAACCCGAAGGCGATCCTGCATCGGACCCGGTCGTGTCCGGCGGCGAACAGTTCGGTGTCCACCCCGTTGGGGACCGTGATGCGGGCGCCGCCGGCGGCAAAGGGGGCAATGGCCGCCAGCACCTCGTCGCTGACCGCTACCCGCAGGTCTGCGCCGCGCAGCACCCGGGTCTCGATAGCACGGGCGAGGTCGACCAGCTGCAGACCACGCCAGGTGGTTTCCTCCGCGGTCAGCAGAGCGTTGACCTCCAGTACATGCGCGGCGCCGGTGGCGTCGGCCACGTCCAGGCCCGCCGTCCCGAACAGCGAGAGTCGCTCGTAGATCAGCTCCGGCCGCAGGAGGGCGGCCACGGCGCAGGCTTGCTCGCTGACCGCGGCTGTGGCGGCCAATTTTCGCCGCTCCCGTTCGAGTCCGACGGACCGTCCCGGATGCGGGACCACATGCACCGGCAGCTGCCAGCCGAGTTCACCGGCCGGGTTCGACGAGGCGATACCGACCACCTCGACCTGGTGGCCCAGCGCGGCGAAGGCGTGCGAGATGGCCCGCAGATGCACCGATGCCCCCTTGCCGTCGCCGATGCGTACGCCGGTGTCCGAGCACAGCACGAGGATTCTCATCGGGCACCGTCGGCGGCCGCGGCGCCGCGGGCTGGCGCCGCAGCAGACGTTTCGAACTGAGATCCATTGAAGACCGCTTTCAGCCGATCGGTCGCCTCTTCCGGGGTGAACTCGGATTCGACCAGCTCCCGGCCGGCGCGGCCCAACCGACGGGCCAACCGAGCGTCGGACAGCAATTCGACCAACGCGGCCGCGAAGGCGACGTCGTCATCGGCCGCCACCAACAGTCCGGTGACCCGATCTCGCACCAGCTCAGGAACGCCCGGCACATCGGTCGAGATCACCGGCACCGCCCGCGCCAACGCTTCGACCAGCACCGTGGGCATGCCGTCGCGATCTCCGAACTCGTCGATCCGACAGGGCAGCGCCACCACTCTCGCCTCGTCCATCGCCTGGCTGACCTGCGACGACGTGGCCGCGCCGAAAAATTCGACGGTGTCTTCGAGGCCGAGCTCTCGGCGCAACTCCAGCAGATCGTCGAGCAGCGGCCCGGTGCCGATGATGACCACCCGCAGCCCCGGGTAACGAGGAACGAGCCGCGCGGTCGCGCGCAGCAGCACGTCGACTCCCTTCTTCGGTACCAGCCTGGCCACGCACAACACCGTCATGGACCGTCCCGGATCGGCAGCCGGCGCTAGCCGGACGCCGTTGTGGATCAGCTGAATTCTCGAGTGCATCCGGGGCGGCAGCACGGCCTGTAGATGCTCGACGTTGGCCGCGGAAACGGTGACGACCGCATCGGCTCCGGCCAACCGGCCGGCGAGCCGGGACGCGTTGTCCAGATGGTGAATGTCCTTGGCATGAGCGGTCACCGAGCAGCTGACCCCGGCCAGACCAGCCGCCACCGTCGCCACTTCGGCGGCCGCGGTGGCGAAGTGGGCGTGAACGTGGCGGGCGTCGTCGCGGCGGATCCGGTCGGCGACCAGACCCGCCTGCAGGAACCTGCGCCAATTGCCGCTGAGTCTGGCAGGGCCGGCCGCCGTGAGCCAGCGGATCGGATGCCGACCGGCCAGCCGGGCATGCGCCCGCCACACCGGACCGCTCCCTGATTTCGGATGAGCAGGCAGGTGCCGGACCACCGCCCGGAGGTCATCGAGTTCCCGGTGCACCGGGCCCGTCTCGGCGGGCATCAACGAGTCCACGAGCACTCGCACCCCGGCGGCCTCGAGGCCGAGCAGCTCCTGCAGCACAAAGGTCTCCGAGAGTCGGGGAAACCGCTTGAGCACATACATCACCGGCCGGTCATCGACCGGTGGCGCCGTCGCCGTGGCCTGATCGACGGTCATTTCATGCCGCCCTGCAGAGCCAGGTCGTCGGTCGGCCGGTCGGTCGTATGCGCGGCGGCCGCCAGATCGGCGTACCTACCGTGGCTCGCGAGCAGTTGGTCGGGTGGCCCGATCTCCACGATCCGGCCGTCTTCGAGCACGGCCACCCGGTCGGCGCGGCGAACCGTGGACAGCCGGTGCGCGATGATCAGCGTGGTGCGGCCGGCCGGCAGTTGGTCCAGCGCGCGGACGATCAGCTGCTCGGAGAGCGCGTCCAGTGCGCTGGTCGGCTCGTCGAGCACCAGGATCGGTGCATCGCGCAAGATCGCCCGGGCGATCGCCACCCGCTGCCGTTGACCGCCGGACAACGAGGCTCCCCGTTCGCCGACCAGTGTTTCCAGACCGTCCGGCAGCCGGTCAGCGAACTCGTCGACCAGCGCCAGCCGGGCCGCCCGGCGAATCTCGGCATCGGTGGCGCCCGGCCGGCCGCACTCGATGTTGTCGCGCAGCGACCCATGCAGCAGCACGCAGTCCTGCAGGACGAGCGAGACCTGGGGTCGAACAGACCCCAGGGTCAAGCCGGACACGTCCATGCCGTCCAGCCGGACGACACCACGCTGAGGGTCCATCAGCCGGGAGACCAGTGCGGCGACCGTGCTCTTGCCGGCACCGGTCGGCCCCACCAACGCCAGCGTCTCGCCCGGCTGGACGGTCAGTGTGAAGTCCCGCAGGACCGGCTCGCGGCCATAGCTGTACGTCACATTCTCAAAGTCGATCCGGCCGACGAGAGGACCGGCGGCCACCGCGTCCGGTCGATCCCGTACTTCTGGCTCACGGTTCAGAACATCGAGGACCCGATCCGCCGCGGCAAGTCCCTTGGACAATGCAGTGGAGAGTTTGGCCAGGGCCTTCAACGGTTTGTATAGGGTGGCCACATACCCGAGGAAGACCAGCAGGACCGACAGGTTCAGTTGCCCGTGGAGCACTTTGGTCGCGCCCACCACGAGCACCATCGCGCTGGAGAAGGCGCTGGCCAGATCCACCGCCGGGCTGAAGCGGGCCTGCAGGCGAACCGCGTCCAGGTTGCTCGATGTGCTCGCGCCGATCAGCCCCTGGACGTGCCGGCGCATCGGAGCTTCCAAGGAGAAGGCCTGGACGAGGTGGACGGCGCTGAGCCCCTCGGATGCGGCAGCCGCCACCTGGCCGTCGGCCTTGCGTGCGCGGCGCGCCGCGGCCGTCAGTGCGCGGGTGGACTGGAAGATCACGATGGCCATCAGCGGCGTTGCGGCGAGGCTGATCACCGCGAATCCGGGATCCAGCGAGATCATCACGGTCGCCATTCCGCCAACCAGCAGGGCGTTCGGGATCAGCACCGACAGCGTCTGCACCAGCAGGTCCTGCATCCGGTCGACATCGCCGGTGATGCGCGTCGTCAGGTCGCCGACCCGCTGACCGCTGTGGTAGCGCAACGACAGCCGTTGGAGGTGGTTGAACACGTCGACCCTGATCTCGGCGGCCATCCGCAGTCCGGCGGAGGACAGCAGCCGGGTGGACCAGTAGTCGACCAGGCCGGTCACGATAGCGATGGTCAGCATCGCGACCGCGGCCAGCAGCACCGCAGCGGAGGTCGAGATCGGCAGTGGGTCGCCCGAGGTCAGGACATGCCCGACCACCAAGGCGATCGGCCACGGCTGCGCGAGGCCGACCAGTACCTCGACGACGGCCAGCACTGCGCCGACGATCAGCGGCCTGCGCTGGCGGCCGGCGTAGGGACGAAGTCCCCGTCCGATCGCTCGCCGAGGAGGCTCGCAAGGCTCGCTCATGCCGCTCGCACCAGGGCGTTCGCGGCGAGTCGGGTCGCGGCCACCGCGGCGCCGTCGAAGGTGATCCCGGCGCGTTCGCAGGCCCCCGGTGACAGCCGACGGGGTTGATCGAGCAGCCAGGCAACCTCGGCCGGCGACGCGGATTCGTCGACCATGTCGGCCAGCCCGAGGCAGGCCAGCCGAGCGGCCCGGATGGCCTGCTCGCGTCGCGGGGTTCGACGTGGCACGAGGACCGGCCGCAAACCCGCGACCAGCGACTCGACGGTCGAGTTGTAGCCGGCCATCTGCACAGTCGCACCCGCTCGAACGAGCAGTTCCCCCGTCGCGCCACCGTCGCGCTCGAGTCGGACTCTGGCGGCCAGCGCCGGGTCGGCCTCGAGCACGCCGCCGCCCCAGTCGCCGGCGAACGGACCGGCCGCGAGCACCGCGCGCAACGCCGGGCGGAGCCGGACCACCCCGAGCCCGAGCTCGAATACGGCAGCTCCATCACCGCCGCCGCCGGCGCTGACCACCAGGAGGTCGTCGTCCGCCTGCGATTCCGCCGGTTTTTCCACCACCCAACCGCAGTATTCCGGCCGCATGGGCAGGCCGTATTCGGCTTCCTGATCGCACAGGGCGGGATCGCCGTAGACGAGAATCTCGTCGAAAATGTCTCGGACGCCCTGCCAGCCCGCCGTGGCCAGCTCCCGACGGACCACATCCTGCTCGTCGATGATGTCCCGCAGCCCGAGCACGATCAACGCGCCGGTCCGGCGAGCGGCCGCCAGCCCCGGCCGCAACTCGCCCGCGGTGCCGAACGGATGCCGGTCCACCACGACGACGTCCGGTTGCAGCCGATGAACAGTTTCGGTGAATATCCGCGCCCGCTCGGCCACGGCTTCTGGCATGGTCAGGCTCGCATTCCGATAGGAACCGTCGCCGGCCTTGAGCATCGGCGGTACGGCGACCACGTCCAAGCCTGGCTCGTCCAGCCAGGCCGGGCGGCGGGGCACGCCGGTCACCAGGGTGACATGTGCCTGCGGATCGCTACGCAGAATCTCGCGGGCCACCAGAACATTGCGGCGAACATGACCAAGGCCGTATCCGTCATGCGACGAAAACAAATAGGTAGCCATCTGAAGACCCCGCAGAATCGAAGTGAACGAAAGGTTGTCCGCCGATGAACGGCGTGTTCACTGAGCTTCCGGGAGTGCTGGTTCAGCTGGCTATTGGACCTAGGTACTAGTACCGGTGATCCTGCGACCGATGATCGCGAGTGCGACTGCGGTGAGCCCGGCCCGTCGCCGTCATCGCGGCTAGCGGGTGCGGGCGACCACGAACCGGGTCAGCGAGGTCAGGGCATCACGCGAGGGCGACGGCGGAAGTTCGGCCAAGGCCGCGGCTGCCTCGCCGGCGTAGGAGTCCAGGGTCTCACGGGCCAGGCGCATGCCGTCGGAGGCTCCGAGCAGCCGCACCGCCTCCAACACTTCGGCATCGGTGCCGAGCGGGCGGGACACCATTTCGATCAGCCGCTGGTCGGTGCCGGCCGCCAGCGTGTAAAGCGCCGGCAGGGTGAGGACTCCCTCACGCAGATCGGTCCCCGGAGTCTTGCCGGAATCAGCCGAGACGATGTCGATGATGTCGTCCGCGATCTGGAACGCGACACCGACAGCTCGCCCGTAACGCCGGAGCGCGGCGATCTGGTCGTCGGTGGCTCCGGAGAACATCCCGGCGTATCGACCGCAGGTGTCGATCAGCGACGCGGTCTTCTCGTCCAGGACCAGCAGGTGGTGCTCGATGGGGGTGGCAGTGGCCGGCGCCCCGACGGTTTCCCGGGTCTGCCCGGTCACCAACTCGGCGAAGGTCTCGGCGATGATCCGGACGGCAGCCGGACCGAGATCAGCAACCAGCCGGGATGCGTGGGCGAACAGAAAATCACCGGTCAGGATGGCGATCGAGTTTCCCCAGCGGGCGTTGGCGGTCTTCGCGCCGCGGCGGATCTCCGCCTCGTCCATCACATCGTCGTGGTAGAGCGTGGCCAGGTGAACCAGCTCGACCACCGCTGCGGCGATGTGGATCTCGGACACGTCGGGCCGAGGCCCTACCCCGGCAGCGACCAGGGTGAACAACGGCCGGAACCGCTTTCCGCCGGCGTGCATCAGGTGTGACGCGGTCTCGGTGACGAAGCTGAACTCCGACTGCAATTCGCGGTCCAAGATGCCCTCGACGGCGGCCAATCCGGCGGCAACCCGGGTTGCCAGGGCTGGATCCGCCAGTTCGATACCAGCGAGCACGTGCGGAGCAGTCACCAGATGACCCTACGACAACAGCGGCAGCTGAACAGCCATCATGTCGATGACCACACTGGGGACGACGCCCAGCGCCACCGTGACCAGACCGCAGGCGGCCACGACGGTGAAGGTCAAGCCGCCTGGCACCGTCACCGAGGGGCCGTCCGGCAGCGGATCGGCGAAGTACATCAGCACCACGATCTTCAGATAGAAGAACGCGGTGATCGCGGTCGCGATCATCGCGACGACCACGAGCGAACCCATCCCGGATTCCATCGCTGCACTGAAGATGGTGAGCTTGCCGATAAAACCGCTGGTCAGCGGTATTCCGGCGAAGCTGAGCAGGAAGATCGTCATGAGCGCGGCGACCACCGGCGATTTCTTCGCCAGGCCCGCCCACTGCGAGACCTGGGTGGCCTCCCCGTCGGCATTGCGGACCAGGGTGACCAGAGCGAGTGCCCCGATGGTCGCGAACCCGTAGGTGAGCAGGTAGAAGAAGGTTCCGGTCATCCCGTTCTCGCTCAGCGCAAGCACCCCGAGCAACATGAATCCGGCATGCGCGACCGATGAGTACGCGAGCATCCGCTTGATTTCGGACTGGGTGATACCGAGCACAGCGCCAATCAGCATGGAGGCGATGGCGACACCCCACAGGGTGCCCTTCCAATCCCAGACGCTGGGCGCGAAGGCGGAGTAGAACACCCGCAGCATCGTGGAGAACGCGGCAACCTTGGTACAGGCGGCCATGAAGGCGGTCACCGGAGTCGGCGCACCCTGGTAGACATCCGGAGTCCAGGTGTGGAACGGGCCGACCGACCCCTTGAACAACAGACCGACGACCAGCAGCGCCATGCCGGCCAGCAGCAGCACGTCGCCGCGACCACCGGCCTGGCTGGCGGTGGCGATGTCGGCCAGCCGAAGGCTGCCGGCGTAGCCGTAGAGCAACGCGATCCCGTATAACAGGATCGCCGAGGCGAAGGCCCCCAACAGGAAATACTTGACCGCCGCCTCCTGGGAGATCAGTCGACGCCGGCGGGCCAGCCCGCACAGCAGGTACAGCGGCAGCGACAGCACTTCCAGGCCGACGAACAGGGTGATCAGATCGGCGGACGCGGGGAACACCAGCATGCCGCTGATCGCGAACAGGGTCAGCGGGAAGACCTCGGTCTGCATCGGGGTGATGGTTCCGGTGCGCGCCCGCCTGGCCAGGACGGCGGCGGGGGCGGCTTGGGCGATGAACGCGCCACCGGGCTCCGAGATCCGGTCGGCCATCAGCATGACCGACGCCAGCGCCAGGACCAGCAGCACGCCCCACGTCACGTAGGTCGCCTGATCCACTGCTACCGAGCCGGCGAAGGTGACCGCGTAGCGCTGCTTGAAGCCGTAGAAAAAGGTCCAGACGCCGGCGGCCAGAATGGCGCCGATAGTGAGCACCACCTGGGTGGCGTAGCGGCTGCGGCGCGGCAGCAACGCCTCCACCAGCACCCCGGCACAGGCCGCGCCGAGCATGATCAGGATCGGCATGATGACAGTGAAGTCGATCTTCGGCCCGGCTATGGCGTTGATCACCGGCGCGGCCGCCTGATTGACGATGTGCAGGGCGCTCACTTGCCCGCTCCTTGGATCGTGGGGCTCGGATCGCTGTGGCCGGAGTCACTGATGATGCCGACGGCGGCCGGGTTGATGACGTCCAGTACCGGCTTCGGATAAACCCCCAGCAGCACGATCAGCGCGACCAGCGGGGTCAGCACGAGAATCTCCCGGGCGTTGAGATCACCGAACCTGGCGCGCGGCCTGGGCGCGTGCGCATGGACGACGGAGTGGGCCTCGGCCTGGGAGTCGGGATGGGTGCCTGCGGGTTCGGCCGGGCCGACCGAAGCCGACCCGGCGCCTGCAGGTGTCCCTGCACCGCTGTGTACCGGGACCAGGGTGGGCACCGGATCCATCAGGACGGCGGAGCCGCGCACCGGGCCGGTCATGGTGCGCTGGAAGATCCAGAGCATGTAGACGGCCGCGACGACGATGCCCACGGTGGCCACCGAGGCCCAGGCGGGAATCGTCGAGAATGTGCCCAGCAGGACCAGGAACTCGGCGATGAATGAGCTGGTGCCGGGCAGCGCGATGGTGGCGAGCGAGCCGATCAGGAACATGCCGCCGAGAATCGGCGCCACCTTCCAGACGCCGCCGTAGTCCGCGACCAGCCGGGACCCGCCGCGCTGCGTGAGCATGCCCACCACCAGGAACAGCAGGCCGGTGGCCAGCCCGTGGGCGACCATATAGAAGATCGCGCCGGTCATCGCCTGGGTGGAGAAGGCGAAGACGCCCATCGCAATGAAGCCGAAGTGCGCGATCGAGGTGTAGGTGACGAACCGTTTCAGGTCGTTCTGACCGGCGGCCAGGATACCGCCGTAGAAGATGCCGATCACTGAAAGGGTGATGATCAACCACGCCAGTTTGGTCGACGCCGCCGGCAGCAGCGGCAGGCATATTCGCAGGAACCCGAAGGTGCCCACCTTGTCCAGGACGCCCACGACGAGGGTGCCGGAGCCGACCGGCGCCTCGGCGCCGGCGTCGGGCAACCAGCCGTGCAATGGGAACAACGGAGCCTTGATGGCGAACGCGATGGCGAAGCCGGCGAAGATCCACAGTTGGGTGGACACCGGGATCTGGTGCGCGATGCCGCGCAGGGTCGCCCAGTCCAGGGTGCCCTTCCCGCCGGGCAGGTAGTCCTTGCTGACGACGTACAGGCCGATCACCGATGCCAGCATCATCAGCCCGCCGAACAGTGAATACAGGAAGAACTTGGTCGCCGCATAGGTGCGGGCCGGACCGCCGAAGGCGCCGATCAGGAAGTACATCGGGATCAGCATCAGCTCGAAGGCGAAATAGAACACGAGCACGTCGGTGGCGGCGAACACCGCGATCATCGTCGACTCAAGTACCAGCAGCAGCGCGAAGTAGCCGCCGATGGTGCGGCCGGCCGGCAGCTTCTCCTCCCAGGACGCACCGAGCACGATCGGCAGCAGCAAGGCGATCAGCGCGATCATCACCAGCGAGACTCCGTCGACGCCCACCGAGAAGTTCAGCCCGAGGGCCGGGATCCACTCGGCGGACAGGCTGTACTGGAACCCGGGTGCACCCGCCTTGAAGGCGATCCACAGCGCGACGACCAGGGCGAATTCGACGAGGGTGAAAGCCAGCGCGACGAGCTTGACGGTGGCCGCCGAGGCGCCCTTCATCGACCCGACGACGATCGCACCGAGAATCGGCAGCAGCAGGATGATCAGCAGAAACGGGAAATCTTTCACGCGAACCTCACCAGTAGCAGGGCCGCGACCACCACGAAGGAGCCGCCGAGCATGGAAAGGGCGTAGGACCTGACGAAGCCGGTCTGGGTCCGTCGGAGCCGGCCGGACAGCGCCGTCAGCGCGGTACCGCTACCGGTGATAGTGCCGTCCACCGCCACCCGATCGACGTCGAGCAGTGCCGCGGTCACCGCGATCGACGGCCGGGCCACCAGCGCTTCGTTGATCGCGTTGCCGCCCATGTCGGCTCGGGCCAGGCGAACCAGCGCCGACACCCGCTCCGGCGCGGTGACCGGCACCGGCCGGCGTCCGACGAACAGGTAGGCCACCGCGACGCCGGCGGCGACCACTATCAGGGTGGCGATGGTGATCACGATCGGCGCGAACGGCGGATCGGGCTCGAGGAACTCGCCCAGCGTGGGTTGCAGCCAGTGGGCCAGCCGCTCGCCGCCGGCCAGGAACGCGCCGGCCCCGACAGACCCGACAGCCAGCACGATCATCGGTACGGTCATCGTGGCCGGCGCCTCGTGCGGGTGATAGTCGCGGCCGTCGGCGGACCTGAGGTCCATCCACCGCTCCTCACCGAAGAAGGTCATGATCATCAGCCGGGTCATGTAGAAGGCGGTCAGGCCGGCCCCGAGCAGGGCGGCGCCACCGAGCAGGTAGCCCTTGGCCCCACCGGCGGCAAATGCGGCCTCGATGATCGGGTCCTTGGAGTAGAACCCGGACAGGAACGGGAAGCCGATCAACGCCAGGTACCCGGCGGTGAATGTCCAAAAGGTGATCGGCATGCTGCGCCAGAGTCCGCCGAAGTGCCGCATGTCGACGTCATCGTTCATCGAGTGCATGACCGACCCGCCGCCGAGGAAGAGGCCCGCCTTGAAGAAGCCATGGGTGAGCAGGTGCAGAATGCCCAGCGCATACACCCCGGCACCCAGGCCGACCGCCAGGAACATGTAGCCGATCTGCGAGACAGTGGAGTAGGCCAGCACCTTCTTGATGTCGTCCTTCGCGCAGCCGGCGATGGATCCGACCAGCAGCGTCACCGCGCCGATGATGGTGACCACCAGCCGGCCGTCGGCGGTCAGGTTGAAGATCGGGTTGGCGCGGCAGATCAGATACACACCGGCGGTGACCATCGTCGCGGCGTGGATCAGCGCAGACACCGGGGTCGGACCCTCCATGGCGTCGGGCAACCAGGCCTGCAACGGCACCTGGCCGGACTTGCCGCAGGCCCCCAGCAGGAGCAGCAGGGCCATCACGGTAACCGTGCCGGGCGACTGCTCGGCCAGGGCACCGATTCCGGCGAACACGCCGTCGAACGAGGTGGTGCCGAGTTCCTTGAACATCAGGAAGATCGCCAAGATCAGACCGGTGTCACCGATCCGGTTCATGATGAAGGCCTTCTTCGCCGCGGTCGCCGCGCTGGGCCGGTCCGACCAGAAGCCGATCAGCAGGTAGGACGCCAGGCCGACGCCCTCCCAGCCGGCGTACAGGGTGATGAACGAGCTGCCCAGAACCAGCAGCAGCATCGCGGCGACGAACAGGTTCAGGTACGCGAAAAACTTGCGCCGCTCCGGATCGTGGGCCATGTAGCCGACCGAATAGATGTGGATCAGCGACCCGACACCGGTGATCAGCAGCACGAAGGTCAGCGACAGCGGGTCGAGGCGGAGTCCGAAGTCCGCCTGCAGCGAGGCCACCGGCATCCAGGAGAACAAGTGGACGTCCGCCACCCGGCTCGCCGCGTCCATCCCGATTGTCTGCAGGAAGATAGCCACCCCTAAAACGAACGCGACCACCACGGTGGCCACCCCGAGGTAGTGCCCGATGACATCGATCCGGCGGCCACCGATCAGCAGCAAGGCCGCGCCGAGCAACGGCAGCCCGATCAACAGCACAGCGGCGGCGGATACCCCGGTCGCGGTGTGGGCGGTCGCGCTCCCGGCCGCATCGGCCAACAGCGATCCGGCGGCCGGCACATTCAGCACAGTCGTCATGTTCTTTTCTTGCCCCTAGTACTTCAGCAGGTTCGCGTCGTCGATGGAGGCACTGCGCCGGCCGCGGAAGATGGCCATGATGATGGCCAGCCCGACCACGACCTCGGCCGCGGCGACCACCATCACGAAGAAGGCCATCACCTCACCGTCGAGATTTCCGTGTATCCGGGAGAACGTCACGAAGCTCAGGTTCACCGCGTTGAGCATCAACTCCACACACATGAACACCACGATCGCGTTGCGCCGGACCAGCACACCGACCGCGCCGATGCCGAACAGCAGCGCGGACAGCACCAGGTAGTAGGTCGGGTTCATCGCGGGTCTCCGCCCTGTTGGGTGGGCCAATCGGTACTCGGTCCGTGGGTCAGTTGCGGGTGATCGATCCGCTCCAGCGGCGTCAGATCACGTGCCTCGCGGTGCGCCCGGGCCACCGACTCGCTGACGCTCTGGTCGACCAGGACGGACACCGACTCCGGCGCGATGGAGCCGTCGGGCAGCAGCGCCGGTGTCGCGTTGGACGAGGAGGTGGCGAAGACGCCTGGACCGGGCAGCGGAGACATCCGGCCGGAGCGCATCCGCTCGGCGACCATCTTCTTCTGACTCCGCTTCTCACCGGGCCGGCGCTCGACGTGCGCCAGCACCATCGCACCGAGTGCGGCGGTGATCAGCAACGCGCTGGTCAATTCGAAGGGGAACAGGAAGGTCGTGAACAGCACCTGAGCGATGGCGCCCATCTCCCCGCGATCGGCGATGGCACCGGAAATACCGGCCGGCTCAACCCCGGCCAGGGCGTGCACCAAACCGCCGGCGATCAGCCCGACGAAGCCGAGTCCGACCAGCAGCGCGGCCACCCGCTGCCCGCGCAGGACCTCGATCACCGAGTCACCGGATTCTCGTCCGGTCAGCATCAGGACGAACAGGAACAGCATCATCACCGCGCCGGTATAGACGATGATCTGCGCAAAGCCCAGGAACTGGGCGCCCTGGGCCAGGTACATGCAGCCGACGCTGAGCATCGTCACGACCAACCACAGGGCCGAGTGAACGGCGTTCTTGGCGAAGATCATGCCCAGCCCGCCGAGCAGCGCCAGCGGCCCGAGCACCCAGAACGCGATCTTCTCGCCCAGCGTGGTAGCGCCCGGGGCTGCCGCCACGGCGTCGGCCAGCGAGCTGCCGGCCAGCAGCGCAAGACTCATTCGGCCGACCCCGCAGATCTCGTGGACGTCACCGGCGTGACCGGGATCCGCCGGTCACGCAGCAGTTCAGGACCCCTGACGTAGTAGTCGTCCTCGTCGCCGAGCCGCATCGGGTGTGGTGGCTGCTCCATACCTGGCAGCAACGGGGCGAGCAGCATGTCCTTGGTGTAGATCAACCGCTGACGTTCGTCGTCGGCCAGCTCGTACTCGTTGGTCATGGTCAACGACCGGGTCGGGCAGGCTTCGATGCACAACCCGCAGCCGATACAGCGCAAATAGTTGATCTGGTAGTTCGCGCCGTAGCGCTCCCCCGGGGAGTAGCGCTCCTCCTCGGTGTTGTTGCCGCCCTCGACGAAGATCGCATCGGCCGGGCAGGCCCAGGCGCACAGCTCGCAGCCCACGCATTTCTCCAGCCCGTCCGGGTGCCGGTTGAGCTGATGCCGACCGTGATAGCGCGGCGCGGTCGGCAGCATGTTGCGCGGATAGTCCTCTGTGACCACCGGCTTGAACATCGTCGCGAAGGTGACGCCGAAACCCTTCACCGGGTCCAGAAACGACATCAGGTTCCCCCTGTGTTCGAAGTGCTCTTGGCAGCGGTCCCCCCGCTGGCGGACAGTGTCGCAGCGCCCACCGACAGTGCGGGTTTGGGTCGCGGCGGCTTCGGCACTTTCAGATCCAGCGGCGGGATCGGATAGCTGGGAGTGGCCGGCCGGATGACGCTGCCGACCGCCGGGTGATCGTCGCCGCCGGTGTTCAACCCCGTGTCGAACCCGTCGTCGAGTTCGTCGCCGTATTCGTCGTACTCATCGGCATCCGAGGCGTGCCTCTTCTCCGGCCAGAAGAACATCACGATCAGCAGCACCAGCACCGGGATGCCCATCCAGAGCAGCACCTCGCGGGTGGTCAGGTCGGTGGCGTTGTTCAGCACCCTGGCCGTACCGACCAGCACGATCCAGGCCAGCGAGACCGGCACCAGAACCTTCCAGCCGAGCGCCATGAACTGGTCGTAGCGCACCCGGGGCAGCGTGCCGCGCAGCCAGACGAAAACGAACATCACCAGGATGACCTTGGCGAAGAACCAGACCAGCGTCACCCAGCCGCTGTTCGCGCCGTCCCACAGGGACAGCGGCCACGGCGCCCGCCAGCCGCCGAGGAACAGAGTCGTCGAGATCGCGGAGACGTTGATCATGTTGATGTACTCGCCCAGGAAGAACAGGCCGAAGCGCATCGAGGTGTACTCGGTATTGAAGCCGCCGACCAGCTCTCCCTCGGCCTCGGCCATGTCGAACGGCGCCCGGTTCGTCTCGCCGACCATCGAGATGGAATAGACGAGGAACGAGACCGGCAGCAACCAGAAATACCAGCCGGCCTCCTGCTGTGCGACGATTCCCGAGGTCGACAGCGTCCCGGAGTACAGGAAGACGGCGACGAAGCTCAGACCCATCGCGATCTCGTAGGAGATCAGCTGGGCGGCCGATCGGAGGCCGCCGAGCAGCGGATACGTCGACCCGGAGGCCCAGCCACCGAGCGCGATGCCGTAGACGCCGATCGCGGCGAAGGCCAGCACGGCCAGCGCCCCCGCGGGCATGTCGGTGAGCTGCAGCGCGGTCTGGTGCCCGAAGATCGACACCCGGCCGCCCATCGGGATGACCGAGAACGTGAGGAACGCCGGGATGGAGATCATCAGCGGCGCGGCGATGAAGACGATCTTGTCGGCGCGCGCCGGGATCATGCCTTCCTTGAAGATCAGCTTCAGTGCGTCGGCCAGCGACTGGAGCAGGCCGAACGGCCCGTTCCAGTTGGGGCCGGGCCGGTGCTGCATCCGGCCGACGACCTTGCGCTCGAACCAGATAGCGAACAAGGTCAGCAGCAGCAACATGACGAACACCGCGACGGCCTTGATCAGCATCAGCCAGATCGGATCCTGCGCCAGGATCAGGCCGACGGACCCGTCGGGGGCGAGCCCGGCGCCGTCAGCGAGCTGCACCGAACTCATGCCGCACCTCCATCGGAGTTTGATCCGGCGCTCTGTCCGGCGCCCAGTTCGGCGAACGTACTGAGTTCGACCTGCGCGCCGTGCCCGGCGCGCAGGGTCGCGCTGAGCGGGATCCGGCCTGGTCTGCTCGGCAGCCAGACGACGTCGTCGACCATGTGGGTCACCGCGACGGGCAGACTGATCCGGCCGGTCGGGGTGGACACGGTGAGCATCGCGCCGTCGGCAGCACCGATCCGGTTCGCCGTGGTCGGCGAGATCCGGGCCAGGTCGGCCCTGGCCGTACCGGCCAGGAACGGCTCGCCGTCCTGCAGCGCCCCGCCATCCAGGTTCATCCGCCAGGTGGCCAGGGTGATGCTGCCGGGCGCGGGCGCCGGCGCCACGGGAGTGGAGATCCGCGGCGCGGCCGACACCCGGATTCCGAGTCGGCGTAGCTCGCCGTAGGCGGCCTTCGGTGTCTGCGTGTAGAGATCGACGTCCATCTCGACGCCGAGGGTATCCAGGATCCGGGCATCGTCCAGGGTGCCCTTGGCCGTGATCGTCGCGTCAAACGAGCCGAGGCGGCCCTCCCAATTGAGGTAGCCACCGGCCTTCTCCACCGAAGCGGCGACCGGGAACACCACATCGGCGAGCTCCGAGATCGCGCTGCGTCGCTGTTCCAGGCTGACCACGAAGCCGGCCGCCTCGATGGCCGCGCGGGCGGCCTCCGGGTCGGGCAGGTCTTCGAGCGAGACGCCGCCGATCAGCAGGCCGCCCAGAATGCCGTTGAGCGCCGCCTGCAGGATTCGTCCGGTGTTACGGCCGGGCTCGGCGGGCAGCGTCGCTCCCCACACCTTTTCGACCTCGGTACGGGCGGCGTCATCCGACACCAGCCGACCACCGGGCAACAGCGAACCGATGGCGCCGGCGTCCACAGCGCCACGATCGCCGGCCCGCCGCGGCACCCAGGCCAGCGCCGCGGACGACCAGGACACGAACGTGCTGACCGCGTTGAGCAGGCCCGGCACTTCGGCGGCCCGCTCCCCGACCAGTACCACGACACCGTCAGCGGCGAGTTTCGCGGCCAGCACCGGGTTGACCGTGGCGTCCAGGAGACCCGCCACGACGGCCGGCTCGGCGCCGGGGGCGGCCGGAATCAGCGTCCCGCCGACCTTGGTCAGACCGCGGGAGGACAGCGCACCGACCGAATAGACGGCGGTGCCCTGGTGCCGGTTCGCCTTGCGTAGCCGCAGGAACAGGATCCCCGCTTCTTCCTCGGGCTCGAGGCCGACCAGCAGGACGGCACTGGCCTTCTCCAGGGTCGCGTAGCTGACGCCGCCACTGTCCGGCGAGGTCCCCACGACGTGCTTGAGCAGGAAGGCGTCCTCCTCGGCGCTGCCGGCGCGGGTCCGGAAGTCGACGTCGTTGGTGCGCAGGGCCACCCTGGCGAATTTCGCATACGCGTACGCGTCGGTGACGGTCAGCCGCCCGCCGGTGAGCACTCCGACACCGCCGTCGCCGCGGGCGCGGGCCAGACCGTCGGCCGCGGCGGCCATCGCGTCGGTCCAGGACGCCTCGGCAAGCACACCGTCGGCGCCGCGCACCAACGGGCGGGTCAGCCGGTCCGGCTGGATGACGTAGGTGAACGCGAACCGGCCCTTGTCGCAGTTCCATTCCTCATTGACCTCGGGGTTGTTCGCGGCCAGCCGCCGGGTGACCTCCCCGCGCCGCCAGTCGACCCGCAGCGAGCAGCCGCTCGCGCAGTGTTCGCAGGTCGTCTCGGTGGAGAGCAGGTCGAAGGGCCGGGACCGGAACCGGTACGCCGCCGAGGTCAGCGCGCCGACCGGGCAGATCTGGATGGTGTTCCCGGAGAAGTAGGACTGGAACGGCTGGTCCTGACTGATCCCGATCTGCTGGGCGGAGCCGCGCTCGATCAGGTCGATGAAACGATCTCCGGCGATCTGGTCGGAGAACCGGGTGCAGCGCTGGCACAGTACGCAGCGCTCCCGGTCGAGCAGGATCTGCGTGGAGATGGCCAGCGGCTTGGTGAACGTCCGCTTCGGGTCGACCATCCGGGACTCACCGGCGCCATTGGCCAGCGTCTGGTTCTGCAGCGGGCACTCGCCACCCTTGTCGCAGACGGGACAATCCAGCGGGTGGTTGAGCAGCAGGAACTCCAGGTTGGAGCGCTGCGCCTGCGCGGCGACCGGCGAGGTCAGCTGTGTCTTGACGACCATCCCGTCGGCCACCGCCTGGGTGCAGGAGGCCTGCGGTTTCGGCATCGGCCGGCCGCCCATCTCGACCTCGACCAGACATTGGCGGCAGGCGCCGACCGGTTCCAATAGCGGGTGATCGCAGAACCGCGGGATGGCGATGCCGATTCGCTCGGCGGTCCGGATGACCAACTCCCCCTTGGGCGCGATCACCTCGATGCCGTCGATCACCAGCTTGACGTGGCCGGTCGGGACCGGCGTCTCGGCGGGCCGGTCGTCGACCTTGGTCCCGGGTGAATTGGCGTTGTTCGTGTCGATCTTCGGCGCGGCGACCGGCGGATTGGGCGACGTCATCGACCGTCTCCGTTCTGTGCCGTGCTGGACTGTGCCGTGCTGGATTCGAGCCGGGCCATCAGTGGGCACCCACCAGTTCGGCAGCGGTCAGGATCGGCGGGGTGGTGCCGTCGACCAGGTCCTCGAAGTCCTTGCGGAAATACTTGAAGGAGCTCAGCACCGGAGTGGCCGCGGCATCGCCGAGCGCGCAGAACGACCGCCCGGCGATATTGGCCGCGGCATCGGTCAGCGTGTCCAGGTCGGCCATCGTGCCCCGTCCGGAGATGATCCGGCGCAGGATCGACACGAGCCAGCCGGTTCCCTCGCGGCACGGCGTGCACTTGCCGCACGACTCGTGCTTGTAGAACTCGAGCCACTTCCAGACGGCCCAGGGCACCGAGACGGTTTCGTTGAAGCACATCAACGCGGTTGTGCCGAGCATCGATCCGGCCGCCGCCACGTCGTCGAAGGACAGCGGGACGTCCAGGTGCTCGGCGGTGAAGATCGGGGTGGACGAGCCGCCCGGGGTGAAGAACTTCAGCGGAATGCCGTCCTTCATACCGCCGGCCATCTCCAGCAGTTGACGCAGCGTGGTGCCCATCGGCGCCTCGTACTGACCCGGCCGGGTGACGTGCCCGGAGAGCGAGTAGATCTTCGGGCCCGGTGACTTCTCGGTGCCCATCGATCGGTACCAATCGGAGCCGCCGAGGACGATCGGCGCCACCGAGCAGATCGTCTCCACGTTGTTCACCACGGTCGGCGCAGCGTAGAGACCGGCGATGGCGGGGAACGGCGGCTTGAGCCGCGGCTGGCCCCGACGGCCCTCCAGCGAATCGAGCAGCGCTGTTTCCTCGCCGCAGATGTAGGCGCCGGCGCCGCCGTGAATGACGATCTCGAGGTTGAAGCCGGTGCCCAGGATGTTGCTGCCCAGGTACCCGTGCGCGCGCGCCTCGTTGACCGCATTCGTCAGCCGCCGGATGGCGTGCAACGCCTCGCCGCGAACATAGATGGCACAGAACTCGGCGCGGATCGCGTAGCAGGTGATGATGCAGCCTTCGATCAGCGAATGCGGGTCCGCCATCATCAACGGGATGTCCTTGCAGGTCCCGGGCTCGCCCTCGTCAGCGTTGATGACCAGGTAGTGCGGCTTGCCGTCTCCTTGGGGCAGGAACGACCACTTCAAACCGGTCGGGAAGCCTGCGCCGCCGCGGCCGCGCAGGCCGGAGGCCTTCATCAGCTCGATCAGTTGACCCGGCTGGCCCTTGAGCGCCGCCTTGAGGCCCTGATAGCCGTCGGTCTGCTCGTAGGTGGCCAGCGTCCAGGACCGGGGCAGCGCCCACCGTCGGGTCAGCACCGGCGTCAGGGGGTTGACGACGGCCTTGGCTACCGGCTCGTCGGTGTTCGCGTTGCTAGCGGGCGCGGTCATCGCAGCGACTCCATTTCCTGGTCTACTTCTTTTCCGGGATCGGCGGCAGCGCCACCGAGTCCGGCATCGCCGGTGCTTGCCAATTGCGTGCTTCGGCCAGCGTCGAACCGCGCAGCGTCGGCACGCTGGCTGACGGCCCCGTGACCTCGGCATTCAGGTTCGGTAGGATGCCCGCGATCTCGAGTTCCACGGTCCGGAAATCGGTCAGCGGAGCGCCACGGGTGGGTGCCGGCCGCTCACCGCGCTGCAACGCCTGGACCAGGTCCAGCGCCGCATCCGGACTCTGCTCGTCGTAATACTCATAGTTCACCGTGACCACCGGCGCGTGATCGCAGGCGGCCAGGCATTCGGCGGGCTCCAGGGTGATCGAACCCGGCGTGCCGGGCTCGCCCGCGGTGCCGTCCCGGCCGACGCCGAGATGATCGCTGATGATCGAGTAGATCGAGTCGCCGCCGAGGACCGCGCACAGGGTGTTGGTGCACACGCTGACCAGGTGTTCGCCGCAGGGCTTGCGCTTGTACATCGTGTAGAAGCTGGCGACCGCCGAGACCTCGGCACTTTCCAGGCCCAACTGTTCGGCGCAGAACTGCACACCGGCCAGCGACACGCAGCCTTCCTCCGACTGCACCAGATGCAGCAGGGGTAACAGCGCCGACCGGGCCACCGGGTAACGACCGATCAGCTCGACGGCGCGCACCTGGGTGAGCGCGCTGAACGTGTGCCCGGTGTCCAGGAACTCCGGAATCCCGATTCGCTGGCTCACGCCTGGCCCTCCGACTGCGGGAAGGAGCCGACCACGCGGCATCCATCAACGACACTCATCGGTCCACCCCACCCATCACCGGATCGATACTGGCCACCGCGGCGACCAGGTCGGCGATCATGCCGCCCTCGCTCATCGCCGGCATGGCCTGCAGATTGACGAATCCGGAGTCCCGGATGTGCACCCGCCAGGGCCTGGTGCCGCCGGCCGAGACGACGTGGCAGCCGGTCTCGCCGCGCGGCGATTCGATCGCGACGTAGGCCTGACCGGCAGGGACGGCGAACCCTTCGGTGACAAGTTTGAAGTGGTGGATCAAGGATTCCATCGACTGGCCCATGATCTTGCGGACATGCTCCAGGGAGTTGCCCATCCCGTCGGCGCCGATCGACAGCTGCGCCGGCCAGGCGATCTTGGCGTCCTGGACCATCACCGGGCCCGGCTCCTCCAGCTTCGCTATCGCCTGTTTCATGATCTTGAGCGATTCCCAGATCTCGGCCAGCCGCAGCCGGAACCGGGCGAAACAGTCGGCATCGGTCGACGTCGGAACGTCGAACTCGTATTCCTCATAGCCGCAGTACGGCTCGGTCTTGCGCAGATCCCAGGGCAGCCCGGCGGAGCGCAGGATCGGCCCGGTGATACCCAGTTGCATGCAGCCTTCCAGCGGCAGGATGCCGATGCCCTTCAGCCGTGCCTGCCAGATCGGCTGCCCGGTCAGCAGTTTGTCGTACTCCGGCATCCGCTCGGCCATGATGTCGAAGAACTGCTGGGTTCGCTCCTGGTAGCCGACGGGCAGATCCTGGGCCACTCCACCCGGCCGGATGAACGCCATGTTCATCCGTAGACCGGTGTAGTACTCCATCAGGTGCAGGGCCTCTTCGCGTTCCCGGAAGCCGGCGGTCATCCCGGTCAAGGCGCCGAGTTCCATGCCCCCGGTGGCGATGGCGACCAGATGCGAGGAGATCCGGGTCAGCTCCATCAGCAGCACCCGGATGATCTGGGCGCGCCGCGGCACCTCGATGTCGAGCAGCTTCTCGACCGCCATGCAGTAGGCGGCCTCGTTGAAGGACGGCGCCAGGTAGTCGGCACGGGTGACGAAGGTCACGCCCTGGGTCCAGGTCCGGTACTCGCAGGACTTCTCGATCCCGGTGTGCAGATAGCCGATCACCGAGCGGGCCTGGGTGACCGTCTCCCCCTCGATTTCCAGGATCAGCCGGAGCACACCATGGGTGGACGGATGCTGCGGACCCATGTTGACGATGATCCGCTCGTCCTCGGCGAAGTTCTCGTCCTGCATGAGCGAGTCCCAGTCACCGCCGGTGACGGTGAAGACGCGGCCCTCGGTGGTCTTGGTGGCGCGCGCCTCGCGGGCCGCGTTCTTGGTGCTCGGGCCGGCACCAGGCGGACCGGGCGTACGGGTGCTCATGTGTATGACCTCCGCTGATCCGGTGGGGGAATCTCGGCGCCCTTGTACTCAACCGGGATGCCGCCGAGCGGGTAATCCTTGCGCTGCGGGAAGCCGTCCCAGTCGTCCGGCATCAGGATCCGGGTCAGCGCGGGGTGGCCGTCGTAGATGAGACCGAACATGTCGTAGGCCTCGCGCTCGTGCCAGTCTGCGGTCGGGTAGATCTCCACCGCGCTGGGCAGGTGCGGGTCGTCGACGTCGACCGCCACCTCGAGCCGGATCCGCCGCCGCCAGGTCATCGAGGTCAGGTGATACACCGAGTGCAGCCGCTGCGGCACGTGCTCGCCGTAGTCGACGCCGGAGATGGACGAGGCCAACTCGAAGCGCAGGGCCGGCTCGTCGCGGATCGCCCAGAGCAGTTCCCGCAGATGTTCGCGGGCCACGTAGAAGGTGATCTCCTGATGCGCGACGGTGGTCTGGTAGATCGCCGAGGCGGGGATGCCGCGGCTGGCCATCGCCAGGGCCAGCGCGTCGGCGACCTCGTCGAAATAGCCGCCGAACGGCCGTTCGCTGGGGGCGGGGCTGTAGGCGGGCTTGACCAGGCCGCCGAAGCCGGTCGTGTCGCCGGAGTCGGCGGCGCCGAACATGCCGTGCCGCTGGACGCCGGTGGTCGGCGCGGCGGTCAAGGTGGTGGGCGCCTGGCCGATCACCGCGGGTGCGTTGCCGAGCGAGGGCTCGCGGGGGGCGCTCACAGGTTGTGCTTTCCGTACTTGACCGAGGACGCGACCAGATCGGTGCGCTTGCCCTCCCACTCGGCCGCGCGGATCGGGCCCAGCGGGTCGTCCAGAATCTTGGCATGCAGCTTGAGGATGGCGTCGATCAGCATTTCCGGGCGCGGCGGGCAGCCCGGCAGGTACATGTCGACCGGCACGATGTGGTCGACGCCCTGCACGATGGCGTAGTTGTTGAACATGCCGCCGGACGAGGCGCAGACACCCATCGCGATGACCCACTTGGGCTCGGCCATCTGGTCATAGATCTGCCGGAGCACCGGCGCCATCTTCTGCGACACCCGGCCGGCCACGATCATCAGGTCGGCCTGCCGCGGCGAAGCCCGGAAGACCTCCATGCCGAAGCGGCCCAGGTCGTACCGGGGTGCCCCGGTGGTCATCATCTCGATCGCACAGCACGCCAACCCGAACGTGGCCGGGAACAACGACGCCTTACGCGTCCAGTTGACCAGCTTCTCGACGCTGGTCAACAGCACACCACTGGGTAGCTTTTCTTCCAATCCCATTGCGGCGCCTCCTCTCTCAGTCCCAGTCCAGGCCGCCGCGGCGCCAGACATAGGCGTACGCGACGAATACGGTGGCCATGAAGATGCCGATCTCGACCAGTCCCAGCACACCGAGCGGGATCGCCGAGGCGGCCCAGGGGTACAGGAAGATGATTTCAATGTCGAAGACGATGAACAGCATGGCGGTCAGGTAGAACTTCACCGGCAGCTTGGTGTTGCCGCCGGGCGGCAGCGGCGTCGGCTCGATGCCGCACTCATAGGCGTCCAGCTTGGCCCGGTTGTACCGGCTCGGGCCGAGCTTGTCGGTGACGAAGGTGGCCGAGGTGATGGCGAAGCCGCCGGCGACCACCAGCAGCAGCAGGATCGGCAGGTAGGCGGTCAGCATGAGCGGCACGACCCTTCGGCGATGAGGCGGGTTGCGGCGACCAGGACACCGACTGGGCGGCCGGTCGGCTGCACATCCACTGACCGGCTACACACGCGGCGCGACCTTGGTCAAGGCGACCACCATCTTGTCGGCCCAGTCACCATCGCGGGTGTCGTACAGGCCTGCCAGTAATTTGAGCACGAGATACATCAATTTCTTTCGCGGCAGGCCGAGCTTGGTCGCAGCCGACATGATCTGCGGCTGGCCGATGAGCTTGGAGAAGATGCCGCCGAGGCGGTAGTAGCTGCCGAGGTGCTCGCTCATGGCGACCGAATAGCCGGCCAGCGCGTGCTCTCGCGACGGGCCTTCCGGCCGGCCGAGCGCCTGCAGGACGGCCTCGGCGGCCAGCGTCGCGGACTCCATCGCGTAGGCGATCCCCTCACCGTTGAAGGGATTGACCGCACCGCCCGCGTCGCCGATCAGCAACAGGCCATCCCGGTAGTGCGGGGTTCGGTTGAAGCCCATCGGCAGCGCCGCGCCGAGCGTGGTGCCCATCGCGGTGTCCTCGTTCAGCTCCCATTCGACCGGCGTGCCATCCATCCAGGTACGCAGCAACGCGCGGTAGTCCGTGCGGCCGAACGCCTTCGACGAGTTCAACACGCCGAGGCCGACATTGACGGTGCCATCGCCCAGACCGAAGATCCAGCCGTATCCGGGCATCAGGATGGGGCTCTTCGGGTCGCTGCGGTCCCACAGTTCCAGGTGCGACTCCAGATAGTCGTCGTTGGTCCGGGCGGCGCTCTGGTAGTACCGGCGGACGGCCACGCCCATCGGTCGCTTGTCGTTCTTGTCCAGACCCATGGCGATGGCGACCCGGGCGGAGACGCCGTCCGCGGCGATCACCAGCGGCGCGTGATAGGTGCGCGGACCGTCGGCGGTCTTGGCGTTGACGCCGGTGATCCGGCCCGACTTCTCGTCGACGATCGGCGCGCCGACGGTGGTGGCCTGCCGTAGCCGGGCGCCGGCCTTGACCGAGAGGTTGGCCAGCATCTCGTCGAAATCGCGGCGGGTCCGGACCAGCCCATAGTTGGGGAAGCTGGTCAGTTCCGGCCAGTCCAACTCAAGCTTGACGTCGCCGGCGACGACCCGCAGGCCACGGTTCTTCACCCACTCGTCGGAGCTCACGTCGACCCCGAGGGCGAGCACCTGCTTGACGCCGCGCGGGGTGAGCCCGTCACCGCAGACCTTCTCCCGCGGAAAGGTGCTCTTCTCCAGCAGCAGAACGTCGGCTCCCGCACGAGCCAGATAGGTCGCCACCGTCGACCCGGCCGGACCGGCACCGACGACGATCACGTCAGCGCTGTTCTCGGTCATCGGTGCTTGCATGCTGGTGTTCCCATCTCGCGAATCCGTAGGGGATGTGGGTGCGGCGTCGGACCCGCCGGAGCTTGTGAATTCGTTCACTATCTCGGCACGCCCAGTGTAAGACCCAGCAGATCGCCAACGTAATGAGGCTGCCCTTACGGACCGTTCGTCGGCAGGGTGGTCAGTGCTCGTCGCGGATCGCGTGGTGCAGCGCTACCACGCCGAACGTCATCGACCGCCAGACAACCGATTTCCAGCCGGCCGCGGCGATGGTTCGGCCCAGCTCGCGGGGATCCATCCAGGCCTCGGTCGACTCGGCCAGGTAGGTATAGGCATCCGGGTTGGTGGAGAAGCGGCGGGCCATCATCGGCAGCACCGTGCGCAGGTGGAAGCGGTGCCCGGCGCGCAAGAGGGCGAAACTCGGCCGCGAGACCTCGCAGACCAGCAGTTGCCCACCCGGGCGGGTCACCCGGGCGAACTCGGCCAGCGCAGCCGACGGATCCTGCACGTTGCGCAGGCCGAAGGAGATGGCCACCGCGTCGAACGAGCCGTCGGCGAACGGCAGGTGCATGGCGTCCCCGGCGATTTTGGGGACCCGACGGCGATGCCCGGCCAGCAACATGCCGAGCGAGAAGTCCAAGGCGACCGCCCAGGCCCCGCTCTTGGCCAGCTCGCTGGTCGACACCGCCGTTCCCGCCGCGACGTCGAGCACCTTCTGGCCGGGCAGGAGTTGCAGTGTTCGAACCATGTGCCGGCGCCACCGGCGGTCCTGCCCCAACGAGATGAAGGTGTTGGCGCGGTCATACCCTCGGGCCACCTCGTCGAACATTCCGGCGACCTGATGCGGGTCCTTCTCCAACCCGGCGCGTCCCATATCGACAGAGCCTACCGAGCCGGCAGCCGGGGATGTCACATACGCGCCTGAGCCGGCCACATCCTTCAGCGCCGCCCGCTATTCCTTGGCCGGCGTACTTCCCGGGCGGCGAAGCCCGAGCCGCCGACTCCGCTGCTCGGTCATCGCCAGCGCCAGCGCCAGGTCCATCGGCTCCCGGCGATCCGGGCGGCGCAGCCACCACAGCAACGGCAACGCGACGGCCCAGGTACCGGCGACCACGAAGCCGGGCATGATCAGCCCGTTGATCGCGCTGCGGCCGGCCACTCGGACCAGGTTCGGGTCGCCGGCCGCGTATTCGACCAGGAACTGCTGCCCGACGACGAGTCCGCCCGGATACAGCACCCCGGCCGGCGGCCGCTGCGACACCCCCTGGCTGTCCACGAATTCCACGCCGGTGGACAGCGCCGACACGGTCAGCACGGTGGCCGTGGCCCGAACCGGATCGGCATTGATCACCACGTCGTTGCGCCACATCCCGACGCCCAGCACCAGCATCATCCCGGTGATCACCAGGGCCAGCACCTCGATCACCAGCGCGGTTCGCTGATGCGGCGACCGCCGTCGCCAGAATCCGCTGGCCGGCGCCTCCGCAGGCGCGACCGGATCGGCCGGCGAGGTTTCGTCCGTCGTCACCTACAGCTCATGGCCGAACGGGTCGGTTACCCACGGCGGAACGTCGTAGCCCGAATCGGCCGGGTCGGCGTCGGGGTGGCTCCAGTCCGGCCTCCAACCAGGCGCGGAGTCCTCGTCGGACGCATCCGGGTGCGCCATCGGGTCGTGCTGCGGATCGGCCCCGCCGTCGTGCGAGTGGGCGGCACCGGGAATCAGGTCGCTGCCGTCATCGTCGTCGTCATGGCCGTCGCCGCCGTCGGCACCGTCCGGACCCGAGCCGGCCAGGTGATCCTCTCCCAGGTCGGCGGCGCCGAGCTCGGCGGAACCGTCGTCCACGGGACCGTCGGTGGGCAGATCGACCGGGATCAGATCGATGCCGGCCGGTGGGGCGTCGGGATCCAGCGCGTTGGCCAGCAGGCGCATCCAGACGGTGTCCGGCAGCGCGGGGAGCGCCAGTTCGTCGAGTTCGCCGAAAATCGAATCGTCCATTGTCTGCACCCCGTCCTCAGTAACCATTATCGACCCGCAAGCTTGCTCGACCGCCGTGATCGACTGCTATGTTTCTCGGACGAACCGGCAGCAGGGGGGTGTGAATTCCCACGTGGATTCCGATCCCACCGAACGGGCACTGGTGGCTCGCGCCCGAGGCGGCGATGATCGTGCGTTCGCCGAGCTGGTCACCAAACACCGCAGCCACATCTGGGCCGTGTGCGTCCGGATCACCAACAACGGTGCCGACGCGGAGGACGCCCTGCAGGAGGCGCTGACCGCGGCCTGGCAGCACCTGGACAAGTTCCGCGGCGACGCGAAGTTCTCCACCTGGATGCACCGGATCGCGGCCAACGCCGCGCTCAGCGTGGTCCGCCGCCGCCGCGACACCGTGATGTCGGAGATCGAGATCGAGGACAACGGGCGCGACCAGTACCGGGAATTCGACGAGACCGACCGGGTTCAGGCCGCCCTGCGTCAGGTTCCCAACGATTTTCGGGCCGCCCTGGTGCTCCGCGAGTACGGCGGGCTGTCCTACGAGGAAATCGCCGCCCATCAGGGCATTCCGGTGGCGACGGTGAAGACCCGGCTCAATCGGGCGCGCACGGCGCTGGCGGTGGCGCTGGGCGTGCCCAGCTAGACCGATCAGGCGGGTGTGGTTCTGGGGCCGGCTCATCGCGGCCCCCAGCGCGGGTCGAAGATCGGCTGGGCCGGCGCGGACGAAGCCGCAACGGCTTCCTGGCGGCGAGCGAGCAACAGATACGAGCGGGCCAGCACCCGGGCCGCCTCGGACTCCGCCGGCGACGTGGCGAACCCGGCCCGGGCCTGCGCGCGAGCCCCGGCCTCGCGGGCGGCCCGCACCAACTGGCTGGGCAGCACTGCGGGTGGCGCGTTCAGTACCTCGGCGTCGGAAGCGGCGTCGATCAGGTGCACCAACTCCGGGCGCAGCGTCGAGTCGGGGGCCGACTGCATCAGCAGGCCGAGCGCGCGGAGCTGCCGGATGCCGTGCAAGGCCGGACTCTGCCGAGCTGTTTCGATGACGCCCAGCACTGCCGCTCGATCCGGGCCGGCGCCGACCGCCCGCTCGATCACGGTCAATGCATGGTCGGCCTTCAGGGCCTGCGCCCGGCGCAGGAACTGCCGGTGGATCAGCTCCTCGACGACGTCGATACCGGAAACCTCGCGGAGCCAGCCGAGCAGCTCGGCGGACCCGGCGACGGCGTGCGCACGGCCGGCGGACACTCCGTACGGCCCCAGCTTGGCGACCAGCTCGGCCAGCTGCGCCGCGTCGACGCCTTCGGGCGGCCCGACGAATTCGGCCAACTGCAGGGTCAGGGCATCGATCGAGGCCAGTTGGGCCAGCAATCGGGCGTCGGATTCACGCAGTTGCCCGGTCCGTGCCGTCTGCGCCAGCAGACCGGCGACCGGGACCACGGCGCCGAGCTCGGCGGACCGCTCCACCGCCAGCCGTCTGGCCTGCTCCGCGGCGATCACAAAGGTGTCCTGACCGGTCCACGGATCCTTGCCGAACAGGTCCGCATGGGAGAGCAAGCCGGCGACCGTGGCCGCCGACGCGCCCAGAGTTCCGAAGGAGTCCTGCATGTCCCGCAGAAAGTCGACCTCGTGTTGCCGCTCGGCGTCACGGAACACGTAGAGCACCGCGTCGGCCTGCGACGTCGCCTGCACCGAGGCGATGCCCTCGCCGAGCAACGCCCTGCGGGTGCCGGCCTCGTTCTCCACCGTGGTCGTCGCCAGACCGGGCGTGTCGATGAGCGTCATCGAGCGCAGCGCACCCGATTGCAGGTGGACCTCGAGGTGGTCTATCTGCTCCGTCGGCATACCCAGTTCCTCGGGCAGCGACCCGCTGAACGGCAACGGCACCCGCACCCCGTCGCGGCGGACGATCTCGGCGCGGTCCGGCGCGCCGTAGCGGTACCAGGTCACCACCTTCGTGCACTCCCCCGCCCGGGTCGGCGCGACCATCCGGCCGACCAACGCGTTGACCAGGGTGGACTTACCAGCCTTGACCCGGCCGGCGATTGCCAGCCGGAGCGGTTCGCCGAGCCCGGCGATCACGCTGTACACCGTCGGATGCAGTTCGGGCCGGGCCACCGAGAGCACCTCGAGGCACACCCGATGCACGGCGTCGAGCAGCGAGGGCGCGCGCGGTACTGGATTCGGTGCTGGATTCGTCATCTACCCTCCTTCGGGTGGCCGGTGTTCGATGTCAGGTTCGGGTTCTCGGGTTCAGGTGCCGGGCGGGCGCGGATCAGGGGCCGCCCCTCGCCTTGATCGTGTCGGGGTCCACGAAGAGCTGACCGCTGTCCCACTTGGCCTGGGTGTCCTTGCCGGCGCCTTCGGCGTCGACGAACAGGGCGAGCAGCGAGAACGGGTGGTCCTGGTAGAGATCGATCCGGACCCCGGTCTTACCGGTGCCGTCGGACGAGGGTTGGTCGGTGGTCCAACTCGACCCCACCGATCCGGTCACATCCTGCAGGGACCAATCCACCGGTGCGCCGTAGCGCGCGGTCAGTGCGGTCTTGCCGGCGGCGGAATCCGTCCATCGGGAGAGGTAGAACACCGCGTCCGGCAACTGTTCGACACTGCACTTGAACACTTCCTCCTCGCCTTTCTCGTACTGGGTCTTGTCCGTGAAGGCGGCGCAGGTGCGCTTCCAGCCATCCGGCACCGGGAACACCCACTCCAGGCCGGCCTGCCCCGCGATCACCGGACACGCCTGCCCATCGGCGGGAGTGCTGGCATCCCAGCAGGTGAGCGGTGTGCTGGGTTCGGTCGTCGCGCAGGTGTCGCCGACCGCGATGGTGGTCCCGTTGCAGTACTGAACAAGGGTCGAGGTGCCGGCGCTGGCTTCCGTGTTGGTCGTACTGCTGGTACTCACGCCCGTCGAGGCCGTCGGGCCGGCGGGCGTGTCGGTGCCCGAGCCCCTGGTCGAGACGAAGATGACAACGGCGGCGACGATGACCGCGACGGCTGCGGCCAGGGCCGGGATCAGCCACTTCGGCCGGCCACGGGGTGGCATCGAGGCAGGCTGACCGAACGCGGGTGGGCCGCCGGGCGGTGGCGGGTTGAAGCGCGGGGGCAGCGGCCCCTGGCCCATCGGGCCGGCTTGCGGAAACTGTGGTGCGCCGAAGCCGGGCCGGGGCTGCTCGCCGGCGTAGCTCGGCCCCCGGCCCGGATAGCCGGGCGGCGGGGGGAAGGGTACCGGCAGCCCCGGCGGACCTGCCGGCGGTTGGGCCGGCCCGGAAACGGTTCGCGCAACCAGCCCGGCCGAGGCGGGACCCTGGCCCACCGGGATCGGCATCGGCACCTGCCCCGATGGTGGACCGTTGTAGCCGGGTGGCACGGGCATCGCCGGCGGCACCGGCATCACCGGACCCACGCTGGGCAGGCCGGCGGCGCCTGGCTGCTCGAGCGAACTCGGCGGCACCAGCAGGGCGCCCTGGGAGACGACCAACTTCGGGTCGTTCAGGGTGGCCGGGGGCCGACCGAGCAGCTCCGTCATCCGGCGGTGGACGAGCCGCAGGTGCGAGGATCCACCGGTCAGGTACAGCGCGTGCAAATCGGTCGGCAACACTCCCGAGGCGACCAGGGTGCGCCGGGTGAGCTGCATGGCTGAGTCGATCTCGGCGCCGACGATCCGGTCGAACTCGGCGATGGTGATGGTCACCACGGTCTGGATCTGGCCGACCGCGACCGGAATGCGGGCGCTCTCGTACTCGGCCAACTCGTGCTTGGCGTGCCGGACCTGTTCCTTCAGGGTGAGCATCGCCGCGAGGTTCTCCGGGGCTGACAACGCGTCGACCATGGCGGCGTTGCCGCCCGTGGCGAGCTGCGCGAGGGTCCACTCCAGCAGGCGCAGGTCGAGCAGTTCACCGCCGAGCGGGTCGATGCCCTCCGCGGCCAGCACGATGAAGGTGCCCGGCTCTTCCGGATTGGACCGCAATACGGCAACGTCGCAGGTGCCGCCGCCGAAGTCGAAGACGGCCACGCACTTTCCCGGCGGAACAGGCTGGGTGGACGCATACCAGGTGGCCGCGGCGATCGGCTCGGTGACCAACCGCACGGTCGCCGGATCGAAGCCGGCCTGCGCCGCCGCCTGCCGGAGCAGATCCTTGCGTCCCCGTGCCCATTGCTGCGGGTAGGTGAGGATCAACGACTGCGGCTGCTCGCCGCCGGCCACCCAGATCGCCTTCTGCTTGACGTTGCCGAGCACTTCGGCGATCAGTTGAGTGACCGGCCATTCGCGTGGACCGAGCAGGATCTCGCCCTCGCCGAGCCGCCGTTTCGGGGACGGCTCGAACCGCTGCGGATCGAGCCGGGCCGAGCGCACGGCGGCGCCGCCGACCAGAATGCCGGTGTCCAGGGCGAGGATCGCCGACGGCATCTGTTCGGCTTGGTCGGAGAGCCGGACCGACTGCGCCCGGCCGCCATCCACCCGGTAGGCGGCCGCGGTGTTGGAGGTGCCGAAATCCACCCCGAGGGTCCACGTCATCGCGCGTTCACCCAGTCCAGACGATGACTTCGGCGGGCCGGAGCACACCGGTGGCCGAGTACCAGCCGGCCCGCACTTCGCGGGCGATCCGATGATTGAGTCCGGGCTCGGGCGCCGGTTCGGTCGCGGCGACCTGGTGGAAGTGCGGGTTGAACGGATCGCCAACGGCGACGAGCATCCGGTCGACTCCGGCACTGCGGAGCGTGCGTTCGAGTTGCACCTGCACGGCGATGCCCCCTTCGGAGCCGTCCGGACCGGACACGCTCGCCAGGTCGTGCGCCGCGATCAATCCGGCGACCAGGTCATCGACGCTGGCAGCGGGGTCCAGCGATGCCGGCGGCTCGACAGCGGACCGCCCGGCGGGTGCGGTCGCTGCTGGTCCCCGGCGGGGGACGCCGGGATTGGGCGGGCTGGCTCTCATGACGCTCCCGTCGGTGCTGCTTGCTCGGACGTCTGTTGCACATTCGATGCGGCCGGTGGGACAAATGTTCCCGGCTCCGGCACAGTTCTTGGCAGAACGTTTTCGGCTCCGCCGGTCAGCTGCAGCTGGGCAGCGGTTGCGCCACCCGCGCCGAGCGCGGCCAACGCCTTGTCGACATCCAATCGCTGCGCGGCGACAGCCTGCAGATGCCGGTCGAGGGCGGCGACCCGCAGGCTGCGCTCCTTCTTCCCGGCGGCCGCGGCGGCCTCGGCCTCCTTGATGGTCAGTCGCAGCTCGGCGCCGGCCGAGGCCAGGAACTCGCGGAAGCCGATCACGATCTCCGGCCGGAAATCCCGGATCACGTTGTCGGTCACGGCGACCAGTTCGCCCTGGATGGCCTGCACCGATTCCTGCATCCAGGCCTGCAGCTGGGTCCGGCCGCCCTTGACGACCCGGTAGGTGAAGTTGATCCCGAGCCAGCCGGCCGCCAGCGGCAGGATGAACGGGCTGAACATCGAGGCGCCGGCGGCGACGCCGAACATCCCCTTCGCCATGCTGACGCCGAAGAACGCGGTGGTGGCAAGTGACGGATCGAGCTTGCTCACGCCGCTGGGCCGCAGCGGCCGGGCCGGCGGGTGCAGCCGGCCCAGGTCCGGCGATGCGTGCGCGAAAACCGCATTCGCGCTGGCCGCGTGATCGAACAACCGGGAAACGACCTCGTACAGGCTGCGGTAGAACTGGTTCGCCACCCGGGCCGCCGCCGCTTCGAGCTCGAAGGAGATGCCGGCCATCATCTCGCGTCGGCCGGCGGCCCGCATCGCGTGTTTGTCCTTGGCGATGATGTGCGTCCAGCGGTCCCGGATCTGGGCGAACTCACGGCCGGCCATGGTCAGCGCCTCGCTGCGAATGCCGCCGATATCGCGATCCAGATCCAGATTCCACCGGCTCGACTGACTCTGCAGCTTGTCCAGGCGGGCGCGCTCGTGGGTCAGTTCGGCCAGCAGCTCGGCGCCGCCGGCGGCCGCTTGTTTGCGCACCTCGAGTTGGGCGCTGACCTGGTCCAGCCCGGTGCGGACGGTGCGCAGCGCATTGGCGACGCTGGTGTATTCGGCGTTACCGGCTCGCTCGGTGAGCACCTCGGCCAGCGCCGGAATGCCGGACGCGACCAGCAGGGCGCCCCGGGTGGCCGCGTTGTCGACGGTCAGCGCGCGGGTGGCCAGTTGGCTGGACACCACACAGATCTCGACGTCGGCGAATCGCGGCGCGTAGCGGCGGAGCAACGTCCGGTTCTCGGCCAGGATCTCCCGCCATCCCGCCGGGTACAGGTCCTTCTTGGTGAGCGCCAACACCACCCCATCCACGGTCTCGGACAGTTGCGCGAGAAAGTTCAGCTCGTTGGACGTGAACGGTTGGCCGGCGTCGCTGACGAACAGCAGCAACGACGCCCACGCCGCGGTGTGCGAGGCCACCTGGGCGTGGGCGCTGGTGAGGCCGCCGACGCCCGGCGTGTCGATGAGTTCCAGGTTGGGCAGGTGCAGCGAGTTGACCGCCACTTCGACGCCGCGAACGATCGGCGACATGTCGTTCTGGGCGGCGCCGGCCTGGCCGACGTGCCGACCGCCGACGGTCGACCAGTCCGGCACTTCGTCAAGCGGGATCTGCCGTCGCTCGCCGGGCAGGATGATCCGCGCGGTGTCGGCCGGGAACTCCCGCGTCGGCGGCACGAAACGGACGAATGAATTGGTGGTCACATCCACCCCGACCGGCGACAGACCGGGGTGCCCGATCAGCGCATTGACCAGCGAGCTCTTGCCCCGCTTGACCTCACCCACCACAACGATGGCCGGCGCGGACTGCTGCGAGGGCTGCAATCGCTGGAGGGCGAACCTGGCCACCTCACCCTGACCGCGGTCCTTGAGCATCTTCGTGGCGCCGAACAGCGCGGTCCGGGTGGTGGCGTCGAGGCGGATGCCCTTCACCGCCATGACGAGACCCCGGTTGCGGCCCTGTTCGTGTCCATCAAGGTGTGATCCTATGGGTCGGGGTTGAGTGGGCGCGGCAAACCGATCGGACCGCCGATCCGCGGTGGCACTAGGGTGGAATATCGTGTCCGCCTCGCCCCTGTCGCCGATCATCGGCGTCGACGATTTCGCTGCCCCGCACGTGCGCCCCGGGTTCGTCCGGGTGGCCAGCCGGTTCAGCGAAGCCATCCCCGCAGACCTGATCTCCGCCCTGCCGCAACCCGTCGGCACGCTGTCGTTCGTCGCCGAGGGATCGGGTCTGGTCGGTTGGGGCAACTACGCCCGGTTCACCGCAACCGGCCCGGACGCGGCTGAGCAGATCGCTCGCTGGTGGGCCGATCTCAGCCTGAACTTCGAGGTCGCTGACGACGTCCGGCTGCCGGGATCCGGTCCGATCGTCTTCGTTTCCCTGGGGTTCGCCGACACGGACACCTCGGTCGCAACCGTGCCGCAGACCGTCATCGGCAGTCGCGACGGGCGACGTTTCGTCACCACGGTCGGGCATCCCCAGCCGTCGCGCGGCTTCGTCCGTGATGTGATGCCGGTCACTGCCCCCGGCCGGATCCGCTACGCGGACGGGTCGCTCACGGTCAGCGGCTACATCGAGGCCGTCCGGATGGCGGTCGACCGGATCCAGGCCGGCGACCTGGACAAGGTGGTGCTGGCGCATGATCTGATCGCCCGCGCCGAATTCGACGTCGATGAGCGGTACCTGTTGGCCCGGCTGGCAGCCGCCTACCCGACCTGTTGGACCTTCGCCGTGGACGGCCTGGTGGGCGCCTCGCCGGAGATGCTGATCCGGCGTCACGGCCGCAAGGTGAGTTCGCGGGTGCTGGCCGGGACGGCGTGGCCGGAGCATGCCGGTGAACACACCACCGGCACCGTGGCCACCCACCTGCTGGCCTCGGCCAAGGACCTGGCCGAGCACGCCTACGCCGTCGACTCGGTCGCCGACGTTTTGCGCGAGGTCAGCCCCGACCTTCGGGTACCCCGCAAACCGCGCGCGCTGCCGCTGGCCAACCTGACCCATCTGGTCACCGACATCTCGGGCCGGCTCGCGGACACCTCGCCGCGGAGCCCCGACAGCCCGTCCAGCGCCCTGCGACTGGCGGCCCGACTGCACCCGTCGGCGGCGGTCGGCGGCACCCCCACCGCCGCGGCCACGTCGCTGATCGCCGAACTCGAACCCACCAGCCGTGACCGGTACGCCGCCCCGGTGGGTTGGCTGGACGCGGTCGGCGACGGTGAATTCGCCATTGCCCTGCGGTGTGCCCGGATCAGCGGCCGTGACGTCCGGCTGATCGCCGGTTGCGGAATCGTCGCGGACTCCGACCCGGAGACCGAGGCGCGGGAGGCTCAGATCAAGATGATCCCGGTGCGGGACGCACTGGAGGGCTGACCGCTCATCGACCACCGTCTCGACGGCGTGGCCGACGTTCCTCGCGGTTCCTGATGCGGCTGCGGTGATCATGCCGGATCCGTCGCAGACCGATCGCCGGACTACGAAACCGTGGTGACCGAGGCGTGCGGCAGAACAACCGGGAGGATCGCCCACGGACCCTGAACCAGCGCACTCGTGGCGTTCTGCACCTGGCTACCCGCGGCGGCATCTGCGGTGTCGAACTCCGGGGCCGGCTGGTCGCAGACGACCATGGAGTCGCCGGAATCATCCCAGGCATCCTGGAGCACGCTCAGCGGCACGACCTCCATGTTGCCGTCCGGGCTGCCCGGATCGGACAGATAGGCGACGCCGGCTACCGGATCGATTCCGGTGATGACCACAGCATGGTTGGGGTTGTCCGGCTGGCCTTCGCCGCCGTACCACACCTCGTCGGCGTCGATGAAGAGCATGACACCGCGGCCTTCGTCGAGTGCGTCGTAGAGGGTGTCCATGTCACCGACGACCATTTCGGCCGGGACGCCTGCCGCTTCCAGCAGGGTGAGCGCGCCGTCCATGCTCATTCCCGGCTGCGCCGCGTCCATGTCCAGTAGGCCCATCGAGTTGGCCAGCTCGACGAACTGGTCCTCGGAGAGGATCTCCTCGCCGGTGTAGGCGGAGACGATCATCGCCACACTGGACGGTACGCAGTACCCGTTCTCGGCCTGCTCGAACCAGTACTGGGACTCGCCCTGCGGGTCGCCGGCGACATGATCCTCGTTGGAGACGTCGTTGTCCGGCACGGGATCGGTGCCCGGGTCGTCGATCACCGGCGTGTCCGAGTGGTCGGGCACCGGATTCTGGTTGGCGTCCGCAGGGTCGACCCCGACGTAGCTGGTGTCCAGCAGCGCGGTGGCGCCGGGCAGCCGGGCGTCCAGCTCGGCCCGGTCGAAGGTGTTCTGCACCTCGAAGGTGCCATCGTGATCGGCGTCGTAGAGCACGGTGTAGGTGCCGTCCGGATTCATCCAGACCTGGATGTCCTCGGTGTCGTCGCCGTTGGTGTCGATGATCAGGACGTCCGGCTGGTGATTGCCGTCGACGTCGATCAGCGCTTGCCAGGTGCCGTCCGGGAAGATCCACTGCTCGGCGTCGATGACGCCGTCGGCGTTCGAGTCCAGCGGGATCCACTCGGCGTCGGTCAGCGGGTTACCGGTGGCGTCGACCAGGACCGGTGGCTGGTCAGCGGATGGGTTGTCGGCGACCGGCTGGTCGGCGGGTGGCTGGTCGGCGGGTGGCTGGTCGGCGGGTGGCTGGTCGGCGACCGGCGGGGTGTCCGGGCCGGCGCCGAACTGGCTGTCCAGCAGGTCGGCCACCCCGGGAATCGAGGCGTCCAGCTCATCGCGGGTGAAACTCTGCTCGGTCTCGAAGACCCCGTCACCGTCGGCATCCTGCAGAGCCGTGTACGTGCCGTCGCCGTTGTCCCAGATCTGGATGTCCGCCGAATCGTCGCCGTTGGTGTCGATCAGCAGCACATCGGCGTTCCCGTCGCCGTCCACATCCCGCAGCTCCTGCCAGGTGCCGTCGGCGAAGTTCCACTGCACGACGTCGGTGATCCCGTCGGAGTCGGCGTCGATCTCCACCGGCGCGGCGCCGGAATCCACCGGCACATCCGTCGCCGGATCGGTCACCGGCGGCGTGTCGGTGCCGGGATCGGTGGTCGGCGGCTGATCGGTGGCAGCGCCGAACTGGATGTCCAGCAGATCGACGACACCGGGCATTGCGGCGTCCAACTCGTCCCGGGTGAAACTCTGCTCGGTCTCGTACTGGCCATCGCCGTCGGTGTCCTGGGCGGCCGTGTAGGTGCCGTCGCCGTTGTCCCAGATCTGGATGTCCGCCGAATCGTCGCCATTGGTGTCGATCAGCAGCACATCGGCGTTCCCGTCGCCGTCCACATCCCGCAGCTCCTGCCAGGTGCCGTCGGCGAAGTTCCACTGCACCACGTCGGTGACCCCGTCGGAGTCCGTGTCGAAGGCCCAAGGGTCTTCGCCGGCGCTGTCGTCGGCGCCCAGGACAGCGACGTCATGGTCGGGCAGATGGCTGTCGATCGAGAGGTCGTGCTCGCTCATGGCTGTTCTCCTGGCTGGGTGGGCATTACTGCTCGTTTGGTTTGTCCTTCTTCGATGCAGCCAGACCCGGCAATGTTCCCGGTCATCGTTGCCGGTCATCGTTGTCGAGTCGTACCCGGACAAATCGGATTCGGTGCGACCAGCATGGGGCGTCCGGGGCGTGCCGTCCAGTGGAAGCTCGCCCAGCCGAATTTCAGCCGAGCGCGGCGGCGACCGCCTGCTTGAGGTCGGCCAAGGCGGATCGCAGAAGTTGCCGGTCCGTGATGACTTCGACGACCCGGATTCCGTGCGGGTTACGGAGCGCCTCGGCCAATTCGTCGGTGGTGCGCACCCGCCGGTGCTCGTGACCGGCGCCGCGCACCAGCAATCCGAGGTCGGCGCCGTGCGGTGTACCGAATACCCGCTCAAAGGCCTGGGCGTGCAACGAATCCCCAGATTCGAGCGTGCCGAAAATGCCGCCGCCGTCGTTGTTGGAAACCACGATCACCAGATCGGGACGCGGCTCGGCCGGGCCGATCACGAGCCCGGTCAGATCGTGCAAAAGGGTCAGATCGCCGAGGTAGGCCACCGTCGGGCCGGCGAATCCCAGCGCCGCCCCGACCGCGGTGGAGATCGTCCCGTCGATACCGGCGGCCCCCCGATTCGCGGTGACCGTCGGGCCCGGCCCGCCGAAGCCTGCCGAACTCGACGTCACGCTCAAGCTCAGATCCCGGGCCGGCTGCGAGGACCCGATGATCAGTTGAGTGCCGCTGTCCAGCAGCGTCACCAGCTCTGCGGCCAGGGTCAGCGACGAGCTCATGTCCGACTCCGCCAGCACCTTCTGCACGGCGGCCCCGGCCTTGGCATCAGCATCGATCCAGGCCTGGGACCAGTCCGCCGGTGCCGGCCCGGCGCCGGTGGCCAGTCTCGACGCCACCCGCCGGACGTTGCCGGCCAGACCCCGCCAGTTGCTGCCGGAGGCAACCAGGTCGACATGGTTCTCCGGGTCGGTCAGCAGGGCGGTGACCGCGCGGTGCAGGGTCGGCCGGCCGAGGACGATCACCCGGTCCGGCCGATGCGCGGCCATGAACGCGGTGTCGTTGAGCAAGTGGAAGCCGGCGGCCAGCGCGCCGGGTCCGGCTACCCCGCCCGCCTCGGAGATGACCGGATGGCCGGCCAGACCCACGGGCACGGCGGTCGTCAGGTCGGCCACGATCAGGCAGCGCTCCCCGGCCGCCGGCGCCGGAATCGTCCCAGCCGTGGCCTGGTCGACGCCGCCTGGATCGACCCGCGTCCACGGCCCGCCCCGGCCCTGCAGACTCTCCGGCCAGCCCGCAGCCACCAGGTCGAGCACCGGATCCGACGAGTCGGGCATCAATGGATCGGCCAAGCAGACATTCAGTTGCACCGGCCCCGCGGACCCGGCCGAACCGGCGGCATGGGCGAGCGCCCGGCAGACCATCGACCGCCAGCGGGCGTTCTGCCCGGTTGTCCGGGCGGCCGGTTCGAACTCGTGGAAGAACCGGAGCGTGCCGGCGCCGAACAATCGCACCTGATCGATCACCTGGTTGGCGCCGACATCGCGCATCCACGGCGGCCGGTCGGCCGACAGCACCAGAAGCGGAACGCCGGACAGGTCCGCCTCGACCACCGCCGGATGCAGGTTGGCCACCGCCGTGCCCGATGTGGTGATCACCGGCACAGGGCGGCCGGCGGCCTTGGCCAGCCCGAGCGCCAGAAACCCGGCGGTCCGTTCGTCGATCCGGACGTGCAACCGCAGCCGCCCGCTTCGGTCTGCCCGCTCGAGGGCCAGCGACAGCGGGGCATTGCGGGACCCGGGCGCCAGAACGGCGTCGGTGACGCCGCCGGCGATCAACTCGTCGACGAGGACATGAGCAATCGCCGTCGATGGATTCACGGTCGCCATTGTGCCGCATCCAGATTGTGCTGCGGCCGAGTGTGCGGTGCCCCGATCAGCCCGGCGGCTGCGCCAGCCGGGCCATCCACCGTTCCTCGACGCGGCCGAGCCGCCAGTACCCGACCGCGGCCACCCAGGTCAGGACGAACAGCCCGACCAGGATGTAGCCCACGTTCGCCAGGTCCAAACCGGCGATCGCGGTGGTCACCGGATCGGTGAGACCGGCCTTGTCATGCAGGATCGAGATGACTTCGATCCCGCCGATCAGCAACGCCGCGGCCACCGACAGCCCGGTGGTCGCGAGGTTGTAGTACACCTTGCGGACGGGGCGGATGAATGCCCACTGATACGCGGCCTGCATGAATGCACCGTCCAGCGTGTCGAACAGGCTCATTCCTGCGGCGAACAGCAGCGGCAGCACCAGAATCGCGAACCAGGGCAGACCGGTCGCCGCCCCGGCCCCGGCGAGCACCAGCAGGCTGATCTCGGTGGCGGTGTCGAAGCCGAGTCCGAACAACAGCCCGATGGGATACATCTGGCCGGGCCGCGACACGGTCCTGAGCAGCGGCCGCAGAATGCGCGACATGAATCCGCGGGACTCCAGCGCGCGTTCCAGGCCGTCCTCATCGAGTTGGCCTTCGGCGGCGGCCGACCACACCCGCCAGATACTGATGAACGCGATGAGGTTGATCACGCCGATGATGATCAGGAAAACCCCGGACACCGAGGTGCCGATCAGGCCGAGCGTCTGGTGGGCACCCGAGTCCTCGGTCACCAACGTGCCGACGACGGCCGCGCCGGCCGCGATCAGCACCGCCATCACGAACACGATCGTGGAGTGCCCGAGGGAGAAGAACAGCCCGACCGATACCGGACGCTTGCCCTCCGAGACGAGCTTGCGGGTGGTGTTGTCGATGGCCGCGATATGGTCCGCATCGAACGCGTGCCGCACCCCGAGCAGATAGGCGGTGACGGCCAGACCGATCCCGAAGGCCTTGCCGTTCAATTCGTAGTGACCAGGAATGACCAGCGCGAACAGTATCCCGAAGGCGATCAGGTGCAGGCCGGCGACGACCCCGAGAGCGCCGGCGGTGCGACGCGTCAGGTCACCTGGAACGGTCACGGTTGTGCTCCCGGTCTTCCCTCGCGGTGCGGCGGCAACGAGCGATCCGCGATGCCCGCGTCGGCGAGCCATCCCGGCGAAACCGATGGTAGACCAATATCGGCTCAGCGGCTCCGATGGCCCTGCTGTGATGCGCTGTGACGCACCAGCCAGCCACAGATCGCCCGACACCTTGCATCGGCGAGGAGCTGGATGCATGATTGCAACAGACAACTAGTTGCTCCATACATGCATGTACTCCGATGCGGCACCGAGTCACCCGGGAGGTGGCGATGATGACAGAGACCGACACAACTGCGCCGACACGGCTGCCGGCAGAGGCCAACGAGGCGGCCGAGATCGCCGACTCGATGATCACCCTGATCCGGCTCTACCACAGCATCAAGAGCCGGCTGGTCAATCCGGCCGAAGCGGACCCGTCACCGCTGTTCCCGCTGATCCGGCTGGTCAAGGGCGGCCCGACCCGGGCCAAGGAACTCGCCGAACAGCTGTGCGCCGACCCGTCGACGATGTCCCGTCAGGTCGCCTCGCTGGTCAAGCACGGGCTGGTCGAACGGGAGGCCGATCCCGACGACGGCCGCGCCTCGATCCTGGTGCCGACCGATTCGGGCATCACGTGGGTACACCAGCACTACGTGAACCGTGGCGAGGCCATCGAGCCGATCATCTCCGACTGGTCGGCCGAAGACCGCGCGACCTTCCTACGCCTGTTACGGCGCTACACCCTCACCCTGGAAGATCGCCGCGAAGACGTGATCGCCACCATGACCAGCAACCACACGTTGCACCAACGACTGCACGACGTCCCGCCGCAAGCCCGCTCCGAAAGGTCCAACTGATGGCCACCATCGAATCCCCCGCCGAGGTGAAGGCAGCCGCCTCCCCCACCGGGCTGACCCACCAGCAGATCAGGACGATCATCTTCGGACTGCTGGCCGGCATGCTGCTGGCCGCGCTCGATCAGACGATCGTCTCGACCGCGATCCGCACGATCGGTGACGAGCTCAAGGGCCTCAACGCCCAGGCCTGGGTCACCACCGCATACCTGATCACCTCGACGGTGACCACCCCGCTGTACGGCAAGCTTTCCGACATCTATGGTCGGCGGCCGCTGTTCATCACGGCGATCTCGCTGTTCATCGTCGGCTCGTTCCTCAGCAGCTTCGCCACCTCGATGTACGAACTCGCCGCGTTCCGGGCGTTCCAGGGCCTCGGCGCCGGCGGCCTGTTCTCGCTGGCCTTCGCCATCCTGGCGGACATCGTCGCGCCGCGCGAGCGGGCCAAGTACCAGGGCTACTTCCTGGCGGTCTTCGGCATGTCCTCGGTCGTCGGCCCGCTGGTCGGCGGGCTCTTCGCCGGTACGCCGTCGATCCTGGGTATCACCGGCTGGCGTTGGGTGTTCCTGATCAACGTGCCGATCGGTTTCATCGCGCTGGCGGTGGTCTGGAAGGTGCTGCACATCCCGCACATCCGGCGTGATCACCGGATCGACTGGTGGGGCGCTCTCGCGCTGATCATCGGCATCGTGCCGCTGCTGATCGTGGCCGAGCAGGGCCGTGAATGGGGCTGGGGATCCGCCAGGATCCTGTCCCTGATCGCCCTCGGCATCATCGGCGCGATCGCGTTCATCCGGATCGAGATCGGCATGAAGGACGAAGCCCTGATTCCGATGCGGCTGTTCAAGTCCTCCACGTTCAGCCTCGGCCTGGTCGCCAACGTGATGATCGGCCTCGGCATGTTCGGCGCGATCTCGATGCTGCCGCTGTACCTGCAGCTGGTGAAGGGTGCGACCCCGACCTCGTCCGGCCTGCTGCTGCTGCCGCTGATGCTCGGCCTGATGATCGGCTCGATCCTGTCCGGTCAGCTGACCTCGAAAACCGGCCACTACAAGATCTTCCCGGTCATCGGCACCGCGCTGCTCTCCGTCGCCTTCCTGCTGATGCTGACGATCACCGTCGACACCGGCTACCTGCAGCTCGACGCGTACTTCCTGCTGATCGGCCTCGGCCTCGGCCTGTGCATGCAGACCCTGCTGATCGCCGTGCAGAACGCGGTGCCGGCGAAGGACATCGGCGTTGCCACCTCCTCGGCGACGTTCTTCCGCCAGCTCGGCGGCACCCTCGGAGTGGCCGTGTTCCTGTCGCTGCTGTTCAACTCGCTGCCCAACAAGATCGCCGCCGCGCTCTCGGCCAGCAAGACCGACCCGGCCTTCTTGGCCGCGATGGCCCAGTCCGGTCACACCGACGCCGCCAGCATCACGACGTACCTGCAGACGCTGGGCGCCCAGATGACCACGGACTCGTCGTTCCTGGGCAAGATCGATGCGGCGATCGCCCGGCCGTTCCAGATCGGCTTCGTCAACTCGACCCACAGTGTCTACATCGTCGGCGCGATCTGCATGGTCGTCGCCTTCGCGGTGGTCACCCGGATCAAGGCAGTCCCGCTGCGCACCAAGTCGGCTATCGAGGAGCAGCAGGATGAAGAGGCCGCCGAGATCGCCCAGGCCGGCGAAATCGACGCCGAAACAATCGACGCCAGCATTTCCGCCGACTCTTCGGTTGAGGTTCCCGGTGACGGTTCCGGTGACATTTCCGCTGACCAGGTCCAGGGCGCACACGCCCAGACCAACGGAGCACATCGTCCCACGGTCGCCGATCTTGCTCCGGCCAACCGCGTGAAGACCGGCGTAGCCCGGCACGGTAGGCACGAGGCGTAGCCCTACGTCAACAATCCGGGAGGATTCTTCTCGCCCATCGAGAAGAATCCTCCCGGACTTTGCGTCTACGGTCATGGCGTGGAGGAGATCGACTCGTTCGGTGGGGTGGTGACGCTGGTGGCCGCCGCGGTGTTGCTGGCCGTCCTGGGCAACCGGATCAGCGAACGACTGCACGTCCCGGCGCCGTCGTTGTTCCTGATCGCTGCGGCGGTCTGTTCCACGGTGTTCCCATCGCTGCGGGGACTGCCGCTGAGCGTGGACGAAGAGATCGTCACCGTCGCGCTGATCTTCATCCTGTTCGACGGGGGAATGCACATCGGCTGGCGGCGGTTCCGGACCGCGGCCGGCGCGGTCGTCTGGCTGGGGGTGGCGGGCACCCTGGTCACCGCCGCCGCGATCGCCGCAGTGGCCCACCTGGCATTCGGCTTCGGCTGGCTCCCATCGCTGTTGATCGGGACGGCGCTGTCGCCGACCGACCCGGCCGTCGTGTTCTCGGTGCTCGGGCGGCGGGAGATCACCGGCCGCACCGGCACCATCCTGGAGGGTGAGTCGGGCGCCAACGACCCGGTCGGCATCGCCCTGATGATCAGCCTGCTCGGGGCAACCGGCGGTGGACTGTCGGCGGTGGTACATGGCGCCGCAGAGTTCGCACTGCAAATCTCGGTCGGCGCCGTCATCGGCGTGGCCGGCGGCTTCGGCCTGCAACGAGTGATGCGGCTACCGCTGCCCAACGAGGCGCTGTACCCGGTGCGCACACTCGCCGCGGCCGCGTTCATCTGGGGCACCGCCACCGTACTGTCCGGGTCCGGATTCCTTGCGGTGCTGCTGGCCGGGATCCTGATCGGCGACACCCGTGCCCCCTACAAACGGGAAATCGAGCACTTCTCCTCGGCCACCGCCGGGTTGGCCGAGATCGTCGCGTTCACCGTGTTGGGGCTGACCATCTCGCTGCCCGACGTGCTGGCCGCCGACACCCTCTGGGTGGGCCTGGGCCTCGCGGCCCTGCTGATCCTGGTCATCCGGCCGCTGCTGGTCGGACTGCTGATCCTGCCGATCGGCCTGCGCTGGGGTGAACGGGCGTTTGTGCTGTGGGCCGGGCTGAAGGGCGCCGTGCCGATCCTGCTCGGCATATTCATCGTCGACGCGGGAGTGGCGGATGCGGCACGGATCTACGGAATCGTCTTCGTCGTGGTGCTGATATCGGTCCTGGTGCAGGGTGGGCTAACGCCCACCTTCGCCCGGTTGTGCCAGGTTCCGATGCGGGTAGTCGAACCCGAACCGTGGGCGCTCGGCATGCGCTTCCAGGACGAACCGCACGGGCTGCGTCGACATCTGGTGGCGCCGGGCTCGGCGGCCGATGGGACCGCGATCGAAGACCTGAACGTGGGAGAATACGCCTGGATCAGCATGGTCAGCCGCGGCGGGCAGCTCGTGCAGGTGCGGGGTCACACCACTCTGCAGGCCGGCGACGAGGTCTTGGCGCTGGCCGACAAGGACATCGACCTCGGGCATCTCTTCGACGAACCACTCCCGACGGCGCCGGTGGACTGAGCTGCACGGCCCGGTTGACCACCGACAGTGAAGAATGGGTGTGCGGTGACACGTCCGCTGATTGCCACCAAGCTGTACGTTCCGAGATCGCGACGCACTCTGGTGACTCGCCCGCGACTGGGCGAACGTCTGGCGCGCGGAGCCGACTCAAGACTCACGCTGGTGTCCGCCCCGGCCGGTTTCGGCAAGACGACGCTCCTGTCCGAATGGCTCGGCGCCTCAGCGGGCGGCAGCCGCCCTGTCGCGTGGCTCTCGCTCGAGTCCGCGGACAATGAACCCGGACGGTTCTGGGCGTACGTGGTGGCCGCGCTCCAAGCGGTGATTCCCGGCGTCGGCGCGAGCGCGCGAGAGCTCATCGCGAGCACCCCCTTCCCGACCGATCTCGTTCTCACCTCGGTGTTGAACGACCTCACCCAGTCATCGGAGGAGGTGTGGCTGGTGCTGGACGACTACCACCTGGTCGACAGTCACGACGTTCACGACGGCGTGGCCATCCTGCTGGAGCACCTGCCGCCTGCCGCGCACGTGGTGATCAGTACCCGCGCCGACCCCGATCTCCCACTGGCCCGTTGGCGGGCACGCGGCGAGCTGGTGGAGATCCGCGCCGCGGAACTGCGGTTCACCGCCGACGAGGCCGCCAGCTACCTCAACGACGTCGCCGGCCTGGACCTCGCGACGCAGGATGTCGCGACCCTGGACAAGCGGACGGAGGGCTGGATTGCGGCACTACAGCTCGCCGCGCTCTCGATCCGGGGACGCGACGACATCGGCGGCTTCATCTCCCGGTTCGCCGGGACCGATCGGTACGTCGTCGACTACCTGGTCGAGGAGGTGCTGCAGCACCAACCCGAACCGGTCCGCGAGTTCCTCTTGCGTACCGCGATTCTCGACAGATTCACCGGCGCGCTCTGTGATGCCGTGACCGGCCGCGATGACGGAGGTCAGCTACTGCTGATGCTCGAACGCGACAACCTCTTCATGGTCGCCTTGGACGACCGGCGGGAGTGGTTCCGCTACCACCATCTGTTCACCGACGTGCTGCGTGCACGCCTGCTCAGTGAGCAGCCCGAGCTGGTTGCCCAGCTGCACGAGCGGGCCAGCCGCTGGTGCGAGCGCCACGATCTGGCAGAGGACGCGGTCAGGCACGCATTGGCTGCACAGGACTTCGACCGGGCGGCCCACCTCGTAGAGTTGACCGTCCCCTGGATCCGCCGCAACCGACAGGAGGCGATGATGCACGGCTGGCTGAAGTCGCTGCCCGACGACGCCATCCGGCGCCGCCCGGTGCTCAGCGTCTTCTACGGATCAATGTTGATGGTTTCCGGCGACATCGACGCAGTCGAGCCCCGACTCGACGATGCGGAACGTGGGCTGGCTGCCGCACCCGCTGGGGAGTCCCTTTCCTGGGCCGACACCGAAGAGCTCCGCACGCTGCCCGCGACCATCGCCGTCTACCGGGCCTCCCTCGCCCAGGCACGAGGCGATGTGGCCGGCACGGCGGAGCACGCCCGGCGGGCCCTCGATCTGGCCGGCCCCGACGACCATCTCGCGCGGGGCAGTGCGGCCGGGTTTCTCGGGTTCGCCGCGTGGGCGAGCGGGGATGTGTCGACCGCGCTGGACACGTTCACGCAGGCGGTGGCAAGCCTGCAGGCGGCCGGCAACCTCGTCGACGAGCTGAGCAGCACGGTCGTTCTCGCTGAAATGTGGCTCGCCGCGGGCCGACCCAGCAGGGCGCGCCGCCTGTGCGGGCGGGCGCTTGAGCGCGCCGAAGCGCATGGCGTACCCCTGCCGCGGGCAACCGCCGATCTGCACGTGGGGCTGGGCGAGATCGACCGTGACCTTTCAGACCTGCAGAGCGCCAGGCGACACCTGGAGATCGCTGCGGCATCGGCTGAGGGTGCGCCGATGGCCGAGAGCCGCTATCGCTGGTTTGTGGCGATGGCACGCCTGGTTCATGCCGAGGGCAATTCCGCGGGCGCAGTCACGTTTCTCGACCAGGCGGAACAGCACTACCGGCGGGGATTCTTCCCGGACTTGCGCCCGGTCGCGGCGATCAGGGCCCGGGTGTGGATCGCTCAGGGAAAGCTGGCGGATGCCCAGGAGTGGGCGGGCGAGCGCAATGTGGCCACCACGGACGAAGTCAGCTATCTCCGGGAGTTCGACCATCTCACCCTCGTGCGCCTGCTCATCGCCCGGCATCGGGAGCACCCGGGCACCAGCACGATCGAGGCGGCAGAGCAGCTGTTGGGCCGGCTGCTGGCCACTGCCGAGGCGTCTGGCCGCATCGGCAGTGTCGTCGAGATCCGGGTGCTGCAGGCGCTGGCCCTGGACGCACAGCACCGTCGGACCGAGGCACTCGCAGCGCTCGAGAGAGCCCTGGCCGAAGGGCCCGAGCCGGCGGGCCACGTCCGGCTGTTCCTGGACGAGCCCCAGATCGTGCCGCTGCTGCGTGACGCCGTTTCGCAGGGCGTCGGCGGCGACCACGCGCGTCGCCTGCTCAACCTCGGCGCCTCCGCTGCCGAGGCGGCCGGAGACGATGCCGATGCCGATGGGCAGCCCGCAACGCCGTCGTCGGCCGACCCGTTGACCGCACGCGAACTGCAGGTCCTCAGGCTGCTCGACAGCGCCCTGAGCGGACCGCAGATAGCCCGCGAACTGTTCGTCTCGGCCAATACCCTGCGCACCCATACCAAGCACATCTTCACCAAACTCGACGTCACCAGCCGGCGGGCGGCGGTGCTCCGCGCCCGGGAACGCGGGCTGGTGTAACCCGGCTCGCGAAGATCTCACCCCCTCTGTCACATCGTCGGGTGATGTCCGGTCATACCGCCGATCCCTAGGTTCAAGTCATCCCGCGGCGCCCCGCCCCGGACCTGAACCAGGGAGCCAGCCATGACCATCACCACCACCACGCTCACCCGAGCGGCCGGCCTGAGCGCCGTCGTCGGGGGCTTACTTTTCGTCGCCGTCCAGATCAACCACCCCAACGTGGACCTCGCGCTGGTGACCACGACCGAGTGGAAGATCCGCCAAGTCATGAAGATTCTTTTTGCCTCGCTGTCGCTCGCCGGCATCACCGGCATGTACCTGCGCCAGGTGAAGCAGACCGGCGTGCTCGGCCTCATCGGGTACCTGCTGTTCGCGGTCAACTTCCTGCTGATGCTGAGCGTTGAAATCATCGCCGCGGTCGTTCTCCCAGCCATCGCTGCCAGCTCACCCGGCTACGTCAGCGACATCCTCGCCGTCGCCACCAACGGCCACGCGACCGGCGACATCGGCCTGTTCCAGACCCTCAGCCTGGTCAACGGCTTCGGCTACCTGGCCGGCGGCCTCATCTTCGGCATCGCACTCTTCCGCGCCAACATCCTGGCCCGGTGGGCCGCCGCACTCCTCGCCGCCAGCACCGTCGCCGTCGTCGGGATTCCCCTGCTGCCGCAGCTCAACTACCGGCTGTTCGCCATTCCCACCGGCATCGCTTTGGTCGGGCTCGGATACTCGCTGTGGCGCGAGCAGCGCACCGCGCCCGCTCGGCGCACGTCCAGCCCGGTCAGCTCACAGCTCGATCCGGCTGGCGCCAAGTGACCCACCCCCTTGATCAACGCACCCCGGCCGGCTACCTGCTGAGCGTCGAGGGACAACTCGACGACCATTGGTCGGCCTGGTTCGGTGGCCTCTGCCTGACCCAGGAGAGCGACGGCACGACGATCTGAGCGACGTCAACCTCCCGGGTAATAGTCGAATCCTGGTCGGACTACCAACCAGGATTCGACGATTTAACTGAACCAGCCTCAGCTCTCCCCCGGCACCGTCCGTCGGTAGACCCTGGCCTCCCAGGGTTGCAACGACAATCGGTGGTGCGATGGTTCGGGTGGCGGGCAGTTAGCGAGTAGCACCTCCGCGCGTTCCCAGCACCCGGCATCGGGGATCCCGTCGGCCATGGCGGTGCGGCTGGAGCAGTTCGCCAACACCAGCAGTTCCATCGCATCCAGTCGGCGGGTGAAGGCGTAGATCTGCTCGTGCTCGGGCAGCAGCATGGTGAAATTGCCGTGCACAACGACGGGCTCGGTGTGCCGCAGATCGATCAATGCGCGGTAGTGATGCCAGACCGAGTCCGGTTCGGCGATCGCGGCGGCGGCGTTGATCTGCCGGTAGTTCGGGTTGACCGCGAGCCAGGGAGTGCCGGTGCTGAAGCCGGCCTGCGCGGAGGCGTCCCACTGCACAGGCGTCCGCGCATTGTCGCGACTCTTGATCCGCAGGGCGGTCAGGATCTGCGCCGGCGTCTGGCCTGCTCGAATCGCGGTGGCGTAGTGGTTGGTCGATTCGATGTCCCGGAAGTCGTCGATCGTGGCGAACGGGGCGTTCGTCATCCCGAGTTCCTCGCCCTGATAGATGTACGGGGTACCCCGGTGCAGGTGCAGCATCGTGCCCAGCAGCTTCGCCGAGCGAACCCGATATTCACCGTCGTCGCCGAATCGCGACACCGCCCGGGGCTGGTCGTGGTTGTTCCAGTACAGGCTGTTCCAGCCGATGTCGGCCAGACCGGCCTGCCACCGGCCCAACGATGCCTTCAGATCGGTCAGCCGCAGCGGCTGGACATCCCACTTGGAGGTTCCCGAGTCCAGGTCCACATGTTCGAACTGGAAGACCATGTCGACCTCGGACCGGGTCGGGTCGGTGAACAGCCGCGCCTCTTCGACGGTGACGCCGGGCATCTCGCCGACGGTCAGGAACTGACCGTCCCGGCCGGCGAAGACTTCTCGGTGAATCTCGGCGAGGAACTCGTGGATCCGCGGGCCGCAGGTGAAATAGGGCGAGCCATCGGCCCACAGGCCACCGTGTCGCAGGTGTCCGTCAGGGAGCGCAGGGTCCTTGGAGATCTGGTTGATGACGTCCATCCGGAAGCCGTCCACACCGCGGTCCAGCCACCAGCGCATCATCGCGTGGATCGCTGCGCGCACCTCGGGGTTCTCCCAGTTGAGGTCGGGTTGCTTGCGCGAGAACAGGTGCAGGTAGTACTCACCGGACGCCTCGTCCAGCGTCCAGGCCGGGCCCGAGAAGGCCGACCCCCAGTTGGTCGGTTCCGCGCCGGGATCGCCGGAATTCATGCCCGCGCGGGCGGGCCGCCACCAATACCAGTCGCGCTTCGGGTTGTCCGGGCTGGACCGTGACTCGACGAACCAGGGGTGCTCATCGGAGGTGTGGTTGACCACCAGGTCCATCACCAGCTTCATGCCCCTGCCGTGCACCGCGGACAGCAGAGCATCGAAGTCGGCCAGCGTTCCGAAGACCGGGTCGATATTCCGGTAGTCGCTGATGTCGTACCCGGCGTCGTCCTGCGGCGACGGGTAGACCGGCGACAGCCAGAGCACATCGACCCCGAGATCGGCGAGATAGCCGACCCGACGGGTGATCCCGGCGAGATCGCCGATGCCGTCGCCATCGGAGTCGGCGAAACTACGCGGGTAGATCTGGTAGACCACGGCGGACTTCCACCACTGCTGGGTGTTCACAACGCTGGTCCCTCCAAGAAGTGTCGGGCCGGGCCGGGCCGGGCGGTGTCGCCCGGCCCGGCTTCCGGCACATGGTTGTTACTTGACCGCGCCGGTCATCTGACCGGAGATCAACTGTTTCTGACCGGCGATGTAGACGATGATGACCGGGATCACCGCCAGCGTCGACCCGGCGAAGACCAGGCCCCAGGCGGTGCCGTGCTCGCCGGAGAACGCGGCGATGCCGAGCTGGATTGTCCGCTTGTGCACATCGTTGATCACCGTCAGCGCCCAGACATACTCGTCCCAGGCTCCCAGAAACGTGAAGATGGCCGCGGTCGCCAGCGCGGGCCGCACCAACGGCAGGTACAGCCGCAGGAACTTGCGGACGATGCCGGCGCCGTCAACGGTCATCGCCTCTTCCAGCTCACGCGGGATCCGTTCGAAGAAACCACGCAATAGGAAGGTGGTGAAGGCGACCCCGCCGCCGGCGTAGAACAGGACCAGCCCGTTGAGCGAGTCGATCAGGCCCAGATTCTTGGCCAGGATGAACTGCGGCACGATGACCACCACCTGGGGGATCATCAGTCCGGCCAACAGTAGCGAGAACGCCACATTCTTGAACGGGAAATCGAAGCGGGCGAACGCGAACGCCAGCATCGAGGACACCACCAGAACCACGATCGTCGTCAGGATCGCGACATATCCCGAGTTCAGGAAGAACGTGGCGAAGCTGTTCTCGTTCCAGGCGATGTCGTAGTTCGAGATCGTGAACGGGCCCGGCAGGAATTTCGGTGGATTCGGCAGGGTGGTCGTATTCGGCGACAGCGACGTCGCGACCATGATCACGAACGGCACGATCATCAGGATCGCGCCGGCGGTCAGTACGAGCACCCGCACGCTCACCCACAGGTTCTTGGACCGCTTCATACTCATTCCGGCACGCGGGGTGTCTGCCGTCGAGGGCGGGGCTGCATTGGTGGTACTCATGCCTTTACCTCGTCCTTGTCCGCGAACACCTTGAATTGAATGAACGAGACGATGAAGATGACGATCGCGAGGATGAAGGACATCGCCGCCGCGTATCCGAAGTCCAGGAACTGGAAGGCCGTCTTGTACATGTAACTCATCGGCACCTCCGTTTGGCCCGCCGGCCCGCCGTTGGTCATCAAGATCACCGAGATGAACACGTTGAACGCGCCGATGACCTGCAGCACCAGGACGAACAGGATGGTCGCCCTGATCCCGGGGACCGTGACGTGCCAGAACTTCTTCCACGCGTTGGCGCCGTCGAGTCCGGCCGCTTCGTACTGGTCTTCGCCGACACCGCCCAATGCAGCGAGGAAGACGACCACACACCAACCGACGCTCTTCCAGATGCCCAGGACCGAAATCGCGATCATCGCGGACCAACGGCTCTGCAACCAGGGCACCGGGCCGAGGTTGAACGGCAGCAGATCCGTCAGCGCCCAGTTCACCGCTCCGCCGTCGGTGGTGAACAGGTACTTGAACAGCAGCGATACCACCACCCAGCTGGTAACGACCGGGATGTAGAAGAGCACCCGGAACAGCGTCCGGCCGGGCATCTTCGCGTGCAGCAGCACCGCGAAGAACAAGCCCAGTGCCATCGTGATCGGCACTGTCAACACCAGGTACACACCCGCGTTGGCCATGCTGCGCCAGAACTCCGGATCGTTGAAAGCCCTGGTGTAGTTGTCCAATCCGATAAACGTGCTGGCGTCCGTGGGCAACACCGCCCACTTGTAGAAGCTGATCTGCAACGATCGCAGCAGCGGGTAGCCGATGATCATCCCGTAAAGCGCCAGCCCGGGGGCCGCGAACGCCCACGGGACCCACCAATGGGATGGCCGCCGGCTCGATCCGCCCCTTGTCTTGAACTTCTTGACCGCAACGGCTTCGGCCTGTTCGACCGTGCCTGCCTCGAGGATGCTCATCGCCCTCAGCCTTGTGCGAGCAGCGGGTCGATCTGCGCGACGGCATCATCCATCGCCGCCTGGACCGTGACCTGGCCCTGGACAGCCGACTGAGCGGCCTTGGTGACGATGTCATTGATCTTCGCGTACTGCGGGGTCGGGATCCGCGGCTTGGCGGTCTTGAGCTGCTCGAGGAACGGCTCGTAGTACGGCTGGATCTTCGTCATCTGGGGGGCCAGCGTGGAGACCGCCGACAGCTGGCCGGCCTTGGCCATTGTCACCTGGGCGTCGTCGGACAGCATGAAACGGATGAACGCGGCCGCCGCGTCCTTGTTCTTCGAACCCTGGGTCATCACGATGTCCTCGCCACCGACGACGCTGATGCTGCCGCCGTCACCGGAGAACATCGGGGTGGCATTGATCTTCAGCTCCGGGAACGACGTCACGGCGTTCGGGTAGGTCCATGGCCCGTCGACGATCGTCGGGTAGAGACCCTGGCCGAAGCCGTCACCGGTTCCCACTCCGCCGGTGCCACCCAAAATGTTCTCCGGGATCGCCTTCTCGTTGTACAGGTCGACCAGCATCTGGATCGCGGCGACCGACTTGGGGCCGTTCAGGAAACCGGCGGACTTGGTGAAGTCGGCGTTGGTCACGTCGCCACCGTTGGACCAGATGAACGGTGACAGGTCCCACAGCCCCGCGCCGCTGGCGGCGAAGACGTACTTACCCTGTGGCCCGTATTTGGCACCGGCGGCGGCCAGATCCTTCAAGGTGGCCGGGGCCGCGGTGATCCCCATCGCGGTCAAGGCCGACGGATTGGCCAGCGTCACCTTGGTGTTCGTGTCCAGCGGCAGGCCGTAGTACTTGCCCTTGTACAGGTTGGTGGCCAGCGGGCCCGGATACATCTTGTCGGCCCAGGTCTGGAAGTCCGGCATCGCCTCGTTGAGCGGCAGCAGGACCTTCAACGACGCCAGCTCCGGCACGGTGACGATGTCCGAGCGGATGACATCGGGCAGTGCGCCACCGGCCACGCCAGTCACCAGCTTCTGATGCATGTCGGAATCGGGAATCTGGACGGCGGTCACGGTGGTGCCGGGGTACTTCGCCTCGAATGCCGGGATGATGACATCGGTCAGCGCTTTGATCTCACCGCCGCCGGCGCTGTAGGCATGCCAGAACGTGACCTCGCCCGACACCGCAGCGGTGGTCGCGAGTGTGGTGGCTTCGGCCGGCGCGGCGCTGCTGCCGCCGGTCCCGCAGGCGGTCAGGGCCATGGCAACAGCGGCGCAGATGGGTAGGACGCGGGTACTTCTCATGATGGGTTCCTCCGGCAAGCAGACGATGGTTGGCGGGTGCCGATTGGCGAGATGAATACTCAAGGACCTTTCATTAACTCAATAATAAGTGTCTTTGATAATCACCTGGCAGTAGTATCAACGGACCACGTCCAATCGTCAAGGGGGCAAAATGGTCACGCCGACGGACAGCACGGCGACCTCGGCGCTGCTGCGTCGACTGAACGCCACCGCAGTGCTCGACGTCCTGCGTGACACCGGCCCCGTCACCGCCGCCGAGTTGATGACCGCGACCGGCCTGTCCCGTCCGACCGTGCACACGGTGTGCGACCTGCTCATCGCCCGGGGGTGGGTCACCGAACTGGACAGCATCAAGACGACGAGCGGCGTCGGACGGCGAGCGCGCTGTTACCAGTTCAACGCGACCGCCGGCTACGTCTTCGGGGTGGATCTCAAGGTCGAGCAGGTGTCGGTGCTGCTCTCGGACCTGCGGGGAGCAACGGTGGGCAGCCTGACCAGGTCCTTCGACGATCCGCTGGCGCCGGCCCGGGAGCGGGTCCGGGTGACCCGCCGGCTGATCGCGGCCGTGCTGGCGGCCTCCGGGGTCGCGCCGGAGCGGGTCGCCGCCACCGTCGTCGCGGTTCCCGCAGCCCTGGAGGACTCCGGTCGGGTCCACGCCAGCGAGGCCTACCTTCCCGGCATGGCCGGCACCGATCTGCGGACTGCGATTGGCAAGGGCTACAGCTGGCCGGTGTTGGTGGGCAACGACGCGAACCTGGCCGTTCTGGGGGAACGCTGGCGCGGCGCCGGTCGCGGCGTGGACAACCTGATCGTGCTGCTGGCCGGGGAGCGCATCGGCGCCGGAATCTACCTGGCCGGCCGACTCATCAGCGGCAGCAACGGCACCGCCGGCGAAATGCATTTCCTGGAGCTGGTCGACCAGGTCGGCAGCATGAACGGCATCGACTACTTCCTGCGCACGCTGGGCGCCGAGGCCGTCGCCAGCGCCGGCCAGGAAGTTCTCGCGGGAAAGGTCGAGCTCCCTGTTGTGGGCGAGAACGGGTCGGGGTCGTTGCGCGCACGCGCCTCAGGGCACCCTGATCGGGTTGATGCCCAGATGGTGGCCGATGCGGCCCGCGCCGGCGACCCCGTCGCCATCGGGGTCATCGAGCAGGTCGCGGACCGGATAGCCCGCATCGTCGCCGTCCTGGGCGCCTTACTCAACCCGGAGTTGGTCGTCGTCGCCGGGCCGTCCGAATCCACCATCGAGGTACTGCTCACACCGCTGGAGCAGCTGCTACCGAAGTACACCCTGTTCCCGCCGGCGGTCGCGGCGACCATGCTGGGCGACCGGGGCGTCCTGCTCGGCGCCGTCCGGCTGGCCATCGACCACGTCGAGGCGCAGCTGGTCGACCGCTTCGCGCCGCCACCGTCCTGGCACCTCGGCGCGGCCAATGCCGAGATCGATCAGCTGCGCTAGGCCGGCTCAGGCCCCGACGGAAGCCGGAAACACGTCGAACATCCGGGACTCGAGGTGATCAAGGGCCAGCCTGGTCGCGCCGAGGACGACACCCTGATCGGCCAACGACGTTGCCACCAGCCGCGGCGGCGTCGAGGTGTAGTCGGGCAGTCGCCTGGCGATCGGGCCGATCAGCACATCGGCGGCGGCCGCGACCGCGCCGCCGATCACCAGGAGCTCCGGGTTGAGCAGCGTGCCGAGGATGCCGATGACGCGAGCCATCCGATCGGCGATGTCTTCGAGCACCCGAACCGCAACCGGATCGCCCTGCCGAACCGCTTCGAAAACCGTATCCGCCTCGATCACTTCGGGATGTCCGGCCGCCGCGGACATCAGCGATCCCACACTTTCGGCACCCCCGCCGTCCAGTACGGCAGTCACCGCCTGCCTGCCCATCAAGCGGGCCAGGGCACCGATCGCGTCGGTGTCACCGACCTGTTTGACGAGTCCGAGGAAGGTCAGCTCGCCCGCTCCCCCGCCATGACCACGGACCAGGCGGCCGTCGAGGAACAGCCCCGACCCGAGACGCTCCCCCGCCAGCAGCACGATCACGTCGTCCACTCCGCACGCAACTCCCCGCCAACGTTCGCCGATGACCGCGAGGTTGGCGTCGTTTTCCAGCAGCACAGCCCAGCTGTGCCCGCGACCGATCCGGGCGCCCAGATCGACGCCCGCCATGCCCGGCATGTAGGCCTGCGTGGCGATCACCCGACCGTCATCGGTGACCGGCGCGGCCACCCCGATCGCCACCGCGCCCAGCAAGGCGGGGGGCACGTTCGCCTCGGCCAGCAGGGTAGTCACGGCGCGTCGGGCCGTCCTGATCCTTTCGTTGGCGGGTGCATGCTGACCGGAGAATTTCCGGACAGTGTGGGCGACCCCGGTGCCGCGGAGGTCGGACAGTGTCGCTGCCAGCTTGTGGGCGCCGAGGTCGATGCCTACCACGTAGCCGGCTTGGGCGTTCAGCTGATAGCACCGCGACCGCCGACCGGTCCCGTTGCTGCTGGACGCGGGGCGCCCGTCCAGCTCGGTCACCAGACCCAGATTCATCAGGTCGTTGCACACGGTGTGCACCGTCGGTCTGGACAGGCCGGTGGCCGCCATCACCTCGGTACCGATCACCGGTCCCGAGATGCGCAGAAACTCAAGAACCGCGACCGCATTGAGCCGCCGCAGCAGCGGTGACGTCGCAGTCGGGACGAGCGGTGTCACCGGTGGGCTGGAGGACATCGGCCACCCTTCACTAACATGCTTTAATCAACGACGCTAATTGTTGTGCTGATTGCGGGAGCCTAGCCCAAGGCGAGCCGGCGAGCGCTGCCGTCCACCGGATGCCGCAAGGTAGCACAACGCAGCCGGGATCATCAGGAGTCCGGCGGCGGCCAACGCCGCACCCGTCGAATATCGGCTGCCGATCAGACCGATCGGCGGTCCGCCGGCGATCTGGCCGGCCGCGTCGACCTGACCCTGCAGTGAGAACACGGTAGCCCGGGTCGCTGACGATGTCGCGCGCACCAAGCAGGCGGCAAGTAGTGGGCCGGCCGCCGCCCGGAGCAGGCTGAGCAGCAGGAATGCGCCGACCGCGAGCCAGAACAGGTGGGTCATTGCGAAGACCAGCAGGGTGGCCACGGCCGCGGCCTGCAGCGCCGCGAGCCAGCTGCTCAGGGCGTGGGTATCCAGCTCATCGATCCGGCGCCGGAAGATCTCGGTGAGGCCGATGGTGCCGAGCATCGACACGATGGCGAACGCCCCGAACCAGACCGCTGGAGTCGGTGAACTCGGGAAGGTCAGTTCGGCCAGGAAATGCGGCTGGGAAAGCCGGTCGATGCCCTCGCTGGACAGACCGAGGAACAGCCCGGCGCCGAGCAGCAGGCCCAGCTGCCGGGATCGCCGGACCTGCCCGGCGCCGGTCGCCAGCTGATCTCGCATGGCGCTGCCGTGCCGGCGTAGCCGGCTCCCGCCGCCAGCGCCGGGCAGCACAGGGCGGGTGAAGTTGTTCTCCGGCATCGCCACCGCCAGGAATCCCGCGAGCCCCATCGTGATCAGCGAGGCGACCAGGATCGGGGTGGCCAGCGAGATCAGCGCCAGGGCCACCGCGGCGAAAGTGCCGATGACGCCGCCGACTTGCGCAACCTGGGAGCCTCTGGCGAAGGCCCGGCCGATCCGCTCCTCGCCGATCTCGTCCGCCGCCCAGGCCTCCTGGGCACCGTCGATGCAGACCGCGCCGATGCCCCAGATGGCATGGCCGATGAGCACGGCAGTGAACGTCGGTACGGCGCCGACGACCAGGATGCCGACACCCATCATCCCGTAGCCGATCACCAGCGACAGCTTTCGGCTGTACAGATCGGCGATCACCCCGGTGGGCACCTGGGCGATGAAACAAACGATCTCCATCAACGTGCCGACGAGCACGATCTGGAGTGGATCCAGGCCCACGACCTGGACCTGGTAAACGAGATTAAGGGTGTAAGAAGCCGAGCCGGCGGCTGAGCCGATCCCGTTGAGCAAGAGAAAAACTGGATAAGCACGCATGGAGTGACCTTCGGGCTGAGTGGTCTTCGACCACTGGGGAATGGGCCCGGGTCCTGCGGTTGGCGAGCACAGGGGCGCTCGCGGGCGGATCAGCGCGTGCGGTTCAAGGCCGCTCAGGGTGGATCAGCATGACCGCAAAGACCGTCGGGATGACGCGGACCTCAGCGGTAGCTCGCATTGCTGACCCCTTCCCGGGGTGGCCGACGTTCCCCACCGGCCGTGAGTGTTGACGGTCCGTACGGTAGCCCGCCGATCGGCGGTCGGCCAGCGATTAATGGCAGATTGGGTAGGAATCTTCTCGCTGAGCGAGCAGAATCCTACCGAAATTCAAGCCGGGGAGCCCGGCTGCCGGAGATAGGTGTCGAAGAAGGCCAGAATCCGGCGTTTGGCGTCGGCGGCCGCGTCGTGGTCGTACCCGATGCCCATCACCTTCATCATCGGGGTCAGCGGCGAGGCCGCGGTGATCCGGTTGATGAAGCCGTGTCGGGCCTGCGGATACTCGTGGATGTCCGCCGTCACGCCGGCCTTGCCGGCCGCCGCCCGCAATGTCGCCGCCGCTCCGCTGAGGCCCTTGTCCTTGCCGCCGAAGCTGGCCACGATCGGGCACGCACCGGCCAGGATCTCGGCGAGGTTCTCCGGGGCCATCCCGTAATTGACGCTCGCGGCCGACCAGCCGGGCCGGCCGGCCAGCAGCAACGCGAATCCACCGCCCATGCAATACCCGATCACGCCGACCGTCCCCGTACAGTCGGCCGAATCCGCCAGCCAGGATCGAGTCTGGTCGAGCTGCTCGAACATCGGCCCCCGCTGCGCGCTGAGCTGCGCAAACGCGCCTTTGACGCAGCGGATCATCGACTTGCCCACGTACAGGTCGGGGATCACCACGACATAGCCGGCGGCCGCCAGCCAGTCGGCCTGCTCCCGCATATCGTCGCCGAGCCCGAAGGCATCGTGCACAACGACGACGCCGGGCCATGGTCCCGGCCGATCCTGGGTCGCGACCGGGGTGGCCAGGTAGGCCGCACGGCCCTTGGTCATCGGTTGTGCCGTTGCGCCCATGTCATGACTCTCCTCTGCACATCAGCTCTGTTCGTCGGTGTTCCTCAGCACACTCTGCCCGTTCCCGGGCCGTTCTACTCGGCCACGAACCGCGGCCGCCTGCCGCTGCGTGCGGTGCGGCGGTGGGAGGATCAGCACGTGATGCAGGACGATCATCCGCGGTTGCCGCACCCGGAGCAGGACTCCGCCCAACTGGATCATGATCGACTGGACCTGGCCCGCAGAGCCCTCGATGTCGACGAGATCGATGCCTGGGCCGAACTCTTCGGGGCGATGTCCGACCCGAACCGGCTGCGCATCCTGCTCGCCATTCACCGCGCACCCGACATCAACGTCTCCGATCTGGCCAGTGCCACCGGGATGAGCGACAACGCGACCTCGCATGCATTGAGTGCGCTGCGGGTGCGCGGGCTGGTCCGGGTGCGGCGCAGCGGCCGGGAGCGATTGTGGAGCCTGGCCCACGAGGAGGTCCATCACCTGTTGCACCGGGTTGGCGCGACTCATTCCCCGCTGCACCCGGAGCACTAGCACCAGCGTCAGCCCAGGAGCGCAGCCACCCGGGCCAACCTCGCCCGCCAGTACGCCGCAAGGTCGGGATCGGCCAGGACGCTGCCGAGCAGATCGGGGGTGGGCGAGGCGAACGGGACGTCGATGATTCCGTTCACCGGAACCAACGAAGCATTGGTCACGTCGGCGGACAGCAGGCTGACCGTGCCGAGGCCGCACGCGAAATCGAGCTGTGGCAGCGCCGCCGCCAGCGCCAGCCCCGCCGCCAGCCCGACCGACGAATCGACCGCCGATGACACCACCACCCGCAGCCCGCTGACCCGGGCAACCTGCAACGCCCGCGCCACCCCGCCCAGTGGGGCGACCTTGATCACCGCGATGTCCGCGGCACCGGCCAGCGCCACCCGCTCCGGGTCGGTGGCCAGCCGAATGGACTCATCCGCGGCGATCGGCACGCCCACCAATTCGCGCACCTGGGCGAGTTCGGAGATCTGCGCGCACGGTTGTTCGGCGTATTCCAACCCGCCGGCGGCAGCGTCGAGCGCGGCGATGGCGACGACGGCCTGGTCAACAGTCCAGGCACCATTCGAGTCCACCCGGATCCGGCCGGCCGGGCCGAGCGCCGAACGCACCGCGGCAACCCGTTCACAGTCGGCGGCGAGTATCTCGCGGAAATCTCCCGGGTCGGCCACCTTGACCTTGGCCGTCCGGCAGCCCGAGGCACGCACCAACTCGAAGGCTCGGGTCGGGGTCACCACCGGCACCGTGGTGTTCACCTCGATCCGGCTGCGCACCGGATGCGGCCAGCCCACTGTCGCCGCCTCCACCGCGGACCGGAGCCAGGGCACGCATTGCTCGTCCGGGTAATTGTGGAACGGCGCGAATTCACCCCAGCCGGCCGGACCTTCGATCAGCACGCCGTCCCGCACGGTGATGCCGCGAAAACGCTGAACCATCGGCAGCGCGAACACCTGCGCCGAGGCCAGTACCGCGGAGATTGTCACGGCGCCCATCCTGTCGATCCGGGTACGGATATCCAACTGGATCCCGGCGATTCCTGCGCTGCCGCCCGCCGGAGGGTGATCGCCGCACAGACGCCGCCCTCCGGTGCCGGGCCGGCAGTCAGCGTTCCGCCCATCCGCGAGACCAGGCCGTGTGCCAGGGCCAGCCCGAGGCCAGCGCCGCTGGGCCGGGTCTGCCGATACCGCTCGTGCAGCACGCCCGGTTCGAAGGCGACCCGGTAATCGTCGGTCGTCAGGCCCGGACCGCCGTCCCGCACTTCGATCCGGACAGTGTCCCCCACACCGGCCAGCGCCTCCAGTACCAGGCCCTGCCCGGGCTGCAGCACCCGAAGGGCGTTCTCCGCCAACCCGTCGAGCACCTGACGCAGCCGGCGGACGTCGGCCCACACCATCGCCGGCTGGTCCAGGCCGCGGATGAGCAACGAAACGGAGCGCTGATCGCAACGCACCTGCCACACCCGCGCCATCGATGTGAGCACTTCGGTGACCTCGGTCGGCTGCATGTCGAGAACGAAATCGGCGGTACCGAGCCGGGCCAGATCCAGCAGATCGGCCACCAGCCGTTCCAGTCGCGCCGCCTCCGCCCGGATGGTCGCGCCGACCTGGCCCACCTCGGCCGGCGCGACGAGGTCATCGCTGAGCGCGTCGGCCAGGCCGGACACCGCAGCCAACGGAGTACGCAGCTCATGGGAAACGGCGGCCAGGAAGCGCTGTTGTCTGGATTCGCTACCGGCCAGCGCGTCGGCGAGCCGGTTGACCGCATCGGCCACCTCCCGTACCTCCGCCGGACCGCCGGCCTTGATCCGCAGATCCCGTCGCCCGGCGGCCATCGTGTTCGCCACCACGGCGGTCCGCCGCAGCGGGCGGCTGACCACCCGGGCCAGCACCAGACCCGCCGGAATCGCCACACCCAGGCCGATCAGCATCGCGATCAGCGTCCGGCGGATCAGTACCCGCGCCGACACCGCACCCCGGTCGGCCTCAGTGACCAGCGCAAATCCGCGATCCCCGCTCGTGGCCGGCAGCGCCCGCGCTTGGACGACCCAGGTCTTGCCGGCGATCCGGACGGTGTCCGACATCGGCAATGCCGCCCCCCGCAGCAGCCGAGTGGCGCTCGCGACCCCGACCGCGGTGGCATCGCCGCTGGTCATCCTCGATCCATCGAACGTGACGACCAACACCCCCTGATCGGCCAGCACCTTGAGCAGCGAGGCGGTGCCGGGCGAGTCGGTCGGCGCGGCGGTCAATTCGCCCTGCACCACGTCGGCCTGCTGCGCGAGCTGGGCGGTGTTTGCCTCCAGCGCAGTCCGCCGCACCGCGGTTATCGCCACCCCGCCCGCGATGAGCGCGACGAGCATGGCGACCAGCACCGCGATCCCGATGATGCGCAGCGCCAGCGTGGACGGCACCCGGAGCCGGTCGGGCGCACTCAGTGCGACACCACCGAATAGCCGACGCCGCGGATCGTCCGGATCGGGCTCGCCGCACCCAGCTTGGACCGCAACGCGGCCACATGGACATCGACCGTGCGCAATCCGGCCGACGCGAGGTACCCCCACACGGACTGCAGCAGCGCACCCCGTTCGAAAACCTGCCCGGGTGAACGCATCAGATGCGCCAACAGGTTGAACTCGGTCGCGGTGAACCCGAGCTCGACCTCGTCGGCCCAGACGCGGCGCTGCCCGGTATCCAGCCGAACCCGGCCAACCTGCAGAACCACGCCCGCCCCGGATGCGCTGCCCCGGCGCAGCACGCTGCGGATCCGGGCCATCAGCTCGCGAGGATTGAACGGCTTGACGAGGTAGTCATCGGCGCCGACCTCCAGACCCAGAATGCGGTCGACGTCGTCGTCGCGGGCGGTGACGAAGATGATCGGCGTCCAGTCCCCGTCGGCCCGCAGCTGCTGGCAGACGGCCAGACCGTCGATGTCCGGCAACCCGATATCCAGAATGGCGGCCACCGGGCGATCCCGGCGGATGGTGGTCAACGCGCCGCGGCCGGTGCTACACAACGTCACCCGGAACCCGTCCCGTTCCAGGTAGCGCCTGATCACGTCGGCGATCGGCGCCTCGTCCTCGACCACAACCACCAACCCATGGGACGCTGCGGTGCGCGCACTGGGGTGGCCCACCCGCAGCCCGGTCGGTTCCATCGTTGTCCCACTCCCCTGACTCGGGTTCAGGGTAACCGGATCAGCCGCAGTTCTTGGTCTGGAACTTCGTCAGCCGGGCGGCCCGCTTCGTCCAGACGTCCGGATGCGCGCCCCGGAAGTCGAGGATCTTCTGCATCTTGGCGGCCCGATCGGTCTCACCCGACGCGGTGGCCGCCGCCAGCTCCGCGGTGGCCCAGGCCGTCGACCCTCTGGTACCGGCGTCGGCGCCGATCACACCTTGTCGAAACGCCGCGTACTGCTCCAGCATCACCACGTTGTCGCAGGTCACCGGCGAATGAGCCTTCGTTGTCGAGGTGTCGCTGCCGGCCGCCGACGTCCCCGGCGTGGTAGCGGCGCTGGCCATCCCGACCGACGCCACCACCGCCAGACCCGCCAGCAAGGCGGCCAGCCCGCCGACCAGCAGTGCCTTCTTCGCCGAAATCCGGCGTGCCCAATTCTTCATCCTGATGCCCCTTAGCTGTGATCCGGCGCCCGATCCGAGCCCGACAGGGTCCAGCCTGACGGCGATGTGCGCGGGTCGAGCGGGTGTTGTGTTCGGGTCTGGTTAAGCCTCGAGCAACGCAAGACCCGGCCACCGGCGCGCTGCCATCGCCCGGCGCGCTGCCATCGCCCGGCGCGCTGCCTCCGGTAGCCCGGGGACCCGCGGGTTGAAGTTAGGTTGGACAGATGTCAGCCGACGCCGCCGCCCCTGTCAGTGAGCTGTTCGACCCGACGGTGTGGCGGCCCGTGGTCGGCTTCGACTTTTCCGACATCACCTACCACCGGCACGTCGCCGGCGGCGCGGACCAGCCCACCGTCCGGGTGGCGTTCCACCGACCCGAGGTCCGCAACGCCTTCCGGCCGCAGACGGTGGATGAGTTGTATCGGGCGCTCGACCACGCCCGGATGACCAGCGACGTCGGCTGCGTGCTGCTCACCGGCAACGGCCCGTCCCCCAGGGACGGCGGCTGGGCCTTTTGTTCAGGGGGTGACCAGCGGATTCGCGGGCGCAGCGGCTACCAGTACGCGAGCGGCGACACCGCGGAGACCGTCGACCCGGCACGCGCCGGCCGGCTGCACATCCTTGAAGTACAGCGGCTGATCCGCTTCATGCCCAAGATCGTGATCGCGGTGGTCCCCGGGTGGGCCGCCGGCGGCGGTCATTCGCTGCACGTCATCGCCGACCTGACCCTGGCCTCCGCCGAGCACGCCCGTTTCAAGCAGACCGACGCCGATGTCGGCTCGTTCGACGGCGGCTATGGCTCGGCGTATCTGGCGAAAATGGTCGGCCAGAAGTTCGCCCGCGAGATCTTCTTCCTCGGCCGCGAGTACACCGCAGACCAGATGCTTGCGATGGGCGCCGTGAACGCCGTCGTTCCGCACGCCGAGTTGGAGGCGACCGCCCTGCAGTGGGCCCGAGAGATCAACGGCAAGTCGCCGACCGCACAGCGGATGTTGAAATACGCGTTCAACCTGACCGACGACGGCATGGTCGGCCAGCAGCTATTCGCCGGTGAGGCCACCAGGCTGGCCTACGGCACGGACGAGGCCGTCGAAGGGCGGGACGCTTTCTTGCAGAAGCGACCGGCCGACTTCAGCGACTTCCCCTGGGCCTACTGAAATGGGCCGCTGAAATGGGGCTACTGAAATGGGGCTACTGAGATGGGCCGACCCACGAGGGGCCTGCTGAGATGAGCCGCCGGGTGTCGGTGCTCAAGGTGCCGACCGGACCGGCCGTCGTGGGCATCATCGAACGGCTGATGCACGCCCTGGACGGCACCGGACCGGTCCTGCTGCCGGTGCCCGCGGACGACGAGCGGGCCGCCACCCGGTTGATCGAACACCTGCGCCCCCAGGATGGGCTCGCCGACACCGAAGACGCCGACACCGATCCCACCGCGCTGATTGTCGCGACCTCCGGCTCTACCGGCACGCCCAAGGGCGCGTTGCTGTCGGCCGGTGCGATCCGCGCCGGTTCGGCGGCCGCACAGGAGCGGCTGGGCGACCCGGGGGCCTGGCTGCTGGCCCTGCCCGGGCATCACATCGCCGGCCTGAACGTGCTGATCCGTGCCGGGTTGACCGGCCGCGAACCCCACGTTCTGGACACCGCGCGGCCGTTCGACGCCGCCGGGTTCGCGGTCGCCACCGCCGCACTGCCGAGCGGTTCCACCTACGTCTCACTGGTCCCGACCCAGTTGCACCGCGCACTGGCAGATGCCGACGGTGTCGCGGCGCTGCGCAGCTACACCGCCGTCCTGGTGGGCGGGGCCGCGACCGGTCCTGCGCTGATCGACTCAGCCCGCGCCGCCGGCGTGGCCCTGATGATCAGCTACGGCATGAGCGAGACCTGCGGCGGCTGTGTGTACGACGGGATCCCGTTGCGCGGCGTCGTCGTCGAACTGGCATCCGCCGGCATCGGCCCGGTGGAGCTGGCCGGGCCGGTGGTTGCTCGCGGCTATCGCGGGCTGCCCGATCATCCCGCGTTCACCGTCGCCGCCGACGGCGCCCGTACCTTTCACACCAGCGACCTCGGTACCTTCGCCGCCGACGGATCGCTGACCATCCTGGGTCGGGCCGACGATATGGTCATCACCGGCGGAGTGAAGGTGTCCCCGCTGGCCGTCGAGCATGCCCTGGGCGGCGCGCCCGGCGTCTTCGAGGTGGCCGTCACCGCTGTCCCGGACGCCGAATGGGGCCAGGCGGTGACTGCGGTCGTGGTGCCCAGCGCCGGCGGACCCCCCGATCTGGCCACGCTCAGGGCATGGGTCGGCGCGGCGCTCGGACCAGCGGCCGCGCCCCGGCGGCTGATCACGGTCGACACCCTGCCGACCCGGGGGCCGGGCAAGCTCGATCGGGTCGCCATCGCCGAGATGGCCGCCCGGCGCTGTGCGTCGGACGGGTCCGAATTCGCCGGTTAAGGTGCCAGGGTGGCCTCACTGACCGACTGGCTCGCTGCCGCCCGTCCCCGAACCCTGCCCGCCGCTGTCGCACCGGTGCTGGTCGGCTCCGGCGCGGCCGACGCGCTGGGCCTGTTCAGGCTCGGACCGGCGCTGCTCTGCCTGGTGGTCTCGCTGGCCCTGCAGGTCGGCGTGAACTTTGCCAACGACTACTCCGATGGCATCCGCGGCACCGACGCGAACCGGGTGGGTCCCCGGCGGCTGACCGCCAGCGGTGGCGCGACACCGGCGCAGGTCAAGTACGCGGCCTTCGCGCTGTTCGGGATCGCCGGGTTGGCCGGCCTGGGGCTGGCGGTTCTCGCCGGGTGGTGGGTCGTCCCGGTCGGCGGGGCGTGCATCGCCGCGGCATGGTTCTACACCGGCGGGCCGAAGCCGTACGGGTACGCCGGATTCGGCGAGGTCTTCGTCTTCACCTTCTTCGGTCTGGTGGCGGTCCTTGGCACCACCTATGTGCAGGCCGCGACGATCTCGGTGACCGCCGTCGCGGCCGGGATCGGCATCGGCCTGCTGGCCTGCGCGCTGCTGGTCGCCAACAATCTGCGCGACGTCGAGACCGACGCCGTAGTCGGCAAGCGAACGCTCGCGGTCATTCTCGGCGAACCGATGACTCGCCGGCTATTCGCCGCCATGATCGCGGTGGCTTTCCTGGCCGTCCTGGTGGTGGGGATCAAACATCCGTGGTGCCTGCTGGCCCTGCTCGCCGCACCGTTCGCGGTGCAGCCGATTCGCCAGGTTCTGGGCGGCGCGCGCGGCCGGGACCTGATCGCCGTGCTGGGCGCCACCGGCCGGCTGGAGCTGATCTACGCGATCACACTGACCGTCGGGCTGTTGCTCGACTGAGTGGTGCTCGCGTGCGGTGAGCGCGCTGCGTTCAGTCGAGGTCGTCGCCGCGTAGGGCGGCCCGGAGCTGAGCGCGTTCGGCACGGCGGTGCGCCATCGAAGCGCTGACCGCCGCCGTCATGGCCGCCCGTTGCTTGCTGAACAGCACCATCGACAGGGGCAGCTGGATGATCACGGCCAGCAACAGGGCAATCATGAACGGCACGAACGGCAGCAGCGCCACGACCAGAACGGCGACCAACGACACTCGCAAGAGGGTGAAGATCGCGATGGAAACGACCATTTTGGACTTGAGTGACGAATCTCGCTCGGCGGGCCCGTCAATCGTTTGGGTAGGAGTCAGTGGAACATCCTGGATGTTGGATTCAACAAATCCCCCAGGCGGGTAAGGCACGGCCGTCGACGCATCGCTGGTCGGTCCATCGAGGGCTCCGGGGTCGGCTGGCGGAACGTTAGAACTCACAGCGTCCAAGCCTACCCAGTCTGATCCCGAACCCGGGACGGCCGACCTGGATCATTCCGCCCGAGCCTGGTCGACGAGCTGATTCGGCCGGCCTTCGAACCAGGTCGACAGCACCACCGTGGTCCGCGTTCGAGCTACCCCGTTGATCGCCCGCAGCTGTCCGAGCAGCAGGTTGAGGTCATTGACGGTCGGCACGCGCACCTGCACCACGAAGGCTTCCTCGCCGGCGACCCCATAACAGCTCTCGACCTCGCGGATCGCGGCAAGTTCAACGGCGATGGACTTGTCCGTACCGTTCTCACCTGGTTCGATGCCGACCAGCGCGGTGACGCCGAGGCCGACTGCGCTGGGCGAGACGACCGCTCGATAGCCGGTGATCACGCCTGACGTTTCCAATTTGGCGACCCGCTCGTGTACCGCCGACGACGACAGCCCCACCGCTCGCGCCAACTCGGCGTAGCTGGCGCGGCCATCCTCGCGCAGCGCATCGATGAGCTGCCTGTCCAGCATGTCCATACCGTGCGCCTTCCGTCGATGCCTGGATGGTTCCTGGTCAGGCGTCCAACATGTCGTATTGGGTGCGCAACTTCGCCCGCACAGTGCCCCGGCGTTCCCCGGAGAACCTTTTCCTCGAGATTGTGCCTCTCTCCCGCGAGGTCGCACGCCAAGGTCCGTCGACGGGTTCGTTGAGCACCCGATGTCGTGACAGCACAGTGACCCACGAGACCGATGTGACGAAACGATGCACATTGCGCAATTACTCCCTCAACCGAACATATTTACACTTTTCGGGCCCGGTCGACACCTCCGGCCCGGCGATTCGATCGCGGTTGATATCTGGCCGTTATCTAGCGACGCGCCCCGACAGGGGTTAAATTTCTGACAATTTGCAACTTTCACTGCGACAACTCGTCACCCTATGCGTGCTCGTTTGCCCCAGTTGCGCATGCGCACTGGGCCGAAGGTGCCGACTGCCCGGGCGATTCGACGCTCTGCGCAGCGAAGTATCACCCTTTCGGGCTACAGCACAAACCGGTCTAACCAGGCATAGCGTCCACGTTGGATATTGAGCAATTGGGCAATCATGTCGCATACTGGACTTAATGCCAGTTTGGCAGTGTGGCCGTCGGGGCCTGTAGAGGAGGCGACATATGTCGATCGATACCACTGAGAGGTTGTTAACTCCAGGGGAAGTTGCACTGATGTTCCGGGTTGATCCCAAGACGGTGACGCGTTGGGCGTCCGCTGGACGGATCGGTTCGATTCGCACGCCGGGAGGTCACCGTCGGTTCCGCGAAGCCGAGGTGCGTTCCTTGCTGACGGATCTCACCATTGACGCGACTCGTCACACTGCCTGAGACTCGTCACGCTGCCTCTCTGGCTACCGCAGCGATAGCTCTGACAGCGCAGCGATGAAGACGAGGTATCGGCTCGGTTTGACCTGAGCACCGACGCCCCCGTGGCTCCATTCCGGAGCACCGGGGGCGTTTGGCGTTAGCACTGCTGGGCCGGGTGACCTCTGCCCGGCTGCCGGACGACGCCGACAAGGGCAGTGGTCACACAGCTCCGGAGTTGGCGCAGATGTAGCGTCGCGGACACAGCGCGTTCACCGAATCGAGATCAAGGTTGCGGGAACAGCGCGCCCGGCTGATGCGTACTCTGGAGGTTCAAGGAGGACAGATGCCATATTTGCTGATTGCCCTGGCCGTCACGGCCGTTGTTGTGCTGCTCGCCTGGCGTGGTCTGGGTGCTGCCGGCGAGGGTCAGGCAGATCGTCAGGGCCCGTCCCCACGGACGAAGCCGCGTGGGTCGAGGCCGATGGCTCCGGACGACGACGTCGAGTTTCTCGGCGAGATCGACCGCAAGCTGCGCGGCGAGGACAAGAGCGGCTGACCTGCCCGACCCGGTTCCCGATGCTGTTTCGGCACCGCGAGGCCAGCGCGACGCCAGACAGCCTGTGCCGCCGCTGCGGCCACCCGGGAACGTCTTCGGTCCTGGGTGGCCGGCGCCGCGCGGGCACCCTTCTCAGCTCAGTTCAGCCCGGCGTAGGAGTGCAACCCGCTGATCACCATGTTCACGAAGAACAGGTTGAACATCATCGAGGCGAACCCGACCACTGAGATCCAGGCCGACTTGGTGCCCCGCCAGCCCGCAGTGGAGCGGGCGTGCAGGTAGCCCGCATAGATCACCCAGGTGATGAACGCGCACGTTTCCTTGGGATCCCAGTTCCAGTAGCGCCCCCACGCAACCTCGGCCCAGAGCGCACCGGTGATCACCGCGAACGTGAACAGTGGGAAGGCCAGGATCGCGGTGCGGTAGGCGATCCGGTCCAGCGTCGCCGGCTCGGGCAGTTTCGCCCACACCGAATCCGGCCGTGCTCCCCTGACCTCCCAGCGGGTACGCACGATGTAGAGAACCGAGGCGACCCCGGAGAACAGCAGAATCCCGCTGGAAATGGAGATCGTGGTGACGTGGATCCACTTCCAGTACGAGTTCAGCGCGGGCTGCAGCACGGCGGCCGGGGTATGCAGGATGGCGCCGGCGACGTACATCAGCAGCACCACCGGGATCAGCACGAAAACGCCGATACCAAGGGCCCGCTGACGCAGCTTCACCGCGAGCCAGACGCCGATCACAGTGGCACAGATCAGCGAGGTGAACTCGTACATGTTGCCCAGCGGCATCCGACCGGCGGACATACCGCGGGTCACGATGGAGAACACGTGGGCGGCGAAACCCAGAATCGTCACCAGCAGCCCGGCCTTGCCGAACCGCTCCCCCCAGGGGATCTTCGGCTCGTTGCCGACCCGGCCGATGTGCCCGATACCGGCCTGCGCCCCAGCGATCGGCACGATCGGCACGCCGCCGGGGGTGCCGTCGCGCGTCAGGAGCGCGCCCGGCGCGCCGACCGTTGCGTATTCACGGCCGGCCGATCGGGTGGCCGCGGTGCGGCGGGAGGAGAATTCGACGGCGCTGCAGATCAATGCAACGGTATATGCGGCCGCGGCCGCGCCGAAGCCGTTGTCGGACAGCGCTTCCAGTGTGGTGTTGATGGCCATGAGTGTGCCTAACCTCCGGTGTGCCTGACAGTGCGAATCCGCCGACCGAACCGGCCGTGTGTTACCAGCATTACCGAGAAGATCCCGGCTTCGCCAGTGGGGGTGGCCGATCTCTCGCCAGGTCGACCAGGGAGTCGAACTCCTCGCCGTATCCTGCCTGGTCAGTGCGCGCCAGTCCACCGACCTCCACCCACGAACCCCCGTCTGGACCGGGCTTGATCCGATACCAGACCCGCCGGCGTTTGATGGTCAGCGAGAGCATCAACCCGGTCAGCAGAGTGATCGCAAAGATGAGCGCATAGCCCTGCGCCGGGTCGTAGGAGGTCTGCAGCTGAACCCACTGTTTGTACCCGGTGAATGTGATGGTGGTGCCGTCGTCGAGGGTCATCGACTCGCCAACCATCAGATTCGCCCGGGTCAGCTTGGTCAACTTGCCATTGTCCACCTGACGCTGGTCGATGCCGAAGATGGACTGACTGGCCCCGTCCTCCATGCCCAGATCGCCACGGTAGAGCTGGATGGCCACACCCGGGTTCTTCGGCGCCGGCGCGATCGAGGTCATCACGCCGCCGGGTGAATGGGCGGTCGGCGCGAAGATGCCGACGATCGCCAGCTGGTGCTGCCGGACCTCGTCACCGGTATAGCCGGGCGGATTGAGGAACTTGACGGCTCCCTCCGAGGTCAGATTCCCGTCGCTCGGCTGGAACGTCTGCGACGCCTCGCGGACCTCACCGTTGGGGAAGGTCACCTGAAACGACGGGGTGAAGCCGTGGCCCAGCAGATAGAGCCGCTCACCGCTGATCCGGAGAGGGTCGTTGACCTGCAGGTTCCGCGCGGTCCAGCCGTCGGTTCCGGTCGCGTCGGCGGCCGCCGCCCCGGTCCGGTAGCGGATCGCGGCGTTGAACAGGGTGGCCTGCCCGGCATCGGTGTATTCGGCGGTGAACGAATCGACGTCGACGCAGAACGGGGCCAGCCTGGTGCCGTCGACCAACAGCCCCGGGCGAAACGTGTCGTACACCGACGGGGAGCCCGAGCAGAAGCCGCCGCCCTCGGTGACCACGATTGTGCCCTCGAAGCCCAGCAACTTACCGACCGCGATCGCCGCCAGCAGGCCGAGCAGTGAGAGGTGAAAGACCAGGTTGCCGACCTCCCGCAGAAACCCCTTCTCCGCGGAGATGGTGAGCACACCGGCGGGCTCGCTGCGCCGGGTGCGCCGCCACCGGGCCATTCCGGCCTCGATCCGGCCGGCCACCGCTTCCGGTTCACCGGCGGCGGCCACCCCGGCCTGATGCGGCAGCCGGAACAGATTGCGCGGTGTCGGCACCGGCTTGGCCCGCAGCGCCTTCACGAAATCCCAGGTCCGCGGCACCAGGCAGCCGATCAGCGAGGTGAACAACGCCAGGTAGATCGCCGCGTACCAGGGCGAGGAGAACACGCCGAAGAAGCCGAGCCGGTTCAGGATCGGACCCAGCGTCGGGTGATTGATCAGAAAGGTCGCCGTCTTGGCCTGGTTCAGATTCCACTGCGGCAGCAATGCACCGGGCAGCGAGGCCAGCGCCAGCATGAACAGCAGAATCAAGGCCACCCGCATGCTGGTCAGTTGGCGCCAGATGTTGCGGGCGAAGGCCACCCACGCCCCGATCCCGCGCGGCGGGGGTGGCGGCGCCGACGCGGGCGGGGCGTCGAGCTGGTCATCGTTACGCAGGTGGGTGTCGTCGCGAACGCTCACAGCAGCACTCCCCCGTCGCCGACCGTTACCCGAAGGTGCGAAATGAACGAACCCCAGGCCCCGGTGACCATCAGCAGACCCAGCACGATCAGCATGACGGCTCCGGCGGCCTGAACGGTCCGGCTGTGCCTGCGCAGAAAGGTCAGCGCACCGCCGGCCCAGCCGAAACCGAAGGCGAGCAGCAGGAACGGCACCCCGAGGCCGAGGCAGTAGAACACCACCAGGAACATGCCCCGCCAAGCGTTGCCGTTCCACTCGGTGGAGATGGCCAGCGAGATCACCGCGGTCAGCGTCGGCCCGAGGCAGGTGACCCAACCGAGTCCGAACACCACGCCCAGCAGCGGCGCGCCCAGCACTCGGCCGGTGGGCCGGGCATGCAGGCGCCATTCCCGCTGCAGCGGTTTGATCAGGCCGAGCATCACCAGACCCATCACGATGGTGACCACGCCGCCGATCCGGGTGAGCACGTCCAGATTGACCCGGAGAACCTGCGCCAGCCCGAGAAACGCCGCGGTCTGCAGCAGAAAGACCGTGGTGAAGCCGAGCACGAACAGCAGCGTCGCCCGGACCGCACGCCGCCGGACCAGGACGGAGCCGGGCGCGGTTGCGCCTGATCCGTCCTCGGACGCAGTCTCGGCGCCGACCAGCCCGACCAGATATGACAGGTAGCCGGGCACCAGCGGGATCACACAGGGCGAGGCGAAGGACACCGCCCCGGCGGCGAGCGACAGCAGGGCCGCGACCACGAAGGGCCCGGAGATGATGGTGTCCGCCAGGCCGGAGGCGAGCATCACGGCGTCGACGTCACAGCGGACCCGGCGCCTGCCGAACCGGACCCGATGACCGGCGAGCCGTCCGCGCCCTCGGCCGCGATCGCCGCGACGACGGTGTCGAGCTGCTCCGCGGTCACTGAGCCGAGGAAGATGTGCGCCACCCTATGCTCACGGTCCAGCACGATGGTCGACGGGATCGCCGTGGTCGGGAAGCCCTGCAGCGACAGGATGGTGCGCATCGACGGATCGAAGATCGACGGGAATGGTACCTTCTTGGCCGTCACGAAGTCGGCGCCGGCCTGTCGATCGTCGCGGACGTTGATCCCGAGGAACTGCACCCCGCGATCGGCGGACAGCTCCGCGGCCACATTCAGGCTGGGTGCCTCTGCGATGCACGGCCCACACCACGATCCCCAGAAGTTCAGCACCACCACCGTGTCCGGAAAATCGGTCAGCGAGATGGTCTTCGACGCATCGGTCAGGCTCGGTCCGGTGAAGTTGCCGATCGCACCGCGCTCTGCCGCGGGATAGGCGAAGTCGGTCTTCCCACCCGGCGAGACGAAGCTGAACTGCCCGGGCGGCAGATCACCAGTGCCGGAACCACAACCCGCGATGACCGTCATCGCGGTCAATACCGCGAGGAACCGACCGAACCTCATGCCCCGGCCTCGACCCCGTCAGCGCGCGCCGGGTCGTTCTCGGCCTTGATGTGGGCGGCCGGTTCGGCGTACGAGTCGCTGACGAACACCCCGTCCTCGAACCGGAGCGAGGTCACTGAGGCCACGCTGCACTGCCGCTGCGTGGGGCTGTGCCAAAGCCGACGGCTGGTCAGGAATCGACGGACCGTCCAGATCGGCAATTGATGGGACACGATGACCGCTTCGTGGCCAGCCGCCTCATCGACCGCCGTGTAGACCGCAGCGAGCATCCGGCGCGCGATGTCCACGTACGGCTCACCCCAGGACGGCGTCACCGGGTCCCGCAGCTTCAGCCAGTTCTTCGGCTTGAGCAGGGCGGCATCACTGCCCGTCATCGGGCGGCCGGCGAACTCGTTGTCCGCCTCGATCACCCGGTCGTCGGTATGGATCGGGATGCCATGGGACCTGGCGATCGGCCGGGCCGTCTGCTGGGCCCGCAGCAGCGACGAGGCCACCAGGTAGGTGATGTCGTTCTGGGACAGGGCCGTGGCCACCGCCTCGGCCATCGCCTCGCCGGATTTGGACAGGTAGTACCCGGGCAGCCGTCCATAGAGGATGCCCTCGGGGTTGTGCACCTTGCCGTGCCGCAACAGGTGCACGGTGGTCACGGTCGGGCCCGTCTTGATCGGCGCGAGGGACATCGGAACCGGACGGCGCTGCGCGTCCCTAGCCATGCACGGCCCCCGCCGACCAGCTCGTCGCCGACGGCGCGCTGGTATCGGCCTGGGTTCTCAGGTCCGGAGGTCGGGAGATGGTGCCCAGCGCGGCGATCAGCAGCAGGCCGCCTAGGCCGAAGACGCCGATGGACCCGGCGATCCAGGGCGCCGAATAGCGCCTGACCTCGACCGGTGGGCCGCCCGCGATGTAGGACGGGAACAGATTCGTCTGGATGCCGTGCCGGAACAGGAACACCATGGTGACAAAACAGGCCACTGACCCGACCAGCAGCACACCTGTCAACAACGGACGCGCGGGCGCAGTGTCGTGCGGCAAGTTATTTGATGCCCTTGGCCTTGGCTCGGATGTAGTAGGTGGCACCCTTGCCGATATACACCAGGGCCAGCCCGACCACGCTGAACAGTGCCGACGCCAGGTTGTACAGATTGCCCAGGAACCCGAGCATGGTCAGCGCCAGGAGCAGACCGCCCACCACGGTGACGAGCTTGCGGGCCCAGCGGGCACCCTTGACGATGTTCCAGCCGGACCAGGTCAAGCCGAACCCGATCACCAGGCCGACCACCGAGATGATCGTCAGCGAGGTGTTCCAGCCGCTGACGACCTCGGGAGTGGGCTCGATCAGAGACTTGCAGGTGGTGACGAAATCACTGGTGTCGGTGCTGGTGATGGCCGCCCCGATGGCGCCGAGTTGCGACTTGCAGTCGGCGACCTGAGCCAGCACGCTGTCGATCAGCTCCTGCCGCTTGACCAGCAGCAGCGCCCCGCTGAACAGGTTCAGCAGACCCCCGGCGACGAACAACCAGCCCGCGATCTTCACCGTCCGCGGGATGGGGTTGGGCTCGTCCGGATCAAAATTCGGGAGTTCGCGCGGTGCCATCGCGGCCTTGAAAGAACCCAAAATCGATGGGCGGCGCGCTCCGTCGTTCATGCTCATAGTGCCCAACTTACCGTCTCTTCGGCTGGGCCCGGTGCACGCCGGGGACAGGTCCCGACAGCGGCCGCACAATGGTGGCCATGGACAGCAGCGCAGCGGGGCGCCCGCAATCGCCCCAGGAACCGGCCGAGCGTCGCCGGCTGGCGGAAGCCGATTCGGGCGCCGCCGACTGGCGGGCCTGGGGACCGTATCTCGCCGAGCGCGCATGGGGGACCGTTCGGGAGGACTACAGCCCGGACGGTGACGCCTGGGGGTCCTTTCCGTTCGACCACGCCCGGTCCAGGACATACCGCTGGAACGAGGACGGGATGGCCGGGATCTGCGACGACAGTCAGCAGTGGTGCTTCGCCCTGGCCCTGTGGAACGGACGGGATCCGATCCTCAAGGAGCGCGCGTTCGGGCTGTCCGGCCCGGAGGGCAACCACGGCGAGGACGTCAAGGATTACTTCTGGTACCTGGACAACACACCCACTCATTCATATTTTCGCTGGCGCTATCACTACCCCCAGCAAGAGTTCCCGTATGAGCTGCTGCGCGCCGAGAACGCGAAGCGGACCCGCGAGGTCGGCGAATACGAACTACTGGACACCGGGATCTTCGACGACGACCGCTTCTGGGTCGTCGATGTCACCTACGCCAAGGCCGCCACCCGCGACCTGGTGATCCAGATCTGTGTGACCAATGCCGGGGACGCGGCGGCCACGCTGAACGTGCTGCCCACCCTCTGGTTTCGGAACACCTGGACCTGGGGCAACCACCCCGGGCTGATCGCGCCGACCGTGCGGGCCCTCGACACCACCGTGCCCGGCGGACGCGGGCTCCTCGCCGATGCCGCTGCAGGCCCGCTTCGGCTGTCAATAGTCGATGCCGACGGCGCGCCCAGCCGTGAGCTGTTCTGCGACAACGAGTCGAACCTCGCGCTGATCTACCCGGGAGCCACCAATTCCACCGCCTACCCCAAGGACGGCATCGGCGACCACCTCATCCACGGCACCGCAACCGTCAACCCGGACCGCACCGGCAGCAAGGCAGCCCTGGATTTCACCCTGACCGTCGAACCACAGCAGAGCAGGCAGATCACCCTGCGGCTGACCCAGGGCGCGCAGCAGCCGGATTCCGCCGACGAGGTGCTGCTGGCCCGCCGCACGGAGGCCGACGAGTTCCATGACGGGCTCGCGCCGAACTCCGACCCGGACACCAAACTCATCCTGCGGCAGGCGATCGCCGGGATGCTCTGGAGCAAGCAGTACTACCGCTACGACGTCGCCCGCTGGCTCGACGGTGATCCGGCCGAGCCGCCGCCACCGGACCAGCGGCGCTCCGGCCGCAACCGGCACTGGACCAATCTGGACGCCCGCGACGTCATCTCGATGCCCGATCCCTGGGAGTATCCCTGGTTTGCCACGTGGGACCTCGGCTTTCACTGCATCGTGCTGTCGTGCGTAGACCCCGAGTTCGCCAAATCCCAATTGCTGCTGCTGACCCGCGAGTGGTACATGCACCCGAGCGGGCAGCTGCCGGCGTACGAGTGGAACTTCGGCGATGTCAATCCGCCGGTGCACGCCGCCGCGGCGCTGGAGGTATTTCGCCGCTCGGGCAGCACGGACACCGACTTCCTGGCCCGGATCTTCCACAAGCTGAGCCTCAACTTCACCTGGTGGACGAACCGCAAGGACATCGAGGGGACCAATATCTTCTCCGGCGGATTCCTCGGCCTGGACAACATCGGCCCGATCAATCGCTCGGCCCTGCCGGCCGGCATGGTGCTCGAACAGAGCGATGGCACAGCGTGGATGGCGTCCTACTGCCTGCACATGCTCCAGATGGCCATCGAGCTGTCCCTGACCGACCGCACCTACGAGCAGATGGCGATCAAGTTCTTCGAGCATTTCGCGCTGATCGCCGCCGCTCTGGACACGATGGGCCTCTGGGACGATGCGGACGGTTTCTACTACGACCTGCTCAGTCCTGGCGATGGCAGCACCGTGCCCCTGCGGGTGCGCAGCATGGTCGGGCTACTGCCGCTCAGCGCGGTCGTGTTGCTGCCCGACTCGCTGCTGGACGAGTTGCCGGAGTTCGGCTCGCACGTCCGCTGGTTCATCGAGCACCGACCGAAATACGTGGACGTGATCGGCGAGGTCCAGCCCGGTGCGCGACTGCTGTCGGTGGTCAGTGGCGGCCGGCTGGACGCCCTGATGAGCCGGCTGACCGATCCGGCCGAGTTCGCATCACCGTTCGGTCTTCGCTCATTATCTAAGGCGCACGCCGACCAGCCTTTCACCTTCCAGGTGCCCGGGCTGGCAGCGACAATCGGGTACGAGCCAGCGGAAAGTTCGACCTGGCTCTACGGCGGGAACTCCAACTGGCGCGGACCGATCTGGTTTCCGGTGAACTACGTGGTGATCCGGGCGCTGCGGCAACACGGCGAGTTCCACCGGCAACCCGCCCTGCTCGAGGCCGCAGACCACATCACAGCGGGATTGGTGTCGTTGTTCCGCGACTCGCCGACTGGTCGGCCGGTTTTCGGGTGCACCCCGCTGCTACAGCGGCCGGGTCGCTGGCACGACCTCATCCCGTTTCACGAGTATTTCCATGGCGACACCGGTCAGGGCCTCGGGGCGGCTCACCAGACCGGCTGGACCGGCCTGGTGATACCGATGATCCTGGACGCGCAGACCTGAGCACCCGTGGGTCAGCGGCGCTTCGGCGTCCGCCGCGGCGGCGGCAGCGCTCCGGCCGCGCGCAGCTGGTTCGCGTGCCGGGCGAGCGACTCCACCAGCTGCTCGATGTCCGGGGTCTCGGGCTGCACGTCCACCCGCAGGCCGAACTCGCGGGCCGTTTCAGCGGTCTTGGGTCCCAGCACCGCGACGAGGGTCCGATTGTGCGGCTTGCCTGCGATGCCGACCAGGTTCCGCACCGTCGAGGACGACGTGAACAGGACCGCCTCAAACCCACCGGTCTTGATCGCTTCGCGGACGGCGGCGGGCGGCGGCGCCGCCCGCACGGTCCGGTAGGCGGTCACGTCGTCGATCTCCCAGCCCGCCTCGCGCAGACCTTCGGCCAGGTTTTCGGTGGCGATGTCGGCGCGCGGCAACAAGATCCGGTCCACCGGATCGAGGATCTCGTCGTACTCCGGGAACACCTCGAGCAGCCCGGCGGTGGAACTCGTATTCGTCGCCACCAGCTCCGGGGTGATCCCGACGGCCTTGACCGCGGCCACACTGGCCTCATCCGCGCAGGCGATGTTCACGCCGGCGAAGGCGCGCGCGTCCAAGCCGAATTCGGTGAACTTCTCCCAGACCGCGCGGACCGCGTTCACCGAGGTGAACACCACCCACTGATAGCGACCGTCGACCAGGCCCTTGACCGCCCGTTCCATCTGGGCCGGGGTGCGCGGCGGCTCCACCGCGATGGTCGCCACCCGCTCCGGGCTGGCGCCGTGCTGGCGCAGGCGTTCGAACATCGCCTCGTCCCGGTCCCGGGTCTGCGGCACCAAGACCCGCCAGCCATAGAGTGCTCGGGACTCCCACCAGGACAGCTTCGAGCGAACGGCGGCACCGGCGCCGACCGCGATGACCAGCGGTCCGACCAGGTCCCGGCCCAGGGCCGACAGGGTCGCCAGTGTGGCATCGACGGTGCGCTGGGTCGGCAGGGTCGCCCCCGAGGTGATGGTCGCGGGGGTTTCCGGCGCCAGCCCGTGCTCGACGAGATTGGTGGCCGTATCGGCCAGGTGGCCCGCCGCGGCCTGCAGCAGCAGGGTACCCGGGGCGCTGGCCAGGCCGGACCAGTTGGACCCGCTGCGCACATCGGCGCTGGTGTGCGCGGAACCTACCGGGACGCCCGCGTAGGAGGCCGCCGCGGCCACCGTCGAGACACCTGGCACGACGTCGAAGATGACGTCCGATTTCGCCACCGCCTGGATCTCCTGGACCACCGGATCGGCAGTGAGGACGTCGCCGGCAACCAGCCGAACCACGCCCTGACCGCTCAGCGCAGCCGCGATGAGCGCCTGTGCCACATCGGCCGGGTCACCAACGGCCGGCACGATCTGCGCCTGCGGCGCCAGCTGCGTGACCGTCTCGGCGACGTCCGGATCGGTGAAGACGATGTCGGTGTTCGACAACGCGATCGTGGCACGGACGGTCAACAAACCCGGGTCCCCTGGGCCGGCTCCGACAAAGGCAATTCGGCCACAAACCTTGGTTGCTGTCATCGATTGCTCCTTGTGCTGTGACCGTCTCCGGCCGACGCCGGGTGAACCAGTCCGCCGGCTGCCGGCGGATTCAACTCTCCGGCGAGTGCGGCCGGTTGTTCCTGGGTGGTTCCGTGATGCCCGATGACCTGCGATGCGATGCCTGCTGCCCGGAGCACCACGGAGCTGATCGGCGTTGCGCGCTGCACCCCAGCAGGTGGCGTACCCACTCCGGGCGCAGGTTCACCAACGGCCTTGCGCGTTTCGTGAAACGCCAGGATCTGTAGTTCGACGGCCAGATCGACTGTGCGCACGGTGACATCCGCCGGCACCACGATGATTCCGGGGGTGAACGCCAGGATTGATCGCACGCCGGCGCCGACCAACGCATCGGCCGCGGATTGTGCGGCCGGCCCTGGGGTGGCGATCACGCCGATGGTGATGCCTTCGCGTTCGCAGACCGCGACGATCCGATCCACGTTCTCCACGATCAACCCGCCCACCAGGCTGCCCACCCTGTTCGGGTCGACGTCGAACAACGCCCCGATGGCCAAACCCCGGGAGACGAAGCCGGAATAGCCAGCCAGCGCGGCACCGAGATTTCCGACCCCGACCAAGGCCACCCGGTGCGCATGGTGGGCGCCCAGCGCTCGGCCGATCTCGGCGGTGAGCAATTCGATGTCGTAGCCGACGCCGCGGATTCCGTAGGTCCCCAGGTAGGACAGGTCCTTGCGCAGGGTGGCCGAATTCACCCCGGCCGCGGTGGCCAATTCGTCCGACGACGCCGAGGTGGCGAACTGCACTTCGCTCATCACGGTCAGCGCTCGCAGATAGGCGGCAAGCCGAGCAACGGTTGCCTCGGGAATCACCCGTTGCTTCGCGCCAGTTCTATCACCGCCGAACTCCTGGCTCATCTGACCTGCCTTCTGCGGAAGGCGCACCCCCAACAAAGTTGGAACGACTACGCGTGGTACGTCACTTATCCACTCACAGTAGACACATGTGATCCCGTGAACAAAGTCCACCTGAGATGCACATCCCACGATGTGAGCCCGGGTTACGGGGTTGTGTCAGGTTGCTGAACTGAGGGCGACGCGCAGGCGACCTTCGTCCAACCGGAAGTAGCTGTGCATCCTGCCGTCCACCAGCACCACCGGGACCTGATCGCCGAACTCCGCCTGAAGTTCAGGGTCGGAGTCGACATCGATTTCGATCAATTCGAATGGCACTTGCTCGCGAACCCGCAGCACGGCCGCTCGCGCGTCCAGGCACAGGTGGCAGCCGTCACGGCCGAGCAGAGTCACCAACGGTACCGCTGCCGACGTCGTTGATCCGGGCGGCACCGCGGCGGTCATCGGTCCTCGCCGCCCAGGACCTCATCTCCGAAGAGGTCGGAATCGGTGTCCAGTGCGCTGCGTCTGGACCGGCCGGCGATGCCCGGCAACCGGCTGCCCAGCGCGTCGAGTTGGGAGACATCAATCACCTCCGGCAGCGGCAGCGGTGGCGAGGTTTCGGTGCTCGGGGCAGCGCCCTCACTGGTCGCCGAGACCGACTGCTCGGCGGCCCCGCCATCCGCCGGCTGCGCACCAGCCGACTCCGCCGCTCCCGAACTGCCCGTTTCCGGCTTACTTGCTTCCGATTTAGTTGTTTCCGATTTGCTCGTGTCCGGCCCGCCGGCGGCGGCGCGCGGCACGGCAACCACCGTCAGCCGAGCGCTCGTGAGGTCATGCCCGGCGAGGTCGACTCCGGTCGCCGCGGCGAGATCTGCGCGGACCGCTTCCCGGTCCAGCCGCCCTAATTCAGTCCGCGGCAGGATGTCGAGGACGTGGAAGGACGACGGCCGCTTGAACGGCGGAAGAAGCGCGGTCACATGCTCGGTCAAATCGGCGTCGGTGGGGTGGGTTCCGTCGGCCGCGACGATCGCGGCGAGCAGGTTCGTGCCGGCCCTGCCGGGCAGCCCGACCACGGCGGCGTCCCGGACGAACGGATGGGTGAGCAGCGCCATCTCCACCTCACCCGGGTACACGGTGAACCCGGCGATGGTGACCGTCTCCGCGGCCCGGTCGATCAGATGCAGTTCACCGTGCGAGTCGAGGTAGCCGATGTCGGTGGTGGCGAACCAGCCGTCCTCGTCGGGTCCGCCGGTGCCGTCCGGCCAGTACCCGCTGAACAGGTTCGCGCCGCGGACCCAGATCCGCCCGGGGTCGATGCCCAGATCCAAGCTGGCCAGCGGGTCCGCCTCGTCATCGTCCGGCGAGTCAGCGATCGCGTTGTCTCCGGGGTCGATGCGGATCTCGACACCCGGCAGCGGCAGACCCACCGAACGCAAGCGCGGATGCTCCGTCATCAGCGAACTGGACACAACCGAGGCCGCCTCCGAAATGCCGTAGCCCTCCCACACCGGGGATCCGGTCCGGGCCAGCATCGCGGCGGCGTCCTCGGGATTGAGCGGCGATGCCGCGGACGTCAGCAGCCGCACCGGTGACAGCGAACGTTCGAGCTTGTCCGAGCGCAGCAGCAATCGATACAGGGCGGGCGCCCCCGGGACCACCGTCACCCGCTGCTCGTGGATCGCTTCGAGTACGGCCGCGCTGAACCTGCTCCATGCGCCGGTGCCGACGACGTTGGGGCCCGTCACCGCAGGGGTGTCGGCCAGCACCCCGGCGGCGCCGACGCTGGTCAGCGGCAGGAAGGCGGTGACGAAACCGGCCAGGTGGAACAGCGGCAGGATCAACAGCACCCGGTCCCGCGAGGTCAGGTTCAACTTGCGCGCGCCGAGCACCATGTCGGTTGCCGCCAGCAGCGACCGATGCGAGAGCATGACCGCGCGACCGCCCTGGGACGCCCGGGCAAGGATGGCGATGTCCTCACCGCCGGCGACCGGTTTCACCTGCGCCGGGTCCGGCACGGTCAACCAGCCGGTCACCTGGCTGATTCCGATGAAGTGCGCCTGATCGAAACCGGTCTGTTCGATGGAGACAACCGCCCCGGCGGCCAGCTTCGCGGCGATCTGGGCTGCGTCTGCGCGGCTCGGGTCGATCGGTACCAGGATCAGATCGGCTCGCGCGCCGGCGAACAGCGCAACCAACGACTCGATACTGCTGGGCAGATGAAGCAACAGCCGATCGCCGCGCACGAGGCCCCGCCCGATCAGATCGGCGGCACCGGCATCGGCCGCACGATCCAGCTGCGCCCAGGTCCACCTCCCCGATCCGGTGATCAGGGCTGGTGCTTCGGGGTGCCGAACCGCGGCTCCGCGCAGCAGGTCTGCGATGTTGCCGGCCATCCCATGCACCCCCTGTTTTGTCCTGATCTGAATGCCTGCTCGTCGGTTGCCCCGACACCCGCACCGACACCTGATCCGGCGCGACTGGTGTCGCTACTAATGGACAGTAGCGACAACTACTCTGAGGATGCGGCACCGGCGGTGACGAACCGCTGCCGATCGTGAACACCGGTCGGTCAGCGCACCTGGACGGTGCGATTCATCAACACCATTGGGCGGCAGTGAGGGAGGCGGCGGACGTGGGTTTTTGGAACACTCGCCGTCCGCAGGAGCTCGACGACCGCGCGGAGATCGCTGGCGCCGCGGCCGCCGATGCCGCGGTCCAGGCGGGGATCACCGAACCAACCCCGCTGGTACCGGGCGCGGATCTCACGGCAGCGGCCTTCTTCGACGTGGACAACACCATGATGGTCGGCGCATCGGCCTTTCATTTCGCTCGCGGCCTCGCCGCCCGGAATTTCTTCACCACCGGCGACCTGATCAGGTTCGCCGGCCGGCAACTTCGATTCCGCCTGTTCGGCACCGAGAACATGGCCGACGTCCGGGACGCCCGCGAGGAGGCGCTCTCCTTCGTCGCGGGCCGGAGCGTGGACGAGATCATCCGGCTCGGGGAGGAGATCTACGACGAACTCATGGCCGACAAGATCTATTCCGGCACCCGGGCACTGGCGCAGCAGCACCTGGACGCCGGCCAACGAGTCTGGCTGGTGACGGCGACCCCGATGGAGCTGGCCCAGCTGATCGCCCGGCGACTCAGCCTGACCGGCGCGCTCGGCACTGTCGCCGAATCGGTCGACGGCATCTACACCGGACACCTCGTCGGTGAGATGCTGCACGGCCGCGCCAAGGCGGCAGCGGTTCGTGCCATTGCCGCCCGAGAGGGCCTGGACCTGCGGCGCTGCACCGCCTATTCCGATTCGGTGAACGATCTGCCGATGATGTCGGTGGTCGGCACCGCCGTAGCCGTCAACCCGGACTCCGAGCTGCGTGATGTGGCCAGGCAGCGTGGTTGGCAGATCAAGGACTTCCGCACCGGACGCAAGACCGCGGTCCGGATCGGTGTCCCATCGGTGTTCGGCAGCTTGCTGATCGTCGGGGCCATCATCGGCGCCCTGGCCATCCGCAGACGCCGATCTGATTGAGCGCCGATCTGATCGTGGGTTTCAGCCCAGGAACGGATGCGCCCGCTTCATCAGCAGGCCATAGAGCGACTGCTGGATCGTCTCGCGCACGTGGTCGGTCAGGTTGAAGATGACCATCGGGTCCTCCGCTGCGGCGGCGCCGTAGCCGTCTGTCGGGATCGGCTCACCGAATTCGATGTACCACTTGCTCGGCAGCGGGACCATCCCGAGCGGGCCGAGCAACGGAAAGGTCGGCGTCACCGGAAAATACGGCAGGCCGAGCGCGCGGGCCAGCGGCTTGATGTTGCCGAGCAGGGGGTAGATCTCTTCGGCGCCGACGATTGACACCGGAATGATCGGCATCCCGGTGCGGACGGCCGCCGAGACGAAGCCGCCGCGGCCGAAGCGCTGCAACTTGTATCGCTGGCTGAACGGCTTCCCGACGCCCTTGAATCCCTCCGGGAACACCGAGACCAGTTCGCCGCTGCTGAGCAGCCGTTCGGCGTCTGTGTTGCAGGCGAGCGTGTTACCGGTCTTGCGGGCCATCGGCCCGAGCACCGGTGTGTCGAAGATCAGGTCAGCGGCAAGCATCCGGACCGCACGTTTGGCCGGGTGATGATCGGCGACACCGAGGGCCATCATCACCCCGTCGACGGCGATCGTCCCGGAGTGATTGCCCACCAGCAGCGCGCCGCCGGTGTCCGGAATGTTCTCCATGCCAACGGTTTCGATCCGGAACCATTTTTCGTAGAGCAGCCGCAGCGGCGGGAACACCACGTTGCGGGTGAAGTCCTCGTCATAGCCGAAGTCGTCGACGGCGTAATCGCCGGTGATTCGCCGCCGCAGGAAGGCCAGCCCGCCGGCCAGGCTGGATTTCCAGCCCGACTCGACTTCCGCCGGCTGGCCATCGGGCACCGCTCTCGGGCCCTGATCCGCGGGTCCGGACCTGGATTGACCGGTCATGTCTGTCGCTTCCTGCTGGGGCCGCGGGCGGGGCGGGCGCCGTCGAGGCTGACCAGGTGCGGTCGGGCCGGCGGTTCCTCGACATCGACGAAGGGGTCGCCGGTATCCGGCCGCGCGATCACCCCGATGGCGGCCGCCAGCTTCAGTTCGGTCCGGCGGACCTGCTCCCGGTTGACCGCCGGGTCCAGGGTGTAGGCGAAGTCGTCGAACGCCGCGGCGGTGGTGAAGCGCGGAATGAATCCGGCCTCGTCCCGCAGTCGGGTGGTGTCCACCACCCGGCCGGCGATCAGCAGTCGCACCTGTTCCGGCGAGAACTTGCCGATCCGCAGCGCGCGCATGATGATGCCGACCCGATTGAGCGCCGTCATCGGCACCGGGAGCGGCAGCCGACCCGCTCGATGGATGGCCTGGGACAGCATCAACACACCATCACCGGCGACGTTGACGATGCCGGCGAAGTCACCCAGGACGAGGTGTTCCAGCACGGCGACCGCATCTGATTCGTGCACCAACTGCAGGCGGCTGTCATGCCCGAAGGCGGTCGGAATCACCGGCGAAAGCTGGAAATACCTGGTCAGCGGGGTCTGTACGGTCGGACCGATGATCTCGGCCAGGCGCGGTACGGCGATCCGCACATCCGGCCGGCGACGGCCGAAGCCACGGATGTAGCCCTCGATGTCGATCGCGTCCCGGGCCGGCCCCTTGGACGGCACCGCCCGCGGCTCGGTGGTCTCGGTGCAGATGGCCGGGTCACGGGAGCTCGATCCATAGACCGCGGTGGTGGACCGGACGATCAGGTTCTGGACACTCGCCGAGCGCTGGCACGCGGCCAGCAGCTGCATCGTGCCCAACACGTTCATCTCTTTGGCCAGCGTGCGGGCCTGGCTCGAGGCGGGCGTCGATGATGCCGAGGCGTGCACGACGGTGTTGACGCCGGCCGCCTCGATCACCCGGGCGATCAGCGGATTGCGAATGTCGGCCCGGGCGAATTCGGCCCGGCCCATCCGGGTACGCGCCGCAGGCTCCGGCAGCGTGGCATCGACCCCGATGACCCTATCGATGTCGGGATGTTCGGCAAGTCTGCCGGCCAGTTCGGACCCGATGAAGCGAGTCACCCCGGTAACGAGAACGACTAGTCCGGCCATCGGCTCCTCCGTTTTCTGCTACCGGACAGCGTCGCGCTGCATTTCCGGCAAATTCCGTGACAGCAGAACCCAGGACCACCGATGGTGGGCCCGGGCCGCTAGCGAAGAGTTACTTGCCGGCCTTGCGACGAGCGACACGGGTCTTGCGCAGCAGCTTGCGGTGCTTCTTCTTCGCCATCCGCTTGCGGCGCTTCTTGATTACTGAACCCATGAGTGGACCTCTTTGACTGACACACCGGTGCGCTGGGCGCCGGCGACGGCTGATGGCGGTTGCCGCACGGCTGCGCGGAGCGGGCAGCGTGTGGGCTTGGGCCGCTCAGAACCGCATGCGGAACCGACCGGTCCGTCTATGTTAGCTGCTGGCCGACTCCCGAGATGCCGGGCAGCCGAGAGGTGGGGCCGGTCAGCCGACGTCGTTGAAAGCGCGTCGCAGGTAGTCGTTGACGGCGCGCTCGGACACCCGGAAGGAGCGGCCGACCCGAACAGCGGGCAGCTCCTCAGAATGCACCAGCCGATACACGGTCATTCTGGAGACGCGCATCAGTGCGGCGACCTCGGCGACGGTCAGAAATCTGATCTCCGCCAAGGCAGGGTCGTGCGGCCTTCGTGCCATGAGCTACACCGTCTTTCCGGTGCCCGTCGCGGCTGCCGGCTTCCCCACCGACAGACACACTCACGACGTGCTGCTGCGAACTCTAGCGGTACCAGTGGGACGAATGCGATGTTAAGTGCGAATGAAGTAACACTGTGAAGAGGCGGACTACGCCGGAAGCCTCAATTGTGGGCCCGTCCGAGTTCGGCGGAGCGCAGTGCGGCCGCCTCGATGGCCGCCAACAGCGCCGCCCGCACACCATGGACCTCTAGTTCACGAATGGCGGCGATCGTGGTTCCGCCGGGCGAGGTCACCGCCTCGCGGAGCATCACCGGATGCTCCCCCGACTCACGCAGCATCTTCGCCGAGCCGACCGCGGATTGAATGATCAGCTCCGAGACGACCGTTCGCGGCAGCCCGAGAAGAATCCCGGCATCGATCATCGCCTCGACCAGAAAGAAGAAGTACGCCGGCCCGGACCCGGACAGGGCGGTAACCGCGTCCTGCTGGGATTCCGGTACCCGGACCACCTTGCCGACCGTCTTGAGCAGGTCCTCGACGGTTTGCAGGTGCGCGTCGGTGGCGTGCGCGCCGGCCGAGATCGCCGACATCGCCTCGCCGACCAGCATGGGCGTGTTCGGCATCACGCGGACCACGGCGGTCCCGGCCGGCAGGTTGCGCTCGTACAGCCCGGTCGGCAACCCCGCACAGAGCGAGACGATCAGGGTCTGCGGCTGTACCGCGGGGGCGAGTTCGGTCAGGACCGGCTCGATGTCCTGCGGTTTGACTGCGACGACCACCACATCCGCGGTGGCCGCGGCCTCGCTGATCTCGACACTGCGCACGCCGTACAGGCTCGTCAGCTGGGCGGCGCGGGCCGGATACCGTTCGGTGAACATCAGCTCGGCCGGCGCGATCCCGCCCCCGAGCAGGCCGCCGAGTAGGGCTTCGCCGATTTTTCCGGCGCCGACGATGGCGATCTTTGTCATGGCTTCACCTTTACATATGTCGGTAGCGGATTTCGCGCCCCGGGCCGTGAGCGTCGGCCGGTGCCAGGCGACAGCCCGGACGACGACCGGCCGCGGTGTTGGCGGGCGCGCCGCGGACCCCTATCGTCTTGGTACGTGAGCCGGGCCAATGAACACGCGCCCCGAGTGCTGGTGACGATCGCGATCGTGACGCTGGCGCTCAACCTTCGTCCGATGGTCAATTCGGTCGGCTCGCTACTGCCCGAGATTCGCACCGAGCTGGGCATGACCGGCACGGTCGGCGGCGCGTTGACCGCACTCCCCGGCCTGTGCTTCGCCCTGATGGGCTTGCTCGCTCCGGGCTTGGCCGTCCGTTTCGGGCCGGTGCGAGTGGTCGCCGTCGGCGTGGCGGCGATGACCGCCGGGCAGTTCGTCCGGCTCATCGGGGCGTCAGTGCCAGCGCTGTTCGGCGGGTCGATCGTCGCACTTGCCGGGTTGGCCGTGTGCAACGTGCTGATGCCGAGCCTGGTTCGGCGGTTCTTCCCCGATCGCATCCCGACCATGACGGCGGTGTATACCACCAGCTTGGCCATCGGCGCGACCTCCGGTTCGGCGCTGACCGTGCCGATCGAGCGTGGTCTGGACGGCGGCTGGCAGACCGGGCTCGGTGTCTGGGCGTTCGTCGCGGTGATCGCCCTGGTGCCGTGGGTGGCCATGGTGTTGCAGAGTCGCCCGGGTGACGCGGTGGCCAGGGCGGCGGCGATCCAGGTGCGCACGCTGCTGGGCAGTCGGGTTGCCTGGAAGATGTGTCTGTATTTCGGTCTGCAGTCGGCCCAGGCGTACATCGTGACGTTCTGGCTGTCGCAGATCCTGGTCGACGCGGGTATGGATCTGAAGCAGAGCGGTTACGCGATCGCCACCTTCGCCGCGATCGGCATTCCGCTGTCCGCCCTGGTTCCGACGCTGGTCAGCCGGCCGCACCGGATCGCCGCGTTGATCCTCGCCCTGGGTTGCGGCTATCTGCTGGGCTACCTCGGCCTGCTGATCGACCCGGCCGGCGGAATTTGGGTCTGGGTGGTCCTGCTCGGCATCGGCAGCGGCGCGTTCCCGCTGGCTCTGACCCTGCTCGCGCTGCGCGCACGGACAGCCGAGGGGGTCGCGGCGCTGTCCGCCTTCACCCAGTGCATCGGTTACCTGCTGGCGGGCGCCGGCCCGTTCGCGTTCGGCGCGCTGCACGACCTGACCGGCAGTTGGACCGTACCGATCATCGCGTTGATGGCCTGCGCCGCGGGCATGATCATCGTCGGCCTGCGCGTGGCGAAGACGCAGTTCGTTGAGGACGATCTGGCGCGGTCGTAGGCGTTCCACCCCGCGGGCGGAACTTCGGGAGCGCCCGAATCGCGAGGTAGGTCAGCAGTCCGATCGGCGAAAGGAGGATGGTCAGCAACAGGATCGGCGCCATCAGCAGCGGGGGAACGCCGCGTTCCCGGCTGTCCAAGTACATCCAGCGTCCGATGAACAGGTCGAAGGCGATCAGCTGCGCCCAGATGGCGGTGGCCCCGATCGGGGTCCCGAGGAACGCTTGCAGGGCGCCCAGGTCGGGCCGGCTCACCACCGTCCACAGGTCACCGAAATGTGGCAACGCCACGATCAGATATACCGCCAGCGGAGCCAGGGTGACGACGGGATAGCGAAAGACGCGCCGGGTCACCGACGATCCGGGGGCCGCGATCAGCAGCGACCAGAACGGCACTGCCAGGTAGAAGGTCAGGTCGAACAGCATGGTCGTCATCGGGTGGCCGGCCCAACATCCTGCGGCGCACCGGTGTCCGACCGAGCGGCCCGCACGCACCAGCCGACGCCGATTGCTCCGACGAGGACGATCGTGGCGAATGTCCACACTGTCGCCCCATCGGGGTGAACGATGGACTGCCCGCGCAGCGCCTGCCAGGTCAACAGCGCCAGTACGGCAAGGTAGCCACCGCCGGCGAGCAGCATCAGTCGTGCGCGAACCGCCACCGAACTCAGCAGCCGGTACCGCCGGCCGGCCAGCTCCAGCAGGATCACCAGGATCGGCAAGGCCTGCAGCGCATGCATGCCGATGAAGTGCGGTATGCGCAGGTCACCGCCGACGGTGCTCCAGCCGAGGAATGGCAGGCCGGGCCCGCCATCAGCGAGACCGACGGTGTGCGCGCCGACAATGCCGTTGTAGTTGTCCAGCTGGGCCTTCGACGGACTGGTCATCAGAAAGCCCAGCGCCATGCCGATCACCGCCGTCACAGCGCCTGTCCTGATCGCCAGATTCCGCGCCCGGTCAGCCACCGGATTCTTGAACAGGATGGCCGAGACGACCAGCGTCGCAACCCATACCGTGCCAATCGAACCTGCCATCACCGACCACATGGCGATGTTGAACGGCGTACTGACATTGAAGTGACTGGTCGAGCCGCGCACCACGTCACCCACGATGATCAGCTGCTCGATGAGCAGGAAGACCGCCGAAACGGTGCCGGCCCACCAGGCGAGCCGGCGGCCGGTGGATAGCTGCTGGATCAGCCAGGCCCAGGTCACCGCGTAGATGCCGATGGACAGCGAGAACTTCAGTGGCTTGAGCCAGATAGGTTGTCCCGTCAGCATTCTGCTGTCGAAAACCAAACCGATCAGGCAGCTCAACGTTGACCCGGCCATCACGGCGGCCAACGCCATCAACGGCCGGTGCCGGTCGAAAACGCTGATGGGCCGATCTGTTTTGGGGTACGGCGAACTCACTCTTGTTGCCATGACGGATTTCTCCAGGTCCGCGCGCAGCGGCGCGCATCGAGGGACGACTGCGGTGAGGCAGGCTGATCAGAACCGAGTTTCAGCGGCGGACGGTCATTCTTTCAACGTGAGCGGTTCGCAGTCCGGGTCGGGGAACTGCTTGCCGGATTGGTGCTCCTGCGCGAGGCGCCGCATGGCCATCAGCAGGACGTCGCCGAGAACCGTTCCGATCACTACGGTCTCGACCATCGACTCGCGGTCCGGACCGTTCGCGACCACGGCCTCCAGGTCGGCTTCGGCGACAATCTCCGCGGCCGATGCGCAGGCTTCCACCAGCCCCGATACCTCGGCCATGCCCAAGTGATCGAACGTGGCAAGGACGTCGGCGGCGAGTTGCCGGCCAGGGTTGCCGGCCGATACCTGCCACCCACGCCTGGCGATCAGTGCGTCGGCTCGCTGCCAACCCAGTGCCCGGTCGAGCGGTCCGGCGTCGGCAGCGGCAAAGACAGTGACCGACTGCTGGGCGGTGCCCAGCACCTGGTTCACCGAGATCGCCGGATCATCCATCGCAGCCAGCACGTGCGCGGTCCTGGCTACCGAGAGCCCCCCGATGTCGATGAGCGCGCGGATCACGCTGAGTCGCCGAACGTGCGACTCCTCGTACTGAGCCTGGGTGGCGCTGGTCCGCTCACCGGCGGGCAGCAGGCCCTCCCGCACGTAGTACTTGATGGTGGCCACGCTGATCCCGGATGTCTGACTGAGCTCTGCCACCTTCATATCAATACTGTAGCTATCAATAGTGTCACTGTCTAGTAATCGGCTTGGAGACGTATGATTCAGGACCGACGAATGAGTGCGGTCGCGGTCGCCGCGCGTCCCTCGCCGCGGCCGGTCAATCCGAGCCCGTCGGTCGTGGTGCCGGCCACCGAAACCGGCGCGCCGACGATGGCCGACAGCACCCGCTCGGCTTCGGTCCGACGTCCAGACAGTCGTGGGGTGTTGGCGATCACTTGAACGGCCGCATTGACCACCCGGTAGCCGGCTTGCCCGACGCGATGCACCACCTCGCCGAGCAGCGCCGCTCCGGACGCACCGGCCCAACGCGGATCATCGGTGCCGAAGACAGCCCCCAGATCGCCGAGCCCCGCGGCCGACAGCAACGCATCGCACAGCGCGTGGGCCGCGACATCGCCGTCGGAATGCCCGTGACAGCCGTCCACATCCGGAAAATACAGGCCCGCGAGCTGGCACCGCCGGCCCGGTTCGATCGGGTGCACATCGGTGCCGGTGCCGACCCGGAGTTCATCCGCGGGGTGGGTCCGCGGGACCGCCTCCGACCCGGCTGAGCCGGTAGTGACGGGGTCGCCGATGTTGCCGATGTTGCCGGTGAATCGCCGTCGGGCGTCGTCGAGGTCGGCATCGGTTCTGATCTTGAACGCCGCCCGGTCGCCATCGACGAGTACCACCGTTTCACCGATCGCCTGAACCAGCCCTGGCGCGTCCGGCATGGTCGCGGCGGCGCCGAACGCCTGGTCGTAGGCCCTGCGCAGCACGGCCGGTGAGAAGCCCTGCGGGGTCTGCACGATGCGCAGCCGATCACGATCCAGCGCGCCGCCGACCGATCCGTCGGACCCGATGCCGCGCATGGTGTCGACCACCGGAAGTACCGGCACCACAGCACCGGCGCCCATCCGAACGGCCTCGATCACCCGTCGCACGACGGCAACCGGGACGAAGGCCCTGGCCGCATCGTGCACCAGAACAACGTCGATCGCGGCGTGCGAGCCCAGGGCAGCCGCCAGCGCGGCTCGAACCGAGTCGAATCTTGTTCCAGCGCCTGTTGTTTCGGCGCCGACCACATGGGCACGGCCGCCGAGCACCCGCTGGGCGCCTTCGACGTCATCGAATCCGACCGCGAAGTAACAGACGTCCACTCCGGCGTCCAGCAGCCGGTCAAGGGCATGAACCAGCAGCGGGCGACCGTCGATCAGCGCCCACACGGTGGGCGTGGCGGCCTCCGGCCCGTTACCGGCCGCAGAAACCAGGGCCACGACAGTCATCGTCGAACTCCGGTAACCGCGGTGCTCAGGAAGCGAGAACCTCGTCGAGACGACTGCTGGCACGATCCTCATCGATGCCTTCAGCCAACGCGAGCTCGGAGACCAGGATCTGCCGCGCCTTGGCCAACATCCGCTTTTCACCAGCGGAAAGGCCCCGCTCACGGTCACGACGCCAGAGGTCGCGAACTACTTCGGCGACCTTCTTCACGTCACCCGATGCGAGCTTCTCCGCGTTGGCCTTGTAACGACGAGACCAGTTGGTCGGCTCCTCGGTGAACGGTGCGCGCAGCACACCGAACACACTTTCCAGACCTTCGGTGTCGACCACGTCGCGGACGCCGACAAACTCGGCGTTATCGGCGGGAACCTTGACGGTGAGGTCGCCCTGGGCGACCTTGAGAACGAGATAGAGCCTCTCGACGCCTTTGACCATCCGAGTTTCTGTTGCCTGGATGAGCGCCGCCCCGTGATGGGGATAGACGACAGTTTCGCCGACCTTGAAAACCATGAGTCTGCTGCCCCTTTCGATACCTCATGGTAACACGCCGCGCAACCGGGCTCGACACGTTGTCGCAGGTCAGGACCCTTGAGGCCGAATGAGGGATGCTCGGGCGATCCATCGCAGGCCCTTGACAAAGTGACTGCACTCATGCAACCGGTCAGGTAGCCTGCCGTCCGGTCAGCCGTCCGGTAGGCGCAACGCCGTGCCCGCCGCGCGACGACCGCCCCGGCCGGACTACCCTGCTAGTTGGCAGTACCGACTACTCCAGCACGTCCAGAGAGGGGACCCTTGTGGCCCGCATCGCCAGCCTCCCGCGCTCACGCCTGATTCCCGCGGTCATCGCGGTGCTGGCCCTGGTGCTGTCGGGTTGTGCAGCCGGCCAGGTCTCCCAGACGGCCAATCAGAAGCCGGCCATCGACGGCGGCAACGCCACGATCGGTCCGATCGGCGTTCGCGACGTGCGCCTGGCCACCACCGATGGTGCGGGCTACCCGGCGGGGGCGAACGTTCCGCTGAAACTGTGGATCTCCAACGACTCGGTCGCCTACGACACGCTGTCTTCGGCGGCCAGCCCGGGCGCGGCGTCCGTGGAGATCGCCGGCAGCGCCGAACTGCCGTCGCAGACCCTGGTCGAGATCACCGACGTCACCAAGACCACCATCACGCTGATGAACCTCACCGCGGATCTGGCGTTCGGGCACAACATTCCCATCACCTTCACCTTCGCCAATGCCGGTTCGGTGACGCTCAACGTGCCGATTGAGCTGCCGGGCGACCGCGGCAACGGCACCCGCGAGACCGTTGACGTGCTCCCCGCGGAGCCGACGAACATCTGGTTCGGCAGCCCCGGCGAGGGCCACTGACCCTTCTGCGGCAGCCGAGACAGGTCGGCTGACAGTAGAACAGGTGTGTCGGTTCCGCTATCTCACCGGCACTGTCGGTGGTGCCGTCTACGGTGATTCCCATGGCTACCACCAGCACTCCCGGCAAGACCGCCCGGCCGTCCTATCGCTGCTCCGAATGTGGCGTCGCCGCCTCGAAGTGGCATGGTCGCTGTCCGGAGTGCCAGACCTGGGGCACCGTGATCGAGGCCGGACCGGTCAGCGGGACCCTGCGCAGGGTCGTCGCAGGGCCGATCACCGAACCGGCCAAGCGAATGTGCGACATCGATGCGGCCGGGGTGCAGGTCCGCGCCAGCGGCATCGGCGAGCTGGATCGGGTGTTGGGCGGCGGGCTGGTACCGGGCTCGGTCGTCCTGCTCGCCGGCGAGCCCGGCGTCGGCAAATCCACCCTGCTGCTGGCCGCGGCACAGGCCTGGGCCGAGGCCGGCCACGGCCGCGCATTGATCGTCACCGGCGAAGAATCCGGTGCGCAGGTCAAGCTCCGCGCAGACCGGATCGGCGCGCTGCACCCGGACGTCTTTCTGGCCGCCGAGACCGAACTATCCGCCGTGCTTTCGCATATCGAGACGGTGGCCCCGACATTTCTGGTCGTCGACTCGGTGCAGACCATCGCCGCGGCCGAAATCGACGGCAGCGCCGGTGGAGTCACGCAGATTCGCGCCGTCACCTCGGCGCTGACCACGACGGCCAAGCAGCACGGGATAGCCACGGTGCTGGTCGGGCACGTGACCAAGGACGGCGGGATCGCCGGTCCTCGGGTCCTGGAACACCTGGTGGATGTTGTCCTGCAGTTCGAGGGCGATCGCCATTCAAGCCTCCGCCTTGTCCGGGGCGTCAAGAATCGCTTCGGGCCGTCGGACGAGGTCGGCTGCTTCCAGATGGCCGGCGACGGAATTGTGTCGCTGGCCGATCCTTCGGGCCTGTTCCTGTCCGCCCGCCGGAGCGAGGTGCCCGGAACCTGCGCGACGATCGCGATGGAGGGCCGGCGACCACTGCCGGTGGAAGTGCAGACCCTGGTGGCCAAGGTGGCGTCCGAGGCAAGCGCGCGGCGATCGGTGTCGGGCCTGGTGACCGCCCGCATCGACATGGTGATCGCGGTCCTGCAGCGCTGGGCCGGTCTGCAGATGCAGGGTCAGGACATTCTGGTGGCCACTGTCGGCGGGGCGAAGGTGACGGAGCCGGCCGCGGATCTGGCGATCGCGTTGGCATTGTGGTCGTCGGCTCGGGACATCCCCCTGGCCGGCGGGCTGGTGGTCATCGGGGAGTTGGGACTTTCCGCCGATATTCGCCCGGTGGCCGGCTTGTTTCGTCGACTGGCCGAAGCCCGACGGCTGGGCTTCGACCACGCCATAGTCCCCGCCGGAGCTGCACTGGAGCGTCCGAAGGGCATGCGGGTGGACGAGGTCGACGACCTGGGCGACGCGCTGCGAGCGTTGGGCAATGACACCGGCGTCGTGCACTGGCTGCGGCGGCGCGGGGCCATGTGAGACCGAGTAGGGGCACAAATCGGCGCCGAACACCGGATCAGGTGCCGACCACTAGACTGGCGCCCGGCAGATCAAGCGCGCAGTCGTTGGTTGATCGCCGATCATGCTGGGAATAGGTCTGTTGGGCTGGGTGCAAGTCCGCCCGGCGGGCGATCAACAGGGGGCGAGGCGTGGCCGAACGGTCAACGACGTACGCAATGCGTCAGGTGCTCGGCCGATTGGCACCGGGTACGGATCTACGAGAAGGGCTCGAACGCATTCTGCGCGGCCGCACCGGTGCGCTGATCGTTCTCGGTTTCGATCGCACCGTCGAGGAGTTGTCCGACGGCGGGTTTCAGATCAACATCGACTTCTCCCCTACCCGCCTGCGCGAGCTGTCGAAAATGGATGGGGCGGTCATCCTGAACGATTCGGCCACCAGGATCCTGCGAGCCAACGTCCAGCTGATGCCCAATCCGACGATCCCGACGGCCGAGTCCGGCACCCGGCACCGCACCGCCGAACGCGTGGCCATCCAGACCGGACTCCCGGTGATCTCGGTCAGCCACTCAATGTCGATCATCAGCCTGTACTTCGATGGCATCCGTTATGTCGTCGCCGAATCGGCCACCATCCTGAACCGAGCGAACCAGGCGCTGGCCACGCTTCAGCGGTACCGGACCAGGCTCGACGAGGTAGCCCAGTCGCTGTCCGCGCTCGAGATCGAAGACTTCACCACCCTCCGCGACGTGATGACCGTGATGCAGCGCCTGCTGATGGTGCGCCGAATCGCCGATGAGATCAGCAGCGACATCGTCGAACTCGGTGCCGACGGCCGATTGCCGGCCTTGCAACTCGACGAGCTCACCGGCACCACCGAGGAAACCCGGATAATGCTGGCTCGCGACTACCTTCCCCCCGGGCAGACCCGGACCCTGGATGAGGTCGGCCGGGCGCTGGAGAATCTGGACGAGCCGGCGCTGCTCGACCTGAATGCGATCGCCCGCGAATTCGGCTACTTCATCAATCCGGACACGTTGGACTACCAGGTCAGCCCACGGGGCTACCGACTCTTGGCCACCATCCCCCGAGTGCCACCGGCCATCCAGGACAGGTTGGTCGCCCACTTCGAGAATCTTCAGGGTTTGCTCGCCGCCACCGCCGGGGACCTCCAGGCAGTGGAAGGTGTCGGCGAGGCGCGGGCTCGGGTCGTCCGGGAAGGCCTGTCCCGAGTGGCAGAGTCTTCGATCGTCGACCGGTACGGCGCCACCCTGTAGCGACCAGAATCGCGCAAAAGCAGACCTTTCTTACTCGAATGATTGCTGAACCTTTTCGTCAACTCGAACGTGTTACTCCATTGACCAGTCCTGGGCAGCGTCGCCCAGGGATCTGCCGGCCGGAGTAGCAGGACCTGAGGCCGGCTTCACAGGCCCACCCGCTACTGTGACCCGAGAACGAGTCCATGAAAGTGCATGTTCCTATGTGGGAGCTGTGCTTTCCGCAGAGCAGAAACGCAGCTCGGGCACCCGCCGGAGCTGTGCCACAGGTTCCCACCGCCGATTGGACACCCGAATGACCCCGACTGACGTCCGCGCCGCTGTCATCGACGCCCCCGCCGCCGAGCCATCGTGTGCTCTCACCTGCGCACTGCCCGCCACTGGTCTCACCCGTGGATCTACGGTCACCCGCCGGACTGCGATCGGCGCAGCGGCCATAGCCAGCGCGGCGGCGCTCGCCGCCTGTTCCAGCGGCACCACAGCGGCTACCTCCACCACCTCGACATCCAGTGCCGCCGGTTCGCGAGTCACCTCAGCCGCCACCGGCTCGGCATCGTCGGCCCCGTCGGCATCCTCGGCGCCGGCGGCATCCTCGGCGCCGAGCGCACCGGCCGCCACCGGAGCCAAGCTGGCGACGGTGGCCGACATCCCGGCCGGCAGTTCGGTCGTCGTGACGGTGGCGAACGCCCCGATCGTGCTGGCCCTCAAGGCGGACGGCACCCCGATCGCGCACACCGGCGTCTGCACCCACCAAGGGGCCACAGTGGCGCCCCAGGGTGCGATCCTGCTGTGCCCACGGCACCAGTCCGAGTTCGATCCCGCCACCGGAGCGGCGACCAAAGGCCCGGCGAGCGACCCGTTGGCGGAGATCCCGACCGTCGTCGTCGGGGGCACCGTATTCCTGCAGGCCTGACCGCTTGAGCTCACCGGCAATCGCGCGGTCGGAATGACGCCCGTGCGGTACCGGTTTCCAGGCCGGCCGCCTACCTGCCGTCGGTTTGGCATACACAGCAAAGTCACAGATACCCCCCAGCCCGCTCCATGGATTGGGCGCGCATCATCAACACATGGATTCAACCTCGCTGACGCGGTCACCCAGCGCTCCGTCCACCCCTGGCCTGGGCTTGCCCCAGGTGCGTGGCATTGACGGCAGGGCGGTCCGGGTTCTCGTCGTCGACGACGAATCCACCCTTGCCGAACTTGTCAGCATGGCGTTGCGGTACGAAGGATGGGAGATTCGTACCGCCGGGAACGGCGCCGATGCGATAGCCGCGGCTCGCGAGTTCCGACCCGATGTGGTGGTCCTGGACGTCATGCTGCCCGACATGGACGGCATGGAGGTGCTGCGCCGAGTCCGCAACGACGGCGAGCACGCGCCCGTCCTGTTCCTCACGGCCCGCGATTCGGTCGAAGACCGGATCGCCGGTCTGACCGCCGGCGGTGACGACTACGTCACGAAACCGTTCTCACTGGAGGAACTCGTGCTGCGTCTTCGGGCGCTGCTCCGCCGCGGAAAGGCGACCGTCGAGTCCGAAAGCCCGCTGGTGGTGGTCGGCGATCTGACGCTTGACGAGGACAGCCGTGAGGTGCGCCGCGGCGACGACTTGATCGCACTGACCGCCACCGAATTCGAACTGCTCCGTTTCCTGATGCGCAATTCCAAGCGGGTGCTCTCCAAGGCGCAGATTCTGGACCGGGTGTGGAACTACGACTTCGGCGGGCAGGCAAACATTGTCGAGCTCTACATTTCCTATTTGCGTAAGAAGATCGATTCCGGCCGGGCGCCGATGATCCACACCATGCGCGGCTTCGGCTACGTGCTCAAACCGGCCGCCTGACTCATGCCCGAATCGCCTGTGCCGGCGGTGGCCGGGCTGGCGAAACGCCGCCCGGTCACGCTGCGCACCAAACTGATCGGCGTCTCACTGATGCTGATGCTGCTGGTGTGCAGCGTGGTCGGCGTCGCCACCCAGCTGTTCCTGAGCCACTATCTGACCCAACAGGTGGACCAGCGGCTCAACATCGGGTCGGTCGAGCATCAGGGAATCGGTGAACCCGGTGGGAGCGCGACCGATCAGTCGGATCAGATCCCGGGGGGCGCGGCCGCGCCCAACTTCGCCCAGGTCTGCGACCCGACGTTTTCCACGTCCATTCCGTCCAGGGCGCGGCCGGGCTTCACCAGCACGCTGACCGCGGTGGTCACGAACGGTGTGGTGACCAGCGCTGGAATCTACAACGGCACCACCTGTGAGGTGCTGTCCGCCACGGCGAACCAATCCCTATTGGCCGCGTCGAACACCACCACCGCCCAGACCGTGTACGTCGATGGTTTCGGCGACTTCCGGGTGCTGGCCAAGAAGGGAAGCGACGGCGACACGGTGATCACGGGGCTGCCCTTGGACCGCGAGAGCGCCACCCTGAGCCGGCTGGTCTGGACCATGATCATTGTGATGAGCGCCGGTTTGGCGCTGGCCACAGCCGCCGCGTTCTTCATTGTCCGGGCGACGCTGCGCCCGTTGGATCGGGTGGCTGCGACCGCTCGTCAGGTGAGCACGGTGCAGTTGGACCGCGGCGCGGTCGACCTGGCGATCCGTGTTCCGGAGCAGGACACCGACCCGCGAACGGAGGTCGGGCAGGTCGGGGCTGCGCTCAATCAGATGCTGGGTCACGTATCGTCCGCGCTGGAACGCCGGCAGGAAAGCGAGATGCAGGTGCGGCGGTTCGTCGCCGATGCCTCGCACGAGCTGCGTACCCCGCTGGCCGCGATCCGTGGTTATGCCGAACTCGCGCGCCGCGACGAGACCGACGTCGCGACCGTGTCGCATGCGCTGTCCAGGGTGAAGTCCGAATCCGACCGCATGTCCATACTGGTCGACGACCTGCTGCTGTTGGCCAGGCTCGACGCCGGGCGTCCGCTCGCCCAGGAAGAGGTAGACCTGACCCTACTGGTGATGGACGTCGTCGGCGATGCCAGGGCCGCCGGACCGAATCATCGCTGGCGGCTCGACCTACCCGAGGTGCCGGTGACGGTGACCGGCGACAAATCCCGGTTGCATCAGGTGCTGGCCAATTTGCTGACCAACGCGCGCACCCACACGCCGAGCGGCACCACTGTCACGGCCGGGCTGGCGGTTGCCTCGACCGACGTGGTCATCACAGTCACCGACGACGGGCCCGGCATCGAGAAGAGCCTGCTGCCAGGCATATTCGGACGGTTTGTCCGCGGGGATTCGTCCCGCTCACGGATCGCCGGGTCCACCGGGCTGGGCCTGGCCATCGTCCGTGCGGTGGTCACAGCGCACCACGGCACAGTGACCGCGGACAGCAAACCGGGTTCGACGGTGTTCACCGTCCGGCTGCCGAACGCGCCGCACGTCCCGGCCTGACCCGGATCGGGCATGCGCCGACCCAGCCGCGGCCAGTCAGTCCTCTTCGAGCATCGTCTGTGCGAGCCGATAGGTGCCCCGGTCGAACAGCACCAACGTCACCGATGCCACTCGGGTACCGGCCGCCGTGATGGCGCCGAGCGCCTGGCAGATGGCGTCGTCCTTGGGCCAGCCGTAAACCCCGGCGGAAATCAGCGGAAAGGCCACCGATGCGGCGCCTAGGTCGTCGGCAACGGCCAGACTCCGGGTGTAGCAGCAGCGCAAAGTCGCGGATCGGTCGTCGCCGCGGGAATAGACCGGCCCCACGGTGTGGATCACCCATCGGCAGGCGAGCTTTCCAGCGGTGGTGGCCACGGCATCCCCAGCGGGCAGGCCATCCGGATAACTGGTTCGGCGAAGATCTCGACAGGCCGCCAAGATCTCGGGGCCGCCGGCCCGATGGATCGCACCGTCCACTCCGCCGCCCCCCATCAGTGATGAATTGGCAGCATTCACGATGGCATCCACCGACGCGGCCAGTGCGCCGGTGATGTCTCCGGTGGCGAGTTGCAGCATCATCGCCGCTTTTCGCCCTGCCCGTTCAGGCTGATCGCGATACCCAACCTATCCTGTTCGACGGCCATCTCGGTCAGGTCGCCGATGCTGGGGACCCCCAGGTCGGTGTGTGTGGTGAGCAGACCGAGCACCGTAGCGCCGCTGGCCAGCCCGGAGGCGACACCGGCCGGGGCGTCCTCGACCACCAGACAGCGTTTGGGCTCGAAGCCCAGTCGCTTGGCGGCCAACAGGTAGGGGTCGGGTGCCGGTTTGCCGGCAGTGACATCGTCGGCGGTGATCAGGTGCCGCGGCATCGGCAATCCGGCCGCTATGATCCGGGCCGTGGCCAGCGCCCTGGTTCCGCTGGTCACGACGGCCCACCGGGACGGCGGGAGCGAGTCGAGCACCACGAAGGCACCAGGAATCATCACGATGTCTTCGGTGTCCGAGACTTCGATCTCGGCCAGCCACTCGATGACTTCATCGATCTCGGATTGGGCGGAATCAGGCATCAGCCGGGCAATGGTCTGCCGTGCGGGGACCCCATGGTAGCTGCCATTCAGGTCGTCGAAGCTGATGCCCAGACGATCCGCAAGCTTGCGCCAACTGCGGTCGACACTGCGAGTGGAGTCGGCCAAAGTGCCGTCCAGATCGAACAGAATGGCGTCAACCACGATGTGCATGGAGTCAGTCTGAGCTATCGAGGGTGATTTGCGTGCACTGGGTGATTTGCGCACAGGGCGAAAGATTGTCAGACGATCACGAAGATCAGCGCGAGCAGCGGGGGGGCGCCCTGGATCAATGCGGCCCGGGCGAGTCTCGGGTTGCTGATGATCAACACCAGGCTGGCGCCGAGCATGCAGGCGAGGCCGAAGACCGCCACTGCGATGCCGGCCGTCTGCGAGTCGGTGTGCGAGAGGACGACGCCGATGATCACGCCGATCGCCAGGAACAAGTTGTAGTAGCCCTGGTTCAGGGCCATCGGGCGGACCACCTCGGCGTCGGCCTGCGACCGCACCCCGAACCGCGACCAGACGTTCGGCTTGGCGAACAACAGGCTCTCCAGGAGGAAGAACAGCACGTGTAGCAGGGCCGCGATCAGCGCGAACAGTTGGGCCAAGGCAGACATGCGACTCATCTTGTCACTGCGGGCCCGCACCGTGGGCCCAGCCGCAGGGTTGCCGACAGCTGGCCACCGACGGCTACCGTGTAACGCGTGAATCTTCGCCGAACTCTGTCCCTGTCCGTGGCCGCGACATTGTGGCTCGTCGGCTGCGCCAACTCAAGTGCCGATTCGGCTTCCGCTGTGAGCTCCAGCGCCTCGTCGGCGAGTGTCACATCGGCCAGTTCACCGTCGGCGAGTTCGGTGCCAACGAGTTCGGCGCCAACCAGTTCGGCGCTGCTGAGTTCTGAATCCGTGACTTCCGAGGCACCGGCCCCCGAGGCACCGGCCCCCGAGGCGCCGGCACCCGAGGCACCGGCACCCAAACCACCGGCCGCTGCCGCCCCCGTGACAACGAGCGCGCAGGTTGTCGCCGCCACCTTGCCGTTCCCGATCGACGTCGCTATCGGTGATCACCGTCAGGTGGTCACGGTGACCGCACAGTCATCGGGCTCGACGTCGGGCACTCTCGCCGCCTGGCAACGCGACGACGCCGACTCGTGGACCGAGGTATTCGGACCCGTCAAGGCCTATCTCGGCGCCGATGGCGTCGGCCACGCGAGCGAGTCGGTTTCGCGGACCCCGGCGGGCACGTTTGCACTGACCCAGGCGTTCGGCGTGGCGCCCGATCCGGGCTCCAGGCTCCCCTACGACCAGGTCGGGCTCAGCGACTGGTGGGTGTCGGATGTCGATTCGCCGCTGTACAACACACTCCAGCACTGCGCAACGGCGGCATGCCCGTTCAACACCGCCGCCTCCGAGCAGTTGGGGACGATCACCACCGAATACCGCTACGCGGTGGTCATCGACTACAACAGGTCACCCGCGGTGGCCGGTGCCGGCAGCGCCTTCTTTCTCCACGTCTCGTCCGGCAAACCCACCGCCGGCTGCGTTTCCATCCCCGCAACCACATTGGTGCCGTTGATGCAATGGCTCGATCCCGCGCAATCTCCGATCATCGCCATCGGCGTCGGGTAGCCGGCGCTCCGGTGACTTCGTCACCCCAGACCCGGGCTGAAGTCGCCGGACTGGCCATCCGCCCATACCGTTGAGCCATGGCCTCTCAACCACAGGACTCGGCCTCCGGGGGATCCAACGTCGTCGACCTCATGGCGGCGCTCGCGGCCAGGCGGTCGCCTGACGACTTCGCGATCCGTCAGGTGTCCTCGCGCCGTCATGCGCGCCGCAAGGAGCCGGCGATTTTCCGGGTTCGGATCCATCTCGATGAGGTCCACCCGCCGATCTGGCGGCTGGTCGACATCCGATCCGACGTGACGCTGGACGTGGTCCACGACGTGCTCCAGGTCACCATGGGCTGGACCAATTCGCACCTCCATCAGTTCTCCAGCGGGCCCGTCCGCCACCACAAGCTCACCGAGAACTACCTGATGGACACGATGGTCGAGGAGGGCGACTCGCCCGGTGTGCCGGAGGTCGAGGTCCGACTGGACGAGGTGCTGCAGCGGACCGGCGACCGGCTGTACTACGAGTACGACTTCGGCGATTCCTGGGAGCACACGCTGACCGTTCAAGACGTGCTGCCGGTGCGGCACGACGGCCTCGTCGCTGTCTGCATCAACGGGTCCCGGGCCTGCCCGCCGGAAGATTCCGGCGGCATCTACGGCTACCAGAACCTGTTGTCGGCACTGTCGCACCCGTCGAGTCAGGACGCGGCGATGCTGCGGGCGTGGGCCGGCGAGTCATTCGATCCGGAGCACTTCAGCGTGGCCGAGGTGAACAATCAGCTGGACAACTGGCGCGCGCTACCCAACGGTCTGGCCACGCTGGCCGACCCCGGCTACGGCGTCCCGGAGGGTCTGGCCGAGTTGCTGCGCCGGGTCCACGGTTCCGTTGTGAGTGAGATGATCCGGCTGGCCGAATTGGCCGCACTAGCCACCGAACCGGCCATCGAGCCCGCAATTGCCGCGTCGATGGTGCTGCCTTACCAGTGGATGCTGGACCGCCTCGGGGTCAACGGGCTGGAGCTCACGTCCGCCGGTTACCTGAAGCCGGTTGATGTGCAGGCCTGCATGACCGAACTGGGCATGGATGAGTTGTGGATCGGCAAGAACAACCGGGAGTCCCAGACATATCCCGTGCTGGACCTGCGCACGTCGGCCCAGAAACTCGGGCTGATCCGGAAGTTCCGCGGCCGATTGGTCCGGACCGCTGTGGGCAAGAAACTCATCGGCAATCCGGTGGCGCTGTGGCATCACCTCGCGACGAGGGTGCCGGCCGGCGAGGAGATCGAGCGAGAAGCGGGGTTGATCACTTTGCTGATGCTCGCCGCGGAGTTCAGTCCCGACGGGTGGCGACCGGACCACAGCCTGGACGTCTATCTGGCCGCCCTGGGGTGGGGTCGTTCGGCGCATGTGCCGATCACCCGGATCCAGGCGGACCTGGCGGCCGACCCGACCACGACGATCTTGCGACGCCTCGGCGCACTCCCGGACGGCTGGCGGCGGGGTCGGGAGCCGCTGCAGGTGGCCGGCGGGATCGCGTTTGCCCGGGCGGCTTTGCGGGCGCATTGAGGTAGCCGGGCGGCGCCCGGCGATATTCCTGCTCGATGAATCCGGCTACAGCCCGTTGAGCACCTGCGTCATCTGGACCACTGTCTTGTCGCCCAGTTCCTCGAACTCCGACTTCAGGAAGGGGCCGGCCAGCTTGGCGATGCCGTGGAAGGTAATCTCCGAGTGATAGGTGATCGACGTTTCCTGGCCCACTGGGGTGAAGCTCATGTCGTCGATCGACGTCGCCGTCTTGTTCTCACCGACGAACCTCAGATGCTGGGCCTCGAAGGTTTCCAGGCGATACATCAGCTCGGTTTCGCGTCCCTTGATCTCCGAGACGTTGCGCCAGGTAGTGCCGACCTGTACGGGACCTGGCGATTCCTGCACGCAGGACTTCGTTCCCGGGTCCCACGCTTGCGCGTGGGCGAAATCCTTCAAATAGGCCACCACCACGGCAACGGGCTTGGCGACAACGAACGTGCGCTTCAGGTCAATCACAACGAGACTCCTTCGATCTGTCATCCGCCCTCTACCCGGAGCGCGGCAGACCGAACCGCGCCGGATCTCAGGGCAGCGGATTGGGGTGCTGGAGCGTCGAGGAGGAGTGAATGCAACGGCGGCAGGGATTCTGAGCGCCCGAGACCGCGGGTGATCGCGACCATCGTGCTCGCTGCCGCGACAGTCGTTGCCCTCTTGCTTTTTCTGCCGGCCGGCAGGAAAAGGGGGACTCCAGACGAGCGGGGTCAAGGGCGAGCAAGGTTACGGGAACGCTCCATCGGTTACGGGGATCGTGGGACGCCATCGGCGAGCGGCCGTGAGGTGGGTGACCCGGTTCCCGGCTTTACCGAACGAGCGACGAAATACCGAACGACCAACGTCGGCAAACTGCACTTCGTTCGGCTAGCTCGCTCCGCTCAGACCTGTGGCGCAACTGCCGGGCCGCCAACGCACTTCGGTCGGAAATTTCGCACGGTACGCCGCTGCGACTAACCTGAGGAAGTCCGCCTTCCGGGCGGGCAGACGAATCGGAATCGATGCTCCTGGCCGCGAGGACAGGCACGTCGCCGATCCGCCTCCGTAGCTCAGGGGATAGAGCAACGCACTCCTAACGCGTTGGTCGCAGGTTCGATTCCTGCCGGGGGCACTGTGTCTTTCTGGCCGACTCCGTCGGCGGTGCGCCCACCCGGATTTGAAAGCGTTCCAGATAGGCGCACTGTGATCGGCCCGACTTGGACCCGGCTGGACGCCGTTCCAGGACCTTGCGAACCGTCCTCGCCCTTGGACACGAAGCTTCGTGGGCGAAGGCGAGGTGCGTTCGCAAGGTGCGCCGGGCGATTCTCTCGAATTGGCCGACCGCCCAGTCTCGGGCGTTGACAAACCTGTGTGATCTGTGGCATTCCCGACCCGTATTGTTACGGGCCCGGCCACCACTGGCACAGGCTCAGCGTGTCACAATCGGGGCCGGGCCGTAACAGCCGCGTGACCTCCTCGACATCACGAGAATCATTGGCACTCAAGGGGTCTTGTGTGCCAACACCACGGTGATTCATCATGGGCAAATCCGGCCACCCCGCGATGGAGGTTGACCATGAGTGATACCGGCGAATTATCAGTCGAAGTGGCGCCGCTGCATGCGAAGGGGGTCCTCAGGGGATTTCTGGTGTCCGGTCGATGGCCGGCCAGCACCGTCGAGTGGGCCCGGTTCCTGCTGCTCACCGTCCGGATCGCCAGCGTGCCGGGCATGATGCCCACCAGCACCATTTTCCGAGTTCGCGAGGAATTACCGGACAACCCGGCGCCCGGAGCAATCGGCCTGGTCATCGCCGAAGGCCCGGTGATCGGTGTCAACGCCGTCGTGCCAGGGCAGTTCGCTGCACATCAGCCGCCCGGCCTGATCATTCTGCATCCGTCAACCGAGATCCGGCCGTCACTACCCGAATACGACGAAGCCGCCTCGGGATGCATTCTGCTACCCGGACTTCCGCACCTCGGGCTTGATCACCGAGCGGCCTGGGTTGAGGCAGACCACCGCGGGAACGTGGCCAGCATGGTCAGCCGCGCCGGCGTCGATCCCCTCGATGATGTCGACACCGCCGTACTGGCAATGTTTCTCGCGGCGTAGCCATCGGGCTTCGCCACCCGATCGACACCGGATATCGAAAATCGCTGCCCCCCAACAGTGGAAAACTGCTGGAAGGCAGCGACTTTCGTTGTCGAACCAGACGGTCCCCACCCCCCGACCGGTGCAGGGTTCGTCCAATTCGGCGGCACCGGGAAGGAAACCCGGATTCAGTTCGTAGCCTGGCATTGCTCGTACACTTGGTCGCACCCACGGACCGTCCCTTGCGGATCAAACCGAAATCTCCGGCCGAACTGGATACTGCGTCAGCGTTCACCAACAATGGTTAAGGCCCCGCTAAATCGAACACAACTCGGCCGAGGCGTTCGGATGGCGTTCGGTGGCCATTCGGAGGGCATTCGGAGGGCATTCAGAGGGCATTCGGACCGAACCCGGCAATGAGCGGGTCACCGCCGCGTCCGCCACCCGATACGGGTAGACCTGGTAAGGAGCCACCCAGGGCGGAGCGGCCCGACAGAGGAGAGCAGTGGCGACAGAAGATCCTGGTCGCGAGCGACAGTTCGAGGTCGCCGCCGACCTGCCATTAACCGGACTCGGCACGCTCCCCGAAGTCAGCGCGGTGTCGCTCACCGAGGAGCTTCACCTCGACGCGACCTACTTCGACACCCCGAATTTCAGACTGCTCGGGGCCGGAATCACGCTGTGCACCCGCATCGGTCACACCGATGCCTGGACCCTCCAGCTTCCCGGCGCGGCGGCGGCCATCAACGCCGCACTCACCGACTTTCGCAGTGAAGTTCCCATCGAATTGCTGGACCGGGTCCGTGCCTGGGTTCGCGATCACGACGTTCACCCGATGGCCGACATCCGGACCCGGCGCAGCACCCATTGCCTGCTCAGCGACACCGGCCGGACTCTGGCCAGGGTTTGCGAAGACTCGGTGACCTCCAGTGCCGCCGGACCTGCCGGCGGCATCCTGACTGTGTGGCGCGATTGCGAAATCGAGCTGATCGATGGCCCGCCTGAACTACTGGAAGCCGCCGGCGCGCTGCTGCTCGGCCTGGGCGCCACCGAGCCCGGCCGATCCTCGGATCTGGATCGCGCGCTCGGCCGCACCGCACCGACCTCGCCGGTGGACCTGTCACCGGAGTCCGGCGCCGGCGTCGTCCTGCGGGCCTACCTGCAGCAGCAGGTCGGCGAGTTGCTGACCAATGACAACGGTGTCCGGCACGATGAGCCCGACTCGGTGCACAAGATGCGGGTCTCCTGCCGTCGGCTGCGCTCGGCGTTGAGTACCTTTCGGCCGCTGCTGGACCGGCAGATCACCGATCCGATCCGCAACGAGCTCACCGTGCTGGCCACTATCCTCGGCGGCGCCCGGGACGCCGAGGTCCAGCGGGCGCGCTTCGACGCCGCCATCAAAGCCGAGCCGGCCGAGCCGGCCATCGGCCCGGTTCAGAACTGGATCGACCGGGATCTGTCCGACCAGTACCGGCGTGCGCATGGTCGTGCCCTGCTCGCGATGAATTCGACCCGCTATTTTCGGCTACTGGATCGACTGGACGACCTGGCCGGCCAACCGCCGCTGACCGCGGTCGCCGACCAACCCGCGAACGTCGCCCTGACCCAGCGAGTCCAGCGGGCACACCGGCGTCTGGCCGCCCAGATCGCCGACGCGCGGAAGGCGCGCACAGCCACGGATCGCGACCACCTGATGCACGAGGCGCGCAAAGGAGCCAAGGCGCTGCGCTACGCCCTGGAGGCCGTCGCCCCCGCGTTCGGTGCCCAGGCAACCGCCTTCGCGGTGGCCGTCGAGACAGTGCAGGAAATCCTCGGCGAACATCAGGACAGCGTGATCGCCCGGCAGGTCCTGGGCGAGATGGCTGCCCGCGCCTTCCTCGACGGCCAGAACACCTTCACCTTCGGCCGGTTGCACGCCCTCGAGGAAGCCAAGGCCGCCACCGCCGAACACCAATTCAACACCGCCTGGAGCGCTGTCGGCCGCCGCACCCTCCGTCGCGGGCCGAGGTAGCAACGTCGCCGAGAGCGTCGTCCATCCGTCCCGCCCGGCACGTCACCGGCAACATTCACTATTGCGACCCCGCGGCCGGGTAAACCTATGGGTGACACCCACCCCTATCGGGTGCTCGCGGCGAGAGGGCTTCCTGTGGCATCGGAGTATCACGAACTCGAACGAAAATTCGATGTCACCCCAGATCTGGCACTGAGCGGTCTGGAAGAGCTACCCGAGGTGCGGTCCGTGTCGCCCAGCCAGGACATTCAGCTCGACATGGACTACTACGACACCTCAGGCCGTTCGCTGCTCGCGGCCGGAATCACCCTGCGCCGGAACCGGGGCGACGGCAACACCGGGTGGACCCTCGAGATCCCGGCTGGCCGGCACGACCGACGGCAGTTCACCGCGGTGTCCACCTCGACCGAGATACCCGCCGAGCTCGTGGACCAGGCCCGCGCCTGGATTCGCGACCATGACGTCGCGCTGGTGGCCAACATTCGCACGCACCGCACCACCTGCTGGCTGCTCGGCGCGGACGATCAGGTGCTGGCTCGGATCAACGACGACTCGGTGATTGCCGGCGCCGAAGGCCCACCCGGCGGCATACTCGTGGGCTGGCGCGAGTGGGAGGTCGAACTCGCCGAGGGCAGCGACAGACTGCTCCGTGCGACCCGCCGGCGAATGCTCGACCTCGGCGCGATCCCCGCTCGGTCGGCGACGTTGAGCCGAGCTTTGGGCGAGCGCCGGGCGGCCAGTGGCGCGACTGCCGCCCTGTCCGCCGCCACCCCGGCCGGGCCGGTCCTGCAGAGCTACCTCCGCGAGCAGGTGCAAGCCCTGCTCGGCTGCGACCATGGGGTCCGCAATGATCAGCACGACGCCGTGCACCGGATGCGCGTCGCGTCGCGGCGGCTACGCACCGCACTGTCGACCTTCGGTTTGCTGGTCGACCGCAGTCTCACGGATCCGATCCGCGAAGAGCTGCAGGAACTGGCCACTATCCTGGGCCTGGCCCGGGACGCCGAGGTCCAGCAGGCCAGGTTCGATCACGCGATCCAAGCCGAGCCCGCGGAACTGACGATGGGTCCCATCCAGGAGTGGATCAACCAGGATCTGCAGACGCAGTACGCCCACGGGCACGCCGAGGCGCTGCGGGCGGTCAGTTCGAAACGGTACTTCCGGCTCCTCGATCAACTCGACGCGCTGGCCGCAGCGCCGCCGTTCACCGAGATCGCCGCCCTACCGGCCGGCAAGGTGCTGACCAAGCCCGTCCGCCGGGCGTACGAGAAGCTGGCCGCCGACGTTTCCGGGGCTCGAGCCGCCGCGACCGAGGCCGAACGGGACGAACTCCTGCATGATGCGCGGAAGCTGGCGAAGCGGCTGCGCTATGCGGCCGAAGCGGTGGCTCCGGCCTTCGGTCATCCGGCTACCAAGCTTGCGGAGGCCGCCGGGTCGGTTCAGGAGATCCTCGGCGAACACCAGGACAGCGTGGTAGCCAGGCAGGTCCTCACCGAAATGGCCGCGCGGGCCTACCTCGAAGGCCAGAACACATTCAGCTTCGGCCGGCTGCACGCGCACGAGCAGATTCGGGCCGAACAGGCGGAACGCAAGTTCGGCGCCGTCTGGGACAAGGGCTCAGCCGAGAAATTGCGGCGTTGGCTGAGGTGACCCCAGCCTGAGTACTTGGCCTTGTTGCACCCATGTTGAACCACGTGCTGGATCCCATAGTGCAGGCCCCCCGCTATCGGTCGCCCACTTCCCGAGGTAAGGTGTGCCTAACATTAGTTGATGGGTGGGACACCACAGTGGATCTGACACAGACGCTGGTCTTGGGCTTCATCGCCGGCGTGACCATTCTGATCGGCTTGCCCGTCGGCCGACTCCGGCGACCCGCGCCGACCCTTCGGCTGATCCTCAACGCCACGGCCGTCGGCATCCTGCTGTTTCTGTTCTGGGACGTCCTGGGCGCTGCCTGGGAACCCATCGACGCGGCGCTGGGCGCCATCCACGCGGGCGAGGGAACCATCGGACCGGTCCTGGGCTATGGATTGCTGTTCGTGGCCGGCCTCAGCGTCGGCCTGCTGTCGCTGGTCGGCTATGAGAAGTTCATGTCGGCACGGATGCGCAGCGCCCCGCAAATCTTCGGGCCGGGCGCGATGGCCGCCACCGAGTTGACGTCTGGCACCCGCCGTCGGCCGGCCTGGACCGCGGCCAAGCGACTGTCGCTGCTGATCGCCGTCGGCATCGGGCTGCACAATTTCGCCGAAGGACTGGCAATCGGCCAGTCAGCGGCCGCCGGGGATATCGCGCTGATGACCCTGCTCGTCATCGGCTTCGGGCTGCACAATGCCACCGAGGGCTTCGGGATCGTCGCGCCGCTGGCCGGCGACACCGACGAGCACGGCGTCGTCCAACGGCCGAGTTGGGGCTTCCTGCTCGCCATGGGCGCGATCGGTGGCGGGCCGACCTTCATCGGTACCGCGATCGGCCACAGCTTCACCAGCGCGGCCGTCAGTATCGTCTTCCTGACGTTGGCAGCGGGCTCCATCCTCTACGTGGTGGTTCAACTGCTGGGCATCGCCGCAAAGGCCAAGCGCAGCGACCTGCTTGCCTACGGGCTGCTGTTGGGGCTGTTAGCAGGTTTCATCACCGATGCGATCGTGACCGCCGGCGGGGCCTGACAGGCCCTGTGCAGGGCAACCCGAGTCGTCAGCCCGGCGGCCAGTCCGCGTACCTGACCTGAGCACCGGTCACCGTGGCACGGAGCATGACCGGTCCGTGCGGTCGCTCGTAGAGCTCGTATGAACCTTCGGTCAACTCAGGGAAGACCAACGTGTAAGCGACCCCACCGCTGAGTGGCCGGCCGATCACCGCGACGTGTGGCAGGTGTACCTGGCGGTTGGGCACGTTCTCGTGGCCGTCGTGGTCGTGTTTGTGATCGTGGTGATCGTGGTCGTGAGCGGGCGATCCGACATGACCTACCGGTCGGATCTCCACTTCTCGGCCTTCCATCGTGGCGGGCATCGTCACGATCAACGCGCCGACTTCGCCGCCGATGTCCAGCAGGACCGAGCCCTGGCCGGCGTAGCTGTTGTCCTCCATGAAATCCTCCGGTAACTAGGGCCTGAGTGATCTAGATCGAACCAACTAGACGGCCGGCGTTCCCGGCGTCGTCTGGTATCCCCCGGCCGGCGTACCGAGGTACGGAAACACGTCCAGCACCGGCGGGTTGGTGTTCGATGAACCGTCCAGGATCGCCGTGGCAGCCCCGTCGGGGACAAAGGTCGGATCCACCAGACCGAGCACCGCGCCGGCGATCGCCCGCAACTCGATGGTGACCACATCGTCCGTGACCCGTCGGCCATTGGGGAAACCGGCCAGGTCGCCGCCGATGATGCCCAGCGGATTCGGGCTCGCACTCGGCGGGATCGCCACGTTGAGTCGCAGCAGGTCGGCCTGGGTCGGCCCGGTGTAGTTCTGGAAATTGGGAATCAGGCCGGCCGGGATGCCGGTCAGCAGAATCGCCAGCAGGTCGGCCCGCGGCTTGGTGTAAGCCGCGAGGTGCGGAAATACACCGGGATACAACGCGGGAAGCAGGCCCGCGAGTTCGGGTTTGGCGACGTACTTGGCGAACTGTGAATCCTGGTACGGGCTCACCCTGTTCCATCGATCCTTGTCAGCCATCGGGACGATCACTTCGTTGAACAAGGGATTGCCGAGCCGCGAAACCTGAACGTAGGGGCCGGACGATGATTTGGTCCCATCGGACCTGAGCACGGAGGACTTACGCCGGCTGGCGGATGCGTATACGCCGATCACCGCCGCCGGATCGTTCACCCCGGTCGGGCTGGGGCCCTTGCGGATGAGGTCGGACTTGGGTACCTGAATCGCGATCGTGTGCACATTCAGGCCTTGCAGTCCGTTCACCCCGACGGCGTTCGCCGACGGAATCAGATGCAGGCTCTGGAACGGCCGCAGTGTGCCCAGATCGAAGATGCTACCGAGATCCACGAAGAAGGCCTCGGCGCGCTGACCGGCGAACACCAATCGATTGCCCGGCAATTTGTGCACCGCCTCAGCGGTGAAATGCGCATAGTTCGGAGTGCTCCGAACGCCGACGTTGACCGGCGGACAGGTCAGGTCCTTGCCCAGGGTTTCGGAGCGGGCCGAGGGGTGATGGCCGCCGTCACCGTCGTAGTTGTCGGCATCGGCGGTACTGTCGTCGCTGCTCTGGCCGGACGTGCGGACGATCCGCTTGACCGAGTAGTACTGGGGGCGGTTCCAATTCGGGTCGGTGATCGACGCGATCGGACCGGTGTTGTACAGGAAGGTCTTGTTGCTTCGGACCTTGGTGGTGAAGGCGAATTCATAGGTGACGTCCGCGCGTCCGTCACCGCCGTTGCTGACGTGGATCCGATACACCACGTCGTCGCCGAACTCGTAGAAGTTGGGTCCCCCGTCCGGCTTCTGCAACGGGATGAAGTTGGCGATCAGGGTCACCGTGTCGGGCTTGTCGGGGCTGACAAAGGCCTATACATCGGTGTTGTCGGCCACCGGATCCTTGGAGATCTCGGGGGCCTCGCGGTGTGAGGACATTGCAGAGCCTTTCCACAAGGGAGTGAGGAGAAACGGGTTTCAGCGGGTGCGGGGCGCGCGGCAACAGGCGAGATCTGATCGCCGCAGGGCAAACGAATAGCCGTCCGTCGGGACGGCTAGGAATTGACCGAACCCCGAACCGAGGTCGAGGAGCCGGCGTTGGCCAGCCGGGCGACCAGCTCCGCGTCCCGGACGATCACTTCGGTGTCCCCGATCATCAACGAGACCGAGTCACCCTTGACGTCGTCGACGTAGGCGGTGAGCGAACCACTGAGATGGGTTGGGACGACGGGCGGCGCGGCAATGCCCGCCATGGGACTCGCCAAGGTGGCGAAGCCGACCGGGCCGGCGAGGCCGACGGTCGCCGCACCGGCACCAGCCAGGGAGATGAAGCTGCGACGTGAGCGAGAGTTCATCATTTTCCGATCACCATGCGCAGGCGCCGCCATCGGCTGCCACGGAGGGTTTCAGGAAATCGGTGGATGGATTGACCAATCAAAGCCAAGGCGGACGCTACCGCGAGCAATCGGCGTCCGCCAGATCTACCTTCTGAGTTCACCCGAACGAATGAAACTCCCACCACGGACAGGCTAGGCGGTACCGGACAACGTTACGGCAATGCCAATGGTGGCGCCCATCAGCGCCAACTCGAACGCAGCCAGCCGCAGCAGCGGCAGTAGCCGCCGGCTCGCGGCCTCGCCGACGGTGTGGGCCCGGTGCAGATGGCCGATGCCGGTCAGCAGCACCAGCCCGCCGACCTTCAGCAGCATCAGCTGTCCCCGGTTCGAGCCCCACAGCTGGGCCCAGCCGTCGAGAGAGATGGCGCTGACCACGACTCCGGTGGCCCCGATCACCACGACGCACATCAACGCGGCAACGCTGAAGCGCGGCAACGCCGCACGCAGCTGATCGGGAAACGACCGCAGGTGGATCACCAGGGCGAGCAGGCCGCCGACCCACACCGAGGCGGCCACTATGTGCACGCCGAGGACGGTCGCGGCCAGGACCGGGGAATCGTGATGGCCGGCATGCCCGGTCAATGCGCTCGGCAGTAGCGCGCCGATCGCCAGCAGCAGACCCGCACCCACCTGCAGCCGGCCGACCAGGCGCTCGCCGAACAGCGCCAGCACCAGTGCGACCCACAACGTGACGATCTGCGCGAGAACCCGGTCCGAGTGCAGAACGATCAGCACGAGATCAGTGTCGGCGGGCAGCCGGAGAATCGGCACACCCGTCAGGTCCGACACCGTGAAGACGATCCAGGCCGCGGTACTGCCGACCCAGACCCAGGCCCAACGAGCGACGAGCTCCGCCAGATGACGGCGGGCCCGGCCCGCCGACTCGTCGGCGCCGAGTCCGATGGCGGCGACGAACAGCAACCCGACCACCGCGATACCTGCCAGCTCATGCACAAATTGGGCCGACGGCAGACCGAAGGACGTCAGCTGCCCGGGGTCCGGCAACCCGAAAAGGAGTGCTGTATACCCTGTTCCGGTCCACCAGCGGGCCAGCACTATGGCGGCGACGCCGGCGACGACGACCCCGATGACGGGCGCCCGGGGAGCCTGCTCAGGTCGCCGCCGAACCACGACGCCCGCTCGCTCGCTCAACTGAACCATGTATCCATCTCCTTGCATAAGCGAACCAGCTCAGCAGTCCGACCAGAGCCTGAACAGAAACCTGCCATCGATCACCGCGGTCGGCACCGGGCCGAAAACCCTTGAGTCGATGGACACCTCACGGTCGTCACCCATCACGTAGACGGTCCCCTCGGGAACCGTCACGGTCTCGGTATAGACCCCATCGATGCTCGCGTGATCGACGTACGGCTCATCGACGACAAGGCCGTCGACGTACAACAGCGCGTCCTTGATGACCACCGTCTCCCCCTGGGTGGCGACGACCCGCTTGATCGTCTGTTCGCCATCGCGGGGGCTGGGGAACGTGACGATGTCGTTGCGCTGCACACGGTCACCGTTGTGCAGCCGGGCCAACACGACCGTGTCACCCGTGCACAGGGTGGGAGACATGCTGTCCGACAACACATTCGCGGTGTCCACGAAGACCATCCGGAGTACCACCGCAGCGACGACGAGTGGCACGCCAACCGCCGCCGCCGCGATCCTCCACCGCATTAGGGGGTCGGGTCCCACGCGGCCGGATCGGCCCAGATCGGATCGTTCATGTCGACGTCAGTGGGCGCCAGGCCAACGCTGAATTGGCCCATCATGTCGTGGTCCTCGTGAACCAGATTGTGGCAGTGAACCATGTACTTGCCGCGGTGCGGGCCGAACTTCATGATGACGCGCACCTTCTCCGCCTCGCCGGTGTACACCACGTCCTTGGGCCCCAGCTCCCAATCGAAGGGCGGTTTGCCGTTGCGGCTGAGCACCTTGAAGTCGATCAGGTGAATGTGCAGAGGGTGGAACCAGCCGCCGGACTTGTTTTCCAGCTCCCACACCTCGGTGTCTCCCAATCCTGGGTTGGCCAGCACCGATTTATAACCGGAATCGACGACGTCCTGCCAGGTCTTGCCGTTCAGGGACCAGGTGTTGGTGACATCGTTGTGCTCGAGCTGGATGTTGCGCACCTTCATACCGGGCGTCTCGACGAGGTTCATCGTTTCGTTGCCGGGGTTCAGATCCCCCGGGAGCGTCAGCGCAGTGGGGTCATTCAGATCGAACGAGTCGCCGATGACATCGAAGGCCATGATCTTGTCGGTATTGGCGAAGTCCCGATTGTTGGGATTGCTCAGGTTCTTCATCTCGATCCGTTGCCCCACGGCGAATTTCGAGAAGTCGATCAGGATCTCGTAGCGTTCCGCCGAGCCGTGGCGCCAGTAGGCGATCTGCTTGGCCTTGGGCACCAGACCGCCGTCGGTGGCCACTACGTAGACCGGAGTCGCCGGCGACAGGGTGGGCCGGTACGAGCGGGACGGCGAGGAATTGAGCACCCGGAAGCGGTAGATGCGCCGCTTCACCTTCATCACCGGCCACGGCTTACCGTTGACCAGGATGACATCGCCCCACAGGCCGGAACGTGTTCTGTCGTCGTACAACTCGGCGCCGTTGGCCTGGAACATGATGTCCCCCAACGTGAGTGCGACATCGAACTCGCCCTGGGGCAGCAGCGCCCGCTCCATCGGGTCATGCATGTGATACTGGGAGGCCAGTCCGGAGTAGACGTTCTGCGCGGTGTAATGCACGCCGTGGTCGTGATACCACAGCGTTCGGGCCACCTGGAAGTTCGGGAATTGGTAGGTCTTGACCTGTCCTGGCAGCGTGAGGTCGCTGGCATATCCGTCGTACTGCGGCAGCGAGCCCGACCCATGCAGGTGGGTCGAGAGGTTCATCGGGGTGCCGAAGGTCGGGTGCGTCGCGGCCAGCCTGTTGTGCATTCGGAGTTCGATCGGTGTGCCCTGCTCGACGTCGATCCGGCGGGCCGGAATCATCCCCTCGTAACCCAGTAGCGGGGTTTGGACCCCCGGCACGATCGAGGCTGCACCCGGTTTCGCCGCAATATCGTAGATCTGCACCGTCCGACCCTCGGCGTCGAGCCTGGTGCCGATCGAGGGCAGGACCTGCTGTCGACTGAACGACGCAGTGTAGGGCTTGGGTAGATTCTTCAGCTGACTGGCGGAGCCGGCATTCACGCCGTTACCGAAGGGCAGCACCAGGCCCGCACCTCCTACCGCCGCCAAGCCGCCCAACTTCAAAGCATCTCGTCGTGAGAATTTCATCTCGGAGTCCTTGGGGTCATAGGAAAAAGCTGCTACCGGAAACAGACTCGGAAGCGGACGCAGAACTGACGACACCCCGAGCTGCTGAACAGTTGTCAGTTTGTCGCGGTTTCCTGCGCCCACCACCAGAAGCAGCGTGCGCCGCCCGGCGCGGCCGTGGTACCCCGAGTAAGGGGGTGATCGACCCCCCTAAATAGGGGGGATATTGAACCGAATGCCCGTTTCGAACGTGCGCCGCCGAAAGCGTTCGAACCCGGGCCGGGTTGCGTCAGTGTCCGGGCTAAGCCGGCCAGGCCGTCCCGCCGGCGGCGACCCGGCGGATCGCGCTCACCAGCACACTGGTATCGCCGTCCTTGACCAGAAATCCGACGGCCCCGGCGTTCAGTGATTCCGCTACGTAGCGTTCGGTCCGCGACCCGGTCAGCATGATCACCCGGATCATCGGATTCGTGGCCAACAGCGCGCGGGTCGCGTCGGTGCCCGACATCACGGGCATCTTGATGTCCATCAGCACGACGTCGGGTCGCAGACTCAGGGCGACCCGGCGCACGTCGACGCCGTCACAACACTCACCGACCACCAGAATGCCTTCGGTGTCATGGAGCACGGCCGACAAGCCGGCGCGGACGAGGGCGTGGTCGTCGACGATCATCACGCGGATCATCGCGACCCCCTTTTCCAACTGCTGGGTGTTCACCGCTTTACCGTCGCCGATTCTCACTAGATATGCGATCCCTAATTTGGGGTAACCAATGGTCTACCGAAGGTAAACATCTGGGAACCTCTCGCCCGCTGGTCCAGATGCCCTTGCGCCAGCGACTTGCGACGAATCACCGACAACGACCTGCGCCCCGCCCCCGGCGTGGGGGCGAGGCGCGGGAGTTCGTGTGCACGAAAAGGTAGAAACGCACAAGGTGCTGAACGAAATGGTTCGGTGCAGACCGGGGGTGGGGAGGGCTGATTGGGCGTCCCACCCCCGGTCAGCTGGGTTACCGGGCCGTGACCTGGTTGGACCTGGCCGAGGCGGCACTGCTGCCCACGGCGTTGACCGCGACCACGGTGAACCGGTAGTTACCGGCAGCCAGTGGCATCACCAGGGACCGAACGGTAGAACCCACTAGCGCTGAGGTGGTCGTGGCGAGCACCACGCCCGCCGCGCTCAGCCGCAGGGCCGACACCCGGTATCCGGTGATCGCCGACCCGCCGGTGACCGTTGATCCAGCCCAGGCGGCCGTTGCGGTGACCGTGCCACCTGCCACACCCGACGTCGCCGTCCCGATCACCGGTGCGTTGGGCACCGTGGCCGGGGTGAAGGCGAGCGACAACGGCGAGAAGGCGCCCGTGCCGATTGCGTTGGTTGCCCGCACCCGAGCTCGGTAGGCGGTGCCGTTGGTCAGCCCGGTGACCACCAGGCTGGTGGCCCCGGCCGCCGCCGCACGCAGGCCACCGACCTGGGTACCAGCGGCGTTGACAATCTGCACGGTGGATCCGGTGATGGCTGATCCACCACTGGACGACACCCAGCTGACGGTCGCCACGGTGTTGCCGCGGACCACCGTCGGAGCGGCCGCTATCACCGGCACGGTGGCCGGGGCGGCCGGGGTGACCGAGGCCGAGAACGCGGAGTACAGACCCGCGCCGACGGCGTTGTTCGCCCGCACCTGGAACCGGTAGGCCGTGCCGTTGGTCAGCGCGGTCACTACCAGGCTGGTCGCTGCGGCGCCCGCGGTTCGCAACCCGCCGACCTGCAGACCGCTGACGACCCCAACCACTCGGACTGAGTAGCCGGTGATGGCTGATCCGCCGTTACTGGGTGGCGCGGTCCAGTTGACCGTTGCCGAGGCATTGCCGCGGGTGACCGCGCCGATGGTCGGCGTGCCCGGCGTCGTTGCGGGGGTGACCGCAGCCGACAGGCCGGAGGGAGCACTGTTGCCGAGCAGGTTGGTCGCGGTGACCTGGAACTGGACGGGGGTGCCGTTGGTCAGTCCAGTGACGAGGAGGCTGGTGGTACCAGCCGCCGCGGGTACCGGAGCGCCGGACGCAACCCCGCCGATGAACGTCTGCACGGTGTAGCTGGTGATCGGCGAGCCGCCATTGGTGGCCGGTGCCGTCCAGGTCGCCGTCGCCGAGGAGTCGCCTCTGGTGGCTGCCCCGATCGTCGGCGCACCCGGCGAGGTTGCCGGCGTGACCGGGTCGGACAGCGCTGAGGCGGGGCCCGTACCGATCGCGTTGATCGCCTTCACCGTGAACTGGTAGGCCGTACCGTTGGTCAGTCCGGTGACGGTAAGGCTGGTAGCCCCCGCCGCCGCAGGCTGCGGCAGGCCGACCGGAACACCGGCAGCGAACGCCTGCACGGAGTACCCGGTGATCGGGGATCCGCCGTTGGTACCCAGTGACCAGTCGACAGTTGCCGAGGCATTGCCGGCGACAGCCGTGCCGATGATCGGCGCGCCCGGTGCCGTCAGAACCGGCGGAGCTACCGGAGTCACCGGACCGAAGGATGCCGAGGGCGCGCTCGTTCCGACGGCGTTGGTGGCAGCAACCGACAGGTTGTACTGCGTGCCGTTCGTCAGACCGTTCAGCACCTGAGTGAACAGCGACGTGTCGACGAAGGTCTCGGTGACAACGGCACCGGTGCCCACCGCGACTGCACGAAGCGTGAAGCTCGTCAGCGCGAGGGACGCAGGCGGCACGGTGAAGGTCACCGCGGCATTACCACTGCCTGCTACGACCGAGGTGATCGTCGGAGTACCCGGGACGGCCAGCGAGACGGTGCCGTCGCTGAACTGCAGCGCCTCGATGTTCGTCAGCGTGTCGATGCCGTCGCTGACCTTCTGGCCGACGACGTTGGCTCCCGTCTGGGTGACGGTCACCACGCCCGGAACGCTGCTGTTGATGTCGTAGTTGGCCACCGGTCCGGCGAACACCGCAGTATCGACATTGCCCGCGGTCTGCGCGGCAGTCGGTGTGATGATCTCGCGAACCGCGACCAGCTGGCCCGGATCGACGAGCCCGGCGAACACATCCTGCTGCAGGGTGTGTGTGCTGCCTGTCAGGTACGGGTGCTCCATCAGATCGGTCGAGCCGATCTCCGCGCCCGTGCCGTCCGCATTGGCCTTGACGCTGATCCTGACCCGCAGGTAGCGGTCGCCGTCGATGATGTCGTTGGCGCCACGACCGGTGATCGTGTCGCTGCCGAGACCACCGATGAGGATGTCACCCTCACCCCAGACGTTGTCACCGGTTGTCGTCCCGTCAAGTGACGTGCCGACCAACGGGCAGGCCTTCGGAGCCGAAGCGGCCACGATCGGTGCCAGCGGCGAGGGGAACGTGGTGACCAGCGCGTTGAGCCCGGCAATCCGAGCCACGCCGGCGGCATCGAGTGCGTCACAGCCGGTGAACCCGGCACCGCCGATGGCGGCAGGCGCCACACTGGTGCCCTTGATGACGTCGTTGAAAGCGCTTCCGGAGTTGGCTTCGGTTTCTTGCCACCGGTCGCGGTTCACCACGATCTGGATCGGCACGCCGACCAGGTTGTTGTTGATCTCCATATCGTCGTTGGCTCCGACGGTGTCGTACTGGTGAATCGCCCAGTCGAAACCGCCGGCTCCCGCGTTCCGATCGACGGCGGCGTTCTGCGACATGATGTCGTCGCCACCTTCGGCGTCGTAGTCGTTCTCGCCGGGCTGGCCGATGAAGATGTCGTTGCCCGGGGCGACCTGCGCCGGGTCATCGAAGAACGGCGCGCTGTGGTCACCGATCAGCAGGTCCTGGCCGGTACCGCCCTGGATCCAGTCGTCGCCGCCGTCACCGAAAACGGCGTCGGCGCCGTCACCGGCGATCACGAAGTCGTTGCCGGGCCCGGCGAACGCCTCGTTGTCGTTGGCGCCGCCATTGATGAAGTCCTGGCCGTCGCCGCCCATGAAGATGTCGTCACCGATGCCGCCGTCGAGGGCATCGTTACCCGGACCGCCCTTGAGGACGTCCGCCCCGCCGAGGTCGGTGATGATGTCACTGCCCTCGCCACCGAGCGCCACGTCGTCGCCGCCGTTGCCCTCGATGATGTCCTTGCCGGCGCCACCCCAGAAGGTGTCGTTGTCGTTGCCACCGAAGATGCGGTCGACACCGGATGTGCCGTTGTAGACCGACTGCCCGTTGATCCCGACCGGGTCGACGGAATTCACTGCCTTGTACTGGATGGTGCCGTCCGGCTTACGCAGGAGCAGCTTGGACTCGTCGCAATCCGTGGTCGCCGGGTCATCGGCGACGGTTGATCCGAAGCTGGTGAAACCGGCCGCGGTACCGTTCAGGTTGGCCAGCTGGAACTTGCAGTCGGCGGTGGCGAATGCGTCGGCCTTCAGCGAGTTCGTGCCATCGGTGTTCCGCTGGATCATCTCGGCGAAGGAGTTACCTTCGAGCTGGCTCCGCAGGTTCATGCCCGGTGTGCGGTTCAGGTAGTACAGCCGGTCGAAGTCCTGCAGTTTCTCCAGTTGGGTCTCAAAGACGTAGTTGAACGTGCTGCCCAGCAGGCCGCCGAACAGGTTGGTGATCTCCGCGAGACCGCCGACCCAGAGGTCGACGTTGTCCAGACCGGTGATGGTCACACCGTCGACCGTGTTCGCCCAGGCTCCACTGCTGAACATGAACTCTGCAGCATCGGTCGGGATGGCCGGATCGGTCGGATTCGCCGGGTCGACTATGAGCTTGGCCGCAGCCCGCTTGCCTGCCAGGGTCGACTGGGCAGTGATGCTCGGGTGCAGACCGTAGGCGGCCACGAAGTTGATCAGCGACTCCGGGTGCTTGAGGTGCTGACCGAAATCGGACCAGCTGGTGTACGGCGCCAGCTGCCCGTCGTTGGTCGCAGCGTGAATCTGCCGACGCACGTTGTTCAGCGGCGGCACACCCGCGTCACGGGCCCGTGTCATGTTGAGGGTCGGAAGGTCGAGCGGAAGTCCCAACAGGTTGTTGCGCAAGGTCTCGACGACGAACTCATCGAGCTCGTTGCCCACCTGGTCGGAGGATCCCATGACGATTGAGCCCGCGGCCTGCTCAGGCGTGAGGGTGCCGCCGTGGCCGTCCTTGAAATACTCGGGGGGATTCAGGAACGCCGTCAGCAACGGAACGGAGTTGTCCGAGCCGTCGATGTTGGTACGGGCGACGTCGTCGTTCAGCATCGAGTGACCGAAGCGATACACCGCGTGCGCGAACTCCGCATCGACGGCTGGGTTGACGTCCGGGTTGTAGACGTGGAACGGGCGAACTGCGGGCTGGACCTTGCGAGCGAACTCCTCGAAGACCAGGTGCTGATATTCCATTTCCGTGACAAACCGGGCGGCCTGGAACAGACGCTCACCGTTCCAGCCGGCCGGGTTCAGGGTCGTCGCCAGCTGCCAGTCCGCCAAGGCGGCGACACCGCTCGGAGTCGTATCGGTGGTCAGCACGTTCTTCATGTAGTCGACCAGTCGATCGTGCTCGGAGTGGAAGACCTGGTGGATAGTGCTCAGCGCGATGTTCTCGTTGCAGCGACCATCACCGCAGGAGAAGTGGGCGTTCAGCATCTCGTCGTCATAGGTACCCGCGGGCTGAGCTGCGAAGTCCGCCGACGGAGTGAGGTCGGCGTCCGGGGTCAGGCAGCCGGCCGGAACCCCGGGCGAGCTGCACGGTCCCACCGCGCCCGGGTCTGCGTTGTGCGCGATGTCGGTCAGGAACGGGGTTTCGAAGTGCAGCACGTTGGCCGGCACCGGCACCGGGGCCGCGAGGTTGCCCTCGACCATCCCGCTCGCTGTCACGTACTGCGGCAGCCCGCGCAGCGGCCCCGGCAGGAACTTGCCGTAGGGATCGGCGGCGATCATCGGAATGTTCGTCACGTCGGTGTCGACGAGCTGGAGTCCGAGTTTGGTCGAGGCCTGCAGCTTCACCGCCGCCCAGGTGCCGATTCCGTTGGTTCCATCGGGTGAGCCCTGGTAGGTCAGTCCGGCGGCGAGTCCGCCGAGCAACCGTCCGGTCGACACCGGAGCACCGGCGGCGTTGGTCACGTATTCGCGCAGGAAAACCTGGTGCGAAGCGTGCGAACTGTAGGTCTGGCTCTGGTCCACCCAGGGCGAGTCCGTGTTGTTGGCGTCCTGGACGTCATCGGCACTCTCGTCGCAGCCGACGGGGACGTTCAACGATGTGCAGGCAGCCGCGGAGGTTGTCGGCGAACGGTCACCGATCACGCCGTCCGGACCGGGCTGGTTCTGCGCCCGGGTCAGCACCATGAAGGCCTGGTTGGCCGGTACCTCGTCGCCGGTGCCGGCGATACCGTCGGGACCGACAGTCACCAGCGGGTCGTCCGCGTGCAGGGGCACGAAAACGGTTCCGCCGCTCTTGACCGTCTGGTCGACACCGTGGTCGAAGAACTGACCGAAGAAGGTGAACAATGAGTTGTAGGGCGGGGACAGACCCACGTCCGTGGTGACGTTGGGGATGAACAACGACTGGTGGGACGGCACGCAGTTCGCCGGAATCCCACCCGTGCCATCAGGTGCGGGATCGGTGGTACAGGGGAATAGTCCCGGGTTGCCCTGGGTCCGAACCGGGAACGCAGCCGCGGCCACCGCGGCCGGGTTGGTCGAGGTCTGGTCGACGATCAGGTTGCTGATCACCCGGGGCTGCGAGTCGATGACCACGCCCTTCTTCTGCGCGTAGCTGGTCGGGCCAGGGGCACCCACGGGCAACGCCGCGGTGATGGGCTCCGCTGCGTTGAACACCGGGTTGGTCAGCCGCGGGAACGGCACGTCGGCCGCGGCGAACTTCTCGCGTCCAGGCACGAGGTTGTTGCAGGAGCCGTCCACGGTTCGTAGGCCATAGGCGGTCAGGTAATCCGGGATCTGGTCCGGGCCGGGGCCGACCAGCGTGCCACAGGGGTCAGCGGGACTATAGGTGGCCGCATGGTGTTCGGCGATCTTGATCTGTTTGAGGATGAAGGCGAGGTCGGAGGCCGTGACGGTGAACCCCTGCCCAGTCGGCGCCGGCGCAGCCTGAGCTGTTTGTGCCGTGGCGGCGACCATCCCCACCCCCAACGCCAACGTGACGACTTGAGCCAGGAAACGCTTTGTCTTGCTTGTCTTGCGCACAGCTGCCTCCAAATGGGATGACGCTCCGTGGTGGTGAATTGGCGGACAGGACAATTTGCGACCCTGTCGGGTGGGTCGCAAGCCAGTCCCCTCACGGGGTGTGACCGTCGGAACTGTGCGCGGCGAGCGTCAACGATTCGTAAAATCGCAGGCCGGTCCGGGTTTGTCGGCTTTCCGGCGGTGGCCCGAATCCGGCTCCCTCCCTCGAATTGGGGGTAGGGCACTTGCATGCGCATCGTTAGGTTCGAAATGTCCCTTTCTCAGATGTTCAACCGAACAGCATCCGACGGGAGATTCCATGATGGGGTTGGCTCAGCGCGACCCGTCAGTGGCCGACCCTCGGCCCGCTGCCGGTTCTGCTGCCGGCGCCCTCTTGGAGGTCCGGATGCTGGGGTCGTTCCAGGTCCGCCGGCCGGACGGATCGATCGTGGATCCTGGTGAGTGGCGAACCGGCAAGGCCGCCGACCTGGTCCGGATGCTGGCCCTGCAGGCGGGCGAGCCGATCCCGGCGACGACACTGGTGGCGACCCTTTGGCCAGGGTCCGATCAGCGGCGCGGGCAGGCCAGCCTGCGCACGGCGGCGTCCAGGGTGCGCCATGTGCTGGGTAGCAAATTCCTCGAACGAAGCCTGGCAGGTCTGCGTCTGTGCGAAACCTGGGTCGATGTCACGGCCTTCCGGGCGATGGCCGCACAAGCCCACCGGCTGGCCGGCTCCGGTGAGCCGGCAGATGTCGACGCGATCGCTCGGCAGGCCGTCGCACTGTACCGAGGTGATCTGCGCGCACACGACGACGGTGCCGACTGGGCTCAGGCCGAACGAAGCACGCTGGCCGCGACCTATCAGATACTCCTGTGCGACGCCGCCGAAGCGGCGGTCAATCTGGACCTTGCGCGCGACGCGGTCGATTTCGCCACCAGGGCGCTGGCCCAGGATCCGTTCAGTGAGCGGGCCAGCCGGCTGCTGATGCGCGGGCACGCCGGCAACGGCGAGATGTCGTTGGCGCTGCGCGAATTCGAGCGCTGTCGAGCCCTGCTGGCCGAAGAACTGGGCACCGACCCGTCGCCGCAGACCCGCGAGCTGCACTTGTTCCTGCTGCGCACCGAGCGAGCACCGACCAACTCCATCCGCCCGGTCTCGAGCAGGCCCGCCGCTCCGGTCGAGTTGAGCTACCTCGGCGATCCGGTGGCCGCGGCCGAGTCGCGGCTTCAGCTGGCCCTTGACGTCTGTATTCCGCAGCGACAGTTCGCCCGAGCGCGTCGGTACGCCGACGAGGCCGCCGCGGTGACCGGACTCCCGGCACTCCGGGCGCGCGCCATCGCCGCTTCGGCGCTCCCCGACGCGTTGCTCGGCCGGAGCGCGGTGGCGTCGGCGGCCCTGGAGCAGGGCGCGTTGCTGGCCGCGGCGACCGGCGCCGACACGTTCGGCCGGCGGTTGGAGCCGCTTCGCTGCCTTGTCGCGCACGACACCGACGGTCCGGACTTCGAGGCCCGCTGGACTCACGCGGCCGCGCGGTGCGAGTCCGAGACCGACGTCAACTGGGCCTGGGCGATGATCCGGATCGCGACCGAACGTGGTGAGCTGGACGCCGCGCGGATGGCCGCCAGCCTGCCGGTCGCGGAATCGGCGGGTCCGCTGGCGCGGCAACTGCACAGCCTGGCCAGCGCGGCCCTGCTGGCCGACCTCGGCCAGACCCTCGAGGCGGCGGCCCGGCTCAGGGCGCTGGTCGACTCAGCCGATGGCGCTCAGCTCCTGCTGGTCCTGCCGGAGGCTCTTGCCCGACTGGCGATCCTGTGCGCGGACTCCGATCCCGGCCAGGCCGATGTTTACCTGAGCCGGCTGGACGAGGTGCTCGGCAGCCAGCCGGCGATGCCCAGGGATCTGTACTTCCGGCAGCTGGCGCTGGCCGCTGTTCTATCGGCAAACGGCCGGGATGCGGCGGCGGCCGCCGCCGCCGCCGGCGGCGGCGACATCGCCGAGGCCAATGGTCTCGTCTTCCTCACCGCCGCGGCGCATGAGCGGTGCGCCCGGTATGCTGCCCGGGCGCAGGCGGGTTCGGCACGGGCCAACGGTGCCGGCGTGTTGCGGCTGACCCTGGCGCTCGCACTCGTCCGCTAGCCGGTGAAGTCGTTGCGAAGACCCCGACACCGACGTCGCCCGACTCAACCACTCCTTCAGTTGGATCGAGCACTTTGGTGACCCACCGCTACGAAAATTGGACAAACCCACCCAGATGGTGGCATTATCCAGCGACCAGAGTAGCGCTGAGTCAATTATGTTGAAGTCGAGAGTCCAGGCGAGGGGCAAATGAGCCAGACATCAGTGGATGCGGCCGGACTCCGGGAAATAACGATCCTGATCGTCGACGATCATCGGTCCTTTGCTGATCTGCTTGAGGCCGCACTCAATACCGTGTCCGGCATGCGTTGCGTCGGGACCGCGTCATGCGCGGCCGATGGCATCGCCCGGGCCGCCGAACTCAAACCCGATGTCGTGGTGATGGACATCCAAATGCCTCGCCAGGATGGGCTGCAGGCGACCCGGCGCATTCGGGACGTGGCTCCGGACACTGTCATCGCCGTGGTCACCGCCCACCGGGATCCCGAATGGGTCGCCCGGGCGGCGCATGCCGGCGCCTCCGCGTTCATTCCGAAGGACGGCTCGCTGTCAGAGATGATCGACGTCCTGCGCCGGGTGCGCCCGGGCCAGATGCTGGTGGCGCCTTCGACCTTTCTGTCCAGGCCGCCCAAGCCCCCGACCGAGATCGAGCCGATTCTCACTCAGCGCGAACTCGAGGTACTCACGTACCTCGGACAGGGCATGCAGGCAAACGGAATCGCCCGCATTTTGGGCATCACCCTGCATACCTGCCGCGGCTACGTGAAATCGCTGCACAGCAAGTTGGGCGCAGGAACACAGTTGGAAGTGGTGATCAAAGCACAGCACCTCGGCCTCATCGGCTCATCGCATGCCCACTGATTCCGGCCGAACCCACAAATCTGGACCGATCGAGCGGGTCGGCGTCCGGCGCGAACTGGCCATCTTCTACGGTGTCGCGGCGATCGCGCTGATTGTGGTTTCGATCGGGGCTGTCATCGCCAGCCGAACTGTCACCAAGGAGCAGGCACTCAAGGATGCGGAGCGGACGACGTCCAGACTTGCCAACCTTGCCATCGGACCACTCCTGAAGGCAGCACTCGGCGGCAGCCTGGCGCAGGGGCAGGAGCTCCGACGGGCGGTCGCCAATCGGATGAGCGACGGTTATCTGCTACAGATCGACGTCTGGGATTCCACTGGCACGCTTGTCTACGCCGACGACGAAAACGAGGTCGGGCGTCAGGTCGCCGTACCGGATGAAGTCACCGCGGCGATCAACACTGAGAAGATCAGTTCGGCGTTCGAAGATCACCCGGAGATCCTGGATGGAAAACTGAAACTGACCGGACAGGGATTCGTCGAGGTCTACGTGCCGCTGCACATGGATGGTCACCCTGTCTATGCCTTTGAGGCCTACTACGACTACGCGCGGGTGAACCAATCCGCCACCCTACTGCTGCAACAAGTCGTCCCGTTGGTGCTACTGCCGCTGCTGGCGCTGCAGTTCATCCAGGTGCCGATTGCGGCGTCCCTGGCTCGACGGGTTCGCCGCCACGAATCAGAGCGGTCCGCGCTTCTCCACAACGCTCTGGCGGTGTCGGAGACCGAGCGCATCCGGATCGCGGCCGACCTGCACGACGGCCCGATACAGGACCTGGCCGGCATCGGTTACGCGCTGGACGCTGTTGCCCCGTCGGTGCCGGAGCACTATTCGGGCTTGATGCAGAGCATCCAGTCGACGGTGCGCCAGGCCAACGAGTCGCTCCGGCGGCTGATGGTCGACCTGTATCCGCCGGACCTGAGCGCCGACCGACTGCCGGAAACGATCACCAATTTGACAGTGCCGCTGCGTGACCACGGTATCGACGTCTGCGTCAACGTTGAACCGTTGCCCGAGTTGGACAGCGAAGCAGTCACGACGCTGTACCGGGTGGCACGCGAGGCGCTGGCAAATGTGGCCGAGCACGCCCAGGCCGATCGGGTCGAGGTCAGCCTCCGGCTCGATGAAGCCAACGGTCACCTACCGCAAATGATCAACCTGACAATCACCGACAACGGCGTGGGCCTCGATCCGGAACGGATCGACCGACGAGCCGAGGGCCACCTCGGGCTGCGGCTGCTGGCGGATCGGGTGGAGAACATGGGCGGGAGCCTGTCGCTGACCGCCCCTCCGCACGGTGGCACTCGGGTCAGCGTGCTGCTGCCACTCGCGCTCGGCCTCACTGTGGCCGGCACGCGGCAACGCTAGGTCCCAGGTCCGTCAGGTCAGGAAGCTCAGCCGACCGGAGAGTCCCGGTGCTCGACCTCGATCGTCCAGTCGCCGGCCAAGGCGGCAATGGCACTGACCCCGACCAGAACTGGGGCCACGACGGCGGCGATAACGCCTGCCGTCACCGGGATCTCGATCACGGTGTGCCCTGAGTCGTTCTTCACCACGATACGGCGAACGTTGCCGTCGTGGATGAGCTCCTTCACCTTCAGCGCGAGCTGCTCGCCGCGGACCTTGAAGGTCTCCTTGGCAGCGAACGTCTCCGTGGGTGCGGAGCCGGAGTCCGGCGTGGTGGCTTGGTTGATCATGGTCATGACATTGCTCCTTTGGTGGGTCTCCCGTTGGTGGGTTTCCCGCTCAACACCAGCCTGCACCCCGATCACTGATGTGTCAGGGGGCGAAGGTCCCGACTACCGGGTCAGCGGTTCTCGACCTGCGCCGAATACGGCTCGGAATCGTCGATCTCGTATTCGAGCCGATTCTGCACGGTCACCACACCATCGAGCGAGGCGGTCAAGGTGCCCGCGATCGCGACCTCGCTCCGCCGCTCGAGACGACCGGTCAGGGCGACCATGCCGTCCTCCACCAACACGTCCACCGAGGACGCATGTGCCCAGAGCACCCGGCCGAACACCTCGCTGACAACCTCGTCCCGGATCTCCGCATCGCTGCGCAGGAACACCCGGAGCAGATCGGACCGGCTCACCACGCCGATCAGATGTCCGGACTCATCGACTACCGGCAGCCGCTTGATCCGGTGTTTGGCCATCACCCGCGCCGCGACGGCGATCGTGGCGGCCGACTCGATGGTCACCGCCGGCGTGGTCATCAGCTCGTTGGCATCCAGCGCGTTGGCCTTGTGCGTCGCGGACCGTGTGCGCAGGCCACCGACCCGCACCGGGGGTCCGGAGCGGTCATAGCGTTCCGGTTTGCGCAGCAGATCCGCTTCCGACACGACCCCGATCACGACGTTGTCCGCGCCGACTACGGGAACTCCGCTGATCTTGTGCTGCTGCATCAGCTCGACGACGGCCTTGTACGACATCTCCCGGTCGACGGTGACGACATCCGTGGTCATCACGTCGCGCACCGTCTTGTTGCTCAGGCCCGTCATGAATGTCCTCCAATGGACTGGGTGGATCCGGCGTCGACGCGACGGCCCTCGAAATGTAACCCACAACGCGGGCCCATCGGGTAGCTGCGGGAGGACCTTCGACCCTGGCGAGTGCGGGCGTTCCGCGGGAGGGTGACTTCATACCCGCTAGCCGGGAAGAGATTTCGGGGAAGGACCAGTGCGATGGACAAGCTCAGCAACGAGACGGTCGCTCGCCCGGGCTCGGCGATCGAAACCGAAACGTCGATCGGCGCTGGTCCGCGGATCGTTGCCGGACTCGACTCGTCCGCATGCTCACGGCACTCAGTCGACTGGGCTGCGGCCGAAGCCGACCGCCGCGGCACCCAGCTGGAGGTCGTGCACGCCTATCAGGTGCCGATGAGCGGTTACCCGGCCCACTCCGTGCCTGACCTGGAGGTCACCCTGCGCAGAGCAGCGAACGACCTGCTCGAGCAGACCGCCGCCGAACTCCGCCACACCCATCCCGGTTTGCTGATAACCACTCACCTGTCGCATGCGGCTGCCGCGACCGCATTGCGCCGGGCCTCCGTCGGCGCAGCCCTGACCGTTGTCGGAATCAGCGGCAATGGGCGGGTCGCGGAAATCGTCATGGGCTCGGTGGCCCTGGCGATCGCCTCCGAAAACACGGCCCCGGTAGCCGTCATCCATCCGGACCAGGAACCCGACGACCAACTGCCGGTCCTGGTCGGCGTCGACGGATCGCCCAACAGCCGGCCGGCCATCGAGTTCGCCTTCGAAGCCGCCGAGTTGCGCCACGTACCGCTGCTCGCCGTGCACTCATCCTGGTACAACACGGCCACGGACGCTGCTTTTCCCGGTTTGCGGATGATGTCCGAACCTCTCGTCGGTGTCCGGCGGGCGCGTCGCCTGCTGTTCAACGAGCTGTCCGCCTGCCGCGCGAAGCACCCGGATGTCCGCGTCATCCAACGTCTCTCACGGACTAGGCCGACACCGTCGATGCTTCACTACAGCCGCGGGGCACAGCTTGTCGTCGTCGGCACCCGCGGCCGGCACGCACTCGCCGGACTGGTCCTGGGATCGACCAGCCATGCCCTGATCATCCGCGGAACCTGCCCCGTCGTGGTGGTCCGCCCGACGCCGGTGACCAGTCGGGCTCCCGCCACCCCGGAGTGATCGGTCACGGCAGCGGGACCGCCCACACAAACCGGGTACCGCCGGCATCCGGTCGGTTCACCGTGCACGAGCCGCCCGATTCGGCTGCCCGCTGCGCCAGGTTGTGCAGACCGCTGCGGGCGGTGGTCAGCGGCATGCCCACCCCGTTGTCGGTCACCTCGATCACCAGGTCGTCATCGACCGAAACGGTCACGGTTAGTTCATCGGCCCTGGCGTGCCGCACGACATTGCTGACGGCTTCACGAATCACCGCCTCGGCGTGCTCGGCCAGATTGGCCGGGACCACGTCCAGTGGCCCGGACATCCGGATGGTCGTTCGTAGTCCGGCGTCGACGGTGGCTTGGGTGATCACCTCGTGCAGCACCGAGCGCAGCTTCGGTGCCTGATCGGGTCCGGTCTGCAGGTCGAAGATCGCCCCGCGGATGTCCTGGATGACCTCTTGCAACTGGTCGATGTGCTCGTCGAGCCGCTGCTCGATCACCGGCGACTTGGCCCGCCGATGGGTGCCCTGCATCGCCAGACCGATCGCGAACAGCCGCTGGATGACCTGGTCGTGCAGATCTCGGGCGATCCGGTCGCGATCTGCGAGCACCGACAGCTCCCGGCGCGCCGACTGGATCTCGGCGCGTTGCAGGGCGAGTGCCGCCTGGTCGGCGAATGAGGCGACCACCTGCAGTTGATCGTCTGTGAACATGACGGCGCCGGGCACCCGGACCATCAGCAGTACGCCCGAAATCGATTCGCCGGTACCCAACGGCAGGGCAAGTGCCGGCCCGAACGCCTCGCCAAGGCCGTCGTCCAGGTGGTAGCCCAGCCTGGCCACGTTGCGCGGCACCTGATCGGTGAACACCGCGCCCGACGTCGACCCGACGATCGGAATGTGCCGACCGATGATGGTGTCCGCGCCGAGGCCGACACTGGTCCGCACCGTCAGCTCCGTGAGGTCCTCGCGTTTCGTGTCGGGGTCGTCGGGCAGGGCGATCAACGTATAATCCGCCGAGGTCAGCTCCAACGCCCGACTGGCGATCAGCCGCAGCGCCTCGCCGGTATCGCTGCCGCTGAGCAGTTCCGCGGTGACCTCGCCGATCGCCTCCAGCCACTGTTGGCGACGCTTGACCTCCTCAAACAGCCGGGCATGGTCGACGGCGATCCCGGCGGCGCCGGCCAGCGCTCGCAGGACCACTTCGTCGTCCTCGGTAAAGCCCAGTCCCGAGTTCTTCTCCGTCAGATACAGCCGCCCGTAGACCTCGCCGCGGGCCATGATCGGGACCCCGAGGAACGTCCGCATCTGCGGATGGTGCGGCGGGAACCCGATGGACGCCGGGTGTTTCGACAAGTCGTCGAGCCGTAACGGTTTCGCGTCGTCGATGACCACGCCGAGCACACCATGCCCGGTCGGCAACGCGCCGATCAGCCGCCGATCGTCGTCATCGATGCCGGCGTAGATGAACTGACTGAGCATTCCCTTCTCGTCCAGCACGCCCAAGGCCCCGTAACGGGCATCGACCAGATTGATGGCAGCTTGGACGATGTGCCGCAAGGTCTCGTCCAGCTCCAGCCCTGAGGAGGTGACCAGCACGGCCTCGAGAAGCCCGTCCATCCGGCCGCGGGTGTTGGTGACGATGTCCTCGATACGGTCCTGGACCTCGGTCAGCAGATCACGCAAGCGAGTTTGGGACAATGTTCTGGGCAGCTCCCGCCAGACTCGGGACGGGGCGTCCGCCGGCGCGCCGACATCGCTCATGGCGCTTACTCTGGCACAACTACCACCGCCGCCCAGAATCGGGACCTTCGGCTCTGTGGCCGGCCGGCGGAACCGGGCAGAGTGGGTTCGCTGGGGCGCGACGCCATTTCGGCACTGACCCTCCGCAGCGGAGGCAACACGATCGGGGGGAACATGGGCACCCTCATCGAGCCCGTCGGGAGCCTGACCGCTGCCCAGGTCACGTCGGTATTGGCGGTGGCGGGTCCAACGGTCGACCACTCCTTCAGCCTCCGGTGCACCAGGACGGCCATCGAGATTCACCGCGTCGCTGGAGAGTATGACCTGCCCGCGTTACTGGCTGCCGGTGCCGCGCTGCTCAACCTTCGGGTCGCGATCCGCGCCGTCGGCGTGGACAGCACCGTGCGACTGCTGCCGAACAGGACTGAGCCCAACCACCTGGCCGATATCTATCCGCGAGGCAGTCACCCGAATTCGGCGCACGACCAGGCGTTGGCCGCCGAGCTCATCGCGATCACCGCTCGCCGCGGCTTGCCGGAGTCCTGGCAGCCGACCCCGGTGCCGGAAGGGGTCTGCAACCAGCTGCGTCAGGCGGCCAAACTGGAGAGGGCCTGGCTGGCCACGCTGAGCCGCCTGCAGCTGCTGATGCTGCGGACGCTGACCACCGGGGCCGACGCGACCTTGGCGCCGACCCCGCTGACCGCCGTCATCGGCACGGTTCAGGATTCGCCGACGGCGCGGATCCAATCCGGGCAGGCCGCGCAGCGGGTCCTGCTGACGGCGGGCCTGAGCAATGTGGCGGTGTCCTTCAGCACTGAGGTGGTCGCCGATCCGGCCGCCCGAGAGCACCTGCGCGAGCTGATCGGCGGCGGGCTGTGGCCGCAGGCGGTGCTCCGGTTGGGCTATCCGCTGTCGGACTCCGCCGACCGGCCGTTATCGGGTACGCCGATCGGGTCGGTCGATGATCCGTTGGCCAACCCGCTGCTGGCGTCGAGCGAATAGCGGCCGCCCTGACGGCTCTACCGGACCAGTCGCCCGCTACAACGAACGCCGACTCTGGTCCTTCAGTTCCGTCGACAGCACCGCGGCCTGGGTGCGGCGCTCCATGCCGAGCTTGGCGAGCAGTCGCGACACATAATTCTTGATGGTCTTCTCGGCCAGGAACATCCGCTCGGCGATTTGCCTGTTGGTCAGCCCCTCACCGATCAACTCCAGCACCGTGTGTTCGCGCTCGGTCAGTTCCGCCAGCGGCCCAGGCTTCTGCACGCTGGCGCGCAGCCTGCTCATCAACGCGGCGGCGGCCCGGTTGTCGAGCAGCGATCGGCCCGATCCGACTGTGCGGACCGCGGAGATCAGCTCCATTCCCTTGATGTCCTTGATCACGTAGCCGCCCGCACCGGCCAGAATCGCATCCATCATCGCCTGCTCATCCGGATAGGACGTGAGCATCAGGCAGTTGAGTTCGGGCAGCTTCGACTTCAGCTCGCGACACAACTCCACGCCGTTCCCGTCGGGCAGCCGAATGTCGAGCACGGCGATATCGGGGCGTAGGGCAGGAATCCGGGCCAGCGCCTGGGCGACCGAGGATGCCTCGCCGATCACCGTCAGGTCGTCCTCATCGTTGAGTAGATCCGCCACGCCGCGACGGACCACCTCATGATCGTCGACCAGGAACACTCTCAGCACGAGCTCTCTTTCCTCTCGCCGCCCAACGCGGCCCTCAGCACGTCCCTCCGGGTGATCACACCGACCACGGTGAGGCCATCCACGATGGGCAGGCAGCGGATCCGCTCGTCGATCATCATCCGGGCGGCATCGGCCACGTTGGCGCCAGGGGTCAATGATTCCACCGATGTCGACATCAGGTCACCGACGACGCCGTGCGGCAACCAGTTCAGGTTCCAGCGCGCCTGGACCCGGGGGTCGCTGGGCAGCGCCCCCCGGATGAGATCGGCCTCGGTGATGATGCCGACCAGGCGATCGTCCTCATCCAGCACCGGCGCGGCGGTGAATCCGTTGGCCACCAACAACTGGGCGGCAGCTGTGATGCTGGTCGAGATCTGCACAGTTATGACGGGGTGCGACATCACTTCACGGGCGCGCATTTTGATCTCCTCGGTCGCTGTTACCGCCAGCGTGCCGCTGATCGCGAGGATCGGCTACGGCCGAAGGTCCCTACTTCGTCGGCCGGCACGTCGGCGGGCAGCGCCGGCTCAGTCGGTCGGCAGCACCCGCCGACCAAAGGTCGAATTGGCGACGCCGGCGAACGAGCAGTACCACGCGCCCAGCGCTGTCAACAGCCCGAAGTACCCGCCGGCCTTGGTCATCCCGGCCGACGATCCCAGGGCTCCGATGGTGAGCAGCAGGAAGGTGATGCTGAGCAATATGAAGACCACGGCCAGGCCTTTAGTGGTCCGCAGCGCGGCAACCGTCATATAGAAGGTGAAGATGGTCCAGCCGAGCAGGAATATGCCGACGCCCTTCGACGCATCAGCGCCGGCCTTGGACAGGTCGGTGTGTCCGGCCAGTAACCAGAACGCCAGCCAGAACCCGGCGTAGGAGCAGAAGGCCGTCGCACCGAAGGTGTTTCCCTTGACGAACTCCCAGATACCCGCCACGAGCTGGACGATGCCTCCGTAGAACAGCGCCACCCCGAACACGACCGGCTCTACCGATTTCGGCACGAGACCGGCATTCACTGACGAGAGGACGAACGTGGTCAGCGCAAATGCGGCCAGCCCCAGTGGACCCGGATCAGCGATAGAGGCGCCGGGATGCGGCTTCGGGACATTGACTTCGGGTGCGGTGCGACCAACGGCCATGGTGAACTTCCGATCCTTGGATGCGGGTCGTCGACCGGAAGCAGCGGGCCTGCTCCCTCGAACGCCTAACCGGACCGTACCCCCCGGGTCGAAGGCCGAGAACGTGGGCCCGGACGAATCCCGATTTCGGGTCAGCCGGGCGCGCCGCCGACCCTGCGGCGCCGCAGGAATTCCAGCGATCGTGCGGCATGGGCGGTCATGCTGAATTCGTTGCTGATCACTGCGAGCACCTTTCGATCGGTGTCGATCACCAGGGTCACCCGCTTCACCGGCGCCAGACGTTTGCGCTTGACTCCCAGCGAGGCGGCCACCGCGCCGTCAACATCGGACAGTAGCGGGAAGTCCAATTTCGAGGCCTGGGCGAACAACTGCTGCTTGGCGACGATGTCCGGGCTGATCCCGACCCGGGTCGCACCGACCACGGCGAATTCGGCCGCCAGGTCACGAAACGAGCAAGCCTCCGTGGTGCAGCCGCCGCTCATCGCGGTCGGGTAGAAGAAGAGTACGACCGGCCCACCGGCCGTCAGCGAAGATAGCGACCGCAGCTTCCCGTACTGATCCGGGACCTCGAAGTCCGGCGCGACGGCACCTTGCGCGATCGTCTTCACCACTGTTGCCTCTCGATCCGTGCCACTGCATGGTGTGCGGGTTGTCCCGGCTCATCTTGCGCGGGCGGTTCTGCACCCGCGGCAACGGGGCTTCGGGCATATTCGGATGACGGCGATCGAGCGGCGGCTCAAATCGTCGGATGTGCGCAACCATCCGCGCGCTCATCACGTCTACACATGAGCCGCCCACAAATCTGGCAGCCGTCAAATGTACATTTCTCACGCACCGCCGGTGCCGTCGGCGCAGCATCAGTCGGCCTTCGATCGCTCGCGACACACGATCACCCGTGCCAAAGGAATACATGCAGGTCTTCATCGATCCGGTCAGTTTCGTCAAATCGCGGACTTTGCCGCTCAGGGCAGGTACCTTCGCGGCAGGTAGAGACGATTCGGACTACTGTCCGCAGGCCGCGCCGGCCGTCTCGATCAACTGGGTCGGCACCCGATGGGGGATCGCCGGATGACGGTCGACGGTGGTGACGCGCCGCCGACGGTCGACGTCGCCGGGGCCGCGCTCAAGGCCGTCGAATCCGCAGCCGCACTGGGCGTCGTCGCCCAGCGCGAGCTGCGGCTGGTCCGCCGGGCGCCCGCGACGCTCGTCTTCATCCTGGTCATCTGGGTGCTCGCCGTGCTGAGCGGATCCGCGGCGTACGGCCCGTCGCCCCGTTTGTTGGTCAACGTCGGCGGCAACGTGCCGGCCCTGCTCCACCTGCGGCTCTACACCTTGCTGACCTCCGCGCTGTGGGCCAACAATTTCGCCAGCTACCTGCTGGCCACCATCGCGGTCGGGGTGGTCGGCGTCATCGTCGAACGGCATTGGGGCTCGGTCCGGCTGATGTGGGTTTCCCTGCTCTGCCAGTGCGTCGGACTGGTGGTCGGGCTGTTGTCGGTTCAGGCGCTGAAGAAACTGGGCAGCGAGTGGGCCACCGGGCTGGCCGCCGAGTACGCCGTGGGGCCGTGGCCGATCGTGTTCGGCGTGCTGATGGCCTTCAGTGCGACCTCCGCTCCGCTGTGGCGGCGCCGGATCCGGCTGGGCACCCTGGCCACGGCCATCACGCTGACCTTGTATGGAGGGTTGCTGGAGGATGTGCTGCGGCTGAGCTCGGCCATCGTCGGCCTGCTGGTCGGTGTGCTGGTGCTCAAACATGCCCCGTATCCGCGGACGCTCCGATCGTCCCGCCGGGAAACCCGGGCGCTGGTCGCCGTCCTGCTGCTCGCCTCGGCGGCTGCCCCGATCCTGGTCGCCATCTCCAACCGCGCGGCGGGACCACTGGCGGTACTGCGCTACATGTTCATCGCGCCGCAGATAGATGCCAGCGCGCTGGGCGACATCTGCTCCGATCCGGTGGACCTGCTGCGCTGCAACGAGCTGACCCGGCAGCTTCGTTTCCACGGTGCCGGTCCGCTCATTCTGTCCGTGCTGCCCGCTCTGCTGGTGTTCCTGCTCGCCTATGGGCTCAAGAAGGGCCGGCGGTTCGCCTGGTGGGGCGCGATGGTTCTGCACACCGTCCTGGCCGGCCTGGGGCTGATGTTTCTGATCCAGGCTGTCGCGCACCAGCGGCATCCGACGCAGCGCCACGAACCGTTCATCGAAGCCAACTCGATGATCGGGCAGCTGCTGCCGATGCTGGTACCACTGCTGGTGGTTGTTCTGCTGTTACTGACCCGCCGCTCGTTCCAGATTCCCGCGCCGCACGGCACCTACCGCAGCCTGTTTCGGCTGCTCGGCATCTCGGTAGTGGTGCTGTTCGCGCTCTATACGGGTATCGGCTTGCTACTGGCCCAGCAGTTCAGTCCGCATCCGTCATTTTGGGCCCTGGCCGCCGACTTCCCCCGCCGGCTGGCCCCGCCCGGCTACCTCGGCCTGGTCACGTTGAGCTTCCTGCCGACGACCGCGCTGAGCACCTTCTTGTTCGAGTGGACCGGAATCGCCCTCTGGGGGATCGCGATCTACGGAATCATCCGCAGCTTCAATGCTTCCCGGGTGGACGTGACCGCGCAGGATGCCCACGACGCGCGCGCCATCCTGGAGCAGCACGGCGACAACGCGTTGTCCTATCTGACGACCTGGGAAGGCAATTCCTATTGGTTCAACAAGAGCCGGACGGTCTATGTGGCATTCCGGGTGCGCGGCGGCGTCGCCATCACGATGGGCGATGCGATCGGCCCGATCGCCCAGATCGGCGACGCGATGCGCCACTTCGCCGGCTATTGCTCCTCCCGCAGTTGGACGGTCTGCTTCTACAGCGCGACCGAAACCGCCCGGGAGATCGGCGAAGAATTCGGCTGGCACAGCGTGCAGGTTGCCGAGGAGACGTACCTGCCGCTGGGGCACCTGGCGTTCACCGGCAAGAAGTACCAGGACATCCGGACCGCCGGCAGCCGGGCGGCGCGGGAGGGCATCACCGCCGAGTGGATGACCTTTCCCGATGCACCGTGGACGATCACTGACCAGATCACCGCGATCTCCGAGGAATGGGTGGCCACCAAGGGGTTACCCGAGATGGGCTTCACCCTCGGCGGCGTCGATGAGCTCGACGACCGCTCGGTGCGCTGCCTGATCGCGATCGACACCGCCGGCACCATCCACGGCATCACCTCCTGGCTTCCGGTGTACTCCGGCGGTCGGCCGATCGGCTGGACCCTGGACTACATGCGGCGTCGCTCGACCGGTTTCAAGGGCGTCATGGAGTTCCTGATCAGTACCGCCGCGCTGCAGTTCCAGGCCGAGGGAGCCCAATTCGTGTCACTGTCCGGGGCGCCGTTGGCCCGGGCCCAGCACGGGGCGGCGTCCACCCTGCTGCAGCGGTTGCTGGACCGCACCGGGAACAGCCTGGAGCCGGTCTACGGTTTCCGGTCACTGTTGGCCTTCAAGGCGAAGTTCCAGCCCGTCTATCGGCCGATCTATCTGCTGTATCCCGAGGCGGCCTCGCTCCCCCGGATCGGCAACGCCATCAGCCGCGCCTACCTTCCGCACCTGACACCGCGCGAAACGCTGAAGATGGTGCGCAAGCTGCGGCCGGTGAAGTAGTTGCCCTGCGGGGTGGTTTCCCGGGCGGAGCAGTCGTGCGTTGCCGTTCAACGCGGCGGAGGTCGCTCGCGACGCGGCGCTTCGGCTTGCCTCACGACGAGGAGCGAGCTCGACGCGCCACTTCGAACCATCGGCTCCGTCGTGGCCGCAGCACCGCAACCGCGGCGATCCGCTGTTTGCCGATGGACGCAACCTGGTCGGTCGAACGGACGTCAGCTGGACGAAACGGCGCCTGCTCGGAGAATTCGATGGCCGGGACAAGTATCTGAAATACCTGACGCCAGGCCAGCGGCCATCGGACGTCCTGTTCGCCGAGAAGGCCCAGGAGCACCGCCTGCGTCGGGAGGGGTTCGGTATGGTGCGCTGGACCTGGGCTGATCTGGTCCGCCCCGGGGAGTTGGTGAACTACATCCGCGAGTCACTCGAGCTCACCACCCGATAAACCGGGTTGGAGAAACCAGCAACCACGGAAAGCGGCTACTGGAAGGTCAGCGTCTGCCGGGCGGAGACGAGGGCGCCCAGCCGGGCTTCGATGCTGTAGACACCTGCCGGCACCGTCGTGCGGGCGCCGGCGCAACCGGGCTGGGAGCTCTTCCCCGACCACTTGATGTTGTACTGCAACGATTCCCCCGGCTGGATGAACCGAACATCGGTGCCTTCGCCGGGTAGGCAGTCGCTGGTGGCCCACACCCGGGTGCCTGCGGCGTCGTAGGCGAGGTACTCCTGCAGTGTGCCGGAGACGTCGCGTACACACGCCTCTGCGCCGGCGTTCTTGACGGTGACACCGATGATCGGCTGCTGGCCCACGTTGTACGTGGGTGAGCCGACGGTGGCAACCAGCTGGATCGACGAATCGGGGCACAGCAGCCTGCCGGCCGCATCCCGGGGCGCCGCTGCTGCCGCTGCGGCCGCGGCCTGGGCGGCGGCAGCCTCTGCCGCAGCCTGGGCGGCGGCGGCGTTGGCAGCTGACTGGGCGGCCGCACTCTGCGCAGCCTGATCTGCCGCGGCGGATTCGGCGGCTACCTGAGCGGCGGCCGCGGCTTGTGCTGCGGCCGCGGCTTGTGCGGCAGCATCGTCGGTCGTGGCCGCAGCGCTGGCCGACACCGTCGAACCGGTCGATTCAGCGGTGCTGGAGGGTGTTTCGCTCGCTGACGCCGACGAACTCAGCTGCGTGCTACTGGTGCCGAGATCGCCGGTCAACGGCACCCGACTGCTCGAGCTGGCAACCGGTGACGCAGTGTCCGCGCCGCTGCTGTTCCGGCCGCCCACCACCCACATCAGCAACAGCACAACCACCAGAACCACGCCGCCGACGGCCGCACGGCGCAACCAGTAAACATTGCGCGGGAGGGGTCCGACGGGCTGTATCACTCTTAGACGGTAGCGTCGCAGTGAACCGGATCGTGTGAGCAACGCCGAGGAGCGAGCATGGGAGCTATTGAGGAACTGCTGAAGCGCAATCAGGCCCTCGCGCTGGAGCATCCGTACTGGATCGGACCGACCCCGACTCTGGCCATTGCCGTAGTGCTGTGCATGGATGCCAGGGTGGACGCCCACGCAGCCTTTGCCATCACTCCGGGCGAGGCGCACCTGCTGCGCAACGCCGGTGGTGTGGTCACCGATGACATCATCCGGTCGCTGTCGATCTCGCAGCACGCGTTGGGTACCCGGGCGGTGATGATCGTGCATCACACCGACTGCGGCCTGGCCACGCTGGACGAGGAAGAGTTCCGGCAGCGGCTGGCCCAATACGCCGGGTACCGGCCGACCTGGTCGGTCCAGGCGTTCAAAGATCCGCATGATTCGGTCCGCGAATCGCTGCGCCGAGTCCGGCAGTCGCCGTTCCTGATCCACACCGGCGATGTTCGCGGATTCGTCTTCGACGTGAAATCCGGGCTCCTCGAAGAAGTTTTCACTGACTGACGGCGCCACGGCCGGCGCCTCCGCGCGTCCCCTCCACCAGGGTGCGCTGCTCGCCTTCTTCGCCGACCACGGTCGCGACCTGCCGTGGCGGGGCCCCAACGTCTCCCCCTGGGGAGTGCTGACCAGCGAGATCATGCTCCAACAGACCCCGGTGGCCCGGGTGCTGCCGGTGTTCGTGGCCTGGCTCGAACGCTGGCCGACGCCCGCCGACCTGGCGCTCGACTCGCCTGGTGCGGCGGTTCGCGCCTGGGGGCGGCTGGGCTATCCGCGCCGGGCGCTGCGGCTGCACGCGTGCGCGACCAGGATCACCGCTGACCACAACGGGGAGGTGCCGAACTCGGTGGCGGTCCTGCTGGAGTTGCCCGGGATCGGTGAGTACACGGCCAGGGCGGTGGCCGCGTTCGCCTATGGGCAGCGCACCCCGGTGGTCGACACCAATGTGCGGCGGGTGCTCTGCCGGGCAGTCCGCGGCGTGGACGACAGCGGCCCGGCCACCGCCGCCGACCGGGCCCTGATGACCACCCAGTTGCCACTCGAGGCCGCGACCGCCGCCCGCTTCTCGGCCGCGGTGATGGAACTGGGCGCCCTGGTCTGCACGGCCGCCAAACCCGACTGTGCCCGATGCCCACTGCGGGCCGGTTGCAACTGGCTGCGGGCAGGTAAACCGCCTTCGCCGATCCGGCGCACCGCCCAGGTCTGGTCCGGCACCGATCGCCAGGTCCGCGGGCGGATCATGGCGCTGCTGCGCGAATCCGCCGAACCCTTGACGGTACAGCTGCTGACCGCCGCCTGGCCCGAACCGGTGCAATGGCACCGTTGCCTGGACTCCCTGCTGGCCGACGGCCTCGCCGAGCGGACGGCTGACGACCGGATCGCCCTCCCCGGTTAGATTCCACGTTGGCCGCTGTTGGCCGCTGATGGGACGCAGACAGTCAGATGCCCCGCCCGGGCGAACCGGTGTCGGGGCATCTGACTGCGAACAGCGTCGGCGCTACCTGGTCCAGATCGCTAGGCCGTTTCGGTTCCGGCAATCAGTCCGACGGGAATCACGTCGGGCACCATCGACGGCTTGGGCTCGCCGCGGAAGGTGAACTTCTTGTCCGCGCCTTCACCTTCGATGCCGACCACGATGTGCTGGCCCGCCTTGATCTCGTCGAACAGGATCCGCTCGGACAGCTGATCCTCGATCTCGCGCTGGATCGTGCGACGCAGCGGCCGCGCGCCCAGCACCGGGTCGAACCCGCGCTGGCCCAGGAGTGCCTTGGCCTCGTCGCTGACCTCGATGGTCATGTCCTTGTTCTTCAGCGCACCGGAAACCCGCTTGAGCATGAGATCGACCATCTGGTTGATCTCGTCGGTGGTGAGCTGGTGGAACACGATGACATCGTCGATCCGGTTGAGGAACTCCGGTCGGAAATGTCGCTTGAGCTCGTCGTTGACCTTGAGCTTCATCCGCTCGTAGGTCGACGCCGAATCGTTCCCGTGGGCGAAGCCCAGACCGGCACCCTTGGAGATGTCCGCGGTGCCGAGGTTGGACGTGAACACGATCACGGTGTTCTTGAAGTCGACGGTCCGACCCTGGCCGTCGGTGAGCCGGCCATCTTCGAGAACCTGCAGCAACGTGTTGTAGATGTCCGGATGGGCCTTCTCGATCTCGTCGAACAGCACGACGGAGAACGGCTTGCGGCGCACCTTCTCGGTGAGCTGCCCGCCCTCTTCGTAGCCGACGTATCCGGGAGGGGCACCGAAGAGCCGCGACGCCGTGTACCGGTCGTGGAACTCACCCATGTCGACCTGGATCAGCGCGTCCTCGTCCCCGAACAGGAACTCGGCCAGTGCCTTCGTCAGCTCGGTCTTGCCGACGCCTGACGGCCCGGCGAAGATGAACGAACCGGACGGCCGCTTCGGGTCCTTGAGGCCGGCACGGGTCCGGCGGATCGCCTTGGAGACCGCCTTGACGGCCTCTTCCTGGCCGATGATCCGCTTGTGCAGCGCATCTTCCATCTTGAGCAGCCGAGTGGTTTCTTCCTCGGTCAGCTTGAAGACGGGGATGCCCGTCCAGTTGGCCAGCACTTCGGCGATCTGCTCGTCGTCGACCTCGCTGACCACGTCCAGGTCGCCGGCCTTCCAGGCCTTCTCCCGTTCGGCCTTGCGTGCCAGCAACTGCTTCTCGGTGTCACGCAGCGCGGCGGCCTTCTCGAAGTCCTGGGAGTCGATCGCCGACTCCTTCTCGCGGCGAACGCCCGCCAGCTTCTCGTCGAACTCGCGCAGGTCGGGCGGCGCTGTCATCCGGCGGATCCGCATTCTGGCCCCGGCCTCGTCGATCAGGTCGATCGCCTTGTCCGGCAGGAAGCGGTCACTGATGTACCGATCGGCCAGGGTGGCCGCGGCAACCAGCGCGTCGTCGGTGATGGTGATCCGGTGGTGCGCCTCGTATCGGTCGCGCAGTCCCTTGAGGATCTCGATCGTGTGCGTGACGGTCGGCTCGCCGACCTGGATCGGCTGGAAACGCCGTTCGAGAGCGGCATCCTTCTCGACGTACTTGCGGTACTCGTCCAGCGTCGTGGCGCCGATGGTCTGCAGCTCACCGCGGGCCAGCTTCGGCTTCAGGATGGAGGCAGCGTCGATGGCACCTTCGGCCGCGCCCGCGCCGACCAGGGTGTGGATCTCGTCGATGAACAGGATGATGTCGCCGCGGGTGCTGATCTCCTTGAGGACCTTCTTCAGCCGCTCTTCGAAATCGCCGCGATACCGCGAACCGGCGACCAGCGAACCGAGGTCGAGAGTGTAGAGCTGCTTGTCCTTGAGCGTGGTCGGCACGTCGCCGCGGACGATCGCCTGCGCCAAACCCTCGACAACGGCGGTCTTGCCGACGCCGGGCTCGCCGATCAGCACCGGGTTGTTCTTGGTCCGGCGAGACAGCACCTGCATCACCCGCTCGATCTCCTTCTCGCGCCCGATCACCGGGTCAAGCTTGGATTCGCGCGCAGCCTGGGTGAGGTTACGGCCGAACTGATCGAGCACGGTCGAGGAGGACGGTGTGCCCTCGCTGCGGCCGCCCTCGGCGGCGGCGGTCTCCTTGCCCTGGTAGCCGGACAGCAGCTGCAGCACCTGCTGGCGCACCCGGTTCAGGTCGGCGCCGAGCTTGATCAGCACCTGGGCGGCAACGCCCTCGCCCTCCCGGATCAGCCCGAGCAGAATGTGCTCGGTGCCGATGTAGTTGTGACCGAGCTGCAGCGCCTCGCGCAAGCTCAGTTCCAGGACCTTCTTGGCGCGAGGGGTGAACGGGATGTGACCGGACGGAGCCTGCTGGCCCTGACCGATGATCTCCTCGACCTGGGAGCGGACGCCCTCCAGCGCGATGCCGAGCGACTCGAGGGCCTTGGCGGCCACACCCTCGCCCTCATGGATCAGCCCGAGCAGAATGTGCTCGGTGCCGATGTAGTTGTGGTTGAGCAGGCGCGCTTCTTCCTGCGCCAGCACGACCACTCGTCGAGCTCTATCGGTAAACCGTTCAAACATGTGCACTCCTCGGGCATGCGCTTAACGATGAGCCCTGATCCGAGCGCTGCGCAGGGGTGTCCCGCGACCGCTCCGGCTGGCTCCACTGTAGACCGGGCGGGACCTGGGCCCCGCTTGATCTCACAACACAGACGCGGACTGTGGTAGTTCCCACTTTTCTGCCGCATCCAATACTCACAACGCTCCCGCAGTCCCGCGCGTTCCGCCAGCGAACCGAGTACGCCGAGGGCGAAACGTCGCACCGGTCCGCCAGCACAAGACCGCCAACACCAGAGCACCAGCACAAAAGGAACTGCCCCCGCGGGCTGGTCGGCCGGCAGGGGCAGTTCTACATCACTGTTCGAGACGTCGCTCTTCGTACTAGCACTGTTCGTGATAGCACCGATCGGAATGTCACTGACGGCGACACCGCCGCCGGTGCCGAAATCAGTGGGCAGCGGCGAACGCGTCCAGGATCGACTGCGACAAGCGACCACGATCAGAAACGGTCAGGCCCTGGCTGCGTGCCCAGTTCCGGATCGCGGTGGTCTGCTCGCGGTCCGGTATCACCCGGGCGGCGGGACGGGCCGCCTTTGCCTGCCGGCCACGACCGCGCGGGCGCCGTGAGCCGTCGCTGCGGCGTGCCGCAGCGACGAACGCGGAGAGCGAGTCATTCAGCTTCTGGGCGTTCTTTTCGCTCAGATCGATCTCATACGAGACACCATCGAGCCCGAAGCTGTAGGTATCGTCTGCCGGGGTGCCGTCGATGTCATCAACAAGCGTGGTGGTGGTTTGGGTTGCCATCAGAAATCCTCCTGAATGCGGTGCACACTGAACACCGTGCACAAACAATGGTGTACCAGACACCATAACCCTATCTGGGCGCAGCGGAATACCGGCATTAGCCACTCGGATGTCGTGTGATCAATTGGATACTGTGCGCTATGAAGAATCTCCCAATATTGGCCGGTGCCGAACATGCACACCCATCGGGATGACGGAGTGGAACGGTCGGTCACCGAAGTCCTCGCCGCGAAGGTCTAATCCATCGGCCGTACAAAGGGAAACAGAATCGTCTCGCGGATGCCCAACCCGGACAGTGCCATCAACAGCCGATCCACTCCCATACCCATGCCGCCGGATGGTGGCATTCCGAACTCCATGGCGCGCAGAAAATCCTCATCGAGCTTCATCGCCTCCGCGTCACCCAGCCCCGCGTATCCGGCCTGTGCGGCGAACCGTTCGCGTTGAATCACCGGGTCGACCAATTCCGAATAGGCCGTAGCGGTCTCGTACCCGTTGATATAGAGGTCCCACTTCTCGGCCAGGCCCGGTGTCTGTCGGTGATCACGGGTGAGCGGAGAGGTATCGACCGGAAAGTCACGGACAAATGTCGGCGCGATCAGTGACGGAACCACCAAGTGGTCGAAGAGTTCTTCGGCCAGCTTGCCCGGCCCGAAGTGCGGGGCCACCGACAGCCCGAGTCGATCGGCCAGCCGCACCAATTCCGACATCGGCGTCTGGGCGTCGATCTCCTCGCCGGCCGCCGCGGAGAGCGCTCCGTACAAAGTGATCTCGGCCCAGACGCCGCCGAGTTCGATGACGGTCCCGTCCGGATGAATGGCGGTCGTCGTCCCCAGTGCCGCAGACGCCGCATTCTGGATCAGCTCGGTGGTCAAGGTCGCCTGGCCATTGTAGTCGGAGTATGCCTCGTAAGTCTCGAGCGAGGTAAATTCGGGCGAATGGGATGAGTCCACGCCCTCGTTGCGAAAGTTGCGATTGATTTCAAAGACCTTTTCGATGCCACCGACCACCGCACGCTTGAGGAATAGCTCCGGCGCAATGCGTAGATAGACGTCCAGGTCCATCGCGTTGAGGTGGGTGACGAACGGTCGCGCCGCCGCGCCACCGTGGATGACCTGGAGCATCGGAGTTTCGATCTCCAGGTAATCACGGGCATAGAGCGTTTCGCGCAGCGATCGGGTGACCGCAGCCCGCAGTTCGACCGAGCGGCGTGCCTGCGGACGCACAATGAGGTCTACATAGCGCTGCCGAACCCGGCTTTCCTCGCTCATCGGCCGGTGCGCGACGGGAAGCGGGCGTAGTGTTTTCGCGGCCAGTTGCCACCGGTCCGCCAGCACCGACAGTTCACCGCGTTTGGAGGTGATCACCCGGCCGTGCACGAATACGTGGTCGCCGAGGTCGACGTCGGCTTTCCAGGCGGCCAGCGCTTCGGCACCGACCCCGGCCAGCGAAATCATCACCTGCAGTTCGCTGCCGGTTTCGCCCGCACCACCTTCCCGCAGGGTGGCGAAGCACAATTTGCCGGAATTTCGCATAAACAGCACCCGGCCGGCAATTCCAGCCAGCTCATCGGTCTGTATATCCGGGGGCAGATCCGGATGGCGACCGCGCAAGGCGGCCAAAGTGGTGGTGCGATCGACGGTCACCGGGTACGGGTCCAGGCCCGCGGCAAGCAGTCGCTCCCGCTTGTCCCGGCGAACCCGCAGCTGCTCCGGAAGATCGTCCTCGGCCCCGGGCGCGATCCGCCCAACGGCACTGGTGTGATCGGTACTGGTGTCATCGGTACGTGCGGGGGGGACCTGGCTCACGTGCGCAAACTTTACGTGGCAGAACGAGTCACCTTTCCCGATTTTGTCGATTACGCGACTGTCCGGTCGGCCAGCCGCATTTCCGGTGGCGGCCCACCGCGCGCGACAATGCTTTCATGACGGGATTCACGACGGAACTGACGACGCCGCCCGCTCCCGCGCTGGTGCTCGGTCCCCAGCAATGGCAAGCGCGGCAGGCCGCGCACGAAGCCGCCGTTGACGAGTTGGTTGAGCCGCACCGTCAGCGGGTCAGGCAGCACCAGCAGCATCCGGTATACGACTTCCTGTTCAGCTATTACACCTTGCGCCCGGCGGCGCTGCGGCAATGGCACCCAGGCGCCTCCGTGGGCCTCCTGGATGCGCCCACCTTCAGTACGCGCCGCTTCTATCGAACCGACGGGCGGGTGACCTCGGTGGACCTGGCCGGATTCATCGACGAACGCCGTGCGACGGTGAGCCTGGTCAGAGCGCTGCTGCCGGCGACATCTCGCGCGCCGGCCCAATTCGGCTGTTTCGGGCTGCACGAGTGGGCGATGGTCCATCAGCAGGGTCCGTCGACTCGGCGCCACCCGGGCTTCGGGCTGCGACTGTCCGAGGCCGAAACGAATGACGTCGTGCAGAGCCATCAGATCCGCTGCTCGCACTTTGACGCCTATCGCTTCTTCACACCGACAGCCCGGCCGCTGAATCTGTTGCGACCCAGCGTCGAGTCGCGGGTCGGGATGGAGCAGGGCGGCTGCCTGCACGCCAATATGGACCTGTACAAATGGGCCTACAAAATGCTGCCGGTGGTTTCCGCGGAATTGTTGCTCTCCACGTTCCGGCTGGCTCGCGACATCCGGGAATTCGACATGCGCGCATCGCCGTACGATCTGGCCGAACTCGGATATCCGCCGGTTCGCATCGAGACCGCCGCGGGCAAGGCGGAATACGTTGCCGCACAACGAGTTTTCGCTGATCGATCGGAAGTCCTGCGGCAGCGGCTGATCATCGAGTGCGCCGAACCGGCGCTCACGGCTTCGAAGTGTCCTGCGGGTCCACCAGGCAGCGCTCCAGCCAGAGCGCACCGAGCATCATGATCAACGCCGACAGCAGCCCGATGACGCCGGTGACGGAATCCGCATCGGCGGCTTTGACGGCGCCCGCCGAGGGCAGTACGTAGACCAGCAGTCCCGCCCACAGGCCGGCCAGGCCCGCACCGGCCAAGCTGCTCGCCTTGGCCACCATCACCGCGCGGGCGCCCAGCAACGGCGGCAGCGGCTCCAGGTCCCCGGCCCAGCTACGGGTGTGCGCCCGACGCTTCGATCCGCTGCCGCTCCCCTCGTCCCCCGGTCCCCGGCGCAGCCGCAAACGAGCCCGAATGTTGAATCCGGCCAACGCTTCTCCGATACCGACGACTGCCGCGGACAACCCCGCCGGTCTGGGTAGCACCGGCAGCCTGCCGTAGTTCCAGCGGACCAGCAGGTAGCCCACGATCAGTGCGATCGCCCCGACGGCGAGCAGGTCCCGGGCCCTGGTGAACTGCAACTTGTGGTCGGGCGGCGTCGGCTCGGGGCCCGGCTCGAGGGAGCCGGGGTCAAATGCTGCCATCGCCGACCTCCCTGATGCGCGCGGAGTCTACGGCCGCCAGCAGGTCGGCGATCGATCCGGACCCGGGCAGTTCGGCAGCCGGCTCCACCGCGAGCCACGGCAGCAGCACGAAGGCCCGTAGGGCGGCCCGCGGATGCGGGAGGATCAGGTCCGGATCGTCGCTGATCACCGGCACGCCATGGTCGGTGACGGCTACCACGTCGGCGTCCAGCGTCCTGGGGCCCCACCGCACCAGGCGTTCCCGGCCGGCCGCGGCCTCTGCCGCCTGGCACGCGCGCAGCCAGCCCGCCGCATCGACGGCTGCGTCGTCGACGATGATCACCTGGTTGAAGAACTCCTGCTGGTCGACCGGGCCCCACGGCGGCGTGGCGTAGACCGGCGACCGGGCAACGACCGCGTCCCCGAAGGATCCCACCGCGGCCGCCAACGTTGCGCTCCTGTCCCCCAGATTCGAACCGAGGCTCAGCACGGCTCTGCTCATTCGGCGACACCGCTCGGCGGAGCCCCGGCGGCCGATGGCGTGGCCGGCCGCCGGATGGTGACGGCGACGTCGGCGAACTCCATTGGGATCGGGGCGCCCGGCTTGTGCACGGTGACCTCGACGGCGCGGACCGGCCACCGCACGGCCACTCCGTCGGCGATCTCGGCGGCGACCGTCTCGATCAGGTCGCGGCCCGGCCCGCCGACGATGCCGGCGGCCAGCTCTGCCAGTTCGCCGTAGTGCAGGGTGTCCCGCACATCGTCGCTGTCCGCGGCCGGGGACAGGTCGAGCCACACGACGACGTCGACGACGAAGGTCTGCCCCTGCTCCTTTTCGAAGTCGAACACGCCGTGGTGCCCGAATACGGACAACCCGGTCAGCGAGATCCGATCGCCCGCAGGGACTGAACCTGACGTCGTCATCCGAATACCCCCGTCGATTGATCAACCGGATTCGGGCCGATGGCCGCGACCACCTCCGCCGCCCGGACGTTCAGTTCGGCGTTGTGCACTCGCACTCCCCACGCGCCCTGGCCGGCCACCAGTGCGGTGATCGCGGCCGTCATGGTGTCCCGCGCGGTCAGATCTTCGGCCGAACCGATCGGCCGGCCGGTCTGCGGCAGGAAGCGCTTGCGCGAGGCGCCGATCAACACCGGAAAACCCAGCCCGAGCAATTCGGTCAACCGTCGCAACAGCTCCCAGTTGTGCTCGCTGCGCTTCGCGAAGCCCAAACCGGGGTCCAGAATGAGGGCGCCGGGGAGCACGCCCGCGGCCAGCGCGACGTCGACCTGGCGCAGCAACTCCGCCCGGACGTCGGTAACGACGTCGGTGTAGTGGGCGTGATCGGTCATCGTGAGGCTGTGCGCGCGCCAGTGCATGAGCAGCCAGGGCGCCCCGGTATCGGCGGCCACCGAAGCCATATCCGGGTCGGCCAACCCGCCGGACACGTCGTTGATCAGCACCGCGCCGACCTCAACAGCGGCCTGCGCGACGCTGGCGCGGGTGGTGTCCACCGAGCACAGGACACCGGCACCCGACAACTCCCGGATTACCGGAATGACCCGGCCCAGCTCGATCTCGGGCGCCACGCGCGCAGCTCCGGGTCTGGTGGATTCGCCACCGACATCGACGATGTCGGCGCCGCCGGCGCGCAATGCCAAGCCTTGCGCCACGGCGCTCTCGGTGTCTGACCAGAGGCCCCCGTCGGAGAACGAATCCGGGGTCACGTTCAGGATGCCCATCACCCGGAGCCGCCGCCCAGGCCCCGGAGGGGCCAGCAGGCGTGCTTCGGTCATCGCCCAGCGATCAGGCTCATCGCCTCGGCCCGCGTCGGCTGCGAGGTCTGAAAGATTCCGCGGACGGCCGAGGTGGTGGTCACCGAGCCGGGCTTACGCACACCCCGCGAGGCCATGCACAGGTGCTCGGCCTCCATGATGACGATGACGCCGGCCGGCTTGAGTCGTCGGACAAGGGCCTCGGCAATCTGCGTGGTCAGCCGTTCCTGGACCTGCGGGCGACGTGCGTAGCCATCGACGAGCCGGGCTATCTTGGACAGCCCGGTGACCCTGCCGTCCGCGCCGGGGATGTATCCGACGTGCGCCTTGCCGAAGAACGGCAGCAGGTGATGCTCACACGTCGAGTAGAACTGAATCTCCCGGACCAGGACCATCTCGGCGTGGTTCTCGTCGAACACAGCGTCCAGGACGTCATCGGGGTTGGAGTGCAGACCGACGAACTGCTCGGCGAAGGCCCGGGCCACTCGGCTGGGAGTGGACATCAGACCTTCGCGGTCCGGGTCCTCGCCGACCGCGATGAGCAATTCACGGACGGCCGCTTCGGCGCGTTCCTGGTCGTATCCGCCCGCGGCGATCGTGCCAGGCAGGGGCGCCGGTCTGGTCATCGACCGGGCTCCCGGGGGGCCGCCCATGGGTCATCCTCGGGTGGTTTCGCGGCGGTGCCGGCGGACCCGTTGGCCGCCGGACCGGTCGGGCCGCCCTTGCTCAGGTTCGGAGCGTGCCCGCCGGCATTCGCCGAACCGTTACCGGCCGATCCCCCCGTGCCGTATCCCGGACCGTAGGCGGGCGGCTGATCGGTGCGGCCGGGCAGCGGACCCAGTGGCCCGGAAACGACGCCACCGGTCCAGTTGGCCGGCTGCGTCGGGTAGGGGCCCGGCACCTGCTGGTACTGGCCTGGCTGACCGTAGGCGGGTGGCTGACCGTAGGCGGGTGGCTGGCCGTAGGCGGGTGGCTGGCCGTAGTTGGGTGGCTGGCCGTAGTTGGGTTGACCGTTCACCTGGCCGTTGCCCTGCTGCGGGTCGCCGACGTAGCCGTTCGGGGTCCCCGGGTAGGGCGGCTGGCCGCCGTAGCGCGCGGCGTCGACGCCCGGCCCGAAGCCGTTCTGCACACCGGCACCAACCGGCTCGCCGGGCGGCAACAGGTATCCGCCCTGGTGAGGGGCTTGGGCCGGCTTCGCGTACGACGGTAGCGCGGGCTTCGGTGGCCACTCCTCACCGCGCTCGATGGCCAGCTCGCCCGGCGTCTTGATCGGCGGGCGATCGGACGGGATCCGAGCGCCGAACTCGTCGAACGAAGTGATCTTGGGCCGCTTGACCACGTCCGCGAAGATCCGGGTCAGATCTTTGCGATCCAGCGTTTCCTTCTCCAGAAGTTCCAGCGCCAAGGCGTCCAGAATGTCCCGATTTTCGTTGAGCACGGCCCACGCCTCGGTGTGCGCGGCTTCGATCAGCGCACGGATTTCGTCATCGATCTCGCCGGCGGTCTCGTGCGAGTAGTCCGGCGTGTTGCCGTAGGTGCGGCCGAGGAAGGGTTCGTCATCGCCCGACCCGTACTTGACCGCGCCGAGCTTGGCGCTCATTCCGTACTCGGTGACCATCGCTCTGGCGACCTTGGTCGCCATCGCGATGTCGCTGGAGGCGCCGGTGGTCGGCTCGGCGAACACGAGCTCCTCGGCGGCACGGCCGCCCATGGCCATCACCAGCCGGGCGATCATTTCCGACCGGGTCAGCAGGCCCTTGTCGTCCTCGGGCACCACCAGAGCATGCCCGCCGGTGCGGCCGCGCGGCATGATCGTGACCTTGTAGACCGGTTCCAAGTCCTCCATCGCCCACGCGGCAAGGGTGTGTCCGCCCTCGTGGTAGGCGGTGATCTTGCGTTCCTTCTCCGAAATCACCTTGCCCTTGCGAGCCGGACCACTGGTCACCCGGTCGACGGACTCCTCGAGCGCGTCATTGGTGATGACGGTGCCGAAGTGCCGGGCGGTCAGCAGCGCCGCTTCGTTGATCACGTTGGCCAGGTCGGCCCCTGACATGCCGACGGTGCGTTTGGACAATGCGATGAAATCCACGTCCGGGGCGAACGGCTTGCCCTTCGAGTGGACCGCCAGAACCGCCTGCCGACCCTTGAGGTCGGGCACGCTGACCGGAATCTGCCGATCGAAGCGACCGGGCCTGAGCAATGCGGGGTCCAGGATGTCGGGCCGGTTGGTGGCCGCGATCAGGATGATGCCGCCCTTGGCCTCGAAGCCGTCCATCTCCACGAGCAACTGATTGAGGGTCTGCTCGCGTTCGTCGTGGCCACCCCCCATGCCGGCGCCGCGGTGCCGGCCGACGGCATCAATCTCATCCACGAAAATGATGGCCGGCGCGTTGGTCTTGGCCTGCTCGAACAGATCGCGGACCCGGCTGGCGCCGACACCGACGAACATCTCGACGAAGTCGGAGCCGGAGATGGTGTAGAACGGCACCCCGGCCTCACCCGCGACGGCGCGGGCGAGCAGGGTCTTGCCCGTTCCGGGCGGGCCGTAGAGCAGCACGCCTTTCGGGATCTTGGCGCCGAGGGCCTGGTAGCGCGCCGGGTTCTGCAGGAAGTCCTTGATCTCGTTGAGCTCTTCGACGGCCTCGTCGACACCGGCCACGTCGGTGAACTTGGTCGACGGCATGTCCTTGGTCAGCAACTTGGCCTTGGACTTGCCGAAACTCATGACCTTGTTGCCGCCGCCCTGCGAATTGTTCATCATCCACATCAGGAACAGGATGATGATGCCGATCGGCAGCAGGTAGATGAGGTAGCTGAACAGCGACGAGTCGCTGGAAACCGACGTGTCGTAGCCACCCTTGAGTTCGGCCTTCTGTACCGCGTCGAAGATTGTGGACGAGGCGTCGGCGGGGTATTGGGTGTAGATCTGCGTCTCGCCGTTCAGCGGTGAGGTCAGCGTGAGCCGCAGTCGCTGTTCCTTGTCATCGATCACCGCCTTGGCGACGTTGCCCGAGGAGAGCTGCGAGAGCGCGACCGATGTCGGCTGCGCCACGAAACCGCGGGTTTCGTCGGACAAGAAGGAGTACCCGAACAGCACGAGTACAACGATGGCCACCCAGATCAGCGGCGAACGAACGAGGCGTTTACGGTCCATATGGCTTGCGGCCGCGCGGCGGCCTCCACCCTCCTGAGGTCAACAACCACTTCGGCGGCGCCATCGCAGCATGGGAAACCATGCTGCGGAGCGAGCGGAGTGGAACGGAACAGTGCATCGGCTCTGACCTCAGACGGCGCCTGTGACCAGTTCGTTCAAGACTACCTTCGGGAAACCGACGCCCCGAACGGCATTTATGCCGGTGGCGGCCGCCGAACCGCCGCAGCGTCCGACCGGCCGATCCCGTCTACCCAGCCAACGAAGCAATGCCCGGCTGCGTTCCCGAACGGAGCCGATTTCGTCTCAGGCGAACACGCCGCCGATCCGATCAGTGGATCATCTTCGGATCGAGCAAACCGACGAACGGCAGGTCCCGGTAGCGCTCGTCATAGTCGAGTCCGTAGCCGACGACGAACTCGTTCGGGATATCGAACCCGACGTAGCGCACATCCACATCGACCTTGCCTGCCTCGGGTTTGCGGAGCAGCGCAACGACATCGATCGACGCCGGGCCACGGGTCGCCAGGTTCCGCAGCAGCCATGACAGGGTCAGGCCGGAGTCGATGATGTCCTCGACGATCAGCACCCGACGGCCGGTGATGTCCTTGTCGAGGTCCTTGAGGATCCGGACCACCCCGGACGATGAGGTTGCCGAGCCGTAGGAGGAGACCGCCATGAATTCGAGTTCGGCCGGAATGGGCAGCGCCTGGGCGAAATCGGTGACAAACATCACCGCGCCCTTCAGCACACAGACCAGTAGCGGCGGCCGATCGGAGTGGTGATCGGCCGCCGCGGCCGCGGCGAGCTCGCCGATCTTGGCCTGCAGAACGGCGGACGTGATGAGTGTGGCGGCAATCTCACCCGGGTAGCCGTGCGGTGCCCCGGGATCCCCGCCGACGATGAGGTCTGCTGAGGTCAGCGCGGTGGTCAGCTCAGTGCCCGGCACGGTTCTCCTCCAACTTCGGCTGCTGCTGGATGTCAGTTGAGTGCTCAGGCTATCGGGCCGGACCCAATTCCAGCAGTCCGTCGGCGATCCCGGCATCCAGGTGACCGGGCAACCGCACCGCGCCGACCGGGTTGACCGAGGTCACCAGCCGGTCCAGGGCGTGCAGATGATCGGCCGTCAGACCGCCCACACCGCCGGCCGTCAGCCAGAGTCGAAGGACCCGGCGGCGGAGCGCGACGGGCCGCGGCCGCAGCTGCCGCACGTGGAGGCCGGACCCGACGGACAACGATCGGGCGAGCAAGTCGGTTGCCAGCGCGTCGAGCAGTTCTCCGTCCTCCCGCAGCTGGGACGCCGTGCGGGCCAGCGCGGCCGCCACGCCGCCGCCGAGCACCTCCTCCAGTAGCGGCAGCACCTCGTGCCGGAGCCGGACCCTGGTGAAGGCCGGGTCATCGTTGTGCGGGTCCTGCCAGGGGCTCAGCCCGGCTTCCGCGCAGGCCGCCACAGTGTCGGCTCGGCGCACTGCGAGCAGCGGCCGCCCGTACGGCCGCTGATAGTCGGCCATGCCGGCGATGGAGCGCGGGCCGGAGCCACGCGACAACCCCAACAACACCGTCTCGGCCTGATCGTCCAGCGTGTGTCCGAGCAGGATCGAGCCGGTGCCGGCCAGCGGATGCAGCGCTTCATAGCGCGCACGGCGGGCTGCCGCCTCCGGTCCACCGCGCCCACCGACCGTCACCGTGAGCAGCTTGACCTGCGTATATCCGAGTTCGCGGAGCAACTCGGCGGTGTGCGCGGCCTGATCGGACGATCCCGCCTGCAGGCCGTGGTCAACGGTGGCTGCCGCGATCGGGTGGCCCTGTCTGGTCGCCTCGGTAGCCGTGGCCGCGGCCAGGGCCAGCGAATCGGCGCCACCCGAACATGCCACCGTGATCAGTGACCCAACGGCGGCGTGAGCATCGAGCCAGCGGCCGACCGCCTTGGCGATCCTCCTGGCTGCTGGGCCATCGCTGGATCGGCGTGGCGCGTCGACCGCTCCGTTCACGGCTGGATCCGGGCCACCCACGCAGCCGGATCGGTGATCTCGTTCCTGGTCGGCAGATTCTCCGGACGCTCCCAGACCGCGTTGAAGGCCGTCATGCCGACCTGTTCCACCACGGCGTGCACGAAGGCGCCGCCCTGCACGTACTGCCTGATCTTCATGTCCATTCCGAGCAACCTGCGGAAGAACCGGTCGATCGGCCCGGCACCCTGACGTCGACGAGCCGAGAATGCTGAACGGATGGTCGCCACCGACGGGATGACGTCCGGCCCGACCGCGTCCATCACGTAGTCGGCGTGCCCCTCCAGCAGGGTCATCAGCGCCAGGAGTTGATCGAAGATCTCCCGCTGCGCAGGCGTCTGAGTCGACTCGATCCACGACGCCTTCTCGCCCCCGAGACGCGCTTTCCAGGCTTCCTTGACCCGGGCTGCCAACGCGGCGGCGTCGAGGTCGGCTTCGTCGGCAAACCGGGTGACGAGCCCGCGGAAGTACTCCCGCAACCAGTCGACGGCGGTGAACTGCAGCCGGTGGGTGCTCTCGTGCAGGCACACCCACATCCGGAAGTCGGTCGGGTCAAGCCCGAGTTCGCGCTCTACCTTGACGATGTTCGGGGCTACCAGGAGCAGCCGCCCGGGCTGGTCGGGCTGCGCCGGATCGGGCACGAACGGGTCGTACTGGCCAAGAACTTTGCCCGACAAGAAGGCGAGCACCGTGCCGATCGGCGCCGCCGCGGCGGCGCTCGGTGGCTTCGCGGCGTGCCGCCGTACGCCGGATTTCTGCTGCGCCCTGGCCCTGGCCTGGGCGGTCACCCGCCGACTCATCGGCGCGGACAGGATGGCCATGCCCTGCGCGCTGGCGGCGATCCAGTGCGGGCGGTCCACGACGACGCCGTCGAGCACCGGCAGGCCTTCCCCGAGGCCCGTCACCTCGCGGACCTTCAACTCGGCCTCGCGCGAGAATCGTCGCAGGTCCGCGACGGCTTCGGCGGCCTCCGCCTGGGTCAGATCGGGCCCGGTCGGGGCAACCTTGATGCCGAGCTTGACGGCAGCCACCCAATCGATGACCCGATCCGACTGATCCTCCGCCAGGCCCCAATCGAGCAGCGCGTGCGGGGCGGGCGGACGCTGATCACGCACAGCCGCACGCCCGCAAACCCGCCACGACGGCATCCTGCGCCGGCCTGGTCGTCGTGCTGTTGACCCCGTTGGAGATGATCGCAAAGACCAGAAGCCGACCGTCTGCGTCCGGGACCACCCCGGCCAGCGCGTAGGTCAGGTCCAACGAGCCCGTCTTGGCGCGCACCCAGCCTCGTCCGGCGGCCGACCCTGGGTCACTGAACCGGGTGGCCAGGGTTCCAGAGGCGCCGGCGACCGGCAGCCCGATGATCAGGTCGCGAATGTTCGAGTCGGTGGCCTTCACCGACGCGGCCAGAATCTGGGCCAGCAGCTTGGGGGTGACCAGGTCCTGCGACGACAGACCGGACGAGTCGGACAGCCTGATGCCAGTGGTGTCCAGGCCCAGCTCACCGAGTGTCTGCTCGACTGAGGCGGTGGCCCCGACAAACGAACCCGGCGCCCCCTTGGCGATGGCGACCTGCCGGGCCAGGGCCTCTGCGAGTACGTTGTCCGAATTCTCCAGCGCCTGCGCGAGCAGCACCGAGATCGGCTGCGAGGAAACCTGGCCCAGCACTGTGGCGTCGGCCGCCGCGGCCCCGTCGGCCTCGATCGTCACATTGGGCACGCCCAGGGCCAGCGCCAGCGCCTTGCCGGCGGTCATCGCCGGTGTACCGGTGCGGCCGGAGTCCCGGATGCCCGGCCGGAATCGATCGCCGTCGACCATCAGGGGGGACATGTGGGTGATGTACCCGGGATTTGTCTCGTTGCCGATGTCGATGACTTTCCAGCCGCCGGCCATGTCGGGCCCGGTCCACCGGGAGGTGTCGAGAACGATCTTGTCGACGGTCACGCCCGAGGCGATGATCTGTGCCGCGAGATCACTGACCAACGGTGCTCCCTCGTAGAGCGTGTCGGCGCCCTGCGCGCGGGCGGACAGCGTCACATCTCCACCGCCGACGAAAACGACGGTGCCGGGCGCGTCGCCCTGGACGACCTTGGTCACCAAGCGGCTCTGCGGATCGAGAGTGGTGAGTACGGCGGCGCCGGTGAGCAACTTCATCGCCGAGGCCGGTGCCTGCGGGCTCGAACCATTCCGATCGAGCAGCACGGTGTCGGTCGCCGGGTCGATGAAGTAGGCGTTGAAATCGGCCAGACCGGTATTCCCGAGCTGACCGGCCAACGCCGCATCGATGCCGGCCGCGGTGGGCGGATTGCCGGTCGGCTTCAGTGGGGTGATCGCCGCGGGAACCACGGCGACCGGCGGATCGACCACTCCGTTGGCGTTCGCGCTGGCCGAGGAGGATCCGCCGCTGCCGGACGTGTCGGCGGGTGAATCATGCAGAACCAGGTAGCCGCCCAAACCGAGCACGGCCACCAGCAGCACGACGAGGCCGATGACGAGGCCGCGGTTGTGGCGAAAGCCGTACCGCGATCGGTAGCGAATCTTGGCCAAGAGTGCTTCTCCAGTCGTGAACTTCTGTGCCCGTGCCGATCAGGGTGTCGTAGCGCACGCCCGGACGGGTACGCCAAACCTGACGGTGCGCCTGGGTCCAGACTAGAGTCTGGTCCACGACCGACGGTGATGCCCGGTCCGGCTCGGCGAACAATCTGCTCGCCACCGGCCGGCTGGCGCCCCCTTCGGCCACGCACGCGACCTCAGCACGACGATCAGCACACTGACACAATCTCGCAGCGGAGCGAGCGAAAGGCGGAACCGGTGGAGTTCGACGTCACAGTTGAGATCCCGAAAGGCAGTCGGAACAAATACGAGGTGGACCACCACTCGGGCCGCATTCGGCTTGATCGCACCCTGTTCACGGCTACCCAGTACCCGGCCGACTACGGCTTCATCGACGACACCCTCGGGCAGGATGGCGACCCGCTGGATGCCCTGGTACTGCTGGCGGAGCCGACCTTCCCCGGTTGCCTGGTCCGAGCGCGGGCGATCGGCATGTTCCGGATGACCGACGAAGCGGGTCCGGACGACAAGGTGCTGTGCGTCTCGGCCAGCGACCCCCGGCAGGCCCATCTGCAGGACATCGGAGATGTCAATAGTTTCGAGCGGCTCGAGATCGAGCACTTCTTCACGGTCTACAAGGACCTGGAGCCCGGCAAGTCGGTCGAGGGCGCCATGTGGGTCGGCCGCGGGGACGCCGAAACCGAGATCCGGATCTCGTACAACCGCGAGAAGCGCCGGCTGAGCCAGGCGGACGGCGAAGGCCCGCACGCCCACGGTCACCCGTTGAACCCCGCCGCCGACCACGCGCCGGATGAGCCGAAGCAGGTGTCCTCCCCGGGTGTCTGGTCGGAGGCCGCGGCCGGCGCGGTCGCCGAGGCGAATGATGCCCGGGCCAACGCGATGGTCGTGGTCGAGGATGCGGCCGAGAAGGCAGTTCTGGCGGCAGCGCTGGCCGCCGACAAGGCGGAATCCGCGAAGGGCAAGTCCAAGAGCTGAGATCGGTCGGATACGCAGCGCCTCGTGGTGTCCAGTCGGGCAGGAAACTGCGCGCAGGAAATCTACGCGGCGCTGATCAGACTCCAGGCGTGCCGGCTGCTACCAGCGGGTTCCGCGCTGGACGTCGCGCAGGTGTGGGCGAACATCGACCAGATAGACCAGACAGGCGACAACGGCCGCGTCCCAGAGCAATTGCTGAGGGCTGATGAATGCCTGGAACGCCGCCGGAATGAGCATCAGCGCCGAGACCACGGTGATCGCCATCCAGACCGTCTTGGTCTGACGATCCGCGGCGACAAATGCATCGGGGCGCCGGGTGATGGTGTCAACCACGACGAACGCACCGAGCAGACCACCGGCGACGCCGAGGACTCCGTTGATCAGATTAATCACCCAGATTGCGATAGCCACACCCATAGATTACGGACTCCGGGGAGTGTGCTCACCGGAGTCCGTAATCCATGGCGCGTCTGATCAGCTGTTCGAGTCGGTCGACTCCGGTGATTCCGTGGTCCACACGGTCGTGTCGGCGGGCTCGGGCTGGACGATCGGCGACTCGACTGCGTGTTCGACTTCGTGTTCGACGGCATGTTCGACTGTGCGGACATCTGCGTGGTCGACTTCGTGTTCGTCGACCGCCGCGGCTTCACCCGTCGACCGGGTGGCTGGCTTGGGACCTGGCTTCGCCGAGGCACTGCGGCGCGGGGCCGGGTTGGCGGCAGTCGCCGGCTTGGCCTTCGCGGCCGCCTTCACTGCGGCCTTCTTCGCCTGGTCGGCCACCTTCACTGGGGTTGGTATCGGGGTTGCGGTCGGGATCGACGCGGGCTCGGCTGCGGGAGCATCCGGAGATGCCTCGACCACCTTCGAGTCGGTCGCGGCAACCACCTTGTGCCAGGTCTTGTCGCCGCGGTCGGCCAGGCTGCCGTAGATGGCGCCGGCGAGCTGGGTGTATCCGTCGACGGCACCCCTGAGCTGGTCCGCCGACAGCGCCTCGCGGATCTCGGTGACCATCGCAGGGAGCTGGGCGACCAACTGCTGCGTCATCGCGGGGGCATCCGCGGCGAACTTCTGCACCGATTCGACGACCCCGGTGGCCGCTTCCTGGATCCGGTGCGGCAGATCGTTGGCGAACCCGCGCACCTCGCCGGCGACGTTCTTGACGTCGTCGGTGCTCGGCGCGGAGAACTCCTTTCCAGTGGTCAGAGCCTCGCGTAGTTCGGCCAGTTGCTCAACGGCAAAGTCGCCGGCGCCGATGGCGGCCAGTAGCGGACGGGGCAGATCGCTGAATCGTTCCGCGGCCTGGCCCAGCGCGGACTCGGAAACTTCGCGGATGTCAGTGATGAACGACATGGTGTTCTCCTTCGGTGACGATTGAATCTGGTTCGGGATCTGTCTCGCGCGGCGCGGGTTGGATCGCCGCAGCGGCGGCGATCGCGTGCTCGGCTTCCCGCCGGAATGACGCGTAAACCTCGAGCAGCGTGGCCTTCTGCCGCTCGGTGAGCAGCGGGTCGGCATTGACCGACGTGACCACCGCGGGGGCGTCGGGGTGCTCGATGATGCCGGCCATCGCGAGCAGGCTCTCGACCGAGATCTGCAGCCCGTGCGCGATCTGCGCCAGGATGTCGGCACTGGGCCTGCGCAGGCCGCGCTCGACCTGACTCAGGTAAGGATTCGAAACCCCGGCCCGTTTGGCCAGCTGCCGCAGCGAGATTTGCGCGGAGGTGCGTTGCTCGCGGATGAATGCCCCCAGGTCACGGACCGGGGCGAGCACTGGTGCCAGGTCCATGATGTTGTCCCTTCGGTCGCCGTCGTCGGTGCTGCTCTTGGTCAGGCGGTGATCGTGTCGCCCCGCTGTACTCCAGAGTAACCACGTCTGCTTGCTGTTGCAAGCACCCAGCTACCACTGTGGCAGGTGGCACAGGATCCCGGCTCCCGCATCGCTACCTGGCCGCCAAACCCCGAACTGCCGGCGTATCGGGATGGTCGTAGGACACCACGACTTCGCCCGGTGGGCGCGACCATCGACGGCTGTACTCGTCGAAGGCGACGAGTTCCCACTGCCGATCCTCGGGTAGCGCGCGGCGCAACCGTCCGGCGGACACGCCGATCCGGACGACGTCGTCCAGCGACAGCTCATGGGTCAGCAGCAGTGGTCCATCGAGCAGCAGCACCGTTCTTTCACCCGTCTGCTGATACTGCTCACGCACCGCGCGATCCGTTCGCGGATCCCGCAGCCGGCTCAGGAAACGCCCCGAGCCGCCCGGGCCGAGCGGCTCGACCACCTCCCGGCGCAGCGAGCCCACGTCTACCCAGCCGGTCAGCCGCGACTCGAGATCCTGGCGGCCGAACTCCAGTCGCACGGAGGCACCGCGCCACCACCAGCGGGTGCTCACCCGCACTACCGGCCGATGACGGCCGAGCAGTGCCTCGGCCACCCGATCCGCCAGATCGGCGGTGCCGACGGAATCGTCACCGTCGAACCCGACCAGTAACCGGTCCGGGCCCAACCCGTCGATGCGGCGGGCCAGCCGGGCCACCAACGCCGCGGGCGTCAGCGGTTCGAAGCGGGCGGCACTCACCCGACCAGCATGCCGGGCGAGCGGGCCTCGGCGGCCACGACACCATCACCAGGAGCTTCAGGAGGTGACCATCAGCCCGGCCCAGGAGGCGATCAGCGCGGGCGGCGCCATCCGGCCGACGAACTAGACGGTGTGCATCTGCTCCCGTTGCAACGCAAGCAGGTTCGGCGGCGGAGTCGAAGACTCCGCCTTATCGGCAAGTTCGGCCAGCAGGGTCACCGCGACCAGAAATCCGAGGATCGGGCCGCCGCGGACCAGCACTGCTTCGCGCGCGTCCGTAGCAGGCAGAGGGCCGGTCAATACCGCCAGAATCCCGGCCAATCCGAGCGCCATCCAGATGGGCAGATCCGTCCATTCCTACCGGGCTAGTCCGAGCGCTCGCCTTCACTGCGTTCGACGCAGAACTCGTTGCCCTCGGGGTCCGCCATCACCACCCAGCCGGTGCCATCGGGATTTCGCAGATCGTCGACGACCGATGCACCGACGGTGACGAGCCAGGCGACCTCCATGTCGCGAGTTCGTTCGGTAGGTGTCACATCCAGATGGATACGGTTCTTGACCGTCTTGCCCTCCGGCACCGGGATGAAGAGCAGCGCCGGGGCGCCGGCCGGGCCGAGCAGGTAGCCCTCCGGGTCATCCGGCGCGTTCGGATTGCGCGGATCGTCGTGGTACCCGGTCACCTGCGACCAGAACCGGACCAACCGATAGGGATCGGCGCAGTCGACGGTGATCGTCCGAATCCGGATGGTCATGTTCGCTCCAGTTCCCTATCAACACTTCGATTCCAGCCCGCCGCCGCCTACGCTCGCACCTGTGGGCAGCTACCTCATCACCGGCGCCAGTCGCGGCATCGGCCGTTGCCTCGTCGACAGGTTAAGCCCGCATCACGAGCTCATCGCGCTCGGCCGGGACGAAAAGACGCTGGCCGCGCTGCCGGTAGCCGAGCGGATCGTCGTGGACCTGTCCGACGCATCGGCGCTGGCCACCCGTGTCCCGATCTATCCGGAGCTCGACGGCGTGATCCACTGCGCGGGCATCGCCACCCGCGGCGCCCTCGCCGCGTCCGACGTCGATTCCTGGCACCGCCACCTGGAGATCAATGTGACCGCGGCGGCCGAGTTGACCCGGCTCCTGCTACCAGGATTGCGCGCGGCCCGCGGCAGTGTGGTGTTCGTCAATTCCGGCCAGGGACTCTCGGCCAGCCCGAACAGCACCGTCTACGCGGCGACGAAGTTCGCGCTGCGCGCACTCGCCGATTCGCTCCGCGCGGAGGAACCGGATCTGCGGGTCAGCACGGTGTACCCCGGCCGGGTAGCCACCGACATGCAGCGGGCCCTGCGGGCTCAGGAAGGCGCCAGCTACCAGCCCGAGCGCTATCTGCAGCCGGAGACGGTAGCCTGGCTGATCCATCACATTCTGACCACCCCCGCCGATGCGGTGCTGACCGAGGTGACCATGCGACCGCGGTCGTAGGTCCCGTCGATGCCGACCAGCTTCGGCGGTCGCGGTGCTCGCCCCCGTGACCAAGCCGGGGCCCTACACCGGGACCTCGTCGCCCTGACCTTGGAACTGGGTCCGGTACAGCTCGGCGTACAGGCCGCCGGTGGCCAGCAATTCGCTGTGCCGGCCGCTCTGCACCACCCGGCCGTCGTCGATCACCAGGATCTTGTCGGCGCCGCGCACCGTGGACAACCGGTGCGCGATCACCAGCGACGTCCGGCCCACGAGCGCAGCATTGAGCGCCCGCTGGACCGCGACCTCCGACTCACTGTCCAGATGCGCGGTTGCCTCGTCGAGGATGACGATCGCCGGCGCCTTCAGCAGTACCCGGGCGATGGCCAGGCGCTGCTTCTCCCCACCGGAAAGCCGATAGCCGCGATCGCCCACGACGGTGTCCAGGCCCTGCGGCAACTCGGCCACCATCGGCCCTATCTGGGCCGCCACCAGGGCCGCCCGAATCTGCTCGTCGGAGGCCGCCGGCCGGGCGAACAGCAGGTTGGCCCGGATGGTGTCGTGGAACAGGTGGGCGTCCTGGGCGACAACGCCGATCGAGGATCTCAGCGACTGCATCGTCACGTCGCGCACGTCGTGGCCGCCGATCAGCACCGCACCCTCGTTGACGTCGTAGATCCGCGGAACGAGCTGGGAAATCGTCGTCTTGCCGGCGCCGGACGGCCCGACCAGGGCTATCAGCTGACCGGGTTCGGCCTTGAACGACACCCCGTGGAGCACGGCGTGCCGCGGACTGTGGTCGGGCACCGAGACGTCCTCCAACGACGCGAGCGATACCTCGTCCGCTCCCGGGTAGGAGAAGTGGACGTCCCGGAATTCGATCGACCGGGAATCCGCGGGCAGGTCGGGCGCCCCGTCCCGGTCCGCGATCAGCGGCTTGAGGTCCAGCACCTCGAAGACGCGCTCGAATGAAACCAGGGCGCTCATCACGTCAACCCGGACGTTCGAGAGAGCCGTCAGCGGACCATAGAGCCTGGTCAGCAGCAGTGCCAGCGACACGACATCACCGGCATTCATCGCCCCGTTGATGGCCAGCGCGCCGCCCAGCCCGTAGGTCAGAGCCTGCGCCAGGGCAGCAACCAGGGTCAGCGCGGCGATGAACACCCTGCCGTACATCGCCGACTTGATGCCGATGTCCCGGACTCGTCCGGCCCGGTCGCGGAATGATTCGGCCTCCTGCTGGGGGCGGCCGAACAGCGACACCAGCAATGCGCCCGAGACGTTGAACCGTTCGGTGGTGGTGGTGTTCATCGAGGCGTTGAGGTTGTAGCTCTCTCTGGTCAGCGCCTGCAGCTTTCGTCCGAACCAGCGGGCCGGCAGGACGAAGATCGGCAATAGGATCAGCGACAACGTGGTCACCTGCCAGGACAGGGTGAACATCACCGCGGCGGTCAGGATCAGCCCGATCACGTTGGACACCACACCGGACAACGTCGAGGTGAACGCCTGCTGCGCGCCGATGACGTCATTGTTGAGTCGGCTGACCAGCGCGCCGGTCTGGGTTCGGGTGAAGAACGCGAGCGACATCTGCTGCACGTGCTCGAACACCTGGGTGCGCATGTTGTAGATCAGGCCCTCGCCGATCCGGGATGAGTAGAATCGGGACACCAGCGAGAGGCCGGTGTCGAACACCGCCAGCGCGCCGATCACCAGCGCCAGTCGGACCACCACCCGAACTGTGCCGCCGGAGATCTGGTTCACCACCCCGCCGGCCAACAGCGGCGTCACCACCGCGATCACCGAGGACAACACGGTGACCAGTAGGAAGATGCTGATCTCCCGGCGGAACGGCCGGGCGAAGGACGCCACCCGTCGCAGGGTGCCCGATGTCAGCTTGTGGCCGACCACCGAACTGTCCTGGTGGGCGGACCGCCAGTTCCCGTGCATGGCACTGCCGGACATGGTCACTTCGCACCCCTTCGTTCCTCTCGGGGCCACCATCGCGGCGGCGAGAAGTTTTCGGTCCGGTGCGCTCAGCTCGGCTGCACCAGCACCGCGACGGTACGCCCGGGCACCGACACCGTGCCGGTGGCAGCGTCCCACGTGGTGGCGACCACGACCGGATCGGCACCTGCTGCCTGGATCGGCGACAGGATGAACTCGCGTCCGGCCAGGGTCGCAGCGGTCTGGGTGATCGGGTGCGGCGTGGCGTTGAACACCACGATGACAGCGTCGATCTGGGCATCGAGCACCGTGCCACCGGCGCTGACGGTGTCGTCGATGCTCATCAGGATCACGCCTGGCTCGGCCGACGGGCCACTGATCGGAAATTGCAGTCGGTCCCTGATCAACTCCGCGCTGCCCAGGCGGAACAGCGGCGTGGAGGCCCGCAACCGCAGCAGCTCCCGGGCCGCCGCCGCCGCCGCGGCAATGTCCACCGGAGCGGGCCGGTTGGTCGGGTCGCCGAGGAACTCGCGTTGGGTCGGCCACCGCGACAGGTTCCGGGAGGCCGGCGGCAGGCCCCGACCGAAGCCGTTGTGCTGGCCGGTCCAGTCGATCGAATTGAACCAGTCGCCCGAGTTGTAACTGTCCACGTCGAAGGACTTGCTCCGCAGGATGTCCGTGCCGGCCTGCCAGAAGGACGCCGACTGGGACAGCGCCACCGTCGCCAGGCAGACGGTGTTCATCCGCACCCGATCGGCCATCGACGTCTCGCCCGACAAGCGCAGGGTCAGAATGTCGAACAGCGTCTGGTTGTCGTGCGCGTCCACATAATTGACGACCTCATCCGGCTGATCCGCGTAGCCGGCAGCCTGGCCGTTGTAGTCGAGCTGATCGCCCCGCAGCCGTCGGCCGTCACCGCAGCGCATGACGAACGACCGCAGGTTGCCGGCCAGACCGAGCTGAACCAGGTCGGTCAGATGTCGCAGCCAGGACAGCTGCGAGGCCATGTCGTCTTGCCGCGACACGTCATTGGGATCGGTGAACAGTCCGGTACCGAACCCCTGGACCCGTTGTTCGGCGTCCGAGGACCCTCCGCCGTGTACCGCATCGCGGAGCCGATCGTTGAAAGTGCCGATACCGGTCCCGCCCAGGTTGCCTTGGCGAGCCTGCACGAACAATGCGTCGTCGGCGACCTCGCCGAAATTCCACCCTTCGCCGTAGAGGTAGATTTCGCGGCCGTCGACACCGTCAGCCGCCGTCGTCAGCACATCCAGCGCGGCGCGGGTGGCCAGCAGATTGGCCTTCGAATGGTGCCCCATCAGATCGAATCTGAACCCGTCGACCCGATAGTGCCTGGCCCACAGCACAATCGAATCCACCATCAGCTTCTCGGCGAGTGCGTGCTCGGTGGCGACATTGAAACAGCAGGTCGAGTTCTCGACGAGCCCGACTGCGCACAACCGGTGGTAGTAGCCGGGAACCACCCTGTCCAACAGCGATTTTTCGGCCTGCCCGGCGGCGGCGGTGTGGTTGTAGACCTGATCGAGCACGACCTGCAGGCCGATCTCGTGCAGGGCGCCGACCATCGACCGGAACTCCGCCAGCCGCGCGCCGCCCGGCTCGTCGGCCGGGGTCGCGTACGAACCTTCCGGCGTCTGCCAGTGAAATGGGTCGTATCCCCAGTTGTACGGATCGTTGTCGGCGATCGCCGCGATCAGGGCCTGCTGCTCAGCCGAATCGGCCGGGAGATGCGTGAGGTCGAGGGTGGTGTGCTGATCGGCGGCCTCCGGAACCGAGCTGAAGTCGAAGGTGGGCAACAGATGAACGGTATTCAGCCCCGCCGCGGCCAGTGCTCGCAGATGCGAGACACCAGCGCTATCGGCCACGGTGAAGGCCGCATAGCGCCCGCGGAACTCCGCCGGAACCGACTGATCGGCCACCGAGAAGTCCCGGACGTGCAGCTCGTAGATGGTCCGGTCGACCGTCCGGGGCACCGCCGGAGGCGTTGCGCGCAGCCATCTCTCGGGCTGGAAACGCGGATCATTCAGGTCGACCAGCACCGAATGGGTGGAATTCACGGTCAATGCCACCGAGTACGGATCGGTCACCTCGTTGATCTCGACCCGGGCCGTGCTGGGCGCATAGACCGTGATCCGGTACTGATAAGCGGCGCCGACCCAGCTCGGATCGCCAACGGCCACCCAACTGCCGTCCGCGCCCCGGGACATCGGGAGCTGCTGCGGCGCGATCGAGACATCAGCGCCCGGCCACAGCAGCAATTTCACCTGCTTGGCGGTCGGCGCCCACACCGTCAACGTCGGTGTCCGGCCGGACCAGTCGGCGCCGAAGACCCGTGACACGGCCCGCTCGGCATACAGATCGTCCAGCACGCCGGGGATCTGCACACCGCTGATGTACCTCACCTCCCCGGCCGCAGTGGTGCCGACCACCAGCAATTGCCCGGTCAGCGCCTCCTCGGCCACCGCCGGCTGCTCCACCGCGAGCGCCAGGTAGCCCGCCAGCGCCGGGAACTTCAGCGCAACGTCCGCCGGAAGTTCGGTCACCGCCAGCCGACTCGCCCGGTTCGGCAGCAGCCCGACACCGACGATCTGGCCGCCGGACGGCGCGCAATGCAGATCCCAGCTCAGCTCTCGTCGCTGCGTGGCCGAGAGTTGTGGCGAGTCTGCCGGTATCAGCACAATCTGCCTCCGCACCCACTGTGCCTCGACGCCGCCGCCCGCTGTGCACTCGGCGAGATGGGTCGACGGGTCGTAGCGGAAGGTGATCGCGCCGCCAGCCCAATCGCACACGATGTTCGGGCCGAACCACTGGCCGTCGGCGCCGTAGTTGGCATCCCAGCCGCCACCGATCGCGACCTTGTATTCGTAGTCGCCGCCCGGCAGATCGAAGGTGCCGGCGAAACGGCCGTCGCTCTGCTCGCTGAGCGCCGCCCGGGCGCAGTCGGGCTGCCAATTGCCCGGGCATCCCATCGCCACGTTGTGGGTACCGGGAACGGTGACCAGTTCACTCACGGCGGCGTACCTTTCGCAGTGATCGCACCCGGTCGGCGCGCCGATTCGCGCCGCACAGGTTAACCGGTGGGCTGACGCTCGGTTTCGCAGGGCGGACAGCGAGCGTGCTTACCGAGGTACGTCGATACTAGGGAGACTGCCGGACAAACCCGTCGCGCCGCTCATCGCCGAACGGTGCTCAATGAAGAGGACGTCATGACCGATTCGCCCGACCGCACTCAATATCAGCTGCCCGCTCGGAACCTTGGGCTTGATCTCATGCGGGTCACCGAGGCCGCGGCGATGGCAGCCGGACGCTGGGCGGGCAAGGGCGACAAGGAGAGCGGCGACAAGGCCGCGGTCGACCAGATGCGCCTGTTGCTCGCCACCGTGGCCTTCCGCGGAGTAATCGTCATCGGCGAAGGTGAGAAGGACGAGGCGCCGATGCTGCACAACGGCGAACATGTCGGGGATGGCACAGGGCAGGAATACGATGTCGCGGTCGATCCGGTGGACGGCACCACGCTGCTGGCCAAGGGCATGCCCAACGCCCTGGCGATGATCGCCATTGCCGAGCGGGGATCGATGTTCAACCCGCAGGATGTGTTCTACATGGACAAGATCGTCGTCGGCGCCGAGGCCGCCGATTCGATCGACATCGAGGCTCCGCCGCAGGTCAACGTCCGCACGGTGGCCAAGGCGCTCGGCAAGGACCCGGAGGATGTCACCGTCTGCATCCTGGACCGGCCACGGCACGCCGACCTGGTGCACCGGGTTCGATCCACCGGCGCCCGGATCAAGTTCATCAGCGACGGAGACGTGGCCGGCGCGATCATGGCCGCCCGCCCCAAGATCGGGGTGGACATCATGATGGGCGTCGGCGGCACCCCCGAAGGCGTCATCACAGCGTGTGCGATGCGCGCGCTCGGCGGCGCCATGCAGACGAAGCTCTGGTTCAAGGACGACGTCCAGCGGCAGCGGGCAATCGAAGCCGGCCACGACCTGGACCGGGTGCTGACCACCAACGACCTGGTCAAGACGGAGAACGCCTTCTTCGTCTGCACCGGCATCACGGACGGCGAACTGGTCGAAGGTGTTCGCTATATCGCCGGCGGAGCCACCACCCAGTCACTGGTGATGCGGGCCAAGAGCGGCACGATCCGGTCGGTCGACAGCGAACACGCGCTCAAGAAGCTACGCGCGGCGATCAGCAGCGGCTGATCACCGCGAACCGGCCCTATTGCGACCGCGCCGGCTCGCGGGCGGCACCGGAGAGCAGCCCGGCCAGGGTCACCAGGGTCAGCACGACCAGCAGGGCGTGCAGCAGGCCGACATGCTGGCCGAGCAGACCGATCACCGGCGGGCCGACCAGGAACGCGAGGTAGCCGATGGTGGCGACCGCACTGACCCTGGCGGCCGCCGTCGCCGGATCGTCGGCAGCGGCGGACATGCCCACCGGAAATCCGAGCGCCGCGCCGAGGCCCCACAGCACCACGCCGAACACGACCAGCGCCGGGGCAGATACGAAGATCACGATCAACAATCCGGCGACCGCCAGGGCCGCGGATACCCGGAGCACCGGCACCCGGCCGAAGTGGTCGAGCAGCTTGACCCCGGCAATCCGGCCGACGGTCATCGAAGTGACGAAGATGCCGAAGACGAAGGCGCCGGCGGCGTTGCTGACATGGTGGCCGTCCACCATCGCCAGCGCCAGCCAGTCGTTGGCGGAGCCTTCGGCGAAGGCCATCCCCAACACCACGACGCCGATCAGCAGGGTGCGCCGTTCCTTCCAGATGGCCAGCCGGCCGCGCCAGCCATTGGCCGCATGGGACTGCTCATCGGTGGGCGCATCGGGGTGCGGCTGCAGGTGCGGGACGGTAAAGATCCCAGCGACGGCGATCACCACGCCCACCACGCTGACGTGCAGCAGCACCGAGATTCCCGCGTGTTCGGCCAGCGCGCCGAGCCCGGCACCGATCATCGTCCCGCCGGAGAAAGCCGCATGGAACAACGGCATGACGGTCCGGCCGAGTGCCCGTTCGTTCGCTGCTCCCTCGACGTTCATCGAAACGTCGCAGGCCCCGTTGCTGGCGCCGAAGATCACCAGACCGAGCACCACCACCGGCGCGCTGCCCAGCACCGTGGCGCCGAATCCGGCCACCGTGAGACCGAAGAACATCATCAGCAGACACGCCAGAATGGTGGTCCTGGAGCCGAATCTGGCCAGCGCATGGCTGGACAACGCCAACCCGCCGATCGACCCCACGGCCAGCCCGAAGACGATGAGGCCCATCTCGCCGGTGCTGGCGTGCAGCAGGTCGCGGATGGCCGGAGTGCGGGCCAGCCAGGTGGCGATGCCCAGCCCGCACAGGGCGAAGATCGCGAACACCGCGTTCCGCCAGCCGGTCAGCTGGCTGCGGGTCAGTGCCGACGCGGTCGGCGTGCTGGTCGTGCGGTCGGACATTTCTGGGCCTGTTCTCACTGGGGCGACGCGTACCAGGCTGCCGTGTCGGCGGCCAGGACACCAGCGGCATCTGCGCCGCTGGACAGGATCAACGTGGCGCCGAGAACCGCTGCCGGCAATTCGACGGCCTCATCGTTGTAGTTGATCACGCAGATGAAATCGTCACCGCGGGCGAAGGCCAACACCCCGGCCGCCGCGCTGAGCCACCGGATCGGGCCGTCGCCCAGTGCGGGGTTGGCACGGCGGGCCCGTAGGGCCGCCCGGTAGAAGGACAGCGTCGACGACGGGTCGAGCGCCTCGGACTCGGCGCTGAGCTCGGACCACGTACTGGGTTGCGGTAGCCAAGGCGTGCCCGCCGGACCGAAGCCGAACGGCGCGGCCTCCCCCGACCAGGGCAGCGGGACGCGGCAACCGTCACGGCCCGCCCGCTCCCCCCGGGTGCGGGCGAAGATCGGGTCCTGACGAAGGTCGGCCGGAATATCCAGCACCTCTTCCAGGCCGAGCTCCTCACCCTGGTAGAGGTAGGCGCCGCCGGGCAGCGCGAGCATCAACAGGGTCGCCGCGAGGGCGCGGCGCAGGCCGAGTTCGCCACCGCCGAAACGCGTCGGATGCCGGATCACGTCATGGTTGGACAACACCCAGGTGGCTGGCGCGCCGACCTCGCGCAACTCGGCGAGAGTCTGGTCGATCACCCGCCGAACAACTGCGGCATCCCAGCCGGCATCGAGGAAGTTGAAGTTGAACGCGGTGTGCAGCTCATCGGCGCGCAGGTAGCGGGCGAACCGGTCGGGGTTGGGTACCCAGGCCTCAGCAACGAACACCCGGTCACCTGCGTATTCGTCCACCACCCGGCGCCAGCCGCGGTAGACCTCGTGCACCTCGTCGCGGTCCCAGTGCGGATGCTCACCCGTGTGGGCCGGCGTCAGCAGGTGACCGTCCACACCGGGGATGTCGGCCAGATCCGGGTCCTTGGCCAGACCGTGGGCGACGTCGATCCGGAAGCCGTCGACGCCCAGGTCGAGCCAGAACCGCAGAATGTCCTGGAATTCCGCGATGACCTCCGGGTTGGTCCAGTCCAGGTCGGGCTGCTCCGGGGTGAACAGGTGCAGGTACCACTGGCCGTCGGCGATCCGCGTCCACGCCGGTCCGCCGAAGTTGGAAACCCAGTTGTTCGGCGGTAGCGAGCCGTCCACGCCCCGGCCATCGCGGAAGATGTAGCGGCCGCGTTCCGGGCTGCCGGCTGTGCTGGACAGCGCAGCCCGAAACCACTCGTGCAGGTGGGAAGTGTGGTTCGGCACCAGGTCGACGATGACGCGCAGGTCCAGCGCGTGGGCATCGGCGATCAACAACTCGGCGTCCTGCAGGGTGCCGAAGATCGGGTCCACATCGCGGTAGTCGGACACGTCATAGCCACCATCGGCCTGCGGTGACGGATAGAACGGGCTCAGCCAGATCGCATCGACCCCCAACTCGGCCAGGTAGGACAGCTTCGACCGAACGCCCGCGAGGTCACCGATTCCGTCGCCGTTGGCATCGGCGAAGCTTCGCGGATAGATCTGATAGATCACCGCTGACCGCCACCAGGCGGACGACTTTGCTGGGTCGGCAGGAGTCTGCGGGGCGATCGCGTGGGCGGCAAGTGACACGTGAGGTGGACTTTCTCGGGAGATGGCTGGGGAGCCTTTCAATTTAACCGCTTAACGGCTGCTGATGTCAACCGCCTTACGCGACGTGCCATGAATCTGAGCACGTCCTGCCGCACTGTCAAGGATCGCTCGGACCACCGTCACTTAAGCCTTAAATAGTCCGGTACAGTCCTGGCCATGGCCCGACGATCCAGCGGCAGGCCCTCGCTTGCCACAGTTGCCGCCGTTCTGGGCGTCTCCACCGCGACCGTGTCGAATGCGTTCAACCGGCCGGACCGGGTGTCGGCCGGAGTCAAGGCTCGGGTACTTGCCGAGGCCGAGCGCCAGGGCTATGCCGGACCGGACCCGGCGGCGCGTCAGCTCAGCCGCGGCCGAACCGACACACTGGGGCTGCTCTTCACCGACGAACTCTCCTACGCTTTTCGCGATCCGGCGGCCGTCGCGTTTCTCGAAGGGCTCACGACAAGTTGCCAGACGGCGGGCCTGAACCTGCTGTTGATCTCTGCTCAGACCTCGGGCAAAGCGACCAGCGCGGTCGGCAACGCCGTTGTCGATGGATTCGTCGTCTACTCCGTACCGGACGACGACCCGCACCTGAAGCAGATCCTGGACCGGCAGTTGCCCACCGTCGTGGTCGATGCCCCGCAGGAGGTCGGTAACGCCGATTGGGTCGGCCCCGACGATCGCGCCGGGTCACGCGCCCTCGGCGAAGTGCTGGTCGCGCTCGGGCACCGGCGGATCGGCGTGATCACCGCCGGGATGGGTGGCATGCGCTACTCGGGCGCGGCCGAGGGGCATCGAACGCTGACCGCTGCCGACTCGGTGCATCGGAACCGAATCCGGGGCCTGCAGGACGCGCTCGCTGCGGTGGGCGTCACCGATCTGCCGGTCGAGGAACGGCCCGGAAACACCAAGGCAGCCGGCGCCGATGCCCTGCACACCCTGCTCAACCGCCGGCCCGATCTGACGGCGGTCTGCGCCCTGATGGACATCATGGCGCTCGGCGCGCTTGCCGCCGCCCGGGAACGGGGCCTGTCCGTACCCGAGGACTTGACCATCACCGGCTACGACGACATCCCGCAAGCGGCCGCCGCCGGGCTGACCACAGTGAGCCAGCCGCTGATGGACAAGGGTCGGATCGCCGGCGAGCTCTACCTGAGCCACCGGGCCGGTGCGTTACCGCGGCGCCGGGTGCTGCCGACCTATGTCCAGGTTCGGACGACCAGCGGGCCGCCGCGGGACTGAGTTGGCCGGTGGCCCCGGTCCCAACGTCAGTCACGGGTCGTCTGGGCGGCACAGGCGTTCGCGGCACCGATACGCTGCAAGGCTGCGGTGAAGCCCGGCAGGTCAGCGGTTCCGACGTGGTCGAACATGTTCCGGCGCACGCTGGCCAGATGTGTCGGCCAGGCTTGGCGCAGCCGCTCGAGCCCGGAGTCGGTCAGTACGGCGTGCCAGCCACGGCCATCATCGGCGGACCGCTCGCGCTGGACGAGGTCGAGAGCGGCCAAGGCATCGACGATCCGGGTCATCCCACTGAGCGAGAGGTTTGCTGCTCCGGCGAGGTCGCTCATCCGGAGCCGCCGCCCCGGCGACTCGGACAGGTGCGCCAGCGTGAAGTATTCGTTCAAGGTCATGCTCTGGTCGCGCAGTAGATCAGCCTCGAGGGCTCGAGGGACAACAAGTGACGCCCGGGCGAACGCGCGCATGAATGCCTCCTCCTCGACCGTCAGCGGAACGGGCGTCTGGTGGGGCTTGGTCTGCACGAGACCCACGGTACTTGCTTGACGAAGTATCTTCGCTGACTAATACTTGCTTCGCGTAGCAACTAACTATTCAGCCTCGGAGGGCACCATGACCCGGATCGGCATCATTCTCGGCAGTACCCGCCCCAACCGTAACGGTGAACAAGTGGCGAAATGGGTACTGGACATCGCCTCGCACCGGGACGACGCCGAGTTCGAACTCGTCGATTTGCGCGACTACCCGCTGCCGCACCTGGACGAACCCCTGCCGCCGTCGCTCGGTCAATACCAGAACGAACACACGAAACAGTGGGCGACGAAGATCGCCTCGTTCGACGGGTTCGTCATCGTGACGCCGGAGTACAACCACGGCACGTCCGGCGTGCTGAAGAACGCTATCGACTATCTGTACGCCGAGTGGAACAACAAGGCGGTCGGCTTCGTGTCCTACGGCTCGGTCGGCGGTGCCCGGGCCGTTGAGCAGCTGCGACTGGTCGCCGGCGAACTGCAGATGGCCGACGTTCGCCAGCAGGTCACGTTGTCGCTGATCACCGAGTTCGAGAACTTCCAGACCTTCAAACCGGGCGACTACAACGTGCCCGCTCTCGACACGCTGCTCAATCAGGTTGTCGCCTGGAGCACCGCGCTCGCGCCGCTGCGCGCCGCCGCCGGGTCGGTCTGACCTGCTCGCGCCCGTCGCCGGCGCACTGGTGAGTTGAATCGGTGGAGGCACTTGCCGCCACCGAACCAGTCAGGCCCCGCCCGCCAGGCAGAGGCAGAACGGGTGCCCGGACGGGTCCAGGTAGACCCGGAAGCTATCGCTGACGATCGGGCCGGCAACCTTGCGGGCGCCGACCGACAGCGCGTAGGCCTCCCCTTCGTCCAGGTCAACCACATCCAGATCGAGATGCGACTGCTGCGGAACCTGGTTTTCCGGCCACGTCGGCGGCACGAAGTCGGTTGCCAGTTGGCAGGCCAGGCCGGTGCCGTTGTCGCCGCGGACGGTGACCCAGTCATCATCGGTCCGAACGATCTGCCAGCCGAGCAGGTCGGCGTAGAACCGGGCCAGGCCGGGCGGGTCCGGCGTGTCCAGGACGACCAGGTCCATGGTGATCAGCGGTCGATTCGGCGCGGGGGTCATCATTCGATGATCACCCGGCTCGGCCGATCCCGCCCGCTCAGCCGAGGAAGTGATGGGCAAGGGTATAGATGATCAGGCCGGCCAGCGCGCCGACCACCGTCCCGTTGATCCGGATGAACTGCAGGTCCCGCCCGACGAGAAGTTCGATCTTGCGGCTGGTGGCTTCGCCATCCCAGTTGGCCACCGTGTCGTCGATGATGCCGGCAACCTCGCGGGCATAGCGGCGCGATGCATAGCCCGCGGCGTCGGTGATCCAGTGGTCGATCTTGGCCGCCAGGCCCCTGTCCTGCACCAGCTTTCGGCCGAATTCCTGAATGGAATCGGTCAGCCTGCGACGCAGCACGGAGTCCGGATCGGCCGCAGCTTCCAGGACCACCGTTTTGACCGACGTCCACGCCGACCCCACCAGCGTCTGCACATGTGGGTTCTCGATGATGCGGCGCTTGACCTCCTCGGCCCGGGCGATGGTTCGTGGATCGTGTTGCAGGTCCTCGGCCAGATCGGTGATGAAATGGTCCAGCGCCACCCGGATCTGATGGTGTTCGTCATCCCGAACGGCCCGTAGAAAGTGCTCGATCTCGCGGTACAGCTTGTCGCTGACCAATGAGTCGACGAACTTCGGCGTCCAGGACGGAGCCCGGTTGCGCACCGCGCCGGACACCAGGGCCTCGTTCCGTACCACCCACTCATAGAGCCGCTCGACCAGCACGTTGACCAGATCGCGATGGTCGCCGCGCGAGATGACGTCACCGATGATCCGGCCCAGCGGTGGGCCGACTTGGATTTCCTCGGTTCGTCGACGGATCATCCCGGCCATGATCTCGGCGATGTCATCGTCGTCCAAGACGTTCACAATTCCCTTCACCGCGTTGGCCAACTCCGCGGTGACCCGGGACGAGCCACTTTCCCTGCTCAGCCAGGCGCCCGTTCTGGACGCGATCTCCAGCCGGGACAGCTTGTCCCGCACCACTTCCTCGTTCAGGAAATTGTCGGCGACGAACTCGCTCAGCGAGGAGCCGATCGCCGCCTTCCGCTCGGGAATGATCGCGGTGTGCGGGATCGGCAGCCCCAGCGGACGCCTGAACAGCGCGGTGACGGCGAACCAGTCGGCCAGCGCACCGACCATGCCGGCTTCGGCGGCTGCCCGCACGTACCCAACCCACGGATATTTCGCTTCCAGCGTCCAGGCCACGACGAAAATGACCGCCATCACCACCAGCAGCGAGGTGGCGAACAGCTTCATCTTCTTCAGTGCGCGGCCGCGCTCGACGTCGGCCGGGCTGTCCGCGGCCATGATGCCCAAGGTGGTCATGGGCTCAGTCTGCCCGCGCCCCGGGGAGGCCAAGCGGCGCCCACGGCACTCAGCGAAAAACTCGGTCCGTCGGACAGCTCAGCGCTTCGTGCTCCGGACTGCCGCCAACCCGATCCCGGTTGCCGCGGTCGCAATGCCAACCAGCACCAGCCCGAGCGGCAGCGCGCTGCGCCCGCTGCCGATCCCGGCGAGCGGGCCGAGCAGGCCGCCCAGCACGAACTGCGCGGCGCCGTAGACCGCCGCCGCCGAGCCGGCCATGTCCGGATGATCGGACAGCGCCAGCGCTGCGGTGTTCGGCGCGGTCGATCCGAACCCGGCGGTGACCGCGAAGAAGCCGGCCAGGACCAGCCACACGCTGCCGTGGAACAGGCCCGCAGCCGCCACCGTCAGCGCGCCGGCCGCGATCAGCCCGAGGCCGACCCGAATGGCGGCGTATGACGACATCACCCTGTTGGTCAAACTGAAAGCGATGATCCCGGCCGAGTTCACGCCGAAGGCCAGGCTGAACACCTGAGGTGACATCCCGTAGACGTCCTCCATCACGAACGGTGACCCTGATATGTAGGCGAACATCGTCGCGAAGGCCAACGCGCCGGTCAGCACGTGCAGCATGAATTCCCGGTCCCGCAGCAACTTCCGGTACACGGCGAACGTCACACCGAGGCTGCCCGGAACCCGGCGCGCCGCCGACAGCGTCTCGGGGGCGACCCGGGCCGACGCGACCACCAGTATCAGTCCGATGGCAGCGAGCACCACGAAAACCCCGCGCCAGGACGTGAACCGAGCCAACTGACCGCCGATCAGCGGCGCCAGGATGGGTGCCGCCCCGTTGACCACCATCAGGATGGAGAACAGCCTGGCCAGCGCCGCCCCGGAGCGCAGGTCGCGGGCGATGGCTCGGGAGATGACGATGCCGGCCGAGCCACCGAGAGCCTGCAGGAAGCGGAAGAGCACCAGCAGCGGGAGCGTCGGGGCCAGGGCACAGGCCACCGAGAAGACCGTGAACACGGTGACGCCGATCAGCAGCGGCCGCCTGCGCCCGAACACATCCGACAGTGAACCGGCCACCAGTTGACCGACACCGAGACCCACGGTGCAGGCGGTGAGCGTGAGCTGTACAGCAGACGGCGATGCGTCGAGGGCTGTGCCGAGCTCCGGCAATGCCGGCAGGTACATGTCGATCGACAGCGGGCCGAAAGAGGCCAGCGCGCCGAGCAGAATCGTCAGCCCGGTGGTGAGGCGGTCTCCGCCGCCGCGCTCCCTGTCTGGCACGCCCCAATCTAACTGCCGGATCGGGATCAGCCGCCGACCCGAGCTCCCGTGCCGCCGCGGGCACCACCGGTGCCGACCCGTCCGGTGCCGCCCGTATTGCCGGTGCCACCGAAGATGTTGCGCGAACTGGAGGCTGTCGTAGCGGTGGGCAGCGCCTTGGTCAGATCGGCCAGCACAACCACCTGACCTGCGCTCAGACCCGAGGTGATCTCGGTCAGATCGGTGCCGACCGAACCGACCTCGACCGGCGTGACGGTGGAAACCCCGCTCGCCAGTACCGAAACCGTGTGCGTCGAGCCGTCGACGTGGATCGCCGAGCTCGGCACGGTGAGCACGTTGTCAACCGAACCGACGGTGATCTGCACCGAACCGCTCGAACCGTTGTAGAGCGTCAGATCGGTTTTGTCGAGCAGGATCGTCACCGGGTAGGTCGTGCTGGTGGATGTTGACGAACTCTTGAGCACACTGATCGCGGAGACGACGCCCGGCAGCGGCGTGGCCGAGCCGCTCACCGAGACCGCAGCGTTGTCGCCGACCTTGATCTTGTCGATCACCGACAGTGCGGCGCTGGTGGTCACCTGGTAGCCGCCGTCGTTGATGATCGTGATGGTGCTGGTCGAGGACGACGCCGACACCGAGTCGGCCACCTTCATCGATACCAGCGCCACCGTGCCGGCGAGCGGCGCGGTGAGCGTGATCCGGTTGAGGTCGGCCTGGGCGATCGCGACGTTGGCGGTCGCCAGGTCGATCTGGGCCTGATCGGCGACGATGTCCTCGGCCGTCGCCGGGGTCGAACTGGTCTTGGCGGCCGAACCGGCCGACCCGGTGCCGGTGGAGGTACTCCCGGTCCGGGTGGCGGCCCCCGATAAAGGCGACGCAGCGGACGTTCCGGTGGGGGCCGTTGCGGTGGCGGAGGTGACCGGCCCGGTTCCGCCGGCCGCCGCCACGGAGCCCGTGCGGGTCGGGCCGGGGGTGGTGGTGGTGGCCGGAGCGCTCGACCTCGCCGCAGATTGACCGGCGACGGACAACGCACCGACCGAAGTGTTGAGCGAGTTGATGTCGGTCAGCAGGTCGCTCTGGGCTTGGGCGACCGCGGTCTGGTCGGTCAGCACGAGACTGATCGCCTGTTGGCAGGCTGCCAATTCGGTGGCCGCGGCGGCCGTGGCCGATGTGGTTACTGCTGAGCTGGTGGTTCCGCTGTCGGTGCCCGCCGCGGTAGTGGAGTCGGCAGTCGTGGAGTCGGCGGTCGTGGAGTCGGCGGTCGTGGAGTCGGCGGTCGTGGAGTCGGCGGTCGTCGAGTCGGCGGTCGTCGAGTCGGCGGTCGTCGGGTCGGTGCGGGTCGGGTCGACCGGACTGCTGTCGGCGTCTGTCCAGTCGGCGGTAGCAGGCGTGCTGGTCGATCTGCTGGTCGAGGTCGGATCCGGGGTGATCGAGGTGGTGGTGGCCACGCCGATGATGCCCGCGCACGTCGTATTCTCCGTCTCGATGTTTTCCTTGGCCTTGGTGATCGCGGCGTCCACGGTCCGTTGCTGAGCGATCACGTCGGACTGTGCGGTCCTGACCGCGACGACCAAGGCCGCCGTGGCTCCGCCGCTATCGGTCGAGGAAGGAGCGGCGGCGGCGGTGCTGGTCGGCGCCGCCGCATCGGTGGCGGCGCTGCTGGTGGCAGCGGCGCCGCTGGACCGGCTACTCGCGCCGGCGGCAGCCGCAGTTGTCGGGGCGGTGCTGGCCGAGGTGGTGCTGGTCGTCGTGGTGGTGTCAGCGGTCTGGCTCGCCAGATCGATGGCCAACGTGTCCTGCGCCTTGCTCAGCGCACCGTTGGCGTCATCGAGCACTGATTGCAGTGCGTCGGCGGCAAGGGTTGCGATGACCTGTCCCGCGGCTACTGTGTCGCCGACCTTGACCGGGACCGTGGCCACCGTCCCGGCGACCGCGAAGGACGCGGCGACCCGATTCACCGAGCTGACCGTGCCGACTCCGCTGACGGTCTGGGTGACGGACCCCTGAGCCGCCACCGCTGTCCGATAGGTCGGTTTGGCCGAACCATTGGTGGCAACGGCGACACCGCCGCCGATCAGCAGCGCGGCGGTCAGGACACCGATTCCGGCGACGGTTCGGCGCCTCCGACGACGCCGCGCCCGCGCCTTCCGCGGGCCGACAGCGGCCGTGGGGACAGCGTCCTCAGCCATTGGCGGTGGTCGCACTTGTCGAAGCCGCCGAACCCTGACCACCGGCGCGGTTGCCTCGGCCACCGCCGGGGCCCCGACCGGAGCCGGTGTTGCAACCCGTGGTGCCGGGTTGGCTGACCGCGATGGAAGTTGCGGTCAACTCACCGGAGGAATCTTCGGCGCCAACCGCCCGCGCGCACTGCCCGACGACCAACACGGTCGGATCGGCGGAAACCGTTTTGGTGTAGGTGGTGTCGCCAGCGACGGTGACGGTTGCCGGGCCGGGGACCTGACCGGCGGTGGTCACGGTGATGGTGGAACCGTCAACGGCGGTCACCAGTCCGGAAACCCGGTTCCCGAAACCTCCAGGGAGTACGACGGCTCCCGAACCACCGGTCGGCGCCGCGGCGTTGGTCGGTGCGGCGGAGTCGGAAGGCAGCGCGCCGCTCGGCGCCGCCGCGCCGGGTCCACCGCCCGGGCCCCCACCGAATCCGGGATTGCCACAGGCGCCGTTCACGGCGTCGGTGATCGCCACCCTGGTCGCTGTGGTCCTTGCTGTGGTGGGTGCCGACGCGGCATCGGAACTGGTGGCCGCGCCCGCTGACCCGCCGGCTGCGACTCCGGTGAACGAGGAGATGCACGATCCGACGGTCACCTCGGACAGTGCCGCGGCCTCGGCCGTCGTGAAGGTGGTGGTGCCGGTGTAGGTCACCGCGGTCTGGCTGGTGCTGCCCTGAACCTGCAGCAGGGTTCCGATGATCGAGGCGATCGTGCCCGACGCAGTAGGGGCGGCCGGCTGACGCGCCTGCGCAGGCCCTGTTCGGGCGGCGCCGGCGGCAGCCGGGGCGGTGGCCGCGATGCCGGCTGCGCCGGCGTCCGAGCTGCCGCAGCCGGCCACCAGAATCGCGCAGGCCGCGACGGCGGCGACGGCTCGCACCACCGTGGACTTCGGTGCGAAACGGTGGGCGGTGAGCGGTGAGTCGGTCATGGTGTGGTCCTCACTGAAGGTGTTGGTTCGCACGATTGGATCGAAATACGTTGCGGGGTAACCACCGCGCGGCCGGCATATCATTCGCTGCGCAGCGCGTCGATGGGCGCCAGGCGGGCCGCCCGGCTGGCCGGATAGACGCCGAAGATCACCCCGATGGCCACCGCGATGACGACGGAACCGACCACGGCGGTCGGCGAGACCACGATCGTCGTGGACAGCAGGCTCGGCAGGACCTTGGCTCCGACAATGCCGAGCACGGCGCCCATCAGCCCGCCGGAGAAGCCGAGAACCGTTGCCTCTACCAGGAACTGCCGGCGGATGGCCGCAGGAGGCGCACCAAGTGCCTTGCGCAGCCCAATTTCTCGAGTTCGCTCGGTGACCGAGACAAGCATGATGTTCATCACGCCGATCCCGCCGACAAGCAGCGAGAGCGCTGCGATTCCGGTGAGCAGCACGGTCAGCGTCTGCGAAACCGAGGTTGCGGTGGACAGTAACGATTCTTGGCTCGACACTGTGAAGTCGGCCGCAGTCTCGGTCTTGATGTTGTGCAGATTGAGTAGCAGCGACTGCGCTTCCTGGTATGCGGCCGATAGCTGATCCGCCGATGCGGCCTGAAGGTAGATGGTGGAGACCGAGTTTCGGTCGTTGCCGCCGATCAGCTTGTTCGCCGCAGTGGACAGCGGGACGATCGCGGTGTCGTCCAGATTAGAGGTGGTATTCGATCCGGCCGAGGTCAGCACCCCGGCCACTGTGAACGGGATGCTGTTGATGGTCACGCTCTGGCCGACGGCGTCGCCGGTGCCGAAAAGTTGGGTGGCCACCGCCGAGCCGAGGACGATGGTCGTGGCCATCGAGTTCTGGTCGGCGTCGGTGATGAAGGTTCCGGCGCTCAGCGTCCGCGACCGGACCGACAGCCAGGACGGTGTGGTTCCGACGACGCCGGCCGTCCAGTTGGTCGAACCGCTGACCAGGGATTGCGAGCTCGATTTCTCCGGGGCGACCCCGCCGATGTCCGGGGCGTTCGTCCGGGATGCCAATGCGATTGCGTCGGCAACCGTCAGCGTCGAGCTCGATCCGAAGCCACCCCGCACGCCGCCGGTGCTGGTGGAGCTGCCCGGCGACACGATCAGCAGGTTGCTGCCCAGCGAGGCGATCCGCTCGCCGACCAGCTGCTGGCTGCCCAGACCGAGACCCACGGTCAGGATCACCGCCGCGATGCCGATCAGGATGCCCAGCACGGTCAGCGTGGACCGGAGCGCGTGCGCGCGCACCGCCCGTAGCCCGGTCCGGAACGTCTCCAGCCACGTCACGCGATCACCGTCGGTCCGGCCTCGTGCCTGCGGGCACGTTCGGTGACGGTGTCGGAGACGATGACCCCGTCGCGGATCCGGACGATCCGATGCGCCTTCTCGGCCACGTCGATCTCATGGGTGATCAGCACGATGGTCCGGCCCTGCCGATGCAACTCGGTGAACAGTCCCAGTACGTCCTCGGTGGCGGTCGAGTCCAGGTTGCCGGTCGGCTCATCGGCCAGGATCATCGCCGGCTCGGTGACCAGTGCACGTGCCACCGCGACCCGTTGCTGCTGCCCGCCCGACAGCTCGCCCGGCTTGTTATTGACCTTGTCCGTCAGGCCGACTCGCTCCAGCGCTGCCAACGCCCGTCGTTTTCGCTGCTCCCGCGGCACCCGGCCATAGGTCATCGGCAATTCGACGTTGCGCCAGGCGGACAGTGAGGGCAACAGGTTGAACTGCTGGAAAACAAAGCCGATCTGCCGATTTCGGACGTCGGCCAGCTCGACCTCGTCCAGTTCGCGGACGTCGTCGCCGCCCAGTGCGTAGCTACCATCCGTCGACACGTCCAGGCAGCCCAGAATGTGCATCAATGTGGACTTCCCGGAGCCGGACGGGCCCATGATCGCGACGTACTCGCCCTGCTCGATCCGCAGGCTGACCCCGCGGAGTGCCTCGAATTCAACGGCGCCCGACCTGTACATCTTGCGGACGTCGGCGAGTTCGATGACCGGCGATCCGGCCGTCGGGTCGGTGAATTCCGTTGCCGCTTCCGGGCCTTCCGGTTCGGTCCAGATCGTCGCGGTCATCTCAGCCGCCCCCGGGGAATCCGACGCCGCCGCCACCGGCAGGTGGGCCACCGGAGAATCCGCCGGTCGGCGCGACGCCCTGTTGGTTGTTCTGCTGGTTGGCGGTCCGGGTCCCGGTTCCGTTGCCGGGGCCGCCGGCGGTCTCGGTGACCACCACCTCAGCACCCTCCGCCAGCCCGGCGGTTATCTCGGTCATGCCGCTCGCCGCCTGGCCGATGGTCACCGGAGTGCTGACCTGCGCACCATTGACCGTCTGGTAGACCACAGTCGCGCCGTTCTCGGTGTGCACGGCCGCGCTGGGCACAGTGAGCACATTGCTCCGCCGCTGGTAGATCAGGCTCACGGTTGCCGAGGTGCCGTCGTGCAGTCCGGTCGGGCTGCCGGTGACGGAGACGACCACCGGGTAACTTGCGGTGCTGGTGGTGCTGGTCGAGATGTGATGGTGCCGAAAAGGCTGGAAGTCGAACTATTGGTGGTGATCTCGGCCTGGTCACCGGCCTTCAGCAGGCCGACCTGCGCGTCGTCGACGGTGACGTCGATGACCCATGAGTCCGTGCCGACGACCAGGAATTGAGCACTGGAGGACGCTGTAGACGATGACGCGGCGCCACCGGCGGCCGCTCCGCCGGATGCACTGCCGGAACTCGAGCCGCCGCTGGCAAAGACACGCTGCCCGACGGTGATATCCATCGACGCGACGATGCCGGCCGCCGGCGAGGTCAGGCTGGCGCCGGCCAGTGCCGTAGTGGCGGTGGTGGCCTTCGCTGCGGCGACATCGATGGCGGCCTGGTCGGCGGCGAGCTGCTCGGCGGTGGCCGAGTTGTCGGTGTCGGTGGTCAACTTCGCCTCGCCGGCAGCCAGTGTCGCCTTGGCGGACAACAGATCCGCGTTCAGGCTCAACGTGTCGATGGTGGCCAGCACCTCGCCGGCGGTCACCGTGTCACCAGACTTGACATTGACCGCGGTGACCGTGCCGGACGCGGCGAAGTTCACCGAGTCCTGCACGGCCGGGGTCAACGTGCCGGTCGTGGAGACCGCCAGCTGCACGGTGGTCAGTGACGCTGCGACCGATCTCGTCTGCGACGTACTGGCCGCCGCGGCGGTGGACGATGTGTCCGATCGCAGCACGAACCAGTACACGCTGCCACCCACGGCGAGCAGCACCACCAGAAACGGAATGAGGATTCGCGGCCGCCGCAGCGACCGCCATGCCTTCTTCATCAATGTTTCCCTCACCGGCGCGCAATCCAACGGAAGGGGCAACCTCCGAGCGCCCCACAGGGACCGACAATCGTCGGACAACCTGACCTGGGCATGCGAGAAGCCTGTGCTCACGCTTTGTCTGCCTGTGCTGAACCTGTGATTGGTGTGGGAGCGCCCGGCCGGTAGGAATGCGCTGGAGCCGGTAGGAATAGGCCATGACGTCCACCAGGCCGGCGTTGTCGCCGCGGCTGCAACCATTCAGCACCACGATTTTCGCCGAGATGAGCGCGTTGGCGCTGGCCGCCGGAGCGTTGAACCTCGGTCAGGGATTTCCGGACTCCGACGGGCCGCCGGCGATGCTGGCCCGCGCTCAGCGGGCGATCGGCGAGGGGCACAACCAGTACCCGCCGGGCGTCGGGCTACCGGAACTACGCAACGCCGTCGCCCTGGCCCGGTCCCGGGACCATGACCAGGAATTCGACCCGGATACGGAGATCCTGGTGACTGTCGGCGCTACCGAGGCGATTGCCGCCGCGGTGCTGGCACTGTGCGAGACCGGCGACGAGGTGCTGACCCTGGACCCGTTCTACGACTCGTACCCGGCGGTGACCGCGCTGGCCGGTGCCACCCACCGGTCGGTGCCGCTGCGCCGGGATGCCACCGGGCGGTTCGGGGTCGACGTGGCGGAGTTCGCCGCCGCGGTCACCCCACGCACCCGGATGGTGCTGCTCAACACACCGCACAACCCCACCGGCACCGTGCTGACCAGGGCAGAACTCGACGGGATCGCTGCGATCTGCCGCGAGAAGGACCTGATCGTCGTCACCGACGAGGTCTACGAGTACCTGGTCTTCGACGGAATCGAGCACATCCCGATCGGCACGCTGCCCGGGATGGCCGAACGCACCCTGACCATTTCCAGCGGCGGCAAAAGTTTCAGCGCGACCGGCTGGAAGATCGGCTGGATCTGCGGTCCGGCGGAACTGGTCGCTGCCGTACGCGCGGTCAAGCAGTTTCTGACGTACGTCGGCGGGGCACCGTTCCAGCCCGCGGTCGCCTATGCGCTCCGCGAGGAACGCGCCTGGGTTGCCCAGTTGGCCGCCGATCTGGCGAGCAAGCGGGACCGACTCTGCGCCGGTCTAGCCGCCGCCGGGTTTGCGGTGTTCAAGCCGCAGGCCACCTATTTCGTGCTGGCCGACATCAGCGCGATGGGCGAAAGTGACGGCATGGCCTTCTGTCTCGGACTGCCCGCCCGCGCCGGGGTCGCGGCGATCCCGAGCGAGGTCTTCAGCTCCACGCCGGAACACTGGCGCAGTGTGATCAGGTTCGCCTTCTGCAAGGCGGATAGCGTGATCGACGAAGCCTGCGCCCGGCTGGCGGCATTGCGGACCTGACTGTGACCGAGGGTGGGCACCCGCGCCGCTGCGCCGGCTGCAGGCCGACTCGGGATGGCCCACCGAGCCGACCTGTGCCACGCGGATTACTCCCGTTCGGAAGCCTGAGCCAGCTGACCGCGCTCGGCGTCGTCCGGGACTCGTTCGACGACTGCGTCGGGCTCACTCTCCTCAGGCAGCGGGTACCGCAGTGACGCGACGATCGCAACGGTCAGGGCCAGGACGATCACCCCGAGCGACACCAGCGACGGAATCTCCGGGATGGAGGTGGAGATGACCTTGTGCCCGGCCTGCAGGAAAAGCTTGACGCCGATGAAGGCCAGGATGAATGCCAGACCCTTCCCGAGGTAGTGGAACTTCTTCAGCATGCCCGCCAGCAGGAAGTACAGCGCCCGCAGGCCAAGGATGGCGAAGGCGTTGCTGGAGTAGATGATGAAAGTGTTGTCACTGACGGCCAGCACCGCCGGGACGCTGTCGACGGCGAAGATCAGATCCGCTGCCTCGATGGCGACCACCACGGCGAGCAGCGGGGTGGCGATGCGCTTACCGGCCTCCTTGTAGAAGAACTTGGTGCCGCGATACTCGTCGGACACCGGCACGAGCTTGCGTAGGAGCCGAACCGCGAAGCTCTTGCTCGGGTCGATGGTTTCGTCATCGTCCTTGAGCAGCTTGATCGCGCTGTAGATCAGGATGGCGCCGAAGACGAACAGCACCGCGGTGAACGTGGAGACGATGGCGACACCGAGCGCCAGGAAGATGCCGCGGAACACCAGGGCACCGATGACGCCGTAGAACAGCACCCGATGCTGGTATTCCCGTGGAACCTTGAAATAGGCAAAGATCAGCGCGAAGACGAAGAGGTTGTCCACGCTCAGTGATTTCTCGAGCAGCCACGCGGTGGTGAAGTCGATCGCGGGATCGGTGCCCAGGGTGAAGAAGATGATGACGGCGAAGACGAGCGAAACGCCGACCCAGACGGCACTCCAGATCGCCGCTTCCTTGAACTTGATGACGTGCGCACCCCGGTGGGCGAGCAGGTCGATGGCCAACATGATCAGGACCACGGAGCCGAATGCGGCCCAGGCCCAGAAGGGAACTGTCACGGGTTGTCCTTGGCGGTGAGACGGATAACGGGACCGGTCAGCCCCGACTCCTCCACTGTGTAGCGGCCCGAGCTGCCGATCAACCGCAGAATCAGGCTGTCTTTTACTCCTCACATTGCCGGGATCCGGCAGTTCGGCTGATTACCCGTTCGGCCAGTCCAGCAGCCGCGCGCCGGTGACCGCGGTCTCCAGCTCGAAACGCTGAGCCGGGTCGGCGGGATCGCGGCCGGTCAGCTGGGCGATCCTGCTCAGTCGGTAGGTCAGCGCGCGGACGGACAGGTGCAGCGACCGCGCACAACGGGAGGCGTTGCCGCCGGCAGCGAAGTACGCCTCCAGGGTCTGCAGCAGCGGTTCCGCGCCGCCCCTGGCCCTGCTCAGCGGGGTCAGCAACGTGTCGATCAGTTCCCGCATCGCCGCCTCGTCCCGAACCAGGACGCGCTGCACCAGCAGATCGGCGGCATCGACCACCCGACCGCTGCCGCCGAGCCGCTCGCCCAGCAGGAGCGCCTCCCGAGCCTGCTCGTACGACAATCGGACGCCACCCGGGCCCTGGTGGGCCCGCCCCACTCCCATCCGCCACGCCCCCACATCCGCCGTTCGGCGGAGCTGCACACCGGACGTTGTCGCGGCGGGCAGGCTGCCGGTCAGGCCCGTGATCACTTCATCGATCGCAGCGCGGTCGGGTGCCGCGAAGATCACCACCAACGCGCCCTCCTTGGTGGTGATGAGAGCATCGGCATCGGCTTTGGTGCCCAGAATCGAACGCTCCAGCAGCACGGTGGACGGTGCGGAGTCGACGAACGGCCGTGCCGCCCGGACGACGACGGCGGCGTGCGGACCCGCCAGGCTCAGACCGAACGAGGCGGCCCGCTCCACCAGGCCGGCCAGCTCCTGAGTGCCTCCGAGCAAGAGGTCATCGACGAACTCGCGGCGGGCGGCTGCCTGCATGGCGACCAGGTCCCGTCGGGCGAGTTGGTAGCCTTCGGTGAGCACGCCGACGACGTCGTCGACGGCCCGCAACATCAGCTCACCGGCTCGCGCCACGGCAGCCGGGTCGCGCCCGTCCGGATCCCGGCTCGCAGCGACCACCGCCGGCAGCTGAGCCCACAACCGCCACGCGGCGCAGAGGTACAGGTCGAGCACCGCCCGCAGGGCTACTCCCCGGGTCGCCGCTCGCCGGCCGGCGTCGCGGTAGGACGCCAGCTCTAGCCGTGCCAATCGGCGGCCCTGGCCGACCGCGGCAACCAGCTCCGGCAGGAACTCGGCCAGCAGGTCTGTGCCGGTGATGCCCGCTTCTTCGGCTGCCGCGGCGGCGACGTCGGGCAGCTCGGGCTCAGCACCGGGCGTCGTCGTCATATCGCGTTCCAGGCTACGACGGGCACCCGAGTCGGCGCAGGGTAACCCGCCGGGCCGCCCCGATGGGGGTGTTCGACGAGAAGCTCAACCGGGATCTCCGCCGCCGAAGTCGCTGTCGATAGAGCTTCGCCCCTGCCGTCAACTGCCCGGCCGCGCAACGTTTGTCGCGACTCCTGCCGACAGGGCGGCGACTATCGCCGGAAGCGAACGGCGCCAACAACTGGCAGCACTGCGGCCGCTGCGGCGGCGGCCACCGTGGGCCGGCTGCGGGCCTTTCCGATGACGACGCCGGCCAGGGCCCACAGCACTGTCGCGGCGTAGACCGTACTCGTCGTGGGCGGCGACGATCGGATCCGTGCCGCCGCCAGCGCGCCCACCGCGGCGACGGTGACCGCTCCGATGGCGTGAGGTGCGCGCTGAATGCGCGTAGGCCCACGGTCGACGAGCATCGAGGCGAGGTTTACCGCCGCTGCTGCGGCACCCCAACCGGCCTGGAGCCCCACCGGCACCGCCAGGCGGGCTCGCTGGCGCTCGTCCAGCCCGGCGGAGGAGGTGGCGGCAGCCAGGCGGCCACGGGCCTGTTCGGCGAAGACGGCTGTCCCGATCAACGCGACCTGGGCGCCCCAGTACTGCTGCTTGCGCAGGAACGGCGCCCAGGCGGTGGTGCTCAACATGCTGACTGCGAGCGGAACCCCGACGTCTCTGAGCAGCGGTACCTCCCGTCGCGAGGGCCGCACCTGAAAACCGGCATACGCCACCGTTGTTGCATAGATCGGTAGCCACGCGGCGAAGGCGTAGGGCGCGGGTTGGGCGACGTCCGGAACCTGCAGGTCGCGCCGCAGGCGCGGCAGGATCACCGCCGGGAGGATCACCTGCCCGAGGGCGCCTGCCACCGTCGCCACCTGTCGCGCGAGATCCACGCGATTGCTGCCGACAGACCGGCCGACCTTCGGACGGCCCGCTCGCGGACCGATCGCCCATCGGCGGAGTTGCTGCGGCACCGATGTACCGAGAAGTGTTGTCATATCACTATGTTAAGTGCTGAATATCGTAGGTGGCAAGCCCCTGGGCAGAGTGACACAGGCTGGCGGCGTGTCTGTCGGGCGCGAATTGCGGCTGCCCGGGCGTGCAGGGCGACGGCGGCGTGAGTAGGCGAGGAGACTGGCCGGGTGGAGAACAGGACTCGCGCACAGGTGTCGGCACAGGTCTTCGGGAGCATGGCGCAGGTGGTCCATCGGACGGCCCAGGAAGCGGCTGCCATCCTGGGTTCGGCAGGTTTGAACCCGGCGCAGTACCAGCTGTTGCTCACTGTTGACGAGCGCCCAGGTTCCGTGCAACGTGATCTCGGCGAACGCCGCGGAGTGACTGCGGCGAACGTCTCAATGCTCGTCTCCAAGCTCGAGAGTGCGGGTCTACTGCGCCGCGAGGCAGTCGGTGCGAGTAACCGGTTGTGGCTGACGCCGGCTGGTGAGGCACTGGTCCGGCGGCTACGTCCCGACCAGGATGCGTTCATGGCCGGCCGCTTCACCCGCCTGGATGATCAGGAGTTGGCCAGGTTGGCCGCGCTGCTCGCGCAGGTGCTGTAACGCTGCCGGGTCTACGGCGAAGCGGTGCCGCCCGGAGCCTCGCCCGCAGTCGCCACAGTCGGCTCCTCGCGTCGGCCGATGGGTAGCCGCCGGGCCAGTAGCCAAGCGCCGGCGATCGGCAGCGCGGCCGCGAGCGCCGCAATCCGCACCCCGAGGGCCAGACTCGACTCCGTGGCCTGCTGGACGCCCGCCAGGCTGGACGGCGGGAGCGAAGCAAATACCGCACTGCCGCTGGGGTCGGCGGGACTACCGGCAATCGCCTGCGCGACCGCAACCCGTTGCGCTGCAGGAATTTCCGGTGCGGACGTCGCCAGACGGTCAGCCAGTGTGGAACTGAGCACCCCGCTGAGAATTGCCGTCAGCACCGCGACGCCGATGGCGGAACCCAGCTGACGCGCCGTGCTCGACAACCCACTCGCCTGCCCGAGCCGGCGGACCGGTATGTCCAGCAGTGTCGCCCCGGTCAACTGACTGATCGCAAAACCCACCCCTGTCCCATAGACCAGGAGCGGCCCGGCCAGCCACAGCACCGAGGCGTCCGGTCCGAGCGCGACGGACAGCAGGATGAGGCCGACAACTTCAAGCGCCAAACCGATCAGCACCCAGGTGCGCCCCGGTACCGACTTGCGGGTCGCGGTCAGCGGCGCGGAAATGAATGAGCCGAGCGCCGTAGGTAGCACGACCAACTGCGCCTGCAGCGGGGAAAGACCTCGGCCGACCTGCAGATACAGCGGCAGCAGGAACAGGATGCCGAACTCGCCGAGGGCGACAACCAGGACTGCCAGACTGCCGCTGGAGAAGGACCTGATCTTGAACAACGAGAGATCGACAAGCGTGGGCCTGCCGGAGATCCCGCGGGACCGCTCGGTGAAGATGAAGAATCCCAGCACCACCACGCCGACCAACAGACTGGTGAAGCCGAGGCTGACCGCCGCACCGGTACCCCAGTGGATCGGCCCCAATACGCCGTCCTTGGTCGGTTCAAACCAGCCGACCCGGGGCGCCTCGACCAGCCCGTAGACCAGCGCGGCCAGCCCGAGCAGGAGGAGAAGTTGCCCGATCGGGTCCGCTCCACCGGCACCTGCCTGACCGGGGATGACCGGGATGGTGCGCAGGACCCCCACCACGACGACCAGAGCGATCGGCAGGTTGATCAGAAAGGCCGCGGGCCAGCCGAAACCTTCCACCAGGGCCGAGCCGACAAGCGGGCCGAGGGCGGCCGCCGTGCCGATGGTGGCTCCGTAGACCGCGAACGCGGTCACCAATGCCGGCCCGCGGAACAGCGAATTGATCAGGCTCTGCACCGTGGGGAGCACCGCGGCGGCGGCTGCGCCCTGCAGCAACCGGCCGGCGATCAGCACACCTGCGCTGGGCGCGAGCGCGCAGATCAGACTGGTCGCCGCGAACGCGACCACGCCGATCAGTAGCATCCGCCGCTGCCCCAGCCGATCGGCCAGCCGCCCGAAGCTGATCAGTAGCGCGGCCAGGGTGAGGCCGTAGCCCGAGACCACCCACTCGCCCGCCGACAGGGACAGCCCGATATCGGCGCTGATCGATGGTAGCGCCACGTTGACGATCGTGGCGTCGATGATGGCCAGCGTCGTCGCCAGTCCGAGAAATACCAACGCCACCCTGGATCCCTGACCCGGCGTCGTGCGTTCAGCCATCCCGCATTCCTTAGTTAGTCTGGTTACTCGTTGATCTAGCGATAATGGCGATATCATTGCGCGGTGAGCGACGTCGCGCAACCCCCCGCACCGCAGGACCCGGCAACGGCGGCCGACGCGGACAGGTCGGCTCAGGTCCGCAGGAGCGATCCGGCGAGGGCGCTGCGCGCCTTGCAGCAGGCGACCGTGGCAGCGAACCAGGAACTTGCTCGCCGACTGGGTATCGGTGTCACCGACGTGGCCGCGATGGAACATCTGTTCTCGGCCGGCCAGCCGCTCGGACCCGTGGAGCTGGGCAATCGGCTCGGCATCCGCAGTGCGAGCGCCACGGTCCTGGTGGACCGACTGGAGGAATCCGGGCATGTTCGCCGGGAGCCGCATCCCGATGACCGGCGGCGGGTGCTTCTGGTGCCGACGGAACTTTCCGGACAGCAGACGATGGCAGCACTCCGGCCGCTGCTGGCCGACATCGAGGCGGCAGCAGCAAAGCTCACCGAAAGCCAGGCGGCCGCGGTCACCCGATTTCTCACCGAAGCCGCGGCCGCGATGCGTCGGTACGCGCACAGTGACTCAGTCGAATAGGTCGCCACCGGGCGGGATCAAAGGTCCATCTGCTGGTGAACCGCTGGCGCCGCAGCCGGCGCAGTCAGCAATTATCCTCAAGTTCGCAGGAACGCGTCGTCGACAACCGTCGCGGCGGGCAAGCATAGCGAACGGCGGCAACGTGGCTGACAACCTCTGGGCGGGCGAGCACGCCCAGCACGAATGGCGGCTGATTTCCGGGGGGTACGAAGCAACGGTGATGGCAATCGGGGCCACCGTACGTACTCTTACTTTCCACGGCCGGGACCTCGTTGTCCCGTTCGGCGCCGCGGAGCTCCGGCCGTTCTATCGGGGCGCATTGATCGCGCCGTGGCCGAACCGGATAGCCGATGGCCGATATTCTCTGGGCGGTCAGCAGTTTCAGCTGCCACTGAATGAGGTCGACCGTGGCCACGCGTTGCACGGTCTGGCGCACTGGATCCGTTGGGAAGCCGTGCTTGTGCAAGCGGACCTGTTACTCCTCGAGCACGAACTGGTACCGCAGGACGGTTATCCGTTCGCGGTGCGACTGCGGGTGGAGTATCGGGTTGGCCCCGCCGGGCTGACAACCCGGCTGACCGCAAAGAACGTCGGGTCGTCGCCCGCTCCGTACGGCTGCTGCCCGCATCCCTATCTGGTAGCCGGATCCGGTGAGCTGAACAGTTGGCAGCTCGAGTTACCGGCCGCCCGGCGACTCGAGGTCGATGAACGGCTACTGCCGCTGAAGTTGGCCGCGGTCGACTCGGTCGACTGTGATTTCCGAGCACCGGCGACCATCGGCGAACGCGAGATCGACCACGCGTTCACCGATCTGGCTCCCGTCGAAGGCCGGACGACGGTATCGGTCCGGGATCTCGACAAGGGCACGGGCGTGTCCTTGAGCTGGGGACCCTGGGCCGGCTGGGTGCAGATCCACACAGCGGATCGTCCCGAATCAGAGTACAACCGGGTCGGCCTCGCCGTGGAGCCGATGAACTGTCCGCCAGACGCCTTCAACAGCGATATCGACGCGGTGTTGCTCCCCGCCGGCGCGACTCATCAGGCGGAGTGGACGATCTCCGCGCTCGACTGACCAACTGACGCGGAGGAGAGGGCTTGCTGGTCAATTCGTCCCAGGGTGGCGGTTCGAAGGACACCTGGCTGGACGGGTGAGTGGGGGCTCGCCACTCATGAGTGCGAAACTGGCTGGATGACTGATCGCATCGATGCGCTCCTTGCCCGCCATCCCGTCTTCGACGGCCACAACGATCTGGCCTGGGCGCTGCGCAAACAGGTCAACTACGACCTGGCCGCCAAGGACATCGCGCTACCCCAGCCCAGCCTGCACACCGATATCCCCAGGCTCAAAGCCGGCGGCGTCGGCGCCCAGTTCTTCTCGGTCTACGTTCCCGGCAACATGCCTGGGGCCAGCGCGGTCACCGCAACGCTGGAGCAGATCGACTGTGTCCTGCGGATCGTCGACCGGTACCCGGGAACATTCGCCTTCGCGCGGACCGCAGTCGAGGTCCGAGAAATCATCCAGGACAACAGGATCGCCGCCCTGCTGGGCGCCGAGGGTGGCCATTCGATCGACAATTCCCTGGGCGCGCTGCGGATGCTGCGCAAGCTCGGCGTTGCCTACATGACGCTGACCCATAACTACAACACGCCGTGGGCGGACTCGGCCACCGACGCCCCACAATCCCACGGGCTCAACGACTTCGGCCGCGATGTGGTACGCGAGATGAACCGCATCGGGATGCTGGTCGACATCTCGCATGTCGCGCCGAGCACGATGACCGCCGCACTGCAGATCTCCAGTGCCCCGGTGATCTTCTCGCACTCCTCCTGCCGCGCCCTGTGCGATCACGTTCGGGACGCCCCCGATGCGGTGCTGACCGCGCTGTCCGCCAACGGCGGCGTCATCATGATCACCTTCGTGCCGAGCTTCGTCTCCGCCGAGTGCGCCGACCACGATGCCGCCGAGAAGGCGGAGACTGAACGGCTCGGGCTCGAGCATTCGACGGTCTACACCCTGGATCCGCCCGCGCAGGACCCGTCCGCAATCGCCGAACTCACACGTTGGCAGCAGCAGAACCCCACTCCGCAGGCCACCCTCGCACAGGTTGCCGATCACGTCGAGCATGCCCGAGAAGTGGCCGGGGTAGCCAATATCGGCCTCGGGGGCGACTTCGACGGGGTCAGCGAACTCCCGGAAGGCCTGCACGACGTATCGACCTACCCAGCGCTGCTCGCAGAGCTGGCCGACCGCGGCTGGTCAGATGGCGACCTCGGCGGGTTGACCAGCGGCAACATCCTGCGGGTGCTCGGCGCGGCCGAGGAGATCGCCGATCCCGGCTTCGGCCGCTGACCGGCAAAACGCTCCCCACCAACCTGTGGCGGTACCCGCCGATCGCTGCACCCAGCTAAGCGTGCCGACCAACGCACCTACGTAGTTCTGCTGACATCTACCGCGCCCAGCCTGTCCTCTCCTTTGCACCAAGGTTTCCGGAAGAGCCGGAACCATTGAAGCAAAGGAGCTCTCACACATGACTCAACAGACATGGGTGATCAGCGGCACACTGCAGGTCAAAGAGGCGGACATCACCGGGGTGCTCACCTACCGCCCGCTGCCGAACGCCGAGGTCGAGGTGTCGGCCTCGAATTTCGGGATCTACGCCTCGTGGGGAACGGTACGAACCGACAGCACCGGCGCCTTCACCCTGCGCAACGAGAAGGACAAGAGCAAGCGGAAGTTCAAGATCAAGGTGCGGTTCGCCGATTCCGAACTCGAGGTCAACACCGGCGCGCTCGCCGGCTTCGAGAACTTCCTGAGTCCGTCGATCGTGGTGTTCGAGCACATCCAGGAGGTGGCGGGGCCGACCATCAACATCGGCACCCGGATCTTCGCCAGCGGCGCCAGCGGTGAGCTCGGCGTCCGCGACAACATCCGCCAGGCCACTGCGTGGTACATGTGCAAGACGGTGATCAACACCATGCAGGCCACCGATTCGTACTTCAACTTCGGTGACACCATCAAGATCATCTACCCGGCGAACGTCCTGGTCAGCCAGACCCCGTACGCCAACGGCATCACCCGATGCGCCTACATTCATTCGACCAGTTCGTCGGACTGGTGGGGCGCCGAGACGGTGCTGCACGAGATGATGCATCTCTGGAATTACGACCACAACCACGGAACGGCGAACTGGCTCGCCGCGGTTGCCTGCCCACCCGACCTGTCCACCCACGGCCAGGCCGAGCAGCGACCGATCGCCCTCCAGGAGGGGTTCGCCAAGTACGCGGCCCAGGCGTTGCTGCATGAACTCTGGGGCGGCGAAGCGAACAGCAATCGGGACCGGCCGTCGCCGTACACCCGATATGCGCTGGTGCACACCCTGCTGCTGGACACCGTCGACGAGGTCGAACGGAGCGACGAGGGCGTCTACCGCGCCTACGCGCTGCTGACCACGCGGGCGCTGTACAAGAAGAAGTTCGGCGACAAGAACACCCGGCTGGACACCAATCCCGTGCCGGAGGGGATCGAGCACTCCGGGTACGACTGCCCTGAGGCGCCCGGACTGACCATCTGGGATGTGCTCACGGTGTTTCAGGCCAACAGCTCGGCCGGCTGGCCGACCGAGTGGCAGGTCGGCAACAACGACTACGGAATCCGGCGGTTCTTCGACCGGGCCGCCGACGTGCTCAGCACCCTGGACGAAGCGACCAAGGACCTGATGCTGAGCCTGATCGACCCGAACAGCACCGAGGAGCCGATGGATCGCTGCTCCCTGGCAGTGACGTCGGGCCTGGGCAACGAGCAGCTGACTCCGGCCCCGCAACCGGCGGGACCGACCGAAAGAAGGAGCAAGAAATGACCATTGTGCTACGCGACATCCGAGACGCCTGGGATGACTACCTCACCACCGAGGTGGCCACCACGGTGAGCCCGGTCGTTCCGGCCGGCCCGGCGACCATGAACCCGGGCGAATTGGGCACGTTCCTCGTCATCGTGCAGAACGCCGGCGATCCCACCGGCGTCCCGCTCGTCAGCCTCCGGTACCACTTCGCCGAAATGGACGGCGCGGGAGGCGCCAAATACGTCGTCCCGGGCGCAGCTGCCGGGCAGGCACGTCTGACCAACAACAGCGCCGCCGCGGTGCTGGCAGTGGGCACTCTGGTGGATTCGATGTTCTTCTTTCCGACGGTCACCACGCTGGCCGTCGGCGGCATCACGAGCTTGATCAATGTGCAGGTGAAGGCAGTCTCGCTGGGCGCTGTCACCATGAAGATCCACGTGCATGCAGCACCTGACCAGGCATTCCTGTTCCCGAGCCTGGCCGGCAAGAACGGCGAGGAGAGTTTCGACATCGTCTGACGGTCAGCTCCCCTCGTCGGCAAGCCCGCGATGGTGATCTTCCCTGCCACTGGGAAGATCACCATCGCGTTTGCCTGTCGTGCCATCCTTGACAGATGCCCGCACCGCCGAAGGGCCTCGTCGGACGCGCTGCTGAGCTCGATTCGCTCCTCGACGCGCTGCGGTCCGCCGCCGACGGTCGGCCGGGCACCGTCATCGTCAGCGGCGAGGCCGGAATCGGCAAGACCCGGATCGTCGAAGAACTGCTGCGAAGCGCCGACACCGCGGGTTTTCTGGTGGTCCTGGGCAACTGTTCCCCGGTCAGCGGGACCCTGCTCCCCTACGGCCCGGTCGTCGACCTGCTCGCAGACCTGCTCCGCGGGTTTCCCGAACTTCCAGCGTCGGTACCCGCCGAGGTGTGGCGCAGCGTGGCCTGGCTGACAGATTCGCCCGGCACGGTCGATGACGGCGGCGCACAGGTCAGCAGCGGCGATTTCGCCGCCACCCGGCTGTTCGGCGGATTCGTCGAATTGCTGGCCATCGCCAGCCGGCGAAAGCCCATTCTGCTGGCCCTTGAGGACATCCACTGGGCAGACCCGGCGAGCGTGGATCTGATCGTGTTCGCCACCCGAAAACTGCGCAGAGACCGAATCCTGCTGGTCCTGACGAATCGTCCACCGGGCCCCGGCGGGACGGTCCGGGGTGCACTAACCGAGATCCGGCGACTGCCGAACACCACCGACGTGACCCTTGGGCCGCTGTCCGACTCGGTGATGATGACGCTGCTCGAGCAACTGCCGAGCCGACCGTCCGCCGACGTGTGCGAGCAGATCAGGGCGGTGTGCGACGGCGTGCCCTTCTTCGCCCTGCACCTGGCGCAACACAGTCAGGGCCGCGTCATCCCACCGGGCCTGCGTGACATCCTGCTCTCCTCGCTGGACGACCTGTCCGCCGATCAGCGGGCACTCTTGATCTTGCTCAGCATTCTCGGTGAAACCCATTACACAGCAATGCCTTTCGCGTCCGACAGGCTGTCCCTGGAACACTTCGATCGACTCGTCCGAGGCTTGGTCGGTCGAGACCTGTTGGTTCCGCGGGAAGGATCGATCGCTTTTCGGCATGCACTGCTGCGCGAAGTGACCGTCGCCGACACGCTGCCCAGCGAACGGATCATCGCGCACTCGCGGGCCGCTGCCGGACTGCTGACAACCCCGCCGGCCTACCAGGCGGCGAACTCCGCCGAAATCGCGCACCACCTGTTAGAGAGCAACCAACCCGCCAAGGCGCTCCGGTTCACCGTCGCGGCGGCTCGGCAGGCAGCCGAGGTCTGGGCGTTCGCCGATGCGCGGACGCTCTACGCGCAGGCTCGCCTGGTCGTGCAGACGACGGGCGGGATGGAATCGACGACCGATGTGTCATACCCGGCTCTGCTACGCGAAGCCGCCATCGCCAGTCAGTGGTGTGGCGAGCTCGACGAGGCGCTGGCGCTGCTGAACCAAGCCCAGGATGTCGTCGGTTCCCCGGCGGCACTGCGGATCGACATCGAACACACCCGTGGCCGGATCTGTTGGGCCGCCGGCAATATGGGCGAAGCGCTGTCCGCATATCAGCGGGCCGAGGCCCTGCTTCCGGACACCGACGACGACCAGTTGCGAGCGACCGTGCTCGCCGCGCTGGCCCAGGGATTGATGGCGACCGGCAACGCGCTGCGCGCCGAACAAACGGCCCGCGCCGCCATCGAGTTCGCCGCCCGCGCGGGCGCGGGCCGGGAGCGGGTGCACGCCTCGATCACCCTGGCCGCGGCCCGTGCACAGCTGGGCGACGTGACCAGCGCCGTCTCCGGTCTGCGGGAGTGCCTGGCGACAGCTCGACAGCTCGACGACCTCGAGCTCGTGGTCCGCGCCTATGGCAACCTGACCTTCGCTCTGGGTGTCGACAGCCGATACGACGAGGTGGCCGCCGTGGCCGCGGAAGGAATCGAAGTCTGCCGACGCTACGGACCTGTGGTCTCCGTGGCCTCGAATATGGTGAGCAACCAGGTCAGCGCGTTGATTGCGCTGGGACGGTGGGATGAAGCGACGGCCGTCGCGCAGGACGCACTGAAGGACATCGCCACCGGCGGTGGTGCGTTGTACCTGCGGATCCGGCTCGCCGAACTGGCGGTGGCCCGCGGCGACACCGTCGAGGCTGACGAGCAACTCGCACAGGCTCAGGCATTGGCCGACTTCGGCAATCCCTACACCCTGGCCTCGCTCGCCACGGTCCGGGCCGAAAGAGCTTTGGGCGGCAATGATCCGCAAGCTGCGCTGGCCGCCGTCACCGAAGTTCTGCCGACATTGCAACAGCAGGACGACGCTGTGCCGTTACTGGAGGTCTGCTGGCTCGGTCTGCGCGCGATGGCCGACACCGCCGAGACGACGAGCCCGCTGCGCCGGGCCGGTTCGGCCGGACCCGAAGAACTGTTGGACATCGCGCGCCGGGCGTATCAACGGACCCAGCTGTCCGCCGCCGCCGCGTTGTACCTGGCCTGCCGCGCCGAGGCTGCCCGGGTGACCGGCTCGGACACCGAAGAACAATGGAACGAGGCCGCAAGCGCCAATGGGGAACTCAACCGCCCCGATGCTCGGGCGTACGGCTTGTTTCGGTTGGGCGCGGTCCAGCTGCGCCGGCGGGCCAGGTCAGCGGCGGCGATCACGCTGGGCGAGGCGCTGCGGTTGGCCCAGACCCTCGGGGCTGCGCCGCTGGTCCGCGAAATCACCGGCCTGGGCGCGATCAGTGGGCTTTCCCTGAATTCGGCGGAACACCGGCCCGTCCAGACTCCGGCAGGGAGCGCGGCCGACGACTACCGGCTGACCGGCCGGGAGCGCGAAGTACTGGTGTTGATGGTCAAGGGTGCCACCAATCGGGTCATCGGCCGGTCGCTGTACATCAGCGAACGGACTGCCGGCGTGCACGTGAGCAACATTCTGGCCAAACTCGGGGCCGCCAATCGCACCGAGGCTGCGCGAATCGCCGTTCGGCTGAACCTGGACTCCTGAAATGGACAAGCTCCGGTAACACCTTCACAATCCCCAGGTATGGGAAACTACGCGCCATGCCGTACCGGCGACAACGACGATGTCCACCTCTACTCGGCGGATGATCCGTCCACGGCGCTGTGCGGTCGGTCGGTCGGCGATCCCGCCGAGAATCCAAGTGGCTTGCCGGTCTGTGTCGACTGTGGAAAACACTTGCTGCGCCGCCTCTTTCGGCTCGCCGGAACGCACGGTATCGCCGGCATCGAGATCACCGTCAGCCCTGCTGGCGGGAGCTAGCGCACCAGTCAGCAACTAGTCCATACCGGCATTGATCAGTCGGCGAACCTTGGCCACCGCGATCTCGGCATCCGGGCCGTGGCCGGCGATCTCCACTGTCTCGCCCTGCCGCAGCCCCTCGCCGATCAGCGCAAGCACGTTGCGGGCGTCGGCCAAGTCGGCACCTGGACGCCCGATCCAGATGGTGGTATCCGGCCAGACAGTCAGTTCGCGCGCCAGGATCGACGCCGGCCGGGCGTGAATTCCGGCCGAGTCGGCAACTTTCGCCTGGGCGCGGATGTCGGATTCCTGGATGACCGGAACCTGGCTCGCCGCAACCCGGCCGCCCGAACGGGCGGCTGTCCAGGACTGGCCGGCCATCCGCGCCGCCTCGCCCACCGCGTTCAGGTCAGCACCACCCTGGGCGGCCACTGACGCAGCCACGGCGCCCTCGACCAGCGGTGCATCGACCACGATGATCCGCTCCGCCTGTTCGGGGTCGGCGAATTCCAGAGCCGTTTCGGTGGTCAGCAACGCGCTGCCCAGGTCGTAGAGGACCACCACCCCATCGCCGTCGTCGGCCTGTTCCAACGCGGCAGTGACCAGGTCGAACGAAGTCCCGATCTGGTCGTCTTCGGTGCCGCCGGCCGGCACGAGCCGGATGTCGGGGGCCATCTGCGCAGCCAATTCAGCGACGCCGCGGGCCAGCGAGCGGCTGTGCGAAACGATGACCAGACCGACCGTCACGACGCCGCGCTTTCGGCCAGGCTCCGCAGCAGATAACTGGTGCTCGCCGCGCCGGGGTCGAGGTGGCCGATGGAACGTTCGCCGAGGTAGCTGGCCCTGCCCTTCCTGGCCCGCAACGGCACCGTGCTGGCTGCCCCTTCGGCGGCCGCGTCGGCGGCGGCGCTCAGCACGTCGGCGACACTGCCCGATCCGACGGCCGCCGCCGCGGCTGCGCCGGCCGGCGTGAGTGCGTCGACCATCGTCTTGTCACCGACCTCGGCCTTACCCCGGGCGACGACCCCACCGAGGGCCGCGGCCAATGCACCACTCACCGCGGCGGCATCCAATTCGGTGGCGGCACCGACGGAGGTGGCGGCCCGCAGGAAGGCGGTACCGAACAGCGGGCCCGACGCCCCACCGACGGTCGAGATCAGCGTGGTGGCAACCAGTTTGAGGACAGCGCCAGGAGTTTCGGGTTGCTGCTGATCGAGCTTGGCCAGCACTGCGTTGAAACCCTTGGCCAGGTTCTCTCCATGATCACCGTCGCCGATCTCCCGATCCAGGTGGCTCAGTTCCGCCTTGTGCTCGGCGACGGTCGCCGCGACCGCCCGGATCGCGGCAACGACACCCGCTGTGTCACAACCGGATTCGCCCTCGCGAGCATCCGCCACGCCGGTCACACTCCCCAGCGCATGGCCGCCGTGTGCACCGGCGCATCCCAGAGTTCGGTCAGCTCGTCGTCCAGCCTGAGCAGGGTGATCGAGCAGCCCTGCATCTCCAGCGAGGTGATGTAGTTGCCGACCAGCGACCGAGCGACCTCAATACCCCTGTCCCCCAAGTACTTCCGTGCCGAGTTGTATGCAAGGTAGAGCTCGATCTGCGGCGTGCCGCCCAGTCCGTTGACGAACAGCAGGGTCTTGTCCCCGGACTTGAACGGCAGGTCGTCCACCACGGAGCCGAGCAGAATGCCGACGATCTCATCCGCGCTGACCAGTTTCATCCGCTCCCGGCCCGGCTCGCCGTGAATGCCCACGCCCATTTCGATCTCGTCATCGGCCAGGGTGAAGGACGGCTCCCCCGAATGCGGCACGGTGCACGGGGTCAATGCGACGCCCATCGTGCGCACCTGAGCCACCACGCGCTCGGCGACCGCGGCGACCGCGGCCAGATCGTCGCCACGGGCGGCTGCGGCGCCGGCGATCTTCTCCACCAGGACGGTACCGCCCACTCCGCGGCGCCCCGCCGTCCACGTCGAATCCTTGACGGCGACGTCGTCGTCGACGAGGACCGTCTTGACCTCGATGTCCTCTGCCTCGGCCAGTTCGGCGGCGGTCTCGAAGTTGAGCACGTCTCCGGTGTAGTTCTTCACGATCAGCAGCACCCCGGCGCCGCCGTCGACCGCCTGCGCGGCGGCGATCACCTGATCCGGCGTCGGCGAGGTGAAGACCGCGCCGGGGCAGGCGGCGTCGAGCATTCCGGCGCCGACAAACCCACCGTGCAGCGGTTCGTGCCCGGACCCGCCGCCGGACACCAGGGCCACCTTGCCGGCCACCGGCGCGTCGGCGCGTGCGATGTACGTCGGGTCGTAGGAAACGGTCAGCAAGTCCTGGTGCGCGGCAGCCATGCCGGCAAGTGCCTCGTCAACGACGGTGGTCGGGTCATTGATGATCTTCTTCACGCGGTTCCTCCTGATGAGTTCAGCTCCACAGTGAGCGGTCCTGTGCAGAAGAGAGTGTCACCAACTTGGTCCATGCGGAAGAGCGGAGTCTGCGCGGCATCCACGGCCTACGGCGCAGCCGGCGTAACGGTCGCCGTGAACCACTCGGCTCCGGTCCACTCCGCCCTGGTCTAGGCCGCTCTGCTCTATTCCGCCGTGGCCAGCCGCTGCTCGACCGCGGCGAGCAGTACGCACAGCGCCAGCCCCTCGGTCGCGGCTTCGACGTCGGCGACCGAGGGGAAGGTCGGCGCGATCCGGATGTTGCGGTCCTGCGGATCCTTCCCGTAGGGGAAGGTCGCACCAGCCGGGGTCAGCGCGATCCCGGCCTCCTTGGCCAATGCGATCACCCGTGACCCGCAGCCCGCCGGCACGTCGAGGCTGATGAAGTAGCCACCGATCGGCTTCGTCCAGGTCGCGGTGCCGGTGCCGCCGAGTCGCCGAGCCAGGATCTCCTGCACCAGCGCGAATTTCGGCGCGATGATCGCACGATGCCGGCCCATCAGCGCCTTGACGCTTGCCACATCGGGTAACAACCGAAAGTGCCGCAGTTCGTTGAGCTTGTCCGGCCCGATGGTGCGCCGGAAGAGGTACTTCTGCAGCCAGGCAACGTTTCTCGGCGATCCGCCGAAGAATGACATTCCGCTGCCCGCGTTGGTGATCTTCGAGGTCGACCCGAAAATGACCACCCGATCGGGGTTTCCCGCAGCTTCGGTCAGCTTGAGGATGTCCGGCACCACCGCCTCGACATCGGTCAGGTTGTGCACCGCGTAGGCGTTGTCCCACAGAATGCGAAAATCGCCTGCGGCGGTGGGCATTTCGGCCAGCGCTTTGGCTACCTCGGCGGTGTAAACCGCACCTGTCGGGTTGCTGTACGACGGCATCGCCCAGATGCCCTTGATCCGGCTGTCCTCGGCGACGAGCTTGCTGACCACCGCAAGGTCGGGGCCGTCGTCGTTCAGCGGAACCGGGATCATCTCGAACCCCAGGCCCTCCAGGATGGTGAAGTGCCGGTCGTAGCCGGGCACCGGGCACAGGATTGCGGCGCCCTCGGTCTCCCGCCACGGCGCGGCTGGGTCACCGGTGCCGAAGAACATGAAGTTGACCAGGCAGTCGTTCATCAGGGCAAGGCTGGAGTTGCCGCCCTCGATCAGCTGGGCGGCCGGCACATGAAAGATCTCGCCCCACAGTTCGCGGACTTCGGCGATGCCGGTCAGACCGCCGTAGTTGCGACAGTCGGTACCGTCGGCGGCGCGATAGTCGCCTTCGCCGGGCAGGCTCAGCAACGCCGCCGAGAGGTCCAACTGTTCGGGGGACGGCTTGCCCCGGGTCAGGTCGAGCTTGAGTCCGCGACCGATCAGTTCGCGGTGCTCGGCAACGAGCCGGCGGTGCCATTCCTGGAGCGCCGAGGAATCGGCAGCAGAAACATCCATGGTCTTCTCAGTCGTCGCACCCATGAGCCAAACGCTACCGCTCGGAGCTGTATCGGTGCCACATGGTTGACCGCTGGGACCGCTATTGGCGGCGATAGCCGGCCGGCCGGGCGACCGCGGCCACGCTGGTGCCCAGTGGTCGCTGACCGCGCCCGTCGTCGGTGGGAGTCGGACCCGGCTGACACTGCGGACAATAGAACGCGGTGCGTTCCAGCGGAGCGGTCTGCGGGCCGTTCCGGTCGCCGACTGCGATGCCGGCCACCCGAACCGTCGTTCCGCATCGCCGGCAGGGCTGTCCCGATCTGGCGTGGACCCATTGGTGCTTCCCGGGCCGGGTGTCGCCGGTGGTGGTCGGGGTTGCTCGATCCAGATTGGCGGACAGCATTCGCCGGGCACGCTCGACGATGCCCGGCAGGTCGGCGATCTGCGATACCGGCGTCCACGGCGAGACGCCCGTCACAAAGAGGGTCTCGGCCATGTAGAAGGTGCCGATACCGGCGAGGTTCCGCTGGTCCAGGAGTGCGCCGCCGATAGTTTCCCTCCGCCGTTCGCCGAGCCGGCGGAGCGCCTCGGTCACTCCCCGGGGCGACGCCGGGTCGGCGAAATCCGCGGCCAGGATGTCCGGGCCGAGGTGACCGATCAGCGCGCCCTCCGCAATGGTCGGCACCAGGTCCAGCATGCCCAGCCAGAGGCCGATCGCGGTCCATTCGGCGTTGGCGAGCGCCGCACGGACCGCGATTCGGTCCGGCGGTGGCCAGGCTTTGGCGCCCGTCCGGCTGAGCTGCCACGACCCATCCATTCGCAGGTGCGAACGCAGGGTGAGCGGCTCCACCGGCGCCGTCGGGATGCGGGCCGCACCCTCCCCCGCCGCCAGTCGAGTCAGGATGTGCTTGCCGTACGCGACCACTTCCAGGACTGTCCGGCCTGCCAGATCGACCCCGCCCAGGTTCGGCCAGCGCAGCTCGGCGCGGCTCAACTCCCGACCGGCCAGCGCCAGGTGCAATCGCTCGGCAGCGCGCCGGACCGTATCGCCCTCAGGCATCGGTGATCACGAACTTCACGGTAATACCCGCGTTCACTGCAATGGCCACGCCAGCCCTACCGAAGTCCTTTCCCCGGGTTCGCCGGGTGGATTCTTCCGTTCCGGCCGATCGCGGGCCTACCCTCAGCTCGTGGCACCGTCGGCGGAGCACAATCGGGGAGTCGCCAATCGGCGACCAGCTGGAGCAGGGCTGTCCCGGGAACCCAGCGCAGCATTGCGGCCGTTCGTCAGCTCGATCGTCGGGTATGACGTGCCCGGCCCGGTCCCGCGGCTTCATCACGGGCTGCCGTCGACGGCGTTGACGGTCATCATCGCGTTCGACGAGCCGCTGAGGGTGAGCTGGGCGCCGGACCTGGCCCACCAGCGCTTCATGACGATGGCTTCCGGATTTCACACCGGCCCGGCGTATGTGTACGCCGCACCGCGACACAGCGGGATTCAGCTGGGACTCACGCCGGCCGGCGCGCGCGCCCTGTTCGGGATGCCCGCTGCCGAGCTTGCCGGGCAGTTGATCGAGCTGACCGATGTGCTGGGTCCGACAGCGGATAGGCTCTACCACCGGGTGGCCGGTGGTGCTGGTTGGGATGCGCGGCTGACGGCGATCGACGCCGAGTTCAGCAGGTTGGCGATTGCCGGCCGGGTTCAGGTTCGGCGTGAGCTCGGCTGGGCCTGGCATCGCCTGGTGACCGGGCAGGTCCGCCGAACGATCACCCTGGCAGACGAGATCGGCTGGAGCCGAACCCATTTCGCCAGGCAGTTTGCTGCGGAGTTCGGACTCCGACCGAAAGAGACCGCACGGGTCGCCCGGTTCGGCCGGGCCAGGTCCGCGCTGGTCGGCCCGAACGCATCGCTCGCCGACGTCGCAGCGGACTGCGGATACGCCGATCAGGCTCACCTGACCCGCGAGTGGCACGCGCTGTCCGGCTACACCCCGACTCAGTGGCTGGCCGAGGAGTTGTCATTTGTTCAAGACTCCCCGCCGGCGCACTGACAGGATCACTTCATGACTACCTCCGCTGCACCGGCGCCCAACGTCTGGCCGTCCATCCGCTACCGGGACGCACCGGCGGCGATCGAGTTTCTGACCGGGGTCTTCGGCTTCGCCGTCGTCGCTCGCTACGACAGTGCGCAGGACCCGCAGATTGTCGACCACGCTCAACTCCACTGGCCGGAGGGCGGCGGCATCATGCTCGGCTCGGCGCGCGACGCTCCCGGCTGGCCGGCGCAGTCCGGTTGCGCGGCAACCTATGTCGTCACCGACCGGGCCGCTCAGATCTATCCACGGGTAGTGGCGTCCGGCGTGCAGATCCTGGGCGAATTGGCCGACGATCAGTACAGCCAGTCCGGCCAGGGCTTCTCCTGCGACGACCCGGAAGGCAACCTGTGGAGCTTTGGCACCTACCGCGGCGAACCGGCCTAGGGAACCCTTGCGGCGCGGTGGGCGTTGTCCGGGTATGACACTGCTATGCCCGAAGTGCATGACGGAGATGCGGCAGTACGAGCGCAACGGGGTCGTGGTCGACCAATGCACCGAGTGCGGTGGCCTGTTCCTGGACCGGGGCGAACTGCGGGCGCTGGCCGCGGCCGAGCGGGCGTTCTACGGCGACGTTCCGATCCCGGCGACTCCCCCGTCGACGGCCCCGCCGCTCTACGAGGACCGGCGGTATGACGATCGGGACGAGCGCCACTACAGCGATCGCAGTCAGCCACTCTTCGATGACCGGCGCCGCTACGCCGACGACGACAAGCGCTATGGCAAGCGGAAGAAATCCAAGGCTTCCTCGTTCCTGGAGAACCTGTTCGACGACTGATCCACAGCCGGCGCAGTCACTGGACCTGACGGCAGCTCACCGCACCCCCGGGCGAAGCCGGAACCCGCGCGGCGTGGCGGTAAACCCCACCGACTCCAGCGCGGACGCGACGGCGCCGGCGGCCGTCAGCGCATCGGCGCCGTCGATGCGCTGGACGGTCATCGCGCCGAGCCCACCGGCAGTCACTGCGCGGGCCAGGGCGCGGGCGGCGCAGGCCAATGCCGGCCCGTCATCGGAGAAGCTCAGCAGGGTCTTGCCGCCGCGTTCGGCATAGAGCACCAGCGCGCCGGCGACCAGTGCGACCATGGCGCCGGCGCGTCGAGCGGGCCGATGTTTCTCGTCGCCGACCGAGTCCGGCCAGGGAAGTGCCGCACCGTAAGGATTCGCCGGGTCCGCGGCGGCCAGCAGCACCGCTTCGGGTGCCTCGGTGATCAGCATCTCCGACCCCGGGGTGCTGACGAAGGTTCGCAGCCGATCGACGGCGCCGGGCGCCCCGAACTGCGCAGCGCCCAATCCCTCGACGAAGTATCCGCGGCGGGTCCGGCCGGCCTCCTCGAAGGCGGCCAACACCCGGTAGACCCCGGCGAAGCCGCCTGGGATGTCTTCGGCCACCACCGACCCCCGGGTGACCACGCCGTATCGATCGAGCAGTAATTCCGCCGTGGCATGTGCGCGCACCGTCGGGTCCACCTCGACCGTCGGCAGCAGCGACCAGCGGCCGGCCACGGTAGGGGGACCGGACCGGCTGACCGAGACTCCGGCCCGGCCCGCCGACCGAGCCATCGCGCGGGCGCCGGACAGACCGGTCATGCCGCGAAGTCGGGATCGAGGCGCCGGCGGGCGCTGCCGATGGGTGGTCTTGCCGCCGGCAAGGCGGGCCCGCAGTGGGGCGAGGGTGTCGCCGGTGATCTGCGCGGCGAACACCAGCTCCCACAGGGCTTCGACCAATTTCGCGTCATCGATGACACCGAGCCGGCCACCGACGGCGTCGGCCAGCGGGCGGAAGAAGTAGGCCCCACCTCCTGCCAGAACCCCGAGAATCGCACCGTGGATCTCGCCGAGTACAGCGGGGTCGAGCGGGGTCGCCGATGCTGCCCCGGCGAGCCCACCCGAAGGAGCGACCGGCAGCGGCAAGGTGAGCGACGCGGTTTCGGCCACATGCAGCGAAACCCAGGCGTCGTCCTTGGCCAGCGCGCCGTGACCGACCCAGATGACCTCTCCGGCGGTGGTCAACTCATCGAGCAGCCCGGTGGTGTAACCGGCGATCCGCGCCGGCAGGATCAGCGTCTCCAGCGCCGAGGCCGGCAGAACGGCGCCGGCCAACTGCTCCACCACCCGGATCAGCCCGTCGGAACCGCGCAGCCGATCCTCCCGGCGCGCCGATGGGCCGATGCCGTTCCAGGCGGGCAGGAACTGGGCGAAGGTGGTCGGCGAAACGGGCTCGACCTCGGCGCGCAGGCTGGCCAGCGATCGCCGCCGGAGCAGCCGCAGGACCTCGGCGTCGACGTATTCCGCAGAGCCTTCGATCCCGCCGGCCGCGGTCGGGCGGAACTCGCCCCGCACCAGCCGACCAGATCCGACGAGGCGCTGCAGAACGTCGGTGGCCACTGCCGGTCCGATGCCGAACCTGGCCGCGGCCTCGGCCACGGTGAACGGACCGCGCACCCGCGAATACCGGCCGAGTAGCTGGACCAAAGGGTCGGCTACCAGGCCGAGGAAGGCCTGCGCGATCCCCAATGGCACGGCCACGCCCACACCGTCACGCAGCGCAGCGACGTCGCCGATATCGGCGAACCGATCGACGTTGGCGACGCGGACCGGGGCCAATCTTCGGCCGGCCACCAATGCGGCCACCCAGTCGGGCGCGGCTGCGGCCTCGCTGGTGCGGGCCACGATCTCGGCCAGGTCCAGCGGCCCGAGCATCCGGATCAGGTCGGCCAGCTCCTCGGCGCTCCTGGCGACCCGATTCGGCGCGAGCCGCTGAAGTTCCAGCTCGGTCTGTTCGATGGCGACCGGGTCGAGCAGATCCCGCAGGGCCAGCCCGTCGCCGTGCCCGAGCAGGTCCGCCAGCAGCGCCGGGTCGACGGCGAGCGCCGCGGCGCGGCGTTCGGCCAGCGGGGTGTCGCCGTCGTAGAGGAACTGGGCGACGTAGCCGAAGAGCAGGGACTTGGCGAACGGCGACGGAGTGTTCGTCTGGACTTCGATCACCCGGACCGCCCGGCCGGCGATCTGTTTCATCAGGGCGATCAGGCCGGGCACGTCGAAGACGTCCTGCAGGCACTCGCGGACCGCTTCCGCGACGATCGGGAATGTAGGATACCTGGCCGCAACCTCGAGCAGTTGGGAGGACCGCTGACGTTGTTGCCACAGCGGTTGCCGCTGGCCCACCTGCCGGCGCGGCAACAACAGCGCCCGGGCGGCGCACTCCCGAAAGCGAGCCGCGAACACCGCCGATCCGCCCAGCTGGGCGGTCACGTCGGCCTCGACCTCGGATGGGTCAAGGATGGCCAGATCGCCGATCTCGGGGGCACCACCCTCGAACTCCAGATCCGGCAGGCGCAGCACGATGCCGTCGTCGGCGTGCATCGCCTGCACGTCGATGCCGTACCGCTCACGCATCCGGGCCGCGACCGCAAGCGCCCAGGGCGCGTGCACCGCAGCGCCGAACGGCGAGTGCAGGACGACTCGCCAGTCACCCAGCTCGTCCCGGAAACGCTCGACGATGATCGTCCGCTCGTCGGGGAGCGCGCCGGTCGCCTCCTTCTGCTCGGCGAGGTAGGACAACAGGTTGTCCGAAGCCCACTGATCGAGCCCGGCTGTGGTCAACCGCCGGCGGGCTGCCTGATCGGTGGCGCCGCCGACCTCGCGCAGGAAAGCGCCGTGCGCCCGGCCGAGTTCGGCGGGGCGACCCAACCCGTCACCCTTCCAGAATGGCAATCGCCCAGGTCGGCCCGGCGCCGGCAGAACCAGCACCCGGTCGTGGGTGATGTCGGTGATCAGCCACGACGTCGAGCCCAGGGCAAAAACGTCGCCGACCCGCGACTCGTAGACCATTTCCTCGTCCAACTCACCCACTCGCCGCCCGGGGCCCTCGCCGCTGGCCAGAAACACCCCGAACATGCCGCGATCCGGGATGGTCCCACCTGAGGTGATCGCCAGCCGCTGTGCGCCGGGGCGACCGGTCAGTACCCCGGTGACCCGATCCCAGACCAGCCGGGGCCGCAGTTCGGCGAACTCCTCGGACGGGTAGCGGCCGGAGAGCATGTCGAGCACGGCTTCCAGAACCGATCGGGGGAGGGCGGCGTAGGGGGCGCAGCGGCGCATCAGGTCGTGCAGTTCGTCCACCGTGATTTCGTCCATCGCGACGATCGAGACGATGTGCTGGGCCAGTACGTCCAACGGGTTGGACGGCACCGACAGCGCCTCCACTGCGCCGACACTCATTCGCTCGGCCACCACCGCCGAGGCGACCAGATCGCCCCGATACTTCGGGAACATGACGCCGTGCGAGACCGCGCCCACCTGATGCCCGGCGCGGCCGATCCGTTGCAGTCCGCTGGCCACGCTCGGCGGGGTCTCGACCTGGATGACCAGGTCGACCGCGCCCATGTCGATGCCCAGCTCGAGCGAACTGGTCGCGACGACCGCCGGCAGCAGCCCCGACTTGAGCGCGTCCTCGACGATTGCCCGCTGGCTGCGGGACACCGACCCGTGGTGTGCCATCGCCAGCACCGGCGAGGCCCCACCGGACAGACCCGACGCTCCGGGCATCATCGCCGGCGCCGAACCACCGGCGGCGACCAGCTCAGTGGCCGCTTCGACGACGGCCAGCCGCTCGGCGTGGATCTCGTTCAGTCGGGCGGTCAACCGCTCGGCCAGCCGCCGCGAATTGGCGAAGACGATGGTCGATCGGTGCTCGCCGATCAGGTCGACGATCCGCTCCTCGACGTGCGGCCAGATGGAGGTACGCTCCACCGCACCGGCAGCGGTACCGGTCAGATCTCCGGTAGGCGCACCCAACTCGCCCAGATCGGCGATCGGAATGACGACCTCGAGCTGAATCTTCTTGGTGGCGGGCGGCTGGACCATGGTCACCGGGCGGCCGCCGGTCAGGAACCGGCCGACCTCCTCCAGCGGGCGGACGGTGGCGGACAGCCCGATCCGCTGCGCGGGCCTGTCCAGCAGGGTGTCCAGCCGGGCCAGCGAAACCGCCAGATGTGCGCCCCGCTTCGAGCCGGCGACGGCGTGCACCTCATCGACGATCACCGTTTCGACGCCGGCCAGCATCTCGCGGGCCCGGGAGGTCAGGATCAGAAACAACGACTCCGGTGTGGTGATCAAAATGTCCGCGCCGACCTTGCCGAAGTTGCGGCGTTCATCGGTGGGAGTGTCCCCGGAACGCACGGCCACCGCAATCGACGGCGCCGTCTGCCCGGTGAGGGCAGCCTGCACGGCGATCCCGTTCAGCGGCGAGCGCAGGTTGCGCTCCACATCCACGGCCAGCGCCTTCAGCGGTGATAGGTACAGCACCCGGCAGCGCTTGGCCGGTTCAGGACGAACACCCTCGCTGTGTTCGACGACGAGTTTGTCCACCGCGGACAGAAAAGCGGCCAGCGTCTTGCCCGACCCGGTCGGGGCGACGACCAGCGTGTGATCACCGGATCTGATCGCCTGCCAGGCCCCCAGTTGGGCGGCGGTAGGCTCCGCGAAGGTGCTGCTGAACCAGTCCGCGACCAGCGGCGAGAAGCCGATCGCGCGCAGCCCGGAACCGGCCTCGGGTGGGGTTTCGGTGGTCACTGTGCCATTGTGGCCGCAGCCACCGACACTGCCGATAATCACTTGTGAGTGAGCACTCACTCACGTATGCTGCGGCCATGAGTCCTGCCGCGCCGAGCCGCCGAGCACCTGCCATGGCGCCCGCCGACCGACGCAAGGCGATCATCGACGCCACCATTCCGCTGTTGAAATGTCACGGCCCGAATGTCACCACCAAACAGATCGCCGAGGCCGCCGGCATCGCCGAAGGCACGATTTTCCGGGCGTTTCCGGACAAGGAGACCCTGGTGCGGAACGCCATCAAGGCGGCCTGGGATCCGGCCGAGGTCATCGCCGAACTGGCTCAGGTGGACCGGGCGGCCGGTCTGGAGATCAGGCTGGTGCAGATTGTCCAGCTGCTGCAGGCCCGCCTCGAGTCCGTGTTCGCCATCATCACCAAGATGGGCTTTCCGCCGGCGGACGAGCGAAAACCGCAGCACCACGACCGGGGGGACGAAGGAGCGGCGGCAGATCCGATCCTGACCGCAGTCGAGGGCCTGCTCCGCCCGGACGCCGATCGCTTTCGGCTGCCCGTCTCGGAGGTGGTTCGAATGCTGCGGCTGTTGACCTTTGCCGGCACCCACCCGCGGATCACCGACGAGAAGCCGATGGATGCCGACGAAGTCGTCTCGCTGCTGCTGTACGGGACGGTTCACCGTTCGGCTCCGCGTGCCTATCTGCCGCACCAAACAGCATCCCACCCCGCCGCTCATCCCATCCAACCGCTCGGAGTCACCCCATGTTGATCACCTTGCTGCGCGGCCATCTCGGGCCGTACCGCCGCGCGATCGCGGCCGTCGTCATCCTGCAATTGATCCAGACGATCGCCACCCTGTATCTGCCCAAACTCAACGCCGACATCATCGACAAGGGCGTTGCCACCGGCAATACCGACTACATCTGGTCGACCGGCTCGATGATGCTCGTCGTGTCCGCCATTCAGATCGTCGCCGCAGTGGTCTCGGTCTACTTCGCCGGCCGGATTGCCATGGGCTTCGGCCGCGATGTCCGCCTTGCCGTCTTCCATCAGGTCGGATCGTTCTCGGCCCGCGAGGTCGGACAGTTCGGCGCGCCCACCTTGATCACCCGCAACACCAACGACGTCCAGCAGGTCCAAATGCTGGTGTTCATGGTCTGCACCCTCTTCATTTCGGCGCCGATCATGGCCATCGGCGGCATCTACATGGCGCTTCGCGAGGACGCCGGACTGTCCTGGTTACTGGTGGTTTGCGTGCCGGTGCTGGTCGGCGCGATCGGGCTGATCGTGGTCCGACTGGTGCCGCAGTTCCGTGCGATGCAGAAAAAGATCGACAAGGTCAACCAGGTTCTGCGGGAACAGATCTCGGGCATGCGGGTGGTCCGCGCTTTCGTCCGGGAGGACTTCGAGACCCGCCGCTTCGGTGACGCCAACCGGGACCTGACGGCCACCGCGCTCAAGGTCGGCCGACTGATGGCGATGATGTTCCCGATCGTCATGCTGGTCTTCAATGCCTCGAGCGTCTCGGTGCTCTGGTTCGGTGCCGGGCGCATCGATAGCGGCCAGATCCAGATCGGTTCGCTGATCGCCTTCCTGTCCTACCTGATGCAGATCCTGATGTCGGTGATGATGGCGACGTTCATGGCCACGATGATTCCGCGTGCCGCGGTCTGCGCCGACCGCATCCAGGAGGTGCTGACCACCGCTTCCTCGGTGGTGCCGCCCGCCGACCCGATCACGTCCGTGCAGCAGAATGCGACCCTTGAGCTCCGGGGAGCCGAATTCAGCTACCCCGGCGCGGCCAACCCGGTTCTGCGGAACATCTCATTCACGGTGTCGGCCGGTCGGACGACGGCCATCATCGGCAGTACCGGCGCCGGCAAGACGACCCTGCTGGGCCTCATCCCGCGATTGTTCGACGTGACCGCCGGCTCGGTGCTCATCGACGGGGTCGACGTCCGAAAGCTGTCCCCCGAACTGGTTTCCACCCTCATCGGGCTGGTTCCGCAACGGCCGTACCTGTTCTCGGGGACGGTGGCCAGCAACCTGCGCTACGGCAACCCCGCCGCGACCGACGCCGACCTGTGGGAAGCCTTGACGGTCGCCCAGGCCAAGGATTTCGTACAGGACATGCCCGAGCAACTCAATGCGTCGATATCCCAAGGTGGCACCAACGTCTCGGGCGGTCAGCGACAGCGTCTGGCCATCGCCAGGGCGCTCGTCCGCAAACCCGAGATCTACCTGTTCGACGATTCGTTCTCCGCGCTTGATCTGTCCACCGACGCGCGACTGCGCGCAGCGCTGCGGCCGGTCACCCGCAATGCGGCGATGGTCATCGTGGCGCAGCGTGTTTCGACGATCGCCCACGCCGATCAGATCCTGGTCCTGGACGACGGCGAGATCGTCGGCAAGGGAACCCACACAGAATTACTCGAGAATTGCCCGACCTACCTCGAAATCGTCGAATCCCAGATCAGTGCGGAGGTGGCGGCATGACAACGCACCCCGCAGACCTCGCCCGCTCCGCTCAGTCGCTGGCGCTCCCTCCGATGCTCACGGACAAGGCCCGCTCATGACAACCACCAGGCCCGACATGAAGAAGGCGGACACCCCTACCGGGCCGCCCGGCGGACGGCCGATGGGTCCGCGGGGTGGACCCATGGGCGGTCTCGGGATGCCGACCGAGAAGTCCTTGAACTTCTCGGTTTCCGCCAAACGTCTGTTCAGTCGGCTCCGGCCGGACCTGTTCGGAATCCTGGCCGTCGTCGTGCTGGCGATCATCAGCGTCACGCTGACCGTCATCGGCCCGAAAATCCTCGGACACGCCACCGATCTGATCTTCAACGGCATCGTCGGCAAGCAACTCCCGGCCGGCATCACGTTGCAGCAGGCCGTCGACGGCGTGCGCGCGGCCGGGCAGACCACCTTCGCCGACATGCTTTCCGGGATGAATGTGGTGCCAGGGCAGGGCATCGACTTCAGCGCGCTCGGCGTGGTGCTGCTCACCGTGCTCGGCCTCTTCGTCGCCTCGTCACTGTTCATGCTGCTGCAGGGTTTCATCCTCAACGCCATCGTCCAGCGCACCGTGTTCAAGCTGCGCGCGGACGTGGAGGACAAGCTGAATCGCTTGCCGCTCAAGTACTTCGACACCCGCACTCGCGGCGAGGTGCTCAGCCGGGTGACCAACGACATCGACAACATCTCGCAGAGCCTGCAGCAGACCCTCAGTCAGGTGCTGACCTCACTGCTGACGGTCATCGGCGTGTTGGTGATGATGTTCATCATCTCGCCGCTGCTGGCCATCATCGGGCTGGTCACCGTTCCGCTGTCGGTGATCGTCACCATGGTCATCGCCAAGCGCAGCCAGAAATTGTTCGTCGCCCAGTGGCGGACCACCGGTGAGTTGAACGGCCATATCGAGGAGACCTTCACCGGACACTCACTGGTCAAGGTCTTCGGTCGTCAACACGAGGTCGAGGCGGTCTTCGAGGCCAAGAACGAGGAGCTGTACAAGTCCAGCTTCGGGGCTCAGTTCGTTTCCGGCATCATCATGCCGGCGATGATGTTCATCGGGAACCTGAACTATGTCTTGATCGCCGTCGTCGGCGGCCTGCGCGTGGCGTCCGGCGCGATGAGCCTCGGCGACGTGCAGGCGTTCATCCAGTACTCGCGGCAGTTCACCCAGCCGTTGACCCAGCTGGCCTCGATGGCCAATGTGCTGCAGTCCGGTGTGGCCTCCGCGGAACGGGTTTTCGAGCTGCTGGACGCCGAGGAGCAGAGCCCGGACAAGGCCGCCGCGGCAGCCGATACACCCACCCGCGGCGAGGTCGAGTTCGACGATGTCAGCTTCTCCTACGACCCTGATGTGCCGTTGATCCACGGCCTGTCGCTGGTCGCCTCACCCGGTCATACGGTGGCGATCGTCGGGCCGACCGGCGCCGGCAAGACCACCCTGGTCAACCTGGTGATGCGGTTCTACGAGATCGACGGCGGCCGGATCACCGTTGACGGCACCGACATTCGCGAGATGTCCCGCCAGCAGCTCCGTTCCAAGATCGGGATGGTACTGCAGGACACCTGGCTGTTCGCCGGAACCATCTACGACAACATCGCCTATGGCAACCTGACCGCGACTCGCGAGGATGTGATGGCGGCGGCGAAGGCCACCTTCGTCGACCGCTTCGTTCATTCGCTGCCGGACGGGTACGACACCATCATCGATGACGAGGGCGGCAACATCAGCGCCGGCGAAAAGCAGTTGATCACCATCGCCCGGGCGTTCCTGGCGGATCCCTCGCTGCTGATCCTCGACGAGGCCACCAGCTCGGTGGACACCCGGACCGAGGTCTTGGTACAGCGGGCGATGGCCGCCCTGCGCTCGGATCGGACGAGTTTCGTCATCGCGCATCGCCTTTCGACGATCCGCGACGCCGATCTCATCCTGGTGATGGACGCCGGGGCGATCGTCGAGCAGGGCACCCACGACGAGTTGCTGATCAAGGGCGGCGCCTACGCGACCCTGTACAACTCCCAGTTCACCGCTGCTACGGCCGAGGTCGGCTGAGTGGGGAGGTTTACCCTCAGTAGTCAAACCTCCGCTTCGGAGTAGAAGGAAGCGACCGTTAATCCGTGAAGAGTGGCTGGTCTATTCACCTCCACTCGCGGGTCAATCGGATTCGGCGAGCCAGCTGGTGGTCAACCGTTGCACCGCCGAGCCGTCCAGGTCGGCGAGTTTGACTCCGACGAACTTCCGCGCCCCCTCGGAGGTCTGGATCCGGAAGGGCAGCGGGTCGGCGATCAGTGCACCGGCGATGACATTGCCGACGTCCGCGGCGGACTGGGCATGGGTGGAGAATTGGGAGCCGACCCGGTTGAGGTAGCCGCCCAGCGCGCCGGCATACGGCCCCGACCCAGCGATCAGGGCAGCAGGATCCGCACCCAGGTTGTTGATGAATTCACTGCGCACCGCGCCCGGCTCGATGACGCAGACCGCAACGCCGACCGAGGCCGCGACTGGAGCGAGTGATTCCATGAAGCCCTCCACCGCGAATTTGGCCGCGCAATAGGCCTCATTGAAGGGCTGGCCAACCACTCCCCCGACGCTGGTCACCGTAATCAGCCGCCCGCGACTGATCCGCAACAGTGGCAGCGCAACCTGACTGAGCTGCACCACGCCGAAGAAGTTGACCTCCAGGCACGCCCGGATGTCGGCCATGTCGGCTGTCTCCAGGGTGCCGACATGTGCTGCACCCGCATTGTTGATCAGCGCGTCCAGCTGGCCGTGATCGGTCGTCACCCCGCCGACACAGGCCGCGATGGAGACCGGATCGGTGACGTCCAGCGCGCGGACGTCCAAGACGACGGCCGCGGTGTCCGCTGCTTGTCGCAGGGCGGTGTCTTTGCGCAGGTCCCGCATGGTAGCGATGGTGGTCCAGCCGGCTTTCGCCGCCGAGATGGCGGTGGCCAGCCCGATCCCAGAGGAGGTACCGGTGATCAGCACGGTACGGCCCCCCGGCGTGGACGGTTTCGCTGACGAATCGGTCATCACGCTTCCATTCGTGAATCGACGTCCGGCGCCGGGGTGGGTGATGTCTCACCCAACCGGCCGTATCCGATGGCTACCTACCGGTAGTGTAAAGGCAGTAATTCGCCCACCGCTGGGCGTCTTGCGGTCGTTGCTGAATATCAGGCCAGCACAGCGGCCAACAGCAACCAGGCAGAATCTCTTGCCGCAACCGCTAGGAAACATTTCACATATGACGTCACCTCGTTCTTACGCGCGCCCGTCGAAGGGCAGCTCAAACCCGCCCCGCCGGGCAAACTCCGGCTCCGGCAATGCATCTCGCGGTGGTTCCGCCACGTACAGCACCTCGACCGGCGGCGCCACCTCCGGTAGCTACGCCACGGGCAGCTTCGCGAGCAACCGCAACGCCGCGCCGAGCCGAGAGGGTCAGCCCGCCCGCAGCGCGCAGCCCGCCCGCAGCGCGCAGCCCGCCCGCAGCGCGCAACCATCGCGCACCGGTCAGCCACCCCGAGCTACCGGCAACGCCCGCGGCCCGCAGGCCCGCGGCGCCGACGCCACCCGGATGCGTCAGGAATCCGATCGCGCCGACCGTAATCGCGAGAAGAGCCAGGGCGGCCGCAAGCCGTCAGTGGCCACGCATCTGGCCAACCAGGCACTGTTCGCCAGCGAGCAGTTGGTGACCGGCCCGGACGACCGCACCTTTCTCGAACTCGGCGTGCCGAGCAAGCTGATCCCCGTCCTGACCGCGCTCGGTGCCTTCTCGCCCTTCCCGATCCAGTCCGCCACCTTGGCAGCCACGCTGGCCGGCCGGGATGTACTCGGCCGTGGCCGCACCGGTTCCGGCAAGACCATCGCCTTCGCAATTCCGCTGGTTGCCCGGCTGACCGGCGGCCAGCGCCGGCCGAATATGCCGCGCGGCCTGGTCCTGTTGCCCACCCGTGAGCTTGCGCTGCAGGTGGAGCGGACCATCGCGCCGCTGGCCAAGGCGGCCGGGCTGAGCACCGTGGTGATCTTCGGTGGCGTCGGCTACGGCGGCCAGACCTCCGCGTTGCGATCCGGGGTGGACATCGTCATCGCCTGCCCCGGTCGTCTCGAGGATCTCGTCAACGCCGGCCACGCCAACCTGTCAGGTGTTCAGGTCACCGTCCTGGACGAGGCAGACCACATGGCCGACCTGGGCTTTCTCCCCGGTGTTCGCCGGCTCCTCCGGGCCACCGACCCGAACGGCCAGCGACTCCTGTTCTCGGCGACGCTGGACAACGGAATCTCCATTCTGGTCAACGACTTCCTGACCGACCCGGCCGTGCACGCCGTCGACGGCGAGACCTCCAGCGTTGAGACCCTGGAACACCACGTCTTCGCAGTGAACAAGGACGATCGCGGCCAGGTCATCCGCGAACTGGCCGACTCCGGCCAACGGCGGCTGCTGTTCACCCGCACCAAGCATTCCGCGCGTAAGTGGGCCGAATTGTTGAACAAGTCCGGCATCCCCGCCGTCGACCTGCACGGCAATCTGTCGCAGAACGCTCGCGAACGTAACCTCGCGGCGTTCACCAAGGGCGATGCCAAGGTTCTGGTCGCCACCGACATCGCCGCTCGCGGCATTCACGTCGACGACATCGAGCTCGTGGTTCACCTGGATCCGCCGACCGAGCACAAGGCGTACCTGCATCGCTCCGGCCGGACCGCGCGGGCGGGTGCCGCCGGAACGGTCGTCACGATCATGCTCCCGGAGCAACGTCGCGATGTGCAGCTGTTGATGAAGCAGGCAGGCATCACCGCGACCACCTCGGTGGTCACCCCGGGTGCCAGCATCATCCGACAGCTGACCGCCAGCTGATCTCAGCGTTGTTTTGTCGGCCTCGGCCCGCCAACTACCGGCGGGCCGGGGCCGATTTCGTTGCCCGGCCCGGCCGGTCACCCGACACCTAAGACTCGATACCGTAGAAAGTAGAATGCTCGATCAGTCGAGTTCCGGCTCCGGGCCGAACAGGACTCGTCGACCGGTGACCTCCGTGGGGCGAATCCGGACGAAGATCGGTTTGTCCGTTCCGACCCACGGCTGCAGACCGGAGAACTGTGCGGCGTTCAAGTCGGCCCCGTGCTCGACTGCCTCCGCCGAGCCCTTGAGCACGACGCTCCAGCCGCCGGTGTCGCGGTAACCGTCGATCTCCAGGGCCACCGCTTGGTTTACCGTCAACGTGGCAAGCTTGGTTCCCGGCGCGGTGCGGAACAGGATAGTGCCGCTCTGCACTTTGTAGTTGATCGGAAAGATCTCCGGCTGATTGCCGACACTCAGTGCCAAGCGACCGTACTCATGGTCGGTCAAGAGCACCCAGCAGTCCTCAACATCCATGACGGTGATCGGAATACTCGAATCATTCATGCGCTCAACCTATCCATCGCGGTTCGCAGACGGACAGGGACCAAGGTCCCCATCCGAGTGAACGATACCGCCGGTCTCCCAGGCGCACCCACAGTGCCCCCAGTCAGATCGGCCCAACCTTCGCGGCGGTATCCGACACCGCCCGAGACGACCCCACAGCTCAGTCGAAGTAGCTCTGCACCTCCGCCGGTGTGACGTCCTCCCAGCGGGCGGGTTGCCAGCGCGGATTGCGATCCTTGTCCACCACCATCGCCCTGATCCCCTCGATCAGATCCGGGTGTCGGGTGAAGGCTGAGCTCACCCGCAGGTCCTGGGCGAGCACATCCTCGACGGTGGGCAGCGTCGCGGCCCGGCGGATCGCGGCCAGGGTCACCTTGAGCGCGGTCGGCGACATCGCGCGCAGGTGGACCAACGTGGCGGCCGCCGCCGGTTCGGGACGCTGCGCCAGCCTGTTCGCAATCTCCTCGATCGAATCGGCGCCGACGCCGAAGCAGGGGTCGATCCACGACCGGTCGGCCGAGAGCGCCGACGGCCCGGGATCGATGGCGTCTGCGGCGCCGGGAATGAGACCGGCTCGCAGTCCGGCGAGCAACTCCGGCAACGCGGACGAGGCACAACAGAAATCGGCCAGCCCAGCGACGATCGCGTCCGCCGGGCCCAGCCGGCTCCCGGTCAGGGCCAGATAGGTGCCCAGCCCGCCGGGTGCCCTGGCGAGCAGATACAGCGAGCCGACATCCGGGCTCAGCCCGATCGCTGTCTCCGGCATGGCCAGTTGGGAGCGTTCGGTGACGATCCGAACGCTGCCGTGCGCGGACACGCCGATGCCGCCGCCCAGGCACAATCCGTCCATGAACGCCACGTAGGGCTTCGGAAAGTTCGCGATTGACGCGTTCATCTCGTATTCGCGGACCCAGAATTCCAGCGGGACCAGGGTGTCCGCGGTGATCCCGTCATAGATCATTTTGATATCGCCACCAGCGCACAGGCCCCGGTGGCCGGCGCCGTCGATCAGCACCGCTTCGACCGCCGGATCGTCGGCCCAGCCGATCAACGCTTCGTGCAGGTCGACGATCATCGACGGGTTGAGCGCGTTGAGGCTGCGCGGTCGGTTCAGGGTGAGGTGACCCAGCGATCCTTCGATCCGGGCCAGCAACTGCGGTTCATTCACCACCCCACCGTAGGGCACGAGTCCATGGCGGCCGGCCATCCGTGCGGCCGACTAGCCGCCGGGGGTCGCGGGCGGCGGCGTGGCCGGGGGCGTCACGGGATCGGCCGGCTTGGGGGCGCAGATGGTGTGCTGCTGTCCGTTGTAGGCGGTCGTCTTGGTGACCCGGGAGATCTCCTTGCCGGACAGGTCGGTGATCACCCTGGTCACGTCGATGGAGAAGCCTTCGGTGCCGTTCGTGGCCTTGCACGTCTGCCCGTACGGGATGGTCTTGGTCGGCGCGCTGGTATAGCCGTAGCGGTCACCGGCGATCGAGTCGACGTTCACCGACTTGGTGCCCCAGATCCGGACGGTGATGTCACTCGGCGTCCAGATCGTCTGGATCAGCGCCGCCGTCGGATAGCTGTTCTTGAATTTGACGTCGATGACGCTGGAGCCATCCGCGGCCTCGAACACAGTTGCTTCGCGGCCCGCCGGGTAGCGCGAGATGTAATAGGAGTGCGTCTTGTGTTCGATGTCGTCCATGCCGGCGAAGTAGCTCGCGTTGAACAGCGTGGTGGCGAACTGCGAGATGCCGCCGCCGACGCCCCTCGCCGCGACCCCGTTCTCGATGATGCCCGCGTCGACGTAACCCTGGTCGTAGCCGCGGGGTCCGGTGTAGCCGTTGAGCGAGAACGTGGTCCCGGGCAGGATCAGGGCACCGTTGACCTGCTCCGCGGTGCGCTTGACGTTCTGGCCCGAGTCGGTGGCGAAGCCGCCGGTGGTGAACTCGCCGATCACCTCCTTGATTCCCAGCGCCTGAACTGACGCGGTGGTCAGGGTCGGCGGGGTGGTGGTGTAGGCCACGGTCAGGACGTGGTCGGGAGCGCGGAGGGCGGCGCCGAGCACGGCCGTCGTGGCCGGCCAATTGATCGTCTTCCCATCGATGCCGGGGTTCACGGTGGGTGCGTCGTTGACGATCGACACCGACGCGTCGACCGGCTTCGTCTGGGATTCCTCGGCCGCGGCCTGGAAGTTTGCCCGAACCGCCGCTTCATCGACGGTCACGCTGAACCCGTCCGCCGAATCCGGAGCGATCGTCACGGCTGCGGCGATGACGTCCACCGGAACGGTGATCGGGGTGGCGCCGGCCTGCACGGTCAGCGGCCCGGAAAGCAACGCTGCGGCTTCGGCGGCTGCGGCCTGCACCTTGTCCGCGGACGCACGGACCGGTTCTGCCGTCCCCGGCAAGGGGAGACCGTTGACCGAGTTCGGTTCCCCGCTCGACCAGGCCGCGCTGATCAACGACACCGACGCCGGAACGTCCAGATGCTGACCGGTCACCGGCTCGACGACGACGACCTTGGTCCCAGCCAGCGTGACGGAGCCCTCGACCGCGACCGCGTCCGAGCTCGCGGCCAGGTTCGATATCTGGCCGGTCAGAGCGGCCTGATCGACCTGCACCTGGACCGGCCGGGCGGTATCGGCACCGAACAACGCGGCGAGGCGGCTGACCGGATTTGCCGAACGGGTGCCCACCGCCGCCACGCTCTGCTCGAGTTGAGCGGTCAGCCCAGCCGCGGCCGGGTCGATGGTCACCGGTTCGCCGTGCGCGGTGAGGGTGAGTGGTTTGGCCAGACTCGGCGCCAGATCCTGTTCCAACCGGGCGACCGCGGCCGCCGGGGACACGCCGCCCACGTCGACGCCGCCGATGGTGGTGCCGACGGCGATGTCGTCCTTGGTGACCAACCAGTCGACCAGGTAGGCAGCACCCAGCACGATGATGATGCCGCCCAGGATCAACGGGATGAGTACGCCGGTGCGCCGGCGGGCAACTGGCGGCTCGTCCGCGGTCGCCGCTGGATCGGGCACTGCGGCATCGGGCGCTGCGGGATCGGGCACTGCGGCATCGGGCGCTGCGGGATCGAGCGCGGCAGAATCCAGTGTCGAGCCGGTCGGATGGTCGGGGTGGCTCTCGGGCAAAACTCGTCCTTCGCTTTCGGGCGCCGCTGTCGGGCGCTACTGGCGCGACCCGGGCCGTCGGAAAAGACTCGGTGAACCGGGAGACCGGGGCCCGCTGCAGGTCAGCGGAACCGGCTGGTCGGCCCAGCGGCGTGATGCCGGGACCGTCACCGCTCATCTTTCCCGATCAGGGCCGCACAGTGGCTGGTTCGGACGCGTGATTGCCCACACCTTCCGGTGCACACCGGGCCACACCAACGCACGTCACTGGACAGCGAACACCCGCAGAGGGCCACCTCCGTGGATCAGCCTGCGACCGCCTCGGTCAACATCAGCCGCAAATCTCCGGCGCTGACCTGCATCAACACGGCCAGCGCCCGGAGAGCGTCGTAGTCGAGGTTGACGATGTCGCCGAGTCCGTCGGCCGAAGTCGCCTTGCGCAACTCATACCATCGCCGCACCGGATCGAGCCGATGGTCGGTGTCCCGCATCAGGAAGTCCACCCGGACGCCGATCGAACTGGGTGAGTCGTCAGTGATCGCGCCGGCGACCTCATGCTCGACCGCGGCGAGCAGATTGCCCAGATCCTCGCCGAGGGCGCGCGCGATGACCCACAGCACATCGATACGCAACGACCGGTGGCCGGTCTCGTAGTTCGCCAGCGCGGCCTTCGAGACCAGGCCGCGGGTCCGGCCGGCCACATCGGCCTGAGTCAGTTTCTGCCGGCGGCGGGACTCGCGCAGCTTCTCCGTGACGACCCGAGCGAACCGTTGCTGGTCGATTTCGGTGACGGTGCCCGGGACAGACCCCGCCACATTGCCGAGTTGTGCAATTGAGCTGCGCACTCTACTTGCCCTTCATACGTTGAGTTGCCGCGTGTCGCGCCGGGCTGACAACCACCGCGTTTCCACCTGTCAGCCCGCCGAACTAGGGTGATCACCAAAAGTCTGAAGTCACACTATCGGACCTATGTTAGCGCGATAAATGCCACAAATTCACTCCCTTCCTCGCTTTTTGAAGATTATTTTGCCCCAATAGTTATCTTCAATGACCCGATTGCCCACAATTGGAGTCGCGTGACTACACACAGTTAGAATTCATACAGCCGGTAACGCGCCGTCGCACAAACGAACGGCATGCCTGAACGGCCTCCCCTGGGTCGGTCGCGGGTTCCCATGGTCAGGCGAGAATATGCATGCCTGCGAATACTTTCGGCGAGTGCAGGGCGACCTCAGCCGGCGCAGAGCTTCGGGTTTCGCTGGTCGCCATCGCGGCCGATAAACTCCCCGGAATGACCATCCGCCCCATCGTCATCTGCGGCGACCCGGTGTTGCATGCGCCGACCAGCCCGGTCACCGTGTTCGACGACGAGCTCACGGTGTTCATCGAAGACCTGTTCGAGACGAACACGGCCGCCCACGGCGCCGGGCTGGCCGCCAACCAGGTTGGCGACAACCGCCGTGTCTTCATCTACGACTGCCCCGACGATGCGGGTGTGCGACATCGTGGCTATGTGGTCAACCCCACCATCGAGACGTCCCCGATTCCGGAGACCATGCCTGATCCGGACGACGACTGGGAGGGCTGCCTGTCCGTCCCGGGTGAGAACTACCCGACCGGGCGCGCCACCTGGGCGAAGGTGACCGGCGTGGACGCCCAGGGCAAGCCGGTGGTCGTCGAAGGAACCGGGTTCTTCGCGCGGTGCCTGCAGCACGAAACCGATCATCTGGACGGCTATCTGTACATCGATCGGTTGCTCGGCCGGCACAGTCGCGCCGCCAAGAAGATGGTCAAAGCGAACGGCTGGACCCGGGCAGGTCTGACCTGGACGCCGGGCGTGGACAAGGATCCGTTCGGCCACTAGTCGGCGCCCTGCGGCCCCACCGATAGTCTCAGCACTGTGCACAGCGACGATTCCGATGGCTCGAACTCCGGCAACCCCCCGCCGATCGAGGCTGCGGCCGTGCCCGGAACCAACCGGGAAGCAACCTTCGAGCAGGCGAAGATGGTCGTCGTGGCCAATCGGCTGCCCTTCGACATTGAACGACTCGCGGACGGCAGCACCGCCACCAAGCAGTCTCCCGGCGGCCTGGTCACCGCCCTCGAACCCATCCTGGCGCGGCGTCAGGGCGCCTGGATCGGCTGGTCCGGCACCGCTGATCTGCACCTGGACCCGGTCACCACAGACGGCCTGACACTGCACGCGGTGGAACTCGATGCCACCGAGATCCGGTACTACTACGAGGGCATGTCGAACGCCACGCTCTGGCCGCTGTATCACGACGCCGTCGCCGAATCGGAGTTCCACCGCGACTGGTGGGAGGCGTACACGGCGGTCAACCGCCGATTCGCCGAGCGCGCCGCCGCGGTCGCCGCCCCTGAGGCCGTCGTCTGGGTCCACGACTATCAGCTCCAGCTGGTTCCGGCAATGCTGCGCGAACTGCGGCCGGACGTGCGGATCGGGTTCTTCCTGCACATTCCGTTCCCACCCGGCGAGCTGTTCTCCCGGTTGCCGTGGCGCACGCAGATCATCGAAGGACTCATGGGCGCGGACCTGATCGGATTCCAGCTGCCCGGCGGTGCGCGCAACTTCTCCCGGCTGGCCCGCGGCCTGGCCGGCGCCGAGGGCAAGGGCCGGCAACTGCGCTACCAAGGCCGGATCGTCCGAATCGACGCGTTCCCGATCTCCATCGACTCATCCGGGATGTCGGAGATGGCGTCCTCGTCGGAGGTCGGGGCCAAGGCTCGGAGTCTGCGTGCCGAGCTGGGCAACCCGCGGAAGATCATTCTCGGCGTCGATCGCCTCGACTACACCAAAGGCATCGACGTCCGGCTCCGTGCGTTCGCCGAGTTGCTCGCGGCCAAGGACCCGTCCGTCGACGGTGTCGTCATGGTGCAGATCGCCACCCCCAGCCGGGAACGGCTGGATTCCTACGCGCGCACCCGTGAGGGCATCGAACGGCAGGTCGGCGCGATCAACGGCAACTATGGCCGGATCGGCGCGCCCGCCGTGCACTATCTGCACCAGTCGCTGCCCCGCGAGCAGCTGATCGCCTTCTACGCGGCTGCCGACGTGATGACGGTGACGCCACTGCGGGACGGAATGAACCTCGTCGCGAAGGAATATGTGGCCTGCCGGGTCAACGGCGGCGGGGTTTTGCTGCTCAGTGAGTTCACCGGCGCGGCACAGGAACTCAAGTCCGCGTTGATGGTCAATCCCTACGACACCGACGGGGTCAAGGAAGGCCTGCGCACCGCGCTGACGATGCCGGCCGAGCAGGCCAGGCGGCGGATGCGATCGCTGCGCAGGCAGGTGCTGCTCAACGACGTCGACCGCTGGGCGCAGAGCTACCTGTCCGTTCTGGAAGGGCAGCCGAACCGCCTCGCCGAGGCATCCTCGCGGCTCCCGGCGGACGTGGTCGCCGGGCTGGAGGAGGTGGCAGCCACCTCCAGGCTGCTGATCGCGGCCGACTTCGACGGAACCCTGGCCCCCATCGTCGACGATCCGGCCAGCGCCCGCCCGCTCGCGGTCTCGATGGCGGCACTGCACGAACTGGCCGGCATTCCCGGGACAGAGGTCGCGGTCATCTCCGGCCGGGCGCGAGCCCTGCTGCCCGAATTGCTCGGCGGCGACGTCAGCGACCTGCACCTGGTCGGCAGCCACGGCGCCGAGGGCGTCGGTTTCGCCGACCCGGCCGCACACGGGACGCTCGAGCTCACCGACCCGGCGCGCAAACGGCTGGGTGAACTTCGGCGCTCGCTGCAGCAGATCACCGCCGAGTACGCCGGGACCACCCTGGAGATCAAGCCCACCGGTGTCGCCGTCCACCTGCGCGGCGTCGGCGTACGCAGCTCGGAAGCGGTTGCCAGGCTGATCGAGGAAGGCCCCGCAACCTGGCCGGGGGTGCACCTGCTGCGCGGTAAGCAGGTTCTGGAACTCACGGTGATCTCCACCGACAAGGGCCGCGCCGTTGATGCGCTCCGCAAGCAGTATCACGCCACCGCGGTGCTATTCCTCGGCGACGACATCACCGACGAAAACGCCTTCGCCTCGCTCCGGGACACCGACCTGGGCGTGAAGGTCGGCTCCGGGACCACTGCTGCGGCCGTCCGGGTGGCCGACCCCAGCGCTATCGCGGACCTGCTGACGGTGATGACGATGATCCGACAGCGGGTGAGCCGGCGGCTGGCGGTTACCGCGGCGGCCGGGAACGAGGAAGACGCTCAGCTCTGATCGTCGGGCCGGCCGGTCTGGTGGCGCTCGGTTTCCTCGCGCCGGGCCTGGTGGCTCCGCCGTCGCGCCAACCACAAGGCGACGAGGCCGAGCACCAAGGCGGTCCCGGCAATGACCAGCATGGTGCCCAGGCCGCTGACTCCTGCTAGGACCTCCACGGCACTCCCTTGTCTGCGGTGATTGGATGCCGGCTCTCAGGTACGCGGCGGCGCGGTGGTGTGACCCCGCCAGAATTCGGTCGGCAGCACGACTTTGCGCGCCTGCTGGCGGCGTTCGGAGTCCAGCAGTAGCTTCCCCGCCTGTCTGCCCTTTTCCACGAAAGCCTGGTTGACGGTGGTCAGGCCGCGTAGTTCGGCTTCCTTGATCCCGTCGAATCCGGTGACAGCGACATCCTCAGGGACCCGCTGATGGCGCCTGGCCAGCTCCTCCAGGACGCCGAGAGCGAGCACGTCGGAGGTCGCGATGACGGCCGTGATGCCCGGATCCAGGCTCAGCAATTCGGCCGCCGCGGCAGCGCCGGCGGCGATCGAATGTTCGAAGCGCTCGACCACCTGGATCCGGTCCCAGGCCACGCCGGCGGCGGTGAAGCCCTCCCGCAGGCCGGCCAAGCGGTTGCGTTGCACGTGATAGTGCGCCCGTTCCTGGCGGGCGATGTCCACCGGTCCGTCGCGGTGCCGGCGGCCTAACCGCATGCACACCACGCCCACCCGCCGATGGCCGAGCTGGATCAGGTGCTCGGCGATGCCCAGCATCGCCGCGTGATCGTCCACCCCGACGATGTCGATTCCGGCGACCTCGGGCTGATCGCAGATCACCGTCGGCAAACCGCGGGCCAGCACCGCCTCGAAATGCGGATCGTCATCCGGCATGGCGAAGGCGACGAAGCCGTCGACCGAGGCCGAAGCGACGGCTGCCACATCCTCGGCGTCCGGGTTGGCCGGCACCAGTAGCAGCCCCGTTTGTGCCCGATCGCATTCCGAGGTCAATCCCTCCAGGAAGGCGACCGCGGACGGGTCCCGGAACGCATACGACAACTGCTCGGCCAGCAACAGGCCGATCGCGCCGGCCCGCTTCGTCCGCAGGGAACGCGCCACCGGGTCAGGGCCCGGGTAGCCGAGGGTGCGCGCAGCTTCCATGATCCGGGTCCGCAGTTGCGGGGACAGCTGGTCGGGCCGGTTGTACGCATTGGACACCGTCGTGCGCGAGATACCGAGCTCGGCAGCGAGCGAGGCCAGCGTCGCCGGGGGGCGTCGTCGCGGGGCTCGGTCCATACGTGCACGCTATCGGGCGGCCGCAGTTGGCGGGAACGGGGTGGTGGCGGTTCCGCGTCCGCCCAGCGGCACCGAACAAATTCTGCTCCCGAACTCTAGCGCTTTCGTACTTAGTACTATACAGTCTCGTACTAAGTACGGTGGGAGCGGCCCACCGCTTCGATGGGAGAGCAAGACGATGAGAACTGAAGCAGAGAACGCAGGGACCGACGGCCACTCACGGACCGCGCTGGGTGGGTCGAGCGCGCCGGAGCGCACGATGCAGGCCATCGTCCAGGACGCCTACGGCACCGCCGACGTCCTAAGACTTGAGCGGGTCGCCATGCCGCGGATCGCCGACACCGAGGTGCTCCTGCGGGTCCACGCGGCCGGCGTCAACCGGGGCACCGTGCACCTCATGACAGGCAAGCCCTACCTCATGCGCGTCATGGGCTTCGGCCTGCGCACACCGAAGAACCAAGTGCCCGGCCAGGACGTCGCGGGGACCGTCGTCGCGGTCGGCTCCGCAGTGACCAGATTCGCCGTGGGCGACGAGGTGTTCGGGATCGGCCGAGGATCCTTCGCCGAATACACCGCGGCGCGGGAGGACAAGCTCGCCCACAAACCGGCGAACATCACCTTCGCACAGGCGGCGGCCACCGGGATATCGGCGCTCACCGCTCTGCAGGGTCTGCGCGACACCGGCCGCGTCCTGCGGGGACAGCACGTGCTGATCATCGGTGCGTCGGGCGGCGTCGGTGGCTACGCAGTCCAACTGGCCAAGTCCCTCGGCGCTGAGGTCACCGGCGTCTGCAGCAGCCCGAAGATCGACCTCGTCCGATCCCTGGGCGCCGACCACGTCATCGACTACACCGCGGCCGACTTCGCCGACGGCACCCACCGGTACGACCTGATCATCGACATCGGCGGCAACCCCGCGCTCTCGCGGCTGCGTCGGGCGCTCACGCCCACCGGAACCGCGGTCATCGTCGGTGGCGAAAACGGCGGCAACCTGACCGGCATGGGCCGGCAACTACGGGCGCTGGCCCTGTCGCTGTTCCTGAGCCAGCATCTGCGTCTGGTGGTTTGCAAGGAGAACTCGACCGACCTGGAAATCCTCGCCGACCTCCTCAAGGCCGGCACCCTCACTGCGAGCATCGAGCAGGCCTACCCGCTGGATCGGGCACCCGAAGCCATCCGCCACCTCGAAGCAGGGAAGACCCGAGGAAAGGTCGTCATCACCATCTGACCGCAGCCTGGGCAGTCCCGGGACACCGGCAATCCGACCACATGAACGAAAGGCAAGGAAATGATCGAAGTAGAGAATCTCAGTAAGCGGTACGGCGACAAGCTCGCGGTGGACGGATTGAGCTTTGTCGTGCAGCCGGGAATCGTCACCGGGTTCCTGGGCCCGAACGGGGCCGGGAAGTCCACCACGATGCGGATGATCGCCGGGCTCGACCG
>JBBRSR010000004.1:0-326983 GCA_038245175.1 Mycobacteriales bacterium | reverse complement strand
GAACAGCGTGCCGAGCAGCCGTAGGTAGCCGCGAGCTGCCATCGCCGACGCCTCGCGCAGCGCCGGGCTGATTGTTCTTGCCTGCCAGGCGATGTCCAGTTCAACTAACGCATCGCCGAGCAGCGCCGGTGCGCAGCTGATGGTGAGATGCCTTGCCACCACAGCGGTTCCGGCTTCCACGGCGGTGACCGTGGCAAAACGCGCGGTCAGCAGATCCGGCACCTGCGCGATGGTGAGGCCGGCGTTCATCGCCGGCTCCAGACCGGCGGACTGAGTGTGCGCGCCCGTCGGCAGCCTGGCGTCGGCGAGCAGCATCAGCATCAGCTCGGCCGCTCCGGATGTTGATTCGTGTTGTGGCACAGGGTGTCTAGAACATGCTGTACAGCTGCGCCAGCGGCAGCACCGAGGCGGGCGCCGGCGTCACGAGGTCACCGTCGATCCAGATGTTGAATGTCTCCGGGTCGACCGTGATATCGGGCAGCGCGTCGTTGTTGATCATCTGCGCCTTGCCGACGTCGCGGGTGGGTTTGACGCCGTACAGCTTGCGGCGCAGCCCGAGTCGGCCGGCCACCCCATCGTCGATGGCTGCCGGTGAGACGAAGGACACCGACAGGTCGGCGCCGATCGCGTCGGCGAACGACGGCCGCATCAGCACCGGCTGCGGGGTCGGGATAGAGGCGTTCGGATCGCCGAGTGCGCCCCAGGCCAGGGCGCCGCCCTTGAGCACCACCGACGGCCGGATGCCGAAGAACTTGGGCTCCCAGAGGACCAGGTCGGCCAGCTTCCCGGGCTCCACCGAGCCGATCTCGTCGTCCAGGCCATGGGCGATCGCCGGGTTGATGGTGTACTTCGCGATGTAACGGCGGGCCCGTTCATTGTCTGCGGGCGCGGCCGATCCCAATGATCCGCGGCGGGCCTTCATCACATGGGCGACCTGCCAGGTCCGGGTGATGACCTCACCGATCCGGCCCATCGCCTGGGCATCGGATGAGGTGATCGACAGTGCGCCCATGTCATGCAGGATGTCCTCGGCAGCAATGGTCGTCCCGCGGATCCGGGACTCGGCGAAGGCCAGATCCTCCGGCACCGCGGGGTTCAGGTGATGGCAGACCATCAACATGTCCAGATGCTCGGCCACCGTATTCACCGTGTGCGGCAGGGTGGGATTGGTCGAGCCGGGGATGACGAACGGCTTAGATGCGATGGTCAGGATATCGGGCGCGTGACCGCCGCCGGCGCCCTCGACGTGGAAGGCGTGGATGGACCGGCCGTTGATCGCCCGCAGCGTGGAATCCACGTAGCCGGCCTCGTTCAGCGAGTCCGAATGCAGCGCGACCTGCAGACCCCAGTCGTCGGCGGCCTTGAGTGCGGCGTCGATGGCCGCCGGCGTGGATCCCCAGTCCTCGTGCACCTTGTAACCGCCGGCGCCGGCCATCGCCTGCTCCTTGAGCCCGGCCGCGGACAGCGTGTTTCCCTTGCTCATCAGCAGGAAGTTGACGGGGAAGTTGTCCAACGCGCGATGCATGGTCTGCAGGTGCCAGGGGCTCGGAGTCACGGTGGTGGCCTTGCTGCCCTCCGACGGACCGGTGCCGCCACCGGCCAGTGTGGTCAGTCCGGTTGCCAGCGCCTCGACGATCTGCGACGGCGAGATCAGGTGCACGTGCAGGTCGATGCCGCCGGCGGTGAGGATCTTGCCCTCACCGGAGATGACGTCCGTTCCCGGACCGATCTCCAGATCGGGGTGCACGCCGTCGGCGATGTCTGGGTTGCCGGAACGGCCGAGAGCCACGATCCGGCCGGCCCTGATTCCGACGTCGGCCCGAACGATGCCCCAGTGATCGAGCACGATGGCGTTGGTGACCACCGTGTCAAGGGCGCCGTCGGCGCTCGTCCGCATGCCCTGGGCCATCGACTCCCGGATCGACTTGCCGCCGCCGAAGACGGCTTCCTCACCGCCGGCGGTGTAGTCGGCCTCGATTTCTATCCACAGATCGGTGTCGCCGAGGCGCACCTGATCGCCGACCGTCGGCCCGTAGAGCGCGGCGTATTCGGCGCGGGAAATCTCGACCATTACAGGTTCCTCTCGGTCTCAGGCTTGATCTGGATCCCGGGCACGATTCGTCGGCCCCGAAACGCCACGGCGGCAACCGTTCTGGACGCGCCCGGCTCGAAGCGCCGCGACGTGCCGGACGGGATGTCGAGCCGGAAGCCGTGCGCGGCAACCCGGTCGAGTTCCAGCGCCGCGTTCGCCTCGGCCAGGTGCAGGTGCGAACCGATCTGCACCGGACGATCGCCGGTGTTGACGACGACCAGCTCGATTCGCTCGGCGGCCGATCGATCGGCGTTCAATTCGATGGTGCCTTCGGCGGTGCGGATCGCACCCGGGCCGGAACTCGAATTACCAGCCATTCGTGGAGCCTTCCTAGGCGATCGGAGAGTGGATGGTGACGAGCTTGCGCCCATCGGGGAAGGTCGCCTCGACCTGTACGTCGGGCAGCATCTCGGCGACGCCGTCCATCACCTGGTCGCGGGTCAGCACGGCCCGGCCGGTGTCCATCAACTCGGCGACGGTTCTACCGTCCCGTGCTCGCTCGATGACCCAGGTGGTCAGTAGCGCAACGGCTTCCGGGTAGTTCAGCCTGACCCCGCGGGCCAGCCGATCGCGGGCGACCATGCCGGCCACGGACAGCAGCAGCTTCTCGGTGTCAGCTGGAGAAAGGTGCATTCCCTTACCCTTCCGGGGTTGTCTGGACGGGTGAAACTCCGGGCTGATCGGCCGGGCCGGGGACCGCACCGCGGATCAGGTATCGGCTCACGATGTCTGGGCCGATACCGCCGGCGCTGCCGGCCTTGAACTTGGCGACCGGCATGTACACCGCGTGAATGGGCCCCGGGCCGGGCGGACCGGGGTAGCGCCGACGGAAGGTGTCGTCGGCGTCGGCGAGTTGGGCGTCCCAGGATGCGAGCGTCTCGGCGGGAGACAGCGGATCAGTCAACGAGCTCATACGCCGGCAAGGTCAGGAAGTCGACAAAGCAGTCGTCGGTGCACAGTTCGAAGATCAGATTGCGGGCCTCGGCGAGCAATTCCCGGCCGCCCGGGACTGCCGACCAAGCATCGGACAGGTTCTCCGCGGCCCGATCCAGGATGTCGACCACCAACGCCTCGGTGACCGGGCGACCGGTATCCAACCTGACCCGGGCGACCCGCCACTGCCAGACCAGAGAGCGCGAGATCTCCGCGGTGGCAGCGTCTTCCATCAGATTGTTGATGCCGACGGCGCCACGTCCGTCGAGCCAGTTCACCAGGTATTCGAGCGCGACCTCGATGTTCTCGGTGAGCCCGGCCTCGGTGACCGGCCCGGCGACACTTGCCACGTCCAGCAGGTCCTTGGCGGTCACGGTGACCTGGGGCAGCTTCTTGTCGAGTTGGTTCAGCTTCTCGCCGAGGGCTTCGTCGAAGATTTCCTGGCAGATCGGCACCAGATCCGGATGCGCCACCCAGGAACCCTCGTAACCGGCGTCGGCCTCCCTGGTCTTGTCGGCCCGCACCTTGGCGAACGCGACTTCGTTGATCTGCACGTCACGCCGGGAGGGGATGAAGGCGGCCATCCCGCCGATCGCGTAGGCGCCCCGTTTGTGACAGGTCTGCACCAGCAGGTCGGAGTATGCCCGCATGAACGGGGCGGCCATGGTGATCGAATTTCGGTCCGGCAGCAGGTAGTCCGGTCCCGCGTCGCGGAAGGTCTTGACCATCGAGAACAGGTAGTCCCAGCGGCCGGCGTTCAGGCCGGCGATGTAATCCCGTAGTTCGTACAGGATCTCGTCCATTTCAAAGGCCGCCCAGATGGTTTCGATCAGCACGGTTGCCCGGATGGTGCTGCCGTCCAGGCCCAGATATTCCTCGGCGAACGCGAACACGTCGGCCCACAGCCGAGCCTCCAGATGCGATTCCATCTTTGGCAGATAAAAGGCCGGCCCACGGCCGGCCGCCAGCAGCTCGTTGGCGTTGTGGAACAGGTACAGCCCGAAATCCACCAACGCGCCCACGAGCCGGTCACCGTGCAAGGTCAGATGCTTTTCGGCGAGGTGCCAGCCGCGAGGGCGCGGCACGATCACCGCCCGCGGGCCGTCGGCGAGCTGGTAGCTTTTGCCGTTCTGGTCGAGGCTGATCGTTCCGCGCACCGCGTCGCGCAGGCTCAACTGCCCGTCGACGACGTTCGACCAGGCCGGCGTGTTCGCGTCCTCCAGGTCGGCGAGCCAGACCTTCGCGCCCGAGTTGAGCGCGTTGATCGTCATCTTGCGATCTGTCGGACCGGTGATCTCGACCCGGCGATCCGCGAGGTAGTCCGGGATGGGCGCGACGGTCCAATCGCCGGCCCGGATTGCCGCCGTCTCGGGCAGGAAGTCCAGTTTGCCGGCCAGCGCGACACTCTCCCGGCGGACCTGGCGTATATCGAGGAGCTCGCGTCGGCGGGCGGCGAAGCGGACCTGCAAAGCCTCCAGGAAGTTCAGTGCGCCATCGGTGAAGACGTGGTCGGCGCCGGGGTGTGGCGGCGCAGTGATCACGATCGAATGGCCCACGAAGAACCCCTCCCGGAAAGTGACGCCGCCCCACGCGACGGCTCTCATGGTGCAGCACCAATGTGACGTCGGGGTTACCCGGGGTTACCCGAGGTGTGCATCGGCGTTCAAGCACCTCTCGGACGGTCGTCAGGAGCATCCACAAGCACCGTTGCTCCGAGCCGGCGACCCGCTACCCGGTTAACGCGGCGAGTTGTGGTGGGTAGTCACACCACAACTCGCCGCTCAACGCTGACAGCACGACGCGTAGCGCCGACAACCCCTCGGCCGGCGCCCAGTACGTTGGAGGTCGTGAGTGACCCAGCGGTGAGTGAGCCGGCGATGAGTGGGCCGGCGATGGGTGAGCCGGTGCAGACCGGGCCGGCCCGGCTGACCGGACTGGCCGTCGACGGCGTCGTGACCGCACGGATGATGCGGGACGTGCTGGGCAATTTCGGCACCGGCGTCACTGTCATCACCGCCGTCGGGCCGGACGGCCCGCTCGGCTTCACTTGTCAAACGTTCGCCTCGTTGTCGCTGGATCCGCCGCTGGTGTCGTTCTGCCCGGCCCGGACCTCGAGCACCTGGCGGCGAATTCGCGACCTGGGTCGATTTACGATCAACATCCTGGCCCACGAACACGACTGGCTGTCGGACAGGTTCGCCCAGCCCGGGGCCAGCGGGGCCGACAAGTTCGCCGACATCGGCTACGCCCCTTCGCCCAGCGGCGCCCCGATCCTGCCGGGTGTGCTGGCCTGGATCGAGTGCCGATTCCGGGCCGAGTACGACGGCGGCGACCACACGATCGTCGTTGCCGACGCGCTCGACCTGGACGCTGCCCCCGACGTCCGTCCGCTGCTCTACTTTCGGGGCAGCTACCTCAGAAGAGCGGAGTAGGCGGCCATCGGCGCAGCCCCCATCAGACGAAACCCGCGATCCCAGCCCAGGCACCCGCGTCAACCGGCACGTCGTCACGAACAATGGCCGATTCGATCAGCCCGTGGTGGCGGTCGGCGGCGTAGAAGACCTCGTTGTTGTTGTCCAGGCCGAAATGCTTCATGTTCACCAGGAAGTGATGCTTGTTCGGCATCGACAGTCTGATTTCCGTTACTTCCGGGTGCGGGGTTGGCCGATGGGTTCCGAGCGCGACGGGACTGAACTCAATCCCACCAACCGCTTCCGTTCTATGGTGCGCCCGTTTCCATCGAGGAGGGCGACGCCACAGTTCGCTCGTTCGATCTGTGGTATCCGGTCGGCACCTACTCCGGATGGCACCAGCATCCGGGGATCGTGATCGCGGTGGTGCAGTCAGGCTCCGTGAGCCGGATGGTCAAGGGCTGCAGGGTTGACACCTTCACCGCAGATCAGGCGTTCTACGAGGTGGGCGCGCACTTTGTGTGGAACCCCGATCCGCTCTGCCCGATGCCCTCGATTCAGCCCACCTTGACACCGGGCGCTGGTTGAAGCGGTTGGCTGGCTCCTGTGGTGTCGACCACGTTGGTGCCGACCAGCGGCTTCGGCGTGGTCGCCGGGGTGCGGCTCGCGGTGACCGGCGAGGCCGCGGCGGCCTCCCGGGCGAGAAAGGAGCCGAGTTCGGCAATCGTGGTCATCAAGGGCGCCGGGAACACGACGGTGGTGTTCTTGTCCACGCCGATTTCCACCAAGCTCTGCAGGTTCCGCAATTGCAGCGCGAGCGGGTGGGCCATCATGATGTCCGACGCGTCACCGAGCGCGGCCGCTGCCAGGGATTCACCTTCGGCATTGATGATCTTCGCGCGCTTTTCCCGTTCCGCTTCGGCCTGCCGGGCCATTGCCCGCTTCATGGTGTCCGGCAGCTGGATGTCCTTCAGTTCGACCAGGGTGACTTCGACACCCCAATCGATGGTGGTGACGTCCAGGATCTTGCGGATGTCCAGGTTGATCCGATCCGTCTCGGACAGCGTCTCGTCCAGGGTGTGCTGGCCGACCACCTTGCGCAGCGTGGTCTGCGCGATCTGATCGATGGCCGAGTACACGTTCTCGATGGCCACCACGGATTTCACCGCGTCGACCACCCGGAAGTAGGCAACGGCGGAGACGTCGACGCTGACGTTGTCCCGGGTGATGATTCCCTGCGACTGGATCGGCATGGTCACAATCCGCAGCGAAACCCGGTGCAGCACATCGACGAACGGAATGATGATGCGCAGACCGGGCTGCCGGGCGCCTTGAACGCGACCCAGCCGGAAAAGCACCCCTTGTTCGTACTGCTTGACAACTTTCACGGCCAGACCGAACAGGATCACCAGCAGCAGAGCGACGACGACGACGACCGAGAGCGCGGTATTCATGACTTCCTTCGAAACAATTCGTCGGTCCCGAGCGAATGCCGGCGGGCACTCATCTGTCAACGGTAGGCGCGCCGGGTGGATCGACGTGATCACCGGGTGGTAGACCACCCCCAGACTGGCCTGGAAGTAGTCGCCGACATCCAGGGTGATCCGGAAACCGCCTGACGCCATCACCTGCCCGTCGAGCTGCCGGATCCGGCCGTCCACGTCGGTGGTGCCGGCGCAGATCAGAAAGATGTGGCCGAACCGCTTCGTTCTGCTCAATGCTGGCGGCCAGGTTGCTGTCAGGCCCGGACGGTCAGCGGATCCGGGAAGAGCAACCGCCCGGCGACCATGTCGTCGCTGAGTTTGGTTCCCCTGAGCCAACATGCTCGCACCCGGCCGAGGAGTTCGGCGCCCAGGTAGGGCGTGATCGGATGCTTGTGCCGGATGCTCGCGGCCGTGACCGTGAAGGTCTCGTCCGCGGCCAGGGCCACCATGTCCGCGTCGGCGCCCAGCGTTAGCCGCCCCTTGTGCGGCAATCCGGCGAGGTCGGCCGGGCCGCGCGACATCCACTGCAGCACGTCGGTCAGCGGGATGCCGCGACGCCTGGCTTCGGCCAGCGTCGCCGCGAAGCCGAACTGGAGCCCGGCGATGCCGCCCCAGGCCAAGCCGAGATCGCCCACGTCGAGGATTTTCAGCTCGGGTGTGGACGGTGAGTGGTCGGAGACCACGATGTCGATGGTGCCGTCCTGCAGCGCCGCCCACAGCGCATCCTGATCCTTGGAGCCGCGAATCGGCGGGCAGCACTTGAACTGCGGCGAGCCGTCCGGAATGGTCTCCGCGGCCAGCGTCAGATAGTGCGGGCAGGTCTCAGCGGTGATCTGGACCCCTTCCGCCTTCGCCCGGCGGATCAGATCCGCGCCGACTGCCGACGACAGGTGGACGATGTGCACCCGGCAGCCCGTGGCCGTGGCCGCTTCGATGACCGATTCGATGGCGGACGCCTCCGCGGTATCGGGGCGCGAGGCGACGAACGCCGCGTAGTCCGGACCCAGTGGGGTGGGCGACAGCCGCAGGACGCCCGGGTCCTCCGCGTGCACCAGCAGCAGTCCGTCCAGGCCCGAGATGATGGTCATCGCGCGGCGTAGTTCGGCCGTGTTGAGCGGCGGGAACTCGGGCACCCCGGAGTCCTGCAGGAAGCATTTGACGCCGAACACCCCCGCCGCGAACAGCTCCGGCAGGTCGTCGAAATTGGTCGGCACGACGCCGCCCCAGAATCCGGTGTCCACCCGGCAGTGTCCGCGAGCGGCGACCTTCTTGGTGGCCAGGGCGGCGGCCGTCAACGTCGGCGGCAGCGAGTTCAGTGGCATGTCGATCAAGGTCGTCACGCCCGCGGCGACCGCGGCCCTGGTTGCCGAGTCGAAGCCCTCCCACTCGGTGCGTCCCGGCTCGTTGATGTGCACGTGGGTGTCGACCAGGCCGGGGATCAGGATCTCGTCGTCGGCCAGCGTGTGCTGCTGCGGCGCGCTGATCGCCGTGCCGTAGTCCTGGACGCCGACGATGCGACCGAGCTTGACGGCCAGCGAGACGCTGCGCGGGACGCCGTCGATGATCGCGTGGTTGGCATGGATGGCCAGGTCAGCGGTGGTCGCCATGGCTAGTAGGCGGTCCGATCGGTCTTGGTGTTCCAGTCGGCGAAGACCTCGCGAGCCCCTGCAGTGGGCCGGTGCAGGAACGGGATTGTCCTGGCCTCGATGGCGCCGGACAACTCTTGGTAGATGAACGAATCGTCGAACCCGCCATAAGCCGCGTCGTCCTGCGTTCCGGCGAAGTAGACCACGTCCGGGCGCGCCCAATAGACCGCGCCCAGGCACATCGGGCAGGGCTCGCAGGACGAGTACAGCTGGAATCCGTCGAGCTGGAAGGAGCCGATCAGGGCGCAGGCCCGGCGGATCACGGTCACTTCGGCGTGGGCGGTCGGATCGTTGGTCAACAGCACCTCGTTGTAACCCTCGGCTACGACAACGCCGTCCTTGACCAGCACGGCACCGAACGGACCACCGGCGCCCGCGGTCACGCCTTCGACAGCTAGTTCGAGTGCGCGTAGCAGGAACTTCGGGTCAAAGTCAGCCATGAGGACTGACTCTAGGCGGGACCTTGACCAGCGAGGGTCGGCGCGATGACGGGGCTGTTACGAGTCCGGGTCGGTTGCGGCTGCTGGGCGGTGGGATGGCCGGGGTTGCGTACAACCGCGACCGGGATTGTGTTGAAGTGCTCACTAATACATTCGTCTGAATACATTTCGGTTGCGCAAGTCACGCAATCCGCACAGCCACTCGACCGGAATTGTCGATATCGTGAACGCATCGGCCTTCGATGACGCGGACGCGCACCGGATGCCGATTGTCGTATCTGAAAGGGAATCTGAACAATATGCAAACACACATCAAACGCCGCATTGCCATGGTCGCCCACGACAACAAGAAGGTCGACCTGCTCAGCTGGGCCGATTTCAACGTCGAGTCGCTGCGCCATCACGACCTGTTCGCCACCGGAACCACCGGCACCATGCTGCAGTACGAACTGGGCCTGGACGTGCACTGCTTCCTGTCCGGCCCGCTCGGCGGGGATCAGCAGATCGGCGCGAAGATCGCCGAGGGCAAGATCGACATGGTGATCTTCTTCTGGGATCCGCTGGAGCCGCAACCGCACGACCCCGACGTCAAGGCCCTGCTGCGGCTGGCCACGCTCTGGAACGTGCCCGTCGCCACCAATGTCGCGACCGCCGACATGATCATCTCCTCGCCCTTGATGACCGGCGACTACGTCCCGTCCCGCCCGGTGATGGACCGTCCGTCGACTGGTGCCGAGCTGGTGGCTTCCGCCTACGCCTGACCCCGGCGGACCCTCAGTGACCGTATTCGGCCGGCTGTTCACTTTCGTGCTGTAGAAACAGCGGTGGTGGCCGGCCGGCCGATTGCGTTTGTCATCGCTGAAGAGGAAGCCCGTGAACGACGACCTGTACGACATCTCTCGCCTGGTCAAACCGGTTGTCGCTAAGTCTTTCCTGCTGCCTTGGCCGCTCGACGGATACACCAATGGCAGCAGCTTCTTCTTCACCGACGAGCAGGTCCAGGCCGTCGCCGGCGCGATGCCGGTCGGCCAGGTTGCCCGGCGGGAGGGCGGCTGGCAGGAGGTTGTCCCCGGTAAGGGTGTTCGGGTGCTTGCCGAGCGGCACATCAACGGCGGCACGTACTTCCGATTCCGCAAGCACTGGGACTTCGGCGCCCTCTGATCCTGACCAGCTGGACTCACCGGGCTGGCACCGCGAGTTTCCCCCACACTGGAGGCCTCGAGCCGACCAGCGCAGGGAAACCGGTGTGGACATCATCTTCATCAGCCAGGACAAGGTAACCACCTGCCAGGACGATGACCTGCCGATCCTGCTGACCAGGACGGATGGCATCATCTGGGTGGACATCCCCAGCTGGGATCAAGCAGCCGCCGACGTACTCACCCACGTCTTCTGCGCGCACCCCCTGGCCATCCATGATTGCTTCGAGCGCAACCAGGTGCCGAAGGTCCACGTCTACCCGGAACACGTTTTCGTCGTGCTGCACGCACCGAAACTCGGTGTCGGCGGGCATGTCCACTACGTCGAGCTGGACCAATTCATCGGGCTCAACTACGTGATCACCGTGCACGGTCCGCTCAATGCCGCCGTCGACCCGGAGGCGGCGATGGTCGAGGTCAGGGCCGTTCGCAAACGTCTCGACGCAGGCCGGTTCAAGCCGAAGTCCCCCGCCCAGCTGTCCCATGCCATCGTCTCCGCGCTCAGTGGCCGACTGCGCGACTACACGTCCACCCTCACCCAGGACGTCTGGAAGCTTGAGCAGTCCGTCACGGCTGGGCATCTGGGCGACCCCGAGAAGTTCCTCGACGAGTTGTTCCGCGCCAGGCACGGGCTGCTCACCGTCCGGACCATGTGCGCGCTGAGCCACGAGGTCTATGGCCGGATGTCGACGATCTCCGTGTTCGGGGTCGACGGCGGTCAGGCTCTGCTGCTCGACATCGTCGACCAGTTCGCCCGGCTCGGCGCCATGGCCGACGGGCAGAAGGAATACCTGCAAGGGACGATCGAGTTCTACCAGGCCAGGACGAACACCAAGATGACGATCGCCGCCGAAAGGCTCGCCGTCATCGCCGCGGTGACGCTGCCGATCACCGCCTTGTCGTCGGTTCTCGGCATGAACGTCATCGTCAACGACCACACCCATTGGGGCTGGCTGACCGTATTGCTGGCCATCATGTTCGTGATGTCCGGACTGCTGCTGTTGTGGGCCAAGCGCAAGGGGTGGTGGTGAGCGGTGGTAGGTGGCAATCCACAGAAGTGTCACTGCAGGTCGAAAACCATCACCCGCAGCGACCAATGTGCCCGAGTGGAGGGTGTGCGGAGGTTATCGGTGAGCTGAATCGGAACGCCTGTCGCGCGACGCATGAGAAGGCAGGCTTTCCCGATCAACGGCACACTGCCTGCGCTACCTTGAATTCAGGGCGCAGGTAAAGCGCCGGTCTTCGAATAGTATTTTCAGGAGCCCACGCATGCTGGAAACCGCGATATCTTCGGTGCAACCACGGGATTACCGGGCGGCATCCCGGGTCATTTCGGTGCTGGCGTCGGTCGCCGCGGGAGTCACGGTCGTCTTCGCGGCGGTCCAACCTGGACACGGCAACTTCGGCGCTGTCGCGCTCACCATGGCGGTCGGCGTCGCCGTGATCCTGGCGGCGTGGTGGATGTATCGCCCGCACACCATCCACCCGTACTACCAGCTGCGGCAGCAGGCGGCCGTCGATCCGCAGACCGGCCTGGTCACCAGGCGGGTGCTGGATCAGGCAGCCCAATCTGCGTTGTCGGGGGCGGCCAGCCGCCTGGGTACCGCCCTGATGCTGGTCGACATCGACGACTTCAAGCTGATCAACGACAAGTACGGTCATCCGGCCGGCGACGAGGTCCTCGTCCAACTCGCCGCCCTCCTGATCCGTGGGTGTCGTCCCAATGACATCGTCAGCCGCCTCGGCGGTGACGAGCTCGCGCTGCTGCTGTTGGGTTGCTCCCAGTCGGCGATGGTCGGCCGAGGCGAGGACCTGCTCAATCGAATTCGGGCCCACCCCTTCCGGCTCAATGACGAACACACCATCACCATCACGGTCAGCGCCGGCCTGGCCCACGCGCCCACTCACGCCACGGACCTGCGCGAGCTGTATTCGACAGCCGACAAGGCGCTGTACCGGGCCAAGCGCGCCGGACGGAACCGGGTCGGCGGACCGCCGGCCGGCCCGGCCGAGTCGGCCGGCTCCGGCGGCAACCAGCACCCGCCGCGAGCCACCGCGCCCAGTACGGTCATCACATGACGAACGAAGAGACCCGGGCCGCCGTCGTGTCCGTCGCCGCGGTGGAATCACCGGCCCCGGGCGAGGTCCTGAGCTGGGAACAGTTCGGCGTCGCCACCCGCGAGCTGGCCCAGCAGGTCGCCGCCAGCGGGTTCGTCCCGGATATCGTCATCGCGATCGCCCGCGGTGGACTGCTGCCGGCGGGCGCGCTTGCCTACGCGCTGGGCACCAAGGCGGCCGGCACCCTGAACGTGGAGTTCTACAGCGACGTCGAGGAAACCCTGCCGGACCCGGTCATTCTGGAGCCAGTACTCGATACCGCCGCCATCACCGGTAAGTCGCTCCTGGTCGTCGACGACGTGGCCGACTCGGGCCGCACCCTGGCGATGGTCATGCAGCTGATCGCCGCACACACCGACCACGCCAAATCCGCGGTCCTCTACACGAAACCACGGACCATCATCACGCCCGATTTCTCCTGGGGATCCACCGATCGCTGGATCACCTTCCCCTGGTCAGCCCTGCCGCCCGTCTGGTCACCGCCGCGGTCGTAGGCCGATCAGTGCGGCGAACACCCATCCGTTGGACACGCCCGATCTGCTGATCCCACCGACCTAGCGCCCGATCGGCTCCAGCACCTCGAGCCCACCCATGAACGGCTGCAGCGCGGCCGGCACCCGGACCGAACCGTCCGGCTGCTGGTGGTTCTCCAGAATGGCGACGATCCATCGGGTGGTGGCCAGGGTGCCGTTGAGGGTGGCGGCGGTCTGCGGCTTTCCGTCCTCGTCGCGGTAGCGCACCCCGAGCCGGCGAGCCTGGTAGGTGGTGCAGTTCGAGGTCGAGGTCAATTCCCGGTACGCGTCCTGGGTCGGCACCCACGCCTCACAGTCGAACTTGCGGGCCGCCGAAGTGCCGAGGTCACCGGCTGCGACATCGATCACCCGGTACGGGATTTCCATCATTCCGAGCATCTGTTCCTCGAAGGCGAGCAGCCGCAGATGCTCCGCGGCCGCATCCTCGGGCTTGCAGAACACGAACATCTCGACCTTGTCGAACTGGTGCACCCGCAGGATGCCCTTGGTGTCCTTGCCGTATGAACCGGCCTCCCGCCGAAAGCACGACGACCAGCCGGCGTAACGCACCGGACCGGCGTTCAGGTCCAGAATCTCCCCGGAGTGATACGCCGCCAATGGCACCTCGGACGTGCCGACCAGGTACAGGTCATCGGCCGGCAGGTAGTAGATCTCGTCGCTGTGCTCGTTGAGGAATCCGGTGCCGTCCATCGATTCCGGCTTCACCAGGACCGGCGGGATCATCGGGGTGAACCCGCCGGCCATCGCCCTGCTCACCGCGAGGTTGAGCATCGCCCACTGCAGTTGCGCACCCACACCGCGCAGAAAGTAGAACCGGGCACCGCTGACCTTGGCGCCGCGCACGGTGTCGATCGCGCCGAGTAGCTCGCCGAGTTCGGCATGATCGCGCACCGGCTCGGGCAGCCGGGTGGGCTCTCCCACATGCTTGAGGACGACGAAATCCTGTTCACCGCCGTGCGGTGCACCGTCCTGGATGATGTTGGCGATGGACTTGTGCGTGGCGATCAGCGCCGCCTCCGCGGACTTCTCGGCCGCCTCCAACTCATCGACCCGGGCGGCCAGTTCCTTGCCCTCGAGCAGCAGCACCGGGCGTTCTTCCTTCGACGCCTTGCCGATGGTGCGGCCGAACGCCTTCTGCTCTGCGCGAATCGAATCGGCCGCGGCGATCGCCGCCCGCCGCGCCGCATCCTGCCTCAACAGGTCGTCGACCAGGGCCGGGTCCGCCCCTCTGGCCCGCTGCGAGGTGCGGACGAGGTCGGGTTGGTCGCGGAGGATGCGCAGATCGATCACGCCGGTCAGCCTAACGGTGGGCGCCTCGGCACTTCGACTGCTGCGCTCGGGCGGGCCCGCTGCGGCATGGGCTCGGGCATCATGGACTGGTGGCATTGCACATGAGTCGGCTCGATTTCGAAGACCTCGTCAGCGAGGCCTTGGACCTGATCCCTGAACAGTTCACCACAGCAATGGACAACGTCGTCGTGCTGGTCGAGGACCATCACCCGACCAGGAGCCTGTACGGGCTGTATCACGGGGTCGCGCTGACCAGCCGAACGCATCAGTATTCGGGCGCCCTGCCCGACACCATCACCATTTACCGGGATCCGATTCTGGCCAGGGCCAGAACCTACGAGGCGGCCCGTGAGCAGGTCATCACCACCGTGATCCACGAGGTGGCCCACCACTTCGGCATCGACGACGATCGGTTGGACGAGCTCGGCTGGGCCTGACTCCGCCTGCGGATGCCGGAGTGCCCGGCAGTGGGGATAATGCTCACGCTGCAGTCCGTCGACGCGGGGCTGCCCCGACGAAGGGATATTCATGACCACGATTGCCGTCGTCGGTGAAGTAGTCGCCGATGCAGTCCTGCCCCCGGACGGCATTCGCGACGACGTCGCCTACCTGACGGTGCATCCCGGCGGCGGCCCGGCCAACTTCGCGGTCGCGCTGTCCAGGCTGGGCACCACCGCCCGATTCGCGGGCCGGTTGTCCACCGGTTCACTGGGCTCGCTGTGCCGGGCCCATCTGGAAGCGTCCAAGGTCGACCTGTCGGCGTCGATCGCGGCGGGCGAGCCGGCCACGCTGGCCATCGCCCGGCTCGCCGAGGACGGCAGCGCCAGCTACGAGTTCTATGTCAACGGCACGGCCGACTGGCAGTGGACGGCCGAGGAGCTGGCCCCACTCGTTGCCGGCGAGGGCGAGGACGCGCCGGTCGCCATTCACACCGGAACCCTCGCGCTGGCCCTGCAACCGTCCGGCGCGGTGATAGAACAACTGCTGGCCGCAGCCCGGTCGCACCTGACGGTGTCCATCGACCCGAACCTGCGGACGGCGCTGGTCCCGGTCGAAGAATATCGGGCGCGCATTTCCGGCTGGGCCAAGCTCTCCGACATCGTTCGGCTGTCCGAGGACGACCTGGTCCAGCTCTGGCCGGACGCATCCCCGGAACAGGCCGCCGAGATCCTGCACGCGGACGGCGTTGTGCTGGCGATCGTCAGTCTGGGTGCCGACGGAGCCTTCGCGTCGCGGCGCGGCGACGCGGTCCGGGTTCCGGTGGCCGGCAAGACCGTTGTCGACACCGTCGGCGCGGGCGACTCCTTCCACGGCGGACTGCTGCACTACCTGGGCCAGACCGGGCACTTGGGTGGGCGCCTGGAGTCGCTCACGGTTGATGGGCTCCGCGAAGCATTGGAGTTCGCCTCCAGGGTGGCCGCGATCACGGTCAGCCGGGCCGGTGCGAACCCACCGTGGGCACACGAACTGACCTGAGCGCTCCGCTGGTCAGCGGGTGCTGTCGGCGATGCCGTCCAGAATGCCCTGGACAAGGCCACGCTTCGGCGGCCGAATGGTGATCGAGCCGCTCCGTTTGATACCGACCAGATTCAGCAGCATCGGCGGTGGGCCGCTGGTCGGGATGACTTTGTTGTGGATCGCGCAGCCGCGCAGATCGAGCTGGTCGTACCGCACCGCAGTGCCCGCGGGGACCCGGAATTCGACGCCACCGCCGAGGTTGGACCGGAACTCGATCGTGACGGTCGCCGAGGTGAGTTGGGCCTGGGTGAAGTCGAGCTTGGTGCCCGCCCCGGTACCCGTGATGGTGATCAGGGGCGGCACCAACCAGTGCCCGGTGAACTGCCGCGACCCGTAGCCCTTGATGTCCAGCACCGAGGGGTCCGGTGGCCGTTCTGCTCCAGCCGGCCAATTCGATCCGCCGGCCGGGGCGAAGTTCTGGCCGCTCAACTGCAGCCCGGGCAGGTCGATCAGCAGCGCATTGAGGTCGGCCCGGGTCTTGGCCGCGATGGCCTTCGAGCTGCGGTCGCTGAACTCCGCCAGATCGATCAGCCCGCGGCCGGTCGCCCGCTCGAGCAGATTGATCGTGTATTCCCGTTCGGCGTCGGATACCCGCAGGTCACGCGGGTTGATCTCGAACGAAGTCATGCGGCCAGCGTACTGGTACCCGGCCTGGCCGGTCAGGCGTGCTGGCCGGGCGCCAGGTCCCAGGAGGCGCAGTGCCAGCCGACGGTCAGGCTGCCTTCCAGCACGATCACCCCGGTGTTGACCAGGTAGTTGGCCAGGGCGAAGTCGGTATCGACATTGTTGGCCCGCGTCGCCGCCCACAGCCGCAGGGCGCCACCGTGGCTGAAGATCGCGAGTGCATCGTCGCTCGGGTCCGGGCCCTCGTCGGGGTGCTCGCCGCCGGCCACACCCGGCCGGCAGATCCGCGCCAACTCCTCGTCGAATCGATCGAGCACCTGCCGGCCGCTCTCGCCGCCGGGCATCGGCTGATCGATGTCACCGACGATCCAGGCCTTGAACGTTTCGACGAAGATCTGGATGGCCTCGCGGTCCGAGCGCCCCTCCAGGTCACCGACGTCGAACTCGCGGAAGCCTGCGCGCACCTGAATCTGCAGACCCCGTTCCGCCGCCAGCGGCGCGGCCGTGTAGTGGGTGCGCAGGTGGGTGGAGGCGTAGATCGCATCGAATTCGATGCCGGCGAATCGGTCGACCAGGGCGACCGCCTGGGAATGCCCACGGTCGGTCAGCCCCGGTCCGGGCACCGCGGTATCGAGTTCGCCGAGCACGTTGGCCGGGGTTTCGCCGTGCCGGACAAGCGTCAACCTCATGACGTGACGACACCGGCCGGGCTCGCGTCCTGGACCTGTCCGGATCGTGCGCCTTCGACGAACGCGGCGGCCCGCTCGAACGCTTCGGCGCTCGCGAACGGCGGGACCGGGGTGGACCGCCCGACACCCCGCGGATATGAACCGAGGAATCGCACGCCGAGCGAGCGACGATGCAATGCGGCGAGCGCGTCGGCCAACGCAGCATCCTGCACGTGGCCGTCGGCGTCGAGCAGGAAGAAGTACTTGCCCAGCTGTGACCGGGCCGGCCTGGACTCGAGCCGGCTCAGGTTGATCCCCCGGTTGGCCAGCTCGGCCAGGATCGACAACAGCGAGCCGGGATCGTCCTCGACATAGACGACCAGGGAGGTGCGGTCGTTGCCGGTGCGGGCGGGATTGGCCGTGCCGGGACGACGCAGCAGAACGAAACGGGTGACCGCGCCGCGGACCTCGCCGATGTCCTGGACGATCGAGTCCAGCTCGTACCGGCGACCGGCGGCGGGCGCGGCGGCGGCGGCGTCGAGTTGCCCCGCGCCGACCGCAGCAGCAGCGGCGGCGGTCGAGTTGAAGACGACACTTTCTACGTCCGGCAGGTGTGCCGTCAAGTACGTCCGGATCTGGGCGTGCCCATGGGGGTGGGAGCCAACCTGACGAATGTCGGTCAACACGGTACCCGGTCGGACCAGCAGATCCAGCTGTACGGTGACGTAGGCCTCGGCGCCGATCAGCAACGGCTCGCCGTGGGTGAGTTCGTCCAGGGTCAATGGGACGGAACCTTCGACGGAGTTCTCCAGCGGTACGCAGGAGCCATCGACCCGACCGGCGCGCAGGTCAGCGATCGCCGCGGCGACCCCGTCGGTGGGCACCAGCTCGACGTCGTCGTCGACTCCCGCACGCAGCGAGCGAACGGCCTGCTCGGTGAAGGTCCCTTCCGGTCCGAGGTAGGTCCAGCGCTGGGTCACGTAGATCACACTATCCCGGCGGTCCGGCGGCCTGCCTTCCGCAGATGCACGACCATCCCGGATGGCACCCGCAGCGACTTCCCACCCGATCCTCGTACGCTGACCGGGTCATGAGAATCCCCGCACCCGCCTTCGGCCCTACCCCCGACTCCGGCTCCGAATCCGACTACGGGCCGCCGCCGCGCGAAACGGCACGCTCGATCACGATCGAGATGGTCCTGCTGTTCGCGGTGACGCTGGGCGCGAGTGGCGTCCGGGCCCTCATCCGGCTGATCGACCTGCAGCTCAAGTCCGCTCCGCTGTCCAGCCAGCAGGTCACCATCGTGACGCCGCAGGCGCAGGCCAGCTGGACCGACCTGGCGCTGCAGTTGGTCAGCATCGCCGTCGGGCTGGCGTGGGGAGGCCTCGGCCTGTACCTGCTGTGGCGCGCGGGCATCAAACTCAGTACGCACCTCGGCTTCGACTGGCGCCGCCCCTGGCGCGACCTCGGTCGCGGTGTGCTGCTGGCCGCCGCGATCGGTATCCCGGGAATCGCCTTCTACGTCATCGCCTACCGGCTCGGCCTGAACGTCACGGTCGTCCCGGCCGCGCTGAACGACAACTGGTGGACGGTCCCGGTGCTCGCCTTGGCCGCCTTCGAAAACGCGTTCCTCGAAGAGGTGCTGGTGGTCGGGTATTTCCTCACCCGGCTGCGCCAATTGCGGGTCGATCCGTGGCTGGCCCTGCTGGCATCGGCGCTGCTCCGGGGCTCGTATCACCTCTACCAGGGCTGGGGCCAGGCCGGCGGCAACGTAGTCATGGGCCTGGTCTTCGGCTATGTGTGGTTGCGCTGGCGGCGGCTCTGGCCGTTGGTCTGGGCGCACACCATCATGGACATCGCCGCGTTCGTCGGCTACGGCTTTTTCGCCGGCTGGATCAACGGGCTACTGCACTGAGTGGTCTCCGGGCAGGTATCAGCACAGTCATCAGCGCAGCATCAGCGCAGCATCAGCGCAGGGTGAACTGCCGCCCGAGGATGCCGTCCCTGGCGCGGCGCTCGGCCGACGTGAGCGGGGCGTCATCGGCCAGCGCGCGGTCGAGCCGCTCGCCGAACGCGATCGTCACGGCGTTCCACTCGGTCGGGTGCGCCTCACGGTCGAGGTCCCAGACGGGCACCAACCGGCCGTGGGCGCGGAACGAGCCCACGTAGCGAGTGCCTTCGCCCAGATCCAGCTCGTCGGCCGCGGCCAGCTTCGCCAGCGCCATCATCAGGACGGCCTCGTCTTCGGGGCGAACCCAGCGCAGGTGGGCCTTCTCGCCCGCGTCCACCCAGTACGCGCCGGGCAGATCGGCGATCCGCGCGGTGGGCATGATCGCGGCGTTGGCCCGGTCCATGGTCAGCGCGACGTCGCTGCCGGCCTCGGCTTCGTTTTCCAGCCACCACTCGAAGGTGTCGTAGACGGTGACGTCCAAAGGCTGGTCGACGATCAGGTCGCCGAGCCGCTTGCCCACTGTTGCCCGGCCGACGACCGACAGCACACTGGACGGCGCCGCGGTCAGCGCCCACTCGAGCGCGGCAGCCAGGTCGCGGGAAAGGTCTCCCGAATGGGTCTGCACCTGCAGTCCCACCAAGATCGAGCCATCTGCCCTGGTCAGCGCGGCTGCGGCGGCCGGCAGGACGGTGCCGAGGGTGATCGTCGGGGTGTCGGCGCCGGCATCGAGTAAGGTCAGCGGGGCCGTCGCCGATGGCACGAATTCACGGAGTGCGATCAGCTCCGTCTCGGCCACCAGCCCCTCGAACGGACGGGCGACGATCAGGTTCTCCGCATCGCCCGAACCGTGGCAGGCCTTGTATCGACGACCCGAGCCGCAGGGGCAGGGCTGGCGGGGGTTGATCGCGCCGGGGGGGGCCGGAACCTTGGAAACGTCTCGCTTGGAGGTCTTGGTGGACACTCCGCAACGGTAATGCACCGATCCACCCGTCCATTGCCAGCCTGGCCGGCCAGCCGGCCGGGAGCGGGCCGGCGCTGCCGGCCGAGGGCGCTGCCGGTTCGAACCATCCGCACTGCCGCTTCGTATGAATGGATGTCAGGGGCTAGCTTTTTCTGGTCATCGGCGCACCACAGCTGTTCGGTTCAGATCGACACGTCAGATCGATACGGAAGGGCGGGCCGGGTGGCGAGTGGCGCTCGTGCGTTCTGGCTGCGGAACCCCGGCGCGGGGGAGATCCGCCGGGCAGCCGTGCCGGACCCCGGACCGGACGACGTCCTGGTGCGTACCCTGCATTCCGGAGTGAGCCGTGGCACCGAGACGCTGGTGTTCCGCGGTGGTGTGCCGCAGAGCCAGTACGCCATGATGCGGGCTCCGTTCCAGGAGGGCGATTTTCCCGGTCCGGTGAAGTACGGCTACCTCAATGTCGGCATCATCGAACGGGGTCCGCCGGACTTGGCCGGTCGCATCGTCTTCTGCCTCTATCCGCACCAGACCTCCTACGTGGTGCCTGCGTCGGCGGTCACGGTAGTTCCGGACGACGTCCCACCGGCCCGGGCGGTGCTGGCCGGCACCGTGGAAACCGCCGTCAACGCGGTCTGGGATGCCGCGCCGCTGCTCGGCGATCGAATCACGGTGGTCGGCGCCGGCATGGTCGGCTGCTGCGTGGCCCGCCTACTCGCCCGGTTTCCCGGTGTCAGGGTCACGCTGATCGACGTCGACCCCGCTCGGGCCGAGGTTGCCGGCGCGCTCGGCGCGGACTTCGCACTGCCCGCCGACGCCGCCGGCGATCGCGACCTCGTCCTGCACACCAGCGCGACCTCCACCGGGCTCCAGCTCTCGCTGGACCTGCTCGCCGCGGAGGGCACGGTCGTCGACCTCAGCTGGTATGGCGACACCCAGGTCCAGCTGTCGCTCGGCGGGGCTTTCCATTCCCGACGCCTGGGCATCCGGGCCAGCCAGGTCGGCATGGTCTCCCCCGCTCGGCGCGCCAGCCGCACGAGCGCCGATCGGATCGGGCTGGCGCTCGATCTGCTCCGCGATCCGGCCTTCGACGTGCTGATCACCGGCGAATCCGACTTCGAAGAATTGCCGGATGTGATGGCCCGGCTGGCCGACGGGCGGCTGCCGGCGCTGTGCCACACCATCTCGTACAGCGGCTCCATCGACGGCGAGGGGTAGATCCGTGTACAGCGTGACCGTCCGCGATCACATGATGATCGCCCACAGCTTTCGGGGCGCGGTTTTCGGACCGGCGCAGCGACTTCACGGCGCCACCTACGTCGTCGATGCGACGTTCAAGAGCACGACGCTGAACGACGACAACATCATCGTCGACATCGGCCGGGCTGCCGCTGCGTTGCACGCCGTCGTCGAGGAACTCGGCTATCGCAATCTCGACGACGAGCCCGCATTCGCCGGTACCAACACCACGACGGAGGCACTGGCCAAGGTGATCGCCGACCGACTCGCCGACCGGGCGCGCGCCGGGGCCCTGGGCAACGACCCTGGGGCGCTTTCGGCGATCGTGGTGACGCTGCACGAGTCGCACATCGCGTGGGCGAGCTACGAGCGAGAGCTGTGAGGGCGATGTCCCCGGCGACCGATGCGCGGCAGGTGTCTGTCGTCGTGCCCGAGGGCATCGATGATCCGAAGCGGCCCAGCGGCGGCAACACGTACGACCGCCGAGTCTGCCACGGTCTGGCGGCGATCGGCTGGTCGGTGTCCGAGCTGGCCGTCGCCGGCGCCTGGCCTTCCCCGGACGCTGCCGCATCCGCCGCACTGGGCAGGATGGTCGCCGCGCTTCCGGATGGGGCCATCGTGCTGCTGGACGGCCTGATCGCCTCGGCGGTCCCGCAGGTGCTGGTGCCACAGGCGGGTCGGCTGCGCCTCGTCGTCCTGGTGCACATGCCGTTGGACGACCGTTCGCGCACCGACGATGCGCTCGACAAGGAGCACGCGGTACTGCGCGCCGCCGCCTCGATCATCACCACGAGCACTTGGAGCCGGCGGCTGCTCATCGACCGACACGGGCTGCCGTGGCATCGGATCCAGGTCGCCGAGCCCGGCGTCGATGTCGCCGAGGTGGCACCCGGCACGCCCTCCGGCGCCGGGTTGCTCTGCGTAGCAGCGGTGGCACCGCATAAGGGACACGATGTGCTGTTCGAAGCGCTGGGCAGGATCGCGGACCTGTCCTGGCGGTGCCGGTGCGCCGGGACGCTGGAGCGCGACCCGGGTTTCGTCGAACGACTCGAGCGCTCGGCGGAACTGACCGGCATCGAAGATCGGGTCCACTTCGCCGGCCCGCTGACGGGCGGCGATCTGGACGCCGCGTACGCGGCGGCGGATGTGCTGGTGCTCGCCTCACATTCGGAGACGTTCGGCATGGTGATCACCGAGGCCCTCGCGCACGGGGTCCCGGTCATCGCGTCGGACGTCGGTGGATTGCCGGAAGCACTCGGCCGCGCACCCGACGGGCAACGGCCAGGCCTGCTGGTCCCGGCCGGCGATTCGGCCGCCCTCGCCGCGGCGTTGCGGAGTTGGCTCACCGACGGCGATCTGCGGCGCCGTCTGCGGCACTGCGCCCTCGCGCGCCGCAAGACTCTCGCCCGCTGGTCCGTCACGTCGGACCGGATCTCACAGGTCCTGGCGGGGGTGGCCGGATGCTGATCGCGGACGCGCCCGACCGAGCGAAGGCCGACATGAGTCACCCCGGGTGGCGGTGGATCCGCCTGCTCTGCGGTGCGGCACTGCTGGTTCTGGTGATCTGGCGGCTGGGCACCGGACCATTCCTTGCCGGCCTACGGACGATCAACGCGCGGGCGCTGGCGGCAGCCGTCGGCATCACAGCGTTGACCACCCTGTGCTCCGCCTGGCGGTGGACCATGGTCGCCGGCGGTCTCGGCGTCGGTCTGCCGCTGCGCGTGGGGGTCGCCGCGTACTACCGCTCCCAGTTCCTGAACCTGACCCTGCCCGGCGGCGTGGTCGGTGACGTGCACCGGGCGGTCAGCCACGGCCGGGATGTCGGGGACGTCGGCCTCGGTCTACGCGCGGTTGTCTGGGAACGCTCGGGCGGGCAATTCGTGCAGATTGTGCTGACCCTGATCGTCCTGTTGGTGCTGCCCTCGCCGGTCCGGTCCTGGATGCCGGTCGTCCTTGCCCTGGTGGCGGCTGTGGTGCTGGCAGTGCTCGTCGCGGTGCCGCTGATTCGGGCGCGACTGCATCGAGGACCCGGCCGCGCCGCACGAATACTTCGCACGGTGGCCGACGACCTCCGCCACGGTCTGCTCGCGCAGCGAACGTGGCCTGGCATCACGATCGCGTCCGCCCTGGTGGTGGCCGGACATACCGCGGTATTCCTGATCGCCACGCAAACCGCCGGATCCACCGCCCCGACCCTTCAACTGCTACCGATCGCCCTGCTCGTGTTGCTCGCCATGGGAATACCGACCAATATCGGCGGATGGGGCCCGCGTGAAGGAATGGCAGCTTGGGCGTTCGGTGCGGCCGGTCTGGGTGCGGCCCAGGGCGTCGCGGCCGCCGTCGTCTATGGCGTCATGGCGTTGGTCGCCACCCTCCCCGGTGCCGGCGTGCTGGCAGTGACGTGGCTCCGGGGCGGTCGACGTCGCACGCCCGCAGACCCACGGACACCGGCCGAGGCCAGCGCGAAGGGACCCCCGGGTGGCTGACCGTCCCTACACGCTGCTGAGCTGCAGCATGTCGATCGACGGCTATCTGGCCGGCCCGACCGAGAAGCGGCTGCTGCTGTCCAACGATGCCGACTTCGACCGTGTCGACGCCGTGCGCGCCGGCTGCGATGCGATCCTGGTCGGTGCCGCCACCGTCCGGCGGGACAACCCCCGGTTGCTCGTGCGCGCACAGTGGCGACGCGACGAGCGGGTTGCGCTGGGGCTGCCGCCATCGCCCGTCAAGGTGACCGTGACCAGAGGAGCACAGCTGGATCCGTGCGCCGACTTCTTCACCACGGGCGGCACCGAGAAGCTCGTCTACTGCCCGAGCGCATCCCTGGCCGAGGCCCGCGATCGACTCGAACGGGTGGCGACCGTGGTCGACGGCGGCCGTTCGGTGGACATGTACTGGATGAGCCGGGACCTGCATGCCAGAGGCGTCGAACGGCTGATGGTCGAGGGCGGCGGGACACTGCTCACCCAGTTCCTCACTGGCGACCTCGCCGACGAACTACAGGTTGTTGTCGCGCCGTTCTTCGTCGGCGACTCGCGGGCCCGACGATTCGTCAACGACGGGCGGTTCCCGTGGAATCCCGAACGCCGGGCAACCCTGGCGCAGGTGCGGCAGATCGATGACGTCGTGCTGATGCGGTACGCGCTGTCCGAACGCTTCCAGCTGGAGTGACCCGATCGGACCCGCCGACCGCGACGTTCTTTTCCGTTCTTGCGGCGTCGGCTTGCCGACGGTGGTTGGTCACCGGCTCGACAACCCGAGGTCGGTGGCGGTTCGCGCGTTGTGCTGGCGGAGCCAATCGAGCAGGGTGGTGGCCCCGGACCGTTCGGCAGCATCGAGCGGGGTGAGGCCGTCGTGGCCAACCCCATTGATGTCGGCTCCGTGGTCCAGCAGGTGGGCGGCGGTTTCCGGTTGGTTGCCGTGACAGGCTGACCAGAAGGCGTTGGTGATGTCATCCGCGCTGGGCGTCGCAGTCTCGAAGAACTGTTTCAGCTGGGGCAGCAGACCCAGAGCGGCGGCCTCCCAGAAGGCGGGTTGGGCACCCCGCGCGATCAGTCGTGTGGCGGCTTCCCATTGTCCGAAGGCGGTGGCGTCGGACAGGGCGGTGCCCCCGCCGATGACCGCGCCGGTGGCTTCGATGTCGGCGCCGGCGTCGAGTAACGCGTCCAGTGCTTCGATGTCGTCGCTGCTGGCTGCCCAGTGCAACGCCGTTTCGGTGTGGTCGCCGACGCTGGGTGCGTTCACGTCAGCGCCCGCGGTGACCAGCGCGGTGATCGTGTTGCCGACATGGGGGAAGTGGCCGGGCCAGTCGGTGGCGACGTGCAGTAGCGTCCGGTCGCCATGGTGGGTCAGGCGTGCCGTCGCCAGGGCGGGATGGTCGGCCAACAACTGGGTGAGTGTGCCGACGTCCCCGGTTCGGACGGCCTGGATTGCCTGGTCCTCGATGGGATCGTGGCCGGCCATGGCCCCCGCTGCGGATCGATAGTGCTGGATCGTGATGACCCTGCCGGCGGAGACCGTGATCCGAATCGCTATCGGAAACGGTGGGGTGGCGCCCTGCTGGGCGACCGCTGAGGTGACGAAGGTGTGCTCATCGATTCGCTGAACATCCATCGGCAGGTCCCGCCCGACCGGGTGTTGTGCGAGCAGGTCCAGTACCTGGTCGCGGCCGATGCAGTCCCACTGGCGCGGGCCGAACCCGCGGAGTTCGACCTGCGGATCCAGCACTTCGGCCAGCGCGGTCAGGTCGCCATCGGCCCAGGCTCGCAGACCCGCTCGGATGGGGTCGTCAGCCGGGCTGGTCATTGCCCACCGGCTCGAGCAGTTCGATGTCCACGCCACCATGATCTACCTGAGTGGTCGTCTTCGGCGGGTGGGATTCGGATACAGCGTGCGCCGGCCGTACCGACCACCCGGGACAGCCAGACCGGACTGAATTTCCCACCGTGCCAATCGGATCTACCGTGTACTGGTGGATCGCAGAGTGGCCGGCCTGATCGTCCTGCTGCTGGCCGCGCTGGCCAGCGTCGCGGTGCCGCGCATCCTGCAACCCGGCCTGGCCGGCGTCCCGGCGGCTGCCCCGCTGCCGCCGCCGCCGGCCGTCGGGACGTGCATGGCGGTCGCCGAGCGAACCCGAACCATCGTCCCGTGCTCGCACCCTCATCATCTGGAGATTACCGCCACCTGGCCGGCCGACGATCCGACCAGCCCGGTTCGGGGTGATCGCGACACCTGCGCCAAGGCCGGCGACGAGTACACCGGGGTCAACGCGGATCCCAATGCGGCGCTGTGGTCGCCGGCGACGATTCGCCCGGACACGGCCCGGATCCGGGCACCGCGCGGCGAACGCGCCGGACAGCGGGGGTGGGTCGCCTGCACGATCCAGCCCTGGACCTACGAGCACTACGTCGGGTCGATCCGAGCGACCGGCCCGGGCCGGTCCAGGCCGGCGGCGTACGGATCCTGCGCCATCTGGGGCGCGCCGGCAACCTGCACGAAAGCCCACGATGCCGAACTGCTCGGGGTCACCACCGGCTTCATCCCGGACGCCCCCGGCACCGACGTGCTGCGCAAGCCCGCCGTACCCGACTCGTTGATCGCCGAACTGACCGGATACTGCGGCGACCTCGCCCGGCAACTCACCGGGGCCGCCGACCCGACGTACGCCGGCCAGCTCGAGATCTCCCTACTGCCCGACGCGTGGCGCGGGACCAATGACGTCTTCGAAGGCTCCACCAGCACCGACTACCCCGGGATCTACTACTTCGGCAGCTGCCTGCTGCATGCGCCCGAAGGCCTCCTGGTCGGCTCCGTGGTCGGCTTGGGCGACGCACCGGTGCCGTTCGCGTCGTGATCCGGTGTCGCGGGTTCGTGATCGCCTGACCGCACCCCAAGATGGGACGCATGCTCCATATCCGCGTGATCGCCCCGCCTTCGTTGAGTGAGCAAACCCAGGCGCTGCTCACCGAGCACCCGGGCGTCACCCACCTCTGGGTCAGTCCGGGTGTGGCCCGCAAACCGGTCGGCGACCTGATCAGCTTCGACGTCGCCCGCGAAGCGGCCGGCGAGGTCCTGGACACGCTTCGCCGGCTCGGGCTGGAACGCGACGGGGCGGTCATCGTCGAGCAGCTCGACGTGGTTCTTTCGCGCGCTGCCGTTGCGGCCGAACAGGCTGCCCCGGGGAGTGGGACCGATGCCCTGGTGTGGGAGGAGATGGAGGCCAGCGCCGGCGAGGAGACCGCGCTGTCCGCGACCTACCTGGCGTTCATGGTGGTCGCGTCGATCATCGCCAGCATCGGCGTGCTCCTGGATCAGCCGATCCTGATCGTCGGCGCCATGGTCGTCGGGCCGGAGTTCGGCCCGCTGGTGGCGTTGTGCGTGGGCATCGTCGCCGGCCGCTATCGGGCGGCCGGGCGCGCGTTGGGCACGCTGGGTCTCGGCTTCGCCGTCGCGATGGCGATGACCGTGCTGACCACCTGGCTGTTCACCGCCCTGGGCATCTTCGACTCCGCGATGCTCATCGCGCCGCGGCCGCTGACCAGCTTCATCTGGAAGCCGGACGCGCTCTCCTGGGTGGTGGGTTTCCTCGCCGGCGTTGCCGGCATGCTGTCGCTGACCTCTCGGAAGTCCGGGGCGTTGGTCGGTGTCTTGATTTCGGTGACGACCATTCCCGCCGCCGCCAATGCCGCCGTCGCGCTGGCCTACTGGGAGCCGGAAGAGGCGGTGGGCTCGCTGATCCAGCTCGGCGTCAACCTGGGCGCGATTATGGTGGCCGGGATTCTCACGTTGGCGGTGCAACGCGCGCGGCAGCGTCGGCTCAGTGGCCGAGCGAGCGCTGCGCGCCCCTGAACGCCGCGCCAGTGGCCGGCGGCACGACCTGCCAGGCCGGGTTCCACGTCTGCTCCAGTGGTTGCAGCAGGCGGGAGAATCGGCTGAGCAGACTGGCGGTGAGCGCGGCCACGACGGCGCCGGACACGGCGACCGCAAGATGGATCGCCACTAGGTCGGCGCGGGCCTGCAGGGTGTCCTGCCAGATCATCCGGAGCAGCTCGCTGGCCACCAACAGGCCGTTGACGATCCAGGCGGCCCACCACCAGCCGACGAGCCGACCGGGCCGGCGGTGGACCGGCGGTTCCGGCGCCGGCTCGACGGCCGGGATCTGTCCGCCTGGCTGATCCGGCTTCGGCTCGGCAGTCGTCCGGTCGGCCAAATTCGCCGAAACCCCGGGCAGCTCGGCGGACAGCCACCGCAGCGTGTCCGGTTTGGCCGCCGTCGGCGCCGCGACCGGGCCGACCTGCAGCAGGGCGTCCAATTCGGCGAGGACCGCCCCGGCGCCGTACAGGTTCCAGCCGGGGATGAGCAGCCGGCTCAGGCGCTGGCCGGGCGTCCGGGACGGCGTCGTGCCCGCTCGCGCCGCGGCAACGGTCGCCGTTCGGGCCAGCACCGGCAGCAACGAGATGACGGTGATGACGCCCAACAGCAGCGCCACCCATCCGGCGGCAGCCACCGATGCGTCGTCGACGAGAACCGCTGTCGCCGGCAGCACCTCGGTACGGCCGCGAACCATGAGTACGTACCGCCACCCCTCGAAGCCGGCGGCCAGCACCAGGGCCACCGCGGTGGCCCGGGCGAAGACGGCGACCGTCCGCAGCCCGGTTGCCGCGTCCCGCACTGCGGGAGCGACGAATTCGGGCTCGGCGACCGGCCGCCAGACCGACGGCGGGAAACCCCACGCCGGGTGCTCGGTGCCGTACGTCGGCGGGCCCGTATAGGGCCCGTTTCGGCGGCGGACCCGACGCCGGGCGGCCGGGGAGCCGGGCGGCGCGACGGCCCTCCAGCGGATCCGGCCGACCGGCGGGTGCGCGGCGTCGGTCAACCACGCCCCGCAGTACACGCACGCCGGGCCGGCCGCTGGACCGATGGGCTGCGTCGAGCCGCAGCGAGCGCAGCGGGGAGCGGTCATCGACTACAGAATCTGCGGCGCTTGGGCAACCTCGGCGACCAGCGGGCGACCCAGGACCTGCCACACCTGCATTCCGCCGCCGACATTGATCGCATCCCAGCCGTTGCTGTTCAGGTAGCTCGCCACCCGGGCCGACCGGCCGCCACTGCGGCAGATCACGTACAGCTCGTCGGCCTCGGGAACCTCGTCGAGCCGGTCCGCCAGCGTCGTCATCGAAATATGGACCGCCTCGGGAGCGTGACCGGCCGCCCACTCGTCGTCCTCCCGCACATCCAGCAACACCGCGCCCGCTGGGATTTGACTGACCGGGACCTCGCGTAGTTCAACGTTTGTCACACCGGCCATCCTGCCACCGGATCAGTGCCGCTGCGCCGAGACCGCGACAACCGATCAGCGCTATCGGGGGTCTAGCCCTACCCCGGCTGGGGGTGTGCGCCGCTGGGAGCGTCGACGGCCGCTCCCTAGGGTCGAGATCAGACCACAGCAGCACCGGAAAGGCGAGGGACACGATGACCACAGCCAACCGATATCCCGTCACCGGCCGACGCGGCCTCGGCCTCGCGGGCTCCTTCTTGCTGGCATCGGCGCTGGTCCTGGTGGTGCTCGCGGGGTGGATCCTGGTCACCGGGGTGGTCGTCCGGCAGGACTTCAACGCCCGCGCAGACGTCGCCGCCGCCACGGCCGACCGCCTCACCGTCGTGGGCAACAACACCTCGATCACCATTGCGCCCAGCCCGGACAGCGCCATCCACGTCCTCGCCTCCGGACGCTACTCAACCTCGAAACCGCAGGTCAGCGCCGTCAACAACGGCGGCGAGGTGCTGGTTGCCGCGCGCTGCCCCGACGAATTGATCGGCACCTGCACGCTCAGCGCGGTCGTCAGCCTGCCTGCCGGCATGCCGGTGCAGGTCAACACCGACAACGGCCAGATCCTGGCCTCCCAGCTGACCGGCTCGCTGGATCTCCGGACCGACAACGGCGACATCACGGCCCAGCAAACCCCAGGCACGCTGGTGCTGCAGACCGACAACGGCGACATCACCGTCAACAGCGGCAGCGCGCAGGTACGGGCCGGCGCGGACAATGGCGCCATCGAGATCATCCTGACCGGGGTGCCCACCGTCGTCGAGGCTCGCGCGAACAACGGAAACCTCGATATCCGGGTGCCCGCTGTCGGGCCCTACCTGGTCGATGCCCGGTCCGACAGCGGCAAGACATCGATCGCCGTGCCGCAGGACAATGCCTCGACACACCGGATCACCGCCATCACCGACACCGGCGAGGTCGTCGTCCACAGTTCGTGACTCAGGCGTCGCACGTCAACATCGGAGTGGTCCGGCTCAGCGGCGACGAACCGCATTCAGCACCGCGTCGCGGATCATGACCGACCGACCGTCCGGGTCGGTGGCGGCACGTTCCGGCGCAGCGGCGACGACGATCTCCCATTCGGTCGGGTCCAGTTCGGCCGCAATTTCGTCCGCGGTGTAGAACATCTCGGGGACCCGCGGTCGCGCCATCGTGCTGTCCAGGTCGGACGGGTGGTGCCCGACGATCAACAACGTGCCCCCCGGCCGGACCGCCGCCGCCAGCGCACGGTGCACCGCCTGCATGGTCCCGCGCGGCAGGTGCATGAACTGCGCGGAGACCAGGTCGAACTGGACGGCCGGCGGTTGGATGGTCGACGACGACCAGGTCAACAGGTCTGCCTGTTGCCAGGTGATCCGGTCGGCGATCTCTTGACCGACCTGGGCGGCCCGCTGCGCGGCGCGGTCCAACGCCACCGTCGAGATGTCGAGGCCGGTGACCTGCCAGCCACGGGCAGCGAGCCAGATCGCATCGGCCCCCTCGCCGGAACCGACGTCCAGCGCGGTCCCCGGGGCCAGTCCGGTGGCTTGTTCGACAAGGCGAGGATTGGGATTTCCGCTCCAGATGGCGGCGGCCGAGCGGTAGCGATCCTCCCAGAACTCCTGGGTCATCATCGCGGCCATGTCTTCGGCGTCGTGGTGGTGGTCGCCCGCCGCGTGCACGCGATTCATCGTGCGCTCATCCGGTTCACCGCGATGGTCAGGCCGGCGGCGCCGCCGCCTATCACTGCCACGTCGAGGTCCTGGGCATTCCGCTCGTGCACTGTTTTAGACATGCTCACCACCCTGCCGCCGCCCGCATCAATAAGCAAGCATTGTTGCCGATATGGCAAACTCCTGACATGGATGAAGACCTGAACACTGTGCTCGCCGCGGTCGGGCCCCGGTTGCGGGCGTTGCGCCAGCAGCACGAGCGAACGCTGGCCGAGCTGGCCGCGGCCACCGGCATCTCAGTCAGCACCCTGTCGCGGCTGGAGTCCGGTCAGCGCCGCCCAACGCTGGAGTTGATGCTGCCGCTGGCCCGCGCCCACGGCGTGCCGATCGATGAGCTCGTCGGAGCGCCGCCGACCGGCGACCCGCGGATTCACCTGCGCCCATTGACCCGGAATGGCATGACGATGATTCCGCTGTCCCGCCGCCCCGGCGGTGTGCAGGCCTACAAGCTGATCATTCCCGCCGTGGGCGAACGGTATCCGTCCGCGCAGACAACCCACGAGGGCTATGAATGGGTCTACGTATTGACGGGGCGGCTCCGGCTGCTGCTCGGCGACCGGGACCTGGTGCTCGCCTCGGGGGAAGCCGCCGAATTCGACACCCGGGTGCCGCACTGGTTCGGCAGCGCCGATCGCCGGCCCGTTGAAGTTTTGAGCCTCTTCGGTCGTCAGGGCGAACGTGCCCACCTGAGGGCAAAGGCGCAGGAGTGAACCGCCCTCACGTCTGATTGTCAGGGCCGTCCTGATTCAATGAGCCCATGCCTCGCCTGCTCAACAAGGACACCCAGCTCTGCATCTCCCTGGCGGCGCGGCCGAGCAATATCGGCACCCGGTTCCATAACTTCCTCTACGACGAACTCGACCTCAACTATCTCTACAAGGCGTTCAGCCCGGTCAATCTGGCCGACGCCATCGCCGGCATCCGCGGGCTGCCGATCCGCGGCGCCGGGGTATCCATGCCGTTCAAGGAAGAGTGCATCCAGTACCTTGACGAGCTGGCACCATCCGCCGCGGCGATCGCCTCGGTCAACACGATCGTCAACACCGGCGGGCAGCTGAAGGCGTACAACACCGACTACCTGGCGATCGCCTCGCTGCTCACCTCGCACCGGGTCGACCCGAACAACTCGGTCGCCGTGCTGGGCAGCGGCGGGATGGCCAAGGCCGTGGTGGCCGCGTTGCATGGCGCCGGATTCAACGACGGCACCGTGCTGTCCCGCAACTCGACGACCGGCGTCCCGATCGCCGAACAGTACGACTTCACCTGGTCCCGGGCGATCACCACGCGGCGCTTCGACCTGCTGATCAACGCCACCCCGATCGGGATGGCCGGCGGCAGCGCCGAACACGACCTGCCGTTCGACGCCGAGATCATCGACGCCGCTGGCACCGTGTTCGACGTTGTCGCTTTCCCGGCCGAGACTCCGCTGATCCGCTACGGGCGGCGGGCGAACAAGACGGTGATCACCGGCGCCGAGGTGATCGCGCTACAGGCTGCGGAGCAGTTCGTCCTGTACACCGGCGTCCGGCCGACCGATGACCAGCTGCGTCGGGCTTCGGAGTTCTCCCGCGCCTCGGCATGACACCGCGGGTCGGCGGCAACGGATTCGACCGGGATTTCCTGCCGTTCCCGGTCGATCTGCCACTCCCCCACCCGGGCATCGCCGACGACCTGACTCCGGTTCCCGGCGGCACCGTACTGCCGTACACACATTTCAGCCTGGCCATGAGCCGCTCGCGACGATTGGCCCGCTGGGTTGCCTGGAACATCGACGGCCTGTCGCTGCACACAGACATCCACCGGGACGGGATGCACTTCCGGGCCGACCGGCGAATACCGGCCGAGGCCCAGACCCTGAACGCGACCTACACCGCCAATCGGCTCGACCGCAGCCACCTGGCCCGACGGGCCGACCTGCTCTGGGGCAGCGCACCCGAGGCCGAGCAGGCGAACCGGGATTCCTTCTACTTCACCAACATCACGCCGCAGATGGACAACTTCAACCAGTCAAGGAGGGTCGGGGTCTGGGGTCGGCTGGAGAACGCGCTGCTGAAGGTGGTCGACCACAAGCGGGCAAGCGTGCTGGCCGGCCCGGTGCTGGCCGCCGATGATCCGCCCTATCGGGGCGGCCGGGTCCCCCGCGAATTCTGGAAACTGCTCGCCTATGTCCTGGACGACCGACCGCGGGTGCGGATCTTCCTGGTGACCCAGAGCCTGGTCCTGGGCGTTCTGCCCGATCAGCTCGCCGAGTTCGAGACCTACGAGATCACCCTTGACGAGTTGACCGCACGGACGCACTTCACCTTCTCCGACACCCTGCGCGCCAACATCGTCGTCGAGCCGCGCGGTGCCCACGACGTCTGGGGTCGGCTGCCGATCCGGCGGGCGGAGAGCATCTGGTGGTGAGTGCCGGTCGAGGCCGCGCACAGCGCACCGTGCCATTCGGCGGCAAGATGAGGCGGTACCCCTATCGACGGAGTTACGCCGCAATGATCCAGCCGTCCAATCCGGACACCACCGTATGGATCGAGTACAGATGATCATCAGACGTCAGCCCAAGGTCGCCGTCATCGGGTCCGGTTCCTGGGGAACCACCGTGGCCTCGATCGTGGCGCGCAAAAATCCGACCCTCATCTGGTCCCGCTCGCCGCAGACCGCGGCCGAGATCAACGCGGGCCACACCAACGAGCGCTACCTGCCCGGCATCGACCTGACCGATTCGCTCGCGGCGACCCATGACCTGCAGGCAGCGGTAGAGCCGGCCGACATCATCATCATGGCGGTGCCCTCGCACGGTTTTCGGGCGGTGCTGACCGACCTGGCACCCTTCCTGCGGCCGTGGACGCCGATCGTCAGCCTGGTCAAGGGCTTGGAACAGGTTACCCACCTGCGAATGACCCAGGTGATGGAGGAAATCGTGCCGGGGCATCCAGCGGGTGTGCTGGCCGGACCGAACATCGCCCGAGAGGTGAGTGGGGGCTACGCGGCCGCCGCGGTCATCGCGATGCCCGACCAGCATCAGGCCGCCCAATTGCGTGACCTGTTCCGCACGGTCAGGTTCCGGATCTATTCTTCCTCCGACGTCGTCGGTGTGGAGATCGCGGGCGCGCTCAAGAATGTGTTCGCGATTTCGGTCGGCATGGGAGACGGCATCGGCAGCGGCGAGAACACCCGGGCGATGGTGATCACCCGGGCACTGCGCGAGATGACCAAATTGGGCGTCGCCGTCGGCGGCCACCGTGACACCTTCACCGGTCTGGCCGGGCTCGGCGACCTCACGGTTACCTGCACCAGCCCGCACAGCCGCAATCGACACGTCGGTGAACAGCTGGGACGCGGGCTCCCGATCGAGGCGATTCTGGCCGGCATGACGCAGGTCGCCGAGGGAGTGAAGTCGGCTTCAGTGGTGATGAAGCTGGCCGCCGACTACGGAATCGACATGCCGATCGCCCGGGAGGTCGACGGGGTGATCAATCATGGCACCAGCGTCGAGCAGGCCTACCGCGGTCTGCTGGCGATCCCGCCCGGCCACGAGATTCACGGCGAGAGCTGGTAGTGGTCAGGTCACGATTCGGCCGGACCGGGCCGCCGCGCTCAAGGCTGCGAAGTCGCGCTCATTCTGGTCCGCATAGGCGGTCGAGAAGTCGGCGATCGCCTCGTCGAAGACCGGCCGGCTGCCGAGGTAGGCGGAAATTGCGATCCGGTCGCCTGATCGGGCGTGGGCACGGGCGAGCGTCCAGCCGCACAGCCGTCCATAGGCGGACAGGCTCGGCGCCGACATCTGCTCGACCTCGACCGACCCCTTCCAATCCCGCAACTGTCGGAGGTAGAAGTCGCGCTGCTCGTTGTCGAAGCCGCTGGAGCGCTGCCAACCCAGCAGGATGTCGCTGCTGGCCTGCATCAGTCGCTGCCCGACGACCACCCGTTGCCCCGAATTGGCGTACGGACTCCGCGGCAGGAAGCCTTCCAGCACCGAGCGCTGCGCCTCCTTCATTTGTAGCAGCAACGGGTCCTGGGAATCTCGGCCGAGCATCAGGGCTACCCAGGCACGGGTGCCGACGCTGCCCACACCGACCACCTTCCGGGCCAGATGCACGAACCGGAACTGTTCGATCAGGCGACGGCGATCGGCACTCAGCGACGCCCGGTACGCGCGCAACGAACTGCGCACCTGCTGGTTCAGGGCTTGTGCGTCGGGTGCGTTGAGTAACTCCTCGATCGGCACCAGCAGCGGCGGATCACTGGCAAATCGGGGTTCGCCGTTCACCAGGTGAACCATCTTGCCGTACGCCTGCAGATGGTCGCGGGCCTTCGCCTTTTCCAGGACGCGACCGGTCCTCTTGAACGTCTTCTGTCCGATGTCTTTGCGGAACAGTTCCAGTGTCCTGTCCACCGGCAGGTAGGTGTACCAGACCTGCAGATTGTTCATGCTCGCGAACCTGGCCATCGCGTGGCGATATTCGCCGACGGCGGCGAGGACGATCGACCGGCGCGCCTCGGCCGAGAATCGGTTACCGCGTCCCGCGACCTCGAAGCTGGCTGCCATTCGCTTGACATCCCATTCCCAAGGACCGGGCAGGGTCTCGTCGAAATCATTCAGGTCGAAGACCAGCTGACGTTCGGGCGACGCGAAGAGACCGAAGTTGGACAGGTGCGCGTCTCCGCAGAGCTGAACGTTGATTCCGGTGTTGCCGGTCTTGGCGAGATCGGCGGCCATGATCATCGCCGCTCCCCGATAGAAGGCGAAAGGCGAGGCAAGCATCCGGGAATAGCGCAGCGGGACCAACTCGGGAAGTCTGGTCGCCGCCTGGGACTCGAGCAAGGTGACCGGGTCCGGCCGGTCCGGTGCCGGCGCGAAGGCCGCTTGAGATGACCGGGGGGTCGCGATCCGAGCCGCTCGCCCGAGCGACTCCCGCTGGAAGGGCTCGAGGTGAGTGATCGTCGGCTTCGTTGGCGCTGTCATCTCAGGCTGCCTTGTCTCGTTCGAACTGCGGGGTTTTGTGCACTGTAATAGTGGGTGTTCGATCGGGCATCCGCCCGCCTATCATCGGCGGGTGCCTACTTTCCTCGGCGTCGTCGTCGGCGTGTTCGTTGGCGTCCTCGTGGTGGTGATCGCGGGTCGCAAGGCCCGCGCGCCCGGGATCGATCCGACGCAGCTCACCTTCGAGCCGGCGCTGATCGCTCAATTGCGTGCCCTGATCGCCGAGAATCACCAGATCCAGGCGATCAAACTCCTTCGAGAATCCAATCCCGGCCTGTCGTTGGTGACCGCGAAGAACATCGTCGACCGGCTGTCGGTGACGGCCGCTGGGCCGCCCGCACCCGCCCCACCTGAGGCCTCCGGTCAGCCTCCGGAGCAGTGGGCGGATCACGCGCCCAGCTCATCGCCGGTGCCGTTCGACGTCGAACTGGAGGTTCGGCAGCTGAAGCTGCAGGGTCACCTGGTCCATGCGATCAAGTTGGTTCGCGAACACACCGGGATGGGGCTCAAGGACGCGAAGGAGTACGTAGACGGACTGACCTGACCGACCGCTCACAGGCGGCTCGAGCCGGCACGGACCAGCACCGATGCCCAGGTTCGCAATGGTCGCCATTGCTCCCCGATCCGTTCGAAATCCGCGGCCGTGCACGGATGGCCGAGCGAGTACATCTCGGTGATCAGCCCGAGAATCGTCGGCTCGTTCAACGGCAGCACGTCCGCGAACCCGGTCGCCCTGATCACGATCAGCGATGCGTAGAACGGGCCGATCCCGCTGAGCTTCTGGACATCGAGGGTCGCCGCCGCCGGGCCAAGCGCCACCAGCCGGTCGACGTCCAGTTGCCCGCCGAGGGTCGCCCTGGCTATCCCCTGCATCCGGGTGAGCTTGTCCGCCGGAATGCCCGCGAACTCGTCCAGCTCCAGTATCTGCGCAGGTCCGGGCAACGACGACAGTGCCCGCCCGGCTAGCTCGAAGGTCACCCCCTGGGCCTGCGCCAGAGCGGCCCGGACCCGTGCCATCTGCATCGCGGGCCGGCGCGCACTGAGCACCGACCAGATGGCCGCCTCGTACGGCGAGTGGAAGAGCGGCGGTCGCAGGCCCGGCGCGACCTGCTGCAGCCGGCCGATCACCGGATCCCGACGGCCGATTTCATCGAACGCGTGGCCGTCATGGTCCAGCGACAGGACCCGAGCCACCTGCCTTCGGACCGCGTCCAGGTCGCCGTTGCCATGCACCGTGCAGTGGACCAGGCCGGGGGCGCCGTCGTCCTGGCGAACTTCGACCCCGACGCCTTCGAAGGTGCCGTCCAGGCAGAAGGCCAACCGCATCACCCCGTCGAAACGTTCCGAGTGCCGCTGACCGAAACCGAATTCGACCGACTCCCGTAGCGAGAAGGCGCCCTGCGGTTCGAGGGTGAAGGTGCGTGTCATGAAAGCGATGATGCACCCGACCACCGACAGTGCCTGCCGGGTCGTCCTGGCACAGTGGACCCATGTCCCCCGACGGCGCCGGCCGTTTCGCGCCGAGCCCGTCCGGCGCCCTGCACCTGGGCAATCTGCGGACCGCCCTGCTGGCGTGGTTGTTTGCGCGCTCGACCGGGCGGCGGTTTCTGCTCCGCATCGAGGACCTGGATCGTGTCGCGCCGGGCGCCGAACGGACCCAACTGCTGGACCTGAATGCTCTGGGCTTGGACCACGACGGACCGCTGAGCAGGCAGAGCGAACACCAGGATCGTTATGCTGCCGCCACGGCCGCGCTCGTCGCGGCCGGGCTGACCTACGAATGTTTCTGCACCCGCCGGGAGATCCAGCAGGCGGTGTCGGCGCCGCATCCGATGGACAGCGCGGCGGCGGGTCGCTACCCCGGCACCTGCCGCCACCTGACAAGCGACCAGGTGTCGCGGCGCCGGGCCGCGGGCAGGCCGCCCGCTGTGCGACTCAGGGCCCACGTCGAGCGGCTGACCGTGCTGGACGAGCTGACCGGCCCCTACAGCGGCGTCGTCGAGGACATCGTGCTGCGGCGCAACGACGGTCTGGCCGCCTACAACCTGGCGGTGGTCCTCGACGATGCGGCGCAGGCAATCGATCAGGTCGTCCGCGGCGACGACCTGCTGCCCGCAACCCCGGCCCAGGCACACCTGGCGACGCTGCTCGACCTGCCAGTGCCGCACTACGTCCATGTGCCGATGGCGCTGAATATGCTCGGTCAGCGGTTGGCCAAGCGAGATGGCGCGGTCACGATGGCCGACCTGGCCGCTCGCGGCCGCACACCCGGCGATGTTCTCGGCGTCATCGCCACCTCATTGGATCTGGCCGAGCCCGGCGAACGGGTCACCCCGGCCGGTCTGCTGGTCAGATTCGATCCGGCAAAGCTGCCCCGGCAACCGTGGATCGTCGGCCCCGAATTGGCGGCAGCCGAACTGCTAGAAGCTGCGGGTCCCGAAGGTCATCCGAATCGTCTGGGTCAGCGTGATCATTCCGTCTGATCCTCGACGCCGGCCCAGGATATCGGCGGCACGTTCCTGGACGCCGTCCTGTTCGCCCGCCGGAACCGACTCCCAGAACACCCGGAAGCCGTGCGACATGGACCAGCGGCGCCATTGGTCGGCGCCGGTGAAGTGCACCGGCAGTTCCCAGTTGACGGTGTGCACCTTCTCGAAGCCCGCATTGGCGATCAGTGCCTCGACGGCGCCGTCATCGGCGAAATGCCCTGTGCTGCCAGAGGTTCGGGCATCAAGGAGATTGGGCGGCAGGTACGGATTGAACAGCGAGTCAACCGCCTTCCACTCCTCATCCCGGTTGCCGAAGGTGGAAATCCCCAGGCGGCCGGTCGGGACCAGCAGGTCATGCCACTTGTTCAGCGCCGCGGGCGGATCGGGCAGGAAGAAGGCGACCAACGAGGCGAGAGCGACGTTGAAGGAGTCCGGCGGAAACTCAGGTGCGCTCGCGTCCATGGTGAACAGCTCGACGTTGTGCAGTCCCCGCAGGCCAACCGATTGCCTGGCCTTCTCCAGCATGCCGCGGGAGAGGTCGATGCCGGTGACCCGTCCGCTGGATCCGACGGCCTCGGAGAGCTTGGCCAACGCCGCGCCGCGGCCACAGCCGATGTCCAGGACGTGGCTCCCGCGGACGGGATCCATCTCATCGACCAGTCGCTCGGCGATCGGGTTGAACCACGGAACACCGACCGCCTCGTAGAAGGGGGCAACCTTGTCGAACAAGGCAGCGACTTGGCGGCTGCGCGCACGTGCATCGGTCACACCCAGTATGGTGACACCGCATCGTTGGCCGCGCCACATCAGCGCTTCGCCGCTCGACGGCCCGGCGGCGACCCGGCTGAGTGCTTACAATCAGCCGCCGCAGCTCGTTGGTGAGGGTTATTCGCTGAGACTGAGTGTGTGCTCGTGAACCCGACGAAGGACCCGCTCCCCGGCCTGTCGCTGGTGCTCGACCGCGCGGCTCGTGATCCCGTGGAGGACATCGCGATCGGGCCGGCCTGGCTGCGCGCAGTTGCGCGCAGCCAGGCGGGCCCCGCCCTGCGGGCCTATCGGCCGCAGCCGACCGTCGCCTTCAGTGGCCGGGATTGCCTGGAGCCCGGAATCGGCGCCGCCACCCGGGCGGCGCGAGCCCTCGGGTTCGCCGCGGTCCGGCGCGGGCCCGGCGGGCGCGCGGCGGCCTACCACCCCGGCGCGATCGGACTCGACCAGGTCCGGGCCGAGCCCTTGGGAATGGATTCGATCCGGAACCGATTCATCCAGTTCGGTGACCTGCTGACCGGGGCACTGCGCTCGCTCGGCGTCGACGCGCAGCTCGGACCGGTTCCCGGCGAGTACTGCCCCGGTGAGTTCAGCATCAACGACGGCCGCGGGCACAAACTGGTCGGTACCGCGCAGCGGCTGATTCCGGGTGGCTGGCTGTTCAGCTCGATGATCCTGGTGACCGACGCGGATTCGGTCCGCGACGTGCTCGAACCGGTCTACGCCGCCCTGGGATTGCCGTGGGATCCAGCGACCGTCGGGGCCGTCGAGGATATCGTGCCCGGAATCGGGTCGGATGAGGTCGAGAGGGCCGTGCTGCTGGCCTATGCGCAGGGGGCTGAACTCATGCCCGCCCAGATTCCGCGGTCGGTGATCGACCTGGCCAGGCAGTCCAGCGACCGGCACATCATGTCGGCGCAATAGCCGGTCACCGGCCGCGTGCCCGTCTCTCCGCACGAACGGTCTTCCATTCCACGAACAGCTTCATCGGCTGCCGGACGATGGCGGCCGGCAACGATCGGAGCGCCTTCAGTGGATGCCGCCGAAGTCGATGCGCAAACCGGCGGGGCTTCGACCGCAGGCGCTCGCGCAGATCGTCCTTGTATTCCGCCGGCAGGGACGGACGGTCGAAGCGCACCACGGTCCCGCAGTGAGTGCAGCGAACGCTGGTGATCAACCGGCCGGCATAGGTGATCTCTTGCAGGGTTGTCTGCCCGCACGTCGAGCACAGGAGTTCGCTGCTTTCGACTTCGCCCTTCATCTGCTCACCTGCTCATCGGCTAGTCGAGGTGGAAATGTTCGTGGCGCAAGATGGTCTCGGCTTCGAACAGGTCATTGGGATAGGTGATTTTGATGTTTCGCGGATCCCCTGGCACTTGCTGAACCCGGGTGTCGGAGTAGTGCTGCACGCAGGATGCGGTGTCGGTGCCGATGAATCCTTCGGCGCTGGCCCGCTCATAGGCATTGAGCAGGGCGTGGGCGCCGAAGGCCTGCGGGGTCTGGGCTCGCACCATGGTTTGCACATGACTGAAATCCACGGTTCCGTCCGGCCGGAGCCGTCTGATCTCATCCGTGTGCAGCCCCGGAAAGGCGGCCCCGTGCTCGGCAGCTGCCCCGATCAGCGACCGGACGAGCGTCGGTGACAACAGCGGCCGAGCTCCGTCATGGATCAGCACGATGTCGATCTCCGACCTGGTGATCGCCGGTGCCAGGTGGCGAAGCGCGAGGAGTTCCGACTCGTGTCGGCTGTCCCCGCCGAGCACGATCTCGACGTCCAGATCCTCGAGCTCACGGTCGATCGTCTCCTCGGCCAGCTGCCGATCGGATTCGCGGATCACCATGATGAACCGCTCGATCGATCCGACCCTGGCCAGCGACTGCAGACTCCACGAGACCACCCGCCGGCCGGCCAGATGCAGGAATACCTTGTTGTGCACGCTGCCCACCCGTGACCCGCTGCCCGCTGCCAGGACAACCGCCGCCGCGCGGGGTTGTCCGGCGGTGCGGGGGGCCATGGGCGAAGTCTAGCCAGGCCAGCTGCGGCGGACGTTTGATCCATCAGCTCAGCAGACGATCGGGATGGCTGAACAGATCCTGCAGATCAGCGAGGATCCGGGCGGCGTCGGCGCCGTCGACTCCACGATGGTCGACGGTCAGCCCGACGGTGGTCCCGAGCCGGACCGCCAATCCCCCGCCGACGACGACCGGTCGCTGGCTGATCGCGCCGACCGACAAGGCAGTGGCCTGCGGCGGCCACCAAGATTGGACAACGTCGTTGTCGCGCCCTGCAGGTCGGCGGAGTTCAGCCCGCGGCGCGGCGGGAGCTTTGGCTGCCGCCTCCCAACCGGAGTTGACGTGCGGATACGCCCGCAGCGCCCGGCTGAGCCCACGCAGCAGCAGCCCCGTCCAGCCGATCCCGTTGCGCGCCTGATTGATCGCCTCCAGGTTGAGTTCGGGCGTCGCCGGACCGCAGGGTGTCCCCCTCGCCCTTCGCCCAGCTGAGCAGCTCGCCGGTCTCCATCGTCATGCTCATCTTCGGCATGTACAGCGGCACTTCTCGAGCCATCAGGAACTCCTCACCAGAGCACGGCCGCGGCTGACGATGTCCTCGACCTGCGGCACGGCCGCCCGTTCCAGTTGCGGCGCATAGGGAATCGGAATGTCGAGCCCGCAGAGCCGGCCGATCGGCGCGAGCAGTGAGTAGATCGCGTCGGATTCGGCGATGCAGGCAGCGACTTCCGACATGAAGCCGCCCGACTTGACCGCGTCCTGAACCAGAAGCACCGGTCCGGTTGCCGACACTCCGCCCGCACGGTCTCGGAATCGAACGGCTTGAGCGACCGGACGTCGACAACGGTGGCCTCGATCCCTTGCTCGGACCGCTGATCCGCGGCAGTCAGGCACCGCGAAACCATGATTCCGGTTGCCATCGGCGAGGCCCATCTGTCGTTGGCCGGGAAACCGCTGCACTCGCACGGGTGAGCCGACCGTTCGAAGGGCGCAAGTCAGCGCAGGCGGGCGCCTGGGTCCAAAGACTCTTACCCTGTTGGGTGGCTGCACGTTTGAATGTGTTCGTGTCGCCATACGCGCCACCGAACTAGTGAACATCGAGGTTTTAGATGACTGACGACGAAGACCCATCCCTGACGGTTCTGTCCTCGGCGGAGTGCTACGAATTGTTGGGCACCCAAGAGGTCGGCCGGCTGGGTGTGATTGCCGAGCAGTACCCGCTGATCATCCCGGTGAACTACGCGATGGACCAGGGCATCGTCGTCATCCGTAGCCGACCCGGGACGAAGCTCACCAACGCCGAACACGCGAACGTCACCTTCGAGGTAGACGAAATCAACAGGGCGACCCGGAGCGGCTGGAGTGTGCTGGTTCGGGGGCAGGCCGAGGAGGTCAGCGACGATCACAGCGACGAGATCATCGAGCGTACGCAGGCCAGCGGCGTGCGGCCCTGGGCTCCGGGCCCGGAGTTCCACTGGGTCCGCATCATCCCGCACGGCATCTCCGGCCGCCGAATCACGCCAGGACACGGCGCTCAGTGGCGGCTCGGCACCGCCGCGTACATGTAACTCGTTTGAGTATTCGCGGCGAGTGCATAGTCAACTGGATATGACGAGTGCGCCGGCAGTCGGTCGGCGGTCGGAATCTGCACCCAGGTTGGCTGGGCGCGGGGCGGGGTGGGGAGAATGTTTCCGCAGAAGCATCCCGCTGGTCCAGGGGTTCGGCCCGCCGCCGCCCCAGAAAGCCACCGCCCACGAAATGCTTCCGCAGAAACATTCGTCCGCCTGGTGATCCCGCACGGTGTGCTGATTCGGGCCGCTAGCCACACTCCAGCCAAACCCCTCTGCGTCAGTGAATATGCACTCGGGGACTGTGCACTCGGGCCGCAAGGATACCGACTCAGATCTGGGTGAAGATGAGCGCCGCGTTGTGCCCGCCGAAGCCGAACGAATTGGACAGCGCAGCCTTGATCGGCATGGCCACGGGCGCACCCCGGGTCACGTTCACCGTCAGGTCCGCGTCCAGCTCCCGCAGGGTCGGGGTTGGCGGCGCCATCTGGTGGCGCACGGCCAGCACGGTGGCGATCGCCTCGATCGCGCCGGCGGCGCCGAGCAGGTGCCCGGTCATCGACTTGGTCGCCGAGATCACCGGGCGATCCCCCAGGACCGAGCCGATCGCCGCCGCCTCGATCCGGTCACCGACCGGCGTTGAGGTCGCGTGCGCGTTGACGTGGTCGATGTCGTCCCCGGTCAGACCGGCGTCGCGCAGTGCGGCGCGCATCGCCCGCATCTGACCGTCGCCACTGGGATGCGGTGAGACCATGTCGTGAGCATCGGCACTGACCGCGGCACCGGCCAGTCGGGCGTAGCCGCGGCGCCCGCGCGCGACGGCGTCGGCAGTCCGTTCCAGCACCAGCACACCTGACCCCTCGCCGAGGACGAAGCCGTCACGATTGACGTCGAACGGCCGCGATGCATGCTGCGGATCATCGTTTCGGCTGCTCATCGCCCTCGCCTGGGCGAAGCCGGCCATCGTGACCGCGTGCACGCAGGCCTCGGTGCCACCGGCGATCACGATGTCGGCGCGGTCGAGCCGCAGCAGGTCCAGCCCGTAGGCGATCGCCTCGGCGCCGGAGGCACACGCCGACACCGGCGTGAACGCACCGGCCCGGGCGCCGAGGTCGATGCTGACCGCTGCCGCCGATCCGTTCGGCATGTTCATCTGAATCATTCGCGGCGAGACGTGCCGATATCCCTTGGCCAGCATGGCGTCGTAGTTGTTCATCAGGGTGGTCAGGCCGCCGATGCCGGTGCCGATCACCACCGCAATGCGCTCCGGATCGATGCCCTGTCCGGCCAGTCCGGAATCGACCCAGGCTTCCCGTGCCGCGACCAAAGCGGCCTGCGAGCACCGGTCGAGTTTGCGCGCCTGGATCCGGTCCAACTTGGCGGCCGGGTCGATGGTCATCCGGCCGGCCAACCGGGCCGGTAGCACCTGCGCCCAATCGTCGGCGAGCTCCCGGATTCCGCTGGTTCCCGCCAGCAGGCCGGCCCAGAATTCGTCGGCCGTGGCCCCGATCGGCGTGATCGCACCGAGTCCGGTGACCACGACGTCCGGGGTTGACAATTTCATCTTTGCTCCGATTTCAGGCACGCCTCCACACTAGGTGGACCAGCTCAGTGAGCCGACACGCCCAACCCCGTGGAGTCGCTCCCCGCACCGATCGAGCAGCTGATGCCCGTTCCGTGCATGCTGCAATAGCCGCCCGGATTCTTGTCCAGGTACTGCTGGTGGTAGTCCTCGGCGTAGTAGAACTCGCCCGACCCGATGATCTCTGTGGTGATCTTGCCGTAGCCGGCCGCAGCCAGCCGGGCCCCGTAGGAGTCACGGGAAGCCTGCGCGGCGGTCAACTGTCCGGTGGTGGTGGTGTAGATCGCGGACCTGTACTGGGTGCCGGCGTCATTGTGCTGCCGCATCCCCTGGGTCGGGTCGTGGTTCTCCCAGAATGCGACCAGCAAGTCCTGGTAGCTGACCAGTTCGGGGTTGTAGACAACCAGGACGACCTCAGTGTGCCCGGTCCGGCCGGAGCAGACCTCGTCGTAGGTCGGATTCTGGGTGTAACCGCCGGCGTACCCGGCCGCGGTGGTGTAGACCCCCTTGATCTTCCAGAACAGCCGCTCGATGCCCCAGAAGCAGCCCATGCCGAAAACGGCGGTCTGATACCCCTGCGGCCAGGGGCCGACGGTCGGCGTGCCCAGGACGGTGTGCACGCCTCGCACCGTGACAGCTGAGGTGCGCCCGCTCAGCGCGGAGTCGGCGTCGGGAAGCGTGGACTTGTGACTAGAGAAGAAACCCATGGATTCCACTGTACGAGCGTGTGGCAGCGATTCGGCGTCTGTCCGATGGAACGTTAGATTTCGGTAAGACAGGTTGGCGCACGAGTTCCCATCTTGACCAATCCGCAGAGGCTTGACGACCGAATGTGTAGTGCAGGACTGCGAACCTGATTGCACAAGGCATCCGAACGCGCGAAGTTGGAAGAGAAGGGACACCCGGACATGGGTCTGCTATCCCCCGGCCGCAGCCGAGCCATCCCCCAGCCGTCGAACGGCGTCTGGCCCGGACTGGCGGAGGCGCCGACCGGTCCGGTGCACAGCACGATCGCCAAGGGCATCGCCCGCACGGCGTTCCGCCGGCTGCCGATCACGCTGACCTTCCCGGACGGCGAGCAATGGGGTCAGGGCGGACCGGTGTTGCAGGTGATCCGACCGGATGATTTCTTCGCCCGGATCGGCCGCGATGGTTTGATCGGCTTCGGCGAGGCGTGGATGGTCGGCGATATGACTGCTGGCGATTGGCACCCGGGCGATCCCGCCGACGGTGAAACCATCAACGCGGCCACGGACGAGTTGGCCGCCGCGTTGACCGTGTTGGCCGGTCGGATGGGCGAACTGGTGCCGAAGCCGTTGCAGAAGTTACGCAATGCCTGGCAGATGGTTCAGCCGGCGACTGAGGAGAACACGCTCGGCGGCTCGGCCGAGAACATTCACCGGCACTACGACCTGTCGAACGAGCTGTTCGCGCTCTTCCTCGACGACACGATGACCTATTCCTCGGCCTGGTACACCAGCGAAGCACCGGAGGATCTGGAGACCGCCCAGCTTCGCAAGATCGACGGCGTGCTCGACATGGCCCGGGTTCGGCCGGGTATGCACATTCTGGAAATCGGCTCCGGCTGGGGGGCTCTCGCGATCCGGGCAGCTCAGGAACGCGATGTCCGGGTCACCACGCTCACCCTGTCTTCGGCGCAGAAGGCCCTGGCCGAGAAGCTGATCGCCGAGGCCGGCCTGACCGACCGGATCGAGGTTCGGCTGGAGGACTACCGCGCCCACGTCGGCACCTATGACGCCGTGGTCAGCGTCGAGATGATCGAAGCGGTCGGCGAGAAGTACTGGCCCGAGTACTTCCAGTGCGTCGATCGGTTGCTCGCCCCTGGCGGCCGGATGGGTCTGCAGGCAATCACGATCGAGCACGATCGGCTGCTCGCCACCCGGAACAGCTACACCTGGGTGCACAAGTACGTGTTCCCCGGCGGCGTCCTGCCGAGCCTGCGGGCAGTCGACCACGCGCTGCAAAGCACGTCGTTGCGGGTCACCGAATCGCGTCGGCTGGGTGTGTCCTACGCGCGCACCCTGCAGGAGTGGCGGCATCGTTTCAACGCCCATCACGACGAGGTTCGCGAACTCGGTTTCGATGAGACGTTCGTCCGGATGTGGAACTTCTACCTCGCGTACACCGAGGCGGGATTCGCCGCCAAGTACATTGACGACTGGCAGCTGTCGCTCAGCCGCGACTGACGTCGCCGGTCTGCCTGAGCATAGGCTGACCTCGTGGCAAACCTGAGTGATGATCTCCGGCTGGCCGGCCAGTTGGTCCGGGAGGCGGGCGACCTGGCGTTGACCATGCTCCGTCACGGACTGGTGGTCACGCAGAAGACCAGCATCAGCGACGTGGTCAGCGACGCCGACAACGCCGCCGAAGCGCTCATCGTCGGCCGGCTCGCGGAGCAGCGGCCCGCCGACGGCGTGATCGGTGAAGAAGGGTCGGCCCGGCCCGGCCACCGCACCTGGGTGATCGACCCGGTCGACGGCACCTACAACTTCGTCTCCGGGCTGCCCGCATGGTGTTCGGCGGTCGCGCTCACCGACGGCGATGAGCTGCAGCTGGGCGCCGTCTACCAGGCCACCACCGACGAACTGTGGCTCGGCGGCCCCGGCTTCCCGACCACCCTCAACGGCGAACCAATCGCGAGGCTTGCGGAGCAGAAACTGAGCGACATCTCGATCTCGACCTATCTCAACCCGAATCGGCTGAACTTCGACGGACTACGAGAGCCGTTGCTGCGGGCGATCTCCGGGGCCGCGTCGATCCGGATCATCGGCTCCGGATCGGTTGAACTGGCCGCCGTGGCCGGTGGCCGACTCGGCGTCTGGGTACACGCCGACACCCTGTCCTGGGATTGGCTGCCCGGCGCGGCGCTTGTCCTCGGTGTCGGCGGCGTGGCCGAAGTCTTCCAGCACAACGGGATCCGCTGGCACCTGGCCGGTTCGGCGACCGCCGTGGGCCAGGCGCGCGCACTGATCGTGCAATGAACGAGCTCGCGGGTTCCGTCAGGCGCTGAACTGCCTAACCCTGGTGGAGGTAGCCCGACGTCCGGGCCGCCACGAAGGTTTCCTTGATCGAGCGCGGCGATGTCCAGCGCAGCAGGTTCAGTGCGGAGCCCGCCTTGTCGTTGGTGCCGGACGCCCGGCCGCCGCCGAAAGGTTGCTGGCCGACGACTGCGCCGGTCGGCTTGTCGTTGACGTAGAAGTTGCCCGCAGCGAACCGAAGCGCGGCGGCGGCCTCGGCCACCGCACCCCGGTCGTCGGCGATGATCGAACCGGTCAACGCGTAGCGCGATCCCTGATCGACGACATCGAGCATCTGGTCGAAGTCGCCATCCGGGTACACATGGACCGACAGAATCGGGCCGAAGTATTCGGTGGAGAAGATCTCGTCCCGCGGGTCTTCGCCGACCAGCACGGTCGGCCGCACGAAGTAGCCGACCGAGTCGTCGTAGGTGCCGCCGGCGAGCACATCGATGCCGGGCGCCGCGTGCGCCCGGTCGAGTGCGGCCTTGTGCTTGGCGAACGCCCGGTCATCGATCACCGCGGAGGTGAAGTTGTGCAGGTCTTCGACGTCGCCGATGGCCAGGCCGTCGGCCTCGGCCGCCAGATCGGCGGAGATCCTGGCCCACAACGACTTCGGCACGAACGCGCGCGATGATGCCGAGCATTTCTGACCGGAATATTCGAACGAGCCACGCACCATCGCGGTCCGCAGGACGTCGGCGTCGGCGCTGGGGTGCGCCAGGATGAAATCCTTGCCGCCGGTCTCGCCGACGAGCCGCGGATAGGAGTGGTAGCCGGCGATGTTCGCGCCAACCTGGCCCCATAGATGCTGGAAGGTCTTCGTCGAGCCGGTGAAGTGGATGCCGGCCAGCCGCGGATCGGCCAGGGCCACCTCCGACACCGCGATGCCGTCCCCCGGCAACATGTTGATGACGCCGTCCGGCAGTCCGGCTGCGCGCAGCAGGTCTATGGTGACCGAAGCAGCCAACTGCTGGGTCGGCGACGGCTTCCAGAGCACGACGTTGCCCATCAGGGCCGGCGCGGTCGGCAGGTTGCCGGCGATCGCGGTGAAGTTGAACGGGGTGATCGCGTAGACGAAGCCCTCGAGCGGTCGATGATCGGTGCGGTTCCAAATCCCCGGCGAGTTGGCGATCGGCTGCTCGGCCAGGATGCCGCGAGCGAAATGCACGTTGTAGCGCCAGAAGTCGGCAAGCTCGCAGGCCGAGTCGATCTCCGCCTGGTAGGCCGTTTTGGCCTGGCCGAGCATGGTGGCCGCGTTCAATCGGGCCCGCCACGGACCGGACAGCAGATCCGCCGCGCGCAGGATGACCGCGGCGCGGTCATCGAAGGAAAGCGCCCGCCACGCGGGGGCCGCCAGCAGCGCGGCGTCGATCGCTGCCGTCGCATCCTCGGCCGTGGCATGCGCCGACTCGCCCAGAACACGCCGGTGGTCGTGCGGCGCGGTCACTGAGAATGCCGCCCCCCGCCCCATCCGCACCTGACCGCCGATCACGGCGGGCAGCGGCCGGGAATCGGCGAACTCGCCGAGTGCGGTGAGCAACTCGGCCCGCTCGGCACTGCCGGGTGCATAGTCACGGACCCGCTCGTTGACCGGTGCGGGCGGGTTGGTGATGGCGTCCACGAATCTCTCCTACTGGGGAATGTTGCTGTGTACGGGAACGGTACGTGCGCGGGTCAGCCGCGGCTGAGAATCGAGCGGACGAAGAACAGCAGATTGGCCGGCCGCTCGGCGAGCCTGCGGGTGAAGTAGCCGTACCAGTCGCTGCCGTAGGGCACGTAGACCCGCATCGTGTGGCCCTGCTCGGCGAGCCGGATCTGCTCCTTGGTGCGGATGCCGTACAGCATCTGATGCTCATAGCTGTCGGGCGTGCGGCCGTTGTCGATCGCCAGCCGCTCGGCGATGGCGATGAGTCGGGGGTCGTGCGAACCGATCATCGGGTAGCCGTCCCCGGCCATCAGCACCTTCAGCGCGCGGACATACGCCAGGTCGACGGCTTCCGGACCCTGATAGGCCACGGCCGCCGGCTCGTTGTAGGCACCCTTGACCAGCCGCACCCGGGAGCCGGTGCCGGTCAGCTTCGCCAGATCATCCAGAGTCCGGTGCAGCATCGCCTGGATGGCCACCCCGACGTCGGGAAAGTCCTGGCGCAGGGACTGCAGCACCCGCAAGGTCGAGTCGATCGTCGGGTGATCCTCCATGTCGAGACTGACTCTGGCGCCATGGTTGTAGGCCGCCTGCACGATCAGCCGGGCGTTGCGCAGCGCCAACGCGTCGCCGCCCGGCAGCGCCTGGCCGATCGCCGACAGTTTGACCGACACTTCGCTGCCGGTGACCAGATCGGCGGCGGCCAGTGCGTCGAGCAGATCGGTGTAGGCGTGCACGTTCGCTGTCGCGCCCGCCTCGTCCGCGACCCCTTCGCCGAGGTGGTCCAGGCTCACCTGCAAGCCCTGCGCGCGGAGCAGTCGAACCGCCTCCACCGCCTCGGTCAGCGTGGCGCCTGGGATGAACCGGTCGACGACGCTGCGGGTCAGCGGGTTGCCGGTGAGTCCGTCGCGCACCCGGGGCTGCGAGGACAAAGCCAGGATCGGGCGGCGCAACAGGTACACGGATGGCTCCTCGGGGGCTTATCGGTCGGTTGTACGATTACCAGGATAGCCAGCCCGAGCTCTCCCTGTAAAGGGAGAGCCGGCTCACTCGGCGGAACGCGCTGTGGCAACTCGAACAGGATCGGCATCGACCACGATGTGCCGGACGGGTATCTGATAGGCGGCGTGGGCCTTGGCCACGACGTCCTGGCGCAACCACCTCGACTGGCTCTCCGGGTGGGTGGCGATCACGATCAGGTCCGGCTTGAACGCCGCGACCGACTCTTCCAGAGCGCGCAGGGGCTGGTAGTCCCCCAATTCGCCGTTGACGGTCAACCCGTCGGCGCGCATCATCGCCAGGGTGGCGTCCAGTCGCGCCTGCGCGGCTTCCACGGTTGCTTGCCATACCCAGACAGCGCCTTTGCGTTCGGCCTGCCCGGTGTCGACGGGGTTCTCCGGTACGCAGACGAAGTACTCCGCGGCACCGGCCTTGTCGATCGCCCGGAGCTCGTCGTGCAGCTTAACGGCGCCGATGCTCTGGTTGGCCAGTACCAGGACTCGGGTCACGCCCGTGGCGGGTACGTTGTCGTCGAAATCGGCCGCCACGGAGCCGCCGCGCCACTTGGTCACCGCATAGAGGATCAGCACCACCGCCCAGGCCAGCAGGCTCAGTACCAGCTGGTCGCGAGTGGTCGAGTCGATGTACATCAGGACCAGCACCGCCACGATGCCGGCGATGGTCAGCAGCGTCAGCACCGGGAAGAACCACATCTTGACCACCAGCTTGTCCGGTGAAGTCCGCCGGCGCAGGACCAGTTGGGAGAACGCGATCAGCAGGTAGACGAACAGGATGATCGCGCCGGAGGAGTTGAGCAGGAACAGGAAGACCGTGTCCGGTGAGATGGCCGCCGCGATGACGCACAGGAACCCGACGACCGTGGAGGTCAAGATCGCGGTCCGCGGCACACCGGAGGCGCTGACGACGATCAGTTTGACGGGCGCCTCGCGGCGCGCGGCCAGCACGAACAGCATCCGCGAGGCGGTGTAGAGGCCGGAGTTGAGACAGGACAGCACCGCCGTCAGAACCACCGCGTTCATGATGTCCGCGGCGTACGGGATACCCATCTTGGCGAAGGCACTCACGTAGGGCGACGCAGCCAGCTCGCTGGAGTTCCAGGGCAGAATCACCGCCAGCAGGAAGATCGATCCGACGAAGAAGATCGCGATCCGGGTGATCACCGAATTGGTCGCCCGCGCGATGGCCTTGCCCGGGTTCTCCGATTCCGCGGCGGCGATGGTGGCGATCTCGGCGCCGACCATCGAGAAGACCACCACCACGATGCTGGAGAAGATCGCGCCGACGCCCAGCGGGAAGAACCCACCATTCGAGGTCAGGTTGCTGAAGTCCAGGCTCTTATTCGGCCAGATGCCGAACACGAAAAGCGTGCCCAGGACCAGGAAAACGATGATGGCGAAGACCTTGATGCCGGCGAACCAGAACTCGAATTCGCCGAACGAGGACACTGAGAACAGGTTCGTCGCGGTCATCAGCACCATCAGGCCCAGCGACAGCAGCCATAGCGGTGCATCGAACCAGAAGGTCAGGATCTTCGCGCCGGCGACCGCTTCGAAGCCGACGACGATCACCCAGAAATACCAGTAAAGCCAACCCACTGAGAACCCCGCCCACGAGCCGAGCGCCCGGCGGGCATAGTCGGCAAACGAACCGGTCGACGGATTGGCCACCGCCATCTCACCGAGCATCCGCATCACGAAGACGATCAGCACGCCGGTGATCGCATACGACAGGAACGCGCCGGGGCCGGCATTGCCGACGACCACACCGGACCCGACGAACAGACCGGCGCCGATCACCCCGCCGATGGCGATCATGGTCAGATGTCGCTGCTTGAGGCCTTTGTGAAGTACAGCCGGTTGTCCGGACATATCGTCTCCCTCCGAGGTTCCTCGACGCTAGCCTCTTCGGATCGTGACGGCTGGTTGAGCACCGCTATCTTTCAGTGAACGGTGACGTCAGCCGAGGATCGAGGGTGTGGCCATGCGGCGCTACGGTGAGATCGATCAGGACGGCGGGACCGGCACGAAGGCCACGAAGGCAGGCCCTGCTTCCCCGGTGCGTCGTCGGCTGCCCCCGGAGCTTCGGCGGCGGATGATCATCGAGGCCGCCCGATCGGTGATCGGCACCCGGGGCTTGTTCGCGACCACACTGCGAGACGTGGCGCGGGCCGGCGATGTCGCGCTGGGGACCGTCACATATCATTTCGCCGGCATCGACGAGGTGCTCGCCGAGGTGCTCAAGGAAGAAATGGTCGCGTTCTCCGAGCCGATCACCGAAGCCGCGCTCGCCGCCCCGACCGGCGGTGCCGGATTGCAGATCATCGTTGACGGGTTGCTGGCCTCGACGGAGCGCGCCGGACAGCACTGGCGGCTGTGGCTCGACTTCTGGGCTTTGGCGGCGCGCGTCCCCCGGTACGGGGCCTGGCAGTCGGAGATATACCGGGAGCTGCACGAGGTCGTCGCGACGCTGTTGCGGCGAGGACAGGCCGATGCCACCTTGCCGGTCGGCGATCCGGTCGGCCAGTCCGTGGAGTTCATCGCGCTGCTCGACGGGCTCGTCGTGCAGTGCTATCTGCCCGACCCGCGGCTGCGCCCGGACCAGGCGCGGGGCATGCTGGCTACGTACGCGACCCGTGGAGGTACGTGATGGAACTGCCTGCCGAACTGATCACCACCGCCGGACTCATCGGCGGATTCGCCGTCGCCCGCACGACCAAACGCCGCGAATACGGTGGGGTGGTGCTGGGGCTGGTGTATGGCGGATCGTTCGGTGCGAGTCACCTGCTGGCGAAGAAGATCGGGGCCTGGCCGGCCGTGTTCACCGTTGCCGCCATCACGGCTGCAGCGTCGTTGACCGCGCGGAAGATCACCGCGGACCGGAGACCTGCAGCGGGGTAAGCAGTTCCAACTCGGCCACGGTCGGTGTGTCGTCCGCGGCCCGATCCGTCATCCAGTTGCGCAGCGCCAATGTGGCGAGCACGTCGTCCTCGTTGTATTCCAGCACCCGGACCTTGAGGGCGTCGTCGGGCGGCCTGCCGTCGGCGCCCACGGCGCCGCGATACCAGACCATTGAATTCGCACCACCCGGCTCGGGATCGCGCCAGCTGAATCCGGCCACCGGGGCGACGGTCTTGAGGCGGCGCGACCCGGAGACCATGAACTCGCGGCCGACCACTTCGTAGATGTCGACCCACTGGAGCGAGCCGATGAATTCGCGGATCTGCGCCACCGTCGGCATCCCCGGCACCTGCGGATAGCGCACCGGCGTGGACAACAGCCAGCGGTCCTCGGCCGACCGCGAATAGCAGTAGGCCGCGAAGGTCAGGCCGCCGCCAACGGCTATCTCCCGCAGACCTTGTAGATACGCCCAGAATTCGACGAACGCTTCCCCCTCGGCCTGCGCCGGTAGCGGATCCCAGGTGACGAAACCGCGATAGCCTGGCTCGCCGCCCTGCGCGCTCACCGCCGTCAACCCGGGGCCGGTACCGGTCAGATAGGTACCCCACAGGTAGGCGCCGTCCTCAACGTAGGACTCCATGTCGACGTCGAGTTCGATGTCCGCTCTGGGTACCTGCACGACTTCCCGACGACGGGCCAGCAGCTTGCCCCGCTGCCACGCGCGGGCCTTGATCCGCCCCTCGGACGTCCGGCTGCCGGTCAAGCCGTTGGCCGCCACGACCGCCAGCTGCTCATCGGTCGCGGCAGCCAGATCGTCGACCGTCAACAGGCCGGCCGAGCGCAGGTTGACCGCATCCGCGCCCGGCGCGATCAGCGAGATATCCCGACGGGCGGCCAGCTCGGCCGAGCACAGCGAATCCCACGGGCAGCGCCGGCACTCGGCGACCCTGCTCGGCCACGCCAGCGGCGGCGCCTGTTGGGCGGCAGCGTCGGCAACGGCGAACCGATCCGCGATCCGTACGTCGTAGTCGGCCAGGGTAGATGGCGCCGGCCCGTCGAGGTCATGCCAGCAGATCAGCTCCGGCTCGACATTTCCGCGGCCGATAATCCCGCCGATCGCTCGGGTGGCGGCCATCCCCAGGTCCTGCAGCAGGCGATAGCAATGCGCCAGCGCGAGCGCGTCGGCCTGGTGCGGGCGCTGCTTGTAGTCCATCGAGCTCCACCGGGCCAGCGGATCGGCGAGCACGGAGACCGGCGCGCCGGTGCCGGCATCCAGGGTCCGGTGTCCGCGGATCAGGATCGGGACATAGCCCTGTCCATCGGGAATCAGCAGGTCGATGACCGCGAGCCGACGCTCGCTGCGCAGTGATCGGGCCAGCAGCGCGCCCTCGGGGACCTGCGCCCCGGCGATCGCCAGCGCGACGTCGCGATGCTGGGCGATATCGGCCAACAGCAACTTGGCGGCCGGATCGAGCGCCGTCCTGGTGGCCCGATCGGCGATCGGTACATGGTCCAGGTGCACCCGGCGCCGACAGGACCCCGCCGCGGCCGGCCCCAGCCGGACGCTGGGTGCCTGGGCCCGCGCATCGTTACTCATGTGGGCAAGGGTATGCGGGGGCACCGACACTGCTCGGCAGGCCGCTTCGCGATACGCTCCGAAACGACAAGGTCACCCCCGTACACACGTCTGCGGGTGCCGAAGCGACGACGAGGGCGGTTGCCGAAGATGGTCAGCAGCAAGCACCCCACGCTGAAGAAGGTCGGACGCAAGGGAGCGCAGGCAGCCACCGGGGTGGCCCGGACACTCACCGACCCGAAGAAGACCAAGCGACTGATCGTCGTCGGGCACCTGCTGGTGCCGCTGATCGCGCCGATCGCGCTACAGGCGGTCAACACCGCCCGGACTTTCGCCGATCAGCAACGGGCCAGGGCGCTGGGGGTGGACATCGACGATGTGGCGGCCTACCGCGGTCCCACCGGGCGCACCCGGGCCCGGATCGACGCGGTCTCGGCGGCGCTGACCTCGCTGCGGGATCGCCGAACCGGCGATCCGGACGTCGTCGCCTTCGTCGAAGGCTCCGCGTCGAAGCTGGTCGACCTGACCAGCGCCACCAACGCGGCCGCGCCGATGCCGCCGTCGCGTCGCCGGCCGACGCTGGCCGCTGTCGGCCTGGAGCTGGACCAGATCGAATCCTCGCTAGTGAAGTTCCTGGTTCGCGCCGAACGCTGACGGTTCATCCGACTCCTGGACGGGTGCCGACTGCGCCACCGGTTGCTTCCGGCGTTCCGCGTTGCGCCACAGGGCGAACGCGCCCAGACCGGGGATCAGCGGAACCACCAGGGTGGCGGTGCGCCAGACAACCAGCGCGGCAACGAGATCAGCCTGATCCAGGGCGCCGCGCGCCGTCAGCAGCACGATCAGGCTCGCGTCCAGGATGCCGATGCCGGCGAACGGAAAGACCGACAGCGGGAAGACACAGAGGAACGCGGCCAGAATCGCCAGGTAGGGCACCTGGGCGCTGGTGACGCCGAGGAAACGCAGACTCAACGCGACGATCGTGCCGTCCACGAACAGAAATCCGAGCAGGCTCAGCGCCGCGCCGCCGACCCTGCGGGCCAGTCCCTCCGTCGAATCGCGCTGGAACTTGACCAGCGCGGCCGCCCACTCATCCGGGTCGACGGACTTGCGGACCCGATGGGCGGTGCGACCGACATTGCGACCGACCCTGTCCGCCAGGCGCTCGCCCCTGGCGACCAGCGTCAGGCCCAGTACCAGCAGCAGGCTGACCAACCCACCGCCGATCGCGGCCCACACGTAGACCGACTCCGGCGAATAGGCGACGATTACGATGATCAGCCCGACCACCGGCGCGGCGAACCGGGCCATGTAGAAGACCAGGGTGTTCAGCGCCAATGCCGCTGCGCCGAACGAAGCATCGATGCCCCACGACTTGAACATCGACAACCGCAGTACGACTTCGGCCGGCGGCGGCATGAAGGTGGTGATCAGGGTGCCGGAGAGCCCGTTCATCACCGCCCTGCGCAGGCCGATCTTCGGCACCAGAAAGATCAGCGGCGTGGCGTTGACGGTCTGCCGGAGGAGGACCAATGCCAGCAGCACAGCGATCTGCCACCACTCCAGATTGGCGATGGCGTCGCCGACCTGCGACCAGTCCACTCGGCGAACCAGGCGAACCACGAACACAATGGCGGCAGCGGCCACCGCCAGCTTGATCAGCAGGATCAATGGTCCGCGCCACCACTGATGGGTTGGGCCGCGGGTCGGTCCCGGCGCGTCGTTGGTGGTCGGATGCGAACTGTCGCCAGGAGTGGGCGTGCTCTCGGTGGTCACATCATCGCCCTTCGGCCGCATCGTCCTCATCCGGTCCGCAGGATACAGGCCGCCGGCCGGAAACTCCTTGCTGCGGCGGGCGCTGCAGCGCCGTCAGCCCACTGTCGGTACCGGCCGATAGCCTGGGCAGATGACCGCGTCCACGAATCTGCGCCGGTTGGTGACCATCACCGGCCTGATCGTCGGCGTGCTGGTCCTGGCCGGCGGCACCGCGTTCGCGCACGTCAGCGTTTCACCGGGGACCGCAGCGCCCGGCAGCTACCCCACGCTGACCTTCCGGGTGCCCAACGAGGAATCGGCCGGGGTCACCCAGGTAGAGATCCAGATCCCGGCCGGCACCCCGTTCGCCGAGGTGATGGCCGAGCAGAAACCCGGCTGGACCACTACCTTCACGACCACCAGACTGCCCGCCGTGATCACCCAGGGCGCCATCACCTTCGACAAGGCGATCACCTCGGTCACGTTCACCGCCGACGGCGCCGGCCTCGCCCCGGACGAGTACGCCACCTTCGAGGTGATGGTCGGCCCGGTGCCCGACGTCGCCCAGATCAGCTTCATCGCGCTGCAGACATACAGCGACGGCACCGTCGTCAGCTGGAGCGACCCTCCCACCGCGAGTGGTGCCGAACCCGCGCATCCGGCACCGGTGTTGACCGTGACCGGCCCGCCGGTGACCGGCGACGACGCCGCGGTGGCCTCGGTGACTGCGGCAACCACCGCCGGTGCCGCCGCGGCCGCCGGCCCCACCGACGGTCTTGCGCGGGCGATCGCCGTCATCGGGATCATGGTCGGCGCCATCGGGATCGGTGTCGGGCTCACCGGCCGGCGAAAGGGCCCGCTCCCTACCGCGGCCGGCAATTTCACCGCATTGCCCGGTTTTCAGGTGCCCGGCGATCCACCACCGGCTTGGGAGGCCGGCCAGGCGCCGCCGCGGCCCGGGTCGGAGGCCTGAGATGACAACATCACGCACGATGTTCCGGGCGGTGATCGTTGCCTTCGTCGTGGGCGTGCTGGGTCTGGCCGGCGCGGGCACGGCGCTTGCCCACAACGCGTTGATCGGCACCGAGCCCAGCGCGGGCCAAAGCATCGCGACCAGCCCGGCGCAGGTGGTTCTCACCTTTGACCAGGCGGTTCAGAACTACCAGCCACTGGTCACGGTCATCGGCCCGGACGGCGATCACTGGGAGGGTTCGCCGGCGACGGTGCTGAACAACACGGTGACGGTTCCGGTGAACACCCTCGGCCCCGCGGGGGCCTACACCATCGCCTTCCGAATCATCTCCGCCGATGGGCACCCGGTGGAGGGCACCTCGACGTTCACCCTGACCGCCGCCGGCACCGGCACCGCGAACCCGGCCACCGGCGGGCCGACGACCAAATCAAACGCTATCCCGGCGTGGGTCTGGGTGGTCGGTGCGGGCCTGGTGATCGCGGTGATCGTCGGTGGTGGCGTCATCGGGTCGCGGCGGCGAGCGGTTGAGGAATGACGCCGCGGCCGAGATGACCCGCTATCCGCCCTGGTTCAGGTACTCGACTTCGGTGAACTCCGTCGAATCGCTCCACAGCCAGCGGGCGTCGTCGGCGCGGCGGGCCGCGGCGGAAAACCCGGCCGGCCGGGGCCGGCCGCGAATCAGAAACCGCGGGCCGAGGTAGCTGCCACCGACCACATCGATCGAGGTCGCGGCAAGCAACTGGGACTGGGCGCCGCGCGCCGGTGCGGACCCGAGAAGCGCCGACACCTTCCGCGACACCAGCACCCCGAGCTTGGGGCGATCGTCATATCGCCGGGTCATCTGATCCGTCGCCGACCAGCCGGGGTGCGCGGCGACCGAGACGATTCGCTCCCCAGCCGCCCGCAGTCGCCGATCGAACTCCAGCGCGAACATCGCCGTGGCAAGCTTCGACTGGGCGTATCTGGTCATCGGCACATAGCGACCGACCAGACCCCAACCGCGATCGAGCCGGCCGGCCTGCAGGTGCGCCATCGAGGAGAGCGACACCACCCGGGGCGCCGGCCCGATGTCGGCGGCGGCCTCCCGCAGGGCCGGCAGCAGGCGGCCGACCAGGGCGAAGTGACCGAGATGATTGGTGCCCATCTGCCGTTCGAAGCCGTCGCCGGTCACCTCGAGCCGGGGCACCAGCATCACCCCCGCATTGGCGACCAGCACGTGCAACGGCCCCGTCCAACGCTCCGCGAACCGGCGGACGCTGCCCAGGTCGGCCAGGTCCAGTTCGGCCACCCGCACGGACGCGGCCGGACCGACCTCGGCCCGGATTGCCGCGGCCGCCCGCTCGCCCTTGGCCAGCGTGCGAACGCCCAGTACCACCGAGGCCCCGACCGTGGCCAGACCCAGCGCGGTCTGATACCCCAGCCCGGTGTTGGCGCCGGTGACCAGCGCGGTGCGTCCGGTCTGGTCACCGATCACGATTCGTCCTGGCCCGGCAGGATGACCTCGCGAAAGATCAGTTGAACGGCGGCCGCGATCGGCACGGCCATCAGCGCGCCGGTGACGCCCAGCAGCGCGCCGCCGATCACGATGGCCACCACGACCGCTCCGGTGGAAATGTTCACCGCTCGTCTCATCACCCGCGGATACAGCCAGTACGCCTCGAACAGGTGCTGGCACAGGTAGAAACCGGCCGCGATGATGCCGATGGTCAGGGACTGGGTGAAGCCGATCAGCATCATCGAGACGCCGACCACGATCGGGCCGATCACCGGTACGAAATCGAGGAGCGCGGCGCCGAGGGCGATCGCCCAGGGATAGGGCAGCCCGACGATCGAGGCGAAGACGCCCGCGACCAACCCGGCCTGAATGGCGATCAGGGTGGCTCCGCCGAGGTACTTGCCCATCTGCTTGAGAATGACCTCGCCGAGCTCGCTGACCCTGGCTCGCTTGGACGACGGCGCCAACCGATAGGCCGTCTGTTTGATCCGCGGAAAGCCGGCCAGGAAGTACAGCGTCAGGATCAGGATGATCAGCAGGTCGACGAACACCCCGGCGACGGTGAAACTCGCCGACACGATGCCGTCGGCACCGCTGGACAGCAGGCTCGAGGACTTGAGCTGATCGATCAGGCCGAACTTCGCGTCGAGATTCTTGATCGCCTGATTCTGCTGCAGCTGGGTGAGCATTACCGGCAGGTTGCCGGCGAAGGCGGCGACCTCGTTCACGATCGGGGGCACGACCGCGTAGATCGCGCCGCCGATGAACGCCAGGACGGTCAACATCACGACCATCACCGAGAGCCCGCGCTTCATGCCCCGCTTGATCAGGAAACTCACCGCCGGGTCCAGTCCGATCGCCAGCAGTGCGGCGATCGCGATGACGATCAGGGTGCTGCGCAGGGTGTCCACCGATTGATAGGCCACATAGGCGAGCAGCACGCCGAGGCCGCCAAGGAAGCCGAACTTGAACGGTGAGAAGTGGGCCCGCGGGCTGGTCACCGCGGCTTCCGGCGCGGCGTTGTTCGACTGCGAGTTGGTCATCTTGACCTCCTCCTGAGCGGTGGCCTCCAGGACTTCGTCGGCCGCTCGGGCAACCCCGGATGACGCGACCGACGATGGCGAACCGGATACGGGCTTCGCGCTGGATTTGCCGAGCGCACCGTAAGCACCGCCGATCGGCCCGGTGACCCCGGTGGATTTCATGGTGAGCTCCGCCCGACCTGCGCGACGAGATCGTCGTACTCCGGGTGTACCGCGACGTAATCGACCACGTAGGGGCAGACCGGCCAGATGAGGACGCCCGCTGACCGGGCACCGTCCAGCGCCGCCACCGTCACCTTGGCCGCCAGTCCCGCACCCCGAGCGGTCGGCTCGGTGAAGGTGTGGGTGATCACCCAGACGCCCTCCCGGACGACATATTCCAGGTGCGCCAGCTCATCGTCGGCTCGGCTGAGAACGAACCTGTGCAGGTCCGGCAGGTGCTCGATCGTGAACTCCGCGGTACCGGTGTTCTGGTCCTGACCTTCGGCTGTCATCTGCTCACACTCCCTGCTCAACGCACACCTGGGTTCACTCACGATGGTGGCACATCGCGCCACCGGACGGTGCGCGGCCGGTCGGCCACCTACGGTGGAATGCCCGGCAGCCAGCCGCGGCAAACCACTGGGCCGGCAGGTTCGGATAAAGTCGCCTCTGCGCACCAATCCGAGGAGACCCGATGATTCGATCTCGACTGTCCACGACCATGATCGCGTTCGGCGGCATCGCAGTGCTGGCCCTGGCCGGCTGCGGATCGGGCTCGACGGCTGCGAGCACAACGGCTTCCGCGGCTTCGACGACATCCGCTGCGGCGACTACCGCAACGGGATCGGCCGGCGCAACCGAGAGTGGGTCGGCCGGATCATCGACGACCGAGAGCTCCGGCGCCCCTGCCCTGTCGGCGGATTGCACGCCCACCGCGATGAAGACCTTCGCCACCGGCACGCTGACCGTCGCGACGTCCGAACCCGCCTACGAACCGTGGATCGTCGCGGACGAGCCGACGAACGGCAAGGGTTACGAGTCCGCGGTGGCGTATGCGGTCGCCGAACGTCTGGGTTACACCAAGGAGCAGGTGAGCTGGGTGCGGGTGCCGTTCGACGCCGTCATCACCCCGACGCCGAAGGAGTTCGATTTCGACATCAACCAGGTCTCCATCAACGCCGACCGCGCGCAGGCCGTCGACTTCTCGACGGGGTACTACGACGTCACGCAGGCGATCGTCACCGTCAAGGGCAGCCCGATCGCCGCGGTGACCGCGCTGGCCGGGCTCAAGGACGCCAAGCTCGGGGCGATGCTGGGCACCACCAGCCTGGACGCGATCAACGCGGTGATCGCGCCGACGACCAAGCCGGCGATCTTCGACGACAACGCGTTGGCCGTCGCGGCCCTGCAGAACGGCACGATCGACGGACTGGTGCTGGACCTACCATCCGCCTTTTTCGCTGCGAGTGCCCAGCTCACCGACGGCGCCGTGCTTGGCCAGCTGCCTTCGACCTCGGGCGCCGTTGAGCAGTTCGGTTTGGTGCTCGACAAGGGCTCAGCGCTGACGAGCTGCGTCAGTGCCGCGGTTGACTCGCTGCGCGCCGACGGCACCCTGGACAAGCTGGTCCAGCAGTGGATCTCCGACGCCGGTGCACCCCAGCTCAGCTGATTGTGACCGCCTCTGAGCCCGCGGAGCCGTGGGCACCGTCGGCGACGCAACAGGCGCGGCTGGCCTACCGTCGACGGCGCACTCAGCGCAGCAATCTGATCGCCGGGTTGTCGACCGTGGTGGTGGTCACGGTGGTGGCGCTGGTGGTGGTGAACTCATCGGGCTGGCCGCGGGTCCGCGCCACGTTCTTCGATCTCGGCTACGGCTGGCAGGTGCTGCCGGACATTCTCGGCGGGCTGTGGCTGAACATCCGGCTGATGGTGTTGTGCGGGGTCTGCATCCTCGTGCTGGCCATGGTCGTCGCCCTGGTGCGGACGCTGCGCGGGCCGGTCTTCTTTCCGCTGCGGGTGTTGGCCACCGTGTACACCGACGTTTTCCGTGGGTTGCCGCTGATCCTGGTGCTGTTGCTGCTCGGATTCGGGGTGCCGAGCCTGCGACTGACGTTCCTGCCCCGCGACCCGCTCTTCTGGGGCTGTGTGTCGCTGATCCTGGTCTACGGCGCGTATGTGTCCGAGGTGTTCCGCGCCGGCATCGAATCCATCCATCCATCACAGCGGGCGGCGGCCCGCTCGCTAGGTCTGACCTACGCCGCGACCATGCGCTTCGTCGTCGTGCCGCAGGCCGTCCGCCGGGTGCTACCGCCGCTGCTCAACGACATGGTGGCGTTGCAGAAGGATACCGGGCTGCTGTACGTGCTCGGGTCAGTGGCCTACGACGCGATTCTGAACGCGAAGATCGAAACGGCCAAGACGTTCAACTACACCCCGTACGTGGTGGCCGGTTTGCTGTTCGTGCTGCTCACCATTCCGATGACCCGGCTGACCGACTGGGTCGCCCGCCGCCAGGGCTGGACCGGCGGCGGTGCGCTGTGACGCTGTTGGAGGTTCGGGGGCTGCGCAAGGTCTACGGCGACAACGTCATCCTCGACGACTTCGCCGCCTCGGTGAACGCCCACGACTGCGTGACGCTGATCGGGGCGTCCGGGTCCGGGAAGTCGACACTGCTTCGCTGCCTCAACCTGCTCGAGGTGGTCGACGACGGCGTCATCATCCTGGACGGCCAAGACATCACCGACCCCCGGATCGACGCCGACCGGGTGCGCTCGTCGATCGGGATCGTGTTCCAGGCGTTCAACCTGTTCCCGCACATGTCGGTGCTGGACAACGTCACCCTGGCGCCGCGCCGGGTGCGCAAGGTGCCGAAGGAGCAGGCCGAGGTCGACGCGCTGGCGATGCTCAGCCGGGTCGGCCTGCGGGACAAGGCCTCGGCGCGGCCGGACTCGCTGTCCGGTGGGCAGCAGCAGCGGGTGGCGATCGCCAGGGCGCTGATCAACAAACCGGTGCTGATGTTGTTCGACGAGGTGACGTCGGCCCTGGACCCGGAATTGGTCGGCGAGGTGCTGGCGATGCTCAAGGACCTCAAGTCGGACGGGATGACGATGCTCGTCGCCACCCACGAGATGGGCTTCGCCCGGCAGGTCAGCGACACTGTGCTGTTCCTGTCCGGTGGGTCGGTGGCCGAATCCGGGCCGCCCGAGCAGGTGCTGGTCGACCCGACGGACCCGCGGACCCAGCAATTCCTCCGCCGGATCATCGATGCCGGACGGATGTGACGCCGCACGGATGTGACGCCGCGGTCCAGTCGCTGGGCGATGTCGTTGAACGATCGCCGGAAGGGAATTCGTCGGTCACGTCGGCGGCTCCAGGCAATTTCCGGCAGGCTGACGCTCGTGGATAGCCGTCGTGTTCCAGCGCTTGCGGGACAGGGCGCGCAGCGGCTCGGTGGCGACGGGTTGACAGCGTTCTGGCCGCAGCCGCGGATCCGACGACCGATTGATGTCACCCGACTGGTCCTCGCCGCAGGTTTATTGATCGCCCTGGTCACGCTGGCCATTCTTGATCCCGGGTTCCTGGGGGTGACGGCGGGGCTGCTCTCCGGCCTCCAGCCGGGGTTGGCCAGGACGGTCTTGTCGATGGTGAACGCCGTCGCCTCCCTCGCGGTCGTCGGTGTCCTGCTGGCCATCGTGGTCGACGCGATACGTTCGCGCCGCTTCGCTGTGACCGCCGCCGCGTTGTCCTGCTCATTGGCCGTTCTCAGCGGCTTTGCGGTCGGCCTGCTCGTCGACCTGACGGCCGGCGCTGCCGCCGTCACCCGACTGACGGGCCCGCCCAGCGTATCCCCGGGGCTGCCCGTCACCGCCGCGATCGCTATGGTGGTCGGCGCGGACCTGCAGCGCGGGCGCCTGCGGGGCGCAGCCCGCCCGGCGCTGGCAGTCGCGATCGCCTGCGCTGTCATTCTCGGCAGTCTCACGGTGCCCAGTGCCGCATACGCCGTCCTGATGGGCGCCACAGTGGGGTTGGGTGTGCGGGTCGCCGTCGGCGTGGTTCCGGCCCGGCCTTCGGCCGACCTGGTTCGGTCGGTGGTGGCACGGGCCGGCTGGCCGGTGACGGCCCTCCAGCTACTCAAGGAGGCCCCGGGTCGAGTCCGCTATGCCGGTGTCCACCCCGGCGGAGATGCCATGCGGATCACCGTGGTGGACGAGGACGGGCGCGGGGTACCCCTTGCCCGACGTGCGTGGCGGTTGCTGCGGCTCCGGACCGCAGCCGTGGGCCGACCAGCGCTGTCGCTGCGCGGGCAGTTGGAGCGGCAGGCCCTGAGTGCGGCGTTGGCGAATTCGGCCGGGGTGGCAACGCCGCGGGCGCTTGCGCTGCTCTCAGCTGGGCCGGCGCTGATGCTGGTGGAGCAGCCGCTGGTGGGTACACCGCTCTCGGCGGCAGCGGCGTCGGAGGCGGCCGCCGGCGCAGCGGCGGCCGCACGCGCGCTGCGGCAGCTGCACGACGCCGGCCTCGCGCACGGCGCCCTCACCGTTGACGGAATCGTCCTGCTCCCCGACGGCCGGGCCGGCTTCGCCGAACTCTTGGCGGCACAGCCGGCGGCCACCGACCTGCAGCGCGAACTCGACGTCGTCGCGATCCTCGTCGCCACGTCGACACGGATCGGTGCGGCGGCGGCTGTCACTGCACTCCGATCGGGATACCGCAGCACCCCGGCCACCGAAGCCCGGCTCGCGGCTCTCCTGCAGCCGCTGGCTCTGACCCATTCGGCCCGCCGCGCAGCGCGGGGCACGACAATCCTCAACGACTTGCGCGCGGCGCTGACCGGCCCCGGAACAGACGGCGCTACCGCGGCACCGCCCCGGCTGGAGCGCCTGCGAACGCGCACGGTGATCAGCGTGGTCGGCGGAACGGCCGCGGCCTACGTACTCGCCACCCAGCTCTCCAAAGTCAGCATCGCGGAAGCGCTGCGCCCGGCACACCCGGGCTGGCTCGCCGTCGCCCTGCTCGCGTCGGCGCTGACCTACCTGGGCTCCGCGCTCGCGAAACAGGCGTTCCAGCCCATCGCATTGCCACTGGCCCGCACCGCACTCGTGCAACTCGCGTCGTCGTTCCTCGCATTGGTGACACCGCCATCCGTCGGCCACGTCGGCCTCAACATTCGTTATCTGCAGCGGGCAGGGGTGCCGACCGCCGTAGCCGCCGCGAGCGTCGCGGTCAGCGAAGCGGTGACCGTGACCGTGACCGTGCTCCTGCTGCTGGCCTGTGGCTGGCTCAGCGGCGCCTCGGCATCGCAGCTTTCGCTGCTGCCCAGCGGCACGGTGCTGACCGTCATGCTGGTGACGGCCGGCGCGCTCGCCCTGGTGGCGGCCGCCCCGCCGAGCCGCCGCCTGATCCGCCGCCGTCTCGAGCCGTTACTGCGCCGCACGCTCCCCCAACTGCTGGCCACCGCGAGCGATCCACGCCGGCTGGGCACCGCCATTGCCGGAATCCTCGTGCTCAACGGGGGGTATGTTCTCGCCCTCGACGCATCGATGCGCGCCTACTCAGCCTCGCTCGCGCTACCCGTTCTCGTCGTGGTCTACCTGGCATCCTCCGCCATCGGATCGGCCGCACCGACGCCCGGCGGACTCGGCGCTGTCGAGGCGGCGCTGGTCGGCGGACTGACCGCCACCGGTGTACCCATCGCGGCCGCGCTCACCGCCGTTCTCGCCTTCCGGGCCGTCACCTTCTGGCTGCCCGCACCCGTCGGCTGGGGTGCGTTCGTCGCACTGCAACGCCGCGGTTGGGTGTGATCCGTAGCGCGAAGTGATGACGTGCTGCTCTGTGGCCGGCGACCGCTCCATCGGCTGTTCGTACAAACGAGTGAGTTGTTCGAAGCTGATGACCGGATGGTGGCCCGTCGAGTCGAGCCGCTCGGGCATTTCAACTGGTCGGAGGTACCGCACGGGGAAGGTTGACCCATTGGTGGAGAGTTTGACCTGTGCCTTCTCCGCGTGCTCTACTAACGGCGGTCACCAGTTCTTGTGTTCGTGTCATCGCGGTCCCAAGACAAGATTTGCGGTCGTGGGATCCTCTAGATCGAAGTATCCAGAGATGTCGGATTCGTAGACAGGCCCGAGTGTGCGTAAAGTGCGCGCGCTCGATGGATACATCGCCAGAGGAGAAACTATGGCTAACGGAACTGTCAAGTGGTTCAACGCGGAAAAGGGCTTCGGCTTCATTACCCCTGAGGATTCGGGTGCTGACGTCTTCGTTCACTACTCCGAGATTCAGTCCGGTGGATACCGCACCCTCGAAGAGAACCAGCGTGTGAGCTACACCGTCCAGCAGGGCCCGAAGGGTCCGCAGGCCACCGGTGTCACGATCATCTGATGTGAGCTCTAGCGCACGTCGCTAGAACCGCGCATGGGCGGTCACCTCGCAGGAGGTGACCGCCCATGTTGCGTTGAGCTGCCGATTCCCTCGCGGTGCGCTCATCGATGACTTGCTACCTCAGTCCGCCAGGTCGAGCAGGCGCCGAAGCTCGGCCACCGCGGCCCGCCCAGCCCGGTTCGCACCCACCGTTGACGCGCTGGGTCCGGACCCGACCAGGTGCAGCCTCGGCTCCTTAGCTACCCGGGTCCCGTCCATCGTGATGCCACCACCCGGATTCCGCAGGTGCAGCGGCGCCAGATGATCCAACGAGGCCCGGAATCCGGTCGCCCACAGGATGGTGTCGGCGGCGAACTCCTCGGGGGTTCCGTCCGGCGCCTCCCACACCGCTCCGCGCGCGGTGAGCCGGTCGAACATCGGCCATCGCCGCAGATAGCCGGCAGCCTGACCGGCCCGCACGGCTGGGGTCAATCCCAGCCCGGTCACCGACACGACCGAGGCCGGCGGAAGGCCCGCGGCCACCCGTTGCGCCACCATCGCCACCGCGGCTCGGCCCAGCTCGGGACTGAACTCACGCTCGATGAAGACCGGTTCCCGCCTGGTCACCCAGCGCTGCGCCGCGGCCAGCGGACCGATCTCCAGCAGCGACTGCAGCGCCGAGATGCCGCCGCCGACGACGATCACCCGCTGACCGGCGAACGGCCACGGGCCAGGGTAGTCATGGGTGTGCAGCTGCCGGCCGGCGAATGCCGCCCGGCCGCGAACCGCCGGCCAGAACGGCTTCGTCCAGGTACCTGTCGCGTTGATCACCGCCCGGGCGGCGAATGCGCCGGGATCACCTGGCTGGCCAGCCCATTCGGGTCGGCCGGTGGCACCGGGAAGTCAGGCAACTCGCGGATGCCGTTGACGGTGGCCATGGTCAAGGTCGGCCAGCGATGCTGCCACGCCCCGCCCGGCGCTGACTCGGCATCCAGCGGCAGATAGTCGGTTCCAGTTCGGCCCAGATGGAAGGCCGCCGACAGCCCCGCCTGCCCGCCGCCGATGACGAGCACATCCACCATTTCCACCCGACCAGTGTCGCCGATGGTGCCGGGGCCCTGTGGTTGCATGGACAGGCACACCTGTCGGAGCAAGCCGAGGAAGGACCACCATGACCGGAATAGCGACCGAACGTCCCGCCGGCTTTGGCGCGGAACAGCGTGCCGGCGACGATCGAACGGCGGTCAAGTCGGGCGCCATCAGCACCGACATCGTCGTGGTCGGCGCGGGCCTGGCCGGCCTTGTCGCCGCGGCCGAGGCAGCCGACGCCGGGCGCCGGGTGATCATTCTCGACCAGGAACCCGCGGCCAGCCTCGGCGGCCAGGCCTACTGGTCCCTCGGCGGCCTGTTCCTCGTCGATTCCCCGGAGCAGCGGCGCCTCGGCGTCAAGGACAGCGAAGAGCTGGCGCTGGCCGACTGGCTGGGCTCTGCCGGGTTCGATCGACCGGAAGACCACTGGCCGGAGCAATGGGCCCGGGCCTACGTGCACTTCGCCGCCACGGAGAAGCGGGACTGGCTCAAGGAGCAGGGTGTGGCCCTGTTCCCGGTGGTCCAATGGGCCGAACGCGGCGGCTACCAGGGCAGCTCGCACGGCAACTCGGTGCCCCGGTTCCATCTGGTCTGGGGCACCGGACCCGGCATCGTCACCCCGTTCCTCAAACGCGTGATGCAGCACGTGAAGAACGGCCGCGTCGAGTTCCGCTTCCGGCACCGGGTCACTGAATTGCTGGTCGACACCGGCACGGTGGTGGGCGCGGCGGGCGAGGTGCTCGAAGCCTCCGCCGCGGCCCGCGGCGAGCACTCCTCGCGACGGCCGGACCACGAGTTCACCATCAAGGCGCAGGCGGTGATCGTGGCCTCCGGTGGCATCGGCGCCAACCACGAGCTGGTCCGGCAGCACTGGCCCGCCGGATTCGGCGAGGCGCCCGCGGAAATGCTGTCGGGTGTTCCGGAGTCGACCGACGGGCTGATGCTGGGCGTCACCGAACGGGCCGGCGGCCGACCGATCAACATGGACCGGATGTGGCACTACCCGGAGGGCGTGATCAACCACTCGCCGGTCTGGACGGCGCACGGCATCCGGATCCTGGCCGGGCCCACCTCGATCTGGCTGGACGCCCGCGGGCAGCGGCTGCCGGCGCCGCTCTGGCCGGGCTTCGACTCTTTGGGCACGGTGCGGCACATCACCGGCACCGGATACAGCCACTCCTGGTTCCTGCTCAACCAGCGCACCATCGGCCCGGAGTTCGCGCTGTCCGGGTCGGAGCAGAACCTGGACATGACCGGAAAGTCACTGCGCCTGCTGTTGAAGAACCGGCTCGGCGATGGACCGACACCGGCCGTCGCGGCGTTCCAGGAACGCGGGGTGGATTTCCTGACCGATGACACCCTCGACGGACTGGTGCGCACGATGAATGAGCTGGTCGGCGCTGATCTGATCGACCCGGCCGGTGTCGCCGACATCGTGCACGGACGGGACCTGCAGGTCCGAACGGGCCTGGGCAAGGACCCGCAACTGGTGGCCATCGATGGCGCCAGGCGTTATTTCGGTGACCGGAAGATGCGCACTGCTGAGCCACATGAACTGCTCGACCCGGCCGCCGGTCCGTTGGTGGCGGTGCGCCTTCATGTGCTGACCCGCAAATCCCTCGGCGGGCTGGAGACCGATCTGTCCAGTCGGGTGCTCGGCCGCGACGGGCACGCGGTGCCCGGGCTCTACGCGGCCGGCGAGGCGGCCGGGTTCGGCGGTGGGGGCGTCCACGGCTACCGCGCGCTGGAGGGTACGTTCCTCGGTGGCTGTCTGTTCAGCGGCCGGACGGCGGGCCGGGCAGCGGGCGCGTCCACCGTCTGATGACAGTGTCTGATTCCACCGTCTGATTCCACCGTCTGATTCCGGCCAGCAGAGAAGGATTCGCGAGATGAACCGACCGATTCGTATCGGTGTGCAGTTGCAGCCCCAGCACGCCGACTACCGGCAGATCCGCGATGCGGTGCTGCGCGCCGAGGACTCCGGCGTCGACATCGTCTTCAACTGGGATCATTTCTACCCGCTGTCCGGCGATGCCGACGGCAAACATTTCGAATGCTGGACGATGCTCGGCGCCTGGGCCGAGCAGACCGAACGCGTGGAATTCGGCGCGCTGGTGACGGGAGGCGGCTACCGCAACCCCGACCTGCTGGCCGACATGTCCCGCACCATCGACCACATCTCCGGGGGCCGATTCATCCTCGGCATCGGCGGCGGCTGGTTCGAGAAGGACTACGACGAATACGGCTATGAATTCGGCACCCCGGGCACCCGGCTGAGCCTGATGGCCGACTACCTCGACCGGATCGCCGCGCGGCTGGGCAAACTCAATCCGGCCCCGACCCGCCACATTCCGGTGCTGATCGGCGGCGGCGGCGAGAAGAAGACGCTCCGCCAGGTGGCCGTACACGGCGACATCTGGCATTCCTTCGGCGATGTCGAGGTGCATCGCCGCAAGTCCGCGATCCTGGGCGAGCACTGTGCGGCCGTCGGGCGTGACCCGGGCGAGATCGAGCATTCGACCGACATCACCCGGGCCGACGACGCGACCGCCGATCAGCTGCTCGAACTCGGCGTCACGCTGTTCACCATCGGCCTGAGCGGACCCGACTACCACTTCGACGTGCTGACCAAGAAGTTGGCCTGGCGCGACGCGCACAACGCGGGGTAGGTCACCGCTGCGGCGCCGGGACCGCCACGGCGAGGCCGGTCTCGTCGGGTAGCGGCTCAGTCGGGCAGACGCTGAGCACCTGCTGCATGGCCGCCCTCTCAGCGGCAGTGACCCAGAGCCCGTACTTCGCCTTGACCGCTATCTGCCGGGCCACATAGGGGCAGCGGAACGCCTTGTTTGATGGCAGCCAGGTGGCGGTGTCCCCATCGCCCTTGGACAGGTTGGCCGCTCCGGCGACCGCCAGGAGTTCCAGTGGGTCGCCGGCCAGGTTCTGCCGCTGCGCAGCCGTGAGTTGCTGCGCGCCGGTCTGCCACGCGTTGGACAGCGCAACGAGATGGTCGATCTGCACCTCGGACGAGGTCGTCTGGCCGCGGACGAAGGCGATCATCTGGTCGGTGTAGGGGTCGTGCAGGGTGCCCGACGCGGGCACGCACCCCTGGGTGTTGAGCTTGAGCACCATGTCGAGCAGGTCGCGCCGCAGAACGTCGGAGCGTTGATCACAACCGTTGTGGCCGCCGCCGACGGCGACGTCATCGGTCCAGGTCTGGCCATATTGGTCACGGCTGTAGCCCGTCTTGGGGGCCCGACCCTTGACCGGGATGCGCGCCAGCACATCGGCGGCGGGCGGCGACCCGGTCTCGGTGCCGGTTGCGGCCGACGCGCTGGTTGAGCCATCGGTGCTGGTTGGCGCGGCGGTGTCGGATGCGGCCGGGGTGGGAGACGGTGGGCGACCGCTGTCCAGCTGACCCGTCGGCGTCGGGGTGCAGCCGGCCGTCAGTGCAACGACCAGCAGAGTCCCGAGCAGGGTCCCGGGGAAGGTTCGCACAACCAAGCTAAGCAGATGCGGTCGGGGCATACTCGCTCCATGAGATTCCGAGCCACCCTGCTCCTCTCCGGCAAGACCGCGACCGGTATCCAGGTGCCCGACGAGGTGGTCGCCGGGCTCGGCGCCGGCAGGAAGCCCGCGGTGAAAGTGACCATCAACGGTCACACCTATCGCAGCAGTATCGCGTCGATGGGCGGCAGGTTCATGCTCCCGGTGAGTGCCGAGCAACGCAAGAACACCGGCGTGGCCGCGGGCGATGAATTCGACCTGAACATCGTGCTGGACACCGAGCCGCGGGTTGTCGAGGTGCCGGCAGACCTCGCCGCCGCCCTGGACCAGGACGCCGCCGCCAAGGAAGCTTTCGGCAGACTCGCCTACAGCCATCAACTGCGGCATGTCCTGGCGATCGAGGGCGCCAAGGCGGTCGACACCCGGCGCCGACGGGTTCAGCAGGCGATCCAGATGCTCGGCGAAGCTCAGGCCTGACTCCGCCAGTGCGTTGAGCGAGTGCCGGCAGTGGGTCTGCGACGCACTCGCCACAGCAGCAGAACCCCTAACAGCACGGCCAGCGCGCCGCCCGCCAGGATCGGGACGACGGGTAGGCCGGTAGCGGCGAGTTCGGAGTTCGAGTTGGCGGACACTGCGGTCGCAGTTCTGGTGGCTGATGATGGGCGGACGCGCGGGCTCGGGGTGACCGCGGTCGCCGGGGATGTGTCGCCGGCCGGCAACACCTCGATCGTCGGAACTACGGTTCCGACGCAGGCCGCGCTCGGGTCGTCGGCGCACGGATTGACGGCTTTCGCAGCCGGCCAACTCTGTGGGACGACGATGCTGACCCGGTTCACCAGCACCCGTCCGATGTTGGGCGCGGTCACCACGACCGAAAGGTGCATCGCGAGGCTGCCCCCGGCCGGCACGGTCAACTCCAGCCAGCTGACCGTCCCGTCGGCGTGGGTGCCCCCGGCATCGGCGCCGACGAACGCGACGCCGGCCGGCAGGGTGTCCCACACGGAGACCCCCGGTGCATCGAGTGCCGCGGGGTTGGTCACCGTCACCGTGTAGTTGATCGACTCGTCACGAGCGGCCAGCGCGGTGTCAGCGGCAACTGCCACAGCCAGCGATACCGGGGCCACCGTGGTTGGGCGGTCGGTAGTGCTCGGCGTGGTGTCGGTTTCGGTCGCGGTGGTGTCGGTCGCGGAGGCGTCGATGGAGGTTGTCACGGTGCCGACGGCAATGGTGGTGGCGGTATCGGAAGCTGGGACAGTGAGCTCGCCCGAAGTGTCTGCGAGGGCGGGCCCCGCCGAAGCGAACATCATCACGGGCACCGCGCAGACCAACGCCCACCCGAACACTCGATCCGACATCCGAGCCACCGCCCATCTGGTCGAATGCAGCTGAACTCCGGTTTAGCCCTCGCCAGAGAAAAGTACCTCCTACCGGCGTCCGACCGTCACATTTCTTGACAATTCCCCTCCCTCTCCGGGTGGATCTGGCACCGCCGCCGCCCGCCTACCGTAGAAGCATGCGGCGCAGCCTCTATCACTGGTTCGAGACCCACCGGTGGCCCGGTGATGCGCTGATCGCCGGCGCGATTGTGCTGGCCTCGCTGTTCGTCTATTCGTCCAGCCCGGCCCAGCTCGGCTACAGCGTGGGCGCGGCCCTGCCGCTGTTCTTCCGGCGCACCTATCCCGTCCCGGTGCTGATTGCCAGCATTTTCATCGAGCTCGGCGTCCGGATCGCCGTGCGGGGGCCACTGCTCGGCTCGGTCAGCGCACTGTTCGTCATTTACGCCAGCGTCGTCTACCCGGCGGACCGGCGTTGGGGTTGGCTCGCCCTCGGAGCAGGTCTGTTCGGCGCCGTCGCCGCGCCGCTGGCCTGGTCTGGTTCCTACAGCCGGCCCGTGTTGGCAGGTCTGATGGCGTTGGCCCTGACACTTGTCGCCTGTGCCTTCCTGGCCGGCGAACGGCGGCGGGCCGGTCTCGACTATCGGGCCGCCGAGCTCAACGCACTGACCGAACGGACCAGGCTGCTCACCGCGGAGCGGGACCAGCGCGAGCGGATCGCCGCAGCCACCGAGCGAACCCGGATCGCGCGGGAACTGCACGACATCGTGGCCCACTCGCTGGCGGTGATCGTGGTACAGGCCGATGGGGGAGCCGCCGCGGCCGGTAAGAATCCGGCCCTGGCCGAGCCGGTGCTGCGCACTATCGCCGAGACCAGCCGGCAGGCGCTGACCGAGATGCGGGCGCTGGTCGGCGTCCTTCGCTCGGCCTCGCCGCCATCGGTGCCGGACACCTTCGCGCCACAGCCAGGGGTGGCCGACATCGCCCGGTTGGTCGAACAGACTCGCGGCGCATCGCTGGCGGTCACCCTGGCATTGCCCGAGCCGCTCCCGTTACTGCCGGCGGCCGTCGACCTGACGGTCTACCGGGTCGTCCAGGAAGGGCTGACCAATGTGCTCAAGCACGCCGGCCCGGCGGCGACCGCCAAAGTCGAGGTATGTCTACGGGAGACCGGCAGCGGGTTCGACGTGCTGGTGGAGGTGGTCGACGACGGCCGCGGTGCCGCCGTCGTATCGGATGGCGCCGGCAACGGAATCCGGGGCATGCGCGAGCGGCTCGACGTGCATGGCGGGTCACTGTGGACCGGGCCGCGTCCGGGCGGCGGCTTCCGGGTCAACGCGCTGATTCCACTGCCTTCGGTCCGGGACAATCGGTGACGGGCCCGGCGCGGTGACCATCGCGGTGTACATCGTCGACGACCAGGCACTGGTCAGGGCCGGATTCGGGATGCTGATCTCGGCCCAGGACGACATGACGGTCGTCGGCGAGGCCGGTGACGGCGCCGCCGCGTTGGCCGGCCTGGCCCGGGTGCACGCCGATGTGGTGCTGATGGATGTCCGGATGCCGGTGCTGGACGGGGTTGCGACAACCCGGCGGCTGCTCGCCGACGGCGCCGCCAACGCGCCCCGGGTCCTCGTGCTGACCACCTTCGACCTCGACGAGTACGTATTCGCGGCGCTGAAGGCTGGCGCTTCCGGGTTCCTCCTCAAGGACACCCGGCCCGACGATCTGCTCGCCGCGATCCGCGCCATCGCCAGCGGGGATGCCGTGGTGGCGCCGTCGGCGACCCGGCGGCTACTCGACCACGTCACCTCGGCGCTGCCGGGCGGCGCTGCCGTGGGGTCGAACCCCAGGCTGGCCATGCTCACCGCACGCGAGCGCGAAGTGCTGGTGCAGATTGCCGGCGGGCTCACCAATTCCGAGATTGCCGCGACCCTGTTCATGGCCGAGTCGACGGTGAAGACGCACGTCGGTGCCCTGCTGGCCAAGCTCGCCTGCCGGGATCGGGTCGGCCTGGTCCTGCTGGCCTACGAAGCCAAACTCGTCGGCGGCTGACCGCCGGAGAATGACCGCGACTCTCCACCCGTAGGCCTACTGAGATCGGCACCAGCGACCGATGTGGCATGTCAGAACCCTGTTTAGCGTTCCGTCAATGACCACAGCAGGCCTGCGGGCCCACCGAAGCGCCCCCGACAGCGCCGCCGAGCCGATCGCCCGGGCCGCCGAACTGACCAAGATCTACGGCAGCGGACCAACCGCGGTGACGGCCCTCGACCGGGTGAGCGTCGGGTTCGCCGAGGGCTCGTTCACCGCCATCATGGGTCCGTCCGGCTCCGGCAAGTCCACCCTCATGCACTGCCTGGCCGGCCTGGACACCGCCACCTCGGGCCGGGTGGTGATTCAGGGCACCGACCTGACGAAGCTGAAGGACCGGGAACTCACCGAACTTCGCCGGGATCGGATCGGTTTCGTCTTCCAGTCGTTCAACCTGCTCCCCACGCTGACCGCCCTGCAGAACATCCTGCTGCCGCTGGATCTGGCCGGTCGCCGGGTCGACAAGGCTGCGCTGGACGCGCTGGTCGTCTCGCTGGGGCTGTCCGACCGGCTGGCCCACCGGCCGAGCGAGCTGTCCGGTGGCCAGCAACAGCGGGTGGCGATCGCCCGGGCGCTGATCACCAGACCCGCGGTGGTCTTCGCCGACGAGCCCACCGGCGCATTGGATTCCAGGACCGGCGCCGGACTGCTGTCCATCCTGCGCACTGCCTCCCGCGAAGCCGGCCAGACGGTGGTCATGGTGACTCACGATCCGCTCGCCGCCGCCTACGCCGACCGGGTGGTACTACTGGCCGACGGCCGGCTGCAGGGCGAGATCCTCGACCCGACCGCCGCCGCCGTGCTGGCCGCGATCAGTTCGCTCGGCGCCTGAGATGCCTACCGCGCTGGCGTCCCTGCGCGCCTACCCGGGCCGCTTCATCGCCGTCATCCTGGCCATCGTGATCGGCGTCGGCTTCGCCGTCGCCACCCTGGTCTTCACCGCCACCTTCACAACCGAACTGACCCGTTCGGTGGGCGCCGCCGCCACCGGGGTCGACGTCATCGCCGAGCCGTCCCGCTCCGGCGATGCGGCGGCGGCCTTCGACCGCACGCTGTTCAGCAACATCCTCGGCGTCGCGAGCGCCGAGCCGGTCTACCGCGGGTATGCACGGTTCAGTGCCGAGAGGGCCCGGGGTGGCCTGGACATCGACACCGTTACGGTCAATCCGGCCCTGCGGTGGGTCACCGTCGGTACCGGCACCTGGCCGACCGGCGACTCGCAGATCGGCGTCGAGCAGGACACCGCGACTCGCAACGGGCTGAGCCTGGGCAGCGTGCTGACCCTGACCACGCCGGCCGGCATCGACCATTCGGTCACCGTGGTCGCGCTGATCGATACCGGCTCCTCGAGACTGGCGGGTCTGTCCGGGGCCGGCGACCGAGCGTGGGCGGCGCCGGGGCTGGCCGCCGCTCTCGCCGAGGGCCAGCTCAGCCAGATCGATCTGCTGGCCTCGCCCGGCGTCGACGCCGACACGCTCGCCGCGAACGCCCGGATCGCCCTCGGCGCCGGGTTCGACGTCCGTACCGGTACCGAGGTGGCCAAGGGCCAGGTCGCCCAGGCGGTGGGCAGCGCCAAGACGCTGCCGATGATCCTGCTGACCTTCGCGGCCATCGCCGGGTTGGTCGCTTCCTTCGTGATCGCCAACACGTTCACCATCCTGCTCGCGCAGCGGCAGCGGCAACTCGCCCTGATGCGCTGCATCGGCGCCGGTGTCGGGCAGCTGCGCCGATCGATTCTCACCGAGGCGACGGCGATCGGGGTCATCGGCTCGCTGACGGGTGCGGCACTGGGCATCCTGGTCGGCCGGGCAACGTTGGGCATCGCCGATCTGCACGCCGACAACTTCACCGTGCAGCCGGTCGGCATCACCATGGCAGTGCTGATCGGGGTTCTGGTCACCGTGCTGGTCGCGCTGGCGCCGTCGGCGCGGGCGACGCGGGTGTCGCCGCTGGCCGCGCTGAGTCCGGTGCCGACTGCCGCGCAGGCGCGACGGGCCGGCCGGATCCGGACCGTGCTGGGGGTGCTGCTCCTCCTGGGGGGCGGCGCCGGGTTGGCCGCCGGGGTGATCCTCCCCGCACTGCTGGTCGCCGTCGCCGGCGGGGCGGTTTCGGCCGTCGGAGTGTTGCTACTGCTCCGTTCGACACTTCCGCCGGTCCTGCGGGTGCTCGGCCGAACCGGCGGACTGGCCGGTATCCCTGGCCGCCTCGCCGCGGCAAACGCCATCCGAAATCCGGGTCGGGCGGCAGCGACCAGCAGCGCGCTGGTGGTCGCGGTCGGGCTGATCGTGATGCTCCAAGTGGCCGCGGCATCGGCCCGCACCAGCCTGAACGCCGCGCTGTCCGCACACTTTCCGCTCGACATCAGCGTCACAGTAGCCCCCGAAAGCTGGGTGGCCGGCCAGATCGGGCAGTTGCCGGTGGGCTTGGTCGACGGACTCGCCGGGGTGGACGGGCTCAGCGCAATAGCGCTGGCGGGCAGCACAACCACCCTCACGCTTGGCAACGATTCGGGCGCCACGATGATGGTGCTGCTCGGCGTCCCCGACCCTATCGGGCCGATCATCCGATCGGCGCCGCTCGAGCCCGGCACCGTGGCAGTGCCCGACTGGATGTTCCGGGCGGACAATCTCACAGTCGGGGATCAGCTCACATTCACCCGCAACGCGGGCTCGGTGACCCTGCGGGTGGTGGAAAGCCGGCTGGCCAACGGGCCGGGAATGACTGCCGTGACCACCGCAGCCGATCTGGCCGCACTGGATCCCGCGGCCGGCCCGGCGGCCATCTGGGGTCGAGTGGCCGAGATGGATCATGCCAACGAGATCATCGCCAGGATCAACCCACTGCTGGCCGCGTATCCGTCGCTCGAACTGACCGGGAACGCACCGGATCACGCCGCGATCGACGACTCGCTGAGCACGATGCTGCTGGTGGCGACCGCGTTGCTGGCGGTTGCCGCGTTGATCGCGGTGGTCGGCATCGGCAACACCCTGGGCTTGTCGGTGGTGGAACGCACCCGGGAATCCGCGCTGTTGCGGGCCCTGGGCCTGCGTCGTGGGCAACTTCGGCTGATGCTCGGCGTGGAGGCAGCGCTGCTGGCCGGGGTCGGGGCCCTGGTCGGCATCGGGATCGGCGTCGGGTACGGATGGATCGGCACGGCGTCCGCATTCGGCGAGCTGGGTGTGCCGCCGGTGCTGGACCTGCCGGTCGCGAAACTCACGCTGGTGCTGGGATTGGCCCTGGCTGCCGGAGTGCTCGCTTCGGTCCTGCCGGCGCGGCGGGCGGCGATGGCCGCACCCACAGACGCGCTGGCCGAGGTCTGACGATCAGCGCAGCCCGACGACGGCAAGCCGAAGACGACCCGCCTGCTGCGGGTCGGCGTCGGCCCGCAGGCGCAGGTGGCTACCGCAGCGGCGGCACCAGCAGGATTCAAAGCTCTTGGTCGGCGAATGCAGGAGCTGTGCGGCGCAGATCGGGCACTCGAGACCGTCGAGTGCGGACAAATCAGGTGTGGACGGGGAGGGATCGAGCATGGCTCCGATGATGCCTGCCGCATGCTAACGGCGAGTTACGCACAGCTGGCGTGCGCCCGAGATCACTCGGTGACGCCGAACACCCAGTCACCGGGGTCCGGTCGCCGAAATGCGTGTCGCGGCTGTTCACCCAGATAGCGTCAACGGGTGAGCAGTGGCCCAGACAAGACAGCGAATCGACAGATTCTGAACCTCGCGGTGCCGGCCCTGGGCGCACTGATCGCCGAACCGTTGTTCCTCCTGGCCGACTCCGCGATCGTCGGCCATCTGGGCACCGTCGAGTTGGCCGGCCTCGCTTTCGCAGCCACCGTGCTGAGCACGGTTGTCGGGTTGAGCGTCTTTCTGGCCTACGGGGCAACCGCCGCAGTGGCCCGCAAGATCGGCGCCGGCGATCACGCCGGCGCCCTCGCGCACGGCATCGACGGGCTCTGGCTGGCCACGCTGATCGGCCTCATCCTGCTGGCGATCGGCACCCCGACTGCGGGTCTGCTCATCGAGTGGCTGGGCGGCCACGGTGCGGTGGCCGGCCAGGGCACCACCTATCTGCGCTGGTCGATGGCCGGCCTGCCGGCGATGCTCGTGGTGCTGGCCGGCACCGGGGTGCTCCGGGGCCTCCAGGAGACCCGGCCGCCACTGATCGTCGCCGGCATCGGGGCGGTGGTCAACGTCGGCCTGAACCTGCTTTTGGTGTACGGACTGGCCTGGGGTATCGCCGGGTCGGCGATCGGCACCGTCATCGTGCAGTGGTGCATGGCGATCGCGCTCACCGCGTACGTGGTGCGGGCCGCACGTCGATACCGGGTCGGGCTGGCGCCGAACGCCGGCCGGGTCCGCCGGGCCGGCCGAAGCGGGTTGCCGGTGCTGCTGCGCACCCTGAGTCTGCGGACCGCCGTCGTCCTGAGCGTCGTGGTCGGTGCCCGACAGGGCACCGTGGTCGTTGCCGGCCTGTTGGTGACGATGAACATCTGGAATCTGCTGGCGCTGGCGCTGGATGCCATCGCCATCGCGGCCCAGGCACTGACCGGCAAGGCCCTCGGCGCGGGCGATGCGTCGGCGGCCCGCTCACTCACCAGACAGATGCTGCGCTGGGGATTGCTGGCCGGGCTGGTCCTCGCAGGCGTGCTCGCCGCGGCCGCACCATTCGTCGGGAGCGTGTTCTCCACGGATCCGGCGGTGGTCGGCGCGGTCACCGCGGCCCTGCTGGTGCTGGCCGCGGGGCAGATCCTGTCCGGTTGGGTCTTCATCCTGGACGGGGTGCTCCTCGGCGCCGGCGACGGTGGCTATCTCGCCTGGACGGGTCTGCTCAATCTGCTCAGCTACCTGCCAGCCCTGCTGCTGTTGGCCCTCGCCGGACCGGGCGGCCGGGCGGGGCTGGTCTGGCTGTGGGCGGCCTATATCGGGGTCTACATGACATCCAGGGCAATAACCCTGGGCCTGCGCTACCGCGGCAGCCGATGGTTGGTACTGGGGACCGCCGGGTGAGAATCAGTGACGAAGAGGGCCTGAGTGGCGGACCCCGACCCTCTTCGCTGACTGGTATTCGGGACATGGACGCAGCCGGATTGGTCGATGACTAGAATGGACTGCTTGCATCGCTTCACCTCCAGGCCGTGCGGCCTACGACCAAGGATCTGACCTCATCACCGAAAAGTTCCGCACTTCACCATCAGCAGCCGATGGCATCGAGCACGAACAGCGATACCTGACTGTGCTCTACCAACGGCTGGACGAATTCTGGGCCGAGACCAAAGAATCGCTCCGCCGAGTGCTCCGGGAAACCGACGGCACCCCGCAGGGGCTGACCGAACGCGACCTCGCCGCGGCCCGCTATTCGGATCGACTTGCTCAGCTGGGCGCCGCCGAATACGGGCTCTGCTTCGGTCGACTCGATTTCGACCCTGACGCCAACGAAGCCGCGCAGCTCTACGTCGGTCGGCTCGGCATCTACGACAAGGAATACGAGACCCTACTCGTGGACTGGCGGGCGCCCGCCGCGCGCCCGTTCTACCTCGCCACCGCCGTGTCACCGGCGGGCGTACTGCGGCGGCGGCACATCCGCACCAGCCGCCGCCGGGTGACCGCCATCGAGGACGAGTCGCTGGTTCTCACCGACCCACAGGCCCCCGGCCCGACATCGCTGACCGGCGAGACCGCCCTGCTGGCCGCACTGGGGGCAGCCCGAACGGGCCGGATGGGCGATATCGTCGAGACCATCCAGGCCGAGCAGGACCGCATCATCCGGGCCGATGTGAACGGCGCGTTGGTCGTCCAGGGCGGCCCCGGCACTGGCAAGACCGCGGTTGCCCTGCACCGTGCGGCCTATCTCCTTTACACCCACCGAGAGCGGCTCGCCACCCGCGGGGTGTTGGTGGTCGGCCCGAACACGACATTCCTGAAGTACATCGAGCAGGTGCTGCCCTCCCTCGGCGAAACCGCGGTTTCGCTGGCCACGGTGGGCACGGTGTTCCCCGGAGTCGCGGCGACCGAGATCGATGCCGCCGCGGTGGCCGCGCGGAAGGGCCAGATCGCCATGGTCAAGGTGATATCGACCGCGGTGGCCAACCGGCAACTGCTGCCGTCGCGCGGGATGACCGTGCAATTCGAGAGGGAACAACTCACGATCGATCGGCCGTTGGTCATCCAGGCGCGGCGTCGGGCGCGGGCCAGTCGGCAGCCGCACAACCTGGCGCGGAGCCTGTTCATCAGCGAAATGATCGCCGGTCTGGCTCGGCAGTACGCCCTGTCGTTGAGCACCGGAGTGGACGCGGTCGAACCCGACCTGGGCGATTTCGGTGACGAGTACGCATCATCCCCGCGCTCGTTGCTCGACGCCGACGATCTGGCCGATATCCGGTCGGAGCTGCGTGCCGACCCGAGGGTGCAGGCCGGGCTGAACCAACTCTGGCCGCGGATCGACCCGCAGATGTTGCTCTCGGAGCTACTCGGTTCGCGCGAGGCGCTGGTCGCTGCCGGATTGTCCGAAGCAGACGCCGCGTCGCTGCAGCGCGACGCAGCCGCCCCGTGGACGGTGTCCGATGTGCCGCTGCTCGACGAAGCCGCGGAGCTGCTCGGGGTCGACGACCGGGCCGAGAAGGCCAGGGCCAAACGTCGCCGTCGCGCGGAAGTCGAATACGCCCAGGGTGTGCTCGACATCATCGAAGGGTCGCGGTCCGCGGACTTCGAGGACGACGCAGAGGAGGAGATGCTGGTCGCGTCCGACCTGATCGGCGCCGACACCCTGGCCGATCGGCAGGACGACGACGCGGGGCTGAGCACCATCGAACGGGCCGCCAAGGACCGGGAATGGACCTACGGTCACCTGATCGTCGACGAGGCACAGGAACTGTCGCCGATGGCCTGGCGCATGCTGATGCGCCGCTGCCCGACCCGGTCGATGACCATCGTCGGCGACGTCGCGCAGACCAGCGACCCGGCCGGAACCACCTCGTGGGGGCCGGTCCTGGCGCCCTATTTGGGAAACCGGTGGACGCTGGCGGAGCTGACCGTGAACTACCGGACCCCGGCCGAGATCATGGACCTGGCGCAGGCGGTGCTGGCCGCGATCGATCCGGGACTTCGACCACCGGAGTCCGTTCGGGAGACGGGCGAGCCGCCGTGGGCGCGCTTGGTCGATGCCGCCGACCTGGCCAAGGAGTTGGTCCGGGAGGCGGAGTCACAGACGTCGGACCTCGCTGCGGCCGGCGGCGGCACGGTGGCGATCATCGTCGCCGATCAGCACCTCACCGGGTTGAGCGCCGCGGTCCACGGCATCCGGCCGGGCCTGCTGCCGGCGGGTCCGGCGGCGGGCCTGGACCTGCGCAGACCGTTGGTGATGCTGACGACCCGGCAGGCCAAGGGCCTGGAATTCGACTCGGTGATCGTCGTCGAACCGGCGGCCATCCTGGATGAATCCGCACGCGGGCTCAACGATCTCTATGTCGCGTTGACCCGGCCGACCCAGCGCCTGGGTGTGCTGCATACGCAGTCGCTCCCGGCCGTGCTCAGCGGGCTGAATTAGCCGACTCGCCGCCCGTCGGCGCGGACCCGATCGACCAACACCCGCCACGGACCCTGTAGGTATTCCTCTCCGAGCATCGTCCGGTGCGGGCCGGCCTTGAGCTCGTAGACGTACCGGTCCTGGCCGGGGCTGCACTTGTCCGGGTCGTTCCACGGACAGGAATCGACCAGCTGCACCCACTGCGCTGGGTCGGGTTGCTCGTCGACCCGAACCTCCCAGGCTGTGGTCAACCCTGCGAAGCCGCCACTGCGCAAGACATTTACCTTCATTCCACCGTTCTACGCCGCTGCCCGATCATTTGCGAAGGCCCTTGGTCACCACGCCGACCTGCGTCCACGAGTCCTGCACCGCGCCGGCCTCGGTGGAGTCGGCGCCGAAGCGCTTCCTGGCCGTCTTGATGGTCGCGGCCGCGAACCCGGCGAACTTCACCGTATTGCTGAGCGACTCACCGACCAACGTGTCATACCAGATCTGGCCGGCCCCGTCCCAGGCGTTGCCGCCGATCGCGACCGACGCGAGGTAGAAGGCCCGGTTGGGAATACCGGAGTTGAGATGGACGCCGCCGTTGTCGGATTTGGTGGTCACGTAGCCGTCCATGTGCGCCGGCTGCGGATCCTTGCCGAGAACATCGTCGTCGTAGGCGGTGCCGGGTGCCTTCATCGAACGCAGGGCCACCCCCTGCACCTTGTCGGTGAACAGGCCGGCGCCGATCAGCCAGCTTGCCTGCTCGGCGGTCTGCTTGCCCAGGTACTGCTCCACCAGCGCGCCGAATACGTCGGAGATCGACTCGTTGAGGGCCCCCGACTGGCCCTGGTAGGCCAGACCGGCGGTGTACTGGGTCACGCCGTGCGCAAGTTCGTGACCGATCACCGACACCGAACCGGTGAAACGGCCGAAGACCTCGCCGTCCCCGTCGCCGAACACCATCTGCCCGCCGTCCCAGAAGGCGTTGTCGTACTGGGAGCCGTAGTGCACGGTGGCATTCAACGGCAGCCCGAGACCATCGATCGAGTTGCGCTGATAGATGTCCTCGAACAGCGCGAAGGTGGCGCCCAGACCGTCGTATGCCTCGTTCACCGACACATCGTCCACGGCAGCTTCACCTTCGCGGCGAACGACGGTTCCCGGTGTCACCTCCTTGGTCGCGGCATCGCTGATCGTCCGCTTCGGCGCCGCGGGTGCGGTCGACATGCCCATCCGGGGCGGCCCGTCGGGCTGCATGGTGGGCGGCGGCGGTTCGCCCGCGCGCAGGCCCCGGAGGGCCCTGTCCAGCAGCAACGTCTCCTTCGCCGCTCGGGCGGCCACTGCGTGATGGTCGGCCTCGAGCGTGGAGATCCGTTCGAGCAGGTATGGGGGAACGATTCCGGAGTGCATGCGGAAATACTGGCACGGACCCCCGACAGTGCTCAGCCGCGGCCGGTCGCGGCGGTGGGGCCATCCTGCAGGATCGGCGCAGTGAGCCACTGGTCCGGGATACCGAACGCGTCCACCAGCATCCCGGCCCGCGGTCGCAGCTCCGAGCACAGCAGATCGACCGCGCGGATGACCGTCTTGGTCTGGCCGACGGTGAGTCGATCGTGCTGCAGGAACCAGGCGGCATCCCGCTCGACCTCGGACAACACGTACAGGTCGCACACGGCGGCCAGCAGCGGGCGCACCGTCTCGTCCGCGGCCATCACGGCATCGGCGAAGGCAGTCAGCACGGAGCGCTCGACGTCCGCCCGCGCTGCCGCCAGCAGATGGTTCTGCACCGCGTGGGTGACCTGCATCGGATCGGCCCCGCTCTTGCTGAGCTTCTGCACCCGGCGGGCCAGGGTCGCGAGCAGATGCCTGGCCCGATCGGCGAACAAGTCCTGCTGCCATTCCCGATCGCGCACCGCCGTCAGGTCGTTGTCCCCGCCACCGAGGGCCCGGAACCGTTGCAGCAGTGAACGCGCCGCGGTGGCTTCGGCCAACGTATCCAGCACCTGCTCGGCGACGAAACCGACCATGCCGCGCGGATCCAGGTCGCCCAGATGATCGGAATAGCGGGTCAACAAACCACGTCCGGCCAGCTGCAGCAGGACCGTGTTGGCACCTTCGAAGGTGGTGAACACGTCGAGGTCGGCCTTGAGCTGCGGGATCTGGTTCGCCGCCAGGTACCCAGCCCCGCCGCAGGCTTCCCGGCAGGCCGCTACCGCCGCCGAGGCGTGCCAGGTAGCTATCGCCTTGAGTCCGGCCGCGTGGGATTCGAGTTCGCGCTGCGCCTGTGGGCCGGCGTCCGGGCCGGCCTGTACGTCCTGCAATTCGCTGAGCAATTGGTTCTGCGCACAATGCAGCGCGTAGGTCCGCGCCAGGGCCGGCAGCAGGAGCCGCTGGTAGGCCGGGTAGTCGAGCAGCAACACTTCGTCCACCGAACCCGCCGGCGCGAATTGGCGTCGGCGATTCCCGTACCGGATGGCGATGGTCAGGGCCTTCTTGGTCGCGCTGCCGGCGCTGCCGGCGACACTGATCCGGCCGCGCACCAGAGTGCCGAGAGTGGTGAAGAACCGGGCGCCCGCGCCGTCGATGGCGCTCAGATACGTGCCGTCGGCTTCGACGTCGGCGTAGCGGTTGAGCAGTGCCGCCCGCGGCACCCGGACGTGGTCGAACACCAGCCGGCCGTTGTCCACGCCGTTCAGGCCCGCTTTGCGCCCGCAATCCGAGATCGTCACTCCCGGCGCCGGACGGCCGGCGCCATCCCGGATCGGCACCACCAGGGCGTGCGGCCCGCGGCCCGCTCCAGCGGTGATCAGTTGGGCGAAGACGACCGCCAGCCGACCGTCCTGGGCGGCGTTGCCGATGTAGTCCTTACGAGCTGACTCGTCCGGGGAGTGAATGACGAATTCCTCGGTCGCGCTGTCGTAGGTGGCGGTGGTGCGGATGCGTTGCACATCGGAGCCGTGTCCGGTCTCGGTCATCGCGAAGCAACCGAGCAGGTCGGCCGCCATCATCGGCTTGAGGTACCGGTCGTGATGAATCTTGGTGCCGAGTGCCGCGATCGCGCCACCGAACAGTCCCCACTGGACGCCGGCCTTGACCATCAGTGACAGGTCCGCCATCGCCAGCACCTCGAACATGGTCAGCGAAGCGCCCGGGTCATCGCTGCCGCCATATTCGATCGAGAACCCGAGTCCTTGCACGCCGGTGGCGGCGACCTGCTTCAACGCGGCCAGCGTGACCGCGCGATGCTCGGCGGTATCCAGATTCTCGGAGTCCGGAATCGTGATCGCCGAGATCGCCGCGGTGACCTCGGCGCGCACCGTGCCCCATCGACCGCCCAGCGCTTCCTGTAGATGCGTCAGATCCTGGCTCATATCGGTCAACCTAGTGCTGATCCGTAGAGCGAGGGCAGTCCGAGCTGTCGCGCAGCGTCCGGTCAACGATGATGATCGGTGTGCGACGCCCAGGAGACGCGCCTCGCCGCCCTCTTGCGCTCCGTAATACGGCGTATTACACTCTCTGAGGAGACAGCTTGCCGACTTTCTACGTCCGTTGGCCGGAGGGCTTCGATGGATACTTCGAGCACCGAGCCCGGCTGGGCGACGACGACTTCCGCGGTGTCACCACGGATGCGGCGGCAGAGGCGGCTTGCGATCCGGACCGATTGCGCAGGCCGGTCGGCCAGGACCGACTCACGATCCTTGGATTCTCCCCCCTGGCGCAGGCGGTGCTCATGGTGAGCGTCAAGCGCAACGCTTGGACCGGCATCACGGGTGAGTGGGACGGCACGAATGCCCGCCGCGCCACGCCGCCCGAGGAAATCCAGTACCGAAGGACACGGAAATGACTGATCAACGAGCGATTCAGTTGGCCGCCGCGGAGGCGGCGGCCGCCGAGGCCGCCGAAGGGAATGCGGCGCCCGCAGAATGGGAACCTGCACTGACCGGCGAGGAGACGGGACGGGTCTTTTCCCTGCGCATACCCGGTAACCGATTGACACAGCTGCGTGAGGTCGCCGAACTCCTCGGCAAGAAACCGACCGTGCTGATGCGGGAGTGGGTGATCGAGCGGCTCGAACAGGAACTCGACCAGGAACTCGGCTCGAACGGCGGGAACCTGGCGACCGAGGCGACCGCCAACGCGGCGATGTCGCCGACGTTTCACTATTCGCCAGGACTGCTGGTGCATGGAGTTGACGTAATGGCGGCTGACGCGATCCACGCGTCCTTCAACCTGATCAAGTACCGCGGATGAGCGCAAGCCGAGTACCACCCCCCGGCGCCGAGACCCTGGAGTCCCGCCGTCTCGCCGAGGTGCTCGCCCGGCTCCGCGGCGACGGGTTACTGCAAGGGTTACTCGATCTGCTGGCCGGCGGTGCGATCGCTGCCAACTTTCCGCTGGGCATGGTGATCGACGGCGTGGTGTTCCGCGGAAATCTGACTACCAGCGAGTCATTCGCCGAACACCTCGACTCGACGATCGCCGGGTGGCTGGCCGCGGCCGATCTCAGTGTCACGGGGTCGACCGATGCGGACACATCGGCGGCGAAGGAGCGGATCGGCGCCGCCCTGGACGGCGGATTCACCAATCAGGCTCGCTCTCGGCAGCAATATGAGGCGGCCGTAGGTACGCGACTGGCGCAGTTGTGGGGCCAAGCCCAGGGCGAGGGTTATCAGAACCGCCGCCGAATTGAAGATCTGCCGGATGAGTTGGTCGCGGACGTGGTGGACTATTTGGCACCACGGGCGACGCTGACGCTGGAAAACGCGGAAATGCTGCTGCCCAGCGGCGGGTGGGCGCCGGTCGGGCTGTTCCGGGTGGTGGTCTCGCACATCGGCGGTTGGTGGGTGGACGACGGACGATCCGGATGACCGACGAGCGAACTGAAGAGCGAACCAAGGATCGGCTGCCCTTCCTCGCCGCCGCAGCGGTGGTAATCGTCATCGCGCTGGTGGGACTCTTCCTCTGGCTGCCCAACCACCGACAGTCGGCCACCGGCACCACGGACCTGGGCACCCAACTGATCGGCGGCGCCGTCGTTGCCGCAGCGATACTGACAGTGCAGTTCACCTGGGAGCGCCGCGTCCGCAAATTTCAGGAAACCATTGACCAGGGCATCCGCGATGCCGAGCATGACCGCCAGGACGACTTCAACGCCGTGCAACTGATGCGCCAGCAGGACTTCGAATCTGCGGCAACCGCGCGGCGCGTGTGGCAACAGAGCTGGGATGACCGGTTGGTGACGGAGAACGACACACGCATCCGCCAGCTGACGATGCTGGTCCTGGATCTGTTGCTGCAGACCCCGCTGCGGCATCCAGGCTTGGACCTGCACGGGTTCCACCTTGAGGGAGCCTTCCTGGCCAACCGGAACCTCGTCCACGCCAATCTCACGGGGGCCCTCCTCATTGCCGCCGATCTGACCGGGGCCAATTTGACGAAGACCTGCCTCGAGGGCGCGAACCTCGACGGCGCGAGGCTGGACGGCGCGGATCTCACCGGGTCAAACCTGCGCGACGCCATTTTGTCCGGGGCTTCTCTTGCCGGTGCCACCCTGGCCGGGGCGGATCTCACCGGTGCGATCGTCACCGAGAAGACCGATTTCCGCGCCGCCACCGCGGACCGGCACACCGTGTGGCCGTCCAACCAATTCAACGAGCGGATCCAGGGCATTCGGCCGATCGTGCCTGGCTCAGGCGCCGATGACCGAGCCGGTCAGGCCTGACCCGCCGGCTGATCCGCCGCCGCATCCCAGCCAACCGCAAGGGCCTGCACCGTCTCGATCGTGTCGGCCTCGGCAACGGGCTTGTCGTCGCGGTAGCGCAGCACCCGGGCAAACCGGAGCGCGACACCGCCGGGATAGCGCCGCGAGCGCTGGACCCCGTCGAAGGCGATCTCCACCAGCTGCTCGGGGCGAACCTGCACCACGGAGGAGTTCCGCGAGATTTCCAGCTGCTGGAAGCGATCGGTCTGCCAGGCGAGCATCTCGTCGGTCATCCCCTTGAAAGTCTTCCCGAGCATCACCCATCCCGCAGGATCGGCGGGATCGCCGCCGGGCCTGCGGGCACCGAGATGGATATTGGACAGCTGGCCACGGCGCCGCCCACTCCCCCATTCCACCGCCAGCACCACCAGATCCAGGGTGTGCCGCGGCTTCACCTTGATCCATCCGGACCCGCGCCGGCCGGCATCGTAGGGCGCGTGGAGGGACTTGACGACAAGGCCCTCCTGACCAGCGGCGAGCGCATCGGCGAAGAACTTCTCAGCGGCGATAACGTCGTCGGTGACCAGGCGACCGACCCGGAACGGGACCGGCACCGCGGCGTCCAACTCGTCGATCCGGGCGGACAGCGGCTCGTCGATGAGGTCGCGCGAGCCGGACACCAGGCAGTCGAAGAAGAACACCGACAGCGCAGCCCGGCCCGCACGGCTAGCGGTCCGGGAAGCGGTCTCCTGGAAAGGTCGCGACCGACCGGTGTCGTCGATCGCCAACACCTCACCATCCAGGATCAGTCGATCGCCCGGCAACTGGGCGACGATGCCCGCGATCTCGGGCAGCCGACCGGTGATGTCCTCCAGGCTGCGGGTGAACAGCCGGACCGAACCGCCCTCCTTGTGTGCCTGAATTCGGATGCCATCCAGCTTCACGTCGAGCACCACCGATCCGCCGATCTTCGCCAGCGCCGCGGCCACATCGGACGCCGACCCGGCGAGCATCGGCCGCACCGGCTGCCCAACTTTCAGGCCGAAATCGGCCAGTGCCGCGGGGCCGCGGACCAGCACAGCGACGGCGACGGGACCAGTAGCCCCGGCCAGCATCACCGCCCGGCGAATATCCCCCAACGGCACCGAGGCGGCCTGCGCCAGCGCGTCGAGAACGGTCGAGTCCAACGCTCCCTGCCGGATCTCCCCGCCGATCAATCGGCGCAGGAATTGTTGTTCGTCCGCGGTGGCCAGCGCAAATAGTCCTTGTACGGCGACACTGCGCGCCCCCGCGGAACCCGGCCCGGACAGCTCCGCGATCCGTTGCAGCTCGGCGTCGGTGGCTGTCAGCGTCAGACCGGCCGAGTCGGCGGGCTCGGGTAGCGACGCGAGTTGTGACCAGCCGATACCGGTCCGGCGCTGCCGAAGTTCGCCGGCCAGGTAGGTCACCAGGATCTCGATGTCTGCCGGTGCGGCCTGACCGAGCAGCGCCGCGAGGGCGTCCCGTTTAGCCAACCGCGACCGGGTGCCGGCAACCACTTTCGAAGTCGCGACCAGGACATCGAGCAACATCAGCTGACGGAAAGCCTCGAGAGCTTGCCTTGGACCTGCGCCAGCGGCGGATTCGTCATCGCCGTCCCATCGGCGAACACGACGGTCGGGACGGTACGGTTTCCCCCGTTGATGCCTTCGACGATCTCTGCCGCATCCTCATCGGCTTCGATGTCCACCATTTCGAACTCGATACCCTCGCGGTTGAGGCCGGTCAGCAGGCGGAAGCAGAAGGGGCACCAGTCAGTGGCGTACACGGTCAGTTGCGTCATGGCTCCATCTATACCCGGTTTCCCGACATCGGGTCGCGGGTAGGTTCAAGGCAACTCTGTCAACCGAGGCTGGGCTTCCCCCGCCACCCAACCGAAGGAATCGCCATGGCGCACCGCAAGGATCCGCACACTTTCACCGTCCCGTCGATGTCGCTGAAGGACGGTGGCGCCGTCGCCAAGACCCTGCAGAATCGGCTGCACTCACTCAACGATCTTGCGCTGACCCTCAAGCACATCCACTGGAACGTGGTGGGGCCGCACTTCATCGGTGTGCACGAGATGATCGACCCGCAGGTCGATGCCGTCCGGCTGATGGTGGACGAGATCGCCGAGCGGATCGCCACCCTCGGCATTGCCCCCAAGGGCACCCCTGGCGTGCTGGTGAAGGAACGCGACTGGGACGACTACACGATCGGTCGCGCCGACGCCATCGCTCATCTCGGCGCTCTCGATCATGTGTACCGGGGCGTCATCAGCTCACACCGACGCGCCGCCGCCGACGTCGAGGAAGCCGACCCGGTCACCAACGACATGCTGATCGGCCACCTGCACCAACTCGAGCAGTTCCACTGGTTCGTTCGGGCGCACCTGGAGTCGGCCGGCGGCCAGTTGAGCGACGACGGCGCCGAATCCGAGGCGGACGCCGCTGATCGAGCGGTGGCCGGGTCGAAAAGCTAACCGCCTGACCCGGTAGCCGGATCAGCCCGCGATTTGCTCGTCGTCCAACTCGTCGGGCTGCGACACGTGCTCCTTCGCCCACTTCTGCTCGGCCAACTTCTTCAACGCGTTGCGCAGGGTTCGCGAAATCTGCATTTGGCTCACCCCTAGCCGCTCGCCGATTTCGGCTTGCGTCCAGCCGTGGAAGAAGCGCCACACCACGACGCTGCGCTCACGCTGGCTCAGGATCTTGAACATCGTCGACAGCACGGCGAGGTCCTCGACCCGACCCATCGACGGGTCGGCGTCGCTGGCGCCCAGCCACTCGTCGGCGGTCGGCTCCAGTGACGCGGTCTTGAAGCCACGCCCCGCCACGACGGCCTCGGCCAGTTCGTTGACGGACACGTCGAGTTCCGCGGCGAGCTCACTCCTCGTGGGCTGTCGTCGCAGCTGCTGCGCCAACCGGTCAGCGCTGGCAACCACCCGCGGCTGAAGCTCCTGCAACCGGCGCGGCGGCTTGATGCTCCAGCCGTAGTCGCGGAAGTGCCGCTTCAGCTCGCCCAGAATCGTCGGGACCGCGTACTGCAGGAAGTCCACGCACTGGTCGGGATCGCACCCCTGGACGGCCTTGACCAACCCGAGGTTCGCCACCTGGACAAGGTCGTCATAGTCCACACCACGGCCACGGAATCTGCCGGCGAGCGAATGCGCGAGCCGCAAATTCTCGACGACCACCGAATCCTGCAGGCGGCGCTTCTCGCTCAGGTCATCGGTATCCCGTGCGGTGCGCAGAGTTGTCAACAGACGTTCTCTGGTGGCCGACTTCGGCGTGAATCGCCGCAACGGAGCCGGATCATTTCCGTTGCTGTCTGAGATAACGAGACATATGGAAGAAAGGGGAGTGGGTTCGGTCAAAATCTGCTGCGACATTCTGGACCTCCGGTATCCCCGAGGGGATAGGTCGGAAAACCTGGCGCCGCTGCTGGACCAGATCACCATTTCATCACGGCGCTGCCCCTTCCGCAACCTCGCGCGGTGGACAGGAACAGCCGCCCAAGCCTAATATCGCTCGGAGTGAGGTCGCTCACGTCGAAGGGCAGTGCCGCTATGAACAGTGACGTTTTCGGCAGAACCACCGCAGCACATAAGGTGACATGGGTGGTCATCTGCACCCCTGAGCAGGGCAAACCGTACCCCGAGTACGTCGAGGGCACGCAGCTGATGAACGACCGCGACAGCGGCACGGTCACCATCCTGGACGGCGCGGAAGTGGTCAGAAGATACTTCCGGGGTGCTTGGTCCAACTTCGCGGAGTGGGTGACGTTCGCCTACGGCGGTACGGTCATCCGGCGGTCCGACCCCGAAGTGTCCCAGCCCGGCCTGCCGTCCCCGCGTCACGGCTGAACCCGTCGATCGGCCGTCAGCCACGCACACCGATCAGCCCGGACAGCTCGACCAGCGCGTCGGAGGTGCCGGCGTCCAGCCGCAGGCTGGCCACGTCGTCGGCGCGGGTGGGACCGCGATTGATCACCAGGACGGGGATCTGCGCCTTGACCGCCTGACGAACGAAGCGCCGCCCGGAGTACACCGTCAGCGACGAACCCAGCACCAACAACGACAGGGCCCCGTCCACCACTGAGGTTGCCTGGCGCACGTTGGCCGGGGGCACCGATTCACCGAAGAAGACCACGTCGGGCTTGATCATGCCGCCGCAGCCCCGGCAGTCCGCGATCACGAAGGCCTCGGTGTCGTCGACCAATGCATCACCGTCCGGGGCGAGTTCGACCTCGACCGCGATGTCGGCGTCCGGGTTCAGTTCGGTCAGACGCTGCTGGTAATCCCGGCGGGAACTCACTTGCGAGCAGCTCAGGCAGATCACCCGATCGATCCGGCCGTGCAGGTCGATCACCGCCGCGGAACCGGCCAGCTGATGCAGCCCGTCCACGTTCTGGGTGATCAATCCGGAGAGCAGCCCCGCCTGCTGCCAGTGCGCCAGCGTTCGGTGTCCCACATTCGGGCTGGCCTGGCTCATCCGGTTCCAGCCGAGGAACGACCGGGCCCAATAGCGTCGCCGGCCCGCCGGCGTACAGAACTGCTGGTAGGTCATCGGCGTCCGAATCGGCGAGTCCGGGCCACGGTAATCGGGGATGCCGGAGTCGGTGCTGATCCCGGCGCCGGTGAGCACGGCGACCCGCCCGGCGGCCAGCACCTCCGCGACCGGATCCAGATCCGCCGTCGACGTCTGCACCAGATTCAGAGTAGCGATACAGCCGGCGCACACAGTTGGGCACCCACTAGCCTGCCGTCCAGGGGTCGCGGGTAAAGTGTGATCTATCCCTCATCCTGGTGCGGAGGCCACTGTGCAGCAAACGCTTGTACTGGCCCCTGCTGTGGACTACGCCAAGGTGAGCCAAGCACTGCTCAGCCTCGGCTGGCGGTCCGTCCTGCCGCCGGCGCCGAACGGGCGAGAGCCCCAGTCGAATACGTTCATCCGCCCGGACGGTGAGGAGGTGCAGTACGCCAGCGACCCGAGCGTCAGTTTTCGGATGCTCGATCTGTCCGGGGTGGCGGACTGGATGCGCCGGCTGGCCATCGCCGCCGCGCTGCCGGCGCTGACCGATCACGAGTTGCAGTTGCTGCTGCAGACCGATTCGCGGCGACAGATTCTGCTCGGGCTGTTGGCTTGTGAGGCCCGCGATGACCGGCGGGCGCTGGACGGCATGCAACGTCATCTGACCAGCGCCGATCCCGATATCGCCGAAACCGCCCGGCGTTGCGTGGCCAGGTTGAGCAGTCTGCCGGAATAGCTCAGCTCTTGGCGATCAGCCCGGCCACCGTCTTGATCCCTCGAGCGGTGCCGACGACGCCGAGCCGCTTCTCGATCAGCGCAGCGGTCAGCTTCGAATCCGCCTGACCGGCGGGATAATGCAGGTACACCTCTGCCCCCGAGATCCGGTATTCCTCGGCCGGCCACTGACCAAGGCGCTCATCTTGATCGCCGTGCGGTGCCGGGCCGGCCGATCGATCCAGGAACATGATCGCCACTCGACGCTCATCAGCCTCACCGAAGTGCTCCAGCGCGGTGTCCAGGGCCGCCCGCAACTGCGTCGGCGTGCGGATCACCACCGGCACCGGTCGGCCGATCTCCAGCTTGATCGCTGCGCTGATCGATTCGGCGAGGTCGGCGGCGGTAGCGCCGGCCGAACCGAACAGCATGTTTCCGCTGTTCAAGTGCGTGCTCACCTCGGAAAATCCCGCGTCGGCGCCAAGGCGGCGGAGTTGGTCCATCGAGATCCGCACGCCGCCAACGTTGACCCCGCGCAGCAACGCGACATACCTGGCCATCGGGACTACTGTCCGCATTGTCGGCGCGGATGCCCGCTCACGCCGTCACATCTATCACCAGTTTGCCGCGGACGTGCCCGGCCTGGCTGATCCGGTGCGCCGCGGGGGCCTCGGCCAGCGGGAACACCTGCTGAACCTCGACGTGGTAGCGGCCCTGGGTGAACAGATCGGCGGCGATCGCCAGCGCCTGCCAGCTGCGCCCCTCGGCCCCGCCGGTCACCTTGGCACCATACTGACCGGCCCCGAAATCGGCGATGCTGACGACCCGGGAGGGATCACCGGTGAGTTCGATCAACTCGGGAATCACCCCCGAACCGGCAACATCGAAGGCCGCATCGACCCCCTGCGGCGCCGCGGCCCGCACCCGGTCGACGAAGCCGTCACCGTAGGTCACCGGAACCGCGCCGAGGCCCGTCAGATAGGCGTGGTTGGCGGCGCCCGCCAACCCGATCACTGTTGCGCCGCGCGCCACTGCCAGCTGAACAGCCGCACTGCCCACTCCCCCGGAGGCACCGTTGATCACCAGCGTTGTGCCGTCCTGCACCCCGACGACGTCCATCGCCCGGACAGCGGTCTCGGCGGCCATCGGAATCGCCGCCGCTTCGAACCAGGACATCGCCGCGGGTTTACGGGCATAGTTCTTGAGCAGTACGAACTCGGCGGATCCGGCCGCACTGGCGGATCCGAACACTTCGTCGCCGATGGCGACATCGGTGATCCCATCGCCGATCTCGTCGACGACCCCGGCCACATCGGTACCGGGAATGAACGGCAGCGACTTGACCTTCATCATTCCGGAGCGGTATTTCCAGTCGATCGAGTTCACCGACGCGGCCCGCACCGCGATCCGGATCCGGCCAGGCCCCGCATGCGGTTCCGGTACCTCCGCCAGTTGCAGAACGGCTGGGTCGCCGTATTCGCTGAACTGCACTGCTCGCATCGCAATCCCCTTTTGTGTGTGCGGTCCGGGTCACACTGAACGCCACTGGAACGCCCAGGCTATCCGCACCCGACATACTCAACCTCGTGCCCCACCAGCCGACGACGACGCCGCCGGGAAATTCCAGTGGCCCGATCACGACCAGGCTGCTCGTCGTCGACGACGACCGAGCGTTGGCCCGGGCCCTGGAGATCAATCTGCGGGCATATCACTACGAGGTGTCAGTGGCCCACACGGGCCGCGCGGCGCTGGACCAGTTCGCGCACTTTCACCCGCAGGTGGTGATCCTCGACCTCGGCCTGCCCGACCTGGACGGGCTGGAGGTACTGGCCGGGATTCGGTATGGCGAAGTACCGGTCATTGTGTTGTCGGCGAGGTCCACCTCCGTCGAGAAGGTGGCCGCACTGGATGCCGGCGCCGACGACTACATCACCAAGCCGTTCGCGATGGATGAATTGCTGGCCCGGCTGCGGGTGGCGATCCGCCGCCGACCTTCTGCAGATCGCGGCAGCCCGACCGTGATCACGACTCCCGACTTCGTCATCGATCTGGCCGCCCGCCGAGTCCTACGCGAACAGCAGGAAGTGCACCTCACTCCGACCGAATGGGCGATGCTGGAGCTCCTGGTCCAACGCCCGGGGCAACTGATCTCCGGCGCGCAGTTGCTCGCCGAGGTGTGGGGACCCAGCTATGCGGGACAGACCAACTATCTGCGGGTCTACATGGCGCAGTTGCGTCGGAAGCTCGAACCTAATCCCGCGCAACCGCGCTATCTGATCACCGCCCCCGGGGCCGGGTACCGCTTCGATCCGGCTGCCTGAACTATCGGGGACCCACCACGGACGCCGTCGCCGGCGACCCGACGGCTTAACCTGAACCATGCCCACCGGACCCTTGAGTGATGTCACTGTCATTGACCTGACCAGGGCGCTGGCCGGTCCGCACGCGGCCATGATGCTCGGGGATCTCGGGGCTAGGGTGATCAAGATCGAAACCCCCGGGACCGGCGACGACACCCGTGGCTGGGGCCCGCCGTTCGTCGGACCTGACGGCGACATCTCCACCTACTTCCTGTCCTGCAACCGCAACAAGCAGTCGATCACGCTGGATCTGAAATCCGAGCACGGCCGGGCCGCGCTGACCGAACTGGTCCGTCGCGCCGATGTGCTGCTGGAGAACTTCCGGTCGGGGGTGCTCGATCGGCTCGGCTTCTCGATGCGGCAACTCGCCGCCCTCAACCCGCGGCTGGTGGTGCTGTCGATCTCCGGATTCGGCCATGATGGGCCGGAGGGCGGGCGGCCCGGCTACGACCAGATCGCCCAGGGCGAGGCCGGACTGATGTCGATGACCGGCCCCGATGCGGACACTCCGACCAAAACCGGTGTGCCCATTTCCGACCTGCTGGCCGGGATGTACGGGGCGTACGGCGTCGTCGCCGCGCTGTACGAGCGGGCCCGCACCGGAGTGGGCGGCGTCGTCCGCACCTCGTTGCTGGCAGCTGTGGTCGGAGTACACGCCTACCAGGGCACCCGATGGACCGTCGCCGGCCAGATTCCGGCCGCCGAGGGTCCGCATCACCCATCGATCTGCCCCTACGGACTGTTCCATTCCGCGGATGGCGTCGTGCAGATCGCGGTGGGATCGCAGGGTCTGTGGGCGAAGTTCGCGACCACGTTCGGGCTACCGGTCGACGGCGACGGTTTTGCCACCAACAGCGACCGGGTGCGGAACGCGGCCGCGGTCAGGGCCGCTGTCGAAGATGTCTTCGGTACCTATTCGACCGCCGACCTGCTGGCTACACTCGCCTCGGTGGGTGTCCCGAGCGGTCAGGTGAAGAACCTGCAGGAGGTCTACGACTGGGACCAGACCCGGTCCCAGGGGCTGGTGATTCCGGTGGAACACGAGGTGCTCGGCACCATCGAACTTCCTGGCCCGCCACTGCGCTTCTTCGACTCGGCCGGACAGGAATGGCACCAGAAAAATGCGGCGCCGCCGACCCTGGGTCAGCACACCGACGAAGTGCTGGCGTGGCTCGCGACGGCGGAATGAAGTCACGGCCGGGTGCCCGTGAATTGCTGGACATCGTGCTCGACAAGGGCACTTTCGAGAGCTGGGATGCCCCGATCCGCCAGCCGCCGGGTATGGACGCCGGATATCTCACCGAGCTGGCCGACGCCGCGGTCAAGGCCGGCACCGACGAAGCGGTGATCACCGGCGCGGGCAGGATCCGCGGCCGCCGGGTCGCCCTGCTGTCCAACGAGTTCCGCTTCCTCGGCGGCTCCATCGGGCTGGCGGCGACCGATCGGCTCGAGCGGTCGATCCGGCGGGCCACCGCCGAAGGCCTGCCGTTGCTGGCGGCCACCGCGTCGGGGGGTACCCGGATGCAGGAGGGCGCGGCCGCGTTCGTCCAGATGGTGAGAATCACTGCCGCGATCACCGCGCACAAGGGGGCGGGCCTGCCTTACCTGGTGTACCTGCGGCACCCGACCACCGGCGGGGTCTTCGCCTCCTGGGGCTCACTCGGTCATCTGTCGGTCGGCGAGCCCGGCGCGCTGGTCGGTTTTCTCGGGCCGAAGGTCTACCAGGCGATCTACGGCACGCCGTTCCCGCCGGGCGTCCAGACCGCGGAGAATCTTGCCGCCCATGGTTTGATCGACGCGGTAGTGCCCGCCGAGCGGCTCGCCGAACTGACCTCCCGGGCGTTGACGGTGATGGCTCGCCGCGACCCGGACGCGGACGCCCCGGTGGTGGCCGTCATCGAGCAGGACGAGGTTTCGGCCTGGGATTCGATCCAGCTGACCAGGCTGCCCGACCGGCCCGGCGTCCGAGAGCTATTGCGGTACGCCGCCACCGACGTGGTGCCGTTGCACGGAACCGGACAGGGTGAGCAGCAGGCGGCGCTGATCCTGGTGCTGGCCCGATTCACTGGGCAATCGTGTGTGCTGCTCGGCCAGGACCGGGCTTCGCAGGCCAGCTGGGGACCCCTCGGGCCCGCGGCACTGCGCACCGCGCGGCGGGGTATGCGGCTGGCGGCGGAGTTGAAACTGCCGCTGGTGTCGGTGATCGATACGCCCGGCGCGGCGCTGTCCAAGGAGGCCGAGGAAGGTGGGCTGGCCGGCGAGATCGCCCGTTGCCTGGCCGATCTGGTGACACTGCCGGCGCCGACGGTGTGCGTCCTGCTCGGTCAGGGATCCGGTGGCGGCGCGCTGGCGCTGCTGCCGGCCGACCGGGTGCTGGCCGCCCGGCATGCCTGGCTGTCCCCGCTGCCGCCGGAAGGTGCCAGCGCCATCGTGTATCACGGTGATCCGTCGCATGGACCGGAAATGGCTGCGTCCCAAGGGGTTCGGGCTACCGACCTGCGGCGTCGCGGGATCGTCGATGCCTTGGTGCCGGAGTTTCCGGATGCTTCGCAGGAGCCCCTCACGTTCAGCCGGCGGATGGGCGCCGCCCTGGCCGGCGAGATCGCCGCGTTGGCCGGAGTCAGCGCCGTCGACCGTCTCGCACATCGCACCCGGCGCTACGAGTTCTCATCGCACACATCATGAATCTGCGGGCGCTGCCGGTCACCGACCCCGATCTGCGGGCACGGCGAGGGACCGGTCTGGGACGAGCGGACCGCGACGCTGCGGTTCGTCCACCTGCTGGCCGGTGCTGCCGTACGGCGGGTGAACGCTGGCGGAGGCGCCAACTCGAGTGCATATCCACCTACGCACCAGGGGTGCGGGCGGGGTGCCGCGGCGGCCCGCAGCTGCACCCTCGATTGCGGTGACAGTTCGGGGTCCGGCCCGGCGCTCCAAGCGAAACAATCTCTGGCAGCGGGACAGATGTTTCCGCGGAAACATCTGTTCGAATCAGCATCAGGTACTTGCGAGACCTCCTGAGGCGCCGGGCCCTCGCGCGATTCGAGTGCAGATTCCGACTGCCCGCCAAGCGGCGCGGCACCCTCCACCCCTGGATGAATATGCGCTCGTGGAGCGCACTCCGGGAACCGAGATGTACCGCTCCGTGACAAGTCCACACCGCCCCGTACGATCGACTTCCGTGAAGTTTCTCAACGGAGTGCAGCCGACCGTAGACCTGACCTATTCGGACGTCTTCCTCGTCCCGTCCCGATCCTCGGTCAGTTCCCGGCTCGACGTCGACCTGCGGACACCGGACGGTATCGGCACCACGATCCCGGTGGTGGTGGCCAATATGACGGCCGTGGCGGGCCGGCGAATGGCCGAAACCATCGCGCGCCGCGGCGGCATGGCCGTCCTGCCGCAGGACATCCCCCTCGATGCCGTCGCCGCCGCCATCCGGTACGTCAAGGACGCCGACCCCGTCTTCGAAACACCGATCACGGTCGGGCCGGACGCGGCGGTCGCCGAGGTGCTGTCGTTGCTGGGCAAGCGGACCCACGGTGCCGCGGTGGTGCTCGACCAGGGCAAACCGATCGGCATCATCACCGACCGCGACTGCCAGGAGGTGGACCGCTTCGCTCGCGCGTCCGCGGTGATGACCGCCGACATCGTCACCGTCACCAAGGACGCCGACCTGCGGGATGCCTTCGACGTGTTGACCAGCCGCCATCTCGACGTGATCCCGGTCCTGGACGGTGACCGGATGCTCGGCGTCCTGACCCGCAAGGGCGTGTTGCGGTCCGCGATCTACACACCAGCGGTGGACGCTGCGGGCAACCTGCTCGTCGGCGCCGCGATCGGGATCAACGGCGACGTCGCCGGCCGGGCTCGCTCCTTGCTCGCCGCCCACGCCGACGTCCTGGTCGTGGACACCGCCCACGGCCACCAGGACAAGATGATCGAGTCGCTCGCCGTGGTCGTCGCCACTCGCGACCAGTTCGCCGACGAGTCCGGCCGGCGCGTCCCGATCGTCGCCGGCAATGTGGTTTCCGCGCTCGGCGCGGCCGACCTGGTCGCCGCCGGCGCCGACATCATCAAGGTCGGGGTGGGTCCGGGCGCCATGTGCACCACTCGGATGATGACCGGCGTCGGACGACCGCAGTTCTCCGCAGTCCTGGAATGCGCGGCCGCGGCACGCGAGGCCGGCGCCACGGTCTGGGCGGACGGCGGCGTGAAGTACCCACGCGACGTCGCGCTGGCACTGGCCGCCGGAGCGGCCAACGTGATGATCGGATCCTGGTTCGCCGGCACGTACGAAAGCGCCGGCGACCTGTCCCGCGACGCCGACGGTCGGCTCTACAAGGAAAGCTTCGGGATGGCATCGGCTCGCGCCGTCCGGCACCGTACCCGCACCCAGTCCGCCTTCGACCGAGCCCGCTCGGCATTGTTCGAGGAGGGCATCTCGACGTCACGGATGTACCTGGATCCGGCTCGGCCGGGCGTCGAGGACTTGGTGGACTCGATCATCGCCGGCGTACGCAGCTCATTCACCTACGCCGGAGCGACCACCATCACCGCGTTCAATGAGCGCGCCGTCGTCGGGATTCAGAGCGCCGCCGGTTACGACGAGGGTCGCCCACGGTCCACGTCCTGGTAGGAATCAGCGGACCGGCACCGCATGGTCGGCCTGGACAACCTCGGACGGAATCGGCGGTCCGGGCGGGGTTCCGTCGCCGAACGGCCGGCCGCCGAGCGCTTCCCGACCGTGCGGAGTCAGCCAGTTCGTCAGGTCCGGCCCCTTCGGCACGATCTGCGTCGGATTGATGTCCGTGTGCACGATGTAGTAGTGCTGCTTGATCTGCACGAAATCGATGGTGTCGCCAAATCCCGGTGTCTGGAACAGGTCTCGGGCATAGGCCCAGAGGACCGGCATTTCACTCAGCTTCGAGCGGTTGCACTTGAAGTGCCCGTGATAGACCGGATCGAAGCGGGCCAACGTGGTGAACAGCCGGACGTCGGCCTCGGTGATCGTGTCCCCGACGAGATACCGCTGGGCGGCCAGCCGCTCGGTGAGCCAATCCAGCCGAGCGTAAAGCCGGTCGTAGGCCCGCTCGTAGGAACCCTGCGAGCCGGCGAAGCCGCATCGGTAGACACCGTTGTTGACATCGTTGTAGACCAGGTCGGCGACCTCGTCGATCTCGCTCCGCAGCCGCTCCGGATAGAGGTCGGGCGCGCCCGGCCGGTGATATCGGGTCCACTCGGTGGAGAAGTCGAGCGTCATCTGGGCGAAGTCGTTGGTGACCACCTTGCCGGTCGGAATGTCCACCAGCGCCGGGACGGTGATCCCCCGGGGATACTCCGGGTCACGCGCAAAGAAGGCCTGCTGCAGACGCTCGATGCCCAGTACCGGGTCGACCCCGCCGGGGTCGAGATCGAAAGTCCAGCTGCGCTTGTCGTGGGTGGGGCCGCAGATGCCCATCGACAAGACGTGCTCAAGCCCGAGCAGTCGACGGACGATGATCGCCCGGTTCGCCCACGGGCAGGCTCGGGAGACGACCAGCCGGTACCTGTCGGGCTGCACCGTGAATCCATCAAGACCATCGGCCGTGACCCGGGTTTCGATGTACCGGGAATCCCGGCTGAATTCCTCACCGGTGTGCACGTAGGCACCCTTGGTGTCGAAATTGGTAGTGGTGGTGGTCAACTCGGTGGTCATTGGCGCATTCCTCCCCGCAACTGCACTCACACTAGCCCGGCGTCAATGCGAACGCATTGAACAGCCGGCACCGCTATCCGTGGAACACCGCTTCGGCATTGTTACCTGCCGGATCGCGCACGAAGACGCCGTAGTAACCCGGGTGGTATTCCGGGAATTCGCGCGCGGCATGCAGTATTTCCGCGCCCCACTCCCGAGCCCCCCGCTCGACGGCATCGACCGCCGCCCGCGAGGGTGCCCCGAAGGCGACGTGGATCTCCCGATTCCCGTCATCGGTCAAGGGGCTGATCCAGAAGTGCGGTTGCCCATCGGGTCCGGCAAGCCCGACGACCAGCCCTCCCGGAAACTCGATCCGGCGGGCTTCAGCGAACCCGAGAGGCGCGAATACCTGGATGTAGAAGGCTGCTGTGCCGGCGACGTCAGGGGCCTGAATGCCCAAATGATCGATCATCTGGCAACGGTAACAAGGATCACCGACACTGCGTCGGGAACGCTCGCCTGACGACGGCTGATCGGTCAGTGACCCGCGGCGGCGGCGGAATAGGTGCGAAGGAGCAAGGGATTGCCGAGTACGTCCGTCGCGCTCATCCACATCATGCCGACCATTCCCAGAGCGCGGACCCGGGCCAGGCACAGCGGCATCGCGGTGGGTCCATTGCCGCCGGTATTCTCGCCGGCCAGTCGAAGGTGCCTGGGCGCGGTGAGAGAGTGCAGATAGCCGGCGGGGCTTTCGTAGGCCGGGGTCGTGTCGTGGCAATCCGAGGAGCAGCCATCCAGCCAGGTGGTGTAGGCCACGCCGGCCGAACCGTAGCCGGACAAGATATTCAGCTGATCGGTCCAGTCCAGACCCTGCGTGATGCCGTTGGTCGTCTCGCCGGCGGAGGTGTATTTGAGGTTACCGTTGACGGCGGCGCTTTCCTGGCCCGGGCGGAGTCCCCAACCGGGGAGCAAGAGCAGCAGGTCTGCCGACGGGAACGCGCGGTGCACCACGGAAAGGAGCCAGCCCGTGTAATCGGTGAGCATGCCGAAGTAGTAATCCAGTGCCTTCTGTGCCTGTCCCTGCGTGTTGCTATCGCCCGGCTTCCAGCCGCGGATCGCTGCCGGCGCGCCGGTTTGGGCGCTGGGATCGTACATCCACAGTCCGGTGCCCCGTCCGCTGGGCGAAGACTGATTCTTCACCGCCGGTGGGTAGCTCAGCTCGCCTGCGTTGAGTCCGCCCACCCGCACACCGGTCGGCACAGTCGGCGCCAGGGCCTGGGCAAGCAGGGAGATGTAGATGGCCTCCGCCGTCCGAACCTCGGCGTCGAAGACCGCATTGGCGAAGTTGCCACCGCTGGCCGAGGCTGGTTTCCAGACGTCGCCGTACTGATCCCGCAGCCGGGTGGCGCTGTTCAGCGCGAAGACCCAGTCCGGCGCGTACTGCAGACCCAGGTCCAGGTGAACCCGGAAACCGGCAGCGGTCCAGGTGCGCAATTGTGCTCGCGCCGCGGCCACCGCGGTGGGATCGAGCGCGCCCGGGCGGGGTTGCAACACATTCCACCCCACCTCCAGGCTGACCGTCGTCACCTGAGCTGACTTCAACGCCGACTTTTGCGCTGTGTTCGCCTGCAAGGTGCCATACCAGATCCCAGGCGTGCTCGCCAGGGCGACCGGTCTCCCGGGTGCGGCCAGCAATCCGATGACCAGTGCCACGACGGCAGCCATCAGCGCGGGGGTCGCTCTCAACGGGCGATCGCCAGTTCGTCCCCGAGCACATCGTTGATGTGTCCGGCCAGGGAGGCCACGAACTCCGGCTCGAACATCGTGGTGTGCCCGCCCTCGATGTCGACATAGGTGATGATCCCGCCGACGTGCCGCGCCCAGCCGAGCGAGCGATCGCCGGCCGCCATCCTGATCCCCTGAGCGCTGCGGAAGATGCACATGTCGCCGGTGTAGTTCGGGGTCACATAACGCAGACAGGCCAGATTGCTGAGTCGATTCGCCTGCTCGATGGCGACTTCGACCCTGTTCTGGGCATTGCCTCGGCGGTGCAGACTGAGCCGGCTCATCACTGCTCGTCTGATCCGGGCGAGACGGACGGCCGCCGATGCGTGCCGAACCTCCGACCAGTTCAGTACCGTCTCGGCCCAGTAATATCGCCACCGCGGCGAAGTGACAGGCGAGTCGAGGATGATCAGATTGCTCACCTCTGCGCCCATTTCGACCAGCCTGCACGCTACTTCATAGGCGATGAGGCCGCCTGCCGAGTGGCCTCCCAGTCGGTATGGCCCGGTCGGTTGCAGATCAAGGACCTGAGCCAGCACCCGCTCGGCCATGTCGCCGATCGACGTCACATTCTCGGTGTCGCCCTGATTCCGAGCACAGATGGCGACGAGCGGTCGATCCGCGGAGAGGTAGGGCTCCAGCCGGCGGTAGCGCAGGACGGCCCCAAGGTAGGCATGAAACAGGAACAGCGGTGGCTTGGTCCCGCCGCCGTGCAAGACCATCCGGGCCACACTGACTCCGGTGTCGCCGTGGACGAGCCCGGCAAGTCCCGCCAGCGTCGTATCGGCCACCACCTGGTCGATTCGAAGTCGGCAGTGAAATACCTGCTCCATGGCAGCCAAGAGGTTCACCAACTGCAGCGAGGTACCCCCCAGGTCGTCGATGAAGTCGACGTCGGGGCCGATCGGTCGATTCAAGCCGAGCTGTTCGCAGATCAGCGCGGCCACCATTGTTTCGTCCTCGCCAAGAACCTGTCCCGACCGGGCATCTGTGTCGACCATCGGCGGTGCCCATGCTGGGAGCTCGGCCTCATCGAGCTTTCCCGATGGAGTCAGCGAGAACCTCGGAACGATCAGCACCCCGACCGGGACCATATAGGGCGTCAGGGCGGCGCGCAGGGCCGCCATCAGATCGTCTATCACCAACGTGCCGTTTCCCGGCACCACGTAGCCGACGAGTTTTGCCGCGGCGCCGTCTCCCACGGACCGCACGAAGGCCTGGGCCACACCTGGTTGGCGGGACATCACCGCCTCGATCTCCCCCGGCTCGATCCGGTACCCACGCACCTTGATCTGCTTGTCGTTGCGCCCGTGGAACTCGAGCACACCGTCCGGTCTTCGGCGCCCGAGATCCCCACTCCGGTAGATCCGCTGGGCCGGCCCCGGCGGCCTCTCCCAGGTGATGAACCGCTCGGCGGTTTGCACCGGATCATTGAGATAGCCGTCCGCAACCTGGTCGCCGGCGATGGACAATTCACCCACCTCGCCATCGACCACCGGATTGAGTTGTGCGTCCAGAATGAAGTGACGCAGGCCCGGCAGTTCTCTGCCGATCGGCAGCGGGTCGTCGACCGGAAGGGTCAACTCGTACTGAGTGGTGAGCACCGTGGTTTCAGTGGGACCGTAGACGGTCATCAGGCGGCCCACCGAGGTCTGCTCCAACACGCTCCGCGCCAAAGCGGACGGAAATACCTCACCCCCGACAATGAGGGTGCGCAGGGTGTCCGGAACGCGCCCCAGCCGCATGAGCTCGCCCAGCACCGACGGCGTGGTGAAGGCCAGGGTGATGGGGTCGTCCGATCCCATCACCCCCAGTGACAGCGCGTTGCGCAGTACCCTCACCATCCCGCCGGCGGTCAGCGGAGCGAACATCTCGAAGACCGACACGTCGAAGTTGAACGACGCGCCGAGCGCGGTCGCGCCGAACTCGCCGGGCGAGAATGCCGTCCGGGCCCACCGCAACAGGGCAACGACATTGCGGTGCGAGACCTGCACCCCCTTGGGCGTCCCGGTTGATCCCGAGGTGAAGAGCACATAGGCCGGCAACGCCCCGTCGTAGACAGGACGTCGTTCGGATGGCACCTGCGAATCCCCGGCGCGGTCGGTCGGGTCCAGGCGGAGCACGTCGATCGATAGCCGGCTCGTCAGGCCCGCCGGCCCGAGGATCAATTTCATTGCGGCGCGCTCACACATCAGCGCCAGTCGCTCGGGTGGGTAGGTCGGATCCAATGGAACGTACGCGCCACCCGCGACCAGCACACCGATGATCGCGGCGACCGCGTCATTCGTCCGCGGCATGCACACTCCGACCCGGTCGCCAGGGCTGATACCGTTGCGCTGCAGCAGATCAGCGATGCGATCGGCCCTGGCGTGAAGATCCTGATAGGTCCACCGATGCTGACCGTCGTCCAACGCCACCGTCAGCGGAGTCTTGCGCAACTGGTCGCGCAGAAGGGTGACGACCGACTCGTCCGACGCTTTCATGGTTCGCCTGCCTCCCCCCGCGGCCGGCGCTGCCAAGGGACCACCGGGCAGTCGCCTACCCTATGCTACTAGGACCTCACCGAGGGCAACATGACAATCGAGCTGTGGTCTGTCGATCTCGACGACGTCGCCACCCGTCCCGAGGTCCTCCAGGTGGTCTCACCCGCCGACCGGGAGATGAGCGGCAGGTTGAGCACCGAGATCCTGCGCCGCCGATTCATCGCCAGGCGGGCGGCCACCCGGCACATCCTCGGCGCCAGTTCAGGTTTGCCGCCCGCTGAACTTCAGATCGTTCGCCGATGCTGGTACTGCGGTGCCCGCGACCACGGACGCCCGGAGGTCGTCGGGACGCCGATCGAGTTCAGCGTGTCCTCCTCCGGTGGCCGGGCTGTCGTCGCGATCGCCGATACCCGCGTCGGTGTCGATATCGAGATCGACGACGCGCGAGGGTCTTTGGCGCCCGAGTTACCCCGTACGGTACTGGCTCCGCAGGAATGGGCGCTCCTGGAGTCACTGCCGGACGCCGACCGGGCCCGCACTTTTCTGCAGATGTGGGTGGCCAAGGAAGCTGTCCTCAAAGCCGATGGCAGAGGTCTGTCGGTCGATCCGCGGCTGGTCGACACCAGTGCCATCATCACCGGCGGAGTGGGCTACCTCTGCCTGGACGGCACCACCTGGACGGTCCAGTCGGTGGTACCGGCAGTTGCGGCTGCTCGTCGGGTGCACGGGGCTGTTGCTGAACTCGGGTCGATGCACTCGCCATCGGACCTGCTGAGCAGGAGATTCTGACGATCCACCACCGAATTGCCTCAAGTCGACGCGGCACCGCCCGATAAATCTGGTGAGGAGTGAGCGACCCACAGGTCGATCAGGCATCGGAGCCGACCCGAACGGCGTGACGAAAGGTGCCATGCGGACGACACAGGCGCAGCGCGAGCAATTCAACGACCGTGGGCTGCGGACCGGTTGGTCAGGCCGGGCGACACCGAAAACTGTCGTACCGCAGCTTGATCTGGTCATCCCTGCGTTCAACGAGGAACTCCGAATCGGTGCGACGGTGGCGGCGATCTGTCAGGTGATCGTCAGCCAACCGTGGGTCATCCGGATTGTCGTGGTCGACAACGGAAGTTCCGACACGACGACGGAGGCGGTGGATCTGGCCGGCCGCGCAGATGTTCCGATGGCAGTCATCAGTTGCCGTACCAGGGGCAAGGGCGCCGCCGTCCGAACCGGAATCCTCTTCTCCCATGCACCGTTCGTCGGGTACTACGACGCCGATCTGTCGACCCCGCCGTCGGCCATCGTTCCCGGGATCGACCTGCTCCGGTCGGGATGGGATGTGGTGATCGGCTCCCGTCGAACGGCGGGCGTGGAATATCTTCAGGCGCAGCGGCTGCTGCGCCGCTTGGGGGGCATGGCCTTCCGCGCTATGGCCAGGAAATTCACCGGCTCCATCTCCGACACGCAGTGTGGCTTCAAGCTCTTTCGCGGCGACGCCGCCCGCATGCTGTTCGAACGGAGCGTCCTGACGGGGTTCGCGTTCGATGTCGAGATCCTGGCCCGGGCGCGTCAGCTGAACCTGAAGATGATCGAGTTGCCGATCGAATGGAGCGACCAGGACGGCTCGACGTTCCGGCCGCTCGCGGACGGACTGGCCGCGTTCCGCGAAATGCACGCCGTCGGCAGTGCTCTCAACGCCGCTGCTACCCGAACCGAGACGCTGTGAGGCCGCCCTCTCTCGGCCGGAGCAGGCGGTGGCTTGTCATCACCAATTGGCGGGACAGCAGTCACCCTGACGCCGGGGGTGCCGAGGTGGTCTGCGAGAAGCTCGCGGAGCTCTTCGCCGCCGATGGTCATGAGGTGATCCTGTTGACGGCTGCGGTGGCTGGGTGCCCGGCCACCGAGCAACGCGATGGCTACACGGTCAGACGTCGGGGCAGTCGGTTCGCCGTCTACCCGTGGGCTCTGCTGTGGCTGGCCCTGCACCGAGGGTCACTTGAGGGCGTCATCGATTCCGAGAACGGGATTCCCTTCTTCACCCCGCTCGTGGTTCGCCGGTCCACTCCGGTCGTTCTGCTCATGCATCACGTACACCAGCAGCAGTTCGGCCTCTACTTCTCGCCGCCGATGGCGGCGGTCGGTCGCTGGCTCGAGCGGGTCGGTGGCCGAGTGGTCTACGGAAAGCGGGCGATCGCGGTCGTTTCGCCTTCCACCGGTCAGGAGGTGCGCCGCCAACTGCACCTTCGTGGATCGATTCATGTGGTCCCGCCCGGTCTCAGCCTGCTGCAGGGGGACAGCGCCAAGCCCAGGGTGCGAACGGAACACGAGAGCATCGTTTGTGTGGGCCGACTGGTCGTGCACAAGCGCACCAGCCTGATAGTCCAGGCCATGCCCGCCCTGGTGGTTACCTTTCCGTCCATCCGGCTGCATATCGTCGGTGACGGCCCTGAGCGTGGCGATCTCGAACGACTGGTGGTCGCGCTCGATATCGGGGCACACGTGAGGATCCATGGACCACTCGAGGCGGCCGATCGAGACCGACTGCTCAGCACGGCGTGGATGACCGTGAACGCTTCCCGCGGAGAGGGTTGGGGACTGTCGGTGCTGGAGGCCAACCAGTTCGGCGTCCCGGCCCTGGCCTGTCGCCGTCCGGGACTTCGTGACTCGATTCTCGACGGTGAGACCGGGTGGCTGATCGATGACCCGGAGAGTCTCGCCGGGGCGATGACCGCGGCACTGACGGAACTGCAGGATCCGCTCTTTGCCCGGGCGATCGGGGAACGGGCCAAACATTGGGCCACGACGTTCACCTGGACCGAGATGGCAAGTCAGATGATGGGGATCCTGCAAGCCGAGCGCGGCCGGCTGCAGCATTCGGAGGATCGACGGATCAGCACGGATGTCGCCACCGTGGTGCACGTGCCGACGAGCATGCTGCCCCCTGGCTGGCGCCCCAACTTCCGGGTCGACGACAAATGGACGATGAATGCCAGAGGGTTCGCGATTCTGTTGCCGGGCGCGGATACCCAGACCACGGTGGCCGCATTGCGCCGAGCCGGCCTTCCCGAAGCGCTCATCAACGATCCGACGCTACAGGTGGTAGTCGCCCGTCCCCGTGACCGGATCTCCCCGCTCATCGAACTTTTCGACCTGCTCGACCTGACGGAACTCGCCCCGCCAGACGGATCGGACGGGTTGACCCGGAAGTGACGGTGCTCAGCCCTGTCGGCCTGCGCGCGGTAGCCAACCATCGAGTTGTCGCGGTCGGTCTGATAGTCCTGGCCCAACTCACGCTCTGCCTGACCCGAGTGCGCGACGCCTATGACATCTTCATCGACGAAGTCACCTACACCCGCCTCGCCGATAGCATCGCCACCGGCAATGGCGTCACGCTGGACGGCGTTCCCTTCAACCTTCATCCACCGGCGGCGCTCGGCATCTTCGGCGCGGTTCTCAATGTGTTCGGGCGAGGCGGCGACCTCGAGCATCAGCTTCTCGACCTGCGTCCGGTCAGCGCTGTGTTCGGCGCCCTGGCCGGCGCCGGCGCCTATCTCCTCGTTCGGCAAGCGGCCGACCAGCGCTATGCGCTGGCCGCAGCGGCGCTGGTGGGGCTCAGCCCGTTCGTCATCCTCTACAACAGCGAGGTGATGCTCGAGGCACCTGCGCAGGCGGCCGCGGTGGCGATGTTCTGCTTCCTGGCGGCCGCGACCTGCGAGACAGGTGCCACGACGAAGGCGCGCTGGTACATCGGCGGCGCAGGCGTCTTCGGCGGTCTTGTCGTCTGTACCAAGGAAACCTTCGGGCTGGTGGTGATCGCGACCCTGCTGATCCTGCTCGCGACCAACTGGGTGCTGCCCCGTCGTCATATCGCACTCGTGTTGGTGATCGCCGCGACTGGATATGCCGGGTATGTCGTCGCTGTCGGCCTGACGACGGGATTCGCTTCGTGGTGGAGCGCCCAGTTCGCGGGCATCCGTCGCCTGGTGGGAGCAGACCAGCAGACGGGGTTCAATGCGGCCAGCACTCAGGTCTCATTTCTATCGCGACTGCTCGCCAACGCGGCCTCGAACGGTGTCACCTATGCCCTACTGGGCCTGGGGTTTTTGGCAACGCTGTTGCTGCTGCGGCGATTTCGGCCGTGGCGACCCGCCTGGCGATCGGACGCGAGTGCCCGGGAGCGCGTCGGGCTGCTCATCACCATCTGGTCGCTCGCGGCGGGTGGCTACCTCTCGTACGCCATCCTGTTCGGCACCCTGGAGGCGCAGATGTTCTACATCATGGTGCTCCCGGCGGTGGCTGCGCTGTGCGTGTGGGCCTCGCTGAGCGTCCCGTCGTGGCCGCAAATCTGGCAGCGGGTGTGCGCCGGAGTCCTGGCTCTGGCTCTGCTGATCAACGGCGCCGTGTGGATAGTGGTTCATACCGGTCCCACGGGCGCATATCAGCAATTCCTGGCGTGGGAACTGGCCAACGTGCCACCCGGCAGCATCATCTCGGTGACGGAAGATGTCGCGCAATTCCTGATCCGCGGTGCCGTGCTCGGCGATTGGCACACCATCGCCGCTCTGCAGGCCAACCACGTCGACTACATCCTGCTGTCGACCACCCTGGTCGACCAGGGCTACGGCAGCGCCACCAAATCCTTCCAGACGCAACTGGAGAGTCGGGCAACACTTGCCTTCCAGAGCACGGGATCCGGGCAGGACGGTCTGCGCTTGTACTGCGTCTGCGGCGTGCACTTCGCCGCGCCGTGAGTACCGCTGAACCATTGGTGGGCGGCGCGGTACCGGCGCCGGCCAAGGCCGGGGAGGCGAAGATCATCGCCGCCACGGCCATCGTGTCAGCGCTCAACTATGGCTACACACTGGCGCTCATCTGGATGCTGCCGGCCGCCCAGTACGCGATCGTCGGGTCGGCTTCGGCGTTGCTCCTGGTCTGCGGGACTATTTCGGGTGCCTCGATCCCGTGGGTGTTGAGTAGGGAAATCGCCGGCGCACGCGAGGACCAGCCGCGGCGGCGGGCCGCGGTGAGCTTCTGCTTGGTGGTGACCGCCGTGCAGGCGGTCGGCGCAGGGCTGGCAACTGGCTTGATCGCCCTGCACTACGCCGACAACGCCACCGTCGCAGCGGTTTTCGCCGCGGTCGTGATGATCTTCACGGCGGCCACGGCGGTGGGCTACCTGGAAGGTCTCGAACGTTTCGGTCTGGTCACCGGTCTGCGGATCGCCGAGGTGGTGGTCAAGGCCGGACTGGGCCTGGGGTTGGTGGCGCTCGGGTGGGGCGCCAGTGGCGCAATTGCCGGCTTCGCCGTGGGGGCGGCCGTCGTGGCTGGGGTCAGCTTGGGGGTGATGAAGCCCGATCTGCGCTGGGTTCGGAGTTCGCTCACCAGTCGAGGTTTGTGGCTTGACACCCGTGGTCTGCTGACGGTCCAGGCGGCCACTGCTGTCCTGGCCAGCTTGGACATCGTGCTGGCCAGCCTTCTGATCGTCAGCACCACGAATTTGGCGACCTATCAGGCGGCTCAGATTCTTGCGCGGGTTCCGGTTTTCGTTGCCAGCTCCCTTTCTCTGGTGGTGTTTCCGCGCCTGGTGGCGCGGCGCGCCGACACCGCTCTCAGCACTCGCGATTCCCTCGTCCTCTATGGGCAGCTGTGCATTCCGATCACTGTGGTCACGGCGACGCTTCCTCCTGTCGTGACCAGTCATCTCTTCCCGGCAGACTATGGAAACGTCGCCGCAATCCTTCCCCTCGCCGCAATCGGCGGCTTCTTCATGGGAACCATCAACCTCATCACCACCTATTTCCAGGCCTCGAAAACGTACTCCCGAATCGTCGTTCTACTGGGGGCCGCGATCGTTCTGCAGGGCATATTGGTGACGACGGGACTTGCCGTCGACGGCATCATCGGGCTCACCCTGGCGGTAGCCGTTGGCGCAGCCGTCAGTGCAGCGGTGCTGACGCATCGAGCGCATCGCACCTGGCCCGGTAGCACGAGCGGGCTCGTCCGGACCGCAGCCGTCTCGCTTCTGCTGGCTGCCCCGCTCGTCCTGCTGCGCGCCCGGCCCCTGCTGTGGTTCATCTGGGCAGCCGTCGTCGTCGGCTTGCCGGCGCTGCGGAAATTGCTGCGGTTCGCCGAACGCACCGCTGACAATGAACGTGGCCGCGGCCGTCCACGGGTCCTGCATCTCGCGTTCGAAGACCCGCGGTCCCCTGGCGCCGGCGGAGGCTCGATCCGCACGTTCGAGATCAACCGCCGGCTCGCCGCCGACTACGACATCACGGTGGTTTGCGCCAGGTACCGCGGCGCTGTGGATTGGGTCGACGGTGGTGTGCGCTACGTCCACGTCGGGCTCGGCTTCGGACGAATTGCGGGCAACCTCAGCTATTTCCTGAGCATTCCGTATTCCCTCGCACGCTGGGATTCCGATCTCGTCGTCGAAGACTTCAGCGCGCCGTTCTCGTCGGTCGCGGTGCCCTGGCTGACCCGGCGACCGGTCATCGGCGTCGTGCAATGGCTCTTCGCCGCCCAGAAGGCCGCGCAGTATCACCTACCGTTCAACATTGTCGAGCGCATCGGGTTGGCCTCCCACCGGCACCTGCTCGCCGTTTCCGAAGACCTCGCCACCGAGCTTAGGCGCCGAAACCCGCGCGCCGAGGTCGTCACCATCCTCAATGGTCTCGACGACGACGCATTTCTGCCGCGCTCGATGCCTCGGCGCGATATCGGCTACCTCGGCCGGTTGGAAATCGCCCAGAAGGGGCTGGACCTGCTGCTGCACGCGTACGCCGGAATTTCCGAGAAGGTGGACGAGGATCTGAAGCTGGGCGGCGACGGTCCCGACAGACATCAGCTGGAACAGCTTGCCGCGACTCTCGGGATTGCCGGCCGCGTGCACTTCGTCGGGCGCATTCCGATGGACGAACGCCTGGACTGGTTGGCAGCCAAGAAGATGATTGTCATGCCAAGCCGATACGAGACCTTCGGCATGGTGGCCGCCGAGGCGCTGGCCGTCGCGACCCCCGTCATTGCGTTCGATATTCCCTGTCTGCATTCGATCGTCACGCCGGCGGCCGGGGTCCTGGTGGGCAGAATGGACCCGACCGAACTCGGCGACGCCATCGCGGCGATGAGCAGGGACCCACAGCGCCGGGACCGGTTGGGGGCGGCCGGTCCGGCTGCGGTGTCGCGGCTGCGGTGGGACGAGTTGGCACAGCAACAATCACAGCTGTACAGGCGCGTGATCGCCGAGTCCCGACGGGGCCCGGAAGAAGGGTGACCGTGCCGGATCGGGAACATTCCCCTGACCCGTCGCATCAGATGTATCAGTAAGCCCGGACCCACCGGGCCACTTCCGAAAGGCACCCCGATGAGCGATTACGGCGACTACGGCTACCAGGACTTCACCACCGCCTCCAACGAGGCCTACCAACTGTCCTGGGATGCCTACAACTCCGGCGACATGGATGCCTCGAGCTACTGGAGCACCGTCTCCAACAACGACTGGTCCACCGGGACCGACCTGTACACCGCCGGCGCCGACCCCTTCGGAACCGACTCCCCCTCCACCGCTGACGGCTACTACGGCGGCACCGGCTACGACACCTCCAGCTCGTACGACTACTCAGCCTCCAGCTACGACACTTCCAGCAGCTACGACACCGCAGACATCACCGCTGTCCTGTGAGCTCGCCACGCGAAGCCACGCTTCGTACTCATCCGGATGAATCCCAGTGCGCACGGCGCGCGCTGCGCCGAATCTCGAACAAGAGCGCGTCTCATGGACGCAGTTGAACCACCAACCGCTTCGTTTTCGAAGGTCATGACGGCCCGATCGAACCGGGGAACAGCTGACGCGCCACGTCCGACGCGAGTAGCAATGCCGAGAACCATGCACCGACGGATCACGCCGATCCCCACAGCGCACAACGGGCCGCTCTTCGAAGGGATTCACCTTCGATGGCGGCCCTGTGCGCGTGCCGTCATCATCGCGGGTCACCTGGGTCCGTCGATCCGCACACCGGCGATGATCTGCCCCATCGTCGTGAGCGCGTTCGTCTGCGGATCCCAATAGGCGCTGTGCGCGCTCAGCATCCCGTCGGGGACGCCCGCATCGAACACCGTGGCCCCGAAGCCCGGATCGGATGGCAGGTCAGCATGCACGGGAGAACTGAACCCGATGGGATCATTCTCGGCCAACGTCGCGAACAGGTGGTTTCTCATCTGATCCGGCGGCACAGAGACGAGATGGACGGATTCGGCGTTCGGCAGCTCCATGCCGGTTCCGCCGGCAACCACGACGTCATCCATGGCCAGCTGATTGCCACCGGAGGCGGCGGCCGCGACAACCAGCGCCGCATAGCTGTGGACCAGCACCGTGTTGTGCGACGGCTCGCCCAGATGGGTCGCACGCAGGCCATCGGCGAAGCCATTCAGCGCCGGCCCGCCGTTGTCGGCATAGGAGTCGTAGGCGGCATCGGGAAGGCTCGGTGGCGGGCTGTACCCCAGCCAGGTGATCACCGCGGTTGATCGTGATCCCGCCGCCTGGGCTGACTGATACAACGACGCTGACCGGGCGATGTCGCCGGAGATACTGGCCAGGCCGGCCCCGGTCCCCGGTATCGACGTCGCGACATTTGCTGCGATATCCGGATTTCCGATCGAGACGATGGCCTTTCCGCGATCCTGCAGGTCCAGGCCCATCAGGTACACCGGTGTCGGGTCCGCGGTGGCCAGCCCGACGCCGAGGAAGCTGAGACCGGCGAGTTCGCCGCTCAGCACTGTGTGCTGCCGGTCCCAGGCATATTGCACACCCGGAGTCGGATCCAGATACGTCGGCGTCCCGGCGTCCCGCGGCCGCGGACCCAAGGCCCTCAGTTCGGCTTCGAGCTGCGCGGAGAGGGCGGGCAGCAGCATCCGGTTCGCCTGGTCACGAGCGACCGCCGGTATCCCGTCAAGGACTCCAACGGACGCCGGCTGTGCGTGGATCAACGCCTGCTGGGCCAGCGGATCGAGACTGATCCACGCGGCGTTCACCGACTGCGGGCTGATTTCGGCGGGCGGGAATCCGCTGTCCCGGGCGATTGCCAGTAGGAACGCCTGATCCGCCGCGCTGAACCGATTCCAGCTGCTCGAATCACCGCTGGCCAACCGGCTCAGCAGTGAGTCGTCGAGCCCGAGCAGTTCGGTTCCGAGCGCGGCCGCGAGGCTGCCGTGCGCAGTTCCCGCGGCGGCAGCGAATTCTTCGCCCTGGATGGAACCGGTCAGCTTCTCGGCGCAGGCCAGCGTTGCCGTATCGGCCAGCCCGGCCTGGTGCCGCCAATCCTCCAACAGCGCTGCCTGGTTCCCCTGATACCTGGCCAGCTCAGCCATCCGCTGCTGCTCGACCACATCCGCCGATGCTCCGGCGGGCCCGGTGACCAGTCCGTTGAGCAGACTGATCTGCCGCTCGTTGAAGTCCCATTCCACCCGCAACGCGTTGATGGTCAGTCTGATCTCGGTGAGCTCGTCGGAGCAGTTCAGAACCGCGCTGCGGGCGACGTCGAGCCGCCCCACGCCCTGTGCGGTCGCCGCGATGGCCCGGCCGACCTCGGCGTCCCCGACCTCGGCTGCGCCACCGTTCCACGACCGGGTCAGATCGCCGCGGGCGTCCACCAACCCGTCGTTCAGGGCGGCCAGCCGACCCCGGGCCTGCTGGATCTGAGCGGCGACCACCAGTAGCGCAGCAGGGTCGTCGCCGTGATAAGGCAAGGACGCGGCGCCGCTCACCGACTCACCTGGCCGAACTGATACGTGACCTCGTCCTCGGTGCTCAGGTAGACCTGGGCCGTCTCGGTGACCAATCCGGCCAGCCCGACCATCGAACCCATCAGGTCGGTCAGGACGGCTATCCAGGCCTGGCTGAACCGGGTCAAGACCTGGTGCAGACCTTCTCCGGTCACCGGCCCCAGGGCCGCCGGCAACTCCAACAACGCCATCCCTGCACCGGCTGCGTAGTCAGCATCGCTGTGCAATGACATCGACGCCGGGTTCAGCCCGTCCGGCAGCACATAAAATCCGTCGTTCGATGACATCCCGTCTCCCCCGAATCGTTGAAATCCCCGCCAGGGCCGACTCTAGGGATTCACCGGATGCGGCTGCTCGAGTTGTCCACATCGGGCGACCTATTGCGAACTGCTCGGGGATCAGCTCCAGTAGCGATGAACAACGCTGTCGACCGGGGCGCCGTTGTTGCGTAGGTACACGGGGCGAACCTGGACGAACATGTTCACGTCGGGGGATTCGAGCAGGTAGTCGACTCCGTTGATCGCCCCGAGATAAATCGCGACGTGGCCGCTGTAGCCGATGATGTCGCCCGGCAGGGCCTGGATCCACGGCACCGACGTGCCGCCGGCACGCTGCGAGGCCGAGTTGGTGCCGATAACGGTGCCCGATTGGGACAGTACATAGCCCGTCAGGCCCGAGCAGTCGAAGCCGACAGTTCCGGCACAGGAATTCTTTGCACCGCCGCCGCGGTAACAGCCCTGGTCGGCCGGGCCGTCCGCGCTGCCGCCACCCCAGACGTAAGGCAGCCCGATCGCCGCGAAACCGGCGGCCAGACCGTTGGCGACAGCCTGGTTCGGCGCATGCACGACCATGCCCTGGGCGGCCTTCGCCACGTGCGCGTTCACCGGAATCGTGACGTCCACTCCGTTGACCGCAATGGCGGCGCTGAGGCCGCCGCCGGTGACACCGAAGTACTTCTGGAACAGGAAGAAGAAGTTCCGGTTGCCGTAGGCGCTGCAACCATCACCGACGCCGGGGTAGGAGCTCAACGCCGCGGCGTTCGGCTGGTACGGCGTGTAGTTGTACAGCGAAGCGGTAGCCGTGTTCTGAATATGCACGGTGGAGCCGCCGCAGCCGGTCTGTTCGACGTTCCACAGAATGGTGGCGGTGTCGCCGGCCTTGAAGTGGTACTTGTCCGGGTCAACCCGGTAACGGGTCCACTGCTTGGCCATGCCGTAGGCCTGATTGAAGAAGCCGGCGTGCGCCGGGTCGCAGTTGGCGCTGCCCCCTGGGCCGGTGTCCGGGCAGTGCCAGCCCCAGGCCGCGGCATAGGAGGATGCCGAGACGCTGGTCCTGGTGAGGAGTGCGGATTCCTTCTGCAGGGTGACCAGCATGACCTGGGGGTTGATGCCACAGGCGGTGGAAACCTTGGCGATGACGGCAGCGGCACTCTCGTCGGTACCGCCGGTGTAGGCCGTGCAGTAGGCGTCACCGGCAATGTCCCCGGAAGTAATCTTGATGTTCTTCAAGCAGTAGTCACTCGAGCAGGCCGCGCCCTTATCGGCGATGAAGGCGGCGATCTGATCGGGAGTCATCGACGCTGTGTTGTAGAAGACCTGGTCGGAAATGATGAGGCCCGGATCGAAGGTCGTCGAACCACCGTTGGCATCGGCGCCGCAGTTCAGTACCGCGCCGGCCGACGGCCGGGAGGTGGAGTCGGGGCCGACCGACGGGTCATCCTGGTTGCCCGAGGGCACCGGTGGAGCCGGCGTATCCGCGACCGCCGGGTCCGGCGGTGGGGCGGGCTCGGTGGTCACCGGCGGGGTGGTGGTGGACGGCACGCTGGGCGAGGTCGTCGTGGGTGTCGGTGTGCTCGTCGACGGTGTCGTCGTCATCGTTGACGGATCGACTGAAGTGGTGGTCGACGGAGCAGTGGTGGTCGACGGAGCAGTCGTGGTCGAACCGGTGCCCGCGGCATCCGTGCCGGACGGGGCCGTCGTCGATGGATCCGCTGCGGTGGTGGTCGCCGCCGTCGTGGTCGCCGCCGTCGTGGTCGCCGCCGACGACGGATCGGTGGTGGTGATCGGGGTCGTCGAGGCAACTGTCGAGCTGGTGGCGACCGGGCCGGAGACCACAGGCGTTGCCGCAACCGACGTAGTGGTCACCCCCGGGTCCGCGGCGGCGGTCGTGGTCGTGGCCGTCGTGGCGGTCGCGGCAAAGGCCACGCCGGCGGCCCGGAGCGCGAAGGGCACGTACCAACCGCGGCTACCTGGCAAGGCGTGGCTCACCGGGACCACGGCGGCGGTCTCGATCGCCGGTGCGACCTCGGCGGTCGGCTCGATCACCGGAATGAACTTCGCGGTCAGCGTCTCGGCGAGCGGAGCCCAGGCATCGATGAGTTCCGGCGCTCCGGACTCCTGGACCGCATCGCCGATTCCCGCATCGGATCGCGCATCGGTCTCGTACCCGGGGACCCGAGCGACCAGTTGCTCGAAGAACATCTTGGTGGCGCCGACTGCGTCGAGGCGGTCGGCCGACGTGTAGAGCGCGGACGACGGGTCCGTCAGCTGTTGGAACAGGCCGAGGTGACCGAAGTTCTCCGCGCTGGCATCGAGCGAGGAGGACATCATCCCGGCGGCGATGGCGATCCGAATACCGCGACGGGTTATTCCGGCGTCCAGGCCCACGTTGACAATGGTCGATGCAGCATCAACCTGCGTTCCGGACAGCAGGACGCCGGAATAGACACCGTCAGGACTGCCGGTGGTCGCCGTCAGCACCACCGGGGCGGTCGGGGGGGTGGAGGTGGTCGCGCACAGGGTCGAGGCCGCCGCGACTGAAATAGACTCCGCCCAGGCGATATTCGTGGTGCCGAAGAGCAGTGCCGCTGAGATGGCTATCGAGCCGAGGGCGCGCCGACCAACCGAACCTGGGATCCACGTTCGCTGCCGGCCATCTCGGTCCGGAAAGCCTGTCGCTGCCACGGCACACCTTCGGTAGTTCCTCGGACCTTGACGGCCCCGATCAGCACTTGCAACGCCAGCACGCGGCGCGCTGCCGGCTGGCGTGGTAACTCTCACAACTTAGGCCATACGGGTGATACTTGTCCAGCGATATTCACTCTAGAACACCACAAATCGGGCGATTCCGCAGGGGTTCCGGAAGCTTGATGACAGGCAGTGACAGCAGAGGGACCCTGTGCTGCAGGTGGCGGTGTGTCCGACTTGCCCACACGATCTCGATTTGATAACGCACGCAAAAAGTAAGGTTTCCCGGCCGCGCGCCTCATGCCCAAACCCCCTAGCGAAGCGACCACGAAATACACCTCCCTCCGACCCAGTGTGCCCCGGGCTACCCGGGAAGACCATCGGCCAAACGGTCGGACTTCGGCACTCACGGTGAGGACATTCCTACCAGGAGTCACCATCACGTGTTCACGGGTGGTCGGCGGCCGCTACCAGATCCGGACCCGGTCGGCCTCGTCCAGCCAGAGCCCGTCGGTCTTGACCACACCGAACGCTTCGTAGAACTCGTCCAGGTTGCGGACCACCTGATTGCAGCGGAACTCCGGCGGCGAATGTGGGTCGATCGCCAGCCGGCGCAGCGCCTCAGCTTCCCGGCTCTTGGCTCGCCACACCGTTGCCCACGAGAGGAACAGCCGCTGCGCACCGGTGGTGCCGTCGATGACCGCCGGCTCTCGATCGCCGAGTGACAGCAACCAGGCGTGATAGGCGATCCCGAGCCCGCCGAGGTCACCGATGTTCTCCCCGACGGTAAGCGCGCCGTTGACCTTGTGCCCGGGCACTTGTTCGGGTTCGAGGGCCGAATACTGCGCGATCAACCGGCTGGTCAGCGCGTCGAACGCGGCCCGATCGTCCGCAGTCCACCAATCCTGCTGCGCGCCAGTGCCGTCGTACTTGGAGCCTTGGTCGTCGAATCCATGGCCGATCTCATGGCCTATCACCGCACCGATGGCCCCGAAGTTGGTCGCGTCGTCGGCGTCCGGGTCGAAAAATGGCGGACGCAGGATGGCGGCGGGAAAGACGATCTCGTTCATGCCCGGGTTGTAGTAGGCGTTGACCGTCTGCGGCGTCATGAACCATTCATCACGGTCGACGGCCCGGCCGATCTTGGCCAGCTCCCGGTCCAACTCGAATGCGGCGGCGCGCCGGACGTTTCCGGCCAGATCATTCGTCCGGACAGTGAGCGTGCTGTAGTCCCGCCAGCGGGCAGGATAGCCGACCTTCGGAGTGAAGGCGGCCAGTTTGTCCAACGCCTTTGCCTTGGTCGCCCCGCTCATCCAGGGCAGCTTTTCGATCTCCTGCCGGTAGGCGGCGATCAGGTAGTCGACCAGCTCGTCCATCCGCTGTTTCGCAATCGGCGGAAAATACCGCTGCACGTAGAGCTTGCCGAGCGCCTCGCCGACCGCACCTTCCACCAGCCCGACCCCGCGCTTCCAGCGTTCCCGGAGCTCGGGGGTACCGGACAACGTCTTGCCGTAGAAGTCGAAGTTCTCCTCGACCAGAGCCTGCGGGCCGTACGGCGCAGCGCCGTGAACGACCTTCCAGGCCAACCACACCTTCCACTCCGGCAGCCGCTCAGCGGTCAGCAGGCCGGGCAGGGCCTTGAAAAAACTGGGCTGCCGCACCACCACATGCTCGAGTAGTTCCGGCGACGCCGCCAAGCCGGCGAGCCACGCGTCCCACCACTGCGACGGCATCAGGGTGCCGAGCTCGACCAGGCTCATCGGATTGTTGGTCAGGTCACGGTCGCGGGTGCGAACCCGATCCCAGTGAGCGGCGGCAATGTCTGTCTCCAGGGCCACGACGGTGTCGGCCGCGGCCTCCAGCACATCGGCCGGCCGCCCGGACAGACCGAGGATCGCGGACACGTGGGCGGCGTAGGCAGTGCGGATCGGCGCGTACTGATCGTCGCGGTAGTAGGACTCGTCGGGCAGCCCCAATCCACCCTGCAGAAAGTTCGCGACATAGTGGTCCGGCTTCGCCGGATCGGTGTCGACGTAGAAATTGAACACACCGGAGACCCCATCGCGATTCAACCGGCCGAGCAGACCGACGAACTCCGGCACATCGGCGACGGCCACGACCGCGGACAGTTGATCGGCCCAGGGCGCCAAGCCCAGCGCCTCAACGCGATCGGTGTCCATGAAGCTTCGATACAGATCGCCGATCAGCTGCTGCGGCGACCCGGCTGCGGCATCCGGCAACGCCGACACTTCCTCCACCAGGCCGCGCGACGCGGCTTCGGCATCGTCCCGCAATTCCATGAACGCGCCGTAGGTGGACTGGTCGGCCGGTATCTCGATATCGTCCAACCAGGTGCCGTTCACGTAGCGGAACAAGTCGTCCTGCGCACGTGCGTTCGCTCGTCCGACACTGACCTCGGCCGTCATCTGTTTCCTTTCCGGGTGGGCTGCGGCAAACCTGGCACGGCAACCGCAGTGCCGTTCAGAATTATCACCGGTCACCGACATTGTGCCGCGCCCGACCGGGAGGAGGAGTGAGGTTGACGACAGCGGCCCCGGGCACCGGTGTGATCGACACGTCGGAGCCGATTACGGCCGTCAGCAGTTCGGCCACGAACACAGGTTCGGCGACGTCGCTGGCATCCAGTACAGCCAACGAGCCGACACAGACGCCGGGATCGAGCACAGCGCCGACTACCGACTCGACCGGAGCGACGTCGTCATCGAGTCCGTCGACCTCCGAACCATCCTCAGCGGCGACCACCCAGCCCTCATCCGCGGGGACCACCGACGGTGCTCCGGCCACCGTCAGCCAAGTCCCGGTCCCGGCGCCGGGTACCAGGGCGCCCGAGGTGCCGATCTCATCGGTGCTGATCGCCGTGGTCGTCCTGGTGCTGGCCGCGGGGGTGATGTGGACCGTCGTCCGGCGCCGCCGGCACGGCCAGTGGGACCATTCGCTGGAGCAGGTGACGGGGAACGCGGCCTTGCTGGAGGCCGAATTCGCACCCGACGCCGCCGCCGGTCTCGTTCGCGAGCCGGCCAAGTGGACCGACCAACGCGGCGCTGTCACCGCCCTCGAAGCGGAGCTGACCGGCTTGCGGACCGTCGCGCCGGACGCCGCCCGGCGGGCCCGAGCGATCCAGGTCGAGACGGCTGTGACCCGGTGGCGTGCCACCATGGATGCCCAGAGCCACCCCCGGGCGGAGCCCGGTTCCAACAATCTCGCCGCCGTCGCGGCCGAATTGCGCGCGGCACTGGGCAGGCAGCCGTGAGCACCCCTGCGGCGGCGGCCCCAGAGCTACGGGACTTCCTCATTCAGCTCGGTGAGGCGATGAATGCCGCCGGCGATGCGGTGGGCGATGTCAGCGAGCGGCTGGAGAACATCGCCCGCGCGTACGGGCAGCCGCACACTCGGATTTCAGTGCTGCCGACGACCATCATGGTTTCGATTCCGGGCACCGACGGCGCAGAACTGGCCATGAGCTCTCAGGTGAACGCGACGCTGCGGCTCGATCAGACTGCGGAGGTCTTCGCCCTCGCCGACCGGGCCGAGCTGGGCCTGCTCGATCTGAACCAGGGCATCCTGGAGCTCGCGAGAATCGCCGGCTCCGCCTCCCGGTTCAAGCCGTGGATCATTGTGCTCGGCCACGCCCTGCTGACCGTCGGGTTGATCCTGCTGCTCCGGCCGGAGTGGCTGGACATCCTGGGTGGCGCACTGCTCGGTGTCGGCGTCGGGGCGATCAAGGTCTGGGCGCCCCGGAATCCGTCGCTGACCACCATCCAACCGGTACTCGTTGCCTTCCTGGTGTCGTTGGTGGCCTTCACCGCAACGGTCCTCGGCTGGATCGACAGTCCGCTGCGATTGCTGATCGCCCCACTGATCACCTTCCTACCGGGTGGCTCACTGACCACGGGCACGATGGACATCTCGGCCGGCCAGATGATCTCCGGCGCCGGCCGGCTGGTGCAGGGCGGGGTTCAGCTGCTGCTGCTCGCGTTCGGCATCGTCGCGGCGGCCGAGTTCGTCGGGTTGCCGGCACACCAGGCGTTCGCCGACAACACCCCGGGTGTGCTGGGGCCGTCAGCGCCCTGGATCGGCGTGCTGCTCTTCGCGATCGGTATGTATGTCCACAACTCCGGAGCGCGCGGCACTCTGGGATGGATGCTGCTGGTCCTGTTCGTGGCGTACTCCGGCCAGGTGCTCGGCACTGTCCTGTTCGGCGGTTACCTGTCCGGCTTCGCCGGCGCGCTGGTGATGACGCCGGTGGCCCTCTTCGTCTCCAAACAGCCGTCCGGACCACCGCTGATGGCCACCTTCATGCCTGCGTTCTGGCTACTGGTACCAGGCGCCGTCGGGCTGTTGGGCGTCACCCAGCTGCTGGGCGCTGGTGGGGCCAGCGCGGGAGTGGACGCACTGTTGAACACGGCGACCACCATTGTGGCCATCGCGCTGGGTGTCCTCGTCGGGATGAGCACCAATCCGGGCATCACCCGTCTGGTCCGGGCAACCGGTCCGCTGCCGGGGCTTCGCGCGCGTTGATGATCGCCCGAAACCAATTCGGCCGACTTCCTGGCCGCCTGTTGCGTTCGTCGATTTACGACCTATGCTGACGGTGCCGCATCGGGTAGCGCGGCATGCCATCGAGCGACATTCAGGGCAGCGGCGAGCCGAAGGACCCGGGCTGAAACAAGAGGCCCGAAGGTCACTCATCGATCCTGCTCGCTGCCGCGGTCGCGTTGCCATCCCATTGTGCCGGCAAACGAAGGAAAGGACTCACTGCCGATGAACCGACTTCGGAATAGATCGAAGTACCCTCGGTTGACGCCGTGAGTGCCCGATGACCGCCACCGAGGCCGATACCAAATCCACCGCGCAGAAGATGCCGCTGTTGACGTTGACCGCCATGGTGGTCGGGTCGATGGTGGGAGCTGGTGTCTTTTCGCTGCCGCGTAACTTCGCGCAGGCCACCGGCGTATTCGGGGCATTGATCGCGTGGACCATCGCGGGCGCCGGAATGCTGATGCTGGCGTTCGTCTTCCAGACCCTCGCGGTTCGCAAACCGAAACTCGACGCCGGTGTCTACGCCTACGCCAAGGCCGGTTTTGGCGATTATCTCGGTTTCTTCTCGGCCTTCGGCTATTGGGCAAGCGCCTGTGTCGGCAACGTATCGTACTGGGTTTTGATCAAATCAACGCTAGGCGCGACGATCCCCGCCTTCGGCGAGGGAAATACGGTGCTCGCGGTAGCCGTCTCCTCGGTCGGCATCTGGGCTTTCCATTTCATGATTCTGCGCGGAGTCAAAGAGGCCGCCGGCATCAACCGGATCGTGACGATCGCGAAGTTGCTGCCGATCCTGTTGTTCATCGTGATTCTGATCTTCGCCATCAAGGCCGACGTATTCTCCGCCAACTTCTGGGGCGGCGAAGATCAGAGCTTCAGTTCATTGTTCGGCCAGGTCAAAGCGACCATGCTGGTCACGGTGTTCGTCTTCCTCGGTGTGGAGGGCGCCAGCGTCTACTCCCGCTTCGCCAAGAAGCGCGAAGACGTCGGCCGAGCAACGGTTCTCGGCTTCCTCAGTGTCCTTGCCCTCTTCGCTTCGGTGACCATACTGTCCTTCGGAGTGAAGCCGCGGGCAGAACTCGACGGCCTGCGGCAACCCTTCGGTGGCCGGCGTACTGGAATCGGTGGTCGGCCCATGGGGGTCGACCTTCATCAGCATCGCACTGATCGTGTCGGTGCTCGGTGCTGATCTGGCCTGGACTTTGTTGTCGGCCGAGGTGCTGTTCCTGGCGGCCAAGGACAAGGACATGCCCAAGTTCCTGACCCGCCTGAACGACAAGGAAGTACCGTCGGTTGCACTGCTGATGACAACCGCGCTGATCCAGGTCGTCCTGATGATTACCTTGTTCTCCGACGACGCCTTCACCTTTACCCTCAAGCTGTGCAGCTCGCTCAGCCTGGTGCTCTATCTGCTGTCCGCCGGCTATTCGCTCAAACCTCGATGACCGGAGAGACCTACGACCTCAATCCGCGCGACCGCAACAAGGAGTACCTGGTGGCAGCGATAGCCACCGTTTACACGATATTCCTGATCTACGTCGCGGGACTGGAATTCCTGTTACTCGGCTTTACGATCTACGCACCGGGCACCATCCTGTTCGTGTTGGCCCGGCGCGAGTTGCGCAAAAGAGTATTCTCATCTGCGGAACTGGTGTTGTTCGTCGTGGCGATCATCGGAGCAGTTCTCGGAATCGTCGGCCTGGCCACAGGCCGTATCTCAGTCTAGGAGCATGTGAAACTCATGGCGGAAACGACAAACTCGGCCGTATCGACGAAGTACGGGGTCCATTCGGAGGTGGGCACCCTTCGAAAGGTGCTGGTCTGCGCTCCCGGGCTGGCTCACGAGCGTCTGACGCCGACCAACTGCGACGATTTACTTTTCGACGACGTGATGTGGGTGCAGAACGCCCGCCGCGATCATTACGACTTCATGAACAAAATGCGAGATCGCGGCATCGAAGTCGTCGAGTTGCACAACCTGCTCGCCGAGACCCTGGCGATCCCGGAGGCCAAGACCTGGCTGCTCGATCGCAAGATCATCGCCAACGAGGTCGGGCTCGGGCTGGTCGATGACACCCGGGCATTTCTGGAGAGCCTGGACAACCGCCGACTCGCCGAATACATGATCGGCGGCCTGTCGACGGTCGACCTGCCCGCTGAGTTCCGCTCGTCCTACATGACGCTCGCCCGTGAGAAGACCGGTGTCCGTGAGTACCTCATGCCGCCGTTGCCGAACACGCTGTACACCAGGGACACCACGTGTTGGATCTACGGTGGCGTCACCCTGAACCCGCTCTACTGGCCGGCCCGGCACGACGAGACCCTGCTGATGAAGGCCGTCTACACCTTCCACCCGAGCTTCGGCGCCGAGAACGTCAAGGTGTGGTGGGGTGACCCCGAAAACTCTTGGGGCCTGGCCACTCTCGAGGGCGGCGACGTGATGCCGATCGGCAACGGGGCGGTGCTGATCGGGATGAGTGAGCGCAGCTCCCGACAGGCCATCACCCAGCTCGCGGCGAACCTGTTCCGGGAGGGCGCCGCCGAGCAGGTCATCGTCGCCGGAATGCCGAAGTTGCGGGCCGCCATGCACCTGGACACCGTGATGACCTTCGCCGATCGCGACTGCATCACCGTTTACCCCGACATCGTTTACGGCATCAACACTTTCACCCTGCGGCCAGGCGACCAGCGGGCGGTCGAGGTCACCGAGGAGACCACGCCGTTCGTCGACGTGATCGCCAAGGCGCTGAACCTCAAGACGCTTCGGGTGATCGAGACCGGCGGCGACGCATACGCGAACGAGCGCCAGCAGTGGGACAGCGGCAACAACCTGGTCGCCGCGGCCCCCGGAGTGGTCTACGCCTATGACCGCAACACCTACACGAACTCGCTGCTCCGCAAGGCCGGCATCGAGGTCATCACGATTGTCGGTGCCGAGCTGGGCCGTGGCCGCGGCGGTGGACACTGCATGACCTGCCCGCTGATTCGGGATGCCGTCGACTACTGATCAGCCGCCGTTCAAGCCCTTCAGGACCGCCACCACCATCCGGGTGCCGCCGCCGACCAGCAGCGTCACCGCGATGGCGGTCAGCAGAATACCGGCCAGTCGGCCGAGCAGTATCTGGGTCTTCTGCTTGGCTCGGCGCGCGACGTGCCCGGAGGCATAGATGGTCACTCCGGTGACGATCGCGTAGGCCAGGGCGGCGACGGTCAGGCCGAGCGCCCCGCCGATAGTGCCGACGTCCGCCCGGAAGGCGACCAGGATTCCGAAGGTGGTGCCGCCGATCGTCAGCGGGAAGGTGACCGGCATGAAGGCCACCGAGCGCCATGAGGTGGCTTCGGACACCTGCTCGTCAACCTTGATGATGAACTGATCCTCCTTACCGATCATCAGGTGGACGCCCTCGAAGATCAGCGCGATGCCACCGGTGACCACCAATGAGTCCGTCGACAGCCCCAGCACCTTCTCCAGCAGCCATTCACCGACCCAGATCGCGATCAGCGCGATGACCAGCACGTTGGTGAACAGGGTGACAGCCAACTTGGCCTGGTCCTTGGGTGGAAACCGGCCGACGATCGGTAGATACGAGGACAGCGCGGCGATCGGGCTGTAGAGCGCGACCAGGGTCAAGAAGAGCAGAACTGACTCGTTGACTGCGAAGCGTTCCATCGCGATGCTCCGGCTCTCGTGAGGTCTAGGACGAAGTGGGAGCGGTGACGGCGGAGTCCGGCGGCGCCGACTTCAGAGTCAGCTGATCGGTCGGGTTCTTCAGGGTCAGCGTGTCGCCCGAGAGGGTCCAGGTCGGCTTGGAGGTCAGGAACTCCGACAACCAGCTGTCCTGCTTGGCCAGGTCGTCGGCGCAACCGATCAGCGTGCTGGCCAGCGTCCCGGCAGCCACTACACCGCCGGTCAGAGTCACGCCACCGGCGAGCGTGTTGCAGCCCGCGTTGGCCGAGAGCTGGGCGGCGGCAAAGCGGATCGTCACCGTCGACCCAGCGACCAGCGGGTGGTCGCCGGCGGCCCCGGTGGAAACGAACGACCGTCCGTCGAGCTCAGTGGAGTTATCCGTCGGAGCGGCCTTCAGGGTGAGCTGATCTGCGCCGCTCTTCAGCGTGAGGGTCTGACCGTCCACTGCCACCGTCGGCTTGGAGCTCAGGAATTCTGACAGCCACTGGTCCTGAGCGGTCAGCTCGGCGGAGCAAGCCATCATCGACGACGCCAGTGTAGGGGCGTCCAGGACGCCATCGGTGACCGTGGCGCCGCCGAATAGCGTGTTGCAGCCGGCGATGACCGAGATCTGATTGCCGGAGAAAGTCATCATCACCGTGGAATTGCCGACCAACTGGTGATCATCCGTAGCGCCGGTTGAAATGAACAACCGTCCGTCCAACTCATTCTCAGCCGATTTTCCCGTTGTCGCACCGGTGTCCGCCGCATTGCTGGTCGCTGCGAGCGAGGTGGTCGTCGCAGTCGAACCGGCCGGCGTCGTCGAACTGGCTGCCGGGGAGGCAGTACTGCCGGCGCAGCCGGCCAGAGTGAGCGCGACGGTGGCAATTGCCGCCGCCAGCAGCGAACTTCTTGTCTGGATAGCCACCGGAACACGTCCTTGGTCTGAGCTGAGTCGGCCTTACCTGCGGACTCCCCGGACTCGTCAATTCACCGGGGCTACGGGGGTCGGCACTCTCGATTATTGCGTAACTTCGGGCACTATAGCTAGCCCTTCGCGAGGGTAAAAGACCCAGCACACAGAATGCCGGAAGGGCCGGACGAGACGTCCGGCCCTTCCGTTGTTGAAATCGACCATCGATGTGCTTCAGCGCCTTTATCAGGCGAGAACCTTGGCCTTCTGCCGGGAGAATTCTTCCTCGGTGATGACACCCTTGTCGCGCAGATCGGCCAGCCGGATCAGGTCGTCGACACTGCTGGTGGGGCCGGCCGCGTCCCGGATATAGCTCCGAACCGCCTGCTCGTTGGCCTGAGCACGCTCCGACTCACGTTGTCCCATACCGACTCCGCGGATGATTACGTAGGCGAGCACCCCGACGAACGGGAGGACGATGATCAGGATCAGCCAGGCCGCGCGGGCCCAGCCGGACATGTCCCGGCTGCGGAAGATGTCACTGGCGATCCGGACCAACAGGAAGATCCAGAGAATCCAGAGGAACAGGTACATCATGGTGAAGAACAGGTTTGCCAGGGGGTAATTCGTCATGCTGTTTGCCCGATCGTTTCGTTTGGTACCACGCGCTGCGCGGCTTTGTTGACGGAGTTGCTCACTATAGTTGCTGACAGTAGTAACTAACCGATGACACGTTGATTCTACGCGGTAATTCTATCCTGCGTCGACGCGCGTCGACGCGCGTCGACGCGCGTCGAATCGACGAGCCTGAACGATCAGCGCATGGTTCCAGAGGTGGGTCGTCGTTCTTGGACGACCTTCTTGACGAAGATGAGCGGAATGAGCAATGTGGCCAACATAGTGGCGAGCCAGACAATGAGGCAGGTGAATACCCAGGTGCTCAGACCGTTGATGATCAGCCCGGACGAGATGAGACTGGTGACCAGCAGGGCGACATAGGTGGAGAGCAATCCGACCCCGCCCAGCAGGGCCGGCGCGTTCCGGTTGACCGTCTTCAGCAGGAACGGCGAAAGCACCGCCTGAATGATCGAGAAGATGACGACGACGATGATGAACGAACCGAAGTCGATCGACATGTCGTCCAGTACCAATGCGGCCACCAGCAGCCCGACGGCGGATGAGGCCAGGAAGATTGCGGTGTTGATGAGCAGTCTGATCACGGGATTTCCCTCCCTTGGCTTGTTTCCGGCCCTCGGCTCAACCGAGCAACCGGGCCTTTTGTCCGGCGAACTCCTCGTCGGTCAATACTCCCGCCTGATGGAGCTGGCCCAGTTGTCGCAACTGCTCGATCAACCGCTCGGTATCCACTGGCGGTGAGGCAGTGACCGCCGCCGGCGCCGGCGGTGCCACCGGAGCGGCGGGTGGTGGCTGCTGTTGGAAGTTCTGCTCCCGGAACGCGGCCGCCTGCTGCTTTTCCTGCGCGCGGACGGCCTGCGACTGAGCGACGCCGCCGGAAACGGCCTGCGCCGTACCGACAACGACCGCCGTCCGAGCGGCGGTGCCGAGCAGGCTGGGGCGGCTGGAACGCCCGATGCCTCGTCTGAACATGGTGTTACCTCTCTACTGCGGCGATGTGGGCTGGGCGGACCGGGAAGCAGTCGGCAGCGAGGAAAACGCTTCTGCGGCGGCGTCGGCCGGAACATGGATATCGGCGGCCACGGTACCGCCGGCGTCGGTGATGATCTGCAGGAATTCCTTTTCCCAGATGTTCTCCCAGACGACCAGTACTTCGCTGGTGGCCGGCGCCAGGTCGGCCGCCGCCGCCGTCAGATCCTCATCGCTGAGCAGGCCGCCGTATTCACCGCTGACCGATTCGAAGGCCGCCAGGGTCGCAGCGTCCAGCTGGTCCACTTCGGCGACGGTGACAGTTCCGTCGGCGGCCTTGGTGACGAACACGATGTCGATCACGTGGATGATGCCCCGGTTGACGAGGTCGGCCAGCGCCGACGCAACGACCCGACGGAAGGGGTCTTCGTGAAAGGTCGCACTCAAGCATTCGATGGGTCCCAGCACAGCCTTGCCCCTTTGGCAGCAGTCCGAATTTGGCCGAAATCGTCTCGATCGTAGCGGAGAGCAGCACTCTCCGTGCGAACAGACTGTGAGGGCGATACGTTTCTCCTGGTGAATATCTTCCGTCGTTCAGGTGAACAGCGGCGGCCTTCCTATGCTGAACACATGACCCTGACCCCCGAGGATGTCCGGAGCCAGGTCTGTGAACCGATGAGCAGCCAGTGGCGACCGCTGTTCGAGGTGGACGTGCGGGCGATCCTGGGTCCGCTGCGGCGGGGAGCCGGCGATCCCTGCCATCACATCGGTACCGACGGCGACACCTGGCGGACCAGCCGGTTGCCGACCGGGCCGGTCAGCTATCGGATCTGGCAGTCCGGGCTCCGCAATATCCACTGTCAGGCCTGGGGTCCCGGCGCTGCCGAGCTGCTGGACACGTTGCCCACCGTCCTCGGCGCCGGCGACTCCCCCGAAGATTTCGACCCCCATCATCCGGCGCTGCCCGATCAACGGCTGCTGGCCGACGCCGTCCGTCGATTCCCGGGCCTGCGGATGTCGCGGACCAGCAGGGTGCTCGAGGCCCTGGTGCCGGCCATCATCGAACAGAAGATCACCGGCAACGAAGCTCGGCAGTCCTGGCGGACGCTGGTTCGCCGGCACGGCGAACCAGCCCCGGGGCCCACCCCGGTCCCGATGTGGCTACCGCCGACGGCCGAGGCCTGGCGACTGATCCCGTCCTGGGAATGGCATCGCGCGGGCGTGGATCCCGCCCGATCCGGCACGGTGATGCGCGCACTGCGGGTGATCGGTCGATTGGAACAGTGCTCAACGCTGCCTCCTGCGCAGGCCCAGGCCCGGCTCCGGGCCGTTCCCGGAATCGGGGTCTGGACGGCCGCGGAAACCGCCCAACGCGCGCTCGGCGACGCGGACGCGCTGTCGGTGGGCGACTACCACATCGCCGCGTTCGTCGGCTGGTCACTACTGGGTCGACCCATTGACGACGCCGGCATGGTGGAACTGCTCGAACCCTGGCGTGGCCACCGACACCGGGTGGTGCGTCTGTTGGAGATGCATCCGGCGGCGGTGAAGCCTCGTTTCGGGGCGCGGATGACGATCCAGGACCATCGTGGGCACTGACGGCAGCGGTGGACCGGCCGTGCTGAGCTGGTTCACCACCGCGGGGTCCCGGCTTCGATCGGGCTGGCTGCCGCTGGCCGAAGCAGCGGCCGCGACCACCGTGGCGTGGTTCATCGCCACCAAGGTGATCGGACACACCGCCCCGTTCTTCGCTCCCGCCGCGGCCATCATCGTGCTCGGTCAGGCCCGCGGAATGCGGCTCCGTCGAACGGTCGAGGTGCTCCTGGGCGTCGCCGGCGGAGTCCTGCTGGCCGACATCGTGGCTCAGCTGCTCGGGCCGCACACCACGCTCACTGTCTTCGTGGTCATCCTGCTGACGCTGGTGATCACCACCGCCTTCGGTGCGAGCACCATCCTGGTGGTTCAGGCCTCGGTGTCGGCGCTGTACGTGGCTGTCGTGACCCCGCCGACGGCGTCGTTGGTGCCGGTTCGATTCATCGACGCCATCGTCGGCGGCGTGGTCGCGCTGATCGTCAGCCAGATCGGCGTCGTCCGGGACCCGCTGGCGCCGCTGATCCGTCGATCGCGGCAGATGTTCACCGAGATCAGCGGGGTCATCGACGACACCGCCGCGGCGATCATGGCGCACGATCCCGATTCGGCAATTGCATCGTTGGAGCGGGCCCGCCAGGCCGACGCCACGGTCGAAGGGCTCCGCACGGCGGTGGCCGGCGCCGCCGAGTCACTCCGGCTCGATATCTGGCGCCGCGAGTTGCGTGGCGGCGTACGGATCGTCGATTCCGCCGCCCGGCAGCTCGACTACGTGGTCCGCGGCGTCCGGGTGCTCGCGCGGGCCGGTGTTACGCTCACCCGCCTGCCCGAGGCCAGCCCGCCGGAACTCGGGGTGGCCCTTCATCAACTGGCCGATGCCGTCCGTTTCGCCGACGAGGCCCTGGCCAGTCAGATCACCGGCGCCAGCACGGACGCAGGCCACCACGCCGATCAAGCCGAGGAGGCCGCCCTCGGCGCCATCCGGACCGCCGCGGCGCTACTGACTCCCGGTCGGCAGTTGCCGTTGGTGATGATCGTCGGCCAGATCCGCTCGATCGCCATCGACCTTTTGCGCGGGGTGGGCGCGGATGACGTCGAGGTACTCAACCGCGTGGATCACGCATTCGGGCTGTAGCGCGCCGGACAGCTTCGTTGATCGAGGGGCACTGTCGGTCGTCCCGGATAGTGTTTCGGCTGTGCGATCCTCCGCTTTCCGGCCCTCCCTGACGGTTCGGCTCATCATGCTGGCAGCTGCCTATGCGCCGCTGCTGCTGCTGCTCGCCGTCTTGGACTCCTTTGGGATCGGCTGGCTGCGGTGGGTGTTCGTCGGGCTGTCCGCGGTGGGCGTGATCGGAACGGTGCTGTTTCTCGCGGTGAGCATCCCCCGGCGGAACGCGGGACCGGAGATCATCTACTCGGCCAAACCGCGCGAGGCAGAGGCCCTGAAATTCTTCGCCTCCTACGTGGTGCCGTTCTTCGTCACCGCAACGGCACCGGTAACAGCGCGCTGGGGACTGTTGATCTACCTGCTGATGATCGCGGTGCTCTACCTGCAGGCCGATCTGTATTTCTCGAATCCGCTGCTGGCGCTGCTGGGCTACCGGGTGTTCGAGCTCGGCCGAGCGGATCGCGGCTTTCTGCTGGTGGTCACCAGGGCCTGGTACCTCGCGCCCGGGGAGACCCGACAGCTCATTCCGCTCGGCGGGTACGTCTACTTCGATCGGGGCAAGACGCCCGCACGGAAGGGAGCGGTGACGTGACGGACGACGTTCAAGAGGGTCACGACTGGCACGCGGATGCGGCGGCGGCCAACGGGCACGCCGAACACGAACCGAGCGCGATCGATACCGACGCGATCCGCCGTGGGCTGATCCGCATCGCCTACCCCGGTCCGCTGTCGATCTCGCTGCTGATGGTGGCCGATCACCGAGGGGCGCCTCGGGTGTTCGACGTGCCGATCAGCACCGGCTTCGCCGCGGAGCTCCTGGCCCAGTGCGCGGAAACCGCGAACCTGGCCGCCGAAGCGGAGTTCCGGCCCGCCGTTCCCGGGTTCGTACCCGGCAAGCAGCAGTGGCTCTACTCACTGACGGTCGACGGCCCGCTGGCGGCCATTGAGCCGCTGATCGTGGCGCCGACCCATGAGCAGTACGACAGCCACACCCAATTCGGCCGGCAGAACCTCTTGGTGATGCGGCTCCGGACCAGCGCCGGCGCCGAGGTGGCGCGGGTCTATCAGGGCTTCAGCCCGGAGAAGGCGCTCGTCCAACGCTCCAAGCTGGTGGCGGTGTGGAGCGGTGATCGCTTCGAGGCGCTGACCGACGAGCCCCTGATCATCGACCGTCAACTACGGCTGATCGCGATCGAAGGCATCGTCGTCATGCAGTCCGCCGGGGCCTTCGAGAGCCTGTTCGGGGCCCTGTCCAGCCTGCGCGTGCAGGCGGCGCAGACCTTTCAGGCGACCATCGCAAACCTGGACATCGTCGGCCTGCCGGACTTGGCGGCAGCCTGCTCCAGCGACCTGAACATGATGCGCAAGCTGGTCAGCATCCAGGCCAAGCTCGACCGTCCCGGCTACGCGAACGCCATCAACATGCCGGCACTGCTTGCTTTCCTGGCGAAGAACAAGCACATCGACGTGCCCGTCGACACCTCGAGCGGACAGCCGAAACTGGTCTTCAGTCCCGGTGCCCAGCATCGCTGGGCCATCCTCAAACTGCTGGATGACGATTTCCTGCGATCCGACCTGACCGACATCAACTATGAGGCCAACTCCAAGAGCGAGGTGCTCTGAGCGGCGCCGCCCCGACGAACTCAGCGGCCCAGGAAGTCGACCAATGCGGCGTTGAATTCCGCGGCGTGCGAGACGTTCAGCCCGTGTGGGCCGCCCTTGATGAGCACCAACTCCGACCCGGCGATCAGCTCGTGCGAACGTTTGCCGCTGACCTCGAAGGGCACGATGCCGTCGCTGTCGCCGTGGATCACCAGGGTCGGCACCGCGATTCGGGCGACATCGGCCCGGAAGTCGGTTCGTCCCCAAGCGGCGACACAGTCCAGAGTCCCCTTCGGCGAGGAGAACAGACCGATCTGCTTGGCGTATTGCCGCACGGATTCACTGACCAGCAAGGTGTCCCCGGCCGAGAAGAACATCGTGGTGAAGGTGTCCAGAAACGCCGGCCGATCACTGTTGATCGCTCCTTCGAACCAGGCGATCGTCGGATCGTCCAGCCCGCCGTCCGGGTTGCCCGCACTCTTGAGCAGGTACGGCGGAACCGCGCCGGCCAGCACCGCCTGGGCCACCCGTTCGGCGCCGTAGGTGCCCAGATAGTGAACAACCTCGCCGCCGCCCATCGAAAAGCCGACGAGGGTCACCTCGTGCAGGTCGAGGTGGATCAGCAGGGCGTTCAGGTCGGCGGTGAAGGTGTCGTAGTCATAGCCGCCCCAGGTCTGGCTGGAGTTGCCGAATCCGCGTCGGTCGTAGCTGATCACCCGGTACCCGGCGGCGACCAGCGCCGGAACCTGCGGCTCCCACGACCGGCTCGACAACGGCCACCCGTGAATCAGCACCACCGGACGACCGGTGCCGTAGTCGCTGTAATAGATCTCTACCGGGTGGCCGTTCTCGATGCCAACCTCTACGTACGCCATTGTCTGCCTCTTCCGCGGAGTGAACCCGACCCTTGCCTGCACCACCCTATGCGCGCGCATTCGAGCTCGAAAGATCAACTCGCGAGCGGTAGCAGTACCTCGAACTCGCAGCCGGGTTCGTGATTGCGGACCTCGATCCGGCCACCGTGCGCCTCGACCAGCCCTCGCGCGATCGCCAGCCCGAGGCCGGCGCCGGTGGTGCCGGGGTCGACCTCGGGCGACCTCGCCGTCGCACCACGAAAGGCCACCTCGAACACATGCGGCAGGTCACCGACAGCGATCCCGCCGCAGCCGTCCTGCACGCGCAGGTATGCGGCACCGTCGACGGTGCCGGCTTCGACGCTGACGGCGCCGCCCTCCGGGGTGTGCCGGACGGCGTTGACCAGCAGGTTGCGCAGGACGCGGTCCAGCTCGCGGGGTGCACCGTTGACCTTCGGCCACCCGGCATCGGCCCGGGCCGACAATGCGATGCGCCGTCGGCCCGCAGTGGCGGCGACGGCCTCCATCGAATCGGCCACGAGTTCTTCGGTCGAGATCGGGGCCAGGCTGAGCGAGATGGCGCCGGCGTTGATCCTGGACAGTTCGAACAGATCGTCGACCAGACCGGCCAACCGTTCCGTCTCGGAGTTGATCCGGCGGGCGTATCGGGTGACCTCGGCCGGGTCGCTGACGATCGCATCCTCCAGCGCCTCGCCCATGGCCCGGATGCCGGCCAACGGTGTCCGCAGATCATGGCTGACCCAGGCGACGAGTTGCCGTCGGGATTGCTCGACGGCCCGCTCGGTGATCCGACGCTGTTCATCCTCCATGTTCCGAACGGTGATCCGCCTGCCCAATAGCACCGCAACCGGGATCACCGCGATCGCGATCAAAATGCAGCTGATCAGCGTCCCGCGCAACTGCGGAGTGAACATGAAATTGCTGATCGCGACGACGAAAAGCAGCACCGCGACGATCGGTACGGTCACCAACGCGGCGATATTGACCGTCGCGCTCCGGTTGGCCACGGCCCGCAGCACGACCAATTCCACCCCGGCGGTGATCACGCAGGCCAGCACCGCCCAGGGCAGGATGTGCCACAGATCGTTCATACCGGCGCCGCTGCGGTCGACACCGACACGGGCGACGGATCGAAGCGATAGCCGACGCCCCACACAGTGGCGATCCGGGTTGGCTGGGCGGGGTCGGGCTCGATCTTCTCCCGCAGCCGGCGGACGTGAACGGTCACCGTCGACTGATCACCGAAGGACCACTGCCACACCTGCTCCATCAGTTCCGCCCGGCTGAACACCTGGCCCGGATGGCGCAGCAGGAAGGTCAGCAGGTCGAACTCCCGAGCGGTCAAGGCCAGGTTCCGCCCGTTGCGGCGAACCGCCCTGGCCGCCTCGTCGAGCACCAGATCACCGTCGCGCAGCACCTCGGGGCCGGCCACCGGCGGCGCCGAAACCATGGAACGGTGCAGGACTCTGGCCACCCGCAGCGCCAGCTCGCGCGGACTGAACGGCTTGACCAGGTAGTCATCGGCGCCAACTTCGAGTCCGGCCACCCGATCACCCTCTTCGCCCAGTGCCGTGAGCATGATGATCGGCACCTGCGACACGGCGCGGAGCCGACGGCAAACCTCGAGACCGTTCAGACCGGGCAGCATCAGGTCGAGCACCACCAGGTCCGGGGCCTTGGTCAGGCCGAGACTCAGCCCGGTCGGTCCGTCGGCCGCCTCGACGACCCGGTGCCCATCGCGCTCCAGATAGCGGCGGACCACTTCACGGACGGTGTGGTCGTCGTCAACCACCAACACCGTCGCCGAGCCGTTCGGGGCAGAGCTCGCCACGGGCTGCCACCTCTCTGGCCTAGTACGACCCCATCCTATCCAGCAGCGTTGCCGCCGACCGCCTTCTGGACCGCCGCGGCCACGGCCGCCGCGACGCGCGGGTCGAACACCGACGGCACGATGTAGTTGGCGTTCAATTCGCTCGGAGCCACGCAGTCCGCGATCGCGGTGGCCGCCGCGATCAGGCTGGCGTCGGTGATCTTGTGGGTCCCGGAGTCGAGCATCCCACGGAAGAAGCCGGGAAAGGCCAGCACGTTGTTGATCTGGTTCGGGTAATCCGAGCGGCCGGTGGCCACGATCGCCGCATGCTGCGCAGCGGCGAACGGATCAACCTCGGGGTCGGGGTTGGCCAACGCGAAAACGATGGCCTTGTCGGCCATGGTGGCGATGTCGTCACCCGTCAGCAGGTTGGGCGCCGACACTCCGACGAACACGTCGGCGTCGGCCAGGACCTGGGCCAGCGTGCCCTGCCGGCCCCGGGGGTTGGTGTTGTCGGCGATCCACCTCCGGAACTCGTCCAGATTCGGATTCTCCGGGCGGATGGCGCCGTGCCGATCACAGCCGATGATGTCGCCGTAGCCCTGCGCATCCAACAGCCGGATGATCGCGTGCCCGGCCGCGCCGACCCCGCTGACCACCACCTTCACATCCGCCGGCTTCTTGCCGACGACCCGCAGCGCGTTCGTCAACGCCGCGAGCACCACGATCGCGGTGCCGTGCTGGTCGTCGTGGAAGACCGGGATGTCCAGTATGTCGCGGAGTCGCCGCTCGATCTCGAAGCAGCGCGGCGCCGAGATGTCCTCGAGGTTGATGCCGCCGTAGACCGGGGCGATGCACCGCACGATTTCGACGATCAGGTCCGCGTCCTTCGTGTCCAGGCACACCGGCCAGGCGTCCACCCCGCCGAACTGCTTGAACAGGGCGGCCTTGCCCTCCATCACCGGTAGTGCGGCGGCCGGCCCGATGTCGCCGAGACCGAGCACGGCGGTGCCATCCGTGACCACCGCGACGGTGTTGCGCTTGATGGTCAGCCGCCGGGCGTCCTCGGGGTGTTCGGCGATGGCCAGACACACGCGGGCCACACCCGGCGTATAGGCCCGGGACAGGTCGTCACGATGCTTGAGCGGCACCTTCGGCACCACCTCGATCTTGCCGCCCAGATGGAGCAGGAACGTGCGGTCGCTGACCTTGTGCACGGAGAAGCCCGGAAGATCCCGAATCGCCTGGGTGATCTGCTCGGCGTGGTCGCCGTTGACCGCATCGCAGGTCACGTCGACCACGATGCTGTTCGGCCCCGACTCAACGACGTCCAGCGCGGTCAGTGAGCCGCCGGACTTGATCACCGCCGCGGCGAGATCGGCGGTCGCACCGATGACCGGCGGCGCACCGACTCGGATGGTGATCGAATAGCCGGGACTTGTCGAAGCCATCGTGTTCTCCAGGGCTCAAGAGAAAATCAGTGACCCCCACTTTCCGGCAACGCCGGACGTTGTTCAACTGCAACTCGCCTGAACCGGTCCGGCAAATTCGCGCCCGGGCGTGGCGGCTCGGCCCAGGCGAGCTCCGCGAGGTGGTGCCGGCGTTCCTGATGCTGGTCGCGCTGCTGCTCGCGCCGCAACGGATCAGGCGGGCGCGGACGCCCACTCATGTGCGCGCCCGGCGACGGGCTGATTCGGGCCCGACTGGTTCCCGAGCTGACGGATCGCGGCTCGCTCGACGATGCCGGCGCAGTCCCCGATCGCCCCTGCCAGCAGCTCGAAGAGCAGCGAATCGGGGTCGGCGACCGGGGCCTGGGCGATGGCGGGCACCGCATGGCGAACTGTGCTCACGGCGACACCCCCACGGAAATTGCGGATCTCTACCGAGCCCATCTGTTGGATGAACCGGCGAGCCCAGCGGTCGGCGTCGGGCGCGGACTTCAGGGCGCGTTCGCTGGCCGGCGAGAGCTCGCCCGGCGGCCGCCCGGTGCGGTCGGCGTGGAAGCGTTCGGTCGCCAGTAGTGCAACGGCGAGCACCCTGGCCCGTTCGGCGTCCACCACCGGGATCGCGGTCCTGGCACACCGCAGCGCGATCGCCAGGTCAAGCTCGATGTCCTCGCTGTTCAGACCGACCACCGACGGGATCAACGGCGCCAGCAGGGGTCTGCCGGCGTCGGACATGTGGTCGTTGACGCTGCGAGCCAACGCCGCCAGCAACGGATGCGTGCAGGACGGGTGATCGCTCCACCGCTGGCCGGCCAGGTAGGAGGCGAACTCCATGAAGCAGCCACCGCCGGCACTCTGGCGGCGATGCCGTCCCCTGGACAGCACGGGCATGAACTCGGGAATACGGACTGCTGAATGCATGGACTTACCTACCCTTGTCACTTTCGGGCCGCCTGCGTTCATTCCATTGTGCGCTCTCGGCCGCGGGGAGGGAACGGCGCCCCGACGGTCACCGTCGCTCAGCGCCCAGCCGCCACGTCGGTGGCCCGCGCGGCCTGCGTGCGGTAGGCCCTGATCAGCTGGTTGTAGGTTGCGGCATCGCGAATGGCGCTGGCATGGCTGCCGCCGGCCACGGTGAGCACCGTCAGGTTCAGCCCATACGCGGCGCTCAGCACGATCAGCCGGTCTTGGACGGCGGCGACGTCGATCGTGTAGTCGTGCTGCGCGATGTCCGGGCGGAGAAACACAATCTGGGTGCCGACGCCCAGGCTGCCGAAGACGGCATCGGCTTCGAACCGGCGGATGACGCCGTACTGGTCCTTGATCAGCGCGGTCGAAACGCCGGACGGGCTGATCTTGTCGCGGACCACCTGTGCCCATTTGAACGCCAGGTCGTCGGGCCGGATGGTGAGATACGGAAACATCCCACTCGACCATTGTTTCTGCTGGGCGAGCAGTTCGGCGACCAGCCGAGTCCCGGCGCCGCCATCGGTGCCTACCGCCTCGGTCAGCCCGGTCAGGAAATCCGCCTGCGTCCTGGCGCCGTACCGGACATCATCGGTGCCCATCGGGGTGCAATCCAGGAAGACGGTGCCGATGCTCGGCACCAGATGACCCGGCCGGTATCGCTCCGGATCGGCGTACGTCGACTGGAAATGCCGGGCGATGTTCAGCACGACGTCGCCGCCCATGCTGCTGCCGAGCAGGTTCAGGTGGACCGGGTCATAGCGACGATAGAGCTCGTCGAACTTGGCCTGGATATCCGGGTCGTAGATACCGCTCCCGTAGACAAGGCTGAAGACCCGGGTGTTGGGACCGCTGAGCGACGGCAGCAAGGCCGCCGCGATGGCCGTTCCGCTCTTCAGATTCAGCCCGCCGGCGACGATCACCATGGTGCCCAGACGTTCGGTCTTGGCCTGTGGAGCCGGCAACCCGACCTCGACGAAGTGCGCGCCGTCGACCGGCCAGACGACCAGATCGGCGACGTACTGGTCGACCCGCAATAGGCCGTAGAAGGCCGAAATAGTGATCAGGATGAGCCACAGCGGATACCACCAACGAGTGCGGATCATCGAACGGCGGTTGCCCTGAGCGCTCCGCCGGGATCGGCGGAGCAGGACGCTGTCGAGCTCGCGCGGATCCACCGGCGGCAAATGGGCAAGCGGGCGCTCGGTTGGTCGATCGCCGAACTTCGCCGGTTGCACATTTCCACGCTAACCGCTGGCGCGGGTCAGCCTATTTCGCCGGCTTGGGCAGCACCGCCAGAATCCGCTTGATCAGCTGGTCGAAGAGTTCTTCTTCGGTCAGACCGAGCAGGATCGGGTTCGTGTCGATCCTGGCGGTGGAGAACGGTGTCAAACCGATCACCTGTGCCGTCGCACTGGAGGCGACCTTGAGCGGATGCCTGGTCCGGAAGTCGGTCAGCTTCATGGTGTGGTCGGCGCCGTCTTCGGTGTATTGGAAGTAGAGCTCGACCTTGTTGTGCAGCGATTCCTTGTTCATGCCCGAGGCTCTCGCGAGCTGGAGCTTGGCCTGCGGTGATCGCAAGTCCGTCGGGAATGTGTAGTAGTTGTTCAGGTGCAGCCGGTCGGTCGCCGGCGCCACGGCTGTCGGCGAGGTCTTCGCGCTGACCACAGCCACCATCGCGCCCGACCCATCGATGATCAGGAAATCGAGTTCGTCCATGTCGTAGCCGAGCTTGCCGGCGTCGTCCATGATCCTGAGTCTGGTGCTCGACCACACTCGGCTGGTGTCGCCGAACTCCTTCGTCGCCCGTTCGCGGACCTTCCCCTCGCCCACCCGTTCGACCACATCACCCACCTTGTTGCCCGCACCGCCGGTCTTCAGGAACTGAACCCTGGCGTCCCGGTCGCCGCTCCGGAAGGTTGTGGTGAAGGCCTTCTGGGCGCCGATCTTCCCGCCGAACTCCCGCGCGATCGCGTCGAGCTCTTTGGACTCCGCAACGTTGAAGACCGGTTTGGCGCGTTTGCCCCGCTGGCTCTTCGGCTTGGTCTTCTTACCGACGGACGGCAGCACCCATTGGTCCTCCTCGTATTCTTCGTAATCCTCACCAGCTTCGGCCTCGAGCCCTTCTGCTTCGGTCAGGATGCGCTCGGTCTGCTGCAGGGCGTCTGCGGCGTCCGGGTCCTCGCTTCGAACGAGGTGGTCCTGGATTCTCCGTAGCGCGGCGATGTCAAGGCTGCGCAGGGCGACCAGGAAGCCACCCTTCGTGTCGATGGCCTGGTCCTCGATGCCCGACACCACATGACCAGGGATCGTCATGCGCCGAACTACCGGCGTTCCGACGGCGCGCGGGTAGGCGAGTCCAGCCAGCGGGACCGGGAACCCCGACGTCACCCGCCGCTTCGGCCCCGCGGCCGACCCCCCCTGGTCGACTGCGGTGACCGCCGCCTTGGCCCTGCTGATCGGTTCGACGCTCATCAGTGGCATTCTGCTCGCCCCGGTCCGCGTGATCGAGGGCCGAACAGGTGCCTTTCGTTGACCGCTTTGCCGCTTGTGGCCTACTTTTCGACCATCGAGCAGCACCGTCATCCCCCTGAGGAGCCAATCATGCGCATCGATCATCCTGGGTACGGCTCATCCCGGCATCACCTCAGGCGGACAGTGATCGCCCTGCTCACCATGGTCATCACGGTTTTCGGTATCGCGCTGGTCAACGCGCCTGCCGCATCGGCGGAGTCATCATCCACACCGACCGCCCAGTTCCCGTGGGCGCACAACGGGTGCACCGGCGTTCCCGACGACCCATCGGGTGTCAGCTTCACCGCGGCCTGCAACTATCACGACGGGTGCTACGGCGGGCATTGGGCTTCGCGGAGCACCTGTGACCTGATCTTCCTGGGCAACATGATCAAGGCGTGCAATGCGCAGTGGTACTACCACTACAACGCCTGCCGCGCCTGGGCGCTGATCTACTACGCGGGAGTACGGATCTTCGGCCAGCCGTTCTACGACGCGGGTGGCACGTCGAGGATCAACACGCCGATGCAGGCCTGAGTCCGGAGGAGCTACACCGTCCGGATGGCGTGCTCCACCACACCCAGTCCTTCGGCGAGCAGCGCCGGGCCGATCACCAGCGGCGGCAGCAGCCGGATGACGTTGCCGTAGGTGCCGGCGGTCAGCACGATGACGCCCTCGGCGTGGCAGGCCTTGGCCACCGCCTGAGCGGTCGCCGGATCCGGCTCGAGTGATCCGGCGACGGTGAACTCGAAGGCCAGCATGCCGCCGCGGCCGCGAACGTCACCGATCCGGCCGGTCTCGGTGGCGACTGCGCGGAATCGGGGCAACACGGCGGCAGCGATTTCCCGGGCGGCCCGGTTGAGGTCCAGGTCGGCCATCGTTTCGATCGCGGCCAGCGCCGCAGCGCAGGCCACCGGGTTCCCGCCGTAGGTGCCACCCAACCCGCTGGCGTGGACGGCGTCCATCAGCTCGGCCCGCCCGGTGACCGCTGCCAGGGGCAGTCCGCCGGCGATGCCCTTCGCCGTGGTGATCAGGTCCGGCACGATGCCGGAGTCCTCGCTGGCGAACCAATCGCCGGTGCGGCAGAAGCCCGTTTGGATTTCGTCGGCGATGAAGACCACGCCGTTGGCCGTGCACCACGCCGACAATGCCGGCAGGAAGCCGTCGGCCGGCACGATGAAGCCGCCTTCACCCTGGATGGGCTCGATCAGCACGGCGGCGACCTCGGTTCCGCCGACCTGCTTCTCGATCATCGAGATCGCCCGGGCCGCAGCCTCTTTGCCGGTCAGTCCGGGCTCGTCGCGGTACGGGTAGGACATCGGGAACCGGTAGATCTCGCCGGCGAACGGCCCGAAGCCCTTCTTATACGGCATGGCCTTCGCGGTCAGCGCCATCGTCAGGTTGGTCCGGCCGTGGTAGGCGTGATCGAAGACCACGACTGCCTGACGCTTCGTCGCCACCCGGGCGATCTTGATCGCGTTCTCGACGGCCTCCGAGCCGGAGTTGAACAGGGCGGTGCGCTTGGCGTGGCTACCGGGGGTCAGTTCGTTGAGCTTCTCCGCCACCGCCACATAACCCTCATAGGGGGTCACCATGAAACAGGTGTGGGTGAAGTTGCCGACCGCCTCCCGGACGGCGTCGACCACCCGCGGCGCGGAGTTGCCGACCGAGGTCACCGCGATCCCCGATCCGAGGTCGATCAGCGAGTTCCCGTCGACATCGACCAGCACGCCGCCGCCCGCCGCGGCCGCGTACACCGGCATCGTCGACGACACTCCCGCGCTGACCGCGGCGACCCGCCGAGCGTGCAGCGCCATGGATTTCGGTCCGGGGATCGGGGTAAGGAGGCGTCGTTCCTGGGGCAGCGTCGTCATCGGATTGCTTCCTGTTCTCGGTCGTCTGTACCGCTTGTTCAGTGCTTGTTCTTCCCTGCAGCAGGGTCAGAGGGCGATGCCGACGTACTTGGTCTCCAGGTATTCCTCGATCCCCTCCAGGCCACCCTCGCGGCCGACCCCGGATGCCTTGACGCCGCCGAACGGCGCGGCCGGGTTGGACACGATGCCCTGGTTGATACCGACCATGCCGGTCTCCAGCCGTTCGGCGACCGTGATCGCCCGCGTGACGTCCTGGGTGAAGGCGTAGGCGACCAAGCCGAATTCGGTGTCATTGGCCATCGCGATACCTTCGTCGTCGGTGCCGAAGGTGAAGATCGGCGCCACCGGCCCGAAGACCTCCTGGGCGAAGATATCGGCATCGGTGGATACGTCGGTGAGCACCGTCGGCGCGTAGAAATGGCCGACCTCGCCGACCCGCTCAGCACCGGTCAGAACGGTGGCCCCCGACGAAATCGCCTGCTGTACCAGGGCTTCCACCTTCAGCACGGCGGCCTCGTCGATCAGCGGACCGACCTTGGTGTCATCGAGTGTGCCATCGCCGATCTGCAGGCCGCCCATCCGCGCCGCCAGCTTGGCCCCGAATTCGGCGGCCACGCTTTCGTGCACGATGAACCGATTGGCCGCGGTACAGGCTTCACCGATGTTGCGCATCTTGGCCAGCATGGCTCCGTCGACCGCGCGGTCGAGGTCGGCGTCGGCGAACACCAGGAAGGGTGCATTCCCACCGAGTTCCATGCTGACCTTCAAGACCTGCTCGGCGGCCTGCTCGATCAGCCGGCGACCGACTTCGGTGGAGCCGGTGAAGGTCAGCTTGCGGAGCCGGCGATCGCGGATGATCGGCTCGGAGACCGCCCCAGACCTGGACGTCGTGATCACGTTGACGACGCCGTCCGGCACCCCTGCCTCGGTCAGCAGCGCGGCCAGGGCCAAGGTGGTCAGCGGGGTTTGCGCAGCCGGCTTGACGACGACGGTGCAGCCGGCAGCCAGCGCCGGGCCGATCTTGCGGGTACCCATCGCGAGCGGGAAGTTCCACGGGGTGATCGCGTAGACCGGTCCGACCGGCTGCTTCATCGTCAGCAGGCGCGTTGCGCCGGCGGGCGCGATCGAGTACCGGCCGGCTATCCGAACAGCCTCCTCGGAGAACCAGCGGAAGAACTCGGCACCGTACGTCACCTCACCGCGGGCCTCGGCCAACGGCTTGCCCATTTCCAGGGTCATCAGCAGCGCGAAATCCTCGGACCGCTCGGTCAGCAACTCGAAGGCCCTGCGCAGGATCTCGCCGCGTTTGCGCGGTTCGGTGGCGGCCCAGGATTTCTGCGCGGCCACGGCGGCGTCCAGCGCGGCCATGCCCTGCGCGGGGCTGGCATCGGCCACCCGGGCGAGAACGTCGCCGGTAGCCGGGTTCTCCACCGGCACGGTGTTCTCGGTGGCAATCCATGCTCCACCGATGAACAGGCCGGTGGGCACGGTGGCAAGAAGCTGCTGAATACGGTCGGGGCTGACGGTCACGCGCGGGCTCGCCTTCACATCACTTGGCACTGGGGTTTAATGTGGCTAAACACTGTTCTACCGAAGACAGCGGCGGCGGTCAAGACGCGCGAGGCTGTGACGGCGGTGAGGCTGTGACGGCGGTGAGGCGATGACGGCGGTGAGGCGATGACGGCGGTGAGGCGATGACGGCGATGAGGCGATGACGGACGAGCCGGCGGCCGGCATGCATCACGCGGGTCCGCGACTGCGCGAGATCCGGCAGGCCCTCGGTCTTTCGCTGACAGCGGTCGCCTCCTCAGCGGGCGTCACCAAAGGCTTCCTGAGTCTGGCCGAACGGTCCAAGACCAGCGTCTCGGTGCCCACCCTGCTGGCAATCTGCCGGGCGTTGGACATCAGCATCGGATCCCTGTTCGACTATCCCGATGACAGTGTTGTCCGGCGCGAGGCCCCGGTCGACATGGGCGGGCTCAACCTCGCGGAGTACCTGCTCACCCCGGCTTCGGAAGCGAGTTTCCAGGTGATGCGCACGGTGATCGAGCCGGGCGGCGGATCCGGCGGCGGTTACGCGCTCGACGCGGACACGGTCTTCGCCACTGTTGTCCGGGGCACCCTGTTGCTGGTCGTGGCCGGCGAGGCCCGACTGCTGGACGCCGGCGCGTCCACCACCTACCCGGGGCGGACCGAGCATTCATACAGCAACCCCGGGGCGAGGCAAACCGAGGTCATCTGGGTGATCGCGCCGCCGCTGCCGCGCAGTTGACAGCGCCGGGCCGCCTTGCTCAGCGGCAAGTCGGCCCGGCGCGGGTGCGGCTCGATCAGGTCCAGCTGTGCGCGACGTCCACCACCAGGCGCTGGCCGGCGCCGGGGCCATCCAGCACGAATACCCGCATCGGCAGCCTGGCCCGGACGCCGAGCCCGATGGTCGTTTGGCCTTCGAAGCTGCCGGCATAGGCGACCTGCCGGAATGTCCGGTAGCCGCTGACCGAGGTCAGGTGCGCAGGCTCGGCGGGTGAATATGTCAGTGCCCCGGTGTTGGTGTCGTACGCGGGGCCGCGGACGACTATCTGGATCTTGGCTCCGCCGGCCAGCGGAACGACGTCGCCCTTGCCTTCGCTGAAGACGTTGTCGACGTAGCTGACGTTGTAGCCGACGGTGCCGCCACTGCCATGCAGATCGACCACGAGTCGGTCGTAACAGGTGTGCTGTCCGGTCCGCACGTTGACGACGCTGTCACTGGTCATGTTGTTGCTGTTCTTGACCAGCGACCCCCAGACGACGGCACAACTGCTGGAGCCTGATGCGGCAGTGGCCGCGGTCGCCTGGGTGATGGTCGCCGCGGTTGTCGCCGCGGTGATAACGACGACCAGGGCGGCAGTGCGCAGAATGCGCGAGATGGGGCTCATAAGGCCCTCCTTTCAATGCCCCTAAGACGCACGGGAAGGACTGTGGGTTGCGTCACAGTTTGATGACCGTTTACCTGCGAGGCCGCGGGTGTACCGCTGGCTCACTGCTCGTTCGATTTCCCGCGCGGCATCCCGTTTGGCCAGCTCCTGCCGCTTGTCGAAATGCTTCTTGCCCTTGGCCAGCCCGATCTCGACCTTCGCGATACCCCCGGCGAAGTAGAGCGAGAGCGGAATCAATGCGTACCCACCGTCGCGCAGCATCAGTCCGATCTTGTCGATCTGTCGGCGATGTAGTAGCAGCTTCCGGGGGCGTCTGGCCGAATGGTTGTTCCAGGTGCCCTGCAGGTACTCCGGAATGTGCACCCCGCGCAGCCACACCTCGTCGTCGGTGATGGTGGCGTATCCCTCCACCAGCGACGCGCGGCCCTGGCGCAAGGCCTTGACCTCGGTGCCCGTCAGTACCAGGCCGGCCTCGAAGGTCTCCAGGATGGTGTAGTCGTGGCGCGCCTTGGGGTTGGTGGCGACAGCGGTATGCCCGCCCTGCTGCTTCATCGCGACCAAGGCTAGACCGCGGCGGGGCAGCAACCGCGCCGGCCGGCACCGCTACGGCAGGAGTCCCCGCATGGTCCGGGCAACCAATCTGGACATTCGCTGTTCGTAGGCCCGGTACAGCTTGTTCAGGTCGAAACTGCGTCGGCGGGCATGCAGCCGGCCATCGGCGTAGACCATCGCGACGGGGCGCGGACCACGAACCACGGCCCAGCACGGCGCCATCGGGATTGAGCCCTCGGGCCCTGTCCAGTCGGTGCCGGCTTCGGTTGGCGCCGGACCCAAGTCTTCCTCTGTGTCCAGCAGTTCGCTTCGGCAATCCCAGGTGTGCGAGTCGTTGACCAACCCGGTCAGCACGCACGCGATGAACCCATAGGCCAGTGCCGCGGGGTCGATGATCTGCGGTGCGGCGCCGGCGAGGCCGGCCGCGCGCTCGAGTCGCTTCACCGCCCAGCTCGGGTCCGACCGGGCGAAACAATCCGCCCAGGCGATCGACTCGACAACCGAACCACCGGTCGGCCCGATCACCTGCATGCTTCCATCGCGGTCCAGTTCGATCAGCGCCACCTTGGCGCTGAACGATGGCAGGAACAAAGCCAGCGAGTCGTCATGCTCACCGAAGGATCGCGATGTCTGGCGGAGCACGAGGGCAGGGTTCCGGCGGACCAACTCGGCGGCCACCCACCATGACTGGGCGATCACAAAGCGATCGGCGGGTCGGTTCATCGATCAAGTATCGGGTGAACGACGCCGGGCTACACCGGTTAGTTTCCGGCTACACCGTCTCGGTGCGGGTCACCGGCGATTCGCTCAGGGCGGCATCGATGACCAATCCGATACCGATGCCGGCCATCCAGACATCCTTGGCGATAGCGGTCCCCGCCTGAGTGGGCCGCAGATGACCGTCGTGCAGAGCGGGCGTTCGCACGTACATCCCCAGCAAACCGCCGGCAAATCCCGTTAGCGCGATCCCGGCCAGGCCAGCCGGAATGACCGGGGTCAACAGCAGGCCGCCGACCGTGATCTCACCGATCGCGAGCAACTTCAGAAATGTCTTCGGCGGGATCTTGGAAAGGAAGGGGTAGGCGCCGACGGCCGACGAGTGAATGTACGCGGCGGTCTGTTCGTCGCCCTTCAGCTTGCCCAGACCGGCGTTGAGGACAAAGGCGCCGGCGGCGATCCGGCTGGGAGCACGTCGCAACTTTGCGGCAACAGACATGGTCGCTCCGATCTGAGAATTGATGAGGTGAATGAGCATGGCACAGCCAGTCAGTACCCAAAAAGCTGACCCGTTGGAGTCGCGATGTCCATCCACCGAATGGGTTTTGGACAGATCTGGGCTGTTGCTCAGCCGGCGATGAACTCGGTGATCAGTTCGGCGTAGGACCCGTCGTCGTGGGCACCCTTGGCGAGCTCTCGCCGACTGGAGGCGGGCACGGCCGCGGTCAGCCAGCCCACCCGGGGCCGATCCTCCGGGCGGGAATTCTGGCTCTGCAGGATCAGACATTTCGCGGTGACTCCGCCGACGGTGGACCACCAGTCGACGTCGGCCTTGGCCAGCTGCTCGATCAGTGCCTTGGCCCGACCGAAGCCGGCGATGTTCTGCTTGAGTCGACCCCGTCGGACCGCGGTGAACGCACCGCTCAAGGCCATCGACGGTGCCATCCGGCTCCCGGTCACGCCGCCCCGATCGGGCGGCAGCATGGGATCCTCCAGGATCAGGTGGTCGAAGCGGGCGGGACTGCGGGCCGCCATGCTCAGCGCCAGGTACCCGCCGAAGCCGCGCCCGACGACATCGATCGGGTCGGTTGTGATCTCGTCCGCAACCTGCTGCAGGTAGTCGACCAGTTCGCCGAGATCGCAATCGGGCAACGGGTCGCTCTGCGCACATCCAGGCAGGTCCATGGCGACCGCCTCGCGGCCGACGGCAACCACGGCGCTGGTCAGGCCGACGAACGAGGCACCGGATCCGCCGAGGTCGTGCAGCAGCACCAGTGGCCGCCCGGTGCCGGCTGCGCGCAGCCGTACGGACCGCTCACCGATGCGAATGTCGTGCGCCAAGCTGAAAGCCACTACTGGCACCATCCCGTCCAAGATCGCTGACCATCGGGAACACGAGCGCTGCACGTCGCGCCTGACCCAGCTTCCCACGGGCGACCGCCCCCTGGTGGTTGCCCGGACCACGGCGCTGCCAGGAATGAGCGCCGCGGAACTAACCTGGTTCCCATGTGCCGAAACATCACGGAGCTGCGCGGTCTGGAGCCGGTGGCGACCGAGGAGGAGATCGAGGCTGCCGCCCGGCAGTACGTCCGCAAGGTCAGTGGCATCCAGAAGGTGTCCGACAGTACCCGGGAGCCGTTCGAGCGGGCGGTCGCGGAGGTCACCGCCATCACTCACCGGCTGCTCGCCGAGTTGCCGGCACGACGGCAGCCGCCGGTGACCATGCCGCCGCTACGCCGGCCCGAGGTGCAGGCGCGGATCGCCGCCCGCGCCAGCTCCTGAACCGGTACCGCGCTCAGCCCACCCCAGCCCAGCGGCTTACCGCGAGCACCAACCACTCGGGGATTGCCGCGTGACCAGGGCAGTCTCCTTCTGTGCTCGTTCTGGGGCTTATTTTGGGGTCAGCTTGATCTGCAGTACCCGATCGTCTCCCGCGCGCGGGTCTCCCCGGCCGTCGGTGTTGTTGGTCAGCACCCACAGCGTGTCGTCCGGGGCCGCGACGACGTCCCGTAGCCGGCCGAACTCACCGGTGAAGTAGTCGGTGGCCGATACCGGCTGCCCCGGATCGATCACGGTCAGCCGTTGACCGCGCAGGTTGGCCATGAAAAGCGTGTCATTTACGATCGCCAGGCCGCTGGGGCTCGCCTCGCTGGGCATCCACTGCAGCACGGGGTCGATGAATCGGGCGTCTCCGGCGATGCCTTCGACGATGGGCCAGCCGTAGTTGCCGCCCGGCCGGATCGAGTTCAGCTCATCCCAGGTGTTCTGGCCAAATTCGTCCGCCCACAGCGTGCCGTGTGAATCCCAGGCGATTCCCTGCGGATTGCGGTGGCCCATCGAGTAGAGCGGGTTGCCGGCGATCGGGTTGTCCGCGGGGACGCGGCCCTCGGGCGTGAGCCGCAGGATCTTGCCGGATAGCGAGTTCGGGTCCTGCGCGCTGTCCTTGTTCTGGGCGTCTCCGGTGGTTGCGTAGAGCATGCCGTCGGGCCCGAATTTGATCCGGCCACCGTTGTGATTCGACGACTTCGGGATGCCCTCGATGATCGCTTCAACCGGGCCGAGCGTGAACGAGCCGGTTTGCCCGGCGAGCGGGTAGCGAACAATTCGATTGTCCACGGCACCAGTGAAATAGACGTACAGGTAGCTGTGCCCGGCCGCGGTGAGGGCAGTCAATCCGAGTAGGCCGCCCTCACCCACATGCTCGACGCCGGCGACGAACCCCACCTCACGGATCGGCGTCCCAGGACCAACCTCGACTATCCGGCCCGAGTCCCGCTCGCTGACCAGCGCCGACCCCCGGACGAAAACGATCGACCACGGCGCGGCCAAACCGGTGACCAGGGCGCCAGGTCCCGCCGCCGGCTGCACCGACACCGACCGCACCGGCCCGGCCGCGGCGGCGCCGGCAGCCGTCGCCGGGGATGTTGGTGCGGCTTGCGGAGCGGACAGGTCGGAGCAGGCGGCCAACAGCACGGCTCCAGCAATCGGGACGATTCGACTCAGCATTCGGGGCACTTCTCCAGTTTCACCCCCAAGCGAGGGCAGTCACCGTGAGTAATACACAGATACCTTGCAGCGCTCGCCACGCCAGAAGTTTTCGAGACCAGTTGGTATTCAAAGTGATTCAGGCCCGGTGAGCCGATTGGGGGTCAATCACCCGCTCGGCCCCATCATCGATCGTCGAATAGGTGGGACAGATCACACTAGTCTAACGCTCTGTAATCGTGATATTACTTTAGGTAGCAATCCAATATTCTGCTCCCGGAAGATTGGCGCAGCTTCCGTTCCAAGGGGACGCCGTGATGAGAAAACTAGTCAGCAGCACCGTCTTGGCGGCGTCCATGTTGGTTCCGGTCGCGCTCTTCACGGTTGACAGCAGTCCGGCCGCGCCGCCCGCCGCCGCCGCTTCAGCGGTGGCCGGGCTGCCTGCCGTGACCCAGGATGTCTCCAAGCTCAGCACATTCGACGCCGTGTTGCTCCAGCTGACCAACGTACAACGAGCCGCTGCAGGCGTGCCGGCCATCCACGAGGCGCGGGGCCTGACCGAGCTGTCCGCTGCCTTGTCCCAGGAGATGGCCGCCAACAACAGGCTGGCCCACAACCCGGACGGCTGGACCAGGATTCTCACCTCGGGCGCGTCCACACGAACGGCCTGGGGTGAGAACGTGCTCCGGTGGTCGCCGGTCGCCACACCCGCGCAGTCCATCTTCGACGCCTACTGGGCCTCCGCTACCAATAGATCCAACTTGCTCAATCAGAGCTACCTCTTCGTCGGGGTCAACAGCTTCGTCGACGCCAACGGGGTCAGCTGGAACACGATGACCTTCACCGATCAGGCCGACGCCGGACAGACCTACGATCCCACTGTCGCTGCCACCCCCAGCGGGCAGTTCGAGTCGGCCGTCGTCACCGGCCGGACCCTGCATCTCGTCGGCTGGGCCGTCGACCCCGACATCACCACGAATCCATCGTCGCTGCAGGTAACGGACACCTCGCCGGACAGCACCAGCAAGGCGTCAACGGTGACGGCCGACGCGCAACGCCCGGATATCGGTGCGAGGTACCCGGCATCGGGCGATGCGCACGGCTTCGACGCGACCCTGACCACCGCGAATGTCGGTGCGCACACCGTCTGTGTGACCGTGACCAATCAGGGCGTCGGCGTCGGCGACGTTGACCTGGGCTGCCTGACCGTCTCGGTCGCAGCGGTCGCCCCCGGCGCGCCGGAAGAATTCGCCGCCACCAAGACCGATTCCACCAAGACCGCGACGATCACCTGGGCAGCCCCCGCCGACAACGGTGGCTCAGCCATCACCGGCTACCAGGTGTCCCGCGACGGCACCGACGCCAAGGGCGTCGGGCCCTGGTCGACCGTGGTGCCGGCGACCGCCACCAGCCAGAGCTTCATCGACCTGAGCCCCGGTGCCCCCTACCAACTGTCGGTTGCGGCCATCACGGCTGTTGGTACCGGCGCGGCCGCCAGCGGTTCGGTCACCCTCGCGCCAGTCGTGCCCGGCGTCGCCACCTCGGTCGTGGTCGGCAAGGACTTCGCCGCCAAAACGGCAACGATCACCTGGGCAGCGCCCGCCGACAACGGTGGCTCAGCCATCACCGGCTACCGGGTCTCCCGCGACGGCACCGACGCCAAGGGCGTCGGGCCCTGGTCGGCCGTGGTCCCGGCGACCGCCGCCAGCCAGAGCTTCATCAACCTCAGCCCCGGCACCACCTACCAACTGTCGGTTGCGGCCATCACCGCTGTTGGTGCCGGCGTTCCCGCCAGCGGCTCGGTCACCATCGCCCCGGCGCTCCCCGGAGTCGCCACATCGGTGGTGGTCAGCAAGAATGTCGTAGCCAAAACGGCAAAGATCACCTGGGCCGCGCCCGCCGACAACGGTGGCTCAGCCATCACCGGCTACCGGGTCTCCCGCGACGGCACCGACTCCAAGGGCGTCGGGCCCTGGTCGGCCGTGGTCCCGGCGACAGCCACCAGCCAGAGCTTCATCAACCTGAGCCCCGGAGCCACCTACAAGCTGTCGGTCCAGGCCGTCACCGCTGCTGGTACTGGCGTCGCCGCCAGTGGCTCGATCACCCTGTCCTAGCTCGATCAAGACCCGAATTGGCTGGGGCCACGACGGTCTCACCCGCCCTCCTTGGCGCGATGGGGAATGTCTGATCGCCGAACGGAGTTGTCAGCACAGTGACGGAATCGGCGGCGACGTTGAGCGCCAAGGCAGCGGCAGTAGGTTTCCGATCCGACCGCGGGCCCATCCTGATCGCCCTGATGGTGAGCGTGTCGCTGGTCGCGTTGGACAGCACCATCATCGCCACCGCGGTGCCGTCGGTGGTGGCCAATCTGGGCGGGTTGTCCTCGTTCCCCTGGCTGTTCTCGGTATATCTGCTTGCCCAAGCGGTTTCCGTGCCGATCTACGGCAAATTCGCGGATATGTTCGGCCGCAAACCGATCATGCTGTGGGGCATCGGACTGTTTTTGCTGGGTTCGATTCTGTGCGGCATCGCGTGGAGCATGCCGGCGCTGATCGCCTTCCGGGCTGTTCAGGGTCTGGGCGCCGGCGCGGTGCAGCCGGCGAGCCTGACCATCGTGGGTGATATCTACACCGTGGCCGAACGCGCCAAGGTGCAGGGCTATCTGGCCAGCGTGTGGGCGCTTTCGGCGGTGGTCGGCCCGACGCTCGGCGGGGTGTTTTCCGAGTACGTGTCCTGGCGGTGGATCTTCTTCGTCAACATTCCGCTGTGCCTGCTGGCCGGCTGGATCCTGCTGCGCAACTTCGACGAACGGGTGGCCAAGTCGCGACGGCAGATCGACTACCTCGGCGCCCTCCTGCTGACAATCGGCTGCACGTTGCTGATCCTCGGACTGCTCGAGGGCGGTCAGGCCTGGGCGTGGAACTCGGCCGCCGGCGTCTCGGTGCTCGGGATCGGGGTGATCGCGCTGGTGCTGTTCGTCCTCATACAGCGCCGCGCGGTCGAGCCGATTCTGCCGCTCTGGGTGTTCGGCCGGCGGCTGCTCTTGACCAGCAGCCTGGTGTCGTTGCTGGTCGGCGCGGTAGTGCTCGGCCTGACCTCCTACGTGCCCACCTACGTGCAGTCGGCGCTGGGCACCGGCCCGCTGGTCGCCGGATTCGCGTTGGCCACCCTGACTCTCGGCTGGCCGCTGGCCGCGAGCCTGGCGGGACGGATCTACCTGCGGATCGGCTTCCGGGGCACCGCGCTGATCGGCGGTGCGCTGACCATCGCCGGACTGGCGCTCACCGCGCTGCTCGGTGAGCACTCCGCGGTCTGGCAGGTGGCCGTGGCCTGCTTCGTGGTTGGTACCGGGCTGGGACTGGTGGCCAGCCCGACGCTGATCGCGGCGCAGGCCAGCGTCGGCTGGTCCGAGCGCGGGGTGGTGACCGGGACGAATATGTTCGCCAGGTCCATCGGCAGCGCGGTCGGCGTTGCCGTTTTCGGGGCCATCGCCAACGCGACCCTGCATCACTCAGAACTCGCCGGCCACGACATCGCACAGGCCACGCACCATGTCTTCCTCGCGGTCGGCGTGCTCGCCATCGGCATGCTCGCCGCGATCGCCTTCATGCCACGGCATGTGGTGCACGCCACCGGGTAGCTGCACTGGGCCAGATCCCGGGGCAACGTCCGAGGAGCGAGCCGACTCAGCCGGCACGCGCCGGCGCCAAGTCCGCGCACTTGCGATCTCGCTCCCATTCCGCGTCGATGCGCTCCTTGGTCGCGCCGGTCGCCGGCACTGGGACCCCGGTGTCATCCAGATGTGCCGGGGCAAAGGACGACGCCGTCGCCTCGCCGCCGCTGAACGTCACGGTCAGCACGCCGTTGTCGTCCTGTTCGTTTCCGAAGGATCGCCACCACAGGTAGTTCGACAACCCGAACGCCACGAACACACCGTCGGCCCGCCACCCGGCGCCCTGCAGAACATGCGCGTGGGTGCCGATGACGGCGATAGCGCCGGCATTCGCCAACTGATCGGCAAGGTCGCGCTGATCGGCGCTGGGACAGGTGGTGTATTCGACCCCCCAGTGCAGGTACACGATGACCAGATCGCCGGCTGCCTTCGCGGCAGTCACTCCGTGGATCAGCTCAGCCGACCAGGCACTGGCAATCCCCGGTGTGTTGGCGCCGGCGGTCCAGTTCTGCAGTGTCTCGTCCCTGATCTGGCTGGCCGCGAAGATCGCGATCCTGGTGCCGTTCAGCGTGGTCCGGTACGGGGCGTACGCCTGGGCTGCATTCGCGCCGATACCGATCACCGGAAAGCCGGACGTCGAGATCGCGGCCAGGGTGTCGGTCAGACCCGGCTGTCCATAATCTGCTCCGTGATTGTTGGCCATGGTCGCGACATCGATGCCCGCGTCCTTCAGTGCGGTCAACGCGGCCGGCGGCGCTTTGAATGTGAAGCTCTTGTTCGCCGCTGCGTCTGACGTGGTGATCGCAGTTTCGAGGTTGACCATCGTCAGGTCGGCGCTGCCGAGTTCGGCCGCTGCCACTCCGAACGCGGTCGCCGGATCCTCGGCGAGCCGATCAGCGACCCGGCCGGTGAAGTGGACGTCGCCGGCGAAGGCGATGGTGAACGGACCGGGCGCGGGGGGCGAGATCGAAGGAGCTGACGAAGGCGACGGTGCTGCCGACACGGAAGCGGACGACGCGGGTGCGGCAATCGAAGCCGGCAGCGATCGGGTCGCCGCCCCGACCGTGCTCGTCACCGTCACCTCCGACCCGCCGGATCTCGTCGCTCCCCCACAGCCGGCCAGCACCGCGGCTCCCACCAGCGCCGCCATCATTCGTGATTTCCGCATCGTCGAACAGTCTCACGATGCGGACGTCGATCGCGCCGACGCGGCCAATGTGGTGGGACCACTATCGACCTCAGACCTAAACGAGTCCCGAACCGAACTGTTCCATCGCGATCAGGGGCTTGATCGTGCGGCGCACCTCGCCGGTGGCGAAGGCGTTGCGGATCACGCCACCGCCGAAGACATTGCCGATCGAGCCCATCACCATCGCCTGATCCAGCGACAGGTAGCGCTTGGCGATGGTGCCGGATTTCACTGCCACCGAATCGAAGAAACCGCCCTCACCGTAGACACCGAGTTCACGATCCAGCTTGACCAGGTTGTCGTAGGCCTCCCGCGGCTCCTGGTGCATGGCCAGGAACAGCGCGTGCGGGGTGACGACGCCGTCGCCGTAGGCGGGGGTGGGGTTGGTGGCCGGTCGGCAGCCGTCGTATCCGGCGTCGTACTTGGTGCCCTCGACATCGGACAGGTAGCCGTCGGGATTGAGCCCGATGGCATCGACGCCGTACTCGCGATAGCCACCGCCGGGTTGGCTGGCCGGGGAGAAACCCCAGAAGCCGTACTTCGCATCGTCCAGTCCGTGCTCGCGGTGTGCCCGGACGGTCAGCTTCTGGTTGATGCCCCAGGACCGAGGAGCCCAGCGGGCCTCGGGCACGAACATGGCCGGCATCAACGCCTCGAACATCGACCCGCCCCATCCCGGAACGATCCGCATTCCGCGGTAGGTATAGGCGCCCTCGAAGACGTCCACTCCCAGATAGTTCCGGGTCGTGCCGATCGGGCGCTGCTCCTGCCACTGCCAGTCACACGCCACGTCGGGGAACGTCCGCCAGGTGCCGAAGTAGTGGTTCGCGGGCACCTGGCCACGGGCGATCGCGATATAGGACGCGATCCGCGTCTCGGAAATCGTGGTGTCGTAGTGGTTGAGGGTGTACCAGACATTCGGGCCGGCGCCCAGGTAGTTGCCTTCGACCGCCTCGTTGGGCGGCTTGGTGTCCCAGAAACCTCCCCTGAGCAGTCCGACCGGCAGATCCGGTCGCACAGTCGGGTTGTAGTACGCGGCAAAATTCATCCGGTCCGAGAGCTGTTGCGCCAGACGGGCATTCGACCGGTCTGCATTCTGCACCACCATCAGAGCGGCTGCCAGCCAACCGTTGTCGACACTGGACAGGAATGGGTGCACCGTGTTGCCGTCGGTCGGCCAGGTGGTCAGCACCTCGCCGGTGGCTTCGTCGTACCAGTTGTAGAACATGCCGCTCGGCGTGTGGTGTCGCATCGTGGACAGCGTGCCCAGCGTCTGGTCGAGTCGGCCGCTGCACTCCGATCGGGAGATCAGGCCGAGGTCCCGGGCGACGATGGCGCTCCACAGATAGCCGCCGATGTTGGTCGGCGAGGTGTAGCCGCTGCGATTCGGGGCACCGAGCGGTCCGTCGATATTGTCGGCGGTCAGCCCGGTGTGCGGGTCGGTCATCGCCACCAGCGACGCCCAGGTGTCCCGCGCCCACCGCCTGACCATCCTCCGCGACGGTGCTGGAAGGGCGAAAGACGAAGCGGCAGAACGGTTTGCGGTGGCAGCGTTGACGGTGGACGGGAAAGCATGTGCGGTACCGCCGAGTGCGCCGGTGGCCGCGACAGCGGCGCCGCCGATCAGCAGGCTGCGTCGAGTGAGCAGGGTCATCGTTGACCTCCTTGAATCTCCAGGGCGCCGGTTTCCAGGGCGCCGGCCCTGGCAGTTCGGCCAAGCCAGGTCAGGCTCGGTTTGGGTGTCCGGGCAAAGGTCTGCCGATCAACCGCGATCAGCCCGAAAGTCGGTCGGTACGAACCCCATTCGTAGTTGTCCAGGGCCGACCAGTGTAGGTAGCCCAGGACGTCGACACCGTCGGCCATGGCCTCGTGGAGACCGGTCAGCGCGCCGCGGGTGTAGTCGATACGGCGGGTATCCTCGGCGGTGGCAATGCCGTTCTCGGTGACGAAGATGGGGACGCCACCGGTGATCTGCCACGCGTTTCGCACTCCGACACCCAGGGCCGGCGGAAAATACTCCCAGCCGGTCAGGGTGGTCTCGGTCCCGGCAGCGGTAGGCCGCGGACCGCCCGGCCCGATGAGGGTTCGGGTGTATGCCTGGACTCCCACCCAGTCGTCACCCCGGGCGGCCTCGAGGAAGAAGTCCTCACGCGGGTAGCGGTAGGCCAGGGTGGCTTCCTCGCAGCCTGGTTCCGGTTGGAAGGCCTGGGTCGCCACCGACCAACCGGTCTTCAGGGCAGGAATCGAACTGAGCACCTTCCGCGACTGAGAGTGTGCCTGCGCCAACACATCCGAGATCTCCTGGTCCGGGTCTGGCAGCGCGGAGGCGACGAGGTCCGGGGCACGCGTCCCATGAATCATCGACATGATGTTGGGCTCGTTGATGGTGCACACCCACTCCACACCCTCAGCGACGATCGGCAGGGCGATCTCGGTGAAGGCGGCGAACAGATCAGCCGCATCCGGGTGTCGCCAGCCACCTTGATCGGCCATCCACCGCGGCACGGTGAAATGCAACAGCGTCACCATGGGTGTCAACCCGAACTCGTGGCAGGCAGCCACCATTCCGCGGTAGTGATCGATCTGCGCCAGCGAGACGAAGCCGGGCTCTGGTTCGATCCGGCTCCATTCCAGGCTGAATCGGTAGGTGTCCAAACCGGCGTCGGCGAGCAGGGCCATGTCCTCGCGGTAACGGTGATAGCTGTCGCACGCGTCGCCGCTGGGCTCGGCGATACCACTGGCCGGGTTGTGCTCGCGCACCCACCAGTCGTTGTTGATGTTGTTGCCCTCGACCTGGTGCGCGGCGGTGGCCGCGCCCCACCGAAATCCGGCCGGAAACCTCAGCCGCGCAGGGGTAGTCATCGAATTCCCACTTTCTGTAGACGGCGCGGAATGCCACGGGCCGGTGAGCGGTAGCGAGCCCGCCCGGACCGATCACTTGATGCCGGCGGTGGCCACGCTCTGGATGAAGAATCGCTGCAACAACACGAAGAGCAGCACGATGGGCGCGATGACCAGCACGGACCCCGCCAGCAGCAGACCGTAGTTGGTGGCGTTCTGGCCAGTCGAGTACAACGACAACGCCACCGGCAGGGTGTACATCTTCTGGCTCTGCGCCGCGACGAGCGGCCACAGGAAATTGTTCCACGAGCCGAGGAACGTCAGGATGCCCAGCGTGGCTAGCGGTGGCCCGCAGAGCGGCATCACCACGCGCAGGAACAGCCGCAGTTCGCCGGCGCCGTCGATCCGGGCCGCCTCGATGAGTTCGTCGGGGATGCCCATCATGAACTGCCGCATCAGGAACACGCCGAGCGGAGAGGTCAGGAACGGCAAGATCAGCGCCGGGTAGGTGTTGAGCAGGCCCAGCTTGCTGACCAGGACGAACAGTGGCACGAACGTCACCACACCCGGAACCATCAAGGTCAGCATGACCAGCAGAAAGAGCAAACGCTTGCCGCCGAACTCCATCTTGGCCAACGCATAGCCGATCATCGAGCAGAACAGCAGATTGCCCAGCACGGTGATCACCGCGACGATCAGGCTGTTCAGGAAGAACCTGCTGATGTTCAGGTCGGTGAACCAGGTCGCGTAGTTGGCCAGCGTCGGGTCCGCGGGCAGGAAACCCGAGGGGTTGCGCAGGATCTCACCGTCGGTCTTCAGTGAACCGAGCAACATCCAGACGAAAGGCATCAGGGTGGCGGCAACCGCGATCACCAGCGCGACATAGGTGATCAGCCGGCGGCGCGAGAACCCGGCCAGGCGTGACATTTTCGGTGACGCAGCAACGCTTTCTGGTTTCATCTTCAGCGGCGTTTCTTCGGAGATGGTCATAGCTGTGCGCGCCTCAGTCCTTGGATCGCAGGGCTCGGAACTGGACCACGCTCAACAGGGCAATGGCCACGAACAGCACGTAACTGGCCGCCGAGGCGTAGCCGTACTTGCCGAAACCGAACTGGTTGAACGTGAAGAAGCTGATCGACAGCGTCGAATCCAGCGGCCCGCCCTTGGTCATCACGAAGGGCTCTTCGAAGAACTGGAGATAGCCGACGGACGAGAGCACCGCGCCGAGCAGCAGGGTGGGGCGCAGCAACGGCAGGGTGATCTTGATGAAGCGCTGCCAGGTGCCGGCACCGTCGATCGAGGCGGCCTCCTTGACGTCTTCCGGGATGGTCTGCAGGCCGGCCAGGAAGATGATCATCAGCGTGCCCATGTTGCGCCAGACGGCCATCAGGATCAGCGCTGGCATCGCCCAGGTGGTGCTGTTCAGCCAGTCGGGGCCGGTGATGCCGACCCAGCCGAGCATATTGTTGAGCAGTCCATCCTGTTGCAGGATGAACCGCCAGACCACCGCGACGGCGACGATGCTGGTGACCACCGGGGTGTAGAAACCGACTCGGAAAACAGTTCGGAATCGCTCGATGCCACTGTTCAGGGCCACCGCCAGCGCCAGCGCAACGATCATGGTCAGCGGGATACCGATGATCACGAAGTACCCGGTGTTGACCATCGACTTGATGAACTGCGGATTGTTGAAAAGGTTTGCGTACTGGTCGATCCCGACGAATCCGACGGCCAGCGGGGTGGCGACATCGCGGCTGGTGAAGTCGGTGAACGACATCAGGAACGAGGACACCAGCGGGAACAACATGAAGACGCCGAAGACGAGGACGAATGGCAGCGCGAACAACCACGCGATGAGGGTCTGCTTGCGGCGGCGGGCCACCCCGTGGTCGACCGGCTTGCCACCGGCGCCCGTACGGGCGCCGGGGCGAACGGCGGTGCTGACCATGCTCAGCTACCCGCACCGATCGAAGTCGCGCTGGCCTGCAGTTCCTTAAGGGCCTGCGCAGGGTCCTTACCGGCCTTGATCACCTGCTCGATCTGAGTGTCGGCGGCCGCGCTGACCTGGGTCCAGGTCGAGACGGACGGCGGCGAATTGGTGTCCTTCAGTTGCTCTCCGAAGACGGCCAGCTTGGTGTCGCCGGCGAGCAGCGGATCCTTCCAGGCCGACTCGACTGCCGGCAGATCACCGGTTGCCTGGTACCACTTCACCTGCACATCGGGCTGCGATAGCCACTGCACCAGCTTCCAGGCCGCATCCCGGTTCGGGCTGTCCTTGAACACGACAAGATTGGATCCACCGACGAACGATGTCGCGGTCTTGTCCTTGGGCATCGGGGCCACGGCGTACTTGTCCGCGAACCCGGCGCCGCCGGCCTTCGCGAGGTTGCCGATGTTGTACGGACCGGAGATCATCATCGGCGCCGATCCGTCGACGAACGCTGATTCTGCTGCGCCCGCGCCTGTGTTCGGTGCCGGGTTGGCGATGCCGTCGGTGAAGAAGCTCTGGTAGTAGCGCAGCGAATCGACCCACGCAGGGGTGTCCAGGGTCCAAGCGTTCTTACCGTCCATCAGTTCGGCGCCGGCCGACCAGCCGAACGGCAATGTGCTCTGGAAGGAGTCGGCACCGCCGGCCAGCAGTTGGATCCCCCAGGTGGCGCCGGCCTTCGTCTGCATAGCTTTCGCCATTGCCTTGAAGTCTTCGTAGTTGGTCGGGAATGTCGAGTAGCCGGCCTGCGCGGCAAGATCCGTGCGGTAAAACACGACTCGGGTGTCCACGTACCACGGCACCCCGTAGGACGTGCCCTTCACTTCGCTGGATTTCACCGATCCGGCGAAGAAGCCCGCGTCGGAGAAGCCGCTGGGCGTTGGATCGAACCCATTGGTGAAGTCCCCCATCCACGTCGTGCCCATCTGGCCGATGTCCGGGGTCTGCGCACCGGCGATAGCGGTCTGGTACTTGTTGTGCGCGGCCTCCCACGGAATGGCGGTGACCTCGACGGTGACCCCGGGATTCGCGGCCTCGAACTCCTTGAGCAGCGCCGGCAGCTTTTCGCCTTCGGCGCCCTGCGCCCACATGGTGAGGGCGCCGGTGGCGGGCCCGGCCGAGATCGAGCCGGCGGGTTCAGTGGCCCCGCCGGTCGAACTGGTGTCGGTGCTTCGGCCGCAGGCGCTGAGCACCAGCGCGACGGCGAGTAGACCGACCGCGTACGTGGACTTCTTTCGGAACATCGGTGTTCCCTTCCCAGTTTTGATTTCCGCAGGCCTGCCTGACTGGGCAAGCCCGCAGGTCAGCATGATTTGGCCGACTGCGGGACCAGCTATCTAAGCGCATAGCTCTCAAACTGATTTAAGCGCATTGACCGCCGATTGGCAAGGCTTAGCCCACGACAACATCGCGGAAGGGGAGGTCTTCGGGCCAGCCGTACCCGGGAATGGCCGCCTATTTGGGCTGGCAGCCGCAGCTCTCCTGGAGTGCGATCCGGACCGGCAATTGCCGACTGACGGGTGGTTGATCGGGTCGGTCAAGCTGGTCGATGAGGATGTCGACGGCCGCCCGGCCCATCAGCTCCATCGGCTGACGGACCGTCGTCAGGATTGGTCGGACTATCCGCCCGGCGGCGATGCCGTCAAACCCGGTCACCGCAACATCACCGGGTACCCGGACGCCGACCCGCGCGAGTGCATCCATCAGCGCCAGCGCTTCCTGGTCGGTCGCGCAGACAAACGCTTCCGGCAGTGCCCTCCGAGCGAGCAGGTCGCCCACGATCACATCCGCATATCGAATGACTCCGCCCGGGTGGGCGATCGCCTTCCGCGGAATCCGGAGTCCGGCCGCACGGACGGCCGCCCGAAATCCCTGGAAGCGCTCCGCTTGATCCGAACCTGCGGTGTCGCCGACGAAGGCGAGATTGCGCAACCGGTGTTCGACGATGAGATGTTCGGTGAGCGCTCGCATCCCCCCGACATTGTCGACGGTGACGTGGTTGATCTCGTCCTGGTCGGACTTGCAGGACATTTCGACTACCGGGATACGCCAGGCGATCCGCCGCAGGACTTCGGCGGGAACGGTGTTCGGAAAGATTGCCAGACCGTCGACCCGACCGGCGATATCGGCGAGCACAGTCTCCGTGTTGGCATGCCCGCGACCGCCGACCATCAGGGCATAGCCGCGGCGCCAGCATTCCAGCTCCACGCCGCGCTGAACCTCGTCGACATACAGCGGGAAGTGCCGGAAGTCCTCGTCGGAGTCCGGATCGACGAGGGGGGCAGAATCCGGCTGCGACGCACCGGAATTCGCCGGCTGGTCGGCGGATTCCAGCAGGTATTCGAAGGCGAGCAGGCCCAGTGCCCGGGTCCGACCGTGGGCGAGGCCTCTGGCACTGGCACTGGGTACGTAGCCGAGCTCCCTGGCCGCGGTGAGCACCAGCTCGCGGGTCGACTCCTTGACCTTCTCCGGCCGACGGAAGGCGAACGACACCGTCGCGATCGAGACGCCCGCCCGCTCCGCGACGTCATAGACCGTTGGTGCCTTTGCCATCGGCCCTCCCTCCGACCATTCAGAAGTCTATGCGCTTATCTTTTTTTTAGGATGTGCGATGGTGACGAGCGCGGTCGGACTGCACTGACCGGCAGGCGACGGACGGCCACGCTGCGCCAGATCGCCTGCCGTGTCAGACCTGCCGTGTCAGACCTGCCATGGCTTCCGCGCGGCAGATCCACGTCCGTTGCGCCGCAAACCTGACCAATATCTGACTGCACCGCTGGCTCCAGCGCACTCCGCGACTTACGCGTGGACTTGAGGTGCGTAGTCGCACCTCAACTCGACCCGTTGAGCCGCAGCCACCAAATCCGGGAAGCAAACGGCCCGTTCGAGATCAGCCGTTGGACCATCTCCGGTGAGCAGTGAGCCGGCGATCATGCGATTCGTGGTTCTCGACCCGAAGGGCGGGACGCACGATTTCCCGACCCACTCGATCCGGGCGAACCGTGATCAGGACGGCAAAGCGGCGGCGGTCCTGCCACCCAACGGCGGACTGTCGCCGGACGGCTGGCGCGTCTTCTTCGCTCAACGGAGCAGCATCGGAGAGAAGGGTTCGACCTACACCCCGACTGGGCAGTTGATCGATGCCGACATCGATCATGAGGTGCCCGCACTGGCGGTCCATCCGGGCGATATGCCCTACGGCCCTCGGGCGAACGCACTCGATGTCTCGGCCGGGGGCTATTTCCTTCAGGGCCCCGTCGCGTTCAGCTCCGACTCGCGGGTCCTGGCCTGGCGGGTTGGCACACTCCCGCTGCGACCAACGACCTGCGACCAACGACAAGGCCCCCGCGGCGTGAATGCCCGCGGGGGCCCTGTCGTCTGTCTCAACCAGAGTGGGCGAGGGGGGACTTGAACCCCCACGTCCTTGCGGACACACGGACCTGAACCGTGCGCGTCTGCCATTTCGCCACTCGCCCGAGCAACGTCAGCGAGATTATCACCGTGCATGCCGTGCACCCAAACCGTGAACCCCCTGTGTCCACACACGGTGGCCATCCCGAGCCCACGGGTGGGCATCTCGCGGGGCGCAACAACCCCAAACGCAACCCCACCCGCCGTCGGACGTCCACATTAAGATTTGGGTCCAGGTGGATTCTGCCTGGAATCGTCCGGTAACAGCACAAACAAGCGGGACGTGCGGCGTGCGACCACGCCCAACGACCTGCATCACCACTAACCTCACACGTAACAGTGCGCAAACACCAGTAACAGTCCCGCAAACCCCAGGGAGGTGCCTGATGGGAATCATCCAGAGCTTCGAACGACGCCTCCAAGGCGCCGTGGGTAATACCTTCGCCCGGATCTTCGGCGGCTCCGTACACCCCTCCGAAGTGATTACGGCACTGCAGAACGAGGCGACCGGCAAGCTCGAGCAGCAGGGCGGCCGGATCGTGGCCCCCAACCACTTCAAGGTCAGGTTGGGGCCGACCGACCGCCAAGGCCTCGGCGATGACGAGCACCGCGTCGCCAAGGCCCTCTCGGACACCGTCCGGGAGTACCTGGCCGAACAGGGCTGGGACACCTTCGGCGACGTCGAGGTCGATCTCGAAGAGTCCAACTCCCTGCACACCGGCCAGTTCCAGGTCAGCTCGCTGGTCGACCCGGACGTCGGCGCCCGCGGGCCGAACAGCAACTACGACTCAGGAGCGCGCCCGGTGCCGCAACAGCCCGCCGACCCCGCCCGCCAGGGCGGTCAATATCCCTACCAGGGTCAGGACCCTCGCCAGCCCTACCCAGCACAGCCCGGCTACCCGCCGCAGTACCCCGGTCACTACGGCTACCCGCCGCAGTACCCCGGCCACTACAGCCAGCCCGAGCCCGAACCGCAACCCCCATATGACTACGAGGGCTACCGCGGCGGCGAATACCCGGCCTACCCGCAGGAGCAGTACCCGCAGCAGCCCGAAATCATCGCCTCGCTCCGCGCAGATGACGGATCCGGCCGCACCTATCAACTGCAGCGCGGCCAGAACGTGGTGGGCCGCGGGCAGGAGGCGGCCTTCCGGCTGCCTGATACCTCGGTCAGCCGGCGGCATGTGGATATCTACTTCGACGGTTACATCGCCGTCCTGCACGATCTCGGCTCCACCAACGGCACCACGGTGAACGGCTCAAGCGTCCAGACCTGGCAGCTGGCCGACGGGGATGTCATCCGGATCGGCCATTCCGCCGTCGTCTTCAACCAGCGCGGATAGGCGCCCGGTGCCCGCCGTTGTCCTTCAGCTGACCCGAGTCGGTTTTCTGGTCCTCCTCTGGCTCTTCGTCTTCGCCGCGATCCGCACCATTCGCGCCGATATGCGCACCATCGCCACGGTCGAGCCGAGCACCTCCAAGCGCGCTCGCCGGCAGCGGGCGGCGGCCGCGACCCCGCAGATCCAGTCGGGTCCACCACGTCAGCTGGTCGTCACCGCTGGACACCTGTCGGGTACCCGCATCCCGCTCACGTCGGCACCGGTGCTGATCGGTCGGGCCGACGACTCCACGCTGATCCTGGACGACGACTACGCCTCGACCCGGCACGCCAGGCTCACCCTCCAGGGCAACAGCTACTGGCTGGAAGATCTCGGCTCCACCAACGGCACCTACCTTGACCGCACCAGGGTGAGCACCCCGGTTCCGGTTCCCGCCGCTACCCCGATCCGGATCGGCCGCACCGTGTTCGAGCTGCGGCAATGATCGGCGCACCCACCCTGACCTCGAGGTCGCCGGAGTGGCGCCGGTGACCCACACCCTTCGCTACGTCGCGCGGACCGACCGCGGCCTGCTGCGCGCGAACAATCAGGACTCTGTTTTCGCCGGCAACCGGCTGCTGGTCGTCGCCGACGGGATGGGTGGCCATGTCGCGGGTGACACTGCCTCACGGCTCGCGGTCGCGGCTTTCGCGCCGCTGGACGAGTACGACCCCCAGGGTCAGGACCTGCTGACCCCCCTCGAACACGCCACCGAGGACGGTAACGAGGCGATCGCCGCCATGGTCGCCCAGAATCCGGACCTGGATGGCATGGGCACCACCGTCACCGCACTGATGTTCGACGGCAACCGCCTGGGCATCGCGCACATCGGCGACTCGCGGGCCTACATGTGGCGCGGCGGCGTGCTGAGCCAACTCACCCACGACGACACCTTCGTCCAGTCGCTCATCGATGAGGGCCGGATCACCGAGAACGAGGCCGCCCACCACCCGCAACGGTCGCTGCTGCTCCGCGCGCTGACCGGCGGTGACATCGACCCGACCCTGAGCCAGCGGGAAGCCCGCGTCGGCGACCGGTACCTGATCTGCTCCGACGGGCTGTCCGGGGTGATCTCCGCCGAAGCCATCGCCGACACCCTGGCCAGCTACGAAACCGCCGAGGCCGCGGACCGGCTGATCGAACTGGCGTTACGCGGCGGCGGACCGGACAACGTCACGGTGATCGTGGCCGACGTGCTGGACACCGGCGCCGCGGCCGCACTGGATGATGAAGCCCTTACCGAGGCGGATATGGACGCCACCGGCCCGATGGCCGACGTGAGGTTCACCAAGCGGATGCCGCGGGTGCCGCTGCCCGCCGAGCCGGATATCGCCGAACTGGCGGCAAGGGCGCAACTCAGCGCACCGCAGACCAGGCCGATTCCGGCCGATCTGGCCGCCCTCGAGCAGCTCGGCGAGCTGGACGACGACCTCGACAGCGACCTGGACGACGACCTCGACGACGACCTCGACGATCCCGCCGCCGTCGTTCAGCCGCCCAGCACCGTCCGCAAATGGGGACGCCGCCTCGGGTATGCCCTCGGCGTGGTCGCTCTATTGATCGTCGGCGGTGTGCTCGGCGTCAACTGGGTCGGCAATCAGTATTATGTCGGCGATCAGGACGGTCGGGTCACCGTCTTTCGGGGCGTCGATGGTTCGGTATTCGGCTTGGACCTGTTCAGCGCCCAGGAAGGCTCGTGCATGGGTCAGCCCGTGGCCTGCGTACCGCTGAACACCCAAGATCTGCTCCCGGCGGCAAGAGATCAGGTGCTCTCCGGGATCGCGGCCGCCAATTTGCAGAACGCTCGTGAGATTGTGCTGCGTCTCAGTGATCAGATGCTCCCCTTGTGCTCCGACTTCCCCGTCGTCCAGCCGCCGACGAGCGGCCCGGCGACCGCTGATCAGACCCCGAGCCGCGGCAACGCATCCCGGTCTGCCGATCCCGGTGCCGCGGCAACCCAGTCCGACGCCGCTGGGGGCCCCGCTCCAGGCACATCCGCCGCCACCGTGGCCATCCGCACCGAGGCCGGTTCCTCCGAACCGGGCAGCAACACCGCCGCCGGCACGACGCCGGACGCTGCGACTGAATCAGCGACTCCTGGGTCAACCGCCCCGGGCACCACGCTGAGTGCTCCCAAGCCCATCCCCGGAGTGAATTGCCGGGTGGGCGGATGACACGGAAGGTCGCGGTGACGGCGCCCAATCGGGTCCGCGTCACGCCGAACGGGCACAACACCAGTCACCGTCAGCCCACGGGTCGGGGCGCCGAACTGGGCCTGCTGATCCTGGTGGCGATCATCGTGACCAGCGCGCTGACCCTGGTCGAACTGAACCAGAGCCGCACCCTGTCCTGGGATCTGGCGTGGTATGGCGGCGCGTTCCTGGCCGTCTACGCGATCGCACACGCCATCGTCCGGTCGCTGGCACCCTTCGCGGACCCGTTGCTGCTGCCGCTGGTCGCCCTGCTGAACGGGCTCGGCCTGGTGATGATCCACCGCCTCGATCTCGCGGCCACGGCCAGCGCTGCGCTGCGGAATCAGGAAGCGCCACGAGCCGAGGCCGTCATGCAGTTGGTCTGGACCGGAGTCGGTCTGATCTTCTTCCTGATCGTGCTGATGGTGGTCAAGCACCACACGGCGATCCAGCGATACACCTACACGCTCGGGCTGCTCGGGCTGATCTTCCTGGCCACCCCGGCGATTCTGGGCGTGGTGAGCAATTCGCTCGCACCGACCATCAACGGCGCCAATATCTGGATCCGGATCCCCGGTCTGTTCTCCATCCAGCCGGCCGAATTCTCCAAGATCGCGTTGATCATCTTCACCGCGTCCTACCTGGTCACCAAGCGGACCGTGCTGTCCACCGCCGGCAAGCGGATCTTCGGTCTCGTCCTGCCGCGGGCCCGGGACCTCGGGCCGCTGATGATCGCCATTGTCGCCGCCCTGGGCGTGCTGTTCTACGGCAAGGATCTGGGCACCGCACTGCTGCTGTTCGGCGTCTTCCTGGCCATGCTCTATTTGGCCACCGGGCGCGCGTCGTGGCTGATCATCGGCCTGATCGGCTTCGCGGTAGGCGGCTACTTCGCCTACTTGAAGTTCTCCCACGTCCGGGTCCGGGTCAACATCTGGCTCAATCCTTTCGGTGACCCGACCGACACCGGTTACCAGCTGGTCCAGTCCCTGCTGAGCCTGGGCACCGGCGGCATCTTCGGTACCGGCCTGGGAGCGGGCCGGCCGGACTTCGTGCCCTTCGCCTCGACCGACTTCATCAGCGCCGCGCTCGGCGAAGAACTCGGCCTGGTCGGGCTGACCGCGGTTCTGCTCTGCTACCTGTTGCTGGCCAGCCGGGGGCTGCGGATCGGCCTGGCGGTTCGTGACGACTTCGGCAAGCTGCTGGCCGCCGGGCTGGGTTTCTCGCTCGCATTCCAGGTTTTCGTGGTCGTCGGCGGTGTCACCGCGCTGATCCCGCTGACCGGGCTGACCAGCCCATTCCTGTCCTACGGCGGCTCCAGCCTGTTGGCCAACTACATCATCGTCGCGCTGTTGGTCCGGATCTCGGACGCGTCCAGGCGGCCCAAAGCACAGCCGAAACCGGCGCCGACGCCGATCGCGGAGGCGATGACCGAAGCGGTGCCGCTGGAGGCGCTCGCCGCCCTGCGCGCGAAGGAAGAGCACCGGCGGGGGTCGCCCACATGAACCGGAACATCCGCCGGGTCGGCACCGTGGTGACCATCCTGATCGTCGCCCTGCTCGCCAATCTCACCTACATCCAGGTCATCAAGTCCGCGGCCTATCGCAACGATCCGCACAACCGCCGCATCCTGTACGAAGAGGTCAGCCGGCAGCGGGGTCAGATCACCGCGGCCGGCGGGGTGGTGCTGGCCCAGTCCGACCGCTCGACGGACTCCTACCGTTACCAGCGGAGCTTTCCGCTCGGCGCCGCGTATTCAAATCTGACCGGCTACTACTCGCTCAGCTATGGCTCGACCGGCATGGAAGCCGCCCAGAACGATCTGCTCTCCGGCGAGTCGAGTGACCTGCTGGTCGACCGCGTCGGCGACTTCCTCACCGGGCGCGACCCGCGTGGCGGCAACGTGGAGCTGACGATCGTGCCGAAGGTTCAGGAACTGGCCTACAGCGAGCTCACCAACGCCGGGTTGACCGGCTCGGTGATCGCCATCCGCCCGGCGACCGGGGAGATCCTGGCGATGGCCTCGACGCCCGGATTCGACCCGAACGGGCTGGCCAGCCATACCGATTCGGTGCAGCGCGACGCCTATAACGCCCTGCACGTGCCGACCACCGACGGCACCCCGAGCGCGCTGGACAATCGCGCCATCGACGCGGTGTATCCGCCTGGATCGACGTTCAAGCTGGTGGTCACCGCGGCCGCGCTGGCCCAGGGTATCGGCGCGCAGACCCCGCTGACCGGGGCGAGCCAGATCACCCTGCCGGCCACGAACGGGGTCACCCTGTCCAACTACGGCGGCGAAAACTGCGCCGGCGGCGACGGCGGAAACGTCACGATGACCACGGCCCTCGCCCATTCCTGCAACACCGCCTACGCCGAACTCGGCATGCAGCTGGGCGGCGACGCGATCCGGCGGCAGGCCGCCGCCTTCGGCATCGACGGCAACCGCACCATCCTGGGACTTGTCGGCGGCTCCGGTAAGCCGACCGGCGGGCTGGTCGTGCAGGGCTCGAACCTGGGCGCGATGACTGATGACGCCGCGGTGGCTCAGTCGTCGATCGGGCAACGCGACGTCTCACTCACACCACTGCAGACCCTGCTGATCACCGCCGCCATCGCCAACCACGGCTCCCGGATGACGCCGTATCTGGTGGCCAGAACCACCGCACCCGACTTGAAAGAAATTGCCGCCACCGTGCCGACGGTGGCCAACGCCACCGCGATCACCCCGGATGTCGCGGCCGAACTGACCTCGATGATGATCGCCTCCGAGGAGAACACGGCGGGGGCGGGTCAGATCGCCGGCGTGCAGATCGCGTCCAAGACGGGCACCGCCGAGCACGGCACCGACCCGAAGAACACGCCGCCCTACACCTCCTATGTGGCCTTCGCTCCCGCCGACCAGCCGACGGTCGCCGTCGTCGTGTTCATCGAAGGCGGCACCGGTGTCGACCTGAACTCCACCGGCGGCAAGGTCGCCGCCCCGATCGGCCGCAACGTCATCGCCGCGGCTTTGGGGAGCTGACGTGGCCCTGACCCCTGGACTGATGCTGGCCAGCCGGTATCGGCTGACGAGCCGCATCGCCATCGGCGGGATGGGCGAGGTCTGGGCGGCGACCGATCGTACGTTGGGCCGATCGGTCGCGGTCAAGATCCTGCGACCCGAGCTGACCTCCGACCCCGAGTTCGTGGATCGATTTCGGGTCGAGGCGCAGATCACCGCGTCGCTGAACAATTCCGGCATCGCCGCGGTCTACGACTACGGCGAAACCGCCTCACACCCGGACGGCCCCAAGGACACGGCATTCCTGGTGATGGAACTGGTCAGCGGCGAACCACTGTCCGCGGTTCTGGTACGCAGCCCGCGGATCCCATTGGATCGGGTTCTGGACATGCTCGAACAGAGCGGCCGGGCGCTGCAGGAGGCGCATGCCCGCGGGCTCGTCCACCGCGACATCAAGCCGGGGAACATCCTGATCACCCCTGCCGGACAGGTCAAGATCACCGACTTCGGCATCGCCAAGGTCGCCCACCAGGTGCCGGTCACCAAGTCGGGGCTGGTGATGGGCACCGCGCAGTATCTGGCCCCGGAGCAGGCCAGCGGCGGTGAAGCCCGTCCGGCCTCCGACGTGTACGCATTGGCCATCGTCGGATTCGAATGTCTGGCCGGCTATCGGCCGTTCACCGGGGACAACCCGGTCGTGGTGGCGATGGCGCAGATCCGCAACGAACCACCGCCGCTGCCGCCGGACGTGCCGCAGACCGTGGTCGAGCTGATCCGGCATGCGCTGATCAAGGACCCGAACCTGCGCTACCCGAACGGCGAGGCGTTCGCCAACGCCATCGCCGCGGTCCGGGCCGGCTTCGCACCCCCACCGACCGGCGCCTTCGTCATGCCTCTGCTGTCCCCGCCGCGTACCGCGATGTTCCCGGTGATGGCCACCTCGCCGGCACCGGCGCCGATCGCGGCGCCGTCCCCGCCCATTACCCGGGGGGCACCCCCCAGGTCTGCCCCGATGGCAGCACCGTCGCAGCCTCTGGGTGCCCCTCGACGGCAACCCACTCTCCGGCCGCGCCGCTATACCGGCGTCGCGGTACTGCTCGCGCTGCTGGTTCTCGCACTGGCCGCCGCGGTCGGAACCGCGATGTATTTCGACACGTCGAACGCCGGAACGGCAAGCGTCACGGCGGAAAATGCCAAAATCCAGTATCTGCGCTCCGAAACGCTGGGAGAATGGACGCTCGTGTCACTAGGTGAAGGATTACGATGACGGATCTGCTCGGCGACCGCTATCAGATCGGCGAAACCCTCGGTTTCGGCGGTATGAGCGAGGTGCACCGTGGCCGCGACCTGCGCCTCGGGCGCGACGTCGCGATCAAGGTGCTGCGCGCTGATCTCGCCCGCGACCCATCCTTTCAGGCTCGTTTCCGACGCGAGGCGCAGAACGCCGCCAGCCTCAACCACCCCGCCATCGTCGCGGTCTACGACACCGGAGAGACCAGGGGCGAGACGGGTCCGGTCCCGTACATCGTCATGGAGTACGTGGACGGCCAGACCCTCCGGGACATCCTGCGCAAGGAGGGGCCACTTCCGTCGACAAGGGCGATGGAGATCATGGCCGACGTCTGCGCGGCCCTGGACTTCTCGCACCGGCACGGGATCGTGCACCGCGACGTCAAGCCCGCCAACATCATGTTGACCAAGGCCGGTGCAGTGAAGGTGATGGACTTCGGCATCGCCCGCGCACTCAACGACGGCCAAGCCACGATGACCGCGACCGCAGCGGTGATCGGCACCGCCCAGTATCTGTCGCCGGAGCAGGCTCGCGGCGAGGCGGTCGATGCCCGCTCGGACGTCTACGCGGCCGGTTGTGTGCTGTACGAACTGCTCACCGGAGTGCCCCCGTTCGTCGGCGATTCGCCGGTGGCCATCGCCTATCAACATGTGCGGGAGGATGCGAAGCCGCCGAGCGAGGTCAATCCGCGAGTCCCGCACGAGCTCGACTCGATCGTCCTCAAGGCGCTGAACAAGAACCCGCTGAACCGGTACCAGACCGCCGCCGAGATGCGCAGCGACATGGTGCGGGCGTTGTCCGGCCAAGCCGTGCACGCCACCCCGGTGATGAGCGACGACGAGCGAACCGAACTGATGCGGGCCACCCCGGCGCGGACCGCCGGATCGGCGTCGTTGCTGGCACCGCCGTCCCGGGTGGTGCCGGCCGAGGTCCCGCCCGACGAGGACGACGGGCGCCGGGCCAAACGGGTCTGGGGTTTCGTCGGCGTCGGAGCGCTGTGCCTAGCCGTGCTGGCCGCCGCCATCTGGGTGACCATCAGCCTGACCACCCGACCGAGTGCGGTCAAGGAGGTTCCGGTACCGGACGTCACCGGGATGACTCAGGCCGAGGCCGTCCAGTCCCTGCGTGAGTCCGGGTTCGAAGCCGAGACGCCGGTGGCCACGGTCGAAGTCGCCGACGATCAGGTCGGCCGGGTACAGGAGCAGAACCCCAGCGGTAAGACCCTGCGACCCACCACCGACAAGGTGAAGATCACTGTCGGTATCAAGCAGGCGCTGGTCCAGGTGCCGAACCTGCGGGGAATGAGTCAGGCCGACGCGCAAACGTCGTTGACCAACGCGAAGCTGCAGGCGGTGTTCATCCAGGCGCCGTCCTCGGCACCGGAAAAGGGCCAGGCGATCGCGCAGGACAAGGCGGCCGGCACCGACGTACCGCCCCAGACGGTGGTCACCGTGACGATCAGCAGCGGCGTCAAGATGATCGTGGTACCAGACCCGGCGACCCTGGTCGGCCAGCAGTTCGATGCGGTCAAGGCGTCCCTCGAGGCGCTCGGTTTCGTGGTCTACCAGGTGCCGACGGACTCCTCGAAGCCGCTGAACGAGGTCCTCACCGTCACGGTGAAGAACGGCGCGCCCGGCTCCCAGGTCCAGGTGTCCACCACCGTGGACGTTGCCTCGTCGAACAACGCCCTCTTCGCCATCCCGCCGATCACCCAGCTCAGCATCGACGCCGCCAACGCGGCGTTGATCGCCGCTGGCTGGAACGCCGGCAACGCCGTGCAGGTCGATTACGTGACGACCGGCCAGCCTGCGCAGTACGACAAGGTGATGAGTTCGGACCCGGCCCAGGGCACCGAATACGCCAAGAACGGTGTGATCAAGGTGACTGTCGGCGTGCCTGCCCAGGTGACCACCCCGGACCTGAAGGGCCGCACCGTGGCCGAAGCCCAGACCCTGCTGGCCAACGCCGGGTTCACCTCCTCTATCGTCGTCACCCCGCAGCCGAGCGCGCCCGACCAGGTCGGCAAGATCCTGAGCCAGGACCCGGCGGCGAACGCTGTGGTCAAGGCGAGCACCAAGGTCAAGGTGACCGTCGGGGCGACCGCGCCGCCGGCTACCCCACCCCCCGGGCCGACCGGGTAGCCCCGGACTCTGAGCCCCGGCTCAGCCCGTCCCCATGGTTCCCACACAATGGCGGGCCACCGTAGACCACATGAGCGACGAAACCCCTTCGAATTCCTTCCCGGCACCGGCCGCCGAATCCGCGGCCGACCAAGCAGCCGCCGGCGTCAGCGACTCGGCGGTTCCCGAGCTCGACGACGACGACCCGTTGCTTCGTCCGGCCCACTATCCCGACGGCCAGTTGGCACCGTCACCGATGCCGCTGGTGCGTCCCGGCCCCTACCCACCGGCCGGCATTCCCGCTGTCGCCGGCGGTCCGTTGCCCGCGGTGCCGATGCCCCGGGTGATCCCCCTGCCCGAAACGCAGAACCACAGCGCGCAGAACCACGACGCGCAGAACCACGGCGCGCAGAACCACGACGCGACCGACGGCCAGTACGCCGAGTACCGCCAGCAATCTATCGGAGCCGATTGGCCCAGCCGGCCGGGTACCCCGTGGCCCGGACAGCAGAACCCATCCTGGAGCGGCACCGGCTACGGCGGCGCCACCCCGACCGCCGCGACCAACGCGCAGACAGGGCCGGCCACCGAGCAGATCTACGGCTACTATCCACCGGCCGGCGCCACCCAGACCATGCCCCCGCCCGCCAGGGCGCGGCGAACCACCGCAATCGTCGCGGCAACCGTGATTCTGGCCCTCGGGGCCGGCTTCGGCGGCGGGGTGCTCGGGTCCCGGCTCGCCGGTGGCTCCGCTGCGGCAGGGACGTCCGCGGTCGACAGCTCGCTGACGCAGCAGACCTCCTCGCAGGCGGCTGCGGCACAGTCCGGCACCGGCACCGTCGAGTCTGTCGCGGCAGCGGTGCTGCCCAGCGTCGTCTCGGTGGTCGCGACCGCTCAGTCCTCCTCGGGTGAGGGCTCGGGTGTCGTCCTCACCGCGGACGGCTATATCCTCACCAACAACCACGTCATCTCCGGCGCCAGCGACCTCACCGTCCGCTTCAACGACGGCACCACGGCCAGCGCCACCGTGGTCGGCGCGGACACCACCGGTGATCTGGCCGTGATCAAGGTAGACGGCGTGTCCGGGCTGACCCCCGCCATCCTGGGCACCTCCGCAGACCTGAAGGTCGGTGAACAGGTGGTGGCCATCGGCACACCGCTCGGCCTGTCCGCGACGGTGACCAGCGGAATCGTCTCGGCGCTGAACCGGCCGGTCCGTACCGCCAGCGCCGAAACCCAGCAACAGGCCGCCGCCTCCGACACGGTACTCAACGCGATCCAGACGGACGCCGCGATCAACCCGGGCAACTCCGGCGGGCCGCTGGTCAACATGGCCGGTCAGATCGTCGGCATCAACTCGGCGATCGCCTCGCTGTCCAGCAGCACCACCAGCCAGTCTGGTTCGATCGGCGTCGGCTTCGCGATCCCGATCGACTCGGCGGCCCGGATCGCCAACGAGATCATGAAAACCGGCTCGGCCTCGCACGCGGTGCTCGGTGCGTCGGTGGCCGACAATCCGCTGGCGTCCGGTCGGGTCTCCACCGGCGCCACCATCAAGGCGGTGACCTCGGGCGGGCCGGCCGAGGCAGCGGGACTGCAGGTCGGTGATGTGGTGACCAAGATCGACGGCACGCTGATCGAATCCTCCGACGCGCTGGTCGCCACCGTCCGCTCGGCAGCCCCGGGTAGCCAGATCTCGGTGACCCTCCTCCGGGGAACCAGCACCCAGACGGTCACCGTCACCCTCGGAACCTCCACCGCGAAGTAGTCCGTGCCACGGAGGCCCACCACATCAGTCGGTCAATTGTCACCGCCAGGGCGCCCGGTAGTACACCGGGCGCTCAGGCATGTGCGGTTGCTGCCGGCGGTGAGTTTGATCGACGCCGCCCTGAGCTGCGAAGATGCTCCCATTGTGGACAAGTCGATGCCCGGTCCACCGGTTCTGGCTACCTTCACCAGTGCGCGGATCCGCCGTCTGAGCTGATCCGGTCGAGGGGGCGTCATGCGTCGAATGCGGCAGTCACACCGGGCCTGGTCGAGCTGGCTACTCGTCGTTGCCATCGCGGTGGTCCCGGCATGCACCTCCAACGGCGAGAGTGCGTCCGGATCGGCGGGGACTTCGGAAGCAACGTCGACCGGCAGCGCAACCGGGACGCCGCCCGCCGATGCGCCGCCGCCGGCACCACCGCTGACCGTGCTGTGGACGGACACCGAATTCCGCCCGCTCGGTCAGCCGGTCGCCGCCGGGAGCGGCGTGGTGCTCTATACCGAGACCAACACCGTCGCGTACATCACGGTGCTCGACGGCGCGACCGGAGCGGTGCGGTGGCGCAGGCCCGCGTCGGTGGGCGGTGAGGCTCCCGGGGTGACACTCAACCCGGCCGTGGTGGCCGGCACAGTGGTCTACCTGCAACCGGACGAGTTCTACCCGGCGATGGGGAACGTCGTGGTGGCCGATGCCATGACCGGCGTGGCGGCCTTCACGAGCGAGCTCTACGACATCAGCGAGCGGCCACGGGAATGCGCGGGCCACGTGTGCTTTCGGGCGTGGGTCAACGGCGTCGTCACCGCCCTGACCATGGATATCGGCACCGGCGCGGTGACCCCGGACCCGGACGCAGCCATCGGCGACAGCCGCAGGATCGGCACGGCGGGTCTGGAATCCATCACGGAGCCCGACAAGCCAGAGCGAATCGCCCGGCAGGGCGCTGTCGGAGCGAACTGGGACCGGCCGATGTCCGACGTCTTCGGCGCCGGCTACTCCAGCGACTTCGGCTGGAGCTTCAGGTATTTCGCGGACATCAATGTCTTCGTGGGCGCTGTCGGCTACGACCCGAAGGGCACGGACGCGAATGCCATCGGCCGCAGCCGCAAACTTTGGGGGATCGACGGGGCCACCGGCGCGGTGCTGTGGTCCGCGGACGGCGCCGAGAATTGGTGCCTGGTCGATGCCGCCGGCGCCAGCGACGACGATGCGCTCCACGCAATCCGCTGCCAATGGGGCGCCGCGGCCACCGTCGGTGCGGATCACAAGCTCGGGAGCGGCGCGGTCTCGATCCAAGGATTCGACCCGGCAACCGGGCGGCCGACCTGGACCGTTCCACTGGCAGACCAGACGGGCCACAACGGCGACACCTGGCGGACCGGCATCAGGCGCGGCTTCGGCGGCCGGCTGATGGCCCCGGGCGCGGATGGCACCCTGGCGATCGACCCGCGCACCGGCGCGGCCGGTGCGGTCGGGAGCGAGCAGGTGCTGTGCACCACCGACATCGAGACGCCGATCTGGGGAGGGTCCCGGATATTCGACGGCAAGCCCTACAACAACTATCGAACAGGGGCCGCCAGGGACAGTTGCCGAGCCGACGGCGCCCGTGTCGCCACCTCGACGACGTGGCCAGCCGGCGTCGGAGCCGTGATCGGCGACGTCTCGGTCGTCACCACCCCGGACGGGCTGCAGGCCTTCACCGCCCGACCGGGCGCCACTCCGGTCGCCGGCGAGTCGGCCCCGGTCGCTTCGGTGCCGGCTGCATCGGTGCCGGCTGCATCGGTGCCAGTTGAATCGGTGCCGGGCACATCGGTGCCGGTTGCCCCTGCATGGGTCGGTGCGGGGTTCCGGGCCGTCGGCCAGCCCGTCGCGGCCGGCTCGGTGGCACTGGTCTACGGGGAGATCGACGGCCGGCTCAATCTGATCGCGGTGGATCCTGCCGGCGGCGGCATCAGCTGGACCCAGCAGGTCAGCGGTGGGCAATCGTCGGCCGCCGCCCACGCGGTCCCTGCGATCGTCGGAAATCGTGTCGTCTACCTGACACGTGCGGCCGGGCAAAGCTCGCGGCTGACGATCAGCGACGTCGCAACCGGGGCCGTCCTGAGCGCCGGCACCCACGACTTCACGGTGACAGCGCCGCTGCGGGTCTGCGGCGCCGACGTGTGCTTCGGCTATTCCGACGCGTCGAGCCACTCCGGCCGGATCGATGTACTGACCGGCCTCGTCGCCGGTGAGCCGCCGGGCGACGGCAGCTCCTCGATGCCGTTGGGCGCCGGCCTGCGCCAACTCGGCGCCGCCGACGGCACCCAGCGGATCGTCGTCAGCAACCGCGACGAGGTGGTCTTCGAGGTGCCGTACAGCGCCATCGTCCCCGACTCATTCACCACCTTCGACAGCAGCATCGAGCATCGGCCGGGCGTCGGTGTGTACATCATCGAACTTGGCGACACGTTCGACTTCGCCAATCCCAGCAACATCGTCGACTACGGGCACCGGGCCACCATCGAAGCCGTCGACGACATCACCGGAGCCGTCCGCTGGATCTCGACGGGCACCGACCGGCATTGCCTGCCGTGGCTGATCCGCGGCCAGCTAGCCAGTGGATCTTCGGTGCGCTGCCATTGGGGGCCGGACGCCAGGGCCGCCTACGCCGACGGCGGGTGGGTGTATTCCGGGATGTCACTCACCCTGGAGGGCTTCGACCCGGCCACCGGACAAACCACCTGGGCGGTGCCGTTGGCCGACCAGTCGGGGCCGGATTCCGCACCCCCCGGTGACCTCCTCGACGCCTCCCACCTGCTGATGCAAGGGCCCACCGGTCCGCTGTCAGTGTCGTTGCTCGACGGCTCGACCGCGCCAGCCGAACCGCCGACCCGGCTCTGCACTACCCCGATCAGCGCACACACCGGATACCAGGTGACGATGCGATCCCTCGACGGTACAACCGCCGTCAACGACGTCTGGGACACCGGCGACACGATCGATTGGTGCGATGCCGCGGGCCGGCCCGTGCCGGCGGCGACCTGGCCGGCGTGGGCGGGTGTCCAGATCGGCGACCTGCGACTGGTCACCACCGCGCAGGGACTCAGCGGCTACCGCCAATCCGGCTGATGTGGCTACAGCACCGCAGCCGCCCAGAACCGGAACTCCTCCTGGATCGGCCCGCTGAAGTACTTGCCCTGCCAGGTAGCGGTCTTGTTCAGCCCGGTCCACGCCTTGCCGCCCCTTGTCTGAAGCGTGTAGCGCCACCGGTAGTGGTCGTACACGTCGAGCACATGCGTGGTGTACGCCTGGGCCAGACTGCGGTGCCCGCGGATGATCATCAGGTTGTCATCATTGTTGTAGGACGCCCGGTAGCCGAGATTGTGGCTGCCGGTGATCACCACACAATCGGTTTCCGAGTTCGGATCGATCACCAGAATCTTGTCATGCACGATGGCGTGGGCTCCGGGCAGCTTGAGCAGCTCCTGCTGCCAGTACGCGAAGTCGTCCTTGATTCCGCTCGCCGCGGCCACGTGAGCAGGCTTGTTGGTCCGGTGGTACAGGTCCACGCCGAACTCCTCGATGGCGGTGGGGTCGGTGGCGGCGCCGCGGACGAACAGCTTGGCGTCCGCCACCTGGGCTGCCAGGATCGCATCGAGCACGCTGGGCTTCCCCGGCTGGAAGAGCAGGAAAACGACCCCTGTCTTGGCCCCGGCGATCAGGTCGAAGACCTGCGCCAGATCGGCCGGCCGTTCCGGGTCGGTCGACGGTTTGCTGATCAGCTGGGTGTTCGGCGAGAACCTGATCGAGACGCTCGCGCCGTCGACGTTCGCCGTCCGCTCCGGCTGATTGGCGGACCGGAACAGCTTCGTCTGGGTGGCCCGCGGCATCGGCGATTCGGCCTTCAGCCGCTGCCAGTAGTCCAGGTAGTGGTTGGCCACCGCGGTGTCCTGGATGAGCAACGCGTTATTGGACTGGCAGCACAGCCCGGTGCTGGTCCAGTTGGTGCTACCGGTCAGCACCGCCTGCGGGATACCTGCCGGGTCCACATAGACGACGAATTTGTTGTGCCCGATATGGCCCGCGCCGAGCATCCGGTCGGTGACTGATAGTCCGGCCGCATGCAACGTGGCTCGCGCCGCGGCGTTGGTGCTGTCTGCGTCGGGATCCGCACCGGCGTTGGACAGCAACAGGGTGACGTGTTCGGCGTCGGTGAGCTCGGCGACCAGTTCGGCATCGGCCAGCTCGTACAAGGCGCAGAAGCAATGACCGCCTTCGGTCTTCGCCCTGTTCAGCAGGCTCGTCACGCCCTCGATGATCTGCCCGGCCAGATTCTTCCGGACGCTGTCCCCCGGGGTACTGATATGCGTCAGCAGGACGGTCGGATCCGGGGCACCCAGGGCATTCTTCGGCAGTAGCCGAGCCAGATACTGGGTCGCCAGCAACCCGCGGTTGAAATACGCGCTGACCCCGGCCGATCGCTGGGGCGACAGCGTCACCGAGTTGCTGGTCAGCACCGCCTTGCTGCGGGTGAGGGACCCGGGCATGCCGATCATCGGCACGATCTCGTAGGTGTAGGTCGCGCCACGTTTGGCTGTCAGGTCGCGCCACGAGTACTTCTGCACCGGCCAGGTCGCCGTGGTCTGCGGATTCCCTATCGGTGTGTCACCGGCGAAACCGACCCAGGCCGGGAGGGACCGGCGGCGACCGGTCCCCTCCCGGCGACGGATGTCGAAGCCCAGGCAGTTGTCGATCCGCAGGCCCGGATCCCAGGCCAGAAAGACGACGTCATTGTTGGCGATGGCCAGTGCGTAACTCATCACCGCCCCCTTCCGGGGTGGGGTCAGCGGGCGCGGTGCTCCCGGTAGTACTCAATCAGAGACCGGGTGGACGGATCCTGATCCGCCAGCGCGGCGTCGTCACCGGCGACCGCCGGTGCCAGTTGGTTGGCCAACTGCTTGCCGAGTTCGACACCCCACTGATCGAAGCTGTCGATACCCCACACCACGCCCTGGACGAACGTGATGTGCTCGTACAACGCGATCAGTTGGCCGATCACCGACGGGGTGAGCGCCGGCGCCATGATGGAGGTCGTCGGCCGGTTCCCGGCGAAGACCCTAGCCGGCACGATCGCTTCGGCGGTACCTTCCGCGCGGACCTCGTCGGCCGTCTTACCGAAGGCCAGCGCCTTGGTCTGAGCGAAGAAGTTCGACAGGAACAGTTCGTGCACGTCCGGGGCGCCGGGCGCGTCGGCGTCGATCAGCGGATTGGCCGGCGTCGCGACCGCGATGAAGTCGGCCGGGATCAGCCGCGTCCCCTGGTGGATCAGCTGATAGAAAGCATGCTGCCCGTTGGTTCCCGGCTCGCCCCAGAAGACCTCGCCGGTCGCCGTGGTCACCGGTGTGCCGTCCCAACGGACCGACTTGCCGTTGGACTCCATCGTCAGCTGCTGCAGATAGGCGGCGAAGCGATGCAGGTACTGGGCGTAGGGCAGCACGGCGTGGGTCTGCGCCTGGAAGAAGTTCACGTACCAGATGTTGAGCAGACCCATCAGCGCCGGCACGTTCCGCTCGATCGGGGTCGTGCGGAAGTGCTCATCGATGACGTGGAAACCGGCCAGGAAGTTCGCGAAGTTGGCCTGCCCGATGGCGACGGCGATGGAGGTACCGATCGCGGAATCCACCGAGTAGCGGCCGCCGACCCAGTCCCAGAATCCGAAGGCATTCGCGGGGTCGATGCCGAACGCGGCGACCTTATCCAGCGCGGTGGACACGGCGACGAAGTGCTTGGCCACCGCAGCGGTCCTGGCGCTTTCCGTGCCGTCGATGGCTCCCGCTGCTTCGAGTTCGCGCCAGAGCCAGGCCCGGGCCAGCCGCGCGTTGGTCAGAGTCTCCAAGGTGGTGAAGGTCTTGGACGCGACAATGAACAGGGTGGTCGCCGGGTCCAGGCCGCGGGTCTTCTCGGCCACGTCGGTCGGGTCGATATTGGACACGAATCGGACCTCGAGCCCATCCGCGACGTACGGCTTGAGCGCCTCGTAGACCATCACCGGGCCGAGGTCGGAGCCGCCGATGCCGATGTTGACCACGGTCTTGATCGGCTGATCCGTGACGCCGGTCCATTCGCCGTCGCGTACCTTCGCCGAGAATTGATACACCTTGCGCAGCACAGCGTGAACGTCGGAATCGACGTCCTGCCCGTCGACGATCAGGTGCTCGGCGACATCGGCGGGTCGGCGAAGCGCCGTGTGCAGCACGGCCCGGTTCTCGGTCACATTGATGTGCTCACCGGAGAACATCTGAGCCATCCGGTCGGCCAGCCCGACCTCGGCGGCCAGCCGGGCGAGCAGCGGCAGCGTCACACCGGTGATCAGGTTCTTGGAAAGGTCTACGTACAGGTCACCGGCTGTGAAGCTGAAATCCTGTGCGCGGGAGGGATTGTCTGCGAACCATCCCCGCAGGTCGGGGGTCAGCTCATCATGATGCTGCTGCAGCGCGGACCAGGCGGGGGTGCTGGTTGCGTCAATCGGCTTGCTCATCTGGAAGGTCCGTCCTGATTCGGTGGTCGCTGTCGGCGATTGCTCCCCGAATCCTGCCTCGTCCACGCCGATCCCTCCACTCGGGGTCCGCGGACGGCCCCGATCGCTAGACGGCGACCGTGCGCAGCGCCTCGACCTCGGCCTCGAGCGGCGCGACCGCATCCAGCGCGGCCGGCCACCCACACTGCGCCAACCAGTTCGCCAGTAACCGGTGGCCGCCCTGGGTGAGCACCGACTCCGGATGGAACTGCACTCCCTCGATGGCGAACTCCCGGTGTCGCACGCCCATGATCACCCCGGCGTCGGTGCGCGCGGTGATCTCCAACTCGGGCGACACCGTCCCCTCCGCGACGGCCAGCGAGTGGTAGCGGGTGGCCGTGAACGGGTCCGGTAGACCACTGAAAACGCCGCGGTGATCGTGGTACACCTCCGACGTGCGACCGTGCAGCAACTCCGGCGCCCGCCGCACCACACCGCCGAACACCTCGGCGATGGCCTGATGTCCCAGGCAGACTCCCAGCACCGGCAACTTCCCGGCGCAGAATCGGATCAACTCCTCGGTGATCCCGGCGGCTGCCGGCTCGCCGGGACCGGGCGAGAGCAGAACTCCGTCGATGCCCATGCCGAGCACCTCGTCGGTCCGCACCTCGTCGTTGCGCCGCACGATGCAGTCCGCTCCCAGTTGCTGCAGGTACTGGACCAGATTGAAGACGAATGAGTCGTAGTTGTCGACGACGAGAATGGTGGTCACCGCTCCACCTTCGCACTGATCGGCCCCCGCCCGCCACGCTGCTAGCCGACCTGGACCTTGTCGAAGGGCAGATAGGGCTCGGCCCACGGAAAGACCACGAAGAAGAGCAAGGCGACGACGATCAGGAACAGCAACAGCGTCTGCGCGCACTTGGCCGCGGTCGGCCCCGGCAGATGGCGCCAGATCCAGGTGTACACGGGTCAGCCCTCACTCAACTCGACCGGCAGAAATCCGGCAGCCTTGGCATAACTCTTCACCAGCACGCCGTGAATGATCATCCGCTGGGCATCGGAGAACTGCGGATGGCAGGTCGTCAGGGTGATGATCCGCTGGGTGGCGGCGGCGACCGCGCCCGCACCGGCCGCATTGACCTGCGGAATCGGCAGCACCTGTGCGTAGTCCGACGGGCTGGTGATCTCGCGGCCGACCACTCCGGCATATTGGCCGTCCAGCGGCTTGACGTCGACGCAATTCGGGTTGCCGGCCGGGTTCCAGCCGGCGACTTCCTCCGCCATCGGCAGCACCCGGTAGACGAACCAGTCGTCCTGGGTCTCGATGACGATCGCATCGCAGGAGTTCAGGGTGCCCAGCGCGTTGAACGGGGAACCCTTGGACACCCGGTGGCCGGCAAGGGCGAAGTTTCCGAGCTCGCCCGGGTATTGCGAATTGTCGTAGTGCCCGGGATTTCCGTAGAGGTCGTCGACGGTCGTGCCCTCCACGACGGTGTACGAATAGTCGGCGCCGAGCGCCGGAATATAGATATTGGCGAAGCCCTGACCGATCGCTGTCTGGTACTGGCGGGTGCGCTGTGCGGGGTCGGTGACCTGCTGCGCCCCCGCCGGCGGCGGCGGCGGCGCGCTGCTCGTGCTGCTGTCCACTCCCGAGGACGGCGCCGGCGGCAGCGGCTGGGCAGCGCTCCACCGTTCCTCCATGGCCGACTTCGCGGCCACCTGCTTCTGGTGACCGAAGAGGTCGGTGACATAAACCTCGTAGACCACGAACAGCAGCGTGATCACCCCCAGAGTGATCAGGGTCTGGCCAAGGCCGAGCGCCAACATCCGGATCGGGTCCTGGCGAAAGCCACGGCGGGGCGCCGGCGCGGCCGACTCGAGCGGTATGGGAGCGACCTCGCCGTCCGCTCCGTCGTCCGCTCCGTCGTCCGCTCCGTCGCTGATCCCGGCTGGCAGATGCACCGTCGGAATGTGGGCGGTCGACTCCTCATCTGCCACGCCGCTCCACGCCCGGTCGGTGATGATGCCCTGTTCCTGGGCCTCGGCGAAAGCGGCGGCCTCCTCGGCGGCATCATGATCCGGGCGTACGACGCCGGCCCGGTCATCTGTGGACGACTCGTCGAACACCGCGGACGCCTGGCGGGCTGCTGCTGGTTCTGCCGTGTTCTGGGGTTGGGCGATTCTCGGCCGGGGAGCGTACGGCGGCATGTCGTCACCGGCTGGCCTGCGGCTCAGCCGGCGGTCGGGCTGATCGGCGTTCACCGGGGTACCTCCGCGACCGTCAGATGGATCAAACCACTGTAGGCGGGCAGGGTCAGGGTGTCGGTGATGTCGATTTCGAAGCCGAGTTTGAACTTCGCCACGTATTGCTCGAAGAGCAGCACGCCCGGCTCCGCGTTCAACGCGCCGATCATCGGATCCGACGGTCCGATTGCGGTGACCACGAACGGCGGTGAGTAGGTGCGCCCCATCAGGAGCAGCGTGTTGCCGATGCACCGCACGGCCGAGGTGGCGATCACTCGCTGATCCATGATCGTCATCGCCTCGGCGCCGCCGGCCCAGAGGGCGTTGACCACTGACTGCACATCCTGCTGGTGCACCACCAGATCGTCGGGGTTGGCGTCAGCTGGGTAGTTTCCGTCCGAATCCCGCGGCGCATCCGTCATCGTGACGGTCAGGCCCGGACCGCTCACCGCGGTCAATCCGACGGTGGGCTCAAGCACCGCCGCTGCCGAGCGCGCCTCAGTGACCTGCGGCGACACGTCAGAACCGGCCAGGGCATCGATCTTATTCTGGAGTCCCTGGGCGGTGGCGGTGTCCGTGCCCACCTTGGTCTCGGCGTCCCGGATCAGGCCGGACAGCTCGACGTTGCGGGGCCGGATGTCCTGGCCACCCGAATAGGCGTGAGCGGTGCCCAGAAGCAGCCCGGCCAGCAGGCAGACCACCGCCACCGCGACGTGCCACCGGCGCCGGACGCCGTCAGCGACAGCCACGTTCCCACTCCCCAACCGCGTTTCCCAAGTCCCCTGATGCGCACTCGGCCGATGGCCCAGACATTCGCCGTGCACAAAGTAGGCTATGTGCTGAGCTGTTCGGTCCCTGTGATGTCGCTAGTGTGGCGCACTGCCGATCGGTGTTCGTCGTTTCGGCCCACTTCGAAGGATTCAACGATGCCCAAGTCCAAGGTTCGCAAGAAGACGGCCTCCGCCGGGTCCGCTTCGCGCACGTCGAGCAGCGAAGCAGCCTCGCTGCGGGCAAAGGTCGCGGCGCCATCGAGCCCGGTGTATCTCGGGATCATGCTCGGGCTGATGCTGCTCGGCCTGGTCTGGCTGGTTGTCTACTACCTCTGGGGCAGCAAGATCGGCTTCTTCACCGACCTGGGCAACTGGAACTTCGGCATCGCCTTCGGACTGATGGTCGCCGGTCTGCTGATGACCATGCGGTGGCGCTGACCGCTCGGGTTCGGCAGTGCAGGTGGGCAGTGCAGGTGGGCAGTGCAGGTGGGGAATGCAGGTCGGGATTACCTGGTCGGGAGTGCGATGCCGCAGCGTGTGGCCCCCCGGCCGGCCACCGGATGGACCCAGAAAGTTTGCCTGATGGACATGCGCTGGTAACCGAACGACATGAATGTAACTTGTCCCCACTGTTGACAACTCGTGTGGACAACTCCGGGTGACGGCCCTGCGCTGGGGACCGCGTCCCGCAACGTTCGCCGCGATCTCAGCGCTGGCCGCGGCCGGCGGGTTGTGGTTCATCGTGGCCGGCTCCACCGAGGATCGCCTGGTGGCAGGTGCGGTCTCGATAGCCGGGTTGATCTCCGCGGCGCTGCTGCTCAGGATCCGCACGCGGTTGACCGCGAGCCTCGACGGATTGCGGGTGGGTACCGTCGCAGGTGTGGTGACTCTGGCCTGGCACCAGGTCCGCGGGATCGAGGTGGTCACTCGGCGTCGATGGGGCACGTCCTCCCAGCTGCTCGAGGTCGACCTCGATGACGATGGCCTGCTGATCTTCGGCCGTTTCGACCTGGGCACCGATCCGGCGGAGGTTGCCGCAGCGATCAGCGAGTTACGCACTGGCCGGCGCTGACCCCTGGGACGGTCGCCTCAGCAACCACGACGGGCAGAGTGCTACCCGATCTGGCGGCAGGCAGTGGTGCTGCACACCCACTCGCCGATCGTGGAATCCCGATAGACAATCAGGCCGATCAGCGCGATGAGGACGCCCGCACTGACCCCCCACTGCCAGGCCGCGCGGCTGCGGGCCGGCGGGTAGACCATTGCCGCGCCGACGATCAGCCCGACGACGAAGCCGCCGACGTGGCCCTGCCAGGAGATTCCGGACTGGGTGAAGGTGATCACCGCGTTGAGCACCAGGACGAAGCCGATCTGCCGAAGGTCGCTCTTGAGGCGCTTCAGCGTGACGGCCAACGCACCGAACAAACCGAAGATGGCTCCGGACGCACCCACCGTGGCGCCGGCGACGTCGGACAGCAGGTACACCGCGACGGAGCCGCCGAGCAGACTCAGAAAGTAGACGACGGAGAAGCGCAGCGGGCCGAGCACCCGTTCCAGGCCGATCCCGATCAGGTAGAGCGAGAACATGTTCACCGCGACGTGCAGGACACCGGCGTGCAGGAAGCCGCTGGTGATGAACTGCCACCACTCGCCGGATGCGACGAACATCGGGGTCAGGGCGCCCTTGTTGAACACCCAAGAATTGCCGAGGCCGGATTCCCCGCCGCCCTGCACCATGGTGATGACGAAGACGAGCACATTCACAGCGATCAGCGCGTAGCTGACGATCGGCTGCCGGCCGTGGACGCCGCCGGCGATGGTGCGGGGAACCCGTTGGGTCGACCGTGATTCCGCCTGGCAGGCCCGACAATGGAACCCGACCGAGGCAGGGGTGAGGCACTCCGGGCAGGCCGGGCGACCGCACCGGGTACAGGAAAGCCCGGTGGGCCGGTCCGGATGCCAGGTGCAGACCTGGCTGACCTGTTGGTACTGGCCGGGTGCGGGGTACGTCACGAGGTCATACTCCGGTGCGCCAGGAAATGATCAGGAGTCGCCGGCGGGAGCATCGACAGCCGGCGCGGACCCGTCGTCGATGGTGATCGACTCGATGACCACGTCGCTGACCGGCTTGTCGAAACGGTCGACCTTGGTCGTCCCGATGGAATCGACGACGGCCACCGAGGCCGGGTCGGTGACCTGGCCGAAGATGGTGTGCTTGCGGTTCAGGTGTGGGGTCAGGCCGGTGGTGATGAAGAACTGGCTGCCGTTGGTGCCGGGTCCGGCATTGGCCATGGCCAGCAGATACGGCTTGTTGAAGGCGAGTTCCGGGTGGAATTCGTCGCCGAACTGGTAGCCGGGGCCGCCGCGTCCGGTGCCGGTCGGGTCGCCTCCCTGGATCATGAAGCCGTCGATCACCCGGTGGAAGATCGAGCCGTCATAGAACGGGCCGGTCTTCCCGCCGGACGCATTGGCGGTTCCGTATTCGCGGGTGCCCTGGGCCAGACCAACGAAGTTGGCCACGGTCTTGGGCGCGTGGAACGGTAGAAGCTCGACGGTGATGTCGCCGAGGTTGGTGTGCAGGGTCGCAGTGAGATCGCTCATGACCCCATCCTTGCAGAAGAATCCAGGAGCACTCGGTGCCGGACGTGCCGGGTAGCGTGCCGGACCCGGCGGGCCGGCCGGGCAGCTGAGCTACAGGCCGAGATTGCCGATGGTGGCCAGCACCAGCTCCCGGGAATACACGGACTTGGGTTGATTGCATTGGGCGATCACCGCCAAAGACCCCTTGGCCACCGCATACACCGTGCCCTGATCCTCGCCGTGGGTTGCCGGCTGAGACCCGCCCGACCAACCCGCGGGCTTGGTCTCCGGATTCGAGGTGCTGATCGGCGCGTAGAAGTCGACCGCGGCTGTGGCTTCCGCGTCGGTGCCGAATTGAAGTACCCGCACCGTCGCCAACCAGCCGCCGTCGGACCGGACGAACTCACATACCGGCTGCGGCGCCGCCGGCCGCACCCGCGTCGGGCCAGCGTGCTGGCCGGTGGCGCCGCCGACCTGTTTAGCGGTCAGATACGGGCAATCACCGTCGACCGGGTCGGCGTCCGACGGCGGCGTGAAGGTGGCTGGAACTCTGGGAGCTTCGCTGGTGGCATCGGTGCTGTCGACCGGACCGGTCACGGTATCGCTCGCTGCACTGGTGGTCGACGGATCGCTGGTCACCGGACCGCTGGGCGGCGCGGCCACCGACGACGGCGCAGTCGGGCCGCCCGCGACCGGTCCGACGCTGGTCGGCGGCGCAACGACAACAGCCGGCGACGAGCAGGCGGTCAGGAGGCCGATCATCAACCCCACCGCTGCCGCTGTTGTGTAGCCGAGTCTCATCGCACTCCTGATCAGCCGATCCGCTTGGTGCAGGCAACGGCCGGGCTCTCTCTGTCTACGGGGTGCCCGGCTCCGGTGCGTGGGGGTTAAGCCTGTTCCTCGTTCGTTCCCCGGGCGGCTTCCTCGGCTGCCCTGACGACTGCGGCCGCTGCGTCGTCGGCCGATTCCGCATCCTCGGAGACGTCGACGCGCTGCTTGGCCTCCTTGAAGACCTCGGTGGCGACGGTGGCGACCTTCTCGGCACTCACCTCGACCAACTTCACCCCACGGACGCCGACCTCGGCCACGGTCACCGCGACATTGCGAAGGGTGTCCCCGACGCCGGATTCCCTCAGTAACCCGACGACCGCCAATCCTGCGGCGCCGGTAACGGCGGCCTTTGCGGCCGTCCCGATAATTGCTCCGATCATCACGATCTCCTTCTGTCCTGGCTGGTTGTCCTGGCCGGTCCTTCTCTGATTGTGTCGGCCGGAAAGGTGGCCCCGACAATCGAACCCGGGCTGGCCCCGAAATTCGCCCGGTGGATTCCGCGGCGATTCCCACAGTAGCGTCCCTCTGAGTTGCTCAAGGCGGATCTGCGCTGGTCAGAGGATCTTTGAGGGTCAAATCAGGGGCGATCTCAGGGTTCGGTCAGGGCATCCCCTCAGTTCATCGTGCGGACTGGTCACGCGACAGAGGAGGGCCCGGGGGCACCCGGCGGGCCGGCCGGCGGCGGCCTCCGCGGGCCGGTCAGGCCGCTGCGGCGGGAATGTTCCAGGTCCGATCCCGGTTGATGATAACGAGTATCATATTGAAACTTGCTGTCAACCCCCTCGAAGGAGCACCATGGCTCACAACGACATCCGCCCGATCGTCAGACTGAAGTCCACGGCGGGTAGCGGATATGCCTATGTCACCCGCAAGAATCGGCGTAACGACCCGGACCGGCTGGTGTTGACCAAGTACGACCCCGTCGTGCGTGAGCACGTCGATTTCCGCGAGGAGCGCTGATGTCACCCGCACCATCCCGTAACTCCGGCTCGCGAAACAGCAAGAGCCGTGCCGCCGCCGCACCGGCGCGCCCGAAGCGCAACGCGCTCGACGAGGCCAAGATCGACTACGTCGACTACAAGGACGTGGCCCTGCTCCGTCGTTTCATCTCCGACCGCGGCAAGATCCGGTCGCGCCGCGTCACGGGCCTGCGTCCCCAGCAGCAGCGCCAAGTGGCGACAGCAGTCCGCAACGCCCGTGAAATGGCGCTCCTGCCGTACCCCGGAACCGGGTCGGGCAAGGGCTGAGTGTGCCGGTGGTGACAGTTCAGCGCCGCAACACCAGCCAGCGCGCGGCCATCGCCGACCTGCTGGGCGGCACCGACGAATTCGTCTCGGCCCAGGATCTGCACGCCAGCCTCCGGTCGGCGGGCTCGACCATCGGTTTGGCCACGGTGTACCGGGCGCTTCAGGAGATGAGCGCCGGCGGCTCCGTCGACTCGGTTCGCAACGAGCACGGCGAAGTCCTCTACCGGCAATGCGCCGCGCCGGCGCATCACCATCACCTGGTCTGCCGGACCTGCGGCAAGACCCAGGAGATCAAGGCGCCGGGAGTGGAGCGCTGGGCGCGCGGTGTCGCCGAGGAGTTCGGCTACACGGACGTCGACCACCACATGGAACTGTTCGGGTTGTGCGCAACCTGCAGTAAGGCCCGCTAGTCGCCCGCTGGTCAACTCCTCGCCGCCGGCGCAGCACTCCGGCGTCAGTGAACCCCTGGCGCACCGGCCGCCGAAAGGTCGGACTTCTTCGCCGAGATCATCGATAGCGCGATGATCACGGCGAGGGCGAACAGCCCCGCGGCGAACTTGAACGCGACACCGAACCCGTGCAACTGGCCGGCCGCCTGAACGAACGGGTCGGCCGCAGCCGGGCCCTGTGCGAGCAGGTAGGAGCTGATCGCGGTGGTCGAGATCGTACTGAGCAGCGCAACGCCGAGCGACCCGCCGATCTGCTGCGTGGTGTTGACCACCGCGCTGGCGACCCCGGCGTCGTCGTGGTCTATGCCGACCAGGGCGATGTTGGTCGTCGACATGAAGATGAAGCCCATCCCGAACGCCATGATCACCATCGCCGGCAACACCGTGCCGAAATAGGTGGTGGTCAGCGACAGCGTGGACAGCCACAGCAGCGCTCCGACGCCGAGCAGCAGCCCGATGCTGACCACGAGACGTGGACCTATCTTGAGCACCAACTGGGAGCCGATCCCGGCGCCGATGACAATGCCGAAGCTGAACGGCAGGAACGCCACGCCGGCCTTGATCGGCGAGTAGTGATTGATGTTCTGCATGTAAATGGTCAGGAACAGGAAGACGGAGAACATCCCGGCGCCGACCAGCAGGCCGACCAAGTAGGCCCCGCCACGGTTCTTATTGGCCAGGATCCGCAGCGGCAGCAGCGGATTGGTGCTCTTGCTCTCCGCGTAGATGAACACACCCAGAATGATCAGCGCACCACCGATCCAGCCGATCGTTTCCAGGGACCCCCAGCCGAGAGTCTCTCCGGTAGCAGTGTCGATCTTCTGTGGTCGGGTGAACCCCCAGACCAGGGCGGCCAGCCCGGCAGTCGCCAGCACGGCGCCCGGAATGTCGTAGTGACCCCTGTTCGGCGCCTTGGATTCCTTCAGGATCGGGAACGCCGCGAACAGCGCGCCGACCGCGATCGGAATATTAACCAGCAGGCACCAGCGCCAGGACAGCGTCTGCGTGAGGATGCCGCCGAGCAGCAGACCAACGGCTGCGCCACCACCGGCGATGGCACCGAAGACGGCGAAGGCCTTGGCCCGCTCCTTCTCCTCGGTGAACGTCACGGTCACCAGTGACAACGCGGCCGGCGCGAGCGCCGCGGCGAATACTCCCTGTAGCGCGCGAGCACCGAGCAGCATCCAGGGCGCCTGCGCAGCGCCACCGATCGCCGACGCCAACGCGAACCCGGACAGCGCGATCATCATCACCCGCTTGCGCCCGACGTAGTCGGCAATCCGGCCACCGAGCAGCAACAGCGCGCCGAACGGAAGGGCGTAGGCGGTGACCAGCCACTGGTAGTCGCCCTGCGCGATACCCAGGTCGGCCGCCGCGTGCGGCATCGCGATATTCACGATCGTCGCGTCGAGAATGACCATCAACTGGGAGACGCCGATGACCATCAGCGCCCACCAGCGCTTGGGATCCGGCGGCGCGGAGTCGGTGGACCCCACGGAGATCGGCGCAACTGGCTTCGTCATTCGAGTACTCCAATTCGGGGGAAAACACAGGCCGTCACCGACTCCACAAGGGCGGCAGCCGATGCAGCAGAACTTACTACCAGGGTCCGACAGTGACGAATGGCTTTTTGCGAGTCTTTGCCCACAGTTCACGATCACGAGTCCACGATCACGCCGGGGGCGAATCCAAGCTGCGGCATGGAATTCGGTTGGACGGCGGCAGGATTGCCCACATGCTGGAGTATTACGGCCAGTTTGCCCACGCAGAGTTGCTGCGGCACTTGGGCTTTGCCTCTTGACGCTGGCCAGGAGTGGAGGTCCGGTGCGATACTGCGCGATGAGAACAACGGATGAAAGCAGCCGGATGAAAGCACCAGCGGTCGGGCCGGGGGCACTGTTGCTGACCCCCGGCGCCGGCGCCGACCGGAACCAGCACACGTTGGTCGCGCTGGAGCAGGCGTTGGCGCCATTGCCGTGTCGTCGGGTCGACTTCCCGTACCGACTGGCCGGTAAACGGGCACCGGACCGGGCACCGGTCGCCATCGCGCACCTGGTTTTCGAGTCGGCGGCGCTGATCCAAGCAGCCGGCATCGCGGCCGGGCAGCTGCTGCTCGGCGGCCGCTCCTATGGGGGCCGAATGTGCTCGATGGCGGTCGCGGAAGGCCTGCCCGCGGCCGGGTTGATCCTGCTGAGCTACCCGTTGCATCCACCCGGCAGGCCGGACAAACCTCGGGTGGACCACTTCACCGACCTCGACGTCCCGGTGCTCTTCGTCTCCGGCACCAGGGACCCGTTCGGTTCGCCGGACGAATTCGATCGCTATGCTGCCGCGATTCCCGGCGCGGTGACGCAGATCTGGTTGCCCGGTGGGCACGATCCGCCCAGAGCGGATGCGGCCATCGCAGGCGCTGTGCTGGACTGGCTCGCCGGACTTCAGAAAAAAGTCTGAAATCGTCACGTCGTTCTGAGGCGACAGTTGGTACTGTCGCCTAATGACGACAGAAGATGGCGGGGCCCAGGTTGTTCCCTCGGCCCTCGAGCTTGGCGAAATCATCCGGTCGACGCGAACTGCACACGGCCTGACCCAGGCCCAGTTGGCCCAGGATGCCGGCGTGGGACGGCAGTGGCTGGTCGCGGTGGAGGCGGGCCAGCGACCGGGCGCCCCGATGGACATGGTACTGCGGCTATTGTCTCGGCTCGAGATCATGCTGGTGCTGGTGCCGGTGGGTGCCGGCGACGAACCCGAGTGAAGGCATGCACCCGCTGGTCACGGTGATGGTGGACGACCATCCGTTCTATCGGGACGGCGTCACCCGCGGGCTGAACCAGAGCGGACAGATTCGGTGGTGGGCGAGGCCGAGAACGGTCGTACGGGCATCGAGGTGATCGAGCGCGAACGGCCCGATGTCGCGTCGGTCGACTACCAGATGCCGGAGATGGACGGCCTGGCCGTGATCGTCGACGCCGGCCCGTTCGTCGGGTTGGTCGTTCTCGTCGTCCCACCCGGCCAACGACAGCGCCGACTGCTCCCTGATTGTGGCGGGTTACGCGCTCGGGTCCCTCGCGCTGACGTTGGCAACCCTGCGCCGGCTTCACTGACCATCGTCGCCGGCAACTCGGACGAGCAGAGCTGGACGGCGAATCTGGTGGCCAACGGATTCTTCCTGATCCCGATGATGGCCGCGGCTCAACTGCGGCCGTGGGTGGGCACCACTGGTCCATTGGGCAACTGGTCGCCATTGCACCGACCTGCTCAGCGAGACGGTCCGGATCGAGGAACGCGAACGGCGAGATCTGGCCGAGAACCTGCACGACGGCGCCCTTGCAACAGGTACTGGCTGCCCGGCAGGATCTCGAGGAAGCCCGCGACAACGGCGACGCGGAGTCCGTCGACCGGGTCGAGCACGCGCTCCGCGAGTCGTCCCAGCTGCTGCGGTCGACGATGACCCAACTGCATCCCGCGGTGCTCGAGCGGTCCGGCCTGGCGCAGGCGGTGCGTGACCGGGGGTGGATTCACTGTGAGATCGGGAAGGTTTCTGCTCGCTCACCGGGAAGAAACCTCTCCGATCCTGGTGGAGCCTAGGGGAATCGAACCCCTGACCTCCGCCTTGCAAAAGCGGCGCTCTACCAATTGAGCTAAGGCCCCGAAACCGCCGACATCGGCGCGATGCGGCAGGTACTCGGACGAGCTAGCGACGAACCCCGGTAGCTTCGTCCCAGAGTGCGGCCTCCGCGGCGGCGGCCTTCTTGCGCCTGGCCACCAGCGCCGCACCAGCGCCGGCCAGCCCGAGCAGAATCAGCAGTTTCTTCATCGCCGTCGTCCTCCATGCACCGTCATCATCGTGGTTGTGGGCCTGGGAGGACTTGAACCTCCGACCTCTTCCTTATCAGGGAAGCGCTCTAACCGCCTGAGCTACAGGCCCTCACACACTTCTCGCTGCCCAGCCAGACGGCTCGGCAGCGACACCCGAGGTTACCGCACCGTCGCCCACGGGCCAAAACCGTCGGCGGTGATCGGTCGGGTCAGTCGCGCTCACCGAGGGTCAACTCGACGCCGCCGGCCATTCCGGCCGCCGCGTTGTAGACGAACGCCGCGACGGTGGCCAGTGCGGTGATCACCACGATGTTGATCGCGCCGATTACCGCGGCGATGCCGAACACGCCGCCCGCGGTGATCAGATCGCCGCTGGCGACCGCTGTCGAGTCGGCGCTGGTGACGGTCCGCCAGCCGACGTTGATCCGGCTGACCACATCGAGCGAACCGAACAGCGCGTACAGCAGCCCGACCGCGATCATCCAGATGAAGAACATCACGATCGCGACGATCAGCGAAACCTTCAGCACCGTCCACGGGTCGAGCCGCTTGAGCTGCAGCGACGTGATCCGCGGTGGCCGCTTCGTGCTGCGCACCTTGCGCGGCGGCCCGTCCGCGTCGATCCGGCTCGCCAGCGGATCGGCCCGAGTGGTGCCGATCCTGGATGCGCCGGAGGTCAACGGGACGGCGGTCAGCGGTGGCCTCGGCGGCATGGCCGGCCCATCGCCCGGCGTGCTCATTCGCCGGCCTCGGCAGGAGCGGCATCGGTCAGCGGCAGGTCGTCAGCGGCGTCATTATTCCGGGCGATCGCCACCAACTGATCTCCGTCGGAGAGGTTCATCAACCGCACTCCCATCGTCTGACGTTTGGCCTTGCGCACCGACTTGGCGCTGGTGCGAATCACACCACCGCCGGAGGTGATGGCGTAGATCTCATCGTCGATCTCGACGATGAGCGCGCCCACCAGCTTGCCACGGCGCCGGTCATATTGAAGGGTCAGGACTCCCTTGCCACCACGACCCTGGACCGGGTACTCGTCGATCTCGGTCCGTTTGGCATAGCCACCGCTCGTCGCCACCAGAACGTGCTTGCCATCCTGCGCCACATCCATGCTCAGTAACTCATCGCCGGAGTTGAAGCGCATCCCGAGTACGCCGGACGTGGCGCGGCCCATCGGTCGCAGTGCGTCATCGGTCGCGTGGAAGCGGATCGACTGGCCCTCGGCGGAGATGAGCAGCAGATCGTCGTCGGCGGAGCACAGAACGGCGCCGACGAGTTCGTCGTCATCACGCAGGTTCACCGCGACGATGCCGCCGGACCGGTTGGAGTCGAAGTCGGTGAGCTTGGTCTTCTTCACCAGACCGCCCTTGGTCGCCAACACCAGGTAGGGCGAGACACCGTAGTTCTTGATCTGGATGACCTGGGCGATCTTTTCATCCGGCTGGAACGCGAGCAGGTTGGCCACGTGCTGACCACGGGCGTTGCGGTTGGCCTCCGGCAGTTCGTAGGCTTTGGCGCGGTACACCCGGCCCTTGTTGGTGAAGAAGAGCAGCCAGTCATGGGTGGAGCTGACGAAGAAGTGGGCGACGATGTCGTCCTGCTTGAGCGCTGCGCCCTGAACACCCTTCCCGCCGCGCTTCTGCGCCCGGTACAGGTCGGTCTTGGTGCGCTTGGCATAGCCGGTCCGGGTGATCGTGACGACCACGTCTTCCTGCGCGATCAGGTCTTCCATGTTCACGTCGCCGTCGTAGGCCACGAATTTCGAGCGGCGGTCGTCGCCGTACTTGTCGACGATCTCGGTCAACTCGTCGGCGATGATCTGCCGCTTACGCTCGTCACTGGCCAGGATCGCCAGCAGGTCGGCGATGATCAGCTCCAGGGACGCCAATTCGTCGATGATCTGCTGACGGTTCAGCGCGGTCAGCCGGCGCAGTTGCATTTCCAGAATGGCGTTGGCCTGGATGTCATCGACGTCCAGCAACTCCATCAGACCCGTCCGGGCGACGTCGACCGTCGCCGACGCCCGGATCAACGCGATCACGGCATCGAGCGCGTCCAGGGCCTTGACCAGGCCACGCAGGATGTGTGCCCGCTTCTCGGCCTCATCGAGCCGATGCTGGGTCCGCCGGGTGATCACCTCGATCTGGTGAGCCACGTAGTAATGGACCATCTGATCCAGCCGCAGGATCCGCGGCACCCCATCGACGATGGACAACATGTTCGCGCCGAACGAGGTCTGCAACTGGGTGTGCTTGTACAGGTTGGCCAGCACCACCTTGGGGATGGAATCCCGCTTGAGGGTGACCACGATCCGCATGCCGACCCGGTCACTGGACTCGTCGGCGATGTCGGCGATGCCGGCGATCCGGGCGTCCTTGTGCAGTTGGGCGATGTTCTCGACGAGATTGTCGGGGTTGACCTGGTAGGGCAGTTGGGTGATCACCAGGATGGTCCGACCCTTGGCGTCGTCCTCGATCTCCACCACGGCCCGCATCCGGATCGACCCGCGGCCGGTCCGGTAGGCGTCCTCGATGCCGTCCTTGCCGACGATCAGCGCCCCGGTCGGAAAATCAGGCCCCGGGATGCGCTCCAGCAGCGCATCGAGCAACTCCATCTCGGTGGCTTCCGGGTGCTGCAGCGACCACAGGATCCCGGAGCTGATCTCCCGCAGGTTGTGCGGCGGAATGTTGGTGGCCATGCCGACCGCGATGCCGGACGAGCCGTTCATCAGCAGGTTAGGGATCCGGGCCGGCAGCACGGACGGCTCGGTGGTCTTGCCGTCGTAGTTCGGAATCATGTCGACGGTGTTCTCGTCGATCCCGATCAGCATCTGCATCGCCAGCGGCGTCAGTTTGGCCTCCGTGTACCGCATCGCCGCGGCCATGTCGTTACCCGGCGACCCGAAGTTTCCCTGTCCGTCGACCATCGGGTAACGCAGCGACCACGGCTGCGCCATCCGCACCAGGGTGTCGTAGATAGAGCTGTCGCCGTGCGGGTGATAGTTGCCCATCACCTCGCCGACCACCCGCGAACACTTCACGTGCGATCGCTCCGGCCGGAACCCGGCGTCGTACATGCCGTAGAGCACCCGACGGTGGACCGGCTTGAGCCCATCCCGCACATCGGGCAGCGCCCTGGACACGATCACGCTCATCGCATAGTCGATGAACGAGCGTTGCATCTCGTCCTGGATGTCTACCGGTTCGGTTCTGTCATGCTCCGGCTCGTCCGGTCCCGTTACATCATCGGCCACAAGGGGTCCTTAGCTGTCTATCCACAGATGGATCAGTAGTGCGAACGTCTACGTGAATGCGGTCAGAAGTCCAAGAATCGAACGTCCCGAGCATTACGGATGATGAACGAACGCCTCGACTCGACGTCCTCGCCCATCAACACGCTGAACAGCTCGTCGGCGGTGGCCGCGTCATCCAGGGTCACCTGCATCAACAGCCGGTGCGCCGGATCCATCGTGGTTTCCCAGAGTTCCTTGGCATTCATCTCGCCGAGACCCTTGTACCGCTGGATACCATCATCCTTGTTGACCTTGCGGCCCTGGCGGACGCCCTCTTCCATCATGACGTCGCGCTCCCGATCGGAATATACGAAATCGGGATCGCCTCGGGTCCATTTGATCTTGTACAACGGCGGCTGCGCCAGATATACGTAGCCCTGTTCGACCAGCGGCCGCATGAAACGGAACACCAGGGTCAGCAGCAGGGTGCGAATGTGCTGACCGTCGACATCGGCGTCGGCCATCAGAATGAGTTTGTGATAGCGGAGTTTGGTGATGTCGAATTCATCATGGATACCGGTGCCGAGCGCGGTGATCAGGGACTGGACTTCGGTATTCTTCAGGACCCGATCGATACGCGCCTTTTCGACGTTGATGATCTTTCCGCGGATCGGTAGAATGGCCTGAAACATCGAGTCGCGCCCGGACTTCGCGCTGCCGCCGGCCGAGTTTCCCTCCACGATGTAGAGCTCGGACTGCGCCGGGTCGGTGGAGCGGCAGTCCGCCAGCTTGCCGGGCAGGCCGCCGATCTCCAGGGCACCCTTGCGCCTCACCAAATCTCGGGCCTTCCGAGCGGCCGCCCTGGCCTGCGCCGAGGCGATCGACTTGGTGATGATCTTCTTGGCCTCGGTCGGATTGCGCTCGAACCAGTCGGTCAGCCATTCATTGCATGCCTTCTGCACGAACGACTTGGCTTCGGTGTTGCCAAGTTTAGTCTTGGTCTGACCTTCGAATTGCGGCTCGCGCAGCCGAATGGAGACGATCGCCGCCAAACCTTCACGGACATCGTCCCCGGACAGCTTGTCATCGGCGCCTTTGAGCAACTTCTTTTCGGTGGCGTATTTATTCGCCACCGTGGTCAAAGATGCCCGGAATCCCTCTTCGTGGGTCCCGCCCTCAATGGTGTTGATGGTGTTCGCGAAGGTATGCACGCTTTCGGTGTAGGAGTCATTCCACTGCATGGCGACCTCCACCTCCATCGTTTCGCCCTTGGATTCGAAGCCGATGATGGATTCATGGGCCGGCACCCGCGAGGCATTGAGGTGTTTGACGTAATCGACCAGTCCCCCCGGGTAGTGGAACTTCCGCTCGACGGGGATGAGACCGTCGGCCACGGCGCTGTCACCAATGGCACGCTCATCCCGCAGGATGATCGTCAGGCCCTTGTTCAGAAAGGCCATCTCCTGAACGCGCCGGGCGATCGTCTCGATGTTGTAGGTGGTCGTCTCGAAGATCTTCGGGTCGGCCCAGAAGGTCACCGTCGTGCCGGTCTTGTCCGACGGCCCCGTCTCCTCGAGTTTTCCGGGCTTCGCGTAGGTGTATTCCTGGTAATAGGCTTTGCCGTCGCGCTGGATCTGGACGGTCAGCTTGTAGGACAGCGCGTTGACCACTGAGATACCAACGCCGTGCAACCCGCCGGACACCGCGTACGAGTCCGAGTCGAACTTGCCGCCGGCATGCAGGATGGTCATCACCACTTCGACGGTGGGGCGCTTCTCGGTCGGGTGCATCTCGACCGGAATGCCACGACCGTTGTCGGCCACCCGAACGCCACCGTCGGGCAGCATGGTGACGACGACCAAATCGGCGTAGCCGGCCATCGCCTCGTCGACGGAGTTGTCCACTGCCTCCCATACCAGGTGGTGCAACCCGCGTTCGCTGGTCGACCCGATATACATGCTGGGGCGCTTACGAACCGCTTCCAGCCCTTCGAGGACGGTGATCGAGGACGCGCCGTACTCATGCTTCTTAGCAGTTGCCACGAATGTTTCGCATCTCTCCCGGATGAACCTCCCAGAGGCGGCGTATCCGTCTCCAGTTGAACCCTGCGATCGCTCAGCGAGGGCTACAGGACCCGTTATTGAGCTTTACTCTGTTCATTCTAGCGCTAGTTGCGGGCATCGACCGCGCACAGGGCCTCTGAATGCCCCGTGGCGTCATCCGTAGGTATCTCGTGGACCCCGCCCCGACACGTGCCGCGGCCCGAAACGCCACGATGGGCTCGACGGCCCCTGGGCCCGGATCTTGCGAACCACGTTCGGACCAACTGCGGTAGAGATCTTGCCCAGAATGGCCGGCGCCAGTCCGCGAATCTGGGTGGCCCACGCCGTCGACTCCGCCCGCAGGATCAACTCGCCGTCGACCAGGCTGACGGGCTCACAGTGCGCGGCGATCTCCGCGCCGACGATCTGCGGCCAGCGCCCGAGCACGTTCGCCTTGGCCAGGTCCGCACCGACGCCGGCGCCCTTGACCCACTGCGCCAGGGTGGCACCCAGCGGCTTGGGATCCCGTACGTCCGGGCCCGCACCGGACCAACGTCGGCGTTGCCCAGCGGCGCCACCACGGCGAGCCAGGGCCGATGAGTTGCCCGCCGCCTTGCGCCGCGCGGCCGAGCGGGCTCTGGCATCGGCCAGCGCCGCACGAGCCAGATCGGCGCCCCGCTGGGGGCAGTCGGCCGGGCCGTCCGGCTGTGGTGGTTCAACCATCACTCCTGCTCCATCTGCCGAATCTGATCACCCGAAATGTGCAGGCGCTGACCGGACAGTATCGCCGGCACGTCCTCGGGCACCGCGGCGGTGATGATCACCTGGTCGGCATCGGCGATCCACCCGGCCAGGGCGGCCCGCCGTGAGCTGTCCAATTCGGCGAACACATCGTCCAGGACAAGCACCGGATCGACGCCGTCGCTGCGCAGCAGACCGAACCCACCGAGCCGCAAAGCCAGCGCGAACGACCATGACTCACCATGGGAGGCATAGCCTTTCGCCGGGCCGGGGCCGAGCCGCAGCTCCAGGTCGTCACGATGCGGCCCGATCAGCGTGATCGCCCGGTCCAGCTCGTTTCGGCGGCGGACCTCGATCTCGTCCAGATAGGCCTGGCGCAGGTCATCGGTCGGTGCCACATCGCCGAGCGAGGTCCGGTATTTCAGGTCGGCGGCCTCGGACTCGGGCGCGACATCGGCATAGGCGGCCGCCACGTAGGGCCGAAGCTGCTCGACCAGGCCGAGCCGGGCGGCCAGCAGTTCGGCCCCCAACGTGGCCAGCTGCTCGTCCCATACCTGCAGCACGGCCAGATCGGGACCGCCGGAGCGGCGCGCGGCACCCGCCGATTTGAGCAGCGAATTGCGCTGCTTGAGGGCCCGGTCGTAGTCGGCCCTGACCCCGGCGAAGCGCGGCGCCCGCATTACCAGCAATTCGTCCATGAAGCGCCGCCGCTCGGTCGGATCGCCGCGGACCAGCGCCAGATCCTCCGGTGCGAACAGCACGGTGCGCAGAATGCCCAACAGATCCCTGGTCCTGGTCACCGGAGCGCGGTTGAGCCTCGCCCGGTTGGCCCGGCCGGGGTTTATCTCCACTTCCAGCAGCAGCTCGCGGTCGTTGTGCACCACCATGGCGCGTACCACTGCGTGATCGGCGCCCCGGCGGACCAACGGTTGATCACCGGCCACTCGATGCGAGGACATCGTGGCCAGATATCCCAGGGCCTCGACCAGATTCGTCTTACCGACGCCGTTGGCGCCCAGCAGGATGTTCACCCCTGGGCGCAGCGGCAGCTCGGCCGTCGGCCAGGACCGGTAGTCGAGCAGGGACAGCTGACGCGCGTACACGCGATCAGCTGACCGGCACTGCTCCGGTGGTACCCGTGGTACCGACCGCGTGCCCGCCGAACTGATTGCGCAGCGCAGCCACCACTTTCATCGCCGGCGATTCGGTCTGCCGGGAGGTGAAACGTGCGAAGAGTGCCGCGGTGATGACCGGAAGCGGCACGGCGTTTTCGATGGCGGCCTCGATGGTCCACCGACCCTCACCGGAATCCTGGGCATACCCGCGGATGTCCTTGAGCCCCGGATCGCTGTCCAGCGCTCGGACGAGCAGGTCCAGCAGCCAGGATCGGATCACGGTGCCCTGCTGCCAGGAAGCGATCACAGCATCCGGATCGGGCACCAGGTCGACGGCCTGCATCAGTTCGTAGCCCTCGGCGTAGGCCTGCATCATGCCGTACTCGATGCCGTTGTGAACCATCTTGGTGAAGTGCCCGGCGCCGACCGGACCGGCGTGCACGAAGCCACCGTCACCCTGCGGCTTGAGGGTGTCGAAGATCGGTTGCACCTGGGCCACGGCCGCGGCCGTACCGCCCACCATCAGCGCATACCCCTCGGTCAGGCCCCAGACGCCACCTGATACCCCGGCGTCGATGTAGTTGATCCCGCGCTCGTCGAGCATCTTCGCGTGCTGCTGATCGTCGGTGTACCGGGAGTTTCCGCCGTCGATGATCAGGTCGCCGGGCGAGAGCACCGCGGCCAGATCGGCGACGGTGGCCCTGGTCGGCGCACCGGACGGAACCATCACCCAGATCGACCGTGGCGCGGTCAGCGCCGAAACCAGATCGGCGAGTGACCCGACGGTGCGCGGCGACGTGGGGTTCCGGTCGTAGCCGACGACCTCATGGCCACCCTGGCGCAGACGTTCGGCCATGTTGCCGCCCATCTTGCCCAATCCGATGAGGCCGATCTGCATGTTCATCCCTCTGTGTTCGTACCGGGGTGTTCGTACCGGGGTGTTCGTACCGGGGTGTTCGTACTGGGGTGTTCGTAACTGAGCGTGTCGCACCTATCGGCGCTGCCGTCATCCGGGGGGAACGACAGCACCGATCTCAGCCGGGCAGCCGAGCCGGCATCACCAGATAGCGGTAGGCGGATTCGTTGACCTGGCCCTCGCTATCCACCGGCAGCAGCAGCGCCGGGCGAGCGGGAGTGGTGAAGGCCAGCCGCACGTTCTCGCTGCGCAGCACCGACAGTCCGTCGAGCAGGTAGCTCGGGTTGAAGGCGATCAGCAGTTCGGCGCCTTCGGCGGTGACCTGCAGTTCTTCCTCGGCCCGGCCCTCGTCATCGCCGCCGGCGGTCAGGGTCAGCGATCCGTCGCTGACCTGCATCCGCAAGTGGTGGCCGCGGTCGGTGACCAGTGAGACGCGCTTGATCGCCTCGGTGAGCACCGAGACCGGCACGTCGACGGTGGTCGTATGAGTGCTGGGCAGCAGTGATCGATATTTCACGAATTCGACGTCGAGTAGCCGAACGGTGGTCCGGCGACCACCCGATTCCAGACCGAGCAACCCGTCCCCCAGGGCCACGGTCACCGGCGCTGCATGCGATCCGCCCAGCGTCTTGGCCGCATCGGCCAGCGTGCGGGCGGGCACCAACACGGCGGTGGACATCTGCGTCGAGCCGGGCGACCAGGACAGTTCACGCACCGCCAGCCGGAAGCGGTCGGTCGCCGCGAGTGTCAGTTTCTCGGCTTCGATCTCGACCCGGACACCGGTGAGCATCGGCAGGGTGTCATCGCGGCCGGCCGCGATGGCGGTCTGGTTCACCGCCTCGGCGAAGTCGGCACCGTCGATGGTGCCGGACGCGCCGGGCATCTCGGGCAGGGAGGGGTAATCCTCGACCGGCATCGTCGGCAGGGTGAACCGGGCCGAGCCGCCGACGATGGTGACCCGGGATCCTTCGACCGAGATGTCGACCGGCCGGGCCGCCGGCAGCGCCCGAGCGATTTCCGATAGCAGTCGACCGGAGACCAGCACCCGGCCAGCGGACTCGGCATCGACCGAGACCTCCGCACGAGTGGACACCTCGTAGTCGAATCCGGCGACTGTCAGGGTCGATCCCTCGACGGTGAGCAGGATGCCACCGAGAACCGGCACCGGTGGACGAGCCGGCAGGCTCTTGGCCACCCAGGCCACAGCATCCGCGAGGTCTTCGCGCGCGACCCGAAACTTCATTTTGGCCCTCCTGGGCAGCGTTCGGCCCACAAACTAGGCACGGACGCTCCACCGTACGACGTTTCCTCGGTCACGTCATCCCGGCCCTGCCTGTTCGGTTGCGCTCCGGTGGGCACCATCCGTCGGTCTGTCCCCAAGCCTGTTGTTTTGTCGTTCAATTCAATAGAGATAACAGCAGTAGTAGTAAGCGGTGTGGATTGTGTGGACGGGGGCCATCGGGCCTGCCCAGGCGGTGTGGCGTGATGCGGGACACACCGTGGACAAGTCTGGTCGGCTGGAACCGGATTGTTAACGGTCATTTCTGATCCCACGTTGTTCAGCGTTTATCCACACAGTTGTCCACAGCCTGTGCATGACTGTTGTGACCTGTCGCATATTTAGTGGTCGTACCGTAATCGGTCGATCGCAGAGCGTGGCGGTAGGCCACAAATGGGCGGTAGCGGGTGCGTTTGACCGGTGATTGGACTGCGATACCCGGTGGTCAGAGCGCGAAGCCAGGCCGATCTAGTGTCGGCGCGACCGTTCCTTGATCCTGGCGGTGAGTTCCTGGACGTGATCGTAGGTCTGCCGCCGTTCCGCCATTTCAGCGCGAATCTTCTTGGCCGCGTGCATGACGGTCGTGTGATCCCGGTTGCCGAAGGTCTGGCCGATCTTCGGCAGCGTCAGATCGGTGAGTTCGCGGCACAGGTACATGGCGATCTGCCGTGCGCCGGCGACTGATTTGGTCTTCATCGGCCCACACAGCTCGTCAAGGCTGACCGAGAAGTATTCGGCGGTGACCGCCATAATGGTCGAGGCGTCGACATCGTTGGATCCCTGGTTGCCGATCAGGTCGCGGAGCACGACTTGCGCCAGGGCCAGATCAACGGGCTGCTGATTGAGCGAGGCGAATGCGGTCACCCGGATCAACGCCCCCTCGAGTTCACGGATGTTGCGCTCGATCCGGCTCGCGATGAACTCCAACACGTCATCTGGTGCGCTCATCCGGTCGTTGGCGGCCTTCTTCCGCAGGATCGCGATCCGGGTTTCCAGCTCAGGAGGCTGAATGTCGGTGGTCAGGCCCCACTCGAACCGAGTGCGCATCCGGTCTTCGAGTGTTTCCAGTCGCTTCGGTGGCCGGTCGGAGGAGATGACGATCTGCTTGTTCGCGTTGTAGAGGGTGTTGAAAGTGTGGAAGAACTCCTCCTGGGTGCCCTCCTTACCCTCGAGGAACTGGATGTCGTCGACCAGCAGCACATCGACATCGCGGTAGCGCTTCTGAAAGGCGACCTTGCGATCGTCGCGCAGCGAGTTGATGAAGTCGTTGGTGAACTCCTCGCTGGACACGTAGCGAACCCGCATGCCACGAAAGAGCCGTTGGGCGTAGTGGCCGATGCCGTGCAGCAGGTGGGTTTTGCCCAGACCGGAGTCACCCCAGATGAAGAGCGGGTTGTAGGCGGCCGCCGGTGCCTCCGCGACTGCGACCGCGGCCGCGTGGGCGAATCGATTGGAGGCCCCGATGACGAACGTCTCGAAGGTGTACTTCTCGTTCAGCCGGGTCAACGCGGGGCTGGGTGTATCCGAGGATGCCGTCGAGCCGCCATAGGTCGGCCAGATCTCGTTGACGGTCGCCAGGACCGCGGCTTCCTCGTCCTCCTCGTCGTCGTCGGTCGACTCCGCTCCCGCCGGCTGTCCAGGCAAGCCGGTGTGGGTCGGGGGTACGTAGGCGGCGGCGGTGTCGTCCTTGACGATCATCACCGCGAGCTTGACCTGGAAGGTCAACAGCGCGGACAGCGTCGCAGTGATCGGACCGGCCAGCGTGCGTTCGATGATGTCACGCACGAAATCATTGGGAACCGAGAGGAGGCAGGTGTTCTCCAGCAGCCCGATCGGCTTCACGATCGAGAGCCAGGCAGCGTCTTGGCGGGTCAACGTCGGCGAGAGGGTCGTCACGACCTGCGGCCAGATCGTCCCGAAATCCGCTGTCTGGCCTGTCACGGTGAGCATCCCCTTTAGCCTCTCCCCTACCCCCTTCGTCGGCACCAGGGTTTGGCGAACACCGAGTTATGCACATGATCTATGCACACACGTGGACAACCACGAGAAGAAAGGTCCGCGTCGGACGCTAACAACTCCGGGGCTGCCGGCACAAGCCCCTGGCGAGACCGGTCAGCAGCCCGGGCGTGGCGCGGAGTCACCTTGACCCGGTCCGGGTCAATCCGTACCCTCAGATTGGTGCTCGATTTCGGTCGAGCGGTGTTGTGCTGCCCTGAACTTGGAGAAATCACCGTGAGTAAGCGTACTTTTCAACCGAACAACCGTCGCCGGGCGAAGACCCATGGGTTCCGGCTGCGCATGCGTACCCGCGCCGGCCGCGCGATCCTGGCTGCTCGCCGGGGCAAAGGCCGCAAGGAATTGTCGGCCTGAGCCTAGGTGTCAGCGCTGTGTTGCCACGGGCGGCACGCCTGACCAGGTCCGACGAGTTCGCCTCGGTGATCAAACTCGGACGGCGCGCCGGCACTCGGCATGTGGCGGTGCATCTGTTGGAATCCGACGGCTCGGCAGCTGCCCGTGCCGGTTTTGTCGTTTCGTCCAAAGTGGGGAACTCTGTGGTCCGGCACCGTGTCACCCGTCGCCTGCGGGCGCAGCTCGGGCCGATCCTTGCTGACCTCCCGCCGGGTACCCAGGTAGTGGTCCGTGCATTCCCGATTGCCGCGCAGGCGACGAGTGCCGTGCTGGCCCGCGATCTGCGCACCGGCTTCGCGCGTCTACGCCCGCGAATTTCGTCGCAGTGACCGCTTCCTGGGCGGCCCGGGTGCTCATCACACCTATCCGCTGGTACCAGCGATTCATCTCCCCCGCGCTGCCGCCGACCTGCCGGTTCGCCCCTAGTTGCTCGGCCTACGCCGTCGGCGCCATCACCGAGCACGGTGCGGTGCGCGGACTGTGGCTAGCCATCCGGCGGCTGTCCAAGTGTCACCCCTGGCATGCCGGCGGGTATGACCCGGTGCCGCGGCGAGTCGAGAAGGGCACGGGACCGGACGGTGCAGTCCAGCCTTCGCCGCAGTCGGACGTCGACCTGGGGAGCACACCAGAGATTTCGAACGTTGAGAATGTAGCTGCGCCGACGCAGCCACTTGGGAGAGGCGCCGCGTGAGCTTCAATTTCTGGTCGTTGGATTACATCTACTATCCCGTGTCGGGAATCTTGTGGGCGTGGCACAAGGTCTTCGGTTCTGTGTTGGGTCCGGACAACGGCTGGGCCTGGGTGCTGTCGGTGGTGTTCCTCGTCTTCAGCCTTCGTGCGCTGCTGTTCAAGCCCTTCATGAAGCAGATGAACTCGTCGCTGCGCATGCAGGAACTGCAGCCGCAGATGAAGAAGATCCGCGAAAAGTACAAGGACGACAAGCAGCGGCAATCCGAAGAGCTGATGAAGCTCAACAAGGAAGCCGGTGTCAACCCGCTGGCCGGCTGTCTGCCCGCGTTGATTCAAGCCCCGGTGTTCATCGGCTTGTTCCATGTGCTCCGCTCGTTCAAACCCGGCCAGGGCGAGGTCTATTTCTTCGGCGCCGTGGATGTGCAGTCGTTCGTCGACGCGAAGTTGTTCGGTGGCGCTCCGCTGTCCTCGTTCATGACGATGCCTCAGGCGCAACTTCTCGAACTGGGTGGAGTCAGATCGACGATCATCGCCGTCGGCATTCCGTTGATGATCATGGCCGGTATCGCGACCCACCTGACCTCCCGGCGGTCGGTTGCCCGGCAGAGCGCAGAGGCGTCGTCGAACCCGCAGACCGCGATGATGAACAAGCTGACACTGTATTTGTTCCCCTTGTTCGTGGTGCTCGGTGGCCCGTTCTTCCCGCTGGCGATCCTGATCTACTGGTTGTCCAACAACACCTGGACGTTCTTCCAGCTCTGGGTTGCGCACCGGATCCAGGACAAACAGGAGAAGGAAGTGGCCGTGGTCGTCGAGGCTGAAGAGGCCGCGATCAAGTTCACCAAGCCCAAGCCCGGCGCCAAACCGATAGACCCCAAGCGGCCGCTCATCCAACCGTCGGCCCTGGATAAGTCGGGCCTGGATAAGTCGGGCCCGGACAAGTCGGGCCCGGCCAAGTCGGCGACCGACGGCGTTGCTGGTTTCGGCGATCCCGCGGATTCGGCCGCTCCCCCACCCGGGCCGCGACCTGCGTCCGGCACTCGCCCGAGCGGAGCCGGCACCCGCCCGGCCAGCCCGGGCAAGAAGAAGCCTCGCAATCGCTGAGCCAGCGGACTCCCCGAGCCCGCCGCATCACACCAGGCTGCACGACCCAAGGCTGAATGAGATAAGAAGGTTAGAGCGATGACTGAAAGCAATACCGTCGAAACCGTTGAACTGAGCATCGAGGATGTGACCCCCGATCTGCACCAGGGTCCCAATCCCGATGATCTGAAAGCCGCAGACACGGCGGCACAGACCGACGTCGAGGTCATCGAGTCTGGCGCCGGCGAGTCAGGCGCGGTGGCGAGTGGGGACGAGCCGACGAAGAGTCGCAAGGTGGCCAACGGCGAGTTGCTGGTCGAGGAGGGCGATGCCGCCGGTGACTATCTCGAGCGGCTGCTGGACATCCTGGACTACGACGGAGACATCGACCTGGACGTCGAAGGCGAACGGGCGGTTGTCTCCATCCTCGGCGGCGGCGACCTGGAGAAGCTGGTCGGTGACCGGGGCGTCGTGCTGGACGCCCTGCAGGAATTGACCAGGTTGGCCGCGTCGCAGGAGACAGGGGTGCGGTCCCGGCTCATGCTCGATATCGGCGGGTTCCGAGCCCGACGCCGTGCGGAGCTGTCGGCTCTCGGTCGCGAGAGTGCGCAGCAGGTTCTCGATTCGGGCGAGCCGGTTCGGCTGGCGGCGATGAACCCGTTCGAGCGCAAGATCGTGCACGATGCGGTCAGTGCGATCGATGGGGTCGGATCGTCGAGTGAGGGCGAAGAGCCGCGCCGCCGGGTTGTCATCAGCGCATCGTCCTGAGGTGACAGGCAGCGTCGCGGCGGCCATGGAGCCGGAACCGGCGGCTGCTTCGGTGGTCTTCGGCGACCGGGTTGAATTGGCGCGCGATTACGCCGGTTGGCTGGCTGGCGCCGGCGTGGTCCGCGGACTGTTGGGCCCCCGGGAAGCCGGCAAGGTCTGGACCAGACACATCCTCAACTGCGGCGTGGTCGGCGAGCTACTCCCCCACGATGGCCGGGTGGTCGACATCGGCAGCGGTGCCGGACTACCGGGGATTCCGTTGGCCATCGCCCGGTCGGGCTGTTCGGTGATCCTGGTGGAGCCGTTGCAACGCCGAGTCGGTTTCCTACGCGAAGTTGTCGAGGCGCTCGGGCTCACCAACTGCCGGGTGGTGCGGGGTCGGGCCGATGAAGTAGTGAAGGAATGTGGTGACGCCGATGTGGTGACCTCTCGCGCGGTCGCCCCACTGGCCCGGCTGGCATCCTGGTCGATCCCGCTGGTGCGCAGCGGCGGCGAGATTCTTGCGCTCAAGGGATCGTCGGCGGCCGACGAGATCGCTCGCGACGGTTCGGCCGCTGCGCTGCTCGGCTGGACGGACCTACGCGTCGAGCTGGCCGGCGTCGATGTGATCGACCCGCCTACGGTCGTGATCCGCGGATTCGTCCACCAGGGGTCCAGGGGCCGGCGCAAGTAGTCGGTGGGATGTTCGACGGGAGGTCGTCCGGTGGGTGTTCGGGTATCGGTCACCGGACGACCGCGAAGAGCGAACATCTCTGGCGTGCACGAGAGACTGAGGCGGCAACTGCACTCCTCGGTGCGCCACCCGAGCGGCGTGACGCGATCGCGCGCGAGCTTGATGGCGTGGGCGCCATCATGGAATCGCACTTCGCTTATGAGGAGCGACGGATCGGGGTCGCGATCGACGGTTTACCCGAGGAGGGCTGGGCCTCCCGCCTGTTCGGCTTGATTGATTCTCGCCACGCCTGGTAGCTCGGTGATCTGGGGTGTGTTTGCACGTCACGTCGACGCCTGCCATCCCAGGCGCTACTGCTCGAGAGGTCTGGGACCAGTTTCTGTATAGAAACGTCACGTGACGTTTCTGATGGATGGGCCTGATGTTTCACGTGAAACCAGTCCCACCAGCAGGCCTGCTACTGGCCGGCCGGCCGGCGAAAGACGTGATTCTTTCGGCTGTGCGTGTTGCGAGCGATGTCCGCTGATGGCGGCGGACCCTCCCGTACCGTCCGAACTGCAGACAACCGAGGGAGGCGATCTGATGCAGAACGCGGTGATCGAGGACGCTGCTGTTTCACGTGAAACAGTGGATTTCGATTTTGATGACACGCCGATCGGCCAAGCGGCGCGGCGTGCGCTGGAAGTTCGCAGCGGAGAGTTGACGCTCCCCCGGCCGCGTCACCGCCGGGTTATCACCGTCTCCAATCAGAAGGGTGGTGTCGGTAAGACGACCACCACGGTGAATATCGGTGTTGCATTGGCGCTGGCCGGGCTGGATGTCCTGGTCATCGATCTGGACCCCCAGGGCAATACCAGCACTGCCCTGGGAGCGGTGCGGACGGCGGGCACCCCATCGGTCTATGACGTCCTGCTCGGCGAGATCAGCATTGCCGAGGCAGCTCAGACCTGCCCGGATGCGCCGCGTCTGGGCTGCATCCCAGCGACCATCGACCTGGCCGGCGCCGAGATCGAACTGGTGAACATGTCAGAGCGTGAGTACCGGCTGAAACAGGCCATCGATTCAATTGACGGCGACTTCGACTACGTGCTGATCGACTGTCCCCCATCGCTGGGTCTGTTGACGATCAACGCGATGGTCGCCGCGCAAGAGGTGATGATTCCGATCCAATGCGAGTACTACGCATTGGAAGGCTTGGGTCAACTGCTGGGCAATATCGAGCGGGTCAAGGAACATCTGAATCCGGCGCTGACGGTGAGCACGATACTCCTCACGATGTATGACTCGCGGACCAAGCTTGCTGTCGGGGTGGCGACAGAGGTACGCAGGCACTTCGGTGACGTCGTCTTGACCGCGCTGATCCCCCGTTCCGTCAAGGTTTCGGAGGCACCCAGCTATGGACAGTCCGTCATCGCCTACGACCCGGGCTCACGAGGCGCGTTGAGCTATCTCGATGCGGCGCGTGAGATCGCGTACCGCGGAGCCAAGGAGGACGGCAAGTGACAAAATCTCGTGGCGGACTGGGCCGTGGCCTGGCCTCGCTCATTCCCTCGGGCCCGACCAGCCCGATCTCCGACGTGTTGATCAAGACGCATGTTGTTTCACATGAAACGGGCCCAGCCATCCGGGCGGCCGGCTACGGAGAGGAGCATATCGGCGACGACGGTGTTTCACGTGAAACCCGGCCGAGATCGGCGGAGAACGGCAATCCGGCATTCGTTTCACGTGAAACAGCCCAGACTCCGGCGTACGAACGAATCGTCGACCGTGATGCACCGCATTACCTGGAGATCCCGGTAGCGCAGATCCGGCCTAATCCCAGCAACCCCCGAACCGTGTTCGATGAGGACGCGTTGGCCGAACTGGAGCATTCGATTCGCGAGTTCGGCTTGCTCCAGCCGATTGTGGTGCGGGAACGAGACGGTAGCTATGAGCTGGTCATGGGGGAGCGGCGGTGGCGGGCCGCGCAACGGGCCGGCATCGAGCGGATCCCGGCCATCGTCCGGCGGACCGAGGACGCGGACCTGCTTCGGGATGCGTTACTGGAGAACATTCACCGGGCCAACCTGAATCCGTTGGAGGAGGCGGCGGCCTACCAGCAGTTGCTCGAGGAGTTCGCGGTAACCCACGACGAGCTGGCCACTCGGCTGGGTCGCAGCCGTCCGGTCATCTCGAACACGATCCGGCTGCTGAAACTGCCGGTACCGGTGCAACGACGGGTCGCCGCCGGGGTGTTGTCGGCCGGCCATGCGCGGGCGTTGCTGGCGCTGGAAGAGGCTTCGGTTCAGGAGGAACTAGCCGCCAGGATCGTGGCGGAGGGGCTCTCGGTCCGAGGGACCGAGGAAGCCGTGACCATGCTCGTGGGACGAAAGCCACCGACCCGCCGGGCGCCGGTCAAGCGCACGGTGACAGCAGGCCTGGAGGATCTGGCCGCTGGCCTTGGCGACACCCTGGATACCAGGGTGCTGGTCGAGTTGGGACGACGAAAGGGTCGGATCGTCATCGAATTCGCGACCATCGATGACCTCGGACGCATCGCCGGACTCATCAAGGCCGGGCATCAACCAGCAGCGGCCAGCACCGCCAATCGGGAATGACAATCCTGTAACTCCCTACACCGGGTATCTATGTCACGGTGACGAAAAAGGTCCACGGCTGGCGAGAGTTGCTGTATATCAACAACTCTCGCCAGCGGACGGGACTCGTGCCCGACGGCCGGTGAGCGACGGGCAGAAATCCAAAAGAGTGCTAGTCGCGGTTGAGTGCGTTCTCGATCAGCTTCGAATACAGCCCGCCGAGGTCATATCCGGCCTCGGTGACCGACATCGGCAGCATCGACGTCTCGGTCAGGCCGGGGGAGACGTTGACTTCGAGGAAGTGCACTGCGCCGTCGTCGGTCACGATGGCGTCGGTCCTGGAGATGTCGCGCAGCCCCAGAACCCGATGCGCCGAAATGGCCAACTCCGCCGCCGCCGCCGCAGCAGCAGCGGTCAGCCGGGCGGGCGTGTAATACGTGGTCATTCCGGCGGTATAGCGGGCCTCGTAGTCGAAAACCTGGCCGGGATACTCGATCTCCACCGCGGGCAGCGCGATCGGTCCGTCGCCGGTATCGATTACCGAGATCGCAATTTCGATGCCACTGACGAACTGCTCAACCAGTACGACGGAACCGTAGGCGAAGGCCCCGACGAGGGCTTCGGGCAGCTGCTCCGCGCTGTGTACCACCCCGGCGCCGAGCGCCGAGCCACCCTGATGTGGTTTGACCATCAATGGCAGGCCGAGGTCCCGGACGACCAGTTCGATCATGCCCGCCGCCCCCAGATCGCGAAAAGTGTCGTGTGCCAGAGTCATCCATGCCGGGGTGTGATGGCCGGCCCGCTGCAGCAACGTCTTTGCCGTGGCCTTGTCCCAGGCGAGCCGGCAGTTGTGCGACTGGGTGCCGAGATACGGAACCCCTGCCATGTGCAGAACACCTTGAACCGCGCCGTTCTCGCCACGGCCGCCATGCAACGCGATAACCGCCGCATCGGGTTGGTGCTGCTCGAGCCATCCCAACAGTGCGGCATCGACGTCGCGCAGCGACACGTCGTGCCCCTGCCGACGCAGCGCATCGGCCAGCCGCGAGCCGGAGCGCAACGACACGTCCCGTTCGTGGGTCAAACCGCCGGCGAGCACCACGATATGGCGGTCGTTCACTTTCGTCACACTCCAGTCAACAGAGATCGAGAAGGCTTCACGCAGTGTCGGGGGACGGCGACTGAGGGCCGCCGAGCGCGCGATGTGTATGTGCCCCGAATGTCCGCATCACTTCGAGTTCACCGTCGATGACCCCGGACAGCCGCCGGACTCCTTCGACGATTCGCTCCGGGGTCGGGAAGCAATAGGACAGCCGCATTTGCCGGGAGCCGAGGCCGTCGCCGTAAAAAGCGGTCCCCGGTACGTAGGCGACCCGGGCCGTGACAGCCCGCGGCAGCATCGCTGCCGTGTCGAATCCTTCGGGCAGAGTCACCCAGACATAGAAGCCACCCGTCGGATGCGTCCAGGTGGTGCCCACCGGCATCAACGTCTCCAGTGCGTTGAGCAGTGCGTCACGGCGCTCGGCGTACAGCTGCTGGTAGACCTTGATCTGGCTCTGCCAGTCGTAGTTGGCCAGGTACCGGGAAATCATCATCTGGTTGAACACCGGCGGGTTCAGCGTCGCGGATTCGTTGGCCAGCACCAACTTCTCGCGAACCGCGTGCGGCGCCAGTACCCAGCCGACCCGAAGGCCCGGCGCGAATGTCTTGGAGAACGATCCGAGATAGATGATGTTCTCCGGGTCGTCGGCGCGCAGTGCCCGGTGCACCTTGTTATCAAAACCCAGTAGCCCGTAGGGGTTGTCCTCGAGCACGGTGATGTCGGCGTCCCGACACATCTGGGCGATGACCGGCCGTCGCGGTGCCGACATGGTCACGCCGGCCGGATTGTGGTAATTCGGGATGGTGTAGAGGAACTTGATCCGGCGGCCGGCTTCCTTCACGACGGAGATGGCCGCACCCAGCGCGTCGGGGATCAGCCCGTCGTCGTCCATGGCCACATGCACCACCTGAGCCTCGTACGAGGCGAATGTGCTCAGCGCTCCGACGTAGGACGGCGCCTCGACCAGAATCACGTCACCCGGATCGATAAAGATCCGAGTTGTCAGATCCAGGCCCATCTGGGAGCCGACGGTGACCACGACGTCGTCGGGATGAGCGTCGATGCCTTCGAGCGACATGACCTGACAGATCTGTTCACGCAGCGCCAGGATGCCCTGGCCGGAGCCGTATTGGAGAGCCACCAACCCTTCCTCGGCGACCAGTTGCGCGGCGTCGAGGGCGAGGGCGTCCAGCGGCAGCGACTGGAGAAACGGCATCCCGCCGGCCAGCGAAACTACCTCGGGACGGTTGGCCACCGAAAACAGCGCCCGGATGGCCGAGGCCCGCATACCCGACGTGCGCTGGGCGTATCGCTGCAGGTGGTGATCCAGGCTGTTGCCGGTCATGGCGGGACCTTCGCGTGCTCTCTGTGCGGCGGGGAGACGGGCGCCTCAGTGTGTGACCTGCGCATGCGCGCGTCCGACCAGTCTAGATCCTGGGCACTGGCACCGGACCTATTGTTGCGGTGCCTATTGTTAAGGGGTCTCCAGGAAAGGACAGCCGGTGCGACGAGCTTTACTTCCGCTCGGTCTCGACACAGTTTCCCGGCTTCCCGCGCCGTGCCGCTCCTGTATCCGGTGGGAGGTGGGGCCGGACCGATCCGGCAAGCTGGCCATGGCCGGCGCCGCCGAATTCGAGAAGGAAGTCTGGCTTTCCGGGGTGATGCTGAGCTGGGGATCCTGCGGCCAATTGCTCACCATCGATGACGAGGTCGCCGGGTTCGCGGTCTACGCCCCGCCGCCGGTAGTGACCAGTGCACGCGCCTTTCCCACCGCCCCAGTCAGCGCTGACGCGGTACTGCTGATGACGGCCACGGTGCTGCCGCCATACCGCGGACAGGGGCACGCCCGATTCCTGATCCAGGCAGCGGCGAAGCATCTTGCCGGGCGAGGCGTCCGCGCCATCGAAATGTTCGGCCATCGGGGCGACAGCGACGACGTCGGTGCGGACGACGCAATCCCGCCGTGCCTGGTTCCGGCCGATTTCGCGTTGGCCGTCGGCTTCACCGAAGTTCGTCCGCACCATCGCTATCCGCGGCTACGGCTGGAACTGGACACGGCTATCGGGTGGAAGGCGGGTGTGGAATCCGCGCTGGAGCAGTTGTTCAGCGTGATCAGCATCCCGGTGGCGCCGGCCGCGGCTCAGATGACGGCGGTTCGGGTCTGCTCGTAGGCCAGCAGGTCCTTGAAGGTGAACGTTCCGGTGTGCGGCTCGTCGCGCCCGTCGAGGTACAGCCGCTTGACGGCGACCAGAATGCCGTCGGCCAACTCGTTGCGGAAGCTCTCGTCGGCCAATGACCGGCGGTTGCCCTGATTGGTCAGGTAGCCCAAATCGATCCGGACCGCCGGCATCTGGGTCAATCGCAGGATGTCCCACGGTCGGTGTTGCACCCGGCAGTCGACGAAATGGGTGCGGGCAACGAGCTCCCGCTGGATCAGCCCGGCGAGCGTCTCGCCCAGGGTCGAGCTGGATCCGTAGTCGGTGCCGAAATGGAAGGTTGCGATACCCTCGGCCAGTTCCGAGCTGCAGCCGTCGATGTTCAGGCTGATCAGCAGATCCGCGTTGACCGAATTGGCCACCTCGGCGCGTTCGGCCTGAGTGGGGTTCTCGCGCTTGCCGCGAGTCAGGAATGTCTCCATGCCGGTGGCCGACATTCGCCCCTCCAGCCGCCGGGCGACATCGAAGACCAGATCGCGGGCGAGCACCCCATCGACCACCCAACCGGTGTCGGCGCCGCCGAGTGAAGGGTCGATGACGATGCGTTTGCCACGTAGACCCGGTCCGCGTTGCCGTGCAACTTCCCGCTCGCGCAGGAACTGGGCCCGCCCACCGGTGACCATTCGACCCATCCGGGTGAGCTCTTTGAAGGTGTCGGCGCCGAAGACGCCGTCGTCGGGCAGCCCGCGGTGCCGTTGGAACTCGCGAACGCAGCTGTCCGTCTTCGGACCGAACACACCGTCAGCCTGGCCGGTGTTGTAGCCGAGTTCAGCCAACCGCTGCTGGACGGCCAGGACATCGTCACCGGTCATCGCGGCGGACAGCGCGTACGCCAACGTTCGGTCGCCCACCCGCCAGCGCGCGTCGTTGAGTGCATGCAAGGTCATCGGACCGACGATGCCGTCCACGATCAGCCCTCGCTGCTGCTGAAACGCCCGAACTGCCGCGTCGACTTCGTTGTCGAAGACGACACCTGCCACCGGAGTTTTCAGGTCAGGTGGCAGCAGGGTCAACGACGCCAGTGTTGCTCGTACCGATGCCACCAACGATCCTTGATCGCCGCGCCTGAGCAACATTTACTCTCCTCGCCTACGTCCGTTCCCTGAGCGTAACCATGGTGATGGTAGCGGCGGGTTAGAGGTACTGGGCGAACTCCGCGAGCAGTGCCGCCTTGGGCTTGGCGCCGACGATCTGCTTGACGGGCTTCCCCTTCTCGAAGACGAGCATCGTCGGGATGGACAGGATCTTGTAGTCCTGGGCGATTTTCGGGTTGGCGTCGACGTCGAGTTTGACAATGGTGATCTTGTCGCCATGGGCGGCGGAGATCTCTTCCAGAATGGGTGCAACCATCCGGCACGGACCACACCAAGTGGCCCAGAAGTCGACGATGACCGGCTTGTCGGACAGCAGTACATCGTCGGCGAAGCTTGCATCGGTGACAACTTTGGTAGCCATGCTTTTCTCTCTTCTATCTCACGTGGTGCTTGCGGAACAACTTGGGGATCAACTGCGGGTCAAGGTGCTACGTCGACGACCGCTGATGGAGCCGGCCGGGGACCTGCCCGCGTCCCGGCGCGGGATCAGACGGCCGCGGGTTCGGGGTCGGTCACCCCGACGCCGTGGTGGGCCAGGAAGTGCTGCGCGTCCAGCGCGGCGGAGCAGCCCGAACCGGCCGCGGTGATCGCCTGCCGGTAGGTGTGGTCGACCAGATCACCACAGGCGAACACGCCGCTGATGTTGGTTGCCGTGGAGCGATCGGTCGGCAGCACGTAGCCCGCATCGTCCAGATCGACCTGGCCGACGAACAACTCCGAGCGCGGGTCGTGCCCGATCGCCAGGAACAGGCCGGTCACCGCCAGGCCCGAAACCTCGCCGGTCCGGGTGTCGGTCACGGTGAGACTCTCCACCGAGTCGGCACCGTTGACGCCGGTGACTGTAGCGTTGGTGACCCAACGGATCTTGTCGTTGGCGCGCGCGCGGTCGAGCATGATCGGGCTGGCCCGGAACACGTCGCTACGGTGCACGATCGTCACCGACCGGGCAAAACGGGCCAGGAAGGTGGCCTCCTCCATCGCCGAATCGCCGCCGCCGACGACGGCGATGTCCTGATTGCGGAAGAAGAAGCCGTCACACGTCGCGCACGCCGATACGCCGCGCCCGATGAGACGTTGCTCATCCGGCAAGTTCAGATACCGCGCCGCGGATCCGGTGGCCAGTACCACGGAGTGCGCCAGGTATTCGGTTCCGTCGACGAAGACCTTCTTGATCGGGCCGGACAGCTCTACCCGGTCGACCTCTTCGGAGCGCAGATCGGCGCCGAAGCGGACCGCCTGCTCGCGCATTTTGCCCATCAGTTCCGGGCCGAGGATGCCATCGGCAAACCCGGGAAAGTTCTCCACCTCGGTGGTGGTCATCAGCGCGCCACCATATTGAAAGCCTTCGAAAACCAACGGTGAAAGATCCGCGCGGGCCAGGTAGACCGCCGCCGTGTAGCCGGCGGGGCCCGATCCGATCACGATGACGTCGTGGACTTGCGACACTGACGATGGCTCCTTCACGTTCACTTCTGCGATTGGGGCAGCTTCCAGTTGAACGTCAGCCTAGCGGCGTTCATTCCCACCGCCCGGCTGCGCGAGCCTGCGCAGACCCGGCCAAGGCGCCGCTGGCTGGCAACCGCTACGCCGGCGGGGCGGCCGAAATCTTGATGTCGCTGATCGTGCCCTGCCACGTGCGGTCTTTTCCGGTCAGTCCGGTGACGAAGACGATCAGATATTTTGACGTGGGCGCGTTGGCCACGGCGATGGCGGCCGGGGCGTTGCCGACATCGGAGCTGGCCAGCACCGGCGTGCTCCCGACGGGTGCGTTGATATTGCCGTCAGAGGCCCGGATCTCCACCTTGATGCCCGGCGTCGTGGTCGCAACGGTGACGGTCAGCGGGCTGACGTCCCGCTCCAACGTCAGCATGAGGCCGACGCCGGCCTTGATCCCGCCCGGCCCGAAGTTCTGCGCGTAGACGAAGGTCTGCCAGGCCGACGACGGATCCCCGTCCCAGGCGCGGTCCACATAGCTCGTGTAGTCCTTGGCGCCTTGGCCCTCGGGGTCGTACACCTCGCCGGCGGTGATCGCCACCGGCGCGGCGACGACGGCGGCAGTTTCGGCAGCGGTGCTGTTCGGCTGACCGGAGGCCGCGGGTGCGGTGTCCTCGCCGGCACTGGTCGCGGCGGCGGTGGTGGTGGGTCGATCCAAGACCTGATCCTCGGTGATCTGCGGATCCTGTACGGAGTCGACGACCCGCTTGATCACACTGCCGACGACGATGGCCAGGAGCACCGTGAACACCAGCAACATCACGCCGGCCACACTGAGCTTGGCCCGGCGCTCGCGCTGTACCCGGCGTTCGGCGAGCTGGCTCGCGGTCAGCATCGGTCGGCCGTCGGCGGGCGGGGCAACCTCGACCACCGGCGGCGCGATGGTGGCATCTCGCAGCAGCACGGCGATCGCATCGGCCGAGCGCACCCCGTGGGCGCCGTCCGGGTGCAGTGTTCGTTCGGCCAGGGCGGCGAGCCCGGCCGGGGCATCGGCCCGGACCTGTTCGGCGGGCAGTTCGCGGCCGCCTTCGGTCGGTGCGACGGGCAGTGGCGGGGACATGCCGTTCTGTGGGAGCGGGTAGGTGCCGGTCAGCATGAGGTACAGCAGGCCGCCGATGGCCCGGATGTCCTGATCGGGCGTCGCCCCGGCGTAGGAGATCACATGGCTCAGCCGAACCTGACCGTCGAAATTCACCCGGACCAGTGAGGGATGAATCGCGCCGAGCGAGATTCCATTGCGGTGTGCCTCGGCGATCGCGTCGGCGATCTTGCCGGTGATGGAACTGGCCACCTCACCGTCCAGGGGTCCGCCGGCGAGCAGATCAGCCAACGTGGCCCCGTCGACCCACTGGCCGACCACGTAGGAATGCCCGGCCTCATTGCCCAGATCGAGGGTTTGTGGGAGGCCGATGTGGTGCAGTCGGCCCGCGCGTAGCGTGCGGCTGACCGTCGCGCTGGTGGTGGGGCTCTCGGGCAGCAGGGTCACCGCCATATCGCGGGGCAGCACGGTGTCCTTGGCCCGCCAGAACCGATTGCCCGATGCGTCCACGGCGATCAGGCTGACCAGCCGATACCTGCCACCGATCATGGCTCCGGGAGCCAGCGCCGGGTTGGGTCGGGTGCTCGCCGCGGTCAAACCGGCCGACCCGGTCGGCAGTGTGGCGGCTGAGACAGTGAGGGCCCGCAGTTCCAGCGCGGTGGTGTCCAGGATGTCGGGCGGCTGATCCGCCGGGTCTTGCACTGCCGGGTCCGGGACTGCTGGGTCCGATTCGGGCGCCACGGCCGCCGGCGGGGTGCTGCCGGGGGACTCAGGAGTGCTGGCATCGCCGCTCACCGGAGGAATCACCTGCTCTCTGGGGCCTGCATCAAAGGCTGGGGTGTCGTTGTCAGTCTCGGTCACGGTACCGGGTTGCACCCGTCGACCACGCACGACGCGGATCAGTCGCCGCTTCACCGGTTCGAGCTCCTCGACCTTCAGTGCCAGCGCGACCAGCAGGATGACCACGACGCCGACGGTCCCGCCGACCAGGAACTGCGCCAGCGCGGCGCCCCAGCTGTTCGGAAATCCACCCCAAACCACCTGGACCACACCCCACGCGGCGGCGCCGCCCAGCGCGGAGGCCGCAGCCATCTTTCCGATGGTGATCAATGCCCGGCGTGAACCCATCGGGCCGAAGCGGTGACGCAGCCACACTTCACCGACGATCGCCCCGACGATGTAGGAGATGGCGGTGGCCACGGCAAGGCCGGGGATCAGCGAGGCCGGCTTGAGGAGCAGCGCGCAGAACAGCAGCGGGATCCGGACTGCGACCATGATGGCGTTGATCAGGACCGGTGTCCGGCCGTCCTTCATCGCGTAGAACACGCGCATCTGGACGAGGGTCATGGCCAGCGGAACGAGGCCGATGGCCAAGGCGGCGCAGGTGATGCCGGCCAGCTGCGCCTGACTGATCGTGGCCTTGCCATAGCCGCTGCTCAGCACGCCGACGGCGCCGGCCAGAGCCAGTAGCGCACCGGAAACGGGCAGCAGGGCCACGGCAGATAGTCGGTTGGCCAACGACATGTCGTCCTTGACCAACTCCATGTCGCCGGCGGCAGCGTGCCGGCTCATCCGCGGCATGATGGCGGTCAGCAGCGACACGCCCAGGATGCCGTAGGGGGTCTGGAACAGCAGACTGGCGTAGCTGAAGGTGGACAGCCCGCCAGGTGCCCGGCCGGCGATGTTGGTCAGCACGATGTAGCCGGCCTGCGACACCAAGACATAGCCGATCGCCCAAACGGCCAAGCTGCCGGCCTCGCGCATCCGCGCGTCGAGGGCGAACCGCCACTTGAAACGGAAGCCGGACCGCAGCAGCGAAGGCAGCATGATCGTGGCCTGCAGGACGATGCCGGCGGTGGTGCCGATGCCCAGGATCAGGATCTGGCTGGTGGTCGGATCTGCGTAGACGGCGCCGGCGCCCGAGCCGCCGATCAACTGGTTCAGGCCGCCGTTGGTCAGCCCGATCCAGACCGCCACCACGATGACCAGGGCGTTGTTGGCTACCGGCGCCCAGGCAGGGGCCGCGAAGCGTTCCTTGGTGTTCAGGATGGCGCCGAACAGGGCGGCGATGCCGTAGAAGAATATCTGCGGCAACAGGAGGTAGGCGAAGGTGGTAGCCAGCTGCGGGTTCGCCCGCGAGTTGTTGGACAGATAGACATCGATCAGCACTGGGGCGGCCACCACGGCCAGCAGGGTCGCGGCGGCCAGGCAAACCGCGGCGACGGTGAAGATCTGCTGCGCGTAGGCCTGCCCGCCGTCGGCGTCCGACCGCTGCGCACGCGACAGCAACGGAATCGCGACCGACGTCAGCACACCACCGATCAGCAACTCGAACACGATGTTCGGCAGGGTGTTCGCCAACGTGTACGAGTCGTTGACCACGTTGAAGCTGAGCACACCGACGATGAAGATCTTTGCCAGCAGCCCGCTGGTCCGGCTGGCGATAGCCGCCAGGGCCATCAGCGCGCTGGCGCGGACCAGACCAGCGGTCTTGGCCGTTTTGCTCGTTGGGAATGTCGGCGGCCGTGCTGACGCCGAATCGATCGCGGCTGGGTCCGGGTGCGGTGTCACTGCAGCCCCTGCGCGATTCGCAGCTTTCGTTCTTTCCCGCGCAGGTAGATCCGACGTGCCGAAGTGAGCACCAACACCACCGCCGCGACGATGATCATCCAGAGGGTGAAGGCCCCGTACGCCGTCGAGGTGAGCGTCAACGTCTGCTGCGCTCCCCACAGCCGCCCGTCAGGGGCGGCGAGTTGGGTCCGCAGGGTGAAGGTGCCGGATCTGGTGATGGTGGCCGGCACCAGGATCTGCACGGTTCGGCCGGCCGGAATGTCACGGACCGCGTTGTTGTCGATGGTCACTCCGGCCCGGCTGGCGTCCAGCAGGTTGAAGCGGATGACCACATGAGCGTTGTACGGCAGGTCATTGCGGACCGTGACCAGCAATGGTGATGAGTTGGAAGTGAGGGTGAAGCGACCCTGCGGCGGTGTGATCCACACACCGGCCTCGACCTGATCGACGAGCGGGGCGATGGCGCCCATCGATGTGTTCGCCGCCACCGGCTCGGACCGGAATCCCGCCGAGGCCTGGCGTCGCACGCCGTTGATCAGATCGGCGAACAGGTCGCCGGGGGCGGTCGTCGCCTGATCGCCGGGGGCGACCGTGCCAGTCGGCGTGAACACGGCCTGAACCGAGCTCAGGGTGGTCAGATCGCTCTGCAGACGCTCGAGGAAATCGGGGTTCAGCTCGGTGGCGGCGGCGGATCCCGGGTAGGACACGGCATCCTCGCCGGCGGGGGACTGGCGGATGACGGACTGCAGGTCGACGCCGCTGACCATGCCCGCATCGCGCAGCTGGGCCAGCAGTCCGCTCAGCGCGGCCAGGCCGGCCGAGTCTGGTTGCCACTGCCGCTCGGCGGCGAAAACTGCCGACCGGCTGATGTTGCTGAAGAAGTTGATCGCGGTCGCCGCGGCCAACGTGTTGATCGCGCCCGCTCCGGTCGGCATCCCGGGGGCGGCCACGATTGCGTCCACCGTTCCACTGGGCGTGCGGAGTAATGCGGTGGCTGCCGTCGGGGTGGCCTTCAGCGAGTCCTGGCTGATCAGCGCGGCGTTCTGGCCGCTCCGGCGATACGCATCCAAGGTGGCGGCGTCGACCAGACCGCCAACCGGCCAGGCCACATCGGTGACGAGGTTCGCGGCGCTGCCCAGCACGTCGGTGGCGACGGTTCGACCCCGGGCGATGTTGCCGGTGAGGAACGAGGTCAAGTTGGCCCGAACCACGGCGACACCGTCGGTATCGCTGTACGGCAGCACCAACACCGGGGTTTTCGCGGCCAGCACGCGGATTCGAGCTAGGAAGTCAACCGCCGACTGTGTGCCGGTGCCCGGGACGGCCGTCGGTCCGGGGACCGGGACGTAGGTGTCCGGCGCGGTGGCAGTGGCCCCGCCGGAACCGCTCATGGTGCCGGCGACGGGCGACGGTCCACCGGTGGTGGATGGGCCCGGAGAGGTGCTGCTCGGAGAGGTGCTGCTCGACGTGGTGCTGCTCGGCCCGGTGGTCGGGGCGCCCGTGCCCGCCGAGATGGACGCCGACGTGGACGTCGAGATCGACGCCGACGTGCTGGCGGCGGCTTCAACCCGGGTCAGATCGAGCACGAATGGCCCGACCGTGTAGCCGGTGGACATCAACGTCAGGTCTTCCAACAGCGCCGGATCGACGGCGAGAGTGGTGGCGCCGGGGATCAGCGAGGCCGATTCCGCCGCGCTCAGAACGGCGTCCAGTCGTCCGCCGGGGCGTATCGAGGCGGCCAGATCATCGTCGAAAAACGCCCCTGTCGGATCCCGGTGCGGCCGATCCACCAGGGGGAGTACCAGGTTGACTCCCTGTCGGGTGCCGGCCGCGGGCGGGCTGGCCGGCCCGGTCGGCACGGTCGGCACGGTGGGCTGAGTCGGATCGCTGGGTTCGGCCGACTGCGGAGCCTTGATCGAAGCGACGGTCAGGAGCAGGTGGACTTCGCCGATCCGGGCGCCGTTCTGGCTGGGCGCGGAGGCGAAATTGGCGTTGACGTTGACCATGATCGGGTAGACACCCGGCTCGGTCACGGCCAGCGTGTCTCGGAGGGCGCCGTACAGCGGCGCCTGGATCGAGAACGGTACGGTGGCGCCGGGATCGATCAGCGGGACGACATCGACGAAGTCGGACCAAGTGGTCTCCGGATTACCGGGGCTGGCGAGTTCGGCCGCGAGTTCGTCCGGGGACTTGAGCGCATCCCCGCGCTGCACCCGGGCGATCACATCGGTCAACGGCTCATCGCGGGTGTTCGTCATGGTTCCGGAGATGGTCAACGTCGCCGGCCCCGTCGCCGTGACAAGCGTCGGCGAAATGGCGGCAACGACGAACGACAGGGAGTCGACGAAGATCGCGGGAGCGCGCGCGGCCACCGGCCGGCCGGCGTCCGCGACGGCCATCGTCGGCAGCGCGGTGACTCCCACCAGCATCAACGCTGATGCCAGCAGCCCACCAAGCCGACGAGCGCTACGGGTCACGCGCTCTCCGCAAGGATCTCCGTTGCCTTGGCCACGAGGCGTCGCTCCCCGGCGTAGGCCAGGCGCTCCGGCAGATCCACCAGCGGAACCCAGGCGACCTCGCTGACCTCGATATCGGCATCGGACAACTCGCCCGAGACGGCCTCCATCAAGAAATGATGCACCCGCTTGTGGATCCGGCGACCCGAGGCGGCGAACGAGTAATCGACGCTGCCCAGCCTGGCGGTGATTCTTCCGGCGATGCCGGTTTCTTCTTCGACCTCACGAATCGCGGCCTGCTCGGTGGTTTCACCGGCTTCCAGGTGCCCCTTCGGTAGCGACCACCGCAAGCGCCCCCGACGGTCCAGGCGACCGATGATCGCGGCCGAGGCGATCCCGTCCTCCATCCGGACGACCAGCCCACCGGCGGAAATCTCGTCCGACCGCCGCGGGGTACTGGGCCGGCGGCCCGGAACCGGATGCGGGGAGGACATCGCTTGAGCTTAGACGGCTACCCGGAGAGCTTGACGGCGCAACGGTCGGACGTCCGGCGAGTCCAGAGGGTCGGTCCGCCGTTCGGAGTCCACATGGTGATCTTGAGAACGTCGGCCATGACGTCGACCTCAGTCAGCACAATTTGTACCAGATCTATCCGGAAGAACGTCGCCGGCTCCGGTGAACCGGTCGCCGCAATGATCCGGCGGAGCAGGTCTGGGTCCTCGATCAAACGGCCGTAGCCGCTGATCTTGGCATCGCCCCCGGTCATTTTCTCGTCGCCCGGATTGGTGTGGATCGATAGCCGTGGATCACGCAGCAGGTCGGCGACCTTGACCGCGCCGACCATGGACCCGATCAGCAGGTCGTCGTGAAAGAAGATGATCTCGGTGCCGGACAGCCGTGGCCAGCCATCCGATCTCAGGGTGCCGATGATGTGGTGCTTGTTCGCCACCAATCGCGCCTTGACCGCGGCCGCCAAGGCGGGTGAGTTGTACGCGAATTCATCCCAGTTCGTCATGGAAGTCAGTGTGCAACGGGGCACCGACAGTGTGATCGGTGTCCCGCCGCAGCCACGTCTATTCGGCGAACGACCTGCCCGTCTCCAGCAAGGTCTTGAGGTCGCTGAGCACCCAGGCATGCCCGCCGCCGGCGCCGCCGGATTCGTAGTTTCCGCCGACGACGCCGGCCAAGTTGGGCGCACCGTCGAGCTCGTGGGTCAGGGTCAGCGAACACAGGCCCGGTGAGACCTGCTTGATCTCATGGGTGATCCTGGTGACCGACTCCGGTGGCAGGGTCGGATCCATCATCAGCATGCGGAAGGTGGTGACCAGCTTGTTCGGCGGGTCGGATTCGAGCACCTCGCCGTCGATCAGGATCTCCGGGAGCTCATAGCCCCGTGCTTCGCTGGCCGCCCGGAACGCCGGGGTGGCCCGCACCCGGTAGGCGCCGCCTGGCTTGAGGTCGTAGTCGGCGAATCCGGTGTAGCCGTAGCGCGCTGTCCATTCGGGCAGGGTGATGGCAGCCCAGATCGCCTCGGGAGTGGTCTTGATGTACACCTTGTACACCTGGGTGATGGTGGTCGTTGCTGTGTTCATTGCTCGTCCTCCAGTGCTTTCTTGAGATCTACCAGGGCCGACACGTGGCCTTCGGTGTATTTGTCGATCCAGCGGTCGTGGATCAGGCGAATCGGGACCGGGTTCAGGAAATGCAGCTTCTCCCGGCCTAATTTGCGGGTCACGACGAGACCCGCCTCCTCGAGCACCCGTAGGTGCTTCATCACGCCGAAGCGCGTCATCTCCAACTCGGACTCCAGGTCGGTGAGCGTGCGGCCGTCACGCACGAACAGGCGGTCGAGCAGGAATCGCCGTGTCGGGTCGGCGAGTGCCTTGAAGACAAGGTCGTCATCGGTCACCTGGCGAGGATAGGTGACCAAAGGGTCACATGTCAAGGGTGAGAGCGCGGTGTTGACCAGTAGACTTCGGCCCCGTGAGTGAGCCGCAGGACGCCATCGACGCGCTGTTGCGCCTGCACCCGGTGGCCGCCGAGCTGGGTGCGCGTTTCACCGCGGCCGGGCACCGGATCTACCTCGTCGGGGGACCGGTGCGCGATGCCCTGCTCGGGCGCTCGGTGTCCGACCTGGACTTCACCACCGATGCGCGGCCGGCGGAAACTCTGCGGGTGCTGGACGGCTGGGCCGAGGCGGTCTGGGAGACCGGCATCGCCTTCGGTACGGTTGGCGCCGCCCGGCACGGCAATCAACTGGAGATCACCACCTTCCGGGCCGACCAGTACGACGGCGACTCCCGAAACCCCGAGGTGACGTTCTCCGAACGGATAGAGGACGACCTGGTGCGGCGCGACTTCGCGATCAACGCGATGGCCGTCGCGCTGCCGAGTCTGGAATTCATCGACCCCTTCGGTGGCCGCGCCCAGTTGGTTGCACGGGTGATCGATACGCCTGCGGCGCCGGCCGCCTCGTTCGGCGACGACCCGCTCCGGATGATGCGGGCGGCCAGGTTCGCCGCACAGCTCGGATTCGCCGTCGCCCCCAGGGTCAGCGCCGCGATGACCGAATCGGCGCCCGAACTCGGCCGGATCACCGCCGAACGGATCCAGTCGGAACTGTCCAAATTGCTGCTCGGGCGCTACCCGCGGGCGGGGCTCACCTTGCTGACCGACACCGGGCTCGCCGAGATAATGCTGCCCGAACTGCCCGCGCTCAAGCTCGAGCGCGATGAGCACCATCAGCACAAAGACGTCTACGAGCACTCGCTGACGGTGCTGGAGCGGGCCATTTCCTTCGAGCCCCACGGGCCGGATCTGACCCTGCGGCTGGCTGCCCTGCTGCACGACGTCGGCAAGCCCGGGACCCGTCGATTCGAGTCGGCGGGCGGCGTGAGCTTCCACCACCACGAGGTCGTCGGCGCCAAACTGGTCCGCAAGCGGCTGCGCGCGCTCAAGTACTCGAAGCAGATCATCGAGGACGTCGCCGACCTGACCTTCCTGCACCTGCGCTTCCACGGGTATGGCGGCGGTAGCTGGACAGACTCGGCGGTCCGTCGTTATGTCACCGATGCCGGACCGCTGCTGGCCCGGCTGAACCTACTGGTCCGGGCCGATTGCACCACCCGCAACCGGCGTCGGGAGCTGGCGCTGCAGCGGTCCTACGACGAACTGGAGCAGCGGATCACCGCGCTGGCCGCCGCCGAGGATCTGGCCAGGGTCCGCCCCGACCTGGACGGCAATTCGATCATGGAGTTGCTGGGAGTCGGACCCGGGCCGGTCGTCGGGCGGGCCTGGAAATACCTGAAGGAGCTGCGGCTGGACAACGGTCCGATGAGCCGTGACGAGGCCGAGGCCGCCCTCTACAGGTGGGCGCTGGCCCAAGGCCTGGACGTGTAGTGGGTGGTGCAGAGTTCAGCCGGCCGGCGCGCTCATCGAGGCAGGGGTGTGCGGCGCGGGCTCCCGGTTTCGCTGCATTCCCCAGCGGAAGCCGACTGCGGTCAGGATGTAGACCACCCCCAGGCTGATGACCAGCGCGCGTCCCGTCCCGTGTTCGGACAACAGCAGGGCGCCGACGATGAAGCCGAGCACGTACAACACATTGTTGGTGGTGTCGTAGAGCGAATAGACCCGGCCGATGTGCGCATCGTCGGTTTCACTCTGGACGATCGCGTCGGCGCAGATTTTGGTGGCCTGGTAGGCGAAACCGAGCAGGAAGGCGGTGGCCATCGCTATCGCCGGCTCGATGTGCACGGCCGCGACAAAGCTGGTGACGGCGGCGCCGAGCAGGACCGAAAATACCCACGTCGTTCGGCCGAATCGACGGACGGCCGGCGCGGTGAACACTGCGGCGACGAACAGCCCGACCGCACCGAACCCGAGCACCTGAACGATCCCGGCCGGCCCGGCCCGGAAGAATCCATGAGCTCGGAAGTGGCTCTGGAACAGCACCAGCACGAGCAGCGTGGCCAGGCCGAAACAGAACCGGACGAGCATCACCATGGTGACCGAGATGGCCACCCGAGGGTTGATCCGGATGTGGTGGAAACCTGCGGACAACCCACCGAGGATGGCCAGGATGGTTTGGGCCGGCTCGTCGGTTTCGTCGGGACCGAGCGCCCACTTGGTGAACCTCAGCGCGACGAGGCCGGCGACGGCATAAAACGGTATGACAAACGCCACGATCAGTGCCAATGAGGCATCTGTATGACCGACCAGCGAAGCCATCCCGAAGGCGGCGGCGCCGCCGATCGTCGTGCTGATCGAGCCGGTCGTGGTCGACAGCGAGTTCGCGCCGACCAGCGAGTCGGCCGCCACACAGTGCGGCATCGCCGCGGACAGGCCCGATCCGATGAAGCGACCGGCCCCCATCACCACCAGGGCAGTGGAGAACACCAACCAGCTCGGCGAACCCGCCCAGATCTCCACCGCGACCGCTGCCACGAACAGGCACCGCAGAAAGTTCGTCCAGACGATGACCTGGCGGCGCGGCCAGCGATCGAGCAGCGACCCGGCGAACGGACCGACCAGCGAATACGGCAGCAACATCACGGCAAAGCCGGCTGCGAGCTCCTTCGGCCCGGCTGCCTTCTCCGGACTGAACAGCACCGCCCCGACCAGCGATCCCTGGAAGGCGCCGTCGCCGAATGCGTTGATCACCCGGACCAGCACCAGCAGTCGCAGCTGTGGCACCCGCAGCAGCGGCAACAGCCCGCGGACCGACGGCGGCGCTAGGACGGGGGTGGTCACTCCCGAAACGGTACCCGGGTAGAACAATGGACAACGATGAGTGCCGCTGAAAATATGGCCCAAGAAATGTCCGCCGAGCTCCGGGCCGGCTCGGTTCTGGTTGCGACCCCGGATCTGACCGGTCCGACGTTCGGGCGAACGGTCATCTATCTGGTTTCGCACGGTGCCGGGGGCAGTCTCGGCGTAGTGCTCAATCGGCCGAGCGAGATCCCGGTACACAACGTCCTGCCGCAGTGGACCCCGCTGGTTGCCCGGTCTCAGGTGATCTTCGCCGGCGGGCCGATGCGGGCGGATGCGGCAATGTGCGTCGGCGTGACCCTGGCCGGCAAGCGTCTCGCCGACCTGCCGGGCGTCGTGCCCATTTCCGGACCGGTGTGCCTGGTGGACGTCGACGCGGATCCGGACGAGCTCAAACCATCGCTGCGGGGGGTTCGGATCTTCGGCGGTCACGCCGGCTGGGCGCCCGATCAGCTACTGGGCGAGGTTCAACGTGGCTCCTGGTACGTCGTGCCGGGGCTGCCCGATGACGTGCTGGCGCCCCCCCGGGTGGATCTGTGGTTTCAGGTGCTGCGGCGGCAGCCGTTCCCCTTGGCCTGGCAGGCCTGGCACCCCGGAGACCTGGAGCGAAACTGACGCTCGGCGGAAAGTTAAGGCGTGACTGCCTACCGCAACTTTCCCGCTATCCGTGGATTGTGGACAGGTCGGCGGCGGCACTCCGGATTTCGCCGAGAATATGCCGTCATGTGGCACCGCCAAGAACCTCCAGGGTCCATCCATCGGCTGCTCCTCGTCCAATCCGGCGTGGTCACCGCCGCACAGTGCGCCGGGTCGGGCCTTGGCCGCGGCCCGCTGCGGCGGCTCGTTGGAACCCAATGGCAGACCTTGGCGCGGGGCGTTTACTACACGACCACTGCCGAACCGCCTTGGTCTGCGTACGCGTGCGCAGGAGTACTGATCGGCGGTGAAGGCTCGCGGCTCGGTGGGCTGTCCGCCGCCACCGTGCACCACCTGCAGGACGCGGAATCGTTACCGATCGAGATCCTGGTACCAGGCAGATTGCCGACAGTCCCCAGCTGGGCGCGATTCGCCGGCGACCGGGCCGCGGGTAGGGGTGGCTCGACCAGGGGCTTCCCGCCGTCGCTGAACCTCGTCGACACCGTGCTGGATCTGGCGGCGCGAGGGTCCGCCGAACAAGCGGTCGGCTGGATCACGACGGCTGTTCAGCGCGGGCTCACCACGCCGCAAGCGCTGACCAAAGGAGTGGCCCGCCGGGTGCGGCTGCGCCGACGGGCGTTGATCGTCGCGGTGATCGCCGACGCGGCCCAGGGCGTACACAGCAATCTGGAGCGGCGCTATCTGACCGACGTGGAGCGCGCTCACCGGCTCCCGGCGGCCGACCGACAGCTCCGCCCGAGGGGACCGACCAGATATCTGGACGTCGCCTACCGCGAGCAGCGGGTGCTCGTCGAACTGGATGGCCGGCTCGGACACACGTCCGTGGCGGACCGGGCTGGGGACCGACAGCGTGACAACACGCATTCCGTGGCCGACTGGCCGACCCTGCGGTACGGATGGGCCGAGGTGAGCCAGGACCCCTGCGCGGTCGCGGCGCAGGTTGGCGGGCTGCTGATGGACCGCGGCTGGGTGGGGCCGGTCCAGAGCTGCCAGCGGTGTCCGCTGGGCGCATAAGCGGACCCGACCGCCGTACGCTCAGGTTCCCGCGGACGCCTGATCCGCCGGTACGGTCCTGGTGAGTCCGGCACACCCGCCGGTGCCACAGGCACACCCACCGCAGCTGCCACCGCCCGGTTTGGGCGCCAACGGGGGCACGGTCTGCGCCGCCCGATCGCCCATGGCGCCGCCCTTGATCAGCAGTGTGGTGGAACCGATCAGGCCGACGGCGAAGGTGATCAGCGCGGTGCCCGGGCTCGGCACCGAGATCAGCGTCAGCACCGCGCACACGCCGGCGACCACGGCCGCGCCCGCCACCACCGGCCAGGCCACCCTGTTCGCCAGCACGAACGCGGTCGGGCTGCGCAGGGCGGCCGTGCTGCGAACGCCCAGCCGGCCCGCCCGATCGAGCGTGCCCAGCCGGCCCTTGGCCGCGGTGACCGCCGAGAGGATGGCGACCAGCAGCAAGGCGAGCGTCAGTGGCGCGGCGAGCAGCCAGTGCGAGAGGGACATAGCGCAGATGGTAACCGGCTTTGCCGCGGGTAGAGTCAGCGGCGATCTTGTAGGGGAGAAATCGCTGATGAGTGTTCCTGGCGTCGCCGCCCAGTCGGCCGACACCACTGTCCCGCCGTTTCGCTATACCGCCGAACTCGCTGGTCGGATCGAGGCGCAATGGCAGGATCGGTGGGCGGCCGAGCACACGTTCGACGCGCCCAATCCGTCCGGCCCGATGGCACCCGAGGATGGGGTGCTGCCGGCCGAGAAGCTGTACGTGCTCGACATGTTCCCGTACCCCTCCGGGGCCGGGCTGCACGTCGGCCACCCCTTGGGCTACATCGGCACCGATGTGCTCGGCCGATATCGCCGGATGAACGGCGTGAACGTCCTGCACACCCTGGGCTACGACGCGTTCGGCCTGCCGGCCGAGCAGTATGCGGTGCGCACCGGGACCCACCCGCGCGCCACCACCGAGGAGAACGTCCGGCGTTACCGCGCGCAGTTGCGCAGACTGGGCTTCGGGCACGACCAGCGCCGCTCCGTGGCCACCACCGATGTGGAGTTCTACCGGTGGACCCAGTGGATCTTTCTGCAGCTGTTCAACGCCTGGTACGACACCGCCGGGCAACGCGCGCGGCCGATCGACGACCTGATCGCCGAGTTCACCCTCGGCGTGCGGCGGGTGCCCGGCGACGTCGACTGGAACGGGCTCACCGGAACCGAACAACAGCGGATCCTGGCCGGCTACCGGCTGGCCTACATCGCCGAGGCCCCGGTGAATTGGTGTCCCGGCCTGGGCACGGTGCTCTCCAACGAGGAAGTCACCGCCGACGGGAAATCCGAGATCGGCAACTTTCCGGTCTTCCGCCGCAACCTTCGCCAATGGATGATGCGGATCACCGCCTACGCCGATCGGCTGATCGCGGACCTGGATCGGTTGGATTGGCCGGAGTCGGTCAAAGCCATGCAACGGAACTGGATCGGGCGATCGGTTGGCGCGCAGGTCCGCTTTCCGGTTGTTGCCGGCCAGGCCGAGGGCGAAATCGAGGTCTACACGACCAGACCCGACACCCTGTTCGGCGCCACCTACCTGGTGCTGGCCCCTGAGCACCCGCTGATCGGCTCGATCACCGCGATGGAGTGGCCGGCGGGGGTCGATCCGCGCTGGACCGGCGGCGCCGACACGCCCGCCGAGGCCATCGAGAAGTACCGGCTCGACGCCTCTCGGAAGTCCGATCTGGACCGCCAGGAGAGCAAGGAGAAGACCGGTGTCTTCATCGGCGCCTCTGCGCTGAACCTGGCCAACAACGCCCTGCTGCCGATCTTCATCGCCGACTACGTGCTGATGGGTTACGGCACCGGTGCGATCATGGCGGTACCCGCCCAGGACACCCGCGACTGGGAGTTCGCCAAGGCGTTCGACTTGCCGATCATCCGCACCGTCGCGCCGCCGGCCGATCATCCGGACGAGGCTTTCACCGGTGACGGACCGGCGATCAACAGTGCCAACGCCGAAGTCGATCTGAACGGGAAGTCGGTCGTGGACGCCAAGGCCGCGATGATCGCATGGTTGTCCGCCAAGGGTTTCGGGCAGCCGCGAGTGCAGTACAAGCTGCGGGACTGGCTGTTCAGTCGGCAGCGCTACTGGGGTGAGCCGTTCCCGATCGTCTACGACGAGGACGACATGCCCATCGCCCTGCCCGACGACATGCTGCCGCTGGAGCTGCCGCCGGTCATCGACTACGCGCCGCAGCAGCTCGACCCGATGGATGCCGACTCCTCGCCCGAGCCACCGCTGGGCCGTGCCAAGGAGTGGGCGGTGGTCACCCTCGACCTCGGTCAGGGGCCACGGCAGTACCGGCGTGAACTGAACGTGATGCCGCAGTGGGCCGGCTCCTGCTGGTATGAACTGCGCTACCTCGATCCGGCCAATACCAAGGCTTTCGTCGACCCCGAGGTCGAGAAATACTGGATGGGCAAGGATCCCGACCGCCCGGACGACACCGGTGGGGTGGATCTGTATGTGGGCGGTGTGGAGCATGCCGTGCTGCATCTGCTGTACTCGCGGTTCTGGCACAAGGTGCTCTTCGACCTCGGGCACGTATCGAGCGAGGAACCGTTTCGAAAGCTGTTCAACCAGGGCTACATCCAGGCCTTCGCTTACACCGACGACCGCGGCTTCTACGTCCCCGCCGAGGACGTCGTCGAACGCGACGGGCAATACCTCTATCAGGGCAAGCCGGTCAACCGTGAATACGGGAAGATGGGGAAGTCACTGAACAACGTGGTGACGCCGGACGAGATGTGTGCACGCTACGGCGCGGACACCTTCCGGATGTATGAGATGGGCATGGGGCCGCTGGACATCTCGCGGCCCTGGCAGACCCAGGACGCAGTGGGCTCTCAGCGCTATCTGCAACGCCTGTGGCGCAACGTGATCGACGAGGACACCGGCGAACTCCTGGTCGCGGATGCGGAGCCGGATCTGGAGACGACCACGCTGCTGCACCGCACCATCGACGGGGTTCGCGCCGACTTCGAGGCAATGCAGTACAACACCGCGATCGCCAAGCTGATCGTCCTGAACAATCATCTGACCAAGTCCGAGGCCCGCACCTGCCGAACGGTTGCCGAAGCCATGGTGCTGATGACGGCCCCGCTGGCCCCGCACATTTCCGAAGAACTGTGGAATCTGCTGGGTCACCGCGAGTCGCTGGCGCAGGGGCCTTTTCCGACGGCTGAGGCCAAGTACCTGGTCGACGACGCGATCGAATACCCGATTCAGATCAAGGGCAAGATCCGCGGCCGGATCACCGTCGCGGCCGATGCCTCGGTCGGCGAGATCGAGGCCCTCGCACTGGCCGAACCACGGGTCGTCGCGGAGTTGGCGGGTCGGCAGCCGAGGAAGGTCGTCGTCGTGATGGGTCGAATGGTGTCGATCGTCGTCTGAGTGACCACTGAACCGCTCACCGGAAGGTGCTCGCCGTGTTGAACATCGCAGTGGGGCAACTACGTGCCGACGCCGATCCAGGCCAAAACGTGTTGCTGATCGACGACATGGCCAGCCGGGCCCAGCAGTCCGGCGCGGACCTGTTGCTGCTGCCCGAGGGTAGTTTGGTGCGGTTCGTCGACGACCCGGGTGCACCCACCCGGCACGCCCAACAGCTCGATGGCGAGTTCGTTACCGGGCTGCTCGCCGCGTCGAGCACTCATCAGTTGGCGATTGCCGCGGGTACCTTCACCCCGCACGAGGGTCGGGTACGCAACACGCTGGTGATCATCGACCGCGGTGAGATCCGCGCGATCTATCACAAGATCCACCTGTACGACGCCTTTGCTTTCGCCGAATCCGACACGGTCGAACCGGGTCGCCAGGCCCCGCCGGTGGGGGAGATCGCCGGCGTGCCAGTGGGTTTCGCGACGTGCTACGACCTGAGGTTTCCGGAGTTGTTCCGGCTGCTGACCGATCGGGGCGCGCAGGTCCTCGCCATCGCATCGGCCTGGGTGGCCGGGCCTTGCAAGGAGGAACACTGGCTCACGCTGCTCAAGGCCCGTGCCATCGAGACCACCAGCTACGTGGTGGCGGCCGACCAGACCGGCCACCGAACGATCGGCCGGTCCGCGGCCTTCGATCCGATGGGCCTGCCACTCCTGGATCTGGGTGAGGCCGAAAATGCGGTGGGCACCGTCGTGGTCGATCCGGCGCGGATCGCAAAGGTGCGGGGCGTCAACCCGTCTCTGCGCAACGCCCGCTGCTCGGTCCGGCTGGACAGCAACTCCTGACACACAGCCTGGGCCGGCCCTGGCGGCTGTTTTTTTCAACCGGCCAAGGCCTTGGCGGAGCGTCGGCTCCGGAACCGACTGACCGCCCACCGTTGCTCTAACCGCAAACCGGCATCGCTAATCAGTCGCGACAGCCACGGCGACGATCTGCCTCAGTCGACCAGGCTTCCAACGCGGCTCATAGTGTGGAAGAGCCCGGTGTTGAACGAAGCCTTGGCTCTCGTCAGATGGTCCCGGACGAGCAGCCCATATGCGTGCTCGAGGTGCGCCGAGGTCAGGTCGGCCGTGGCCTGCGCAGAGTGGCCGGCGGCCAGGTCGGGGACCGTGTCCGAAAGGACAGTTCCGTGCGGTGTGGTGATGGTCCACCGGACGTTGGCCGGTGGATTCCCGCCGTTCAGTTGCCTGGCCAGCGCCGAAGCGACCTGCTCGACGGTCGAAGTCTGGGTACTGAAGCCGGTACTCGTCACCAAGCTGTACATCGTGTGTCTCCTACCCGAGTGGGCACTTCGATAGTTACGGACGCCGAGCGCAGCCATGCATCCCGCGGCTGCGGATATTCCCTACGTCGAGCGGCGCTGATCCAGCGGTTCGCTCGGATCACACACCTATTCGCAGCCGGCGGCGGCCCGGATGGGTCGCTCTGTTGGCGAATTTCGGCCCGCGCCCGGTTACGCTCGTGGCCGCAAGGGAGGTGATCGCGTGCGGAGAGCACCAAATGCGCTGCCGGCGGCGCCGGGACGAACCCCTAAGCCTCCCGGAATGTACGACGTAGCCCGGGCAGCCGGGGTCTCCCACCAAACCGTTTCCCGGGTGCTGAACGACCACCCGAGCGTGCGGCCGGAGACACGATTGCGGGTGCAGACCGCGATCGAGGCGCTGGGCTATCGGCGCAACACGGCGGCCAGGGCGCTGGTCACCCGGCGGTCGGAGACGATCGGCGTGGTCACCGCCCGGTCCGCGCTGTACGGACCGACCAGTGTGCTGATCGGCGTGGAGGCAGCCGCTCGCGAGGCCGGCTATTTCGTCTCACTGGTCAGCCTGGCCGATGCGTCCGAAAAGCAGATGCGGGCGGCACTGGAGCATTTCCTGGACCAGAGCGTGGAGGGCGTGGTGGTGATCGCGCCGTCGGCGGATGTGGTCGAGGCGGCGCTGAAGGTCGATCTGCGGGTCCCGATGGTGACCATCTCGGCGCTCGCTCAGCAGCCGGCCGGAATCTACGTGACCTCCGTCGACCATTTGCTGGGGGCCCGGCTTGCCGTCCGACACCTGGTCGGACTCGGACATCGGCGGATCGCGCACATCGCCGGGCCGGCCGATTCGCTGGACAGCTCCGCGCGTACCCGCGGCTGGCGACAGGAGCTCGACGCGGCCGGACTACCCGACGGCCGGCTACTCGTCGGCGATTGGTCGGCCGAAACCGGTTACGCCGCCGGCTTGACCCTGGCCAGGGACATCCCCGATGCCGTGTTCGCCGGAAACGACGAAATGGCCCTCGGCTTGTTGCTGGCGTTGGCGGAGTCGGGCATCACTGTGCCCGACGACGTCTCGGTGGTCGGCTTCGACGACATTCCGGGCGCGGCGTTCTTCAGCCCGCGGCTGACGACCGTGCGCCAGGACTTCCACGCCCTGGGTAGCAGCTGCATGACCTTGCTGACTTCGGCGCTGGCCGGCCAGAACCCGAGCGCGCAGGTTCTGGTGCCGCCGCAACTGATCATTCGAGCGAGCACCGCGCAGCGCAGCGTCACCACCGGACACACCGTGCGGATCGATGCCGGATTGTGATGAGAACCCCTTGACCCCACCCAAATGTGAGCGTTAACATTCACCAGGCATTGCGGCTGAGCATGGGAGATCAATGGTCAACGTCGATCATGGACGAGCACTGGTAGTAGGAGTGGACTACGGCACGCTATCCGGCCGGGCGGTGGTCGTCCGGGTCAGTGACGGCGCCGAACTGGGTTCGGCGGTCCACGAGTACTCGCACGCCGTCGTCGCCGACAGGCTGCCGACCACCGGGGAGGCGTTGCCGCCCGATTGGGCTCTGCAGGTGCCAGGCGACTACATCGACGTTCTGAAAAACGCTGTGCCGCAGGCGCTCGCGGCCGCCGGCGTGAACCCGGCCGACGTCATCGGCGTCGGCACCGACTTCACCGCCTGCACGATGGTCCCGACGACGGCCGACGGCACGCCGCTGTGCGAGTTGCCCGAGTTCGCCGACCGGCCGCACGCCTACGTCAAGCTCTGGCGCCATCACGCCGCCCAGCCGCAAGCGGACCGGATCAACCAACTGGCCGCCGACCGTGGCGAAGCCTGGTTGCCCCGCTACGGCGGATTCATCTCCGCAGAGTGGGAATTCGCCAAGGGCCTTGAGCTACTCGAGAACGATCGCGAGATCTACGACCGAATGGACCGTTGGGTCGAGGCGGCCGATTGGATCGTCTGGCAGCTGACCGGCGTCTACGTGCGCAACGCGTGCACCGCAGGCTACAAGGGCATCCGGCAGGACGGCCACTATCCGTCCGGGGAGTTCCTGGCCGCGCTGAACCCTGACTTTCAGAACTTCGTGGCTGAAAAGCTCGACCAGCCGATCGGCCAGCTCGGCACCATCGCCGGGCGGCTCACCGAAGAGGCGGCCGGCTGGACCGGATTGCCGGTGGGTATCGCCGTGGCTGTCGGCAATGTCGACGCGCACGTATCGGCGCCCGCCGCCGACGCCATCGCCCCCGGGCAGCTCACCGCGATCATGGGCACCTCGACCTGCCATGTGATGAACGGCGTGGAACTGCGCGAGGTGCCCGGCATGTGCGGGGTCGTCGACGGCGGCATCACCAAGGGCTTGTACGGATACGAAGCCGGGCAGAGCGGCGTCGGCGACATCTTCGGCGCCTTCATCAAGTCGAGCTTTCCGGCCGACTATGCCGAGGCCGCCGCCCAGCGGGGCCTGTCGGCGCATCAGTATCTCACCGAGCTGGCTGCCGAACAGCAGGTTGGTGAACACGGCCTGCTCGCCCTCGACTGGCATAGCGGCAACCGCTCGGTCCTGGTCGATCACGAACTCTCCGGGCTGGTCGTCGGGCTCACCCTGGCCACCAAACCGGAGGACACCTACCGTGCCCTGCTGGAAGCGACGGCATTCGGTACGCGCACCATCATCGAGACGTTCAACGCGGCCGGGGTGCCGGTGACCGAACTGGTCATCGTCGGCGGGCTGATCAAGAACAAGCTGCTGATGCAGATCTACTCCGACATCACCAACCTCCCGCTGTCGATCGCCACCTCCACCCAGGGACCGGCCCTCGGGTCGGCCATCCACGCCGCCGTCGCCGCGGGCTGCTACCCCGACGTCGCGGCGGCGGCCGCGGTGATGGGCAGCAAGGCGAACGCGGTCTACCGGCCGATACCCGAGAACGTGGCTGCCTACGACGTACTGTTCGCGGAGTACGCGAAGCTTCATGACTATTTCGGTCGGGGCGCCAACACCGTGATGCGCACACTCAAGCACATCAGGCGGAACGCCAGGGCCGGCGCCGCCGAGCCGGACCAGGGTCAAGAACTGGCGCTGGACGCGGAGCAGGGAGCGTTCGGATGAGTAAGGAAGCGGTGGCATGAGTATCAGTGCGGAGATCAGGGCGACCATCAACGCCCTGCGCGCCGAGGTCAGCGCGCTGCACGGCGAATTGACCCGATGGGACCTCGTGGTGTGGACTGCCGGCAACGTCTCGGCACGGGTGCCCGGCGCGGAGTTGCTGGTGATCAAGCCGTCCGGGGTCAGCTATCAGGATCTGACCCCGGAGAGCATGGTCGTCGCCGATTTCGAGGGGAATCTGGTCGAGGGCGATCACGAACCGTCGTCGGACACGGCGGCTGCGGCCTATGTCTACAAGCACCTGGACCGGGTCGGTGGCGTGGTGCACACGCACTCCACGCACGCCACCGCATTCGCCGCCAGGCGGGAACCGATTCCCTGTGTGCTGACCATGATGGCCGACGAATTCGGCGGCGAGATCCCGGTCGGACCGTTCGCGCTGATCGGCGATGACTCCATCGGACGAGGCATCGTGGAGACCCTGGGGAACCACCGCTCGCCCGCCGTGCTGATGGCCAACCACGGACCGTTCACCATCGGGCGCACCGCAAAGGCCGCGGTCAAGGCCGCCGCGATGTGCGAGGAGGTCGCTCGTACCGTGCACTTCGCCAGGCTGGGCGGCGCCGTCCACCCGATCGCCCAGTCCGACATCGACTCGCTGTACGACCGTTACCAGAACGTCTACGGGCAGCACTGACTCTGTCGAGCCAGGAGCAAAACGCCTCGCTCGAAGGACTTCCGTGCAACGCCGAGCCGATATCCCTGACCACCAAACACTTTCACGAACACCGCCCAGCTCAGTTAAGGATTGAAGTGAGCACTCCTGACACCGCCGAAGTCTGGTTCCTCACCGGAAGCCAGGGACTGTACGGACCGGAAACACTGGACCAGGTTGCCGCGCAGTCACAGCGCATCGCCGAAGTGCTCGACGGCGCCGACCAGGTCGGCATCCGGGTTGTCTGGAAACCGGTGCTGACCAGCGCGGACGCCATCCGCCGGATCGCCCTGGAGGCGAACTCGGCCGACGGCTGCATCGGAATAGTCGCCTGGATGCACACGTTCTCGCCGGCCAAGATGTGGATCGCCGGTATGGACATCCTGCGGAAGCCGTTGCTACACCTGCACACTCAGGCGGGCGAGGCTCTGCCATGGGCAGACATCGACATGGACTTCATGAACCTGAACCAGGCCGCCCACGGTGACCGCGAGTTCGGCTACATCCAGTCCAGGCTGGGGGTCGCTCGCAAGACGGTGGCCGGATTCGTCGAGCACACCGATGTGCTGGACAGCGTTGGCGCCTGGGTTCGGGCATCGCGTGGCGCGGCCAAGGTCCGCACGCTCAAGTTGGCCCGGTTCGGCGACAACATGCGCGATGTCGCGGTGACCGAGGGCGACAAGGTTGAGGCGCAGCGTAAGTTCGGTGTCTCGGTCAACACCTACGGTGTGAATGATCTGGTGGCGGTCGTAGACCAGGTCAGCGAGGCGGACATCGACAGCCTGGTCGCCGAGTACGACGACCAGTACAGCATGGCGGCCGCACTCAAAAGTGATGGCGCACAACGTGAATCGCTGCGCGAGGCGGCCAGGATCGAACTCGGCCTTCGACAGTTCCTGACGGCCGGCGCCTTCGGCGCCTTCACCACCAACTTCGAGGACCTCGGCGGCCTGAAGCAGTTGCCAGGCCTGGCCGTGCAGCGGCTGATGGCCGACGGCTACGGCTTCGGCGGCGAGGGTGACTGGAAGACCTCGGTGATGCTGGCGACCATCAAGGCGATGGGCGCCGGGCGGCCCGGCGGCAGCTCGTTCATGGAGGACTACACCTATCACCTCGTTCCAGGAGAGGAAAAGATCCTCGGCGCGCACATGTTGGAAGTGTGCCCGACGATCACCTCCGCCATTCCTTCCTGTGAGATTCACCCGCTCGGCATCGGTGGCCGGCAGGACCCGGTTCGGCTTGTCTTCAACGCCGACGCCGGGGCCGCGGTCATCGTCGGAATCGCCGACATGGGCGACCGGTTCCGGCTCGTGCTGAACACGGCAGATGTCGTCGCTCCGGATGCGCCGTTGCCGAAACTCCCGGTGGCCAGAGCGGTTTGGCAACCCGAGCCGAATTTCCGAACTTCGACCGAAGCGTGGCTTACTGCTGGTGGGCCGCATCACACGGTACTGTCCACCGGGGTCGGTCTCGAAGAGATAACAGATTTCGCCGAAATCATGCGTACGGAGCTGTTGGTCATTGACTCCGGCACCAAGATGCGCGACTTTGTCAACGAGATCCGGTGGAATCAGGCGTATTACAGGCTTGCGCAGGGCTTTTAGCTGCGCATCGAAGGACCGACTGCCCGCCGAATCCGGACAAGTTACACCGGCCGTAGGTGGTGCGTCGTTCGCCACCAGTCGCGGTCGGCGAGCAACAGGGAACACGCCACCGGGCCATTCCGGCTCGGTGGTCATCTCAAGGAGGCAGCATGATCAGAAAGAAGCTTGTCGCGATTGCGGCAGGTTTGGCGCTTGTCGTCGGCATGTCGGCGTGCAGCAGCAGCAGAACCGCGGACACCACCGCAGCCGCCACGGGGACGGGCGGCGCCGCCACCGGCGCGGCGTGTTCCGCTTCCCCAGCACCGGCCGGGGGCACCGGCGGTGCAGCGGCGTCGACGGAGGCCTCGTCGGCCGCATCATCGGCCGCCGGCGGAGCCACCACGGGCGCCGGCGGCAAGATCGGCGTTTCGATGCCGACCAAGCAGTCCGAGCGTTGGATCGCTGACGGAAACAACGTGAAGTCGCAACTCGAGGGCTACGGCTACACCGTCGATCTTCAGTACGCGAACAATGACATCCCGACGCAGGTCAACCAGATCGACAACATGATCACCGGTGGCGTCAAGCTGCTGATCATCGCTGCGATCGACGGAACCGCGCTGACCTCGCAGCTGCAGAGCGCGGCCGACGCCGGTATCAAGGTCATCTCCTATGACCGGTTGATCCTGAACAGCCCGAACGTGGACTTCTACGCCACCTTCGACAACCTGAACGTCGGCAAGCAGCAGGCCACTTCGCTGCTGGTGGGCCTCGGCCTGCTGGAAGCGGACGGCAAGACCCCCGGCAAGAGCACCGGCCCTTGCAACATCGAACTGTTCGCCGGGTCACCCGACGACAACAACGCGACCTTCTTCTTCAATGGCGCCATGGAGGTGCTGAAGCCGTACATCGACAAGAAGACCCTCGTCGTCAAGTCCGGCCAGGTCGACTTCCAGAAGGTCGCGATCCTGCGTTGGGAGCCGGCAACCGCCCAGGCCAGGATGGACAACCTGCTGTCCAGCACGTACACCGGTGGCGCTCGCGTCGACGGCATCCTGTCGCCGTACGACGGTCTGTCAATCGGCATCCTGTCCTCGCTCAAGGGCGCCGGCTACGGCTCCGCTGATCGCCCGTACCCGGCGGTCACCGGCCAGGACTCCGAGGTCGCTTCGGTCAAGTCGATCATGGCGGGCGAGCAGTTCTCCAGCATCTTCAAGGACACCCGCAAGCTCGCTGCGACCACGGTTCTGATGGCCAACGACATCCTCTCGGGCAACGCACCGACCGTGAACGACACCACCAGCTACAACAACGGTGTCAAGATCGTCCCGACGAACCTGCTGCAGTCGGTCATCATCTACAAGTGGAATATCCAGGCCGAGCTCGTCGACACCGGGTACTACACCGCGGACCAGCTGAAGTAGTCAGGCAGCAGGACCGCAACCCATGCAGTAAGCAGTAGCAAGTACTCCGCTTGACCGCGCTGCCCTGCCGATCGGCGACAATCCGGTCGGCAGGGCCGCGTGTTGTGCACACCCACCAGCCAAGGGCGGTTGACCATGGACGACTACATCTTGGAGATGCGCGACATCACCAAGACTTTTCCCGGGGTGAAGGCGCTTCAAGACGTTCGCCTCAAAGTCAAACGTGGCGAGATCCACGCGATCTGCGGGGAGAACGGCGCCGGCAAGTCCACGCTGATGAAGGTTCTGTCCGGGGTCTACCCGTTCGGCACCTATGAGGGTGAGATCTTCTACGACGGCGCGACCTGCGAATTCAGTAACATCCGGGACAGTGAGCATCGCGGGATCGTGATCATCCACCAGGAATTGGCCCTGAGCCCCTACCTGTCGATCGCGGAAAACATCTTCATGGGCAACGAGCGGGTCCGCCGCGGCTCCATCGACTGGAACCTGACCAACGCCGACGCGCAGGAGTTGCTGCGCCGGGTCGGCCTGACCGAGAACCCCACGACCAAGATCCGTGACATCGGCGTCGGCAAGCAGCAACTCGTCGAAATCGCCAAGGCACTGTCCAAGAAGGTGAAGCTGCTGATCCTGGACGAGCCGACCGCGGCGCTCAACGATGCCGATTCCGAGCACCTGCTCGGCCTGCTCAATGGCCTGCGCGAGGAGGGTGTTACCTGCATCATCATTTCGCACAAGCTCAACGAGATCAAAGCGATCGCCGATTCCACCACGATCATCCGTGACGGCAAGTCCATCGAGACGCTCAACGTCGCCGACATCACCGAAGAACGCATCATCAAGGGCATGGTCGGCCGCGAGCTGGACAGCCGCTACCCAGACCACGTTCCGAGCATCGGCACGGAGCTGTTCCGGATCGAAGACTGGACCGTGCACCACCCCATCAATCAGGACCGGATCGTCGTCGACAAGGCCAACATCACGATTCACCGCGGTGAGGTGGTCGGGCTGGCCGGTTTGATGGGCGCCGGGCGAACCGAACTCGCGATGAGTGTGTTCGGCCGTGCCTACGGGTCGAAGATCAGCGGCCGGTTGATCAAGGACGGCAAGGAGATCAAGGCCCGCAACGTCAGCGAGGCCATCGACAACGGGATCGCGTACGCGACCGAGGACCGCAAGCATTACGGCCTGAACCTGATCGAGGACATCAAGCGGAACATCTCGCTCGCCGCCCTGAACAAGCTCTCACCGGGCGGTTGGGTCAATGACAACGAGGAGTTCGAAGTCGCCAACGGCTACCGGGCGAGCATGAACATCAAGTCGCCAACCGTGCTGGCGATCACCGGGAAGCTGTCGGGCGGTAACCAGCAGAAGGTCGTCCTGGGCAAGTGGCTGTACTCCGACCCGGATGTGCTGATCCTGGATGAGCCCACCCGCGGCATCGACGTCGGCGCCAAGTACGAGATCTACGTGATCATCAAGAAGCTTGCCGAGGAGGGCAAGGGCGTCCTGGTGATCTCCTCCGAGCTGCCGGAACTGCTGGGCATCTGCGACCGGATCTACACGCTGTCCGCCGGGCACATCACCGGCCAGGTTTCCCGGGCCGAGGCGACCCAGGAAGGCCTGATGCGCCTGATGACCAAGGACCAGAAGACACTCACCGAGCTCGCACCAGAGGCGATCGAAGTGCATTTGGAACCACCAACCGATCAGCCGAACGTCGACGCGACAACCGTCGAAGCTCCGAAGAGTGAGGACTCGCGCCATGTCTGAAGCCCCCGTCATCAAGCAGACAAGCGGTTTCGCGCCTTTTCTGAACAAGGCCAGACAGAGTTTGGGCTCCAGCGGCATCTATGTGGCGCTGGCGCTCATCGTCATCCTGTTCGAGATCACCACCGACGGCGTGCTGCTCACCCCGGACAACCTGTCGAAGCTGATCGGCCAGTTCGGGTACATCCTGATCCTGGCGATCGGCATGGTCATCGTGATCATCGCCGGGCACATCGACCTGGGCGTCGGGTCGGTGGTCGGCTTCACCGGCGCGCTCTCCGGTGTGCTGATCGTTCGGCAGGGGATGCCGATCTGGATCGGCGTCCTGCTGACCCTCATCGTCGGCGGCATCGTCGGCGCCTGGAACGGATACTGGGTCGCCTACTTCGGCATCCCGGCCTTCATCGTCACCCTGGCCGGCATGCTGATCTTCCGCGGCGCCACCCAGCTGACCCTGGGCGGTACCCAGATCAGCCCGTTCCCGGAGGGCTACCGCAACATCGCCTCCGGCTTCCTGCAGGGCTATCTGGGGTACTTCGACATTCCGTCATTCCTCGGCGGCGGCACCGCGGACATCTTCACTCTGGTCATCGCGCTGGTCGCGATCGCCGGCTTCGCCTACTCGCAGCTGCGGGCGCGGCAAGGTCGGCAGAAGTACAACCAGGAAGTGGCGTCGATGGGGGCCTTCGTCGGTCGGATCGCTGTTTTCGCCGTCGTGATCCTGCTGTTCGCCTTGCAGCTGTCCAAGTACAGTGGCACCCCTGTCATCCTGATCATCGTCGCGTTGCTGATGCTGATCTTCGTCGCGGTGACCAACAAGACGGTGTTCGGCCGCCACGTCTATGCGATCGGCGGCAACCTGCACGCGGCTGAGCTGTCCGGCGTCAAGACCAAGGCCGTGACGTTCTGGGTCTTCGTGATCATGGGCGTGCTGTCGGCGCTAGCGGGCATCGTGTTCGCAGCCCGGATCAATCTGGCGAACCCGACGAACGGCACCGGGTTCGAACTCGATGCGATCGCCGCGGCCTTCATCGGCGGCGCCGCCGTCACCGGCGGTGTCGGCCGGGTAATCGGGGCAATCGTCGGTGGCACCATCATGGCTTTGCTGAACAACGGTATGTCGATCATGGGCATCGATGTGTCCTACCAGCAGGTCATCAAGGGTGCGGTGCTGCTCGCCGCCGTCGCCTTCGACGTCTACAACAAGCGAAAGGTTCGCGGCTAGCCCCTGACAGACGTGGAATGAATAGTCGAATCCTGGTCGGACTACCGACCAGGATTCGACTATTTGATCAGCTGCGGTTGTTCAGCCCGTCCCGATCGTGGATCAGCGGCCCGCAGGTTTCGGCATCGGGGGAACGACCAGGAACTGTTGCACGTGACCGCGTTCCTTACCCGCCAGCGGCACCGTGAACAGGCCATCTGCCAGAACGATCGCGCTCGGTGGTCCATCGCTGGCGATCCACAGATTGCCGGCGGAGTCGAACGCCAGGTAGTTGCCAGATGAAGTCTCGATGAACGCTGGACGCCGTCGCCGCCCGGCGGCCGCTGCTCAGTTGAACTCGATCAGTGGGTAGTCGGGACGCCACATCGCCTGATGGACCTGCTGGATCGGATGATCCAGGGTGGCCGTAGCCAGGTCCTCCTCGACGGCCGCACCGGCCACGGCGATGGCCACTGCGGCAGAGGCCATACGTAGCTGATCCATCGGCGGGAGCAGCGGCGACCCGAGCGAAGTGGCATCCGACATTCCCGCTACCGCGGCGGCTGCGGCGGCGATCATCCGATCGCTGATCCTGGTCGCCCTGGCCACCGTCACGCCCAAACCCAGACCCGGGAAGACGAGCGCGTTGTTGGCCTGCGCGATGTGAAAGGTCCGCCCCTCATGCACCACAGGGGCAAACGGGCTGCCGGTGGCGGTCAGCACCCGCCCGTCGGTCCAGGCGATGAGGTCCGCGGGAACGGCCTCACATTTGGAGGTCGGGTTGGACAGCGGCATGATGATCGGCCGTTCGGTATGTGCTGCCATGTCCCGGACGATGGACTCGGTGAACGCGCCGGCATGGGTGGACGTACCGATCATCAGCGTGGGATGCGCGTGGGCGACGACGTCGGCCAGGCCGATCGAATCACCCGCGGCCCAATGCGCCACCTCGGATCGGGGCCGCGCATACCGGACCTGGAAGTCCAGTAGGTCCGGCATGTCGTCGGTGAGCAGCCCGCTGCGGGTCAGCGGGTAGAAGCGTCGGGTGGCCTCCTCCGGCGAGAGCCCTTGCCGGATCATCTCGTCGCGCATCATGTCGGCGATGCCCAACCCGGCGGTGCCTGCGCCATAGATGACGACCCGCTGATCCCGGATTCGCGAACCCGCGGCGCGGACCGCGGCGAAGGCGGCCGCCAGGACGACGGCTGCGGTGCCCTGCATGTCGTCATTGAAGGTGCAGACCTGGTCGGCGTACTTGTTGAGGATGCGGCGGGCATTCGTCGCGCCGAAGTCCTCCCAATGCAGCATCGCCCGCGGGAACATCCTGCTCACGGTCGCAACGTAAGCCTGGATCAGGTCGTCGTACCGCTCGTCGCGGACACGCGCGTGCCGCTCGCCCAGATACATGTCGTCGTTGAGCAGCTTGAGGTTGTCGGTGCCCATGTCCAGCACCACCGGCAGCACCCGACTGGGATGGATGCCGGCGGCGGCCGTGTAGACGGCGAGTTTGCCGATCGAGATTTCGATGCCGCCAACGCCTTGGTCGCCGATCCCCAGGATGCCCTCGGAGTCGGTGGCGACCAGCAGGTCGACGTCGTCCGGGCCGAGGCCGGTGTTCCGGAACGCGGTCTCGACGTCCTCGGGGTGGTCCACGGACAGGTAGACACCGCGCGGGCGCCGGTACTCGTGACTGAACCGCTCGATCGCCAGGCCGACGGTGGGGGTGTAGACAACCGGCAGCATCTCGGAGATGTGATCGGTCAGCAGGCGGTAGAACAGCACCTCGTTGCGGTCCCGCAAATTGGCCAGGTAGACCCATTTACGCAGGTCGTTGGCCTGTTCGAGGTATTGCTCGTAGACCCGGCGCAGTTGCCCTTCCAGGGTGGTCACCCCGGTGGGCAACAGGCCGGTGAGCCCCAGCGCATCCCGCTCGGTCAGGGTGAACGCGGTACCCCGGTTGATCGTCGGCGAGCTCAACACCGCGCTGCCCCGAGCGTGGATCCGGGCGGCGAACCCGCCGGGTGTCGCAGTCAGCTGGTACGCAGCGCCGGTCATACCGTGACCTTAGCCCGCCCTGCCACCGACGGAGCGGGCTCGACCGGTGCTGCCTGTTCGGCGGAGTGCTCGTCGAGCATGTTGGTGTCGTCGAACGGGTCCTGGCCGGAGAACACCCGGTCGGCCTTGGCCCGGTCGATCTCCTTGACCCAACTGCCGATGATCAGGGTCGCGACCGCGTTGCCGGAGAAGTTCGTCAGCGCGCGGGCCTCGGACATGAAGCGATCGATCGCGACGATCAGGCCGACGCCGGGCACCAGGTCGGGACGATGCGAGGCCAGGCCGCCGCCGAGGGTGGCCAGTCCGGCGCCGGTGACGCCGGCCGCTCCCTTGGAGGCCACGATCATGAACAGGAGCAACGAAACCTGCTCGCTGCCGGACAGCGGCTGACCCATGGCGTTGCCGATGAACAGCGACGCCATCGTCAGGTACATCGCCGTGCCGTCGAGGTTGAACGAGTATCCGGTCGGAACCACGATGCCGACCACCGGCTGCGAGACACCGAGGTGCTCCATCTTGGCGATCAGCCGGGGCAGCGCGGTTTCGGAGGACGACGTCGCGACGATCAGCAGGTATTCCTGACGCAGGTAGTACAGCAGGGAGAAGATGTTGAAGCCGGTGGTGAATCGGAGCAGTGCGCCCAGGATGACCACGACGAACACCGCACAGGTGGCGTAGAAGACGCCGACCAACATGCCGAGTGAGGCGATGGCCGACCAGCCCGCGTTACCCACGACGCCGGCGATCGCGCCGAATGCGCCGATCGGGGCCAGCCACATGATGCCGCCAAGGATCTTGAAGACCAGTCGCTGCAGAACCGTGATGGCGCTGAGGATGGGTTCGCCCTTGGCGCCCATCGCCTGAACCGCGAACCCGACGAGCAACGCGACGAACAGCGCCTGCAGGACGGAGCCGAAGGTCAGCGCCGAGAACAGGGTGGTGGGGATGACGTCGATCAGGAAGTTTCCGGAAGACGGCACCGACGGCACCGTGTAGCTGGCGGTCGCGGCGGCGGCGCGCAGCCCGTCGCCGGGGTGCACCAGGTTCCCGACCAGGAGGCCTAGGCCCAACGCGAACGTGGACATCACGACGAAGTAGATCAACGCGATGCCGCCGACCTTGCCGACCTGCGAAGCCTTGCGGACCGAGCCGACGCCCAGCACGATCGTGCAGAAGATGATCGGACCGATCATCATCTTGATCAGGTTGACGAACGCGGTGCCGATGATGGCCAGACCCGCGGCTTGCTTGCCGAAGATCAGCCCGACGGCCGTGCCGAGCACTACGGCGATGATGACCGCCAGATACAGCCAGTGCGTGCGCGAACCGCGCCGCTTTCCGGCGCTGACGGTTTGCGTCCCTGCCATAGCAACCTCCGAGAATCTGGGCCCGGACTATTCCGTTGGCCGATGCTGACTCACTGTCCGGGGCGACCACAGCGCCTGTCGCGGTTGTGTTCGTTGTGTTCAACAGCACTGTCATGGGTGAGACTGGGGCTATGAGTTCTGGTGCTCGGCGACGCCGCCGGCTCAGCGTGGCCCGCCAGCTGTTGCTGCTACAGACCCTGCTGCTGCTGTCGGTGCTGGCCGCCGCCGGTACCGCGAGTGTGCTGATGGCCCAGGCCGGCGCGAACACGGCCACGACCGACGAGGTGAAACGGGTCGCCGCCAGCATCGCCGGGGATCGCTGGGTCGCCGACCAGACGAAGACCGCGAACCCGACGGTGACGCTGCAGCCCTACGCCGAACAGATGCGGCAGACCACGGGCACCGACTTCGTGGTGATCATGGCGCCGGACCGCACCCGATGGACTCATACCGATCCCAGCCAGATCGGCAAGCTATTCATCGGGTCCATCGATCCGGCACTGGCCGGTCAGATCTTCACCGAGACGTTCACCGGGACCCTCGGACCGTCGGTTCGTGCGGTGGCCCCGGTTCGGGACCAGTCCGCCGCCATCGTCGCGCTCGTCGCGGTCGGGGTCACCACGCAGGCGATTCGCACGCAGCTGCAGCATCAGCTGCCCATTCTGATCGTCGGATTCGCCGGGCTGCTGTTCATCGCGGTGGCCGGTGCCGGTCTGGTCAGCCGCCGGCTCAGCCGTCAGACGAGCGGCTTGGACCCGGAGGCGCTTGCTCAGCTGTACGCCTCTCATGACGCGGTCCTGCACTCCATCCGGGAAGGACTGCTGGTCGTCGACGACCGACATGCCGTGTCTCTGATCAACGATGAGGCGATGCGCTTGCTCGGGCTGGCAGGGGACGTGGTCAACACGCCGGTCGACGGTTTGGGACTGCCCGCCTCGCTGCGCGATCTGTTCCGATCCGGGATCGTCGCGCACGACGAACTGCACCTGGCCCAGGATCGGATCCTGGTGGTCAACCAGTCGACGGCTACCTTCCGCGGCCGCAGCTACGGCACCGTCGCCACCCTGCGGGATCGCACCGAGATGGAAGCGCTGACGGGTGAACTGGACACCGTCCGGGCGTTCGCCGAGTCGCTGCGGTCGCAGGCGCATGAGGCGTCGAACAAGCTGCACACCGTGGTCATGCTGGTTGAAACCGGACGGTATGAGACGGCGCTGGAATACGCGACCTCCGAACTCGAACTGGCTCAACGGCTGACGGACCGGGTGGTCAGCGCCGTCCGGGAGCCGGTGCTGGCAGCGCTGCTGTTGGGCAAGACGGCGCAGGCGGCCGAGCGCGGGGTCGAACTGCGGATCACCGAGGACAGCCAGACCCCCGACGGGGCCCTGCCCGTCGCCGACCTGATCACGGTCCTGGGCAATTTGATCGACAACGCCATCGACGCGAGCGCCGAGGGGCCGGTGGACGGGCGGCGCACGGTGGAGGTCGCGATCGTGCCGTCGGACGGCGACGTGGTGATCGAGGTCAGCGATTCCGGCCCTGGGCTGCCGCCGGAACTGCGGGACTCGGCGTTCACTCGCGGCTGGTCCACCAAGGCCGTCAGCACCCCCGGCGGCCGGGGTCTCGGGCTGGCCCTGGTCAGTCAGGTGGTGCGCCGACATCGCGGGTCGATCGAGGTGGATGCCGGGCCCCAGGGCGGGGCCTTCTTCTCGGTCCGGATTCCATTGCCGGTTCCGGTGCCCCGATGATCACGGTGCTGGTCGTGGAGGACGAGCCGATGGTCGCCCGCGCACACGGTGAGTTCGTCGCCCGGGTACCGGGATTCGCGCTGGCCGGCACGGCCGGTAACGCGCAGGATGCCATGCGGTTCCTGCGCGAGCACCCGGTTGATGTGGTGTTGCTGGACTTCAATCTGCCGGATGCGCACGGTCTGGAGATTTGCCGCGCCCTGCGGGTGGCCCGAGCGGATGTCGACGTGATCGCGGTGACCGCCAACCGGGACCTGCCGTCGGTGCGGGCGGCGGTATCACTGGGCGTTGTGCAATATGTCCTGAAGCCGTTCACCTTTCGATCGCTCGCCGACAAGCTGCAGCAGTACAAGGACTTTCGTGAGCAATTGCGAGCCGGCACTGCCGTGTCCGGTCAGCGTGAGATCGACCGCGCCTTCGCCACACTGCGCCGGGGGAGCGAGGAGACGCTGCCTTCGGGGCTGACCGACGAAACCCTGGAAGTGGTCTCGCACACCCTGCAGCGCCATGCGGGACTGTCCGCGATGGAGGTCGCCGGTCAGGCCAACGTCTCCCGGGTGACCGCTCGCCGCTACCTCGAGCAGCTGGTCACCATGGGCGCGGCCAGCCGGCGGCAACGACACGGGCGCAGCGGTCGACCCGAGGTTGAATATCACTGGGACCTGCGCTGAGTTCGGCTACGGCTACCCGAGTGGTTGGTCCTTGGTTCGGTGCAGCAGCCAATCGGCATCGGTGCGAATGAGTGCGTACCGGGTGCATCCGTCCCGCCCGTGCAGGGTGAAGACGAATCGGCGGTCGTCCCGGTCGTGCTCCTCCCACCAGCCGATGTCGGCAATCGACTTGTCCGCGTCCTCGTAGGTCAAATGCGCCAGATCATGATCCGGAACCGCGACAGCCAGCCGGTTGTGGCCCGATTGCGTTGGCAAACCCCGAGGTACCGCCCAGGAACGGAGCACACCGTCTTCCTCCAGGCGCAGATCGAAATGGGGTCGGGGCTTGCGGTGATCGTGCAGCACAAAGGCGGCACGAGCGCCGGAGGCGGGAACCTCCACCCCGCCGCTCGAGTTACGCATCGACCGGTGGGTAGTCGCCGGTGCTGCCGTCGATCAGCTCACGGGTGATGTCCAGGTGGCCGGCATGGCGGGCCGTCTCGATGATCATGTGTACGAGTACCCAGCGAAGGGACACCTTTTCGCCGAACCAGGCAGTGCCGGAGTCGGCGATGTCCAGCTGGTCGATGGACTGGTCAGCCGCGAGCAGCGCCCGGTCATAGTAGGCGAGGATGTCGGCGGTGGATTCGCCCGGCGCAGCGTGCATGTCGGCGTTGTCGTCGTCCGGATCCTGGGCAAGCTCGAAGGACTCGCGGCCGAAAGTTCCGCAGAACCAGCCGTACTCGACGCTGGCCAGGTGCTTGACCAGGCCGAGCAGATTCGTCCCGGACGGCGTCATCGAGCGGCGCAACTGCTCATCGTTCAGCCCCACCAGCTTCCATCGCACGACGTCGCGCTGCCGCTGCAGTTCGGTGTGCAGAATCTGTTTCTCGGTGCCGGTCAACGGCGAGCCCTTCATCCTGGCAAACCTAGTGGCCGGCGCCGACAGTGTCGCCGTCACGGCCCGATTCGTGGTCGCCCGCGGTCGGGTAGATGGTGACTTCGGTGGCCTTGACCGCGAAGTGGACCCGCTGACCAGTGACGATGTCAAGATCGGTGATCGCGGCGGCCGTGAGGTCGGCGAACAGCCCGGCCGACCCGTCCGGATTCTCCGCCGAGCGGACCCTGACCAGCGCGCCGCGCGGCTCGATCTCGGCCACGCTCACGGCGAGATTGTTCCGCGGGCTGCCTGTCGGCGGGGCCAGGTGGACCGCGACGGCATGGGGGTTGAACACGGCGACCGCGGGTTCGCCGCTCACGCACAGCGGATCGAGCATCCCGAAGAAATGCGTGCCGTCCGCGGTGACCAGTCCGTCGGCGCTGGTGATGCCGGCGATCAGGTTGATGCCGGCGATTCTGGCCGCAAAGGATGATCGCGGCCGCGCCAGCACCTCCCTGGTCGGGCCGTCCTCGGCAATGCGGCCGCTCTCCAGGACGATGATCCGGTCCGCCAGGGCCAGTGCATCCAGGATGTCGTGGGTGACCAGGATCGCGGTGCGCGCGGAGTCGCGGAGCACCGTGCGGAGCAGTTGCCGCAGAGCCGGGGCCACGGCGATGTCCAGCGCGGCCGTCGGCTCGTCGAGCAGCAGAACGTCGGGCTCCGCCGCCAGCGCGCGGGCGACGGCGATTCGCTGAGCCTGGCCACCGGAAAGCTGCGCCGGCCTGCGGTCGGCGAACTCGGTCGCGTCCACGGCATCGAGCCAGCGCCCGGCGAGCGCATGGGACTCGGCCCGAGATCTGCCCTGGCTGCGCGGCCCGAATGCGACGTTCGCCGTCGCGGTCAGATGCGGGAAGAGCATGGCCTGCTGGGCCAGCAGGACCACGCCGCGGCGATGTGCCGGAACCCAGATGTGCTCATCGGTATCGACCAGCACATGCCCGTCGATCACGACCCGACCGGTGTCCGGCCTGCTCAGGCCCGCAATCAAGGACAACAGCGTCGTCTTCCCCGAGCCGTTCGGACCCAATACGGCCACCACCTGTCCGGCGGGAACCTGCAGCTCGAGATCGATGCCTCGGTCGGCCAGCCCGACGTTGATATCCAACGCGCCGGTGCTCACAGCGAGCCCTCCGTGCCCCGGCCGCGGGCGAGGATCACGATCAGCACCGCCACCACCACCAGCACCAACGACAAAGCGACGGCAGCGTCCGGATCGGTTTCCCGCTGCAGATAGATCTCCAGCGGCAGCGTCCTGGTCACCCCCTGCAGACTGCCGGCGAAAGTCAGGGTCGCGCCGAATTCACCGAGCGCCCTGGCGAAGGAAAGCACGGCCCCGGACACCAACCCGGGCAGGACCAGCGGAATGGTGACCCGGCGCAGCACCGTGGTCGGGCTGGCGCCGAGGGTGGCGGCGACGGATTCGTAGCGTTGGCCGGCCGTGCGCAGCGCCCCCTCCAGGCTCAGCACGAGGAAGGGCAGCGCGACGAAGGTCTGAGCCAGCACGACGGCCGTGGTGGAAAACGCGATCCGGATTCCGATCACCTCCAGGTACTGACCGAGCAACCCGCGCCGGCCGAAGGTGTACAGCAGCGCGATGCCACCCACCACCGGCGGCAGGACGAGGGGGAGCAGCACCAATGAGCGGACGATGCGGAGCCATCGAAAGCTGCCACGGGCCAGCACCAGCGCCATCGGCACCCCGAACAGCACACAGAGCGCTGTACTTGCTGTCGCCGTTCGCAGACTCAACGATAGTGCGGCGATCGAGGATTCGGACGTGATCAGCGTCCAGAACTGCGACCAGTTGACCCGTGCCAGGATCGCGATCAGCGGCAACACGATGAAGAAGCCGGCAAGGGCGGCCGGCACGAAGATCCATCCGGGCACCCCGGACAGCGTGCCGGCCCGCCGGTGGGGGCGGGCCGAACGGGTACGCGGTGGTGTCACCCGTCAATGATCATGGTGCCGGGGCGAATCCCGCGGCTTTCAGCGCGGCCTGGCCTTCCGGCCCCGTCACCAGGTCGACGAACTTCTGCGCCAGTGGGGCATTCGCCGACTCCTTGAGTACAGCGATCGGATAGGTGTTCACTGCTGAACCGGACTCGGCGAAGCCGATCGCCGTCACCTTGTCCCCCGCACCGGCCGCGTCGGTCACGTAGACCAAACCGGCGTCGGCTTCGCCGGAGGTCACTTTGCCGAGCACGTCGGTCACCGACGACTCTTCGCTGACCGGACTCAGGGTGATGCCGGTTTTCGTCTCCACCTTCTTGGCGGCGGACCCGCACGGCACCTGCGCGGTGCAGATCACCAGCTTGACCCCGGGCCTGGCCAGATCGGCGAACGAGGTGATTCCGGCCGGGTTGTCCGGCGGAACCACGATGGTCAGGGTATTGGTGGCGAAGTCGGCCGCGGTGCCGGAAACCTGATCGGCCACCTTCATCATGTTCGCCGTGTCAGCGGAGGCGAACACATCGGCCGCCGCGCCGTTGGTGATCTGGCTGACCAGGTCCGATGAGCCGGCGAAGGTGAAGGCCACGTCGGAGCCGGGGTTCTCGGCCTTGAAGGTTTCGCCGAGCTTGGTGAAGGTCGCCGTCAAGGAGGCGGCCGCGAAGACGGTGATGGCGCCCTTGGCGTTGAGAGTGGAGCCGGCTGCCGGAATCGAGGAGGTCGAACCGGCGGCCGCGGTGGTGGACCCGCAGCCCGCGACCAGCACGACCGCAGTCAGGGCGCCGAGAAAGCGGGCGACAGGCCTCATGAGGCACCCCCGGGGGTTTCGATGATCACGGTGGTTGCCTTGATGACGGCCACCGCCAGCCGTCCGGGCTCCAATCGGAGCTCCCGGGCGGCCTCGCTGCTCATCAACGACACCACGGTGTTGGACCCGCACTGCATCTCGACCTGGGCCATCACGCCATCGGCGACGACCTTGGTGACGAGTCCGACGAATCGATTGCGCGCCGACCTGAGCACGCCCGACGGATCCGGCGCCGCAGTCGCGTGGGCGCGGGCGAACTCGGCCAGCGCCACGCCCTCGATGACCTTGCGGCCGACTTCGTCCTTGGTGGCCGGCAGCGACCCCCCGTCGACCCAGCGCCGCACGGTGTCATCGCTGACGCCCAACAAGTCGGCGGCTTCGCGAATACGGAATTGCGGCATAAATTAGATAGTACAGGTGCAAATGCGGAGGTTCTGGTCGACTGAAGCCGACTCTGCCTCACAGGGGCACTGCCCAGATCGGCGACCTGGCATCCGCAAAGGCGGGACCTTTGGCGCTAGCGACCGCGTTCCGGCGGTGCCACGCTGAGGACATGCGTGCCGTGCGGTCGCACCTCGACCTTTCGATGTTCATCCTCTCCGTGGCGCTGTTGGGCGCCGGAACGGCCGCCTGGGCCTTCGGTCGGTCCGGCTTGCCGGACGTTCTGTGGACCGTGGCCACCGTGATGGGGGTCGTGGTATCCACATCATGGATGATCGCGTCCCTGCGGAAGGGTCGGTTCAGCGTTGATGTGATCGCCGTCCTGGCGCTGATCGGCGCGATCATCGTCGGCGAGCCGTTCGCCGGCGCGATGATCACGGTCATGCTGGTCACCGGCCGGCTCCTGGAGACGCTGGCGCAGCGGCGCGCTCGCCGGGACTTGAGCCTGCTGGTGCAGCGCGCGCCACGGACCGCTCGTCGAATCGAGGGTGACACCGCCGTCGAGGTTCCGGTCGCGGAGGTTCGCATCGGCGATCACCTGATCGTCGGCCCCGGCGAGCTGGTCCCAGTGGACGGGCGACTGCAGGGTGCCGCAGTGCTCGATGAATCCAGCCTGACCGGTGAGTCACTCCCGGTCGACCGGCCGGCCGGCGACACCGTCCGCAGCGGATCGGTGAACGTCGGCGCGGCGATCGACATCACGGCCACCGCCGAAGCCGCGTCCTCGACCTATGCGCAGATCGTCCGGCTCGTCGAACAGGCGCAGGCCGATACCGCGCCCTTCGTCCGGACGGCCGATCGAATCGCGGTCATCTTCGTTCCATTCACCCTGCTGCTGGCGGGCGCGGCCTGGTGGTTCGGCGGCAACCCGACGCTGGCCGTCGCAGTTCTGGTGGTGGCGACGCCATGCCCGTTGTTGCTGGCCGCACCGATCGCGATCATGTCCGGGCTCTCCCGCGCCGCCAGGTCAGGCGTCGTGATCAAGGGCGGCGAGGCACTGGAACGCTTGGCGGCCGGACGGGTGCTGCTGCTCGATAAGACCGGCACGGTGACCCTCGGCGAGCCCGTGGTGATCGATGCCGTCAGCAATCACCCCACGATCGATGGCAACGAGCTGCTGCGGTTGGCGGCCGGCCTGGACCAGGTCTCACCCCATGTGTTGGCCTCATCCATCGTGAAGAGCGCCCGGTCTGCGGGCCTTGCGCTGACGTTGCCGACCGAGGTCGTCGAGCAGCCGGGCTACGGCATCGAGGGTCAGGTCGACGGCCACCTCGTACGGGTCGGCAAAGTGGCCTGGATCGTCGACGGCACCGCTCCCGGCTGGATTGACCAGGTGAAGCGCCGCGCGGCGCTCAACTCGTCGTTGACGGTTTTCGTCGCGGTGGACGGGGCCCCGGCCGGCGCATTGCTGTTGGAGGATCCGGTCCGGCCGGATGCCCGTCGGATGATCCGTGCCCTCCGGTCGGCCGGCATCACCAGAACGGTGTTGCTGACCGGCGATCGGGCCGACGTCGCCGACACCGTCGGTCGCCTGGTGGGGGTCGACACGGTGTGCGCCAACAGTGATCCGGCCGCAAAGGTCGCCACGGTGCTCGCCGAGTCCCGCAATGCCCCGACCATCATGGTCGGTGACGGAGTGAACGACGCCCCGGCGCTGGCCGCCGCCGGTGTCGGGGTGGCGATGGCCGCGCGCGGCGCCACGGCTTCCTCGGAGGCAGCCGACGTCGTCCTGATCGTCGATCGGATCGACCGGCTGGCCGATGCGATCCTGATCGCCCGCAGGTCCCGCGGCATCGCCCTGCAGGCCGCGGTGATCGGCATGGGGCTCTCCCTGCTGGCGATGGTGGCGGCGGCCCTCGGGTACCTGCCACCGGCGATCGGCGCCCTGCTGCAGGAAGTGATCGATGTGCTGGCCATCGCTGCCGCCCTGCGGGCAGTGCTGCCCGGGAAACGGCACACGGTGGCCATGTCCGGCGATGACGCGGCGCTGACGACTCGGATGCTCACCGAGCACATCGCCGTCCGGCCCATCGTCGAGCGCATTCAATTCGTCGCGGACGGCCTCGACAGCACGGTCGATTCCCGCACCCAGGTGCTGGAACTGGTCGCGGTCCTGGACTCCGAGTTGCTGGTTCACGAACACAACGAGGAAAGCCAACTCTTCCCGGTCATGGACCGGCTGTTCGGCGGGGCGGAAGCGACCGCGACGCTGAGCCGAACCCATACCGAGATAGACCTGCAGATCGGCCGGCTGCGTCGACTGCTCGCCGGTCTCGACGGCGCCGCCTTCAAGCCCGCTGACCTGCCGGAACTCCGGCGCATCCTGTATGGCCTCTACGGGGTGCTGAAACTGCACAACTCACAGGAAGAGGAGAGCCTGTTCAGTCTCCTGGCAAAGGACGACCGCCCCGCCCCGGCGGAGCCGACCGGGACCGGGCCGGCTCCACTCGCGGGGTCCTAGTAGGCGATCTCGCCGCGGATGAACTTCTCGACGTTCTCGTACGCGTCGTCATCGGAATACTGAACGGGCGGGGACTTCATGAAGTACGACGAAGCCGACAGGATCGGGCCGCCGAGGCCACGATCCAGCGCGATCTTGGCCGCCCGGACAGCGTCGATGATGACGCCGGCAGAGTTGGGCGAATCCCACACCTCGAGCTTGTATTCCAGGCTCAGCGGCACATCGCCGAAGGCGCGACCCTCGAGCCGGACGTAGGCCCACTTGCGGTCGTCGAGCCACGGCACGTAATCCGACGGGCCGATGTGCACGTTATTCTTGCCCAGATCGTGCTCCACCTGCGAGGTCACGGCCTGGGTCTTGGAGATCTTCTTGGACTCCAAGCGGTCTCGCTCCAGCATGTTCATGAAGTCCATGTTGCCGCCGACGTTGAGTTTCATGGTCCGATCCAGGATCACTCCGCGGTCTTGGAAGAGCTTGGCCAGCACCCGGTGGGTGATGGTCGCGCCGACCTGGCTCTTGATGTCGTCGCCGACGATCGGCACGCCGGCCGCCCGGAACTTCTCGGCCCATTCGGGAGTGCCGGCGATGAACACCGGCAATGCGTTCACGAAGCCGACGCCGGCGTCGATCGCACACTGGGCGTAGAACTTGGCGGCGTCATCGGAGCCGACGGGCAGGTAGCAGACCAGCACGTCCGCTTGGGTGTCGCGCAGCACCTTGACCACATCGACCGGTTCGACCTCGGACTCCTCGATGGTTTCGCGGTAGTACTTGCCCAGGCCGTCCAGGGTGGTGCCGCGCTGCACGATCACGCCGGTGGGCGGCACGTCGGCGATCTTGATGGTGTTGTTCTGGCTGGAGTTGATGGCCTCGGAGAGGTCGAAGCCGACCTTCTTGGCGTCGACATCGAAGGCGGCGACGAAATGCAGATCGCTGACGTGATAGTCGCCGAACTGGACATGCATCAGCCCGGGGACCCGCTTGCCCGGCACCGCGTCCTTGTAGTACTCGACCCCCTGGACCAGGGAGGATGCGCAGTTGCCGACGCCGACGACGGCGACCCGGATGGGATGGTTACTCAGTGGGTTGCTCATGGAACCAGCTTTCCTATGGTCGAAATGGATCTGTGGTCGAGCATGCCCGTCCCAGCTGTACTTTACAAGTGCACACTTTGTGAAGTCAGTTTGAACCGGCTTTCGGCGCGTCGGGATCCGCGCGTACCCTCAAAACGTGCAAACCCAGCGCGGCCTCGTCGACTACGCCCTGCAGCGGCGGTCGGTGTTGGCTGGGGTCACCTCGGGCCGGGTGGCGGTCTCCGAGGTCTGCGAAGCGAACCCGTACCTGCTCCGGGCAGCCAAGTTCCACGGCGTGCCCAGCCAGACGGCATGCCCGGTGTGCCGCAAGGAGAACCTGACCTATGTCTACTGGGTTTACGGTGACGAGTTGGGCGCCGCCGCCGGCTCGGCGCGCACCCCGCCGGAGCTCGAGCGGATGGCCGAGGCGCTCAGCGAGTTCAACGTGTTCATGGTCGAGGTGTGCCGCAGCTGCTCCTGGAATCACCTGGTGACCTCGTTCGTGATGGGTCACGACGGTGAACCGGTGCGAAAGCCGCGTGCCTCGGGTGCCGCCGGTCGGCGCTGAGCGCTCCGCGCGCCCCGTCGCCGCGACGGACCGGCACTGTCGGCAGTGCCCAGTAGCATTCGGGCGTGAGCCAGAGCCGGGTGAACCCGAACACCGACATCGCGGGCCTTTCGCCTTTTGAACGGGTCAGGCCGACCTGGACCGACCCGACAGCTCGCCGGGCCGCGGACCTGATCGGTGGTCCCCTCGGCCGTCATGCTCAGGTCGGTCGGACGCCGGTGCTCACGCCGCTGCGGGTCGCGCTGCTGATGGCGTTGCTCTTTCTGATCTTCGGCTGGTTCGCGAAGTCGCCGTGTATCCAGCAGACCATCGGCAGCGACGGAATTCCGGTGCTCGACTCCAGCGCCAACCGGCAGTGGATCTCCGGTTGCTACAACGACATCGTGCCGGCTTATCAGATCCATGGACTGGATCAATCCGGCTTTCCCTACGCCTCGCACGTGGGCTCCGACGGGGCGGTCCTGAGTCCGCTGGACTACCCGGTGCTGACCGGTGCGTTCATGTGGGTGATCGCCAGACTGACCGGTGCCTACCTGACGTTCGCCGCGCACTCGGGCGTGCTGCCGCAGCCGCTGCAGGTCGGGGCCTATTTCACCATCGGCGCCGTCGTACTGGGTCTGCTGTACCTGTGGGCCGTGGCGAGCACGCTGAAGATCTCGCGGCGCCGGCCCTGGGACGTCGCGATCATGTGCCTGTCCCCGCTGCTCGTCGTGCAGGCGTTCACGAATTGGGAGATCCTGCCGATAGCCCTCCTGGCCGCGGCGATGCTGGCCTGGGCCCGGGAGAAACCGGTCTGGGCCGGAGTTCTGCTCGGCCTAGCGGTGTCCACCCGCTTCTATCCGATCCTGCTGTTGATCCCGCTGTTCGTCCTGTGCCTGCGCGCCGGCCGACTTCGCGCGTTCACGCCGGTCGGCATCGCCACAGTGCTGACCTGGAGTGCGGTCAATCTGCCGGTCGCACTGCTGTATCCGGTGGCCTGGCGGCAGTACTTCGTGACCGCGATCAACCGCAAGGCCGAGTTCACCACGCTGTACGCGATCTTCTCCGATTGGTCCAACAACAAGCGGTTCAACCCGGACCTGGCGGCCGGCCAGTCGCCGGTGCTGCTCAATGTGACGTCCGTGACGTTGTTCGGATTGGCCTGTGTGGGGATCGGCTGGCTGGGTTTGTCCGCGGCCCGGCGGCCACGGTTGGCGCAGCTGATGTTCCTGACCGTCGCGTCATTCCTGCTGGTGGGCAAGGTCTGGAGCCCCCAGTTCTCGCTGTGGCTGCTGCCGCTGGCGGTGTTGGCGCTGCCGCGCTGGCGGCCCGTTCTGGTCTGGCAGTTGGCCGAGTCCGCGCTGTGGTTCCTGCTGATGCTGACCTTCGCGACCAAGGGCGACAATCCCGCGCACTACGCGCTGTTGCCGCAATATCCGTATCAGGTCATGGCGTTGATCCGGAGTGCACTGCTGATCATGTTGATGGCGATCATCGTCTGGGAGATCCTGCGGCCGGGCGCCGACCTGGTTCGGCAAACCGGCGACGATGACCCGGCGGGCGGCGTGCTCGATTCCGCGCCGGACGTGCTGACGGTCACCTCGCTGCCTGAACTGGTCGGATTCCGCCGCCGTTCCAGGCTCGAGCGGGCTGTCGAAGCGGAGTGGGCCGCCGCCCAGCCGGCGGGCCCGGAATTGCTGGACGCCGGTCTGACCAACTCGGCGCTGAAGAATCCGCCCGACCCGAAGGACTGACCCGTGGCACTGATCAATTGCGACTTCTTTTCGGACGCGCTCGGCGTCAGTACCTCGATGACGGTGATCCTGCCGCAGAAAACGGTCGGGCAGATCGGGATGAGCGGCGAGATCAGGGCCGAGGTTTCCCCGCCCAGCGGCCACCCGACCCTGTACCTGCTGCACGGCCTGTCGGATGATCACACGATCTGGCTGCGTCGGACGTCGATCGAGCGCTATGTGGCCGAGCGCGGGATCGCGGTGGTGATGCCGCAGGTGGGTCGCAGCTTCTACACCGACGAGGTCTACGGCCAGCGGTACTGGACGTTCCTGTCCGAGGAGCTGCCCGAGATCGCCGGATCGTTCTTTCCGCTGTCCACCCGCCGCGAGGACACCTTCGTCGCCGGGCTGTCAATGGGCGGCTATGGCGCCCTGAAGTGGGCGTTGCGGCACCCGGCGAAGTTCGCCGCCGCGGCGGGCCTGTCCGGCGCGCTGGATCTGGTCCGGCTCCAGGCAGAGCGGGAAGATCTGGACGACCCGCGGATGATGGACCGGATCTTCGATGGGAACTCCGTCGAGGGGACGGACGACGACCTGTTCGCGTTGCTCGACCAGCCCGTCGACGGCCTGCCCCAGCTATACCTCGCCTGCGGCACCGAGGACGCGCTCTACGCCGACAACGTGCGATTCCGGAATGCGTGTGTGCGCCAGGAGGTCCCGGTGACCGTCAACTTCCGGCAAGGACAGCACGAGTGGGGATTCTGGGACGCCGAAATTCTGCGGGTGCTCGAGTGGCTACCGATCGGGTGATGGCGGTGACTGGGTCACCTCCTGGTCCCAGACGATGGCGTCGAAGGCGGCGCGAAGCTGGGCGCCGCGGTCGGGGTTCAGCGCGACAGCCCAACTGATTCGACCGAGCAGGTGAGCCCGGAAGTCGGGATGGCCCTGCCGGTTCGCTGCGCCCGGACCATGAGTTCGGCAGTCGTGCAGGACGGCCTTGAGCCGGTCGAAATCGGGCCTGGCCAGGTTGGTCTTGTCATTGACGACGATGCCGGTGACCATCTGTCGCTGGTCGACGCCCCGCTCCCGGGTCTTCCTCGGATTGAGCCGGAAACCCTCCAGCTGGACCAGTGTGTCCACAGCCGCGACCAGGGCCGTCGTCCGCTGCGCCAGCCGGGGCCCGCCGGAAAAGGTCAGGTCGTCGGCGTAGCGGGTGTAGTTGGCGCCGGCAGCGCGCGCGTAGGCGGACAGCCTGCGGTCGAGCGAGTAAACCACGAGGTTGGCCAGTAGTGGTGAGGTCGGCGCGCCCTGCGGAAGGTGTGGAGCGGCCAGTCTTCGGCGCAGGCGGAAGTCTCGGGATGGGTCCCGACCGGCGGGCATGGTGGCCAACGCCGACACCGGCGTGGCGTGGGTGGTCAGCCCGCTGAGCAGGTAGGCCACCGGTTCGGGGTAGCCGGCAGCGCGGAGCACACCCCAGATTCGCCCCGCGGTGATCGACGAGAAGAAGTGTTCGAGATCCAGGGTGATCACGACGCTCGCACCGACGTGCACGGCGGCCCCGGTGAGCGCGGATCGTCCCGCGACGAAACCATGCGCGGCCGGGTGGACCGGAATGAAGGCGAGGATCTCGTCCAGGATTCTGCGCTGCAGCGCGGCGAGCCGCGGCCTCGGCGCCTCCAACAGTCGCGCGCCGGTTGCCCGTTCCAGCCAGTGGTAGCGGTAGTGGGCGATCCGCGAGGAACGTGCTCGACGGGCCAGCAGCCGGGTGTCGGCGAATGCGTCGAGCTCGGCCGTCGTGAGGCCGAGATGTTCGGCCAGGGCGCCCGCGTCGTCCAGGACGGGCGTGTGAAACGGCCGGCGGACCGTCACCGTGGGGGTGCTGAGTCGGACAATCGCCGCCGGCAGCCGACCCGAGGCCCGGCGGGCTTGCTCCATTGCGGCGCTGATCAGCACGAACGCGGCCAGTTCCCGAGGCCGATCCGATGGCGGGCGCGGGTAGCCGGCGAGGACCTCGCGGGCCAGGGCGCCGAGCCACGGCGAGCGACCGGCGATGACCCGTCGGGTACGGCCGCGGAGCGCTTCGAAATCCCAGGGACCCGCGAGCATCGCCTCGGCCAAAGCGGTCGCAAGCCGTTGATCGTTTCTCATCGGACTGCAGGGCCGCTCCGGGTGCGGCGGTGGTCGACGACCTGTCCCAGCTGGGCGGGCACACCTATGCGCGGAGCGCGTCGACGTGCCCGCATGGAGGTGCTGACTGCAGTGTTCCCACCCCGGGGGTACCCCGGAGAGACCGGGTCGTTGCCGACCGGCATTCTCGCCCACCACCGCCGCATGGGTCACCATCTCACGAACCGTCCGGAGCGCGCTGTTTGCCCTGGTAATCTAGGAGAGTTGTGCTCATGCCGGATCAAATGAATCCGCGCATTTCAACATCCTCCTGCCACGGAACGACCGTGGCCGATGAGTCCACAGGAGGTGTACGTGAGCGTTTCCTCCGCTCCGCGTCACTACGAGCTTCTGCTCATTCTCGATCCCAGTCTCGACGAGCGCACCGTTGGTCCGTCGATCGACACCTTCCTCAACGTTATTCGCCAGGGCGGCGGAACCGTGGAGAGTATGGAGATCTGGGGCAAGCGCCGGCTCGCCTTTGAGATCCGCAAGAACGCCGAAGGCATCTATGCCGTGGTCAATGTGACCGCGCCGTCTGCCGCTGTTGCGGAGCTCGATCGTCAGTTGAATCTGAACGAGTCCGTGCTGCGCACCAAGATCCTCCGCCCGGGCAAATAGTCATGGCCGGCGACACGATCATCACGGTGGTGGGCAACCTCACCGCCGACCCGGAGTTGCGATTCACCGCCTCCGGTGCGGCCGTCGCGAACTTCACCGTCGCGTCCACGCCGCGCACCTTTGACCGGGCCAGCGGCGAATTCAAGGATGGGGAGGCGCTGTTCCTGCGCTGCAACATCTGGCGCCAGGCGGCCGAGAATGTTGCGGAGTCGCTCACCCGCGGCTCTCGTGTGGTGGTCACCGGCCGCCTCAAGCAGCGTTCGTTCGACACCAAAGAGGGCGAGAAGCGCACCGTCATCGAGCTCGAGGTCGACGAGATAGGCCCATCGCTGCGTTACGCGACCGCCAAGGTCAATCGGGTCAACCGCCCGTCGACCGGTGCATCGTCGGGCTCCGGCGGTTACGGCTCCGGCTCAAGCTCAGGCGGCGGGACTCCCGCGGACGATCCCTGGGCGTCGGCACCGCCAGCCGGCCAGGGTGGCTATTCCGACGAACCGCCCTTCTAAACCCCGCTTCCTCGCAAACCCCACTTCCTGATACCTGGAGTACTGAAAAGACATGGCCAACAAGCCACCTCCCCGCAAGCCGGCCGGCAAGGTTCTTGCCAAGCCGAAGCCCTGCGGCTTCTGCAACGCCAAGGCGCAACCGATCGACTACAAGGACACGAACCTGCTGCGCAAGTTCATCTCCGATCGGGGCAAGATCCGCGCGCGCCGGGTGACCGGCAACTGCACCGTCCACCAGCGGGACATCGCCACGGCCGTGAAGAACGCCCGTGAGGTTGCCCTGCTGCCGTTCGTTTCTACCGCCCGATAGAAAGGTCAGACACCATGAAGCTCATCCTCACCGCTGACGTGGCGCACCTGGGCGCTCCCGGCGACCTCGTCGAGGTGCGTGACGGGTACGGCCGGAACTTCCTGTTGCCGCAGGGCAAGGCGCTCGTCGCCACCAAGGGTGCCGAGAAGCAGATTGCCACGATCAAGCGTGCGCAGCTGGCTCGGGAGATCCGCGGGTCCGAGCACGCCAACGAGGTCAAGGTCGCGCTCGAGGGTCTGACCGTGAAGATCAAGGCCCGCGCCACGGCCGATGGCAGCAAACTGTTCGGTTCGATCACCAGCTCCGACGTCGCCGAGGCGATCAAGGCTGCCGGTGGTCCGACCCTGGACAAGCGCGCGGTCGACGTCGGCGGACATATCAAGACGGCCGGTTCGCATGCCGTCTCGGTGAAGTTGCACCCCGGTGTGATCGCCAAGTTCGACGTCCAGGTGGTCACCGCTTAGCACCGTCGGCGTCCCGGTGGTGTGGTGAGACAGTTCAACTTCCGCTGCAGAACGGCCCCGATCGTGCCCGCCAAGGGTGCGGCCGGGGCCGTTCTGCGCGAGGTTCGCCGGAAGGGGTTGCCGCCCGCCCGACCGAGGCCTAGGTTGTCGCGCCTGACCGGCCGCTGAGCACACAGAACTCATTACCCTCGGGATCCGCCAGGACTACCCAGGGTTGATCTCCCTGGCCGATGTCAGCCCTGACGGCGCCGAGAGCCACCAGGCGGGCGACTTCGGCGGCGTGGTCCCGCGGCCGAAAATCGAGGTGTAGGCGGTTTTTGGTCGCCTTCCGCTCCGGTACCGGAAGAAAGATCAGACCGGGCAGTCGGCCCGGTTCCGGCTGTATTTCAAACTCTTCGGCGCTGTCGTTGACCACGATCCAGCCCAGCGCCGTCGACCACCAATGACCGAGCGCGACCGGATCGGCGGCATCGATCACTACCTGTTCCCAGATCAGCCCCATGCGGTGAGCTTAGTGCCCGGCTAGCACACGGCGGGTGACCATCATCCCTGCCGACACGAATGCCGGTATCACTCGTGTGCCAGCACTTTTCCCGAATGCACTAATGGGGCGCTACCAGTTGATAACAGCTGGCCGACCAGGGTCCGACACGCCGAAAGTGCCTTCCGCGCGCCGCGCCGCACGGTCTGTCACCAATTTCTATCCACACATGTCACAGCAAGATCACGGCCTGGACCTGCGGGTTCGCTCGGCAGGGATGGACATTTCCCCAATCTGTCCACATGGGGACAACTCGGCGAGCGGCGCAAACACCGAAACTGTCCCCAAGCCATCCCGGCTCGATCAACATCTCCATTTGGCCCCGCGCAGGGTTCGGCTTAGCGTGTGACAGCCGCCCTCGCCGAGCAGCTGCGGCCGCTTGGCAGGTGGTGTTGCCGACTCCGCACGGTCAGCCCAGCACGGGCGGACGGGCACTGTCGGTGCCGCCGGGTAGAACATGTGTATGACTACAGCCGTCGGCTGGGTTCGTCACCGAGAAAGGAATGCCATGGCAGCCGATGAGCAGTGGAAGCCGGCACGCAATGGCGGTTCATCCACTTCTTCCTCGACTGCGGTGGCCTTCGATCGGCAGCCGCCGCAGGATCTGCCCGCCGAGCAGTCCGTGCTCGGCGGCATGTTGCTCTCCAAGGACGCGATCGCCGACGTCATCGAGGTGCTGATCGCCAAGGACTTCTACAAGCCCGCACATGTGCACGTGTTCGAGGCGGTACTCGATCTGTATTCACGCGGGGAGCCGGCCGACGCGATCACCGTGTCGGCCGAACTGGAGCGCGCCGGCCTGCTGCCCAGGGTAGGCGGCGCCGTCTATCTGCACCACCTGACCGCGACGGTGCCGACAGCGGCGAATGCCGGCTACTACGCCCAGATCGTCGGCGAGAAGGCGATCCTGCGCCGGCTGGTGGAGGCGGGCACGAAGATCGTCCAGCTCGGCTACGGCGGCGGTGACAACGATGCCGGCAGCGGTGAGGTCGATGAGATCGTCGACCGGGCGCAGGCGGAGATCTACGAGGTCACCGAGCGGCGGACCACCGAGGACTACGTGATCCTCGAGGAGTTGCTGCAGCCGACGATGGATGAGATCGACGCCATCCAGACCAGGGGCGGGCTATCCGCCGGGGTACCGACCGGTTTCACCGACCTGGACGCGCTGACCAATGGGTTCCACCCCGGCCAGATGATCATCATCGCCGCGCGGCCGGGCGTCGGGAAGTCCACGCTGGCGCTGGATGTGGCCCGCAACTGCTCGGTCAAGCACGGGTTGACCAGCGTGATCTTCTCCCTCGAAATGTCCAAGTCGGAGATCACCATGCGGCTGCTGTCCGCCGAGGCCGGGATCAAGCTGTCCCAGATGCGCTCCGGGAAGATGGATGAGCAGGACTGGAAGAAGATCGTCCGCCGGATGAGCGAGATCTCCGACGCGCCGCTGTTCATCGATGATTCGCCGAACATGACGATGATGGAGATCCGGGCGAAGGCGCGCCGGCTCAAGCAGCGCAATGACCTGAAACTGATCGTCCTGGACTACCTGCAGCTGATGTCGTCGGGCAAGAAGGTCGAGTCCCGTCAGCAGGAAGTGTCCGAGTTCTCCCGCCAGATGAAGCTGCTCGCCAAGGAACTCGAAGTTCCGGTGATCGCCATCTCGCAGCTCAACCGTGGCCCCGAGCAGCGCACCGACAAACGACCACTGCTGTCCGATCTTCGCGAGTCGGGTTCGCTCGAACAGGACGCCGACATGGTGATCCTGGTCCACCGCCCCGACATCCACGAGCCGGACGATCCACGGGCCGGTGAGGCCGACCTGATCGTCGCCAAGCACCGTAACGGGCAGACGATGACGGTGGCCGTCGCTCATCAGTTGCACTACAGCCGCTTCACCGACTTGGCTCTTTAGCAGCAGGTCCGCGGAGCCCGACCTGGCAGCCCGAAATTCGGATCGGTATCGGCTAACCGACGGCGTCGAGCCGGAAGCTGGTGATCTTGCCGTCGATGAATCGCGCTTCCGCGATTCCGCGATTCCGCTTGCCCGACCCGTTGTCCGAGGCGCGGACCGTCCAGGTCACCCGGTCGCCGGCCAGCTGCTTCTTGGTCAGGTCAACGGTCACGCCCGAGGCAAGCCGTTGGCCGATGAACTCTCGCGCCGAGTCCGCCCCGGGCCGTGATTCGGCAGCGGCAAATGGCGCCGCCGACGCGACCTCGCATTCGTCGGCGAAGTAACTCAGGATCGTCTCCAGATCGCCGTCGAGCCAGGCATTCTCAAATCCCAGTGCCGCGATGAACTGCTCGGCCCGCTGCTCCCCATGGGCGATGAGTTCGGCGAGGAACGCCGGGTCGCGATTGAGCTTGGAGGCCGCGCCGGCAGACTGCGAGCTGGGCGGCCGGATCATCTCGATCACTCGAACCTTGATCGGCTTGTACTTGCCGCCGGAGACCAGCAGGCCGTCGTCGAGCATCTTGTCGATGAGCTCGATGTGGTCGAGCTCCTGGTACAGCGACAGGTTGCCGGCGAGTTCGTTGCGGCGGTCGGCGATCTCGACGACGCTCTTCGGTTCCGTGGCCCGGACCTGGGGATTGATCTGGATCACCCAGACCTCGTCGGGCGCGCTGTCCAGGAGCTCCTTGACCGGCGGATTCTGCGAGAACAAGCCATCCCAATAGATGCCGCCGGCAGTGTGCACCGACTTGAAGAGGGTCGGAATGGCCGCGGAAGCCAGGATCGCCTCCGCGGTGATCTCGCCCTTGCGGCTGTCGAACGCCTTGAACGCGCCGGACACCACATCCACCGCACCCAGCAGCAGCGCAGGCGGATCGGGCTGTGCCTGCGCGCTTGCCTGAACGGCGTCGAAATCGATCCGCCGTTCGAGCAGCGCGGTCAACTGTGCGGAGGCCGTATCGGAGATCGGGTTGTCGTAGGGGCTCGCCGCGGGAATTGTGACGTAGTCCGCCAGCTTGCTCGCGAACTGAACGAGGTTGTTGACAAACCGATCCTGCACGGACGATGCCGAGTTGTCCGCCCAGAATTGAGCGAGCAGCGGCCCGGCCGCACTCGGATCACCGTCGATCAGCGCAGACCAGGCCAGCGTCGCGCAGATGGCCCCACCGGACGTCCCGCTCAATCCGACGACGTTGTACGTGGACATCACGTCGGCCTGGAACAGCCTGGTCAGCACGCCCGCGGTGAAGGCGGTGTGACTTCCGCCGCCCTGGCAGGCGATCGCCACCCGGATCGGTTCGGTCGTTGACAGCATCTTTCGGTACCCCCGCGCTCACATTTATCCGGTTCGGCCGGTATCCGGCCAGCGTATCGGTGGCGGCCGTGCCACCCGGCCAACGGCGTCGGCGTCTGTGGGTATCAGGTCTCGGTGACCACGCCGCCGTCGACATGCCAGCGGCGGTTCAGGTGGACGGCATCGAGCATCCGCCGGTCGTGGGTGACCAGGAGCAGCGTCCCGGTGTATTCATCCAGGGCCGATTCGAGCTGCTCGATAGCGGGCAGGTCCAGGTGGTTGGTGGGTTCGTCGAGCACCAGCAGGTTGACCCCCTTGGCCTGCAGCAGCGCCATCGCCGCCCGGGTTCGTTCACCCGGGGACACTGAAGTCGTCGGCCGCAGGACGTGGGCAGAGCCCAGCCCGAACTTGGCCAGCAGCGTCCTCATCTCGTTGTCGGTCCACTGCGGCACCTGCAACGCGAAGGCGTCGAGCAGGGTTCCCGGGCCGGTGAGCAGCCCGCGCGCCTGATCGACCTCGCCGATTTCCACGCCGGAGCCCAGGGACGCCACCCCCGAACTGGGCTGCAGCCGGCCGAGCAGGGTTGCCAGCAGGGTGGATTTGCCGCCGCCGTTGGGCCCGGTGACCCCGATCCGGTCGCCGAGATCGATCTGCAGGCTGACCGGTCCAAGCCGGAAACCACCGCGGTGGACGACTGCGTCGCGCAGCGTCGCCACCACCGATCCCGACCGCCCGGCGGCCTGGATCGAGTATTGGAGGCGCCATTCCTTGCGAGGCTCGGCCACTTCCGGCAGGCGCTCCAGCATCCGATCGGTCTGCCGGGCTTTGGAAGCCTGCTTCTCGGTCTGCTCGATGCGGGACGCGCGCCCGATCTTGTCGTTGTCCCTGCGGTTGGCGAACGCCTGTTTGCGCAGGCCCTGATCCATCCAGCCACGCTGCATCCGCCCGCGTTCCTTCAGGTCGTCCCGCTTGTCCGCGTACTCCTCGTACGCCTCGCGGGCATGTCGCCGCGCTACCTCGCGCTCGGCCAGGTACGCGTCATACCCGCCGCCGTAGACCTTCACCGTCTGCTGGATCAGGTCCAGTTCCACCACGGAGGTCACGCATCGGGCCAGGAATTCCCGGTCGTGCGAGACCACGACGATGCCGACTCTGGACTGGGTGACGAACCGCTCGAGTCGGGCCAGCCCGTCCAGGTCGAGGTCGTTGGTCGGCTCGTCCAGCAGCAGCACATCGAATCGGGAGAGCAGCAGGGCGGCCAGACCGACCCGGGCGGCCTGGCCGCCGGAGAGTCCGGTCATCGGCATCTCGGTCTCCACGTCCAGACCGAGGTCGGCCAGTACGGCGCCGACCCGCTCGTCCAGATCGGCCGCGCCCAGGGTCAGCCAGCGATCGAAGACCAGCGAGTAGCGCTCATCCGCGCCGGGGAGTCCATCGGCGAGTGCTTGGGTGACCTCATCCAGGCTTCGTTGGACTGCTGCGACCCCGGTCCGGCGGCTCAGGTGCTGGGCGACGGTTTCGCCGGTGCGCCGCTCGACCTCCTGGGGCAGATAGCCGACTGTCGCATCCGACGGGGACAGGGTGACCAGCCCCTCCGCCGGGGAGTCCACGCCGGCAAGGATCCTGAGCAGAGTCGACTTGCCGGCACCGTTCGCGCCCACCAGGCCGAGCACGTCGCCGGGGGCGACGATCAGGTCGAGCCCGGAAAATAGCATGCGGTCGGCAAATCCGGCGCTCACACCGCGGGCCTGCACAGTGGCACTCACCTCAGTGATGATGCCAGGGGGCCGGCGCGGCGGGCCCGCCGGGAATCTCGGGCCGCCGGCACGCGTTGCGACAGAGGTGAACATTGACATCTGGTCCGACGTCGTCTGCCCGTGGTGCTACGTCGGTAAACGCCGGTTCGAAACTGCGCTCAGTACGTTCAAGCACGCCGACGAGGTCACGGTGACCTGGCATTCCTTCGAACTGGATCCGACCACCCCGGCCGTTCCCACCGAGAGCCACGTCGCCCGGCTGGCCGCCAAATTCGGCACCTCCGGCACCAAGGCCCAGCAGATGCTCGACCAGATGACGAATACCGCTGCCGCCGAGGGCCTGGAGTTTCGGTTCGACCTCAACCGCAGCGGCAACACCTTCGACGCGCACCGGCTGCTGCACTTCGCCGCCGAACGCGGTCTGCAGGCGGAAGTGAAGGAACGACTGTTCCGGGCGACCTTCACCGAAGGCCAACCCATCGGCGACCACCGGACGCTGATCGACCTGGCTGCCGAAGTCGGGCTAGACGCGGCCGAGGTGGCTGACGTGCTGGCCGGTGATGCCTATGCCAATGACGTCCGACTGGATGAGCGGCAGGCCACACAGCTGGGCATCACGGGCGTCCCGTTCTTCGTGCTGGACGGCAAGTACGGAGTCTCCGGCGCGCAGCCGGCCGAGGTGCTGCGTCAGGCGCTCAACCAGGCGTGGGCGGCACGAGCCCCGCTGACGGTGCTGGCGAGCCCGCAGGGTGCCGAATCCTGCGAGGGCGATTCGTGCGCGATCTGATCCACCCGGGTGATCAGTGCGGGCCGGTCGGATGGCGCCACCCCGTCGAGGTGGCGCAGACCACGTTGAATCAGCTGACGTGGACCCGTGGTCGATGGGCGGGGTCGGGTTCGGCGCGCCGCAGAACTTCACGGGTCAGCGGCGCGATCTCGCCGACACCGAGGAACAGGAACCGCAGGAAGTTGCGGACAGGGTTTCCCTCGGTCCATTCGAAGTACACGTTGGGTTTGACCTGATAGGTGTCGCGCAGGTGCAACAGCAGGGCGGCGATGGCGTTCGCGATGGTCGGGCTGCGCATCTCCAGCACCCGGCGGCCGTTCCTGGTAGAGCCTCGGACGTCCAGTTCCGAACTGAAGTCGGAGGCGTCGGACAGGGCGACTTCCAGAAAGATGATCGGGTCCTCGGACGGGATGTGATTCTCGGCCCGCTGCTGTCGCTCCTTGAAACCGAGCGTCTGTTCACCAGGCTTGTCCGGATCGTGTGCGACCAGTTGGACGTTCCGCCCGGCGTACTGGGCAAAGAAACCGGCGGCGGTGTCGTCCAGGATGATTCGGTCGACGCGCAGCTCGAAGGACCGGGATATCCGCGAGGCGCCGGAGACCCCGATGATCGCCAGAATGAACAGGGCCGCGATCTTCACCCCGTCCGGGCGTTCCAGAATGTTTGCGATGGTGGTGTAGACGAACACCGTCCCGATGACGGCGAACGCGATGGTCTGGCCGGTCTTGCGGCGCCGGCGGGCGGAGAGGGTGACCGCGACCGACGCGGACGTCATCAACACCAGTACGCCGGTGGCGTAGGCGCCGCTCTGCGCGTCGACATTAGCGTCGAAGACCCAGGTGACGAGAAATGCGATAGCGGCGAACACCAGCACCAATGGCCGGACGGCTTCGGACCACTCCGGCGCCATTCCGTATCGGGGCAGGTAGCGGGGGACCAGGTTCAACAGTCCGGCCATCGCCGACGCCCCGGCGAACCACAGGATGGTGATGGTCGAGATGTCGTACAGGGTGCCGAAGCCGCTGCCGAGGTATTCGTGCGCCAGATAGGCCAGCGCCCGACCATTGGCGTGTCCGCCGGGTTGGAATTCCGGTTGCGGGATCAACAACGTGGTGATCAGGCTGGTGGCGATCAGGAACACGCTCATGGTCACCGCCGCGGTGGTCAGTAGCCGGCGGGTGCCGCGGATCCGACCTTCCGGTCGCTGCTCCGTGTCGTCGGCGGCGCCGGTGACCTGCGGCATCACCGCGACCCCGGTTTCGAACCCGGACAGGCCCAACGCGAGTTTGGGAAAGACCAGCAGCGCGATGCCGATCATCATCCACGGGCTCGAGTGGGTCGCCGCCAGTGTGCTGGTCCAGTCGGTGATCAGCGCGGGCGCCGACGCGATGTGGGCCACACTGACCGCCACCACGACGGCGTTCAGCGTCAGGTAGACCGCGACCAACACCACCGCGATGCCGATGGCCTCAGCGAAGCCACGCAGGAATACCGCGCCGAGCAGCGCCAACAGTCCGAGCGTGATCACCAGGTAGTGGTCCGACCAGCCGGGCGGGACCAACGGATTGCTGACCAGGTGCTCGGTGGCGTCGGCAGCCGACAGGGTCATCGTGATCAGGAAGTCGGTGGCCGCGAACCCGAGGAGCACCAGCACGAACAGTTTACCGATCCACTTCGGCAGCAGTCGTTCCAGCATCGCGATGGAACCCTCGCCGCGGAAGCTTTCCTTGGCCACCCGCCGGTACACCGGCAGCGCTCCGAACAGAGTGAGAAGCACCAGCACGACGGTGGCCAGCGGGGACAACAAGCCAGCGGCCAATGCGGCGATCCCAGGCTGATACCCCAGCGTCGAGAAATAGTCCACGCCGGTCAGGCACATCACTGTCCACCACGAATGCGTCCGATGCGCCGGCGGCGGCAGCTGGCCCGGACCCGGCTGGGAACCCGATCGGTGGACCAGGCCTTGCAACAGCCAGGACCGGAACCTGCCCTGCGTTACCGGTCCGGCGGGTGTGAAGTGCTCAGTGGTGTTGCTCAACTCCGGTGACCCGCCTGGCCGGGCGTCGGCACCAGGGTCGAGGTGCTCAATCGGTGCCTGGTCTCGATCAGGCGCACCACGCCGGTGCGTGATCTCATCGCGAGTGACTGGGTGATCGCCAGATCTGCGGAATACCGGACACCCTTGAGCACCTCGCCGTCTGTCACGCCGGTGGCCACGAAGTATGCGTTATGCCCGCTGACCAGGTCGCCGGTGGTCAGCACCGTCGATAGCTGATGGCCCAGATCAGCGGTTCGCCGACGTTCCTTCTCATCCCGGGGGCGGAGCCGGCCGAAGATCGCCCCGCCCAGGCACATCACCGCACAGGCCGCCACGATGCCCTCCGCCGTGCCGCCGGTGCCGATCAGCACATCGACTTCCGAGTCGGGCTGCAGGGCCATCAGCGCCCCGGCGACATCGCCGGCAATCAGGAACTTGATCCTGGCCCCGACCGCGCGGATCCGCTGTACCAGCTCGTCGTGCCTGGGCCGGTCCAGCAGGGCGACCGTGACGTTCGCGACGCTCACCCCGCGAGTCCGGGCGATCACCGCCAGGGTGTCCTCGATCGGCGCGTCGAATTCCACCACGTCGACAAGGTCGGCGCCGACCACCAGCTTGTCCATGTACACACACGGTCCGGGATCGAACATCGCCCCGCGGTCCGCCACGGCGATCACCGACATCGCGTTCGGCAGGCTCTTCGCGGTCAGGCCCGCCCCGTCCACCGGGTCGATCGCGATGTCGACCAACGGACCCGTCCCGGCGCCGACGTGCTCGCCGCTGTACAGCATCGGGGCGTCATCCTTCGCGCCCTTCCCGATCACGATCACCCCGCGCATCGGGATGGTGCCCAGGACCGGGCGTATCGCATCGACCGCCGCTGCCTCGACCTCTTCCTTGTCACCCCGCCCGAGGAACCGGGCCGCGGCCACCGCCGCCGCCTCCGTCGCCCGGACCAACTCCAGGGCCAGGATGCGATCCTCGTCCAACGACACCGGCGCTACCATCACCAGCTCCCTTCCATGCCACCATCAGAACACGCACAGGGCCCTGCGAAATCATGCGCCGCGATATCGTTCATAAATACCCCGCTCACAGCATGATCATCGCCGACCGCGGGTCAGGCCGGGCCCTACCATCGAACGATGAGCGAACGAGGAATCACGGTGATCGGGCACGGTGCCGTTCGGGCCACCGCGGACAAGGTCGACTTCACCCTCGGCGTCGAGGTGGTCCGGTCCGACGCCGGCCAGGCCTTCACCGCCGCGGCTGCCAGCGCGACCGCGGTACTGGCGGTGCTGGCCGACGGTGGCATCGACTCCCGGCATGTGCGGACCGCGGACTTCCGGCTCGGGCCGAAGACGAACTACCAGAATGGGCAGGAGGTGCTGCTCGGGTATGCCGCCGGGCAGAACCTGGTCGCCAGCCTGCACGGACTGAGCACGCTGAGTCGGCTGCTCACCGATCTGGCCACCACCGGGGTCGAGGGGGTGCGGTTCGACGGTCTGAGTTTCAGCACCGCCGACCCCGCGGCTGCGGTGTCCAGCGCCCGAGAGCTGGCCATGGCCGATGCTCAGACCAAGGCCGCGCACTACGCGCGGCTCGCCGGTCGCAACCTCGGGCCGATCACCGCGATCAGCGAAGCGATCCCGTACGGGCCCGTCCCGGTGTTCAAGCGCGAGATGGCGATGGCCGCTTCGATGCCGATAGCCTCTGGCGAATCAGAGGTCACGGTCAGCGTCGAGGTGCACTTCGAACTGATCTGAGGCAGCCGAATGAGCGCCCGCCGGTCAGGCCCGGTATTGCAGCACGATCTCCCTGAGCGCCGCCGCCTTGTCCGCCGTCCAGCCCGCCGGCTGGATCAGCGCGGCCCACCCGTCGACATATTCCTGGGTGTAGACGTGCCCGTGGCCGGGCGGCACGTCGACCGGTTCCAGCATGTCCGCGGTGACCTGCCAGAACGTGACGAACGGCAGCCAGACCATCTCATCGAGCAGGTCCCGGCCGGGTGCTTCGGCCAGCCAGTCCGGCCGGTTGAAGATCAGGTCGGTGCTCCACCAGATGACGGGATCCGACGGATGCACGAGGTACAGCACGCGGGCGCCGTCCCAGGGCGCCGAGACCGGTTGGACGCCGGCCGCAGGGTCGCTGGAAAAGCGCACCGTCCGACCGCCCCGGAACACCGGCTCCACCTGCAGGCTGCCGGCATCGCGGTTATCGGTGAACTCCCGATAGAGGCTGTTGAAGCTCGGCGGGCCGGCGAACATTGCCCCGGCGACCCGGTTGCTCAGGTCGTACTCACCGCTGAAGGCGGTTTCCGCGGAGAACGATCCTAGGCTTTCGCCGAACACGAACAGTCTGGGCCGGCCGGCGGCGGGCAGCGTTATCCAGCGTCCGTAGATGGCGTCGAACAGGGCCCTGCCCGCCTCCCGGGCCCGGGTCTGATCGACGACGAGCGAGGCCCAGGACGGCAGATAGGAGTACTGGATCCCGACGCTGGCAGCATTGCCGCCGGTTTCGTATTCGAATGCAGACAGGGCGCCCGGATCTACCCACCCGGTGCCGGTCGTGCCGGTGACCAGGAGGTATCCGCGGTCGAAGCCGCCGGCCCGCTGCAGGTCGTCGACCGCCAACCGGGCGCGGGCCTCGACATCGCCCGCCGACGCGATGCCGGCGTAGATCCGGATCGGTTCCGTCGCCGCCGCGCCGGTGAAAGCGGCGATCTGCTCGGTGGTCGGCCCCTGTCCGACGAAGTTGCGGCCCTGATAGCCCAACGAATCCCAGGTGGCCAACGAGCCGGGGCCACCCGAGCGGAGCGGTGAAGCGGGTTGGACCACGCTGTCGCGGGTCGTGGTGTCGAGCAGCGCGAAGCTCTTGTCCGCCATCCCGATGATGCCGTCCAGCAGCACACCGCTGGCGAGCAGCAACGAGACGGTGACGACCAGCACCCAGCCGAGGGTCCGGGCCGCTCGTTCGCCGAACCACCGGCCGAGCAGCGTGGCCAGTGTGCGGTAGATCCACCGGAACCCGCGGGAGAGCGCGACCAGCGCCACGAAGACCAGGGCGGCGACGAACGGAAACAACAGCCGGGACAGAAATGGTTCCGACCCCACCCCGATCAGTTCGCGGATCCGACTCTGCCAGCGTTGACCGAGAAAGTAGGAGGCGACCAGTGCCACCGCGGCCACGATGTACAGAACACGCCAGGACGACGGTCGAGCCGGCCGCTCCGAGCGGTTGGCGAACTCGCGCCAGACCCGCGCGCCGAGGACGCCGAGACCGTAGCCGATCGCTCCGGTTACCGCGCAGACGAAGCCCTGGAACGCGCCGGGGCGCGGCAGCAACGAGGGCGTGAAGGACACGCAGGCGAAAATCAGGGCCACCCAGGCGCCCGGCAATGAATAGTGAAACCAGCGGCGGGCAGGGTTGTGCAGCGGCGAGTCAGTGGAGGGAGCGGTCTCGAGTCGGGTGGCCAATGCGGGTGCGTCCCTTCCTGCCCGAAAACGTTTTCAGCGACAGGGTAACCCGTTCACCGGCCCGCCACCCCGAACACCGTCAGACGCGTGCAGCCAGCCCGCCGATCGCAGAGCTGAAGCACTCCATCGGCGGATTCACCAGACCCGCACCGACCTGCCCGGTGCCGGCGACCCGACCGGCCATCCCGGTGTTGATCTGCGGAAGGATGCCGGTTCGCAGTACCCGGGTCACATCGATGCCGGTCGGCGCGCCGCGGAACTCCAGGATCGGCACCGCGAAGGCGGGGTTCTCCGCGAGGGTGATCTCATACATCCGGCGGGTGGTCGCCAGCGCGTCTGGCACCGCGCCGCCGACGAACCGGACGATGGCCGGCGCCGCGGCCATCACCATGCCGCCGATGCCCATCGTCTCGGTGATCGCCGAGTCACCGATATCGGGGTTGGCGTCGCCCGGGCCGAAACCGGGCAGGAACAGGCCCTGCGGGTAATTGGCGGGACCGGTGAACCACTCGTCGCCGGTGCCGGACACCCGGATGCCGAAATCGGTGCCGTTGCGGCACATCGCGGTGACCACGCTGGAACCGGCGATGTCCGCTGCGGCGTCACCCATCAATTTTCCGGTCGGCATCACCAGGTTGAGGAAGAAATGGTCGTTGCCGCCGAGGAATCGGGCGATCTCGGCTAGGTCGCCGCTCGGGATGCCGCTGGTCAGCAGGGTCGGCAACAACTCGCGGAGCAACATCAGCGTGCCGGCGCGGTTGCGGTTGTGGCCCTCGTCGCCCATCTGGATCATCTGGCCGACGATGGCGGTCGTGTCCACTCCGGGTCCGGCCCGGACGGCGCTGCGCAGCGCTGGTCCGAGCACCGCGGCCATCCAGCGCAGCCGATCGATCACCTCGGGAGAGTAGGCGCCATACCGCATCACCTTGCCCAGACCCTCGTTCAGCGGGCAGTAGGCGGCAGCGCCGGTGTGTTGATCGATCAGCTTGAAGACCCACATGGACGGGGTGATCACCCCGGCCATCGGGCCGACCGCGTGGTGGTCGTGGCACGGCGACAATCTGACTGTGGCGCCGCCGGCCAGCTTCGCCTGTGCGTCGGCGGGATCGACGGCGAGTCCTTCGAGCAGCAAGCCCGCGATCAGAGCACCCCGCAGCGGGCCGGACGCCCGTTCCCACGAGATGGGTGGCCCGGCGTGACAGAACTCGTCCGGCGACAGACCGAGCGCCTCGGCGGCCGGCAGCACGTCGACCAGCAGTGCCTGGGTGGCCAACATCCGGGTCGCCGCTTGCTGATTGGCCGCGGCCAGCCGCGGATCGGTTAGCACCACGGACAGCGGGTCCTGGGCGACGCCACGGATGCTGATGGTGGGGGTGGCGGTCGGTGGCCGCCAGTCGACGGTCAACACGGGCACCGCCTGAGCGCGCAGCGCATCGGCGAGCAGATCGATACCGACGGTGATCACCGCGGTCGGCGTGGTCAGCAGGTCGACCGGACCCTGATCGGCGGCCTGCGGATCCCCGCCACCGGCCGAGCCGCCCAGCCCCGCCCGGGCACCAGGCATCGAGGGCTGAGCATAGGGACTGTGGCCGGACAGCGATACCGCGGCCCGGGCGGCCGCGGCGTTGGAGGCGAACAGGTGCGCGCCGGCCGCGGCCAAGGCGCCGGCCTGCCGGTCCCGGCCCTGCGGATCGGCGGCAGACCCGCACAGGGAGATCACCACGGCGAGCTCTCGGCCGGATCGGGCCGCGGCGGCGATCGCGGCCGCGACCGCCGGCGCCAGCAGGCGTGCCGGATCGGGGTCGGCCGCGTGGCCGAGCACCACATCGAGTAGCAGCACCCCGACGTTCGGGTCAGCTGCGCAGTCCTGGAGGAGCTGCAGTTTCAGCGTGGGATCGATCATCGGATGTGCGCGACCCCGGGTGAACCCGTCGTCGCCCAGGTCAAGGACAACGTGGCCCAACCCGCTCAGCTGCGGCACGCCACGCAGCAGGCCCTGCTCGATGGCGTCAACCGGCGCCAGCGGAATGTTGGACCGGACCCGCCCGACACTTCGACCGATCAGCGCCATCGCCTCGTCCGCCAGGGTTCCCCCACTGAACAGGCCGCGAATCAGCGTCGGCCGCCCGCCGGGAACGACCGGCGAACCCCAGCTCGGCCAGACCGGGGCCACGGCGCCGACCGCACTCAGCACGCTTTCGGCAGCACTGGTCAGATCGGTGCCGTCCGGCCCGAGAATGACGACGGTGAAAGGGGTTGGGCCGGCCTGGAGCAGTTCGACCAGGTGCGCGGCGACCGCCGGGTCGGCCGGTTTGGACACCAGCACAATGTGCTCGGTAGCCGGATCGGACTGCAGCAGCCGGATCGCCTGGAGCGCCGAGCGGCCACCCACGGCTGCGGACAGATCCCGGCCGCCGAGCCCGATCAGGTGCGAAACGCCGACCCCTGCCTCGTCGAGCAGCGAGCTCAACTGCTGGGCGCCGGTACCGGAAGCCGCCACGATGCCCACCGGTCCGGCGCGAATCGCGTTCGCGAAGCCCAGGCCGACGCCGCCGATTATCGCGGTGCCACAGTCCGGCCCCATCACGAGCACGCCGGCGGCAGCGGCTGCCGTCTTGAGCGCAACTTCGTGCGCCAGGCTGACGTTGTCGGAGAAGATCAGCACGTGCCGCCCGCCGTTGATCGCATCCATCGCCTCGGCCGGCACGAACGGGCCCGGCAGTGAAATGACCACGATCGACGCCTGCGGTTCGGCTACCACAGCCGACCGCACCGTCCGGGGCGGGGCATCGCCGGCGGTCGACGACGATGGTCGCGCATGTGCTTCGATCGCGGCTTCGATCGCGGCCAGGCCCGCGCTGATGGCCGATTCATCGGTGCCGCGCAGCGCGATCAGCAACTCATTCGGACCGGCCGCCGGGGGCAGTACAAAACCCAGTCCGGCGGTCAGTTCGAGGTTCAATGCGGTGGCCATTGCGACCTGGGCCGCGCTCACCCCGGGGGTGGCGGCCGCTGCCTGAGCCACCCGCAGCAGGCTGATCGAGTCGTAGTAAACCCCGGTACGGAGTTCGACGTGTTCGGTCATCGGGCCGCGGCCATCATGAGGCAACGATCATCGTGATGCACCGACCAGTCGGCGCGCGGCGCCCAGTAGCAAGCCGCCGGCCAGGTCGGCGCCGCTGGTGTGCCCGACGGCGAGCAGTCGATTCAGGGCCGGCCGCAGCAGGTGTGGGCGGGAGCGGGAGTCCACTGCCCGCAGCACGTCCAGCACTTCGGTCGCGGCGTGGCCACGCGCGGCGAGCGCCAGCAGATCCGCGGACAGCGCGGTGGTCCGCCCTGCCAGATCGACGTCGATGGCCGACCACAGGACCGCCGAATCCGCGGCCAGTCCCGTTGCCTGCCAACCGATCAGCAAACCGGCCAGCACATCGTCACCGCCCGGGGTGCTGCCAGCGCCGAGGCCGATCAGGGTGCCGGCCACCGCGGCGGTGGCTTCGGCATCGCCCATTTCGACGGCCGTGCGAAGAGCGCGGAGCCGGTCGATCGGCACGCCCGACTTCGCGGACATCAGCGCCCGACGAGCGGCCGCCAGCCGATCGTCGTCGAGGCGGATCAGCGCTACCCGGGTGGCGTATTCACGGACCACGCTGATGACGTGCCCGGCGAGGCGAATCTGTCGGGAGCCCAGCAGCACCGGATTGCCGACGGTGAGATCGGCCAGGAGTGCGGCATTGTCGACCCGAACCCCGTTCGGCACCCCCGAGGCGCGGAGTCCCAGCAACGAGACGATGCGGCGACCGGTGGGCGTGTCGATGCCCAGCGCAACCGCGGCCGACCAGCACCCCAGTACAGTCCCGGTGCGGTCGGCACCGGAAACCACATCGCTGATGCCCTGCGCTGCCGCGCCGAGTGCTTCCACCCGACTCACCCTACGCGGGGCTTATGCTCACCCCGCCGGTACTGCCGGCCCATCGCCGCGCCGGATCCCACAACCAGGCGAACATGTTGCCGTGCACCATGTTCCGACATTCTTCGAGAGGAGTCGCGATGGCATTCCGATGGACAGTGCACGGTGACGGCAAGACCGTCGCCCCCGGTCAGTCCGTCCGACCGGACGAACGGCTGAGTTGGCCGCGGACGGCGGGCTTCGGGGCGCAGCACGTGGTCGCCATGTTCGGCGCCACCTTCGTCTTCCCTCGGCTGATGGGAATCAACCCGCAGTTCGGCGTGATGATGTCCGGCGTCGCGACGATCATCTTCCTGCTGATCGTGAAGGGAAAGGTGCCTTCCTACCTGGGCACCTCGGCGGCCTTCGTCGCGGCATCCACCGCGATCTACGCACTGCCGGGAGCGGACAGTTCGCAGGTCACCGGGGCGATCATGGTGGCCGGCCTGATCCTGGCCGCGGTCGGCGTGGTGATCCACTTCCTGGGCGCACCTGTGGTGTCTGCGGTACTGCCCCCGGTGGTCACCGGCGGGGTGGTCATGCTGATCGGCTTCAACCTGGCGCCGGTGGTGGCCAGTGTCTACTGGCCGGTGGATCAATGGGTCGCGGTGATCACGATGGTCGTGGTGATCGCATTGTCCGTCGGATTCAAGGGGATGATCTCGCGGATCTCGATCCTGCTCGGACTCATCGTCGGCACGCTGCTGTCCTGGCTCTTGGACGCGGTCGACGGCGGCGGCAGGCTGGACCTGACTTCGGTCCGGGAGGCGTCCTGGATCGGGTTTCCGGGCGACATCACCGTGCACACCGCCACGGCGACGCAGGTGCTCACCGGGCCGCAACTGCCGACCTTCTCCGCCACCGCGATCCTACTGGTGATTCCCGGCGTGATCGCGCTGATCGCCGAGAATGCCGGTCACGTCAAAGCTGTCGGCGAGATGACCGGTACCAACCTGGATCCCTACCTCGGCCGGGCGATTCTGGGTGACGGTGTCGCGACGGCCCTGGCCGGGTTCGTCGGCAGCGCGCCGACCACCACCTACGCGGAGAACATCGGTGTGATGGCCGCGACCAGGGTCTATTCCACCGCTGCCTACTATGTGGCTGCGGCGGTGGCCATCTTGTTCGGGTTCTCGCCGAAGTTCGGCGCGCTGGTGGCCGCGATCCCGGGCGGCGTGATCGGCGGCATCACCGTAGTGCTGTACGGCATGATCGGCCTGCTGGGCGCCAAGATCTGGGTGGAGAACCGGGTCGATTTCGGCAACCCGGTCAACCTCGTTCCGGTCGCCGCCGGGCTGATCATCGGCATCGGTGGGGTGACGCTGAAATTCAGTGACCAGTTCTCGCTGTCGGGCATCGCGCTGGGCACCCTGGTGACCGTGGTGATGTATCACTTCGCCCGGTTGATCGCCCCGAAGGTCCTCGCCGCGGGGAAATAGGGCACCATCGTGGGATGAAGCCGGCTCCCTTCATCTGGCACGGCCCGACCTCGGTCGACGAGGCCGTTTCGGTGCTGGCCGAATGCGGGCGGGACGGGAAGGTGCTCGCCGGCGGGCAGTCCTTGGTTCCGGTGTTGGCGATGCGGCTGGCCTCGCCGGCTCACCTGGTTGACATCAATCGAATCGCTGGCCTGAACTTCGTCGAAAGCACCCCAGCGGGGGTTACCGTCGGAGCTCTCGCACGGCACCGCGCCCTCGAGCGCGACGCCGCGGCGACGACCGCGCAACCCCTGCTGGCTCAGGCGCTCGCGTTTGTCGCGCACCCCACCATCCGCAACCGGGGGACCAGCGTGGGGTCGCTGGCGCACGCCGATCCCGCCGGTGAGCTGACCTGCGTGCTCGCCTTGACCGGCGGCCACATCCTGGCCCGCTCCAGCCGAGGTGAGCGCCGCATCGCGGCGGCCGACTTCTTCCTCGGTCCGCTGGAGTCCGCGCTCGCGGCGGACGAATTGGCGCTGCATGCTTTCTTTCCCGCGCTGCCGGCCGGCGCCGGATCCGCCTTCACCGAGGTCGCGCGCCGACACGGTGACTACGCGCTGTGCGGGGTGGCCGCCGTGGTCACGGTCGACGCCGCCGGCGTCGTCACCGAGGCCCGCTGCGGGTATCTGGTCGTCGCCGAGACGCCGCTGGTGCTGGAGGTGACCGAAGCGGCGCTGACCGGAGAGGACGCACTTGCCGACCTCGCCATGGCGGCGGTGGATCCGCAGAGCGACATTCATGGCAGCGCCGACTACCGGCGGCACCTGGCCGGGGTGCTCACGGTGCGCGCCGTCCGGCAGGCGACGGTGCACGCCAGGGCCAGGCGGCAGATCGTGGCGGCCTGATGACCGAGGAACTGCGGCACGCGGTGTCGCTCCGGGTCAACGGAATCCACCGCGCGGCCACCGTTGTCGCCCGGCGAACGCTGTCCGACTTTCTGCGCCACGACCTCGGTCTGACCGGCACCCATGTCGGCTGCGAGCACGGCGTGTGCGGCGCCTGCACGGTTCTGCTCAACGGTGACCCGGTGCGGTCCTGCCTGATCTTCGCGGTCTCGGTGGCGGGGGAGTCGGTCACCACCGTGGAAGGACTGCGGCCCGACCCCGATTCGCTGTCCCCGGTGCAGCAGGCCTTCCACGAATGTCACGCCCTGCAGTGCGGGTTCTGCACCCCCGGTTTTCTGACCACGGTGACCGCCGGGCTGGCCGAGAACCCGAACCCGACGCCCACCGAGGCGGTCGAGATGATCGCCGGAAACCTGTGTCGCTGTACCGGGTATCAGAACATTGTCGACGCCGTTCTCCGGGCGGCCCAGATCCAGCGGGACTCGCTGTGAGCACCCGCTACTTCGGCGCGTCGGTGCCGCGCACCGAGGATCTGCGCCTCATCACCGGCCAGGGCCGCTACACCGACGACGTCGGACAGCAGGGCGTGCCGGCGCTGGAATGTGCGTTCGTCCGTTCGCCGCACGCGCACGCCCGGATCGTGAACATCGAGGTCGGCGATGCGCTCGAGATCGCCGGTGTGCACGCCATTTACACCTACGAGGATCTCGAAGGCCCTGCGGCAGAGCCACTTCCGGTGCTGATCCCGCACCCCAATCTGCACGCGCCGCGAACCGCGTACGTGCTGGCCCGGGAGTTCGTCCATCACGTCGGTGAGCCGATCGCGCTGGTGGTGGCCGACGATCGCTACCTGGCCGAGGATGCGTGCGATCGGATCCGGGTGGAGTATGAAATCCGGCCGGCCGTGGTCGGCATAGCGGCGTCCCGGGCCGCGACGCACGCGGTGCATGCCGACGTGCCGGACAACATCTCGGCCCACCTGATCCAGCAGGTCGGCGACGTCGTCGCCGAGATGGCAGCCGCGCCCAACACTCTCGAGCTGGATCTGGACATCGAGCGGTCCTGCTCGATGCCGCTGGAGGGGCGCGGTGTGTACGCGCGCTGGGACCACGATGACCGATCGCTGCGGGTCTATTCGTCGACCCAGACGGCGACCTCCGTGCGGGCCGCGATTGCCGCGAAGTTGGGGCTCCCCCTGGGCAAGGTCGAGGTGATCGCACCGGACGTCGGCGGCGGCTTCGGGGTGAAGATCATGCACCCGTGGGCGGAGGAGATCATCGTGCCGTTCGCGGCCCGGGCACTGCGCCGCCCGGTGAAATGGACCGAGGATCGGCGCGAGCATTTCATCTCCAGCGCCCACGAACGTGGCCAGCTGCAACATATCCGGGTCGGCTTCGACGACGAGGGCCGACTGCTGGCACTTGACGTGACGTTCTGGCACGACAACGGCGCCTACACCCCGTACGGCATCATCTGCCCGATCGTCACCTCGACCCAGCTGTTGGGGCCGTACAAGCCACGCTCGTACCGGGTCGAATTCTATTCGATGTACACCACGACGGTGATCGTCACGCCGTACCGCGGGGCCGGCCGGCCGCAGGGGGTGTACGCCATGGAACGCACGATGGACGCGATCGCCGAGTACCTGGGGCAGGACCGAACCGCGGTGCGCGAGGCCAACTTCATCCAGCCCGACGAGTTCCCGTTCGACCAGGGCCTGATCTTCCAGGACGGCCGGCCGCTGATCTACGACTCCGGCGACTACCCCCGGCAGTTGACGATGTTGAAGGAGCTGATCGGCTGGGATGCCTTCGGGCAGCGGCAGGCGGCGGCCAAGCGAGCCGGTCAACTTCTGGGCATCGGGCTCGGCTGCTACGTCGAGGGCACCGGTCCCGGACCCTACGAGGGCGCCCACGTGCACGTGCTGACCGACGGATCGGTCGAGGTCGCGATCGGGCTGACCACCCAGGGCCAGGGGCACGAGACGGTGTTCGCCCAGATCGTCGCCGACGAACTCGGCGTTCAGTTCGACAAGGTCCGGGTCGTTGCCGGCGACACTCGCCGGTTCGGTTATGCTGTCGGCACTTTCGCCTCCAGGGCGGCGGTGATGAGCGGTTCCGCGGTCGCACTCGCCGCCCGCGAGGCCAAGGCCAAGGCGCTCTCGGTGGCCGCTGATCTGCTCGAGGTGGACCCGGTCGATCTGGAACTCGTCGACGGCATGGTCAGCGTCAAGGGCAGCCCGTCACACGCGATCGGCCTCGGACAGCTCGCCGTGCTGTCGAACCCGCTGCGGTACGCCTTCGACGAGGCGGCCAAGCAGGCCACCCAGTTCGCCAAACCGGCCGACCCCGACCGGCCGCCGATCGAGCCCGGAGAATCCCCCGGACTGGAAGGGCTGCAGTACTTTTCGCCGCCCCGCAGTACCTTCGCCGCCGGCATGCACGCCGCTATCGTCGCCGTCGACCCGGACACCTCGGAGATCAGCATCGTCGAGTATGCGGTGATCCATGACTGCGGCAACATGATCAACCCGATGATCGTGGCCGGCCAGGTGCACGGCGGGGTGGCGCAGGGGATCGGCGGCGCACTGTACGAAACCCTGGCCTACGACAGCGATGGCCAGCTGCTCAACGCATCGTTCATGGATTTTCTGATGCCCTACGTGACCGAGATACCGCAGATCGCCCTGGGCCAGTTGAAGTTGGGTCACATCCAGACGCCGTCCCCGCTCAATCCGCTGGGCATCAAGGGCGCCGGGGAGGCCGGGGTGATCCCGGTGTCGGCGGTGATCGCTTCGGCGGTGCAGGATGCGGTGGGCCTGCCCATCACCTCGATGCCGCTCAATCCCAGTGCGCTGCATGCCCTTCGGCACACGGTCGCGCGGGCACAGATGCCAACCCGACCGGAAGTGGCGGAGTGAAGATCGTCGGCAGTTCCGTGCTGCATGCCACCCCGGAGCGGATCTGGGCGGCGATCACCGACCCAGCCGTGCTGGCCGCGGTGATCCCCGGCTGCGAGGAGCTCGAACCGCTGCGCGAGAATCACTTCGGGTTGACGGTGACGCTGGGCGTGGCGTCGATCAAAGGTTCCTACAGCGGCCAGGTCCAGTTCGTCGACCTGATCGCGCCGATCTCGCTGACCATGATGGCGTCCGGCGCGGGGGGTCCGGGCACCATCGACACCAGCGTCGCGGTGCGCCTGACCGGCAATCCGGACGGCACCACCACGCTCGATTACGACGCCGATGCGACCGTCGGCGGTGTGGTCGGCGGCGTCGGCCAGCGCGTGCTCGGTAGTGTCGCCAAGAAGACCGCCGGGCTGTTCTTCAGTGCCATCGACGATGTGCTCACCGGCGTGAAGCCGGTTCTGTTGCAGCCGGTTTCGGCTGTGGCCGGGATGGCGGACTCGTTCACCGCGACCATTCCCGTGCCGGCCGCGACTGCGCCGCCGGCAGCCGCCCGACCCGATCGCGGCGCCTCGCTGGTGGCCGCCGTGGTGGCCGGCGCCGCAGCCATGCTGGTCGGTGTTCTGGTCGGTGTGCGGATCGGCCGCAGCCGTCAGTGCTAACCGGACCGGTGGCCGGCGAGCAGTGGTCGGGGTCACCATGACTGCGGCCGTGGTCACCACCGCTCAGTTGCGCGATCTTCGGCTGGAAGGAAAGTTATGGTACGCAGTCCTGCCTCAACTTTCCGCCCAGTGAGTCCGGGGCCGCCTTCCTGGCTCAGAAGGCGGCTCGCCGCGTGTTCTCGTCGCCGATCCACCTGATCGTGACCGCCGACGCCGCCAGCCCGAAGGACCTTCCGTCGTGCTACCGCAATCGCCGAACCGGGAACTCGCACGGCGGCTCGGCGATGGCCCACTGCGCATCGATCAGCCGGATCTCCCGGGCGCCCATCGACAGGGTGAGGTCCAGGATCGCGAACACCGATGACGCCACCCGGGCCAGCGCGACCTCGGCGCCACTGGAAACCAGGTGGGCCAGGAACAAGGCCGCGGTGACATCGCCGGCGCCGTTCACTGACAGCGGGAGTTGCGGCGTGCTGACCTCGAACGCCCCGTCCGGCCCGACGGCGATCATGCCGATCTCGTTGCCCAGCAACGGATATCGAACCGAGGTGACCAGCACGGTGGCCGGGCCGGCGGCGCGGACGACGTCGGCCGCGGCGACCACCGCTTCGGCCGAATCGAATTCACCGTGGTGCGTCAGACCGGCGAGGTAGGCCAGCTCGAAGGCGTTCGGCGTGACGACGTCGGCCACCGGGACCACCCGCAGGCGGATGAGCTCGGGGAGGTCCGGCGCGACAAAGAACCCGCGGCCGACATCCCCCATCACCGGGTCGCAGCAGTACAGGGCCGCCGGATTGGCGGCCCGGACCTCGCGAACCGTCTCCAGGATGACCTCGGCGACGCCCGGCGAACCTTGATAGCCGGTGAGCACCGCATCGACGGTCCCCAGCACCCCGCGGTCGTTGATCCCGGCGATGACCTCGCGGACCACGGCCGGATCGAGCACGGTGCCCCGCCACTGGCTGTAACCGGTGTGATTGGAAAAGTGCACCGTCAAAACCGGCCAGACTTCATGTCCCAGCCGCTGCAGCGGGAAGGTCGCCGCGGTGTTCCCCACATAGCCGTAGGCCACGGATGACTGGATGGAAAGGATGCGCACGGGGCGACTGTACGACCGCCCCGGATATCCGCCGCAGGGTGTGGCACTGGTCACACCAGTTGTTGATAGTTGCCGAAGACACGACCTGGGTGGTGCCGCCCAATCGATTTAGCCGACCGTCGCTCCGACATTTTCGCAGGCCCATCGCCGATTGGCGGGTCCGCGGCGCGAGCGGCCGACCTCGCCTGCCTTTTCGGTGGGTTACCTAATTGTTACGGCCCAGATCACCGTCCGGGGTTGCAAACGTTCTACGCAAGCGCTTTCATACAGAAGGTTCACATCGTTGTGAGGCCCCTCACACGGGATCGTTGAAGAATTTAGGAGGCTGCCGAGTGGCTAGTTCATCGGCTCGAAAGGCGATTACTGCTATCGCCGGAGTGAGCGCTTTCGCGCTATTCCTGACCGCTTGCGGAAGCAGCAGTACCCCAGCTGCATCCAGCACAACCGCTACCAGCGCGCCGTCGTCCGCGGCGTCGTCGTCTGCTCCCTCGTCCTCCGGCGGTTCCTCGACGTCGGCCAGCAGCGGCGGCAGCGCCGGCGGTGCCATTGCCGACGATGACGCGGACTGGTGCGACAAGGTCAAAGCCAAGTACGGCGATCTGACCGGCAAGACGGTCAGCGGGTTCGGCAGTATCACCTCCCCCGAGTCCGACCTGTACAACCAGGCCTGGAAGCTGTTCACCGACTGCACCGGTGCGGCCGTCGCCTACGAGGGCACGAAGTCGTTCGAGGCGGACGTCAAGACCCGCTGGAGCTCGGGCAATCCGCCGGACTTCGCGCTCTTCCCGCAGCCCGGTCTGCTCGCCCAGACCGTCCAGGACAGCGGACTGATCAAGCCGCTGGCCGACGACACCGCGGCCAACGTGGCCAAGTATTACGGCGATTCATGGAAGGGTTACGGCACCGTCAACGGCGTTCTGTACGGCGCCCCGAACAGTGCCAACTTCAAGTCGCTGATCTGGTACTCGCCGAAGGATTTCGCGGCGAAGGGCTACACCGTTCCCACCACCTACGACGAGCTGATCGCGCTGTCGGACAAGATCGCCGCCACTGGCGCCAAGCCGTGGTGCGCGGGCATCGGGTCCGGTGACGCCACCGGTTGGCCGCTGACCGACTGGCTCGAGGACTACGTGCTGCGCACCGCAGGGCCGGACGTCTACGACCAGTGGATCACCCACGACGTGAAGTTCAGTGACCCGAAGATCGCCGCCGCGCTGGCCGCGATGGGCAAGGTCGTCAAGAACCCGAAGTACGTCAACGCTGGATTCGGCGACGTCAGCAGCATCGCCAGCACCACCTTCCAGGACGCCGGTCTGCCGATCCTGAAGGGCGACTGCACCTTCCACAAGCAGGCGAACTTCTATGAGGCCAACTGGCCGGCCGGCACCAAGGTAGGCCCCGCTGCGACCGATGACGTCAACGCGTTCTACTTCCCGGAAATCGACCCGCAGTTCAAGAAGCCGGTTCTCGGCGGCGGCGAATTCTATGCTGCCTTCGCTGACCGTCCGGAGGTTCAGGCCTTCCTGTACTTCGCGACCACCGCGACCTACACCAACGCGCGGGCCAAGCTCGGCGGCGTCATCTTCGCCAACCGGGCGATGGATCCGTCAGTCGTCTCCAGCCCGGTGCTGAAGACCGCCCTGGAAGTGCTGCAGAAGCCAGAGACCGTGTTCCGTTTCGACGCCTCCGACCTGATGCCCGCGGCAGTGGGTTCGGACGCCGAGTGGAAGCAGTTCACCGCTTGGATCACCGGTCAGGACGATGCAACGACCCTGGCCAATATCGACGCAGCCTGGCCGGCCGGCTGATCGGTTGACTCTGTCCGCATGACCAACGGAGGCGGGTCCGCCGGGAGGAAAGACCCCGGCGAACCCGCCTCCGTGGTGTGTGCGCTCTGACGAAGGGAGTTGAAATGGATTGGTTTCTCAAACCGACGTCGGTCAGCGACAAGCTGATCGTCATGGTGGTCGCAGTGGTGATCTTCCTGGTCATCATGGGACTGATTTTGCTGGCGATCGACCGCCCGAAGATTCCGAACTGGCTGGTCGTTGTCGGATTCTTGGGACCGGTGACCATCGCCATGGTCGGCGGTCTGTTGTACCCGGCGGTCGGCACGGTCATCAGATCGTTCCAAAAGATCCAGAACGTGGTCGGTCCGGACGGTAAGAAAGTCATCCTCGCGTCGGGCAAGGTCGCCACCGAAAAAGTGATCGGCTTCGACAACTACTCAAGGATCTTCACCGAGTCGAGCTTTCAGAAGGTGCTGCTCAACACCGTCGAGTGGGTCGTTCTGGTACCGCTGCTGGCAACCGGTTTCGGGCTGCTGTATGCGGTGCTGGTGGATCGAACTCGTTTTGAGAAGGTCGCCAAGGCGCTCGTCTTCCTGCCGATGGCCATCTCGATGGTTGGCGCCTCGATCATCTGGAAGTTCGTCTACGACTACAAGCAGGCAGGATCCGCGCAGACCGGTCTGCTGAACCAGCTTTTCGTCTGGGTCGGCCTGAAGCCGGTTCAGTTCCTGCAGCAGTCGAACTGGAACACCCTGTTCCTGATCATCGTGATGGTCTGGATCCAAGCCGGATTCGCGATGACCGTGCTGTCCGCGGCGATCAAGGCTGTTCCCGACGACATCATCGAAGCCGCCCAGCTTGACGGGGCGACCGGCTTCAAACTGTTCATGAAGGTCACCGTGCCCACCATTCGCCCCTCGGTGGTTGTCGTCCTGACCACCGTTTCGATGGTGTCGTTGAAGGCCTTCGACGTGGTCCGAACGATGACCGGAGGTAACTTCGGGACCTCCGTGGTGGCCAATGAGTTCTACACCCAGACCTTCCGGCAAGGCGCTGCCGGCGAGGGAATCGGCGCGGCCCTCGCGGTCGTGCTGTTCATCATCATCATTCCGGTGATCGTCTACAACGTCCGCCAGATGCGGCTTTCCGAGGAGATGCGATGACCGTCGGATCTGGAATCATCCAGCCCTCTATCGAACCTTCCACCGAGGCGCCGGTTTCCGCGCGGAAGTTGAAGGCGCAACTGCGCGCGCAGGACGCCAAGACCAAGCTGTCATCGCCGTGGGCCTCCGGTGTCGCGATCATCCTCGCCATTCTGTGGACGATCCCGACGCTCGGCCTGTTGATCACGTCGTTCCGGCCGGTCAACGACCTGAAAACCACCGGTTGGTGGACCTGGTTCGGCAACTTCCACGTGACGCTGGACAACTACACCAATGCGCTGTCCAACAGCTCCGGTGGCCTCAGCGGGTTCTTCCTGAACTCGTTCGTGATCACCATTCCGGCCGTGATCATCCCGATCAGCCTGGCGTTGCTGGCCGCGTATGCGTTCGCCTGGATTCCGTTCAAGGGTCGCAACATCTTGTTCGTCGCGGTGTTCGCGCTGCAGATCGTGCCCATCCAGGTCACGCTGATCCCGCTGCAGACGATCTACGTCAGCCTCGGGCTGCAGAACTCGTTCTGGCCGGTGTGGATCTCGCACACGATCTTCGGCCTGCCCCTGGCGATCTTCCTGCTGCACAACTTCATGACCGAGATTCCGCGGTCGATCATCGAAGCCGCCCGCGTCGACGGGGCGGGGCACGTCAAGACCTTCTTCGTGGTCCTGATGCCGTTGCTCGTTCCGGCCATCGCCGCGTTCGGCATCTTCCAGTTCCTCTGGGTCTGGAACGATCTGCTCGTCGCGACGGTATTCGCCCCCAGCAACAATCTGCGACCACTTACCGCCGCGGTGTCCGAACTGTCGGGCAGCAAGGACGGCCAGTGGGAGCTGCTTTCCTCGGGCGCATTCATCTCGATCATCGTCCCGTTGGTCGTGTTCCTGTCGCTGCAGCGATTCTTCGTCAGAGGGCTCCTCGCCGGCGGCGTCAAGGGCTGACCTCGGTCAGCCAAATCGGCAGGATGACGATTTCGTGATGGAGGCAAACGGCATTGCCGAGGTCGCCGCACTCGCGGGCGTCTCGCCGGCAACTGTGTCGCGGGCACTCCGGGGTCTCCCCGGAGTGGCCGCGACGACCAGGGCAGCCGTTCAGGCTGCTGCCGAACAACTCGGATATGTGGCTTCGCCCAGTGCGTCAGGCCTGAGTACCGGCAGGTCGGGCGCCATTGGGATCTTGGCCCCATGGCTCTCGCGATGGTTCTTCGCAGCGGCCATCGAAGGTGTCCAGGAAACCCTGTTCGCCAACGGGTATGACCTGTTGCTGTACCCGGCCGGGCACGGCGCGGTGCGGGGTGCCGGCAAGATCGACGTCCGCGCGCTGCACAAGCGGGTCGACGGCGTCGTCGCGCTGAACGTGCCGGTCGGGATTGATTCGCTGACCGACTTCCGGATTCCGGTCGTCACCATCGGTGGCTGCTACCAAGGTATGGCGGCCGTGTTGATCGACGACGTAGAGGTCGGACGCCGGGCGACCGAACATCTCATCGGACTGGGTCACCGGGACATCTCATTCCTGGGCCGCGACACCGACACCACCTACGGATTCACCGCCGCCATCGATCGGCTCGCGGGCTATCAGGGCGCGCTGCAGGCCGCGGGGCTGCCGTTCGATCCGGCGTTGGTGGAGACCACGGGATTCTCGGTCGCCGGCGGAACCGCCGGTCTGCACCGGCAGTGGTCCCGGTTCCGCGGTGGCGAGATCCCGCAGCCGACGGCAGTAGTCGCGGTCAGCGACGAGGTGGCCCTCGGTGTGCTGCACGCCGCGGGCGAGCTCGGCCTGCGAGTTCCGCAGGATCTGTCGGTGATCGGAGTCGACAACCATGACATGGCCTACTTGTTCGGCCTGACCACCATCTCGCAACCGGTCCGTGAGCAGGGTGCGTTGGCGGCCCGTCTGTTGCTCGAGCAGATCAACAACCAACCGGAGCATCCGCCGGCCCAGCTGACCGTCGACACCCGGCTGGTCGTACGCAGGACCACCGGCCCGGCGCCGGTCACCTCGAGGGGCGCGGCCAGCGGGTCCCTGCGGCGGGCGTGAAGCGAGGCGTGGTCGGCTCCCTCAGCTGTCCCGGGCGGCCCCGGCGCTCGGTAGCACCGTCCGGATCACCGGGGCGGCCATGGCCCGATCGGTGAACGCCGTGCGGATGGCCTGCGCGATGGCATCGGCCTGCTCGGTACCGACCAGGGCGATCGTCGAGCCGCCGAACCCGCCGCCGGTCATCCGGGCCCCCACCGCTCCGTTCGCCATGGCCACATCGACGGCCAGATCCAGCGCCGGATCGGAGACCTCGTAGTCGTCACGTAGCGACACATGGGATGCCACCAGCAACGAGCCGATGTGGCTGATGTTGTTGCTCCGCAGCAGCTTCACCGTCTCCGCGACGCGGGCGTTCTCGGTGACGACGTGCCGGGCGCGCCGCACGAGCAGATCCGAACTCAGGGCCTCCTGCATTCGCGGCAGGTCGGCCGTGGTGAGCTCCCGCAGGGACCCGACGCCCAGTTCGGCAGCCGCCTGCTCGCAGGATGCACGGCGCTTGGCGTATTCACCGTCGGCCAGCGAGTGGTGCACCTTGGTGTCGACGACCAGGACAACCAGCCCTTCGGCCGCCGGGTCGAATGAGACCTGCTCGATGGATTCGGCCGCCACGTCGAAGAAGAGCACATGGCCGGCGGTGCAGGCACTGGAGGCCATCTGGTCCATCAGTCCGCAGGGCACGCCGACGAAGTCGTTCTCGGCGCGCTGCGCCACCCTGGCGATGTTCGGCAGGTCGAGGTCGGCGTCCAGCAGCGAACTGACAGCCAGCGCGGCGGCGCATTCGATGGCCGCCGAGGAGGACAGGCCGGCCCCGGACGGCACCGTCGAATCCAGTGCCAGCCGCAGACCCGGCACGCGGATCCCCCGCTGGCCCAGCACCCAGACCACGCCGTAGAGGTAGGCGGCCCACCCGGCGCCGGCCGGGCCGGCCGGGTCGAGCTCATCGATCCGGTAGCTGTGCACCGCCGAGTCCTGTTGGGCGGAAACGAGCGTGACCATGCCGTCGTCGGTGAGGGCGGCCGCGACGTGCGCCCGGGCGTCGATCGCGAACGGCAGGACCAGGCCATTGTTGTAGTCGGTGTGCTCGCCGATCAGATTGACCCGACCCGGCGAAGACCACACGCCGCTGGGGGCAGTCCCGTAAACCCGCTCGAACAGTTCGGCGGTCGTCACTCCGGGCTGCTCTGCGTCGCGGTCAGCTGTTGAGTGAATGCCCAGGCGTCGGTGACCATGGCCTCGAGATCCAGTTCGGGTACCCATCCCAATCGCTGGGCGGCCCGCGCCGCCGAGGCGACCAGCCGCGCCGGGTCGCCGGCGCGGCGCGGACCGATGGCAACCGGCAATTCGAGCCCGGTGACCTTCTCTATGGTGGCTATTACGTCACGGACGCTGAAGCCGCCGCCGTTGCCGAGGTTACAGATCAGATGCTCGCCGGGGTCGGCCGCGGTCAGCGCGAGTACGTGCGCCCGCGCGAGGTCGGCGACGTGCACATAATCCCGCAGGGGGGTGCCATCGGGTGTCGGCCAGTCGTCCCCGTAGATCGTCAGCTTGTCCCGCTTGCCCAGAACCGCTTGCAGCGCAAGGGGAATGAGGTGTGTCTCGGTGCCGTGCCGCTCGCCGACACCCAGCGCAGCCCCGGCGACGTTGAAGTACCGCAGCGACACTGCGGCCAGATCGGTGGCCACGCATTCGCCGGTGATCATCATATCGACGGCCAGTTTGGTCGCCCCGTAGGTGTTGGTGGGCCTGGTCGGGCTGTCCTCGGTGATCGGCACCTGATCGGGCTCGCCGTAGGTGGCGGCCGTGGACGAGAACACCAGCCGCGGCACCTCGTACTTCGTCATCGCGTCCAGCAGATCCCGGCTACCGCCGACGTTGGTGTGCCAATACAGCGATGGGTTGACGACGGACTCGCCGACCAGCGACTTGGCGGCCAGGTGGATCACCGCATCGTAGGTGTCGACCGCGAAAAGCTCACCGGCACTAGAGATGTCGCCCTGGACGAACTCCGCGTCGGCGGTCACGGCATCCCGATGGCCGGTGGACAGATCGTCCAGCACAGTCACCGAATGGCCGGCCTGCAGGACGAAACGCGAGACGACCGAACCGATATAGCCGGCGCCGCCCAGAACCAGGACCTTCACAGCTCCACCGCCCGTAACCGGGCCGCGGCGTCCTCCGGGGTGATGTCATTGACGAAGGCACCCATACCGGATTCGCTCCCGGCCAGGTACTTGATCTTGCCAACTGCGCGGCGAATGGAGAACACCTGCACGTGCATCCAGAAATCTTCTCGTCCGGTGTGCGCCGGTGCCTGCTGAACCGCGGTGATCGCGGGCAGTGTGTCGTCGAACACCCCGCCCATCCGGTGGAGTACTTCCAGATACATCGTGGCCAGCGACTCGCGCTGTGCGGTCGACGCGGCGGGCAGGTCGGGTATTTGTTGGCGGGGGAAGATGCTCACCTCGACCGGCCACCTGGCGGCGAACGGAACGAAGGCGATCCAATCCTGGTTCTGGGCGACAATTCTTGAGCCGTCGGCAATCTCGCGATCGAGCAGGTCGCCGAACAGGTTGCCGCCGGTGCGCTGCTTGTAGTCGGCCACGTTGCGCAGCATCGCCCGGGTCTTGGGTGTGATGAAGGGATAGCCATAGATCTGGCCGTGCGGGTGGGCCAGCGTGACCCCGATCTCGACGCCCTGGTTCACGAAGCAGAACACCTGCTGCAGACCGGGAATGGCGTGCATCGCCTCGGTGCGGTGCGCCCAGGCCTGTATCACGGTGCCGACCCTGGCGGCCGGCAGGTCGGCGAACTCGGCATCGTGATCGGAGGTGAAACAGACGACTTCACAGCGGCCGATGCCGGGAATCTGCGCGAAGATCACGTCGGCGCCGACCGGGTCCGCGCCGTCACCGGCGACCGCGAGCTCCGCACCGTGCGCGCGGGCGCCGGCGAACGACGGGAAGCGATTCTCGAAGACCACGACATCGTAGTCGGGGGAGGGAATCTCGGTTTCGAAATCATCCCGGGTCGGGCACAGCGGGCATTGGTTTGCCGGTGGATGGTAGGTGCGGGTCTGCCGATGCCCGGCGATGCCGACCCATTCACCCAGCAGCGCGTCGTAGCGGGCCACCGACGCGGGTTCGACAACCGGCAGGTCCCGCGAGTCGGCGAGAATCCTGACCGGGTCCGCGGTGTCGTCGAAGTAGATCAATTCGCGGCCGTCCGCCAACAGAGTGGTGACGACGTCTGCGGGATTACGGTGGCGCCGGCTGGTGGCCGGGACAGCGGAATCCGGTGAATAGAGGGTCAAATCACACCGCGCTTTCTGAGTTTCGGACGTTGGAATCGATGGATACGCAGATGACCTCGCCGACCCGTTCCCGCAGTACCTTGACAGCGGATGGATCCAGCCGATCGTCGGTGACAAGGGTGCTGACGGCCTCGAGGGGGGCGATCTGGGACAGGCCGACCACTCCCCATTTGGTGTTGTCGGCGATGACGACGAGTCGGCGAGCCGATTCGACGAACGCCCGGTTGGTCTCGGCTTCGAGCAGGTTCGGCGTGGTCAGGCCGGCGCGTTCGTCGATGCCGTGGACGCCCATGATGGCCAGGTCGACGTGCAGGGATCGGATCGCATGAACGGCGATCGGGCCGACCAGTCCGTCGGACGGTGTGCGGATGCCCCCGGTCAGCACCACCGTCAGATCGCCGCGGCCCTGTGCATAGAGCACCTCGGCGACCTTGAGCGAGTTGGTGACGACGGTGAGGCTCGGGATGGTGGCCAGGTGAGCGGCCAGCGTCCACGTCGTGGTGCCGGCCGTGATGGCCACGGCCATCCCGGGGCGGACCAGTGAGGCGGCGCGCGCGGCGATGGCCTGTTTCTCTGCGGTCTCCCGGACACTCTTGGCCTCGAACCCCGGTTCGATCGCGGAGGCGGTCTCGACTGCGGTAGCGCCACCGTGCACCTTGGACAGCAGACCTTTACGAGCCATCACGTCCAGGTCGCGCCGAATGGTCATGTCGGAGACACCGAGTAGGTCTGTCAGGTTGGACACCCGGACCCCGCCGCTGCGGTGCACCTCTTCCAGGATCCGTGCCTGTCGCATCTGCGCCAGCACAGTGCCCCCCTCGTCGGTGATCGGTTCAGGAGAATTCTGCAACATAGTGCCGAGGGAGTCAACTATTTCCAACGAGATGATGTTGGAATGTGTGTGATTAGTCGAGTGGCGTTGATCACGGGTTTGTCATGCGGTCACCGGCTCCGGCGCAGCCGGCTCGCGACGGGTGTCAGGATGAACAGGTGTCCGATGCCACGAGTGCCTCCACTTCAGCCAGCCGGTCAGCGCGCCGGGAGCGCCCGTTGCTGACCGCGGCGGACGTCGACCGGGCGGCGGCGGTGCTGGCGGAGGTCGTGATCACCACGCCGTTGGAGCGCAGCGAACGGCTGAGCCGGCTGACCGGTGCGGAGGTCTACCTGAAGCGCGAAGACCTGCAGGTGGTGCGCTCGTACAAGCTGCGCGGCGCCTACAACCGGATGAGCCAGCTCACTCAGACCGAGCGCGCAGCGGGCGTCGTCTGTGCCAGCGCGGGAAATCATGCGCAGGGGCTGGCATATGCCTGCAACCGGCTGGGTATCTTCGGCCGGATCTTTCTGCCCCGGACCACGCAGCGGCAGAAGCGTGATCGGATCCGGGTGCACGGCGGGGATTGGGTCGAGCTCGTGCTCACCGGCGACACCTACGACGACGCGGCGGCGGCTGCGGCCGCCGAGGTGGCATCCAGCGGGGCCACCATGGTGCCGCCGTTCGACGACCTGCGGACGATCGCCGGGCAGGGCACCGTCGCCCGGGAGATCGTCAACCAGCTCGGGCGGGTGCCGGACACGGTGATCATGCCGATCGGCGGCGGCGGGCTGGCCGCGGGAATGTCCACCTTCTTCCGGGAGCGTTTCCCGAAGGTCGAGTTGATCGGCGTGGAACCCTCCGGGGCGGCGTCGATGTCGGCCGCGCTCCGAGCCGGCCACCCGGTGACCCTGGAACAGATCAATCCCTTCGTCGACGGCGCCGCCGTCCGCCGCGTTGGGGACTACACGTATGCCTTGGTCGCGGCGGCCGGCACCGCCGTGTACACCGTGGCCGAGGGTGCGGTGTGTAGCGCGATGCTTGCGCTGTACCAGAACGAAGGCATCATCGCGGAGCCCGCCGGGGCGTTGACCTGCGCCAGCCTGGGCACCGTCCACGACCCCGGCGTGGTGCAATTGCGGCCGGGAAGCCTTGTCGTGTGCGTGGTCTCGGGTGGGAACAACGACGTCTCCCGGTATGGGGAGATCATCGAGCGCTCGCTGGTGCATGACGGTCTCAAGCACTACTTCCTGGTGAACTTCCCGCAGGAACCGGGTGCGCTGCGCCGCTTCCTGGACACAGTTCTCGGCCCGGACGACGACATCTCGCTGTTCGAGTACGTCAAACGCAACAATCGGGAGACCGGGCCGGCGCTGGTGGGTATCGAGATCGGCTCGGCCGACGGGCTGCCGTCGCTGCTCAAGCGAATGACCGCAGCCAGGCTGGACATCGAGAAGCTCGACCCGGAGTCGCCGACGTTCCGTTTCCTGACCTGAGAACTTGGAGAAAATGAGGGTGGGATTGTGCCGGCGACGCCCGGCTGCGGCCAGCAGGTCAGAGAAGGGGAACAATCGAGCCTATGACCACTTCCACCTCCGCACCCTTGACCACCCGCGTCCTGGGCAGCGGCGCCGCCGCGCTCGAAGTCTCCGCCATGGGCCTGGGCTGCATGGGTATGTCCGAGTTCTACGGCACCACCGACGAAGCCGAGGCGACGGCCACCATTCACCGCGCGCTGGAGATGGGGGTGACGCTGCTCGACACGGCCGACATGTACGGCCCGTTCACCAACGAACAACTGGTCGGGCGGGCTGTCGCCGGCCGTCGGGATCAGGTCGTCCTGGCCACCAAGTTCGGCAACGTCCGGGATCCGGCGAATCCGCGGGCCCGGCGGATCGACGGCAGCCCCGGGTACGTCCGGGCGGCGTGCGATGCGAGCCTTCAGCGGCTCGGCGTCGATTACATCGACCTGTACTACCAGCACCGGGTCGATAAATCGGTGCCGATCGAGGACACCGTCGGCGCGATGGCCGACCTGATCACCGCCGGCAAGGTGGGGCACCTGGGACTGTCCGAGGCGTCGGTGAGCACGATTCGGCGCGGCCACGCGACGCACCCGATCACCGCACTGCAGACCGAGTATTCCTTGTGGACCCGCGATGTCGAGGACGAGATCCTGCCGACCCTGCGTGAGCTCGGTATCGGCCTGGTCCCGTACTCACCACTGGGCCGCGGCTTCCTGACCGGCACGATCACCACCCCGGAGTCCCTGGCCGCCAACGATTTTCGTCGGCTGAACCCGCGCTTTCAGGGTGCTGCCCTGGCGTCGAACCTGGCACTGGTCGCCGCGGTCCGGGCGCTGGCCGAGGCCAAGGGGATCACCGCCGGCCAGTTGGCGCTGGCGTGGGTGCTGGCGCAGGGAGGCGATGTCGTGCCGATCCCGGGTACCAAGCGGGTCAGGTACCTCGAGGAGAACGTCGCGGCAGCGGCCGTCGATCTCGACTCCGACGATCTGGCGGCGCTGGGAAAGGCGATGCCGCGGGAAGCAGTATCCGGTGAGCGCTACCCGGACATGTCAAGCATCGACCGATGATTCGCCCGGGTCGATCGTGAAGGCGTTGCAGTATCCGGCTTCCGGCGCACCTGTGCGACTGGTCACCGTTCCTCAGCCGGTGTGCCCGCCGGACGGTGTCATCGTCGACGTCGCGGCGACCGGGGTGTGCCGATCCGACTGGCATGCCTGGAAGGGACACGAACCGGTTGTGCTGCCACACATCCCCGGCCACGAATTCGCCGGGGTGATCAGTCAAGTCGGGTCCTCCGTGCGCGGCTGGCGGGTAGGGCAACGAGTGACGACGCCGTTCGTGCTGGGCTGCGGGCAGTGCGAGTTCTGCCGTGCCGGGGACGCTCAGGTCTGCCCGGAACAGCTACAACCAGGCTTCAGCCTGCCCGGTTCGTTCGCCGAACGGGTCGCGGTTCCGCGGGCTTCGACCAACCTGATCGAACTACCGGCTGCGGTCGGGTTCGTGGCCGCGGCCTCGCTGGGATGTCGGTTCGCCACTGCCTTCCGGGCGCTGACCGCACACGGTGGGGTCGGGCCCGGCCAGTGGCTCGCGGTGCACGGTTGCGGCGGCGTGGGGCTTTCGGCGGTGATGATCGGGGTTGCGCTCGGTGCGCGGGTGGTGGCGATCGATCTGTCGGCCGCCGCGCTGACCCGTGCCGCCGAACTGGGCACCGAACAGTTGGTCGACTCCAGCCAGGAAAGGGACCCGGCGTCGGCCGTCACGGCCCTGACCGGCGGCGCGCACGTGAGCATCGACGCATTCGGCAGCAGTCGGACGGCGATGGATTCGGTTCGTTCACTACGCCGACGTGGCCGGCACGTGCAGGTCGGGTTGTTGTTCGGCGACCAGGCACACACCGCACTGCCGATGGACCAGGTGATCTCCTGGGAGTTGGCGATTCTGGGCTCGCACGGAATGGCCGCGCACGAGTATCCGGCGATGCTCGAACTGGTGGCCGCCGGGGCCCTGCGGCCCGACCTGCTGGTCAGCCGGGTGATCGGTCTGGCCGACGGCGGCGCCGCACTGGCGTCGATGGGCGCGCCGGCCGGGCCCGGTATGACGGTGATCAGCATCAACGCCGGTTCATGACCGTGTCGACAGACCGGACCGTCCGGATCGGCGTGGACACCGGGGGGACGTTCACCGACGTGGTGGCCCTGGACGGGGCCACCGGCCGGATGTTCAGCACCAAGACACCGTCGACCCCGGCGAACCCGGCCGACGGGTTCATGGCGGGCATCGACAAGATCCTCCAGCTGGCCAAAGCCGAAGCGGCGCAGATTGTCTCGATCGCGCACGGCACCACTGTGGCGACCAATCAGCTCCTGGCAGGCACCGTCGGCGAGATCGGCCTGATCACCAACGACGGATATCGGTACATCCTGGAGATCGCCCGGCAGTCGGTGCCGGACGGCTACGGCAATTCCTACTTCTGGGTCAAGCCGGACCGCATCGTGCCGGTCGATCGGGTGCGAACTGTTGTCGGCCGGATGGACTACCGCGGCAACGAGATTCGCCCGCTCGACACCGAGCAGGTCCGGGCGGCGGCGCGCTGGTTTCACCGACACGGTATCAAGGCGGTCGGAGTGTGCCTGCTGCATTCCTACGCCAACGACGCCCACGAGCGTGCGGTGCGGGAGATCCTGACACAAGAGCATCCGACCGCCGTCGTGTCGCTGTCGTGCGAGGTGCTGCGTGAATACCGGGAGTACGAGCGGGCGATGACCACGCTGGTCGATGTCGCGGTGAAACCAACCGTTGCGGCATATGTCTCGGCGTTGGCTGAGCGGATCGCATTGCTGGACAACGACAACCGCCCAGCCGGCGATGCAATTGGTTTCTCCATCATGCGATCCAACGGCGGCGTGCTGTCCGCGGCGGAGGTCATCCACCAGCCGATCAGCACCGTGCTTTCCGGGCCGGCCGCCGGGGCCTTGGGCGCGGCGCTGATCGCCGCGAACGCCGGCTTCGAATCCGTGCTGACCTGCGATGGCGGCGGCACCTCCACCGATGTCAGCGTCGTACAGCGCGGCCGTCCATCGTTGACAACCGAAGGGTCGGTCGGGGCGTTCCCGTCGAAGTTCCCGATGATCGACCTGGTGACGGTCGGCGCCGGCGGCGGGTCGATCGCCTGGGTCTCGCCGGAGGGCCTGTGCAAGGTCGGGCCCCGCTCGGCCGGTGCCGATCCCGGCCCGGTCTGCTACGGAAGCGGCGGAACCGAACCCACCGTCACCGACGCACACCTGAGTTTGGGCCGGATCCCACCACATCTGCTGGGCGGCGAGATCGCGCTCGATGTCGCCGCGGCGGACGCCGCGATCGGCGCGCTGGCGCAGCAGCTGGCCCTGAGTACCCGGCACTGCGCGGTGGGAATTCTGGAGATCTCGGCGTGGAACCAGGCGAACGCGCTGCGTCAGGTGACAATCAAGCGGGGGCTGGATGTCCGGGACTTCCCGATGGTCACCTTCGGCGGGTCCGGCTCGCTCCTGGCCTGCCGTTTGATCGACATCCTCGGCATACCAGCGGTTCTGGTGCCGCCGAACCCGGGAAATGTGTCCGCGTTCGGCCTGCTGACCGTCGACGTCCGCAGTGACTACGTGCAGACCCGGGTCAGTCGGCACGATCAACTCGACCTGGCGGCAGCCGCGGCGACCATCGACCGACTGACGACGCTGGCCCGAGCGGCCCTGCTGGCCGAGAACTTCGCCCCGGATCGTCAGCGGTTCGAGGTCTCCGCCGATCTGCGGTACTTCGGCCAAGCCTTCGAAGTGCGGGTGAACTGCTCAGCCGGCCAGGTCGACCCGGCCTGGGCCGATGGGGTCGCCGACGCCTTTCACGACGCCCATCGGGCCCTGTACGGCTACGACTTCCGCGGACGCTCGGACCAGCATGTCGAGTGGGTCAATCTCCGGGTGACCGGGGTCGGCCCGATCCAGCGGCCGCCGATTCCCGAGATCACCGCCGGCGGCGGCACTCCCGAGCCCAGACAGCGTCGCCAGGTCTACTTCGACGACTGGACGGACAGCGCGATCTACGACCGATCCACGCTCCGTGCCGGCGACATCGTGCACGGACCGGCCATTGTCGAGGAGTTCGGTTCGACGGCGCCGATTCATCCGGGCTTCGCGGCGACCGTCGATTCATTCGGCAACCTGATCATCGAGGCGCTGGCAGCGCAATGAGCGAGCCAGTGGTCGACCCGATCCTGGTCGAGATCGTCGCCGGTACCCTGGCTTCGGTGGAGGCCGAGGTCGAGACGGCGATCGGGCGGACCTCTCGGTCACCGATGATCCGCGACGCGCACGACTTCCGCGCCGGCATCCACGACGTGAGACTGCGCAAACTCACCGGCCGGTCGTACTCGGCGCTGGTGCAACCCATCGTCCGGGATTATCCGATCGACACGATGAACCCCGGCGACGTGTACTTCCACAACGACGTCTACCTGTCCGAGGGCGGCATCGGCCACCTGCCCGACCTGTGCGTGACCGTGCCGGTCTTCCATGACGGCGAGGTGGTCGCATTCGTGCAGGCCTTCGGGCATCACGACGACATCGGCGGCGCCGTACCGGGTTCCATGCCCTCACATGCCCGCTCCGTCTTCGAGGAGGGGCTGATGGTGCCGCCGATCCGATTGTGGGATCGGGGAGTGCCCAATCAGGCCGCGCTGAAGATCATCATCCGCAATTCCAGGATGCCGGATTCGCTGGCGGCCGACCTGGATGCCGAGTGCGCCGCCTGTCTGATGGGCGCCCGGCGCCTCGCCGAGTTGTTCGCCCGCTACGGGCGGGCGGCCATCGAGTCGGCGTTCGATCAGATCCTGGCAACGACCACCCGGACCTACCGCACCGAGATTCTGGCCAAGATCCCGGACGGCGAGTACGTCTGGGAGGACTACGCCGAACACGACGGCGTCGACGCCCCGCGGCTGCACACCCAGCGGATCACCTTGACGAAGCTCTCCGCCGGCGACGGGGTCACCGACGGCCGGATAGTGCTCGATTTCAACGGCACCGGACCGCAGGCCAAGGGTCCGATCAACCACTGCGCGGACTACTCCGACGGCGTGTTCCTGGCCAAGTGGTTGGCGCCGATCCTGCGGAATCTGGCCGATACACCCGAGCGGATGGCCGAACTCGACGTGAACGAAGGGGTCGTACCGCTGATCGAGATGCGCTTCCCACCACCGGGAACTTTGCTCACGCCGATCTTCCCAGCGCCGACAAACGCCCGCACGTTCGTCATCCTTCGGCTACTCGGCGTGCTGGCGGGAGTGCTGGCGAAAGCGGTCCAGGGGCGGATGCCGGCCGACCAGGAGACCATCCGTTACACCGGGGTGTACGGGGCCGACTGGCTCGGCGAGCCGTACCTGATGCGCGAGGTGCTCGGCGGCGGCTCCGGCGGCCGCTACTACGCAGACGGCGAGGACACGATTCATGTGGTGCCCGATTCGCAGAACCTGCCGACCGAATTCACCGAGGCGCGGTTTCCGTTCCTGGTCGAAAGGCTCAGCCTGGCAACCGATTCCGGTGGCGCCGGTCGCCATCGCGGCGGCCTCGGGTACGAGAAGCACTTCCGGATGCTGGCCGACGCGCAGTTCATGTCGATCGCCGATCGGTCGATCCTGTCGTGCTGGGGAGTGAACGGCGGCCGGGCGGGACGGTCATTCCAGGTGACCATCGATCCGGGCGGGCCTCACGAACGCGAGGTTGACGCGCTGGCCGACGCCGAGCCGGTCAGGGCGGGCGAGGTGATCCGGATTCGCACCACCGGAGGCGGTGGCTGGGGCGATCCGCTGGATCGGCCCGTCGAAGAGGTGCTGCGCGATGTCCGTTGGGGGAAGGTCTCGATCGCCGCGGCGCGCTTCGATTACGGAGTCCAGGTAACCGGTTCCGGCGACAGCCTGCGGGTCGATGCCATCGCCACCCAGGCGTTTCGGGCGCGCGGACGAACGGCCCGGCCATCCTCGCCCCCGTTCTTCGACCGCGGGCCCGGATATGCCCGACTGTCCGGCGGAGCCAGTGCCGCCGAGGTTGACTGGCTCTGAGCAGTCCGGTCGATCAGGGTATTGTCATTGGCTGAACGCACGTTTAGGGTACTGAACATGTGTTCAGCACGCGTCCGGAGCGATGATGACCTGACGACCCGGGCCCGGATCCGGGAAGCGGCCGTCGATCTGTTCGGCCGCGCCGGCTTCGCGGCGACCAGCGTCCGGGCGATCGCCACCGAGGTCGGTGTCTCACCCGCCCTCCTGCTGCATCATTTCGGGTCCAAGGATGGTCTGCGGCAGGCCTGCGACGATCACATCACCGGATGGTTGACCGACGAGATCGAGCGGGTCAACGTGGATGACACCCCCGCAACGGTGATGAGCCTGATGGGGCGTCGGCCGGAATACAACACGATGATCAGGTATGTCCGGCGCACCATTGTCGACGGCGGCAAGTTCGCCGATCGAGTGTTCGCCAGCCTGGTGACCGACACCCGGCGCTATCTGGCTGCCGAGGTCGCTCACGGTCATGCGCCGCCCACCGATGACGAAGAAGGCCGCGCGCTCACCCTGGTGGTCCTCAGTCTCGGCACCCACCTGCTGGCGCAGTATCTGGCTCCCCCGGGCACGGCCGATGACGATGTGATCTTCGTCGCGGGCGAGCGCCTCGCGCTGCCGATGCTCGAGATGCTCACCCACGGCCTGTATTCCGACACCCTGATGCTCGACGCCTACCGCGAGTATCTGGCCAGAATCCCACACTTGACCTCCGAAAAAGGCTCCAGATGAGTAACGCTATCGACCTGTCCGATGTGGTCAAGACCTTCGGCCCGACCAGGGCGCTCGACCTGCTCAACCTGCAGGTGAAAACCGGAGAGGTACACGGCTTTCTGGGTCCGAACGGTGCCGGGAAGTCCACCGCCATCCGTGTTCTGCTCGGTCTGCTGCGAGCCGACAGCGGCCGGATCAGCCTGCTCGGCGGGAATCCTTGGAACGATGCCGTCGCCCTGCATCGGCGCCTTGCCTATGTGCCCGGGGACGTGAGCCTCTGGCCGAACCTGACCGGCGGCGAAATCATCGACCTGCTCGGAAAACTTCGCGGCGGCCTGAATACAGCGCGCCGGGCGGAACTGATCGAACGGTTCGAACTCGACCCGCGCCGCAAGTCCCGGACCTACTCCAAGGGCAATCGGCAAAAAGTCGCGATAGTGGCGGCGCTGGCCGCCGATGTGGAACTGCTGATCCTTGACGAGCCGACCAGCGGGCTGGATCCGCTGATGGAGTCGGCGTTCCAGAATTGCATCAACGCCGCCAAGGACCAAGGGCGAACGGTGCTGCTGTCCAGCCACATCATGTCGGAGGTGGAGGCGCTCTGCGATCGGGTCTCCATCATTCGATCGGGCCGGGTGATGGAGACCGGCACACTGGCCGAACTGCGGCATCTCACCCGCACGTCGATCAGCGCCGAGATCGATGTCATACCAGCTGATCTCCGTGCCATCGCCGGACTGCACGACCTGTCCATCGAGGGTAACCGGGTCCGGTTCAGCGTCGACACCGACCACCTGGACGGCGCGCTGCAGGCATTGACCGCCGGCCGGGTGCGCACGCTTTCCGCCGCGCCGCCGACCTTGGAGGAGTTGTTCCTTCGGCACTACGATTCCGCGCGCCCGGCCGAGCCGGTGGTGACGAGATGACCACCATCGCGGCCGGGCGACCGGTGGCGGCGCGGCGCCGCTCGTCGGCCTTTGTCGGCACGATCGCCCTGCTGCGGCTGAACCTGCGTCGCGAGCGACTGCCGCTGGTGCTGTGGGTCGCCGGCCTCGCCGGAATCGTGATGTCCACCATGGCTTCGCTGGCTGCGCTGGTGCCGACCGAAGCTGACCGGGTGGAGCTGGCCACCGGGCTCGCGGTGAATCCCGGCATGGTGGTCCTGCTCGGTCACGTCCAGAGCACCTCCATGGGGGGACTGATCTCCTGGCGCGTCGGTATCGCCGACGCCACGCTGATCGCTCTGATGGCGATCCTCACGGTGGTTCGGCGAACTCGAGCGGACGAGGAATCCGGCCGCACCGAACTGCTCGTGTCCGCTGTGGTCGGTCGAGGGGCCCCACTGGCCGCGGCGTTGGTCACCGCAGGCGGCGCGTGCGTGGTCGTCGGAGTGCTGGTTGCCGGTTCGATGATCGCCAACGGCTATCCGGCTGCCGGCTCGTGGGCGTTCGGCGCCGCGCTGGCCGGCACCGGACTGGTGTACGGGGCGCTTGCTGCGGTAGTCGCCCAGCTGGTGGAGAACTCGCGTGCGGCCACGGCTTTGACCGGGGCGGCGTTGGCCATCGGGTATGCCGTGCGCGCTGTCGGCGACGTGAATGATCGGTTGAGCTGGCTGTCCTGGGTCAGCCCCCAGGGCTGGTTCAGTCGAACCGGCGCGTATGCGGGCAATCATTTCGGCGTGCTGGGTTTGTCTCTCGCAGCCACCGCCGCGCTGACCGGCATCGCGTTGTGGCTGCTCAACAATCGCGACCTGGGTGCCGGTCTGCTGGCTGTGGGGCTGGGACCGGCGAGCAGCAGATCCCTGCGCAGCCCATTCGCGCTGGCACTTCGGTTGCAGCGAACCTCGCTGCTGAGCTGGACCGTCGGGATGGTTGCGCTCGGCGCGGTGGTCGGCAGCATCGGCGCAGATGCAGGTTCGTTGCTGGCCGACAGTCCGCCGAAAATGGTTGACATCATCCGTAAGCTCGGCGGCCCGGGCGCCATCGGCGATGCCTTCCTCGGAGCCATGGGCGCGATCGTCGCGATGATCGCGGCCGGACAGGCGGTCTCGACCGCGCTGCGATTGCGGTCGGAGGAGACCTCCGGGCGGCTCGAGCCGTTGCTGGCAACCGCCGTGGACCGGCGGCGCTGGATGGCCGGGCATCTGCTCTTCGTGGTTTTCGGTCCGTTGCTCACGCTGGCCGCCGCCGGCCTGGTCACCGGGCTGGTCTACGGCGGGCGCACCGGGGATCTGGCGTCCGGCGTGAGCGCGGGGTTCCAATCCGTGATTGTGCAATGGCCGGCCGTGCTGGTGCTGGGCGCTGTGGCCGCCGCGGTCTTCGGGGTGCTGCCCCGATTCACCGGTATCGCCTGGGGAGCCCTCGGGGTGGCCATCGTTCTAGGCCAGTTCGGCACGCTGTTCGGCCTGCCGCGCGTGTTGCTGGACCTGTCGCCCTTCACCCACATTCCGGCCCTACCGAGCGCGCAGATGCAGTGGCTGCCGGTCACCGTGCTGGTCGTCATCGCCGCAGCGCTGATGGGCGTGGGTGTTGTCGCCTTTCGGCGACGTGACGTCGGATAGATTGCGGCGCGCGGGGTCTGGGCACAATGAGCCCATGAGCGATCTCGTTGGCAAGAGTGTTCTGGTGGTCGGCGCGAGCGGTGGTCTGGGTGCCCCGATTGCGCGCGGGTTGGCTGCGGCCGGTGCGCGAGTGGCGCTCGCGGGTCGCGACGAGGCGCGGCTGGCCGCCGTCGGGATCGGGTCGGCCTTGCTGCTCACCCAGGATCTGCGTGAACCCGATGCCGGCCGGCGGCTGATCGAGGCGGTCGTCGAGCAGCAGGGATCGCTGGACGGCGTGGTCTTCGCGGCGGGGGTGGTCGCCTTCGGTCCGGCCGTCGAGCTGGATGACGACGTGGTCGACGAGCTGTTGCTGGTCAACTATCTCGCCCCGCTGCGGCTGACCAGGGCGGCCCTGGCGGTGCTGCCCGCCGGTGGTTTTGTGGTCAGCATCAGCGCCATTGTGGCGGAGTTGCCGACGGCCGGGATGTCCGCGTATTCGGCCAGCAAGGCCGCGTTGAGCGCCTTCAATCTCAGTACTCGAACCGAGGCCCGCCGCCGCCGAATCCGAGTCATCGATGCGCGTCCGCCGCACACCGAAACCGGGTTGGCCGGGCGGCCCATCGCCGGCACCGCACCGAAGTTGCCGACCGGGCTCGATCCCCAGGGGGTGGCCGACCGGATCATCCGGGCAGTGATCGAGGACGAGACGGAGTTGCCGTCGACGGCCTTCAGTCAGTGATGATCCACGCCGTCACGTCCGCCGGCAGGTCGCCGTCCTGATCCAGCGTGCCGGAGGTGAGCAGGACCCGGCCGGCGGGCAGCGGCAGCGCTTCGACTCCTCGATTCGAGACAATCAGCACCCCGTTGTTGCGGAATGCCAGGACGTCGGGCTCGGCGGCTGTGTCGGCGAAATCCGTTGCCCAATCGAGCGTTCCGGCGGCCAGGCCCCACGACCGGCGTAGCGCCAATGCCGCGCGGTACATCTCCAGGGTCGATCCGGCGACGCCCGCCTGCTGGTCCCACGCCAGTCCGACGTAGGACTGCGGGTGCGGCAACCAACTGGCGCCGGTGGGACTGAAACCCAGCGCGGGCGCCGCGGCGTTCCAGGGCATCGGTACCCGGCAGCCGTCCCGGCCGGCCTCGAGATGGCCGGAGCGGAACCATTCCGGGGCTTGACGCAGGCTGTCGTCGAGTGCGGTGTGTTCCGGCAGGCCCAGCTCCTCCCCCTGGTACAGATAGGCCGAGCCCGGCAAAGCCAGCATCGTCAGCGTTGCTGCCCGGCCGCGGGCCAACCCGAGGGCGGCGTCCGGCTGCACGTCTTGGACGCGAATTCCGTTGGGCACCTTGAGGTCTGCGGGTAGGCCGTAGCGGGAGACGTGGCGCAGCACGTCGTGGTTGGACAGCACCCAGGTCGTCGGCGCGCCGACGGCACCGTTCGCGGCGAGGGACCGATCGATGACTTGGCGGACCGCGGTGGCGGTCCACGGGGCGGTCAGGAAGCTGAAGTTGAACGCCTGGTGCATCTCGTCGCTTCGGACGAATCGCGCGACCCGGGACATCGGGCTCACCGTCGCCTCGGCGACCATGATCCTGGTCGGCGAGTATTCATCGAGCACGCGGCGCCATTCGCGGTAGATCTCATGGACTCCGTCCAATCCCCACATCGGAGAGTGGGCGTCGGCTTCCCCGACCTCACCGGGGATCAGGACCTTGATCGCGTGTTCCGGCTCGTCGGGGAGGCCGGTCTCCTTGACCAGGGAATGCGCGCAGTCCACCCGGAAGCCGTCGACGCCACGGTCGAGCCAGAAACGCAGAATCGAGCGGAACTCGGCATGGACATCCGGGCTGGTCCAATCGAAGTCCGGCTGCCGGGCATCGAAAATGTGCAGGTACCACTGGCCGGGGCAACCGTCGGGCCCGGTGATGCGGGTCCATGCTGGTCCGCCCATGATGGAGCGCCAGTTGTTGGGCGGCTGATCGCCGTGGGTGCCCTTGCCGTCGCGGAATAAATAGCGTGACCGTGCCGCTGATCCCGCAGCGGCGGCCAGTGCCGCCTGAAACCAGGGGTGGTCATCGGATGAGTGGTTGGGCACCAGGTCGATGATCACCTTCAGCCCCAGCACATGGCACCGGGTGACCAACTCGTCGAAGTCGGCGAGCGTGCCGAAGAGTGGGTCCACGTCGCGATAGTCGGACACGTCGTACCCGGCATCGACCTGAGGAGACCGGTAGAACGGCGAGATCCAGACGGCATCGACCCCGAGGTAGGTGAGCGCGCCCAACCTGCTCGTGATGCCCGGCAGGTCGCCGATCCCGTCCCCGGAAGCGTCCGCGAACGATCGCGGATAGATCTGATAGACGGCGGCGGTGCGCCACCAGTTGGCAGTGGGCGGATTCACCGCTACATTTTCGCCTAAGCTCGGGCCCGCCGCGACCGACCGATCCGGCGGTGATGGCGGGGTGGGCTGGTGTGGGCGGTACCGTCGAATCATGCCCAGACGGTCCAACAACGCCCTGCGTGACGGTGGCGCCGATCGCCGTGGCGGATACCGGAGCGCGGTCACGCCTGCGGCGACGTCTGCGCCCGGGTGGCAGCGCCAGGTCAGCACTCGGGACGGCGAATTCCTGGTCCGGTCCGTCCCCGGCGAGTCGGCGAAAAAGCTGTATCGCTGCCCGGGCTGCCAGCAGGGCATCGCCCTCGGCACCGCGCACATCGTGGTGTGGCCGGCCGAGGATGACGGCGGTGTCGCAGATCGAAGGCATTGGCACACCCACTGCTGGCAGCGTCGCTCCACTCGGGGCGGTCCGGGGTCACCCCCACTGTAGGACCGCTCGGCTCAGCGAACCCGCTGACCTGCATCCGGGTGTTCGCCGGGCGATCCTGGCCGGGCTGACAACGCGCGCGCCAGGCGCTGAGGGTATTAACTCAGGGCCAGGTACTCCGGGGAGACGAGGATGGTGGCGATGCCAGGCTGGGTGGAGCATGCGGTGTGGTGGCAGGTCTATCCGCTCGGGTTCGTCGGCGCGGAGAAGCAAGCTCTCGCTGCGGACCAACCACCAGCGCACCGACTGCCGCAGCTCATCGACTGGCTGGATTACGCCGTCGAACTGGGCGCCTCCGGTCTCGCCCTCGGCCCGGTCTTCACCTCCGAAACCCACGGCTACGACACGGTCGACTTCTTGAGCATCGACACCCGACTCGGTGATGACGCTGACTTCGACGCACTCGTCGAGGCCGCGCACACCCGCGGGCTGTCGATCCTCCTCGACGGTGTGTTCAACCATGTGGGTCGCGGCTTCGCGCCGTTCCAGCAGGTTCTCGCCGGGGGCGCCGACAGCCCGACCGCGTCGATGTTCCAGCTCAGCTGGCCGGCCGGTGCCAGGCCCGGAGCCGAGCCCGAATACGCCGAATTCGAGGGACACAGCCAACTCGTCGCCCTCAACCATGAAGACGGCGCCGTCGCCGACCTGGTCACCGAGGTGATGCTGCACTGGCTGGGGCGGGGAGCAGACGGCTGGCGACTCGATGCCGCCTACGCTGTCCCATCGACGTTCTGGGCGACGGTGCTGCCCCGCGTTCGGGCCGCGTATCCCGACGCCTACTTCGTCGGCGAGGTCATCCACGGCGACTACGTAGCCGCGGTGCACGACGGCGAACTCGACTCCGTCACCCAGTACGAGCTGTGGAAAGCAATCTGGAGTTCGCTCAACGACGGCAACTTCTACGAGCTGGCCCACGCCCTCGAGCGGCACAATCACTACCTCGGATCCTTCGCCCCGCTGACGTTCGTCGGCAACCACGACGTGACCCGGCTGGCCAGCCGATTGACCGACATCCGCCACCTGCCACATGCTGTGGCCGTGCTGCTGACCGTCGGCGGCACACCCTCGATCTACGCCGGCGATGAACAGGCCTTCCGGGGCATCAAGGAGGAACGATTCGGCGGGGACGACGCTATCCGGCCCGCCTTCCCGGCGCACCCGGACGATCTCGCAGCCGACGGATGGCCGACCTACCACCTCCACCAGCTGTTGATCGGTCTCCGGCGGCGGCACCCCTGGCTGCATCGGGCGAACTTCAAGCCGATGATTCTGACCAACGACCACCTCATTTACACGGTCAGTGCCGATGACGAAAGCCTGATCGTGGCGCTGAACCTGAGCACGAAACCGACCAGCCACCCCACCCCGAACGCCGAGTCGGTGATCGCCGGCGACGGCCGGATGGATTGGTCTGGTCCGCGGGCTCAGGTGCACCTTCCCGCCCACGGCTGGGCCATCCTGGAACACACGCCAGGAGTGGTCTGAGGCCCGCGCCGCCCGTTCGGTCGCCCTTCAGGGGTCAGCTGCCGTCCGACCCCCCTATCGGGGAGGCTTCTGCTCGCTCATCGAGAACAATCCTCCCCGATTGTGCGGAGGTCAGTACCCGGAGGCCCGGATCCCCGAGCAGACTCCCGACATACCCGTCGATGCCGTGATGCTGGCCGGCCCAGACCACCAGTTCTGACCAATCGGCGGGGATGGCCGCCAGAATCCGGCCATAGACCGAGGCGTTGATGCCGATCGCCCGGCTCGGATGGCCGGCATCGCTGGTCGGCACCCGGGGCGCAATGGCCGGACCCGGGTCCCACAGATCCCAGGCGCCCGCACCGATCTGCCGGGCCGCCGACTCCACCGAGGCGCGCGCGTCGTCGGCGAATTCGACGTCGTCGGCCAGCAGCAACACACTGGCATAGCCGCGCCCCTGCGCCGTCGCCACCATGCCGCGCCAGATGGCCGCTCGCGCGCACTCGTCATCGAGTGCATTCACCGGCGTGAAGACACGCTCAACCAGCCAGTCGACGTCCAGCTTCGCAAACTCGGATTGGGCCAGCCGCCAATTCGACAGAGTGCCGTGCATGTTCAGGCACAAGATGCTGGTGAAGGCCATCAGGGGTGTGGAGATCTGCTGGAGGGTGTACCGCAGGTGGTGTTCCTGGTCGATGGCCGGGTTCTCGGTGAAGACCTTGCGCATCTGGTCTTCCATGGTGCTGACCGGCCAACCGATTTCGGCCCAGCCGAGCCGATAGTTGCGGATCTGCGAGTCCCACGGGATCGGGTACGGCACACCCGACGGGCGCTCAAAACGATGTGCCCAGCCAAGCGCGGGGTGGCACAGCGATCGGCCACCCGCCTGCCGGAACTTCTCGTGCAAGTATCCTTCCTCGCCGCCGAACCCGCGGAATTTCGGATTCAGCCCAGGCCAGGAATCGCGGCGGAAGGCGAACATTCCCAAACCCTGCATGGGAATGTCGAACGGCGCACCGGACGGATCGGTGGCGCGCGAATCCAGCTCCCATACCCCGTACATCGGCCCGTTCCACTCCTCCCGGAAATGCGAACTCATCACCGAACCGAGCTCGTCCCAGATCAACGGCCCCTGCAGAACGTCGCGGCTGTCCGGGTGGTCATCGAAGTACGCCAGCAGCGCGGCGATCGAACCCGGCTTGAGCAGCACATGAGAATCCAGACACAGCACGATGTCCGCATTCGCCTCCCGAACCGCCAGATCCCGAACGGCGGTGCCGTGATAGCCGCGAAACGGTACGTACCGATAGTGCGGTACCCGCTTGTCCAGATCCTTGAGCGCGGTGGATGCCCGGCTCTCCGGATGGTTGTCCAGAACCACGAACGAGATGTGTTGCTCGGCTTCGGGTTGGCTCAGCCGCAGGGCCTGAATGGTGAACCACACGCCGTCGAAGTCGTCGTACGTCGCCATCACCACGCACAGCCGGCGATGTGGCCCCGGGGGCGTCGCCGCCGGAATCACCCGGTGCGCTTCCTCCTCGACATCGAGCTTGTGCAGCAGGGTCTGCAGTTGCTCACGAGCATGTGTCATGCGGGCTTCCTGGGTGGACGGACCGAGGGGCAGCGATGAGTTCCGGTGGATCGGATAGTACGACCAACGATCTGGTCCGTGGGAGCGCGCGCCCGGATCGAACCTGGCCTGCACAGTGAGGTGGCTCGAACGATCGTTTTGACAGCGGGCAGCCGACACGGTGAGGTGATTGCCATGTCAACGCAGTACTACCGGCCTGCCGGCTCCGGCGCCCGGGGAATCTTCGACCTGGAGATCACGCCCGAGTCCGCGGGTTGGGGCTACGCCAGCCTGCGAATTCTGACGCTGACCCCCGGCGACGGAGTCGAGTTCGCCACCGGCGCCGAGGAAATGATCGTACTGCCGTTGCGCGGTGCGGTGACGGTGACCGTTGCCGGTGAACAGCTTGACCTCGACGGCAGGCCGAGCCCGTTCGAATCCGCCACGGACTTCGCCTACCTGCCGATCCGCTCGCAGGCCGGCCTTTTCAGCGCCGACGGGGGGACCTTCGCCTTGCCAGGTGCGGTGGCCGCGAAGGCATTGCCGTTTCGGTACGGCCCGGCCGGCGGGGTGCCGGTGGAGCTCCGCGGCGCCGGACCGTGCAGCCGCCAGGTCAACAACTTCGCCACGCCCGGCGCGTTCGAGACCGTCACGCTGATCGCCTGTGAGGTGCTGACACCCGCCGCCAACTGGTCGTCCTATCCGCCGCACAAGCACGACGAAACCAGTGACTCGGAATCGGCGCTGGAGGAAATCTACTACTACTCGTTCCGCTCCCGGGCGCCGTCCTCGATCGCGGCCATCGCTTCGGGCAAAGGCGCCGGCTATCAACGTGTTTACGGCACCGCGGAGCGCCCGATGGATGTGCTGAAGGAAGTCGCTGACGGCGACACCATCCTGATCCCGCACGGCTGGCACGGACCGTCCATCGCCTCGCCCAGTCACGACATGTACTACCTGAACGTGATGGCCGGACCCGAGCCGACCAGGGCCTGGAAGATCCGTGACGATCCCGAGCACGGCTGGGTTCGGGGAACCTGGGCAGCAGAGGCCCTGGACGCCCGGTTGCCGTTCTACTCGAGCCCAGAAGCCTAGAATCAGCCCAGCTTGACGTTGATCTGCTTGGTCTGGGTGAACGACTCCATGGCCCCCTCGATGGAGAACTCGCGGCCGATCCCGCTCGCCTTGTAGCCGCCGTAGGACTGACCGATGTTCTGCCCACCACCCTGATTGACCTGGACCCACCCGGATTGGACCCGGTGCGCGGTGTCCAGCGCGTCGGTCAGACTGTTCGACCAGATGTAGGCGCCGAGGCCGTAGTGCGAGTTGTTGGCCATCTCGATGACCTCGTCGCGATCACGCCAGGGGATGGCGACCAGCACCGGACCGAAGATCTCTTCCTGGGCGATCCGCCAATTGTTATCGACACCGGAGAAAATCGTCGGGCCCTGATAGAAGCCGTCCAGGCCTTCCGGCACCAGAGTCGAGCCGTCCAGCGGCATCTCGACGCCGGCCTGCGAACGGCCGTCCTCGATATAGCCCAGAATCGATTCGAACTGCTTGGCGTTGATGATCGAGCCCATGTCGCTCGCTTCATCCAGCGGATCGCCGACCTTGAGCGCCGCGACCTTCTCCACCAGCAGGGCCAGGAACTGGTCGTAGACATCGGCGTGCACGAAGAGGCGGGAGCCGGCCGTGCAGGACTGTCCCTGCCGGGTGAAACGCATCGCGGTCAGTACGCCGGCCACGGTCGCTTCGATGTTGTCGGGCGTCGCCGCGTCCGCGAACACGATGTTCGGGCTCTTGCCGCCGAGTTCGAGAGAGACATGGGCCAGCCGCCGGCCGGCCACCTCGCCGATGTGCCGACCGACCTCGGTCGACCCGGTGAAGGACACCTTGTCCACACCCGGGTGCTGCAGCAGCGCCTCGCCGACGTCCCGGCCAGGGCCGGTGACCACGTTCAGGACGCCGTTGGGCAGGAATTCCGAGGCGATCTCGGCCATCTTCAGGATGGTCAGCGGCGCCTCCTGCGCGGTCTTGAGGATCATCGTGTTGCCCGCCGCCAACGCCGCGGGGGTCTTCATGCCGGCGATCATCAGCGGAGAGTTCCAGGGCAGTATGCCGGCCACCACGCCGAGCGGCTCCCGCCGGGAGTACTGCAATTGGTCATCACCCGCGGGTAATACGACGCCCTTGAACTCGCCCGCGACACCGCCGAAGTAGCGGAACAGGTTGACCAGCGTCTGCGATTCCGGGCGGGCCTGGGTACGCAGTGCGTTGCCGGTGTCGGCGGCGGTCAGCTGCGCCAATTCCTCGGCGGCGTCCTCCAGCGCATCGGCGGCGCGGAGCAGCGCCTTCTGCCGATCCTTGAAATGGAGTGCCCGCCAGGCCGGGTAAGCGGCCCTGGCCGCCTTGACCGCGCGGTCGGCATCCTCGGCGCCGCCCTGCGGCACCCGGGCGAGAACGGTGCCGCGGCGACCGGGGCACTGGACGTCGGTCCATTCGCCGCTGGCCGCCGCTACCCACTCGCCGCCGATCAGCATCGGTCGGTCGGGGACACTGGTCGTTGCTGAAGCCGTTGCCGAGGTGATCGTCATTGGTTCTCCTGGGTTGATGTCCGGCGGCCGAACACACTCTTGGTCATGCTGCCCTGGCGCGACCGCCGCGTCCATAGTGAGCATGGGCGATCATGGACCACAGTTGCGGCAGCGGCGACGTCGCGCCGCTGACCGTGAATCTGCTGCCGTCGCCGACCGTCATCGAAGGGAAACTCCGCAATGACCAGCAGGCTCGCACCGCAGGACCGGACCGTCACCTTGACGGTAGCCCAGGCCGTGGTGCGGTTTCTGGGCCGGCAATACTCCGAGCGGGACGGCATCCGGCACAAATTCTTCGCCGGTTGTTTCGGCATCTTCGGACACGGCAACGTGGCCGGACTCGGCCAGGCACTGCTCCAGTCGGAGCGTGAGACGCCCGGTGAGCTGCCCTATCACCAGGGTCGCAACGAGCAGGCCATGGTGCACATCGCCGTTGGATATGCGCGGCAGAAGGATCGGCTGGAAACCTTCGCCGTAACCTCTTCGGTCGGACCGGGGGCGAGCAATATGCTCACCGGCGCCGCGCTGGCGACCATCAACAGGATCCCGGTGCTGCTGCTGCCCAGTGACATCTTCGCCACCCGGGTGAGTTCGCCGGTTCTTCAGGAACTCGAGCAGCCAGCCGGCTACGACGTGTCGGTCAATGACGCTTTCCGTCCGCTGTCCCGGTTCTTCGACCGGGTCTGGCGACCGGAACAGCTGCCCGCCGCGCTGCTCGGTGCGATGCGGGTGCTCACCGATCCGGCCGAGACCGGCGCGGTGACCATTGCGCTGCCCGAGGATGTGCAGGCAGAGGAATTCGACTGGCCGGTGGCCCTGTTCGACCAGCGGGTCTGGCGAATCGGCCGGCCGATCCCGGAGCCCGAGGTGATCGCCGCGGCGGCCGAACTGATCCGCGCCGCTGGCAAGCCCGTCATCGTGTCCGGTGGCGGCGTCACCTACGCCGAGGCCAACGAGGAACTGCGGGCATTCGTCGAAGCGACGGGTATTCCGATCGGCGAGACGCAGGCCGGCAAGGGCTCGCTGCCGTTCGATCATCGGCTCAATCTGGGTGCCATCGGCGCGACCGGCTCGCCGGCGGCCAACCACTTCGCCCGCGAGGCCGATGTGGTCATCGGCATCGGCACCCGGTATTCGGACTTCACCACGGCGTCGCGGACGATCTTCCAGAATCCCGACGTCACGTTCATCAACATCAATGTCGCGTCGCTGGACGCGGTGAAGCACTCAGGCCTCCCGGTGCTCGCCGACGCCAAGGTCGCCCTGACCGCATTGGCCGGAGCGCTGGTCGGCTACTCGACCGACACCGAGTATCAGCAGGACGCCCAGCGGCGTGCGATGGCTTGGGACGAGGAGGTCGTCGCGTCCCATCACAACGGACACGGCGCCGAACACGGGGTGCTCGCGCAGTCGGAGGTACTGGGCGCCGTCGGCGAGGTGATGGATGCCCGCGACGTGGTCGTCTGCGCCGCCGGATCGCTGCCCGGCGACCTGCACGGCATGTGGCGAACCCGTGACCGCAAGGGCTACCACGTCGAGTACGGATTCTCTTGCATGGGCTACGAGATTCCCGGCGGAATCGGCATCCGGATGGCGGCGCCGGACCGGGATGTCTTCATCACGGTCGGCGACGGCTCCTACCTGATGATGCCGACCGAGCTGGTCACCGCGGTCCAGGAGGGCATCAAGGTGATCGTCGTGCTGCTCCAGAACCACGGCTACGCCTCGATCGGATCGCTGACCGAATCCGTTGGCGTGCAACGGTTCGGCACCAAATTTCGATACCGGAACCCGGCGTCCGGCCGATTGGACGGCGGCATCCTGCCGGTTGACCTGGCCGCGAATGCGCAGAGCCTGGGCGTCACCGTGTTCCGGGCGAAGACCCTTGAGGAGTTGCGCGCGGCGCTGCGCACAGCCAAGGCCGCCGAAACCTCAACCCTGGTGCACGTCGACACCGACCTGTTCCAGCAGTCGCCGAGTGGCGACGGCTGGTGGGACGTACCGGTCGCCGGTGTGTCGACCCTGAGCTTCACCCGGGAAGCCAGGATCGCCTACGACAAGAACAAGGCCGAACAGCGCACCTACCTTCGGCCCGCGACTTCATGACCGTCGAGCCCCGCGTTGCTGGTGCGGCCCCCCCGGCTGCGACTCCGGAGATCCTGACCATGGGTCGGGCCGGCGTCGACATCTACCCGCTGCAGATCGGCGTCGGTCTGGAGGATGTGGAGACGTTCGGCAAATTCCTCGGCGGTACGACGGCCAACGTGTCCGTCGCCGCCGCCCGGCTGGGCCGGCGGTCGTCGATCATCACCGGCGTCGGTGACGACCCGTTCGGCCGGTTCGTCCGGCGCGCGTTGCGTGAACTTGGTGTGGACGACGGTCAGGTCGTGGTGAACCCGGACTATCCGACCCCCGTCACCTTCTGCGAGATCTTTCCGCCGGATGATTTTCCGCTGTACTTCTACCGCAAGCCGAAGGCGCCCGACCTGCAGATCCGGCCGTCCGATGTCGATATGGACCTGGTCCGGGCGGTCGACATGCTCTGGATATCGACCACCGGAATGAGTGAGGAGCCAAGCCGCGAAACACATCTCGCGGTGCTGGAGGCCCGGGCCCGGAAGCGCTTCGTGGTCCTCGACCTCGACTATCGACCGATGTTCTGGGCGACCCCGGCGGGAGCCACCGAGCAGATGCAGAAACTGCTCCCGCGCGTCACCGTGGCGGTCGGGAACCGTGAAGAGTGCGAAGTAGCCGTCGGCGAGACCATTCCGGACCGGGCCGCGGACGCCCTGCTGGCGGCCGGTGTCGAGCTTGCCATCGTCAAGCAGGGACCCAAGGGCGTGCTGGCCAAGACCCGCACCGAGCGCGTCGAATCGGCCCCCATCATGATCGATCCGGTGAACGGCCTGGGCGCGGGTGACAGCTTCGGCGGCTCGCTGGCCCATGGATTGCTGGCCGGCTGGCCGCTGGAGAAGGTGCTGCGGCGGGCCAATGCCGCGGGCGCGATCGTGGCTTCCCGGCTCGAGTGTTCAACCGCCATGCCGACCGGGGCGGAGATCGACCTCCTGCTCGCCGGCGGCAACCCCAACGAAAGCAGGTGAGCGCAATGGCTTCGCTCGAAATCCCGAACGGTGTGACGATCGGCTCGGCGCCCGACTCGTGGGGGGTGTGGTTCGCGAACGACCCCGTCCAGGTCGACCCGCAGGACTTCCTGGACGAGGTCAGCGCCGCCGGCTACGAATGGATCGAACTGGGGCCTTTCGGTTACCTGCCCACCGACCCCGCGCAACTCACCGACGAGCTCGGCAGACGCAACCTGCGGTTATCGGCCGGCACCGTCTTCGAACACCTGCACCACGAGAACTCCTGGAATGACGTCTGGACCCAGGTCTCCGATGTCGCGGCCCTGGCCAAGACCCAGGGCGCCGAGTACCTGGTGGTCATCCCCTCGATGTGGCGTGACGACGTCAGCGGCGAGGTCGTCGAGCCCTACGAACTCGACTCGGCTTCCTGGAACCGGAAGATCGACGGTAACGACCGGCTCGGGAAGGCGATCCTGCAGGAATACGGCCTGCATGTCGTCTACCACCCGCACGCCGACAGCCACATTGACAACAACGCCGCTGTCGAGCGGTTCCTTGAGGGCACCAACCCCGAATACGTCAATCTCTGCCTGGATACCGGCCACCTGGCCTACTGCGGGGGCGACACCCTGGCGCTCATCGACACGCATCCGTCCCGGGTGACCTACACGCACCTCAAGCAGGTCGACCCGGCGGTCAAAGCCGTCGTGGACGAGCAGAACCTACCGTGGTCCAAGGCGGTCCAGCTCGGGGTGATGTCGGAACCGCCCGGCGGCATTCCGCACATGCCGGATGTCTTCGCCGCGCTGGAAGCGCTGAACCGGCCGATCTTCGGCATCGTCGAGCAGGACATGTACGGCTGCCCGGTCGACGTGCCGCTGCCGATCGCCAGGCGCACGCTGAGCTACCTGCGGGGCTGCCGCCACCGCGCCCCGCTGACCATCGACGATCGGCCGCCTCCGGCCGCCAACCAGCCATCAGGGAGTACCCTGCCGCATCGAGGGAATTCGTAGAAATGAAGATCGTCCCGGGATCCCGCCCCGGCATGGCTGCGGTATCGCTGGCAGCTGGTTTGGAGGCGTCCGGTGTCTGAGGAGTGGCTGTCCGATCAACGGCGGTCTGACGAACTGCGTATCGCCGTTCTCGGCGTGGGAGTGATGGGGTCGTTTCATGCGGCCACCCTCACGTCGTCGGTGAAGGGTGCGCGAGTCACTGTGGTCAACGACTTCGCCGCCGAACGAGCGGCCGAGGTCTCGGCCCGGTGTCCCGGATCGCGGGTCGTCTCCGATCCCTTCGAGGCGATCAATGCCGACGACGTCGACGCCGTTGTCATCGCCACACCTGGCAGTGCCCATGAGGCCCAGGTGCTCGGCTGCCTGGAGCGTGGCATCCCGGTGTTCTGCGAGAAGCCGCTGACCACCAGCATCGCGACGGCGTACGACATCGTCAAAAAGGAGGCCGCGCTGGGCAAACGGCTGATCCAGGTCGGTTTCATGCGGCGTTTCGACGTCGAATACGCGGCGCTTCGCGAGCTGATCGCCGGCGGCGGTCTGGGTAATCCGTTGCTCGTGCACTGCACCCATCGCAACCTGGATGTGCCGCCGCACTTCGACTCCGAGATGATGATCCGGGACTCGGTCGTCCATGAGGTCGACGTCGTACGTTTCCTGCTCGGCGAGGAGATCACCGCCGTCTCGGTGTTCAAGCCGACCGCCACCACCCGTGCGCCCGAGGGCTTCAGCGACCCGATGGTGGTCGTCCTGGAGACCGAGTCCGGTCGGATCGCCACCGATGAGATCTTCGTCCGCACCGGTGTCGGGTATGAGGTCCGCACCGAGGTGGTCGGCGAGAACGGCAGCGCCACCATCGGACTCGACCAGAATCTGATCACCAAGACCACCGACGGACGCTGGGGCGGTGACATCACCCCCGGATTCATCCAGCGATTCGGTGCCGCCTACCAGACCGAAATGCAGCGCTGGGTCGTCGCGGCCAGGGCCGGCACCATCGACGGACCTGGTGCGTGGGACGGCTACGCGGCGGTGGCGGTGTGCGAAGCCGGCGCCGAAGCGGTTCTCACCGGCAAGCGGGTCGAGGTCAAGCTGGGCGCGCGTCCATGACGCCGGCCCGAACCAGACCAAACGGCCGAAGGCCCTGGCGCTGATCGGGAAACACTTCGGTGCAACCATTGGTGAAATCAGTTCGAAGTCCGCAGCTGTTTGACACAATCCTGGAGGGTCAACGATGACCAACACCGAATCCGTAGCCGTTTCCGGCACTGCCGGCCGCCCCGACCCGGTGGTCGGCGACAAGCTGATCGGCAAAGTCGCGCTGGTCACCGGCGGAACGCGAGGTATCGGCGCGGCAATCTGCTCGAGTTTCGCTTCCCAGGGGGCGACGGTGGCGGCGGGTTACAGCGGAAACGAGGTCAAGGCGCAGGAGTTCGTGCAGGCGCACCAACAGAAGTTCGATACCCCGGTCAGCGTTCATCAGGGCAATGTCGCATCGGGCGATGACTGCCGTCGGGTTGTCGCCGAGGTCATCGAGCAGCACGGCCGGTTGGACATTCTGGTGAACAACGCCGGGATCACGATCGACAAGACGGTTCTCAAGTTGACCGACGACGACTGGCACAAGGTGCTGGCAGTCAACCTGTCTGGCGCGTTCTTCCTTTCGCAGGCGGTCCTGGCGCACATGGTCGAGCGCGGCAGCGGTCGAATCATCAACGTGTCCTCGGTCATCGGCGAGATAGGCAATATCGGGCAGGCCAACTACGCAGCGTCCAAGTCGGGACTGTTCGGTCTGACCAAGACGCTGGCCCGGGAAGCCGCCTTCCTGCTCGAGCGCTCCGGCAAGCTCACCGAGGGCAGTCTCGGCGTCACCGTGAACACTGTGACCCCCGGCTACACGCTGACCGAGATGGTCGCAGCCGTGCCGGAGCGGGTGCTCGACAAGATTCGCGCACAGATCCCCCTGCGGCGGCTGGGTCGGCCCGAGGAGATCGCTCGAGTGGTGCACTTCCTGGCTGCGGATGCGTCTTCATACATCACCGGGCAGGTCTGGGGAGTCAATGGCGGTATGGACATGTGATGCGCGGCAACGGTTCTCGGATCTCGCGGGTCCGAGAGTCAGCGTTGCCGGCACACCTTTGCCGCAACGTCAGCCTGTTGGAACAATGCCGTGACAGGTGATGCGCCCGCCGGCACCCCGCGATATACCTTGTGCATGGCTGCCCAGCGTCCTCCATCCAAGCAAGGAGTCTCAATGAAGAGCTTGAAGTTGCGCATTCTGGGCGCGGCGGCCGCGGGTCTGGTCGTGCTGGCCGGCTGTGGCACCGGCGGCCAAGCCGCCTCGTCGTCGTCCAGCAGTGCCGGCGGGGGCAGCGCCGGTGGTGCCGCCCGTGATCTGACCTTTGCGGTGGTCATTCACGGCAACCCGGACGGTTCGTTCTGGAACGTCGTGAAGAAGGGCGCCCAGGACGCCGCCAAGCAGTTCGGCGTCAGTGTCGAGATCACCGGCGACGGTGAAGGGGCCAACCAGGCCAAGCTCATCGACGCCGCGCTGGCGAAGAAACCGACCGGTCTGGTGGTGTCCATGGCCAATCCGGATGCCCTCCAGTCGTCGCTGGCGGCGGTCAAGGCCGCCGGCATCCCGTTTGTGACGATCAACTCCGGTGCCGAGAGGTCGGCGGAGTTCGGCGCCATCGGCCACGTGGGGCAGACCGAGACCTTCGCCGGCGAGGGAGCCGGCACGGCGATGAAGAAGGCCGGCGCCACCAAGCTTCTCTGCGTTGTCCATGAGGCGGGCAACATCGGTCTGGAGCAGCGCTGCAAGGGTGCCGCGGAGACATTCGGCGGCACCGTCGAGAAACTCCAGGTCGACCTGACCAATCCGCAGGGCATCCAATCCACGGTGAAGTCCAAGCTCCTCGGCGACCCATCCTTCGACGGGATCCTCGCACTGAACCCAGATGTCGCGGTCGCTACGCTCGCGGGCGTCAAGGACGCCGGCAGCACCGCCAAGGTCGGCACCTTCGACATCAACACCGATGTACTCACGTCGATCAAGGCCGGCGATATCCTCTTCGCCGTCGACCAGCAGCAGTACCTGCAGGGCTACCTGCCGATCGCCATGCTGGTGCTGTACCACGACAACCTGAACACCGTCGGCGGCGGCGCTCCCGTGCTGACCGGCCCGGCTTTCATCACCAAGGACAACGTCGATACCGTGACCGACCTGGTCGGCAAGGGCACGCGATAGTCATGCCGACCAGCCGAGCCCCCGGCGGGGGCACCCCGGCACCCCACACCACCATCGAAGCGGCCCTGCCCGCGGAGGCCGAGGACGACCGCCTGGCCAGCACCGGCCGGGCCCGGAGATTCTTCATGTCCCCGGAGTTCGGGTCCGGCGCGGCGGCGATCCTGATCTTCATCGGTTTCTCCATCGCCGCGCCGGTTTTCGCCAGCCGGGCGGGGATCGGCAACTTCCTGGACCCTGCGTCGACCCTGGGCATCATGGCAGTCGCCGTCGCGCTGCTGATGATCGGTGGTGAGTTCGACCTGTCCACCGGCGTCATGATCGGCTCCACCGCGCTGGTCACCGCGCTGGTGACCACCCAGCTGAACACCAACGTGTGGATCGCGATGTTCGTGTCGTTGGTGTTCGCGCTGGTGATCGGGTTCCTGAACGGGCTGATGGTGCACAAGACGAAGCTGCCGAGCTTCATCATCACCCTGTCGACGTACTTCATGCTCTGGGGCCTGAACTACGCGGTGACCACCAAGTTGACCAACCAGGTCACCGTGACCGGCTTGTCGGAGTACACCGGCTTCGCCGCCGCCAAGAAAATGTTCGGCTCCTCCGCCGGCGGTTTCCAGGTCTCGCTGATCTGGTGGGTCGTGATCACCATTCTCGGCGTCATCCTGCTCACCAGGACCACCGCCGGCAACTGGATCGCCGCGGTGGGCGGGAATGCCGCCGGGGCGCTGGCCGTCGGTGTTCCCGTCGCGCGGGTCCGAATCGGGCTGTTCATGGGCACCGCGGCGGCCGCCTGGCTGGTCGGGCAGCTCACTGTCATCCGGTACGGTTCGGCCACGGTGACCACCGGTATCGGGCAGGAGTTCAACTTCATCATCGCCGCGGTCATCGGCGGATGTCTGCTCACTGGCGGCGCCGGCTCCGTCCTTGGCGCCACCCTGGGGGCGCTGATCTTCGGCATGGTGCAGCAGGGCATGCCACTGGCCGGTCTGCCGAGCGAGTTGTTCAAGTTCTTCCTCGGGGCGATCCTGCTGCTCGCCGTGCTGGTCAATCTGTACCTGAAGAAGCGCGCCGCCGGCGGACGAACGTGACCACGATGACGAAAACCCCACTGCTGGAAGTCCGCAACATCAGCAAGTCCTTCGGCCGGGTCAAGGCGCTGCAGGACGTGACCTGTGCCGTCCGCGCGGGGGAGGTCACCGCCGTGCTGGGTGACAACGGCGCCGGGAAATCCACCTTCATCAAAATCCTCTCCGGCGTTCACCCACCGAGCTCGGGCGACTTCCTCGTCGACGGGCAGGAGGTGCACTTCACCTCCCCCCGGGACGCCAGGGCCCGCGGGATCGCCACGGTGTATCAGGACCTTGCGATGGCCCCGCTGATGCCGATCTGGCGTAACTTCTTCCTCGGATCCGAACCCAGCAACCACGGCTTCCTGAAAACCGCAGAAGCCAAACAGATCGTCCACGACGAACTGCGCAAGATGGGCATTCAGGTCCGCGACCCCGACCAGGCCATCGGGACCATGTCCGGTGGTGAACGGCAATCCGTCGCCATCGCGCGTGCGGTGTATTTCGGAGCCCGGGTGCTGATCCTGGACGAACCCACCTCCGCGCTCGGCGTCCGCCAGGCGGGTGTCGTGCTGAAGTACATCGTCCAGGCCAAGCAGCGTGGTCTCGGGGTCATCTTCATCACCCACAACCCCAACCATGCCTACCCGGTCAGCGACCACTTCGTGCTGCTGCAACGGGGTCGTACGGCCGGCGACTACGCGAAGAGTGAAATCACCATCTCAGAACTGACCCAACAGATGTCCGGTGGCGCCGAACTCGAGGCCCTCCAGCACGAGTTGCACAGCGTGTTGCAGCCGAGCCCGGCCACCCTGAGTGACCACTGAGTCCGAAGATGTGGCGTCGCCTACACCTGCTTGCTGTTAGCCAGAAACCGAGCTAATGTTGCTAACAGGAGCTGGCAGAGGATCAGCTCAACCGGCACCACTTTCTCAGGAGCTCTCACATGACTCAGTCATACACCGAAGTTCAGAACGGCGTCGCGAACGCCACCAAGGCCGCGACGGACACCACCGTCAAGGTTACCCGCGCAACCGCCGCTGCCACCAAGGCTGCGACTGCCGCTGCCACCAAGGCCGCGACCGATGCGGCCGCCAAGGCGACCAAGGCCGTGCACGACAACACCACTGCCGCAACGGATTCCGTCAAGAAGGCCGTTGCCGAGTACGTCCCGTCGGTTGAAGAAGCGACCAAGAAGGTCCAGGAGTTCAACGCTTCCGCCACCGAGGCGATGAAGAAGGCCGTTGCCGACTACACCCCGTCGGTTGAAGAAGCGACCAAGAAGGTCCAGGAGTTCAACGCTTCCGCCACCGAGGCAATCACCAAGGCTGTCGCGGAGTACACCCCCTCCTTCGAGGAAGCCACCAAGAAGGTCCAGGAGTTCAACGCTTCCGCCAACGAGGCCGTCACCAAGGCTGTCGCCGAGTACGCCCCGTCCTTCGAGGAAGCCACCAAGAAGGTCCAGGAGTTCAACGCTTCCGCCACCGAGGCAATGACGAAGGCTGTCGCCGAGTACACCCCCTCCTTCGAGGAAGCCACCAAGAAGGTCCAGGAATTCGCTGACACCGCGACCGCAGCCATGACCAAGGCTGTCGCCGAGTACGTCCCGTCCTTCGACGAGGCCACCAAGAAGGTCCAGGAATTCGCTGACACCGCGGCCGCGGCCGTGACCAAGGCTGTCGCCGAGTACACCCCGTCCTTCGAGGCCGCCAGCGCGAAGATCCAGGAAATCGCTGACGCCACCACAGCGGCGATCACCAAGGCCGTCGCGGACTACACCCCGTCGTTCGAGGCCGCCAGCGCGAAGATCCAGGAAATCGCTGACGCCGCCACTGCCGCGATCACCAAGGCCGTCGCCGACTTCGGTCCCGCGGTCGAGGAAGCCGGCAAGAAGGTCCAGGAAATCGCGGAGAGCATGACCGCGCAGACCAAGCAGTCCGGTCTGGCTTGGCTTGACGCGTACGACGCCGGTTTCGCCCGGTACTTGGACCTGACGAGCGATCTGGCCAAGGCCACCCACCTCGACTGGGTGACCGATCTGACCGCGGCCAACGCCGAGGCCCTCACGCAGCTGAACGAGGCCAACTCCAAGGCTGTTCGCGACCTGCTGAAGTAATCCCCCGACCTGCTGGGCGGCCGTCCCCCGAGGCGGCCGCCCAGCGGCATTTCGGTCGTGGCGTGAAGCAGCTCACAAACATATGGTTATGGTGATGTGATGAGTGGTACTTGGCCCGAATCGTTGTCCCTCGGCGAGATCATCCGTCGGCAACGAGAGCTCGCGGCGCTCCCGATGCGGCAACTGGCGACGATGTCAGGGATCTCCAATCCCTACCTGTCCCAGATCGAGCGGGGGCTGCGGGAGCCGTCGGAGCAGGTACTGAACGCCATCGCCGACTCGTTGCAGGTGTCCGCCCACAGCCTTCGAGGTGCCGACGAAACGGCCGAGGCCGCCGGGGTGCCGCAATCCGCGTTGCTCGCCGCGATCCTCGCCGATCCAGACCTCAGCCCGCCGCAGCGCAAGGCACTGCAGGAAACGTACGAAGCCTTTCGAGAAGTGACCATCGAGCGCCGGCGGCAAAAAGGCCGCCAGCGCCGCCCGTAATATCCTCCGCCCTTCGGGTGGATCAATTGAACAAGGAGCTGTAGTCGATGACGACCGCGGACGAAACCACTGCCCAAACATGGGACCCATTCGATAGTCAACTGGCTGTGCGGTTGCGCGCGACGGTTTTCGACGCGGCCGATCGCTTCGACCAGAGCAAGCTCGGTCAATCCGACGCGATCAGTGTCGCGCCCGCTTTGGTGCGCGCCGTCACGTCCCTGGCAACCCAGCCGGCCACGCTGAGCAAGATCGCCGCCGAGTACTCCGCCGGCTTCATCAGGTCGTTCTACGACGCCTCGGCCAGAGCGGTCGGTGCCAAGGTGTCGAACCCGTCATTGACGAAGGATCGGCGTTTCGCCGACCCGAGTTGGACCGAGAACGCCGCCTTCGGCTGGCTCCGCGATCAGTTCTCGCTGTGGGAGAAGGCCTCCAACGAGATGGTCGATGCCGCCGAGCTGACCGACCAGCAGCGCAATAAAGCGCGCTTCACGGTGCAGACGATGATCGATGCGCTGGCCCCCACCAACTTTGCGATGACCAATCCGGCCGTGCTCAAGCGCGCTTTCGAGACCGGTGGGCAATCACTGGCCCGCGGCATGCGCAACTACCTGAGCGACCTGAAGAACAACGACGGCCAACCGCTGCAGGTTGCCAGCGGTGTCCACGAGGTCGGCCGAAATCTGGCCGTCACCCCCGGCAAGGTCGTGTTCCGCAACGACCTGATGGAACTGATTCAGTATTCGCCCTCGACCGAGACCGTCCACGAGATCCCGCTGCTGTTCAGCCCGCCGTGGATCAACAAGTACTACGTCATGGACCTGGCACCCGACCGCAGCCTGGTCGAATGGGCCGTCCTGCACGGCCACACGGTGTTCCTGATCAGCTACCGCAATCCGGACGAGTCCATGCGCGACGTGACCATGGATGACTACTTGCTTTCCGGGCCGCGCGCCGCGCTCGACGTGATCACCGACATCACCGGCTCGAACAAGGTGAACATCCTGGGCCTGTGCCTCGGTGGCACCCTCACCATGTCGACGCTGGCCTATCTGGATGCCACCGGCGATGACCGGATCAATAGCGCGACCTTCCTGAACACCATGATCGACTTCGAGAACCCCGGTGCGCTAGGCATTTTCACCGATGAGAGCGTCGTGGCCAAGCTCGAGAAGACGATGAGCAAGAGTGGGTTCCTGCCCGGCGAGAACATGCGCAAGACGTTCGATGCCCTGCGGGCGAACGACCTGATCTGGGGCTACGTCGTCCGGAACTGGCTGCTCGGCGAGGACCCGCCGGCCTTCGACATCCTGACCTGGAACTCCGACTCCACCCGGATGCCGGCCGCCATGCACTCGTTCTACCTACGCAGCTGCTACCTCGAGAACCGGTTGGCCCAAGGGCGGATGACCTTGGCCGGGCAACAGCTGGACATCTCGAAGGTCGACCAGGACCTGTACTTCCTGGCCGCCGAGCAGGACCACATCGCGCCGTGGCGCAGCTCCTATGCGGGAGCCCGGCTGACCTCGGGCAAGGTCCGGTTCGTGCTGTCGAACTCCGGACACATCGCGGGCATCGTCAATCCGCCGAACCCGAAGTCCAAGCATTGGGTGGCGGCCGATGGGCAGCTCCCGGAGACGCCCGACGAGTGGCTGAGCCAGGCGACGATGCATCCGACGACCTGGTGGGTCGACTGGGCTGAGTGGATCGGCCAGCGGGCCGGCGAGCAGCGCACGCCGCCGCCGCTCGGCAATGACCAGCATCCCGTGCTGGGCGATGCTCCCGGCACCTACGTACTGGGCAAATGAACTAATCCGTTTTCTTTCTGCTCCGCCCAATCTTCAGGAGTTCTGTCATGAGTAGTCGCTTCAGCGTGTCCAAGGCAATTGTTACCGGTGGTGCGCAGGGGATCGGTGCGACGATCGCGCATCGGTTGGCCAGTGAGGGTATGTCGGTGTCGGTGTTGGATGTGAATGATGTCGGTGCGAAGGAGACGGCGGAGCGGATCGCTACCGAGACTGGTTCGCTG
>JBBRSR010000003.1:0-355070 GCA_038245175.1 Mycobacteriales bacterium | reverse complement strand
GGACCCTGCGGAATCGGACCCTGCGGAATCGGACCCTGCGGAATCGGACCCTGCGGAATCGGACCCTGCGGAATCGGACCCTGCGGAATCGGACCCTGCGGAATCGGACCCTGCGGAATCGGACCCTGCGGAATCGTCCGCGATTTCGGCAGCGATTTCGGTAGCGGAGGAATCTACTACGGAGTCAGCGGATACATCTTCGGACAGTACTCGGACAGCAGGGGTCGCCATTTGCGCCATTTCTCACCAGGGGCGGAGTCAACTGGCGCTGGCTTGTGAGGCGATGCACCGGGGCCGCATCCGTGCGGCAAACTCCGTGAACTCCCCAACGATAGACCGAAAGTGATCAAGAGTCGAGGGTTTGTACTCTCGAATAGATCAATCTCGGGTGTGATCCTTGCCAAAATTATCGCTCGAACGACGATTCGCCGGTGATACAGCCGAATCAGCAACGAAACTTCGGTGACGGGATGTCCTCTCATCGGGAAGAATGACCAACAGCCGCACGCCGGGTGTCCAGCACCGGCCGCAGGCTGCCCGCGGCACCCGCAGGCGACCCAACGCATAAGGAGCAGCACCCTCGTGATTCGTAGTCATACCGCCGGCAGTCTCCGGGTGGAAAACGCCGGTCTGACCGTCACGCTGGCCGGCTGGGTCGCCCGCCGTCGAGACCACGGCGGCGTGATCTTCGTCGACCTGCGAGACGCGTCCGGCTCGGTTCAGGTGGTCTTCCGCGAGGGTGAGATGGCCGAGCAGGCCCACCGGTTGCGCAACGAATATTGCGTGCTGATCACCGGCACCGTCGGTATCCGTCCCGACGGCAACGAGAACCTGGAACTGCCGACGGGTCGGATCGAGGTGGTCGTCGAGTCACTGACCGTGCTCTCGGAGGCGGCACCGTTGCCCTTCCAGATCGACGACCACGTCGAGGTCGGCGAGGAGACCCGGCTCAAGTACCGCTACCTGGACCTGCGCCGCAGTGGACCGGCGGCGGCGCTCCGGTTGCGGGCGAAGGTCAACCAGGCGGCGCGCGCGGTGTTGGACGAGCAGGATTTCGTCGAGATCGAGACCCCGACGCTGACCCGCTCGACGCCCGAGGGCGCCCGCGACTTCGTCGTGCCGGCCCGGCTGCGGCCCGGCTCCTGGTATGCCTTGCCGCAGTCGCCGCAGCTGTTCAAGCAACTGCTGATGGTGGCCGGGATGGAGCGTTATTACCAGATCGCCCGCTGCTATCGGGACGAGGATTTCCGCGCCGACCGGCAGCCGGAGTTCACCCAGCTCGACATCGAGATGTCCTTCGTCACCGAGGATGATGTGATCGCCCTCGGCGAGCAGGTGGTGGCCGCCCTGTGGAAGCTGATCGGGCACGAGATCACCCTGCCGATCCCGCGCATCACCTATCGCGACGCGATGGACCGGTACGGCTCCGACAAGCCGGACCTGCGGCTGGACCTGGAAATCCACGAGCTCACCGACTACTTCGCGAACACCCCGTTCCGGGTCTTCCAGGCGCCGTACGTCGGATTCGTCGTGCAGGCCGGCGGCGCAGCGCAGCCCCGGCGCTCGTTCGACGCCTGGCAGGAGTGGGCCAAGCAGCGCGGCGCCCGCGGGCTCGCCTACGTCACGGTGGCAGAGGACGGCAGCTTCGGCGGGACCGTGGCCAAGAACCTGTCCCAGGACGAGCGCGACGGCCTGATAGAGGAGACCGGCGCGAACCTGGGCGATGCGATCTTCTTCGCCGCGGGTGCCCGCCGGGCGGCGCAGGAGCTGCTCGGCGCTGCCCGCGCCGAGATCGGCCGCCGCGCCGGCCTGATCGACGAGTCGGCGTGGTCGTTTGTCTGGGTGATCGACGCTCCGCTGTTCGAGCCGGCTTCGGAGACCGACGATGTTGCCGTCGGCAGCGGCGCCTGGACCGCGGTGCACCACGCGTTCACCTCGCCCAAGCCCGACAGCATGGACACCTTCGACACCGATCCCGGCTCGGCGCTGGCCTACGCCTACGACATCGTCTGCAACGGCAACGAAATCGGCGGTGGCTCCATTCGTATCCACCGGCGGGATGTTCAGGAGCGGGTCTTCGCAGTGCTGGGGTTGACCCAGGAGCAGGCCCAGCAGAAGTTCGGGTTCCTGCTCGATGCCTTCTCCTTCGGCGCGCCGCCGCACGGCGGCATCGCGCTGGGCTGGGACCGCATCGTGATGTTGCTGGCCGGCGCGAGTTCGCTGCGTGAGGTCATCGCCTTCCCGAAGTCGGGCGGCGGGTTCGACCCGCTCACCTCGGCGCCGGCGCCGATCACCGCTCAGCAGCGCAAGGAAGCGGGCGTCGACTTCGTCCCGCCGCCGGAGTCGACACCGCCGCCGGAGTCGACACCGCCGCCGCCCGTGTCGAGCTGACCCGTTCTACGTCGGAAACATTGTCGCCATAGAGTTGCCGCGGGGATACCGGGTCGACGTCGGAATCAGTTCCTATCAACGCCACTGGCTCGACGGCCGGCGGAGCGGCAGGCAGGAAAGGAAAGCGCGTGGGAATCACAGTGGCACTCGAGCACCGCACCGCCTACAAGTTCGATCGGCTCGTTCAGATACACCCACACGTCATCCGGCTGCGGCCGGCGCCGCACTCGCGCACCGCGATCGAGTCGTACTCGCTGAAGATCGAGCCGGCCGACCACTTCCTCAATTGGCAGCAGGACCCGTTCGGCAACTTCCTGGCCCGCGTGGTGTTCCCGGAGAAGGCCACCGAAATGTCGATCACCGTCGGTCTGGTGGCCAACATGGCGGTGATCAACCCGTTCGACTTCTTCATCGAGGACTACGCGGAGAACTACGGATTCGCCTACCCAGCCGATCTCGCCGCCGACCTCGAGCCCTACCTGCGCTCGATTCCGGAGGACGGCCAGGCCACCGGCCCCGGACCGCTGGTCCAGGAGTGGCTGACCAAGTTCCACATCGGTCCGGACACCCGGATCATCGACTTCCTGGTCGCGCTGAACAGTTCGGTGTTCCGGGACGTCGGCTACTCGGTGCGGATGGAAGAGGGCGTCCAGACCCCTGATCACACCCTGAGCAGCGCGATCGGCTCCTGCCGGGATTCGGCCTGGCTGCTGGTTTCACTGCTGCGCGAACTGGGCCTGGCGGCCAGGTTCGTCTCCGGCTACCTGGTGCAGCTCGCGGCCGACGTCGAGTCGCTGGACGGACCGTCCGGACCGACTCAGGACTTCACCGACCTGCACGCCTGGGCCGAGGTCTACATCCCCGGCGCCGGCTGGATCGGCCTGGACGCCACCTCGGGCCTGTTCGCCGGTGAGGGCCACATCCCGTTGTCGGCCACCCCGCACCCGGCCAGCGCGGCCGCCATCACCGGGGCCACCGACCGGGTCGAGGCGACCCTGGACTTCCACAACATCGTCCGACGGGTGCACGAGGATCCGCGGGTCACCCTTCCCTACAGCCCGGAACAGTGGCAGGCCGTCGATGCGTTCGGCACGTTCGTGGACCAGAAACTGGTCGACGGCGATGTCCGGCTCACCATGGGCGGCGAACCGACGTTCGTCTCCATCGACGACTTCGTATCCGCGCAGTGGACCACCGACGCCGACGGACCGGACAAGCGCGCCAGGGCCGGCGTGCTGGCCGAGAAGCTGCGCATGGTCTACGCCGCCAATGGTCTGGTGCAGCGTAGCCAGGGCAAGTGGTACCCGGGGGAGCCGTTGCCGCGCTGGCAGATCGCGATGATGTGGCGTTCCGACGGGCACCCGTTGTGGTCCCGGCAGGACCTGCTCGCCGACCCGTGGCACGACCTGGGCAGGGACGTCAAACCCGACCCGTTCGCCGCCGACCGGGCCAAGCATCGCCCGGATGCGGCCAAGCGGCTGGCCGATGCGCTGGCGGTCGGCTTCGCGCTGCCGTTCTCGCAGGTCCGCGGCGCGTTCGAGGATCCGTTGGCCCGGCTGGCGGCCGAGGTCAAGCTGCCCGCCGGCGAGCCGAATCCGGGCGATCTGGACCAGGATTCACTGATCGCCCGCTCGGCATTGTTGAACCAGCTCGAGGAGACTGTCGACAAGCCCACCGCCTACGTCATCCCGTTGCACCGGCGCGCCGACGACAAGGGCTGGGCCAGCGCCGACTGGAGCCTCCGCCGGGGCCGCATCGTGCTGATCGGTGGCGATTCGCCGGCCGGGTTGCGGCTGCCGTTGGACGCCATCGCCTGGAAGCCTGCCCCGGTGACCCCGGATGTCGATCCGTTGGCGCCGACGGTGGCGGTCGAGTACCACGGTGTCGCCAATCCCGGTATCGCCCTGGTGGTGCCGCCGTTCGGGGTGCCGACCACCGCGGTCGTGATCGAGCAGCGCGGTGCGTTCGTCTACGTCTTCCTGCCGCCGTTGGAGCACTTCAAGGACTTCTGTGAACTGATCTCGGTGCTCGAGCAGTCGGCGTCGGTCACCGACACGAAGGTCGTACTGGAGGGCTACGGGCCGCCGTTCGACCCGACTCTGCAGACGCTGTCCGTCACCCCGGACCCAGGGGTGATCGAGGTCAACGTGCAGCCGACGAAGTCGTGGGCCGAGCAGGTCGCGTTGACCACTCTGCTCTATGAGGAGGCCCGGCAGACCCGGCTGGGTACCGAGACCTTCGCCGTCGACGGCAGCCACGCGGGTACCGGCGGCGGGAACCACATCACGCTGGGTGGCAGTACGCCGGCCGAATCGCCGATGCTGCGCCGCCCCGATCTGCTTATTTCGCTGCTCACCCACTGGCAGCATCACCCTTCGCTTTCGTACCTCTTCTCCGGACGTTTCATCGGCCCGACGTCGCAGGCGCCCCGGGTGGACGAGGGCCGGCCCGAGTCGCTGTACGAGCTGGAGATCGCCTTCAGCGAGATCCAGCGGCTGACCGCGGAAGACGGAACGGCGGCCCCATGGGTGGTGGACCGGGCGCTGCGTCATCTGCTCACCGATATCACCGGCAACACGCACCGCGCCGAGTTCTGCATCGACAAGCTGTACAGCCCGGATTCTGCGCGCGGCCGGCTGGGGCTGCTCGAACTGCGTGGCTTCGAGATGCCGCCGCATCCGCAGATGGGCCTGGTCCAGGCACTGCTGGTGCGCAGCCTGGTCGCCCGGTTCTGGGACGATCCGCTCCGCGCCCCGCTCGTTCGACACGGGCTTGACCTGCACGGACGGTATCTGTTACCGCACTTCGTGGCGGCCGACATCGCCGAGGTCGCGGCAGATCTGCGGCGCAACGGGTTCGATTTCCAGACCAGCTGGCTGGATCCGTTCGTCGAGTTCCGGTTCCCGCGGTTGGGTAGCGCGACGATCGCCGGCGTGAACATCGAGCTCCGCGGCGCGATCGAGCCCTGGCATGTACTGGGCGAAGAGGCCACCGCCGGCGGGACCGCCCGCTACGTCGACTCCTCCGTCGAGCGCCTGCAGGTGCTGGCCGACGGCGCCGACCCGGCCAGGCACATCCTGACGGTGAACGGCGTGCCGGTCCCGCTGACGCCGACCGGGGCTGCCGGGCAGACGGTGGCCGGCATCCGGTACCGGGCGTGGCAGCCGCCGAGCGCGCTGCACCCGACGATCGAGGTGCAGTCCCCACTGGTCTTCGATCTGGTCGATGCGAGCTCCGGTGTCAGCCTCGGTGGCTGCACCTATCACGTCGTGCACCCCGGCGGGCGTTCCTACGAGGCGCCGCCGGTCAACGCGATGGAGGCCGAGTCCCGCCGCACCAACCGCTTCGACACCACCGGTTACACCGCCGGGGCAATCGACGTGGCCCAACTGCGGGAGCAGGCGGCGCGCATCGCGGCCGATCAGTCGGTGCCGCACGTGCTGGACCTGCGCCGGGTTCGGGCGCTGCGATGACCGATCGACATCCGGCAGCGGCCGGATGACGGGCGTCGCTGCACCGGTGTTTCCGGCCGGTGACTCGATAGTCACCAGCTATATCCAGAGCGAACGGCAGTTGCCGGTCGATGATCGCGCGGAGCCGCGGTTCGACGAAATGGTCGGGCAGGACCGCGACATCCGGCCAGCCTGGGCCGAACTGGCGGCGGGTCTGGCCGAGATGGGGAAGCCAGGCCTGCGCCGGCTGCGCAGCCAGGTCGAACGGATGCTCGACAACGACGGTGTCACCTACATTCCGATCGGCGGCGCCCGCACTGAGCCGCGGCCTGCCGGGCCGGCCCAGCGCGGCGACGATGAAGCCGCCGCCGTCGACGTCAAGCCCGCCCCGCGGGAGCGTTGGCGGCTGGATCCGGTGCCGCTGATCCTGGACGCCCCGGATTGGGCCGAGCTGGAGGCGGGACTGCTGCAGCGGGCCACCCTGCTGGACCTGATCCTCACCGACATCTACGGGCCGCGGACGCTGATCCGTCGTGGCTTCATCCCGCCGGCGCTGATCTTCGGCAGCGACGCCTACCTCCGGCCGGCGCACGGCATGCGGATCCCCGGCTCGCATCAATTGTTCTTCTACGCCGCCGACGTGTTTCGCACGCCCGAGGGCGCATTCACCGCGCTCGGCGACCGCACGCAGGCACCGTCCGGCGCCGGGTATGCGATGGCTGACCGCCGGGTGGTGACCAGGGTGTCGCCGGAGGTGTTCCGGCGCAGCGCCCCGCACGGCCTGAGCGGCTTCTTCCGAACCTTCCGCAACGCGTTGCAGTCGGTCGCGCCGCGGGCTGCCGAGGATCCCCGGGTGGTCGTGCTGAGCCCGGGCACCCAGTCCGAGACCGCATTCGATCAGGCCTATGTCGCCTCGATGCTCGGCCTGCCGCTGGTCGAGGCCGTCGACCTGACGGTGCGTGAGGGACGGCTCTGGATGCGCGCCCTCGGCCGGTACGAGCCGGTCGATGTGGTGCTGCGCCGGGTCGACGCCGGCTACACCGACCCGCTCGACCTGCGCTCCGACTCTCAACTCGGTGTGGTCGGGCTGCTGCAGGCCGCGCGGCGCGGCAGCGTGACGGTGGTCAACACGATAGGTAGCGGCATCCTGGAGAACCCGGGGTTGCTGCCGTACCTGCCGGTATTGTCGGAGGCGCTTCTCGCGGAGCCGCTGAAACTGCCGTCGGTGTCGACGTTCTGGTGCGGTGAGGCGGTGTCGCTGTCCCATGTGCTGGCGAACTTCGCCGAGATGGTGATGCGGCCGACCGATGGGACGGGTCGCAGCATCATCGTCGGGCGGCTGGATGCGGCCGAGGTCGCCGATCTGCGGTCCCGGATTTCGGCCGAACCGCAGCGCTGGGTGGGTCAGCCGTTCGCGCCGTTCTCGGTGGCGCCGGTGGGCACTCCGGAAGGACTGGCGGCCCGGCAGGTGGGCCAACGACTCTTCGCGGTCGCTGATCAGTCGGGGTATGTCGCGATGCCCGGCGGACTGGGTCGGGTGTTGCCGCTGGATCAGCAGAGCGAGCGCTCGCACAGCATGAGCGAGGCCAAGGACATCTGGGTCCGCTCCGGTCAGGCCGCGCTGGCCGGCGACCGGGATTCGGCACCGTGGCTGGCGGACACTTCGGCGCTCACCTCGGCCAGGTCCAGCGCCACCACCTCACCGCGGGCCCTGGAGGATCTGTTCTGGTTCGGCCGGTACACCGAACGCGTCGAGGACCTGACCCGGCTGCTGATCGCCACCCGCGACCGCATCGACGAGTTCCGGCAGCGCGGCGCGGTGCCGGAGGCCGACCTCGTGCCGGTCCTGCTGGCCACGGTTACCCACTCCTCGGCCACCTACCCGGGGTTCGTGAACGGTGGGGTCGGGGTGCTGCCGGAGATGCGTTCGCTGGTCTTGGACCGCTACCGGATGGGCACGGTTGCGCAGTCGTTGGCGGGTCTGACCGAGGCCGCCAACGGGGTGCGCGATCAGTTGTCCGGCGACACCTGGCTGGTCCTGGCCGGTGTCGATCGGGCGTTGGCCGAATTGAGCCGCGATCAGTACGACCAGGGCTCCATGCTGCAGGCCACCCATGCGTCGATTCTCTCCGGGACGCTGGCCCTGTCCGGGCTGGCCGCGGAGAACATGATCCGTGATCACGGCTGGCGCCTGATGGACATCGGGCGGCGGCTGGAGCGGAGTCTGCAGTTGGTGTCGGTGTTGCGGTGGACGCTGGGCCGGGCGCAGTCGCCGGCAGTCGACTCGCTGCTGATCGAGTCGGTGCTGCAGTTCGCCGAGTCGATCCTGACCTACCGGCGGCGCTACCGCGGCCGCACCCAGATCGGTACCGTCCTGGAGCTGTTGCTGCTCGATGTCGGTAACCCGCGTTCGCTGGCCTACCAACTGCAGGCGATGGGCGCGGATCTGAAGGCCCTGCCGGACGCCTCGGGAACGTCGCTTCCCGAGCGGCTGCTCGAGGAGCAGGTCGCCAGGGTCCGGCGCTGCAACGTCACCGAATTCGACCAGGCCGGCCCGGAGGGGGAGCGCACGGACTTGCTGAAGTTCTTGGGAGACACCCATGAGGCGTTGAGCTCACTCGCCGAAGCCATTGCCGCACAACACTTCTGGCATCCGGCCAAGATGCGCCAGCTGGATCGCCCGATCGGTCAGCGGCGCGATCGGCGGCCGGCGTGATGACTCCGAGTCGACGCTACAACATCGAGCACAAGACGACCTACACCTACTCCGACGACGTCGGGGCGTCCTACGGCCGGGGCTACCTGCGGCCTCGCGACCTGCCCTGGCAGCGCTGCCTGAGCCATCGGGTGATCACCAGGCCGTCCGCCGCGGACAGCAGTATCGGGGTGGATGTCTACGGCAACAACGACCTGTACTTCCACGTCACCACCTCGCACAGGAAGCTCGAGGTGATCAGCCAATCGCTGGTCGAGGTGCGCCGGCCGGCGATCGATGCCAAGGCGGTCAGCCTGCCCTGGGAACGCGCGAGGCCCGCCAACGCTGGTGACGCCGATGCGGTGGACTTCGTGCTCCCGTCGCCGCGGGTCGACGTCACCGACGAGGTTCGCCGCTACGCCGAGGTGTCCTTCCCGCCCGGTCGGACGATCGAGGCCGCGATCATGGACCTGACCCATCGGATCTTCACCGACTTCACCTACAAGTCCGGATCGACGACCGTGACCACCAGGGTGTCCGACGTACTCACCGACCGCGAAGGTGTCTGCCAGGACTTCGCACATCTGGCGGTGGCCTGCCTGCGTTCGCTCGGTCTGGCGGGCCGGTACGTGTCCGGCTACCTCGCCACCACGCCGCCGCCGGGCAAGGCGCGGATGGTCGGTGTCGATGCCAGTCACGCCTGGGCCGCCATCTGGATGCCGGGCGATACCTGGCTCGCCTTCGACCCGACCAACGACCAACTCGCCGACGAGCGGTACGCAACCGTCGCCTGGGGCCGCGACTACGGTGACGTACCACCGCTGCGTGGTGTGATATTCACGGATGCGAAGACCAGTGAGATGGAAGTCGCGGTAGATGTCGAGCCGCTGGGTATGGATACCGAGGCAGATGCGGCGGGCAACTCCCTGTTCGACCGATGATCTCGACTACCACGAAGGTACTTTCTGATGCGTGATTTTCTATGCCCCCACTGTGGCCAGCGGCTGGCCTTTGAGAACTCGGTGTGCCTGAACTGCCACTCCAACATCGGGTTCGATCCCGAGCGGGTGGAGTTCGACCGGATCCTTGCCGACGGCCGAACCGCGAACCAGGACAACCCCAAGCGAATGTGCGAAAACCTGAACCTGGCCGTCTGCAACTGGCTCGTTCCGGTGAACGACTACACCGGCCTGTGCCGGTCGTGCCGGCTGACCAGGACGTTGCCGCCGAAGGACGATGCCGTGGCGATGCTGGCGTTCGCCGAGGCCGAAGCGGCCAAGCGGCGGCTGGTGATCGCGCTGATCGAGCTGAGCCTGCCGATCGTCGGGCGCGATCAGGACCCGCGGAGCGGGCTGTGCTTCGACCTGCTGTCCAGTAGCCGCACCGAGGTGCTGACCGGCCACGACGAAGGCGTCATCACGCTGAACCTCGCCGAGAGCGACGACGTGCACCGCGAGCAGTTGCGGATCTCGATGGGCGAGCCGTACCGGACCCTGCTCGGCCATTTCCGGCACGAAAGCGGCCACTATTACTTCACCGTGCTGGTCGGTGACGGGCCGAACCTGCCCGAGTTCATGTCGCAGTTCGGCGATCCCGACCTGGACTACCAGGCGGCGCTGGACCGGCACTATTCCCAGGGCTCACCGGTCGGCTGGGAAAACGAGTACGTCTCGTCCTACGCCACCATGCATCCGGCCGAGGATTGGGCGGAGACCTTCGCGCATTACCTGCACATCCGTGACACTGTCGACACCGCAGCCGCTTTCGGGTTCGCCCCGGCCGGCGCGGCGCTGGACAGGCACATGCCAGGGGAAGCCGGTTTCGCTCGGCTGATCGAGCTCTGGCTGCCGCTGTCCTGGTCGCTGAACATGATCAACCGCTCGATGGGACACAAGGATCTGTACCCGTTCGTGCTGCCGCCCAGGGTGCTGGAGAAGATGAAGATGGTGCACCGGCTGGTCGATCAGGCCGGGTAGCGGAGCCGGGTTCGGTTCAAACCGGTAGCGATGCCACGGTGCCACGAGCCGCCCGGCCCGTTCCGCACTAGCGTGGGCGTCATGACTACTTCAATCGGTTGGGTCGGCCTCGGGCACATGGGCGGGCCGATGTCGGCCAACCTGGTCAAGGCCGGTCATCGGGTACGCGGGTTCGATCTGAGCGAAGCGGCCTGCGCCGAAGCGGCGGCCGCCGGGGTGCAGATCGTCGCGTCGATAGCGGAAGCAGTCGACGGCGCCGACATCGTGTTCACCATGCTCCCGCAGGGCCAGCACGTGCGGGCCGTGCTCGAAGGGCCAGGCGGGGTGCTGGCCAACCTGGCGCCCGGCACGTTGGTCGTCGACAGCTCCACCATCGCCATCGATGACGCCAAGGAGTTCCATCAGCTGGTCACCGCGGCGGGTTTCCGTTTTCTGGACGCGCCGGTCTCCGGCGGGGTGCCCGGTGCGACGGCGGGCACCCTGACCTTCATGATCGGCGGCGCCGACGATGATCTGGCCGAGGCGCAGCCGATCATTCAGGCGATGGCGGGCCGGATCTTCCACATCGGCCCGGCCGCGTCCGGTCAGGCGGCCAAGATCGTCAACAACATGATGCTGGCCATCAATCTGGCCGCCACCAGCGAGGGTGCGGTACTGGCCGACCGGCTCGGCCTCGATCCCACGGTGTTCTACGAGATGGCGAAGGTGTCCAGTGGCGACAGTTGGACGCTGCGCACCTGGTACCCGATGCCGGGTGTCGTCGAGACCGCCGGGGTGAACCGCGATTTCGAGGGCGGCTTCGCGACGAACCTGATGATCAAAGATCTCGGGCTGGCCCTGGACGCCGGGCGGGCCACCGGCACACCGCTGGACATCGCCGCGCATGTTGCCCAGCAACTCGACGAGCTGCGTGCGGCAGGCTTCGGCGGCAAGGACTGCTCCTCGTTCGTCAAACTCGTCGACGGAACGATGGGCGCCGGTTGAACCCGGCCCGGGTAGCGTCTGCACCGTGACCAACCCGGGCCGCTTTGACTCCGGCCTCTTCGACGGTGGCCTTTTTGCTGCCGAGGGCAGCCCCACCACCAGCGCCGAACCTCGCACTACCGCGCTTCCCGCCTACGACGCCAGGGCGCCACTGGCCGTCCGGTTGCGTCCGCGCACCCTGGACGAGGTCGTCGGCCAGGAGCATCTACTTGGCCCGGGCGCGCCGCTGCGCCGCCTGGTGCACGGCGGCGCGCCGTCCTCGATGCTGCTCTACGGCCCGCCCGGCACCGGAAAGACCACGCTGGCCACCCTGGTCGCCGGCGCCACCGGACGCCGGTTCGCCCAACTCTCCGCGGTCTCGGCCGGCGTCAAGGAAGTCCGCGCGGTGATCGAGGGGGCCCGGCAGACCCTACGCAGCACCGGTGAGCAGACGGTCCTGTTCATCGACGAAGTGCATCGCTTTTCCAGGACGCAACAGGATTCGTTGCTCGGCGCGGTCGAGGACCGCACGGTGATCCTGATCGGCGCGACCACCGAGAACCCGTTCTTCTCTGTTGTCTCCCCGCTATTGTCCCGCTCGCTCATCCTCCAGCTGCAGCCGCTGACCGACGACGAGATCACCCAGGTCCTGCGTCGGGCGATGACCGATCAGCGCGGGCTGGCCGGCCGGGCGACGGTGACCGACGACGCGCTCGCCCACCTGGTCGCCCTGGCCGGCGGCGACGCCCGCCGGTGCCTGACCGCACTCGAGGCCGCGGCGGACTCGGTCTTCGACGACACACCCGTCGGCACAACAGCTGTCGTGATCGATCTGACGGCCGTCGAGCGCGCCGTCAACCGCGCGGCGGTGCGCTACGACAAGTCCGGTGATCAGCACTACGACATCATCAGCGCGTTCATCAAATCCATCCGTGGTTCGGATGTGGACGCCGCGCTGCACTACCTGGCGCGGATGATCGAAGCGGGAGAGGACCCGCGCTACATCGCCCGCAGACTGATGATCCACGCCTCCGAGGACATCGGCATGGCGGACCCGATGGCCCTGCAGACGGCGGTCGCCGCCGCCCAGGTGGTGCAGCTGGTCGGCATGCCCGAGGCGAAACTCGCCCTGGCTCAGGCCACCATCCACCTGGCCACAACGGCGAAATCCGGGGCCGTGATCAACGCGCTCGGCGCCGCCATGGCCGACGTGCAGGCCGGCAAGAGCGGTTCGGTGCCACCGCATCTGCGCGACGGGCACTACCCCGGGGCGCAGAAGCTGGGCAACGCGCAGAGCTACACCCACCCGCTGTCGCTGCCCGACGGCATCGTCGCCCAGCAGTACCCGCCGGATGAGTTGATCGGCCGAAACTACTATCAACCAACCCATTTCGGCGCCGAACGGCAGCTCGCTGAACGATTGCCCAAGCTGCGCCGGGCGGTCCGCGGTGAAGCCCGGGAGAAGGACCAGGAGAAGGAGAGGGAATAGCGGATGAAGACGATCCAGGCGATCCGTGTCGAACAGTCCGGTGGACCCGAGGTGCTCAGGCTCGGCGAGGTCGAATCCGCGGCGCTGCAGCCGGGTCAGGCGCGGGTCGCGGTGGCCGCGGCCGGGGTCAACTTCATCGACATCTACCGCCGGCAGGGCGTCTACCCGCAGCAGCTGCCGTACACACCCGGCAGCGAAGGGTCAGGTCTGGTGCTCGAGATCGCGCCGGACGTCACCGAGGTTGCGGTCGGCGACCGGGTGGCGTGGGAGTCGCTGCCCGGGTCCTACGCGCAGCAGGTCGTCGGCCCCGCCGACCGGCTGATCGCGATCCCCGACACGGTCGGCGACGAGCAGGCCGCGGCGTTGCCGTTGCAGGGCCTGACCGCTCACTACCTGGCCACCAGCTCCTACCAGGTCCAGTCCGCCGACACCGTGCTGATCCACGCCGGCGCCGGCGGAGTCGGGTTGCTGCTGACCCAGGTGGCGAAGATCCTCGGCGCCCGGGTGATCACCACCGTGTCCACCTCGGACAAGCGCGCACTGTCGCTGGCCGCCAAGGCCGATGAGGTCATCGGCTACGACGGTTTCGACACCGTGGTGCGCGAACTGACCGCCGGTCACGGCGTCGCCGCGGTGTACGACGGCGTCGGCAAGGATACTTTCGATCGATCGCTGACTTCGCTGCGTCGCCGGGGGACGATGGTGCTGTTCGGCGGGGCCAGCGGCCAGGTGCCGCCGTTCGACCTGCAGCGACTGGCCCGCGGCGGTTCGCTGTCCGTCACCCGCCCGACGTTGGTGGACTTCGTCGCCGATCGCGCGGAGCTGTTGCAGCGGTCCGCGCAGATGCTGGCTTGGGTCGCCCAGGGCCGGCTCGATCTGCGGATCGGCCAGACCTATCCGCTGGCCGACGCCGCCCGGGCGCACGAGGATCTCGCGGCCCGCCGCACCACCGGCAAGGTGTTGCTCATTCCCTAGCCGATTCGCCGGCCGCGCTGCGGACCGCTAGACGATCCACGCCGTCGTGTTCGGCGGCAGCATCCCGGCGTCGGGCATGTCGCCGGACGCGAGCACCACACCGCCTTCGGGCAGCTCCGTCGGCTCGGACCCCATGTTGCTCAGCACCATCAGAAAGCCGTTGCGGAAAGCCAGTATGTCGTCGTTCGCCGACTCCAGCCAGGTCAGTGAGCTGTCCGCCACTTCATATTCTCGGCGCAGCCGCAGCGCGGCCCGGTACATCTCCAGGGTGGAGTCGGGCACGCCGTGCTGCCGGTCGCGGGCCAATCCGGCAAACGATTCGGGCTGCGGCAGCCAGGTCTGACCGGTCGGGGAAAACCCGAGACCCGGTTTATCGGCCTCCCACGGCAACGGAACCCGGCAACCGTCGCGGCCGAGTTCGACGCCGCGGGTTCGGAAGAAACTCGGGTCCTCACGCGAATGATCGGGCAGCATCGTGTGTTCGGGCAGACCCAATTCCTCGCCCTGGTACAGGTAGGCCGAGCCGGGCAGCGCGAGCATGGTCAAGGTCAGCGCGCGCGCCCTGGCCAGGCCGAGAACAGCATCCGGCTGCTGGTCGCGCGGCCCGATTCCGCTCGGTCGGCCGAGCAGCCCGGGCAGGCCGAGCCGGGACGCGTGCCGCACGACGTCGTGGTTGGACAGCACCCAGGTGGTCGGGGCACCGACCGCGTCGTTGGCGGCCTTGGTCTCGGTGATTATCTGCCTGGCCCGCCCCGCGTGCCACGGCGTCTGCAGGAAGTCGAAGTTGAAGGCCTGGTGCATTTCATCCGGGCGGACATATCGGGCCAGCCGGGCCGGCGGCTGCACCCACGCTTCGGCGACGAGCAGCCGCGGCGGGCTGTAGGTGTTGAGCAGGGCCCGCCAGCTGCGGTAGATCTCGTGCACGCCGTCCTGGTCGAACATCGGGGATGAGACCGCCCGGGCCTTTCGATCCGATACCGGCAGTTGGTCGGCCGGGTCGGCGCCGGTCACCGCGCCCATCGCGCCGGCGTCGTGCGCGGGGTCGGGGGTGTCGGGCAGGCCGGCGGCCTTGATCAGCGAATTGGCCACGTCGACCCGGAAGCCGTCCACTCCGCGGTCCAGCCAGAACTTCAGCACATCCAGGAACTCGGCCCGCACCTGCGGATTTTCCCAGTTGAAGTCGGGCTGCCGGGAGTCGAAGAAGTGCAGGTACCACTGACCCGGTATGCCGTCCGCGTCAGTGGTGCGGGTCCAGGCCGAGCCGCCGAAGACGCTCGGCCAGTTGTTGGGCGGCTCGTCGCCGGTGGCACCCTTGCCGTCGCGGAAGATGTAGCGCGCGCGTTCGGGACTGCCGGGTCCGCCGGCGACGGCGGCCGGGAACCAGGGATGCGCGTCCGAGGAATGGTTGGGCACCAGATCGATGATGACCCGTAAACCCAGCTCGTGGGCGGTGCGCAGCAGTTCGTCGAAGTCGTCCACAGTGCCGAAGATCGGGTCGACGTCGCGGTAATCGGCGACGTCGTAGCCGCCGTCCGCCTGCGGCGACGGATAGAACGGCGAGAGCCAGATCGCGTCGACACCGAGCTCGGCGATCGCAGCCAGCCGCGGAATCGCGCCGGCCAAGTCCCCGATGCCGTCGCCGTTGGCGTCCGCGAACGAACGCGGATAGATCTGGTAGACGACCGCTTCCCTGGTCCAGTCGCCGCGCTGCTCCTTGTCGACCTCGGCCAGCGGACCCGGCTCGATCGGTGTTTCCTGAGCTGGTTCGTCGCGAGTCAGTTCGGCGGTGGCGGCGCCCTGGCCGCCGCCGGAATCGGGATCATCGACGACGTCACTGAGCGGGGCAGTCATTTTTCCCAGGGTACGGACCCATCGTTAGTCCAGCGCGTGCAGCGCCTGCTGGGCTCGCTCCTGATGTTTGCGCGCCCGACGAAGCCGCAGGTCGGCGTCATCCAGGCGTTCCCTGGCTTCGGCCAGCTGCGCCTGTAGCAGGTCCACCTGTTGTTGCTGGCGGCGCATGACCGCCTGCGCGTCATCGACGGCCCCGCCGGCCTTGTCGAGTTCGCGCTGGGCCTTGTCCAGCCGCCGCTGCCGACGCTTGGCCTCGGCCTTGGCTAACGGGTCAGGTTTGTCCGCCGGGTGCTGGTCCGGCTGTTGACGCGCGATTGGTGCGGCCAGGGGTTCGGCCAGCGGTGGAACCGCAGCGAGTCCGGGGCCGGTGGCGAAGCCGAAGCCGCCCCACTCAACGGCCCGCAGCAGTGTGCCCGCCTGAATCTGCCGCGCTACCTCGGCGTCGGCCAAGGCGGCCTTGAGTGTCGCCGAGACGTCTTCGCGCAGTCCCGCGGACGGGGAATGCTGCCCGGACAGTTCGAACGCGCGGCTGGTGAGTTGTTCGATCATCGTGCGGCGGCGGTTGCTCAGGTCTCGGATCGCTCCGCCGTCGGCGGTGTGCTGGGCCAGCCGCAACGCCTCGCCCAACTCGATCAGTTCTTCGGCGGCGGCGGGATCGGTGCGGACCAACCGGTTCACCGTGAACGCCGATCGGGTCGGTTTCTTGAGCGCGCCGATGGCGGCCGCCGTGTCCTTGTCACCGGCCTTGCTGGCGGCGGTCGCGAGCGCGCTGCGTCGGGCGATGAACTCGCCCAGGTCCGCGGCGTAGAGCTCATCGACGGCAGCGGCCAGCATTCGGTCAGCTTCCTTGCAGCAGCTCGGCGAACGAGGTTGCCCGGTGCCCGGTCAGCTCCGGGATGTCCTGGGTGACCTCAGCGAACTCGCCGTTCGCGATGGCGGTGTACGTGCTGACCCAGGCGTCGAGCTGCCAGGCCGGCTCGCCGGAACCCGCCCGCGAGGCGTAGGCCTGTGCCACCGTCTCCCGTTGGTAGCGAACAGGTTCGCCTCGACTGTTGCTGATCATCAGAGCCACCTGATCCAGATCCAGCGCCTCCGGTCCGGTCAAACTGTAGATGCGACCGTCGTGCCCGGTGGGGTTGAGCAGGATGTTCGCGGCTGCTTCGGCGATGTCGGCCCGGGCGACCGCGGCGACCAGACCGTCGCCCGCCGGGCCGTAGATCACCCCGTCCGGGGCGACCAGCATGGTCAGGAAATCGGCGTACAGATTGTCACGCAGGATCACCGTGGCCAGGCCGGTGCCGCGTAGGTACTCCTCGGTGGTCCAATGATCGCGGCCCAAGGTGAAGGTCGAGTCCGGGGCGGCGTTGCAGAAGGAGGTGTAGACGATCCGTCGGATGCCTGCGGCGACGGCCGCGTCGATGAAGTTCAGATGCTGCCGGACGCGGTCCGGTGCTTCGGCCGCGGATACCATGAACAGCGTGTCGATGCCGGTCAGCGCGTCGATCGCCGCGTCGCGGTCGGCGTAGCTCGCGACGGCAACTGTGGCGCCGGGAAGTTGCGGGGCCCGGCCGGGGTCTCGGACGATCAGGAGTTGCGCGAGACCGGCGGTGGCCAGCCGGGTGGCCACCCGGCGGCCGAGCTGCCCGGTGGCGCCGGTGACCGCGACTCGAGCCGTGTCTTCGCTCATCAGGTCCCTCGCTGGACGTTTCCGGTGTTCGGTGTATGACCATCATGCCGTCGGGTCGGCAGTGGACGCCGCGCAAGCGGGGCAGGTCTGAGCGGGGGTCGCTCCGGGTAATCTGATGCGTGCCGTCGCTTCGACCGGAGCGGCGGGCCATCCGGAGCAGTCAAGGAGACGCCAATGTCGGTGGGCGAGATTGCCCTCATCGTGGCGGTAGCGGTGTTTCTGGTGCTGGCCATCTTCGCGATCTTCACCCTGATCAAACTGGGCAGGACCCTCGATGTCGCGCGGCGGGCGATCGAGACCACCCAGCACGACGCCCGGCCACTGATGCGTCGGGCCGACACCACGCTCGGGTTGGTGAACACGAGCCTGGCCGACATCAACGGCGTCACCGGAGCCGCACGGTCGATCACCGGAAATGTATCCGGTCTGGTCGGCATCGTGGCCTCGACCGTCGGCGGGCCGGTGGTCCGCGCGGCTGCGTTCAGTTTCGGCGTCCGTAAGGCGCTCGCGGCCAGGTCTGCCCGTGCTGCGGCAGGGGCGGCCAAGACCAAGAAGCGGAGGCGACGCCGGTGAGGCGACTGTTTTATGTTGCTGTCGGCGCCGTTGTCGGGGTCGCCGCGACCCGACGCACCCAGCGCGCCAAGGAAGCAGCCAAGGCTGCGCTGACCCCCGCCTCGGTCGCCGGCCAGGTCGCCGACGCGATCGCCGAACTCGGCAACGCGGTTGGCTCGTTCGCCGCTGATGTGCGCGCGGGGATGGCCGAACGGGAAGCGCAGTTCGTCGCCGTCGTCGACGACGTGTCGGGCACGGTGGTGATGTCCCCGCCGGAACTGGCCGGCCCGATAACCGCTCGCCCGATAAGTGCCGGCCCGATAAGCTCCGGCCCCATGACCAGGAAGCACTAGCACCATGCAAACCCTCGAGATCCGCCGTCGATTCCTGGAGTACTTCCAGCGCAACGGCCATACCGTTGTGCCATCGGGCTCGCTGATCAGCCAGGATCCCAGCGTGCTGTTCACCATCGCCGGGATGGCGCCGTTCAAGCCCTACTTCCTGGGGCAACAGACCGCGCCGTGGCCGCGGGCCGCCAGCGTGCAGAAGGTGCTGCGCACCCTGGACATCGACAACGTCGGCCAGACGACCAGGCACTGCACGTTCTTTCAGATGGCCGGCAACTTCTCCTTCGGCGACTACTTCAAGGCCGACGCGATCCGGCACGCCTGGACGCTGATCACCGGCTCGACCGACGAAGGCGGCTACGGTTTCGATCCGGATCGAATCTGGGCGACCGTGTACGAGACCGATGACGAGGCGGCGCTGCTCTGGGAGCAGATCGCCGGCCTGCCGCCGGAGCGCATCCAACGCCGCGGCATGGAGGACAACTTTTGGTCGATGGGGGTGCCCGGACCCTGCGGCCCGTGCTCGGAGATCTACTACGACCGCGGCCCGGAATACGGCGCGCCCGGCGGTCCCGTTGTCGACGAGAACCGCTACCTGGAGATCTGGAACCTGGTCTTCATGCAGGACATCCGCGGCGTCGGCGGCGACAAGGGTAACTTCCCGATAGTCGGCTCGCTGCCACAGAAGAACATCGATACCGGGATGGGTGTGGAGCGCGTGGCGTTCCTGCTGCAGGGCGTGGACAACGTCTACGACACGGATCTCATGCGTCCGATCATCACCACCGCCGAAGAGCTTTCCGGCCGCAAGTACGGCGCGGTCCACGAGGACGACGTCCGGTTCCGGGTGATCGCCGATCACATCCGGTCAGCGGCGCTGGTCGTTGCCGATGGTGTCAGCCCCAGCAATGAGGGTCGTGGCTATGTGCTCCGCCGGTTGCTCCGCCGGGTCATCCGATCCTGCCGCCTGCTGGGTATCACTGACCCGGTGATGCCCCGGCTGGTCACCGAGGTGCGCGACCTGCTCGGTCCGCTCTACTCGGACCTGGTCACTGATTTCGACCGGATCGCACGCATCGTGGTGGCCGAGGAGTCGGCGTTCCTGACGACCCTGACCACCGGTTCGAAGCTGTTCGGTGACGCCGCCGAGACGGTCAAGCTGTCCGGCACCACCATCGTCTCCGGCGACACGGCCTTCGCGCTGCACGACACCTACGGCTTTCCGATCGACCTGACCCTGGAGATGGCCGAGGAAGCCGGGCTGAGCGTCGACCTGCCGGGGTTCAAGCATCTGATGGACGAGCAGAAGGCGCGCGCCCGCGCTGACGCCAAGGCGCGTAAGGGCGGCTTCGCCGACCAGCAGGTCTATCGCGAACTGCTCGAACAGGGACCAACCGAGTTCACCGGCTACACCGAGCTGACCAGCGAGGGAACGGTTCGCGGGTTGATCTCCGACGGCGAGCGGATCCCGGTGGCGCGGGCCGGCGACATCGTCGAGGTGATCCTGGACCGCACCGCGCTGTACGCCGAAGCCGGTGGTCAGGATTCCGACTCGGGACTGATTCTCGGATCCGGGGTCTCCGCCGAGGTACTGGACGTCCAGAAGATCGCCCGCAAGCTGTGGATCCACCAGGTGCGGATCACCGAGGGTGAGCTGGTCGAGGGTTCGGCGGTGATCACCAAGGTCGATCCGGATGCGCGCGCCCGATCGAACCAGGCACACTCCGCGACGCACCTGATCAACGCTGCGCTGCGCGAACTGCTCGGGCCGGACGCGCTACAGGCCGGCTCCTATAACAAGCCGGGCTATCTCCGGCTCGACTTCACCTGGCACGGCGGCCTTTCCGCCGGCGCGAAATCGGAGATCGAGGCGGTGGCCAACCGGGCGGTACGCGAGGACCTGCGGGTCTCGACCACCCTGTCCACGGTGGCCGAAGCGAAGGCCCGTGGGGCGGTCGCGCTGTTCGGCGAGGTCTACGGCGATGTGGTCCGGGTGGTGGAGATCGGCAGCCCCTGGTCGCTCGAGCTGTGCGGTGGCACGCACGTGGAGCATTCCTCACAGATCGGCACGCTGGTCGTGTTGGGGGAGTCGAGCGTCGGCTCCGGTGTCCGCCGCATCGAGTCCTTCGTCGGCTATGAAGCTTTCGAGCAACTCGCCACCGAGCGTGCGCTGGTGGAGAATCTGTCCGGGATGCTCAAGGTGCCGTCCAAGGAACTGCCCGGGCGCGTCGCCGGGCTGGTCGAGCGGCTCCGCACAGCGGAGAAGGAGCTGGCGAACCTGCGGGCGGCCAACGTACTCGCCTCGGCGGCCGGCCTGATCGACGGCGCGCAACGCTTCGGCGACGTGGAACTGGTCGCGGCCAAGCTGCCGGCCGGCACCACGGCCGGTGATCTGCGCACCCTGGTCGGCGACATCCGCGGTCGTCTCGGTGGCCGGGCCGCGGTGATCGCGATGTTCGCCGGTAGCCCGGACAGCGTGCACTTCGTCGTCGGCCTGACCGACGCGGCCGTCCTGGCCGGGCGCGACGCGGGTGCCCTGGTCAAGTCGTTCGCGGCGCAGATAGGTGGCCGCGGGGGCGGTCGGCCGGAATTGGCACAGGGCGCCGGCACCAACCCTGCTGGTATCGAGGCCGCGCTGATGTCGCTGGGAGGCGCCCTCGGCGGGCAGCCCGGGTGACGTCTGGTGTGCGCTTGGGCGTCGACGTCGGTACCGTTCGGGTAGGAGTTGCGATCAGCGACCCGCACGCCATCTTGGCCACCCCCGTCGGAACGTTGGCCCGGGACGCCAAGGGCGGGTCCGACCTCGATCAGATTGCCGCCCTTGTCGTCGAGCATCAGGTAGTGGAGGTCGTGGTGGGACTGCCCCGGTCCCTATCCGGTCAGGAAGGTGCCGCCGCCGAGGCCGCCCGCGCCTACGGCACGGCGCTGGAACGACGGATCGCGCCGATCGGTGTCGTCTACGTCGATGAGCGGCTGACGTCGGTGACCGCGAACCGGATGCTGAGCGAACGCGGTGTGAAGGGCAAAGCACGCCGCGCCGTCGTCGACCAGGTCGCTGCGGTGCAGATTCTGCAGGCCCACCTGGACCGCCGGTGAAGGACAATCTCGGTCTGTTCGGACACGATGACAACACCGGTGAGATGGATGTCAACGCGCTCCGCGAAGCGCTGAAACAGAACCCCGGCGGTACGGCCAGGCCGGCGCCCAGCGTGCGGGAGCAACGCGGCAGCGAGCGGCAGGCGACCCGGCAGGCGGCGCAGGTCCGGCGCAAACGCCGCCGCCGGTCCTCGATGATCGCGATCGTGGTGTTGTTGCTGATTTCCGGCGGCGCCGTCTACCTGATCTCCGGGTGGTCGAAAAAGCCCGACCCGCCGGCCGACTTTACGGGCGCGGGTACCACCGAGACGATCGTCAAGATCCGCAACGCCGACGGGCTCGGCGACATCGCCACGACCCTGCTGCAGGCCAAGGTCGTCGCCAGCAGCCAGGCGTTCGTGCAGACCGCCACCGGAAATGCGGACATCGCCGCGATCCGACCGGGGTACTACAAGGTCAATGAGGGCGCTTCGGCGCAGAGCGCGGTCGACATGTTGCTCGATCCGGGCCGCCGGGTCGGCACCGTCGCGCTGATCCCGGGCAACACTCTGGGCGACACCACCATCGTCAAGACCCGTGAGGTGTTGCCCGGCTACGTCTCGCAGATCACCAAGGCGGCGTGCGTTCCGCTGAACGGGGTCGCCGACTGTTTCACCACCGACCAGCTGTGGCAGGTCGTCCGAACCGCCGACGTGACCGAACTGGGCTTGGTCAGCTGGGCGGTGGACAGGGTCAACAAGCTCAGCGATCCGGCCCGCCGGCTCGAGGGCATGATCACCCCAGGCTCGTATGACGTGCCACCGGGCAATGACCCGGTGGCGGTGCTGAAGTCGGTGATCAGCGCGTCGTCGGTCTACTGGTCGACGACGAACATCACGACGAAGGCGACCGAGCAGCGTCGGGACCCGTACGACGTCGCCATCATCGCCTCGCTGGTCGAACGGGAGTCGATCACCCCTGACATGCCCAGGGTCGCTCGGGTGATCGATAACCGGCTTGCCATCCCGATGAAGTTGCAGCTGGACTCCACGGTCAACTACTGGCGGGCCGAGTCGCAGATCGCCACCAACGATGCGGACCGTAGCGATCCTGCCAACCCCTACAGCACCTATGCACACGACGGATTGCCGCCGACGCCGATCGGCGCTATCGGCCAGGATGCGCTCAGCGCGGCGCTGTCCCCGGCGGAAGGGCCCTGGCTGTACTTCGTCAAGATCGACCTGGACGGCAACTCCTGCTTCACGGTGACCAACGAGGATCACCTCCGGTGCGTTGCCCAGGCGCAGGCAAACGGAGTGTTCGGCTGACGTGCGGCGCGCAGCGGTCATCGGTTCACCCATCGCCCATTCGCTGTCGCCGGCAATGCACCGCGCGGCCTATGCCGCGCTGGGTCTGAACGACTGGCAGTACGACGCGATCGAGGTTGATGCGGCCGGGCTACCGGATTTCGTGATGGGTTTGGGTCCGGAATGGGCCGGCTTGAGCGTCACCATGCCGGGAAAGGCCGCCGCTGCCGCCATCGCCACCGTCCGCAGCGCCCGGGTGGACGCCATCGGCGTGGCCAACACCCTGGTCCCCAGCGATGCCGGCTGGATCGCGGAGAACACGGACGTGGACGGGGTGATCGGCGCCTTACGGGCCGCCGGGGTGACTGGAGCCGACCGCGCGTTACTGATCGGTGGGGGTGGATCGGCGCTGGCCGCGATAGCCGCGTTGGCCGAGATGGGGGTCAGCCAGGTCGTGGTGGCCGGTCGGCGCGAACAGAGCACGGAAGCGGCGCTGGCGTTGGCTGCGCTGCTGGGTGTGCGTGCCACGCACGCCTTCATGGACGTCGAATCGATCGCCCGGCAGGTTCCCGGCGTGGACATCGTGGTGGGGACAGTGCCGGCCGGTGCCGCCGATCATCTGGCACGGATACTCGCCCCGGTGCCGGTGTTGTTCGATGCCATCTATCACCCCTGGCCCACTCGGTTGGCGGCGGCCGGCAACGCCGACCGGATCACCGTGACGGGGCTGGACATGTTGCTGCACCAGGCGTTTCGGCAGGTCGAGTTGATGACCGGCGAGTCGGCGCCCCGGTCGGCGATGCGGGATGCGCTGCGCTCCGCCGCCGGTGTCGAGCTGCCGCTACCGCTCGGAATCGCCGGGTGACCCTTCCCGCGGTGGTCCTCGCGACCTTCCTGGGCTTTGTGCTCGGCGCCGGGGCGCGTCTGCTGCTCGGCAAGCTCCGGCGTGGCGCGGTGATCCGGGCCGGCGGATTCGAGTCGGCGGCCGCGGTGATCAGCGGAATCGGGGTCTACCTGGTCTACCCGACGGGTGACGGCCGGGCGATCCTGGTGCTCTGGACGGGCCTGCTGGCGGTGACGCTGACAGCGGTCGATGTCACACATCACCGGCTACCGGACGCGATCACCTTGCCATCGATCGTGGTGACGATCGCCCTCCTGCTGTCTGCGCACGCCCTGTACACGGACGTCGTGAACTTCAGTGCTACAACTGCGCCGCTTGGCAGCGTGCCCCGGGCCCTGGCCGGGGGTGCCGTACTGGGCTCGATCTTCTATGCGCTGGCGCTGGCTACCCCGCGGAGCATGGGCCGCGGGGATGCGAAGCTGGCGGTGACGGTCGGCCTGCTGCTCGGCTATGTGTCGTGGCCGGCGCTGGTGACCGGGTTCGGCCTGGCCTTCGTCCTGGGCGCGGTGGTCGGCCTCGCCGGAATCGTCGTCGGCCGGTTGGGCCTGAAATCGGCCATCCCGTTCGGTCCGTCGATGCTGGCCGCGTGCTGGCTGGTGCTGGTGTTCGAGTCGGTACTGAGCCGCGTCAGTTGACCGTTCGGGCGGCCTTGACCGTGGCGAAGTAGAGGTTCGAAGCGGTCAGGTACATCAGCACAATCGCCGCGACCGCCAGGATCGCGCCGAGCCAGCCGGTCAACTGGCTGGCCGCCGCGCTGTACGTGTGACCGTTGACGGTGACCGACCCCTGGCTGCTGAACACGCTCACGATCGAGAGCGCGGAGAGCACGGTGAGCACCACCCGGGCCCAGTTGCGTCCGGCGCGCATCTTGAACGCAAATAGCAGGTACAGCGCCAGGAAGAGCAGGCCGAAGACAATGGTTGTGGTCTTGGCGATGGTGATCACGGTATCGGTGGACATGCCGCTGGTTTCGATCTGGCTGCCGGCCGCGCCGATTGCCTGTTGCCAGATGTCGCTGCTCAGCGTCAGGACGATCCCGATCAGCGAGACCGCGGCGGCCGCGAGGTAGGTGTAGAAGGCGTATCGGACGGTCGGCGGTGGCTCGATCGGCGCATTCGTCGGCGTGTTGTACGACGGGACGGGGTATGCAGGTATGGACATGATGCGGGCCTTTTCTGTGTGATGGTGAACTGCCGGGTAACGGTGACCTGCCAAGTGATGGTGAACCCATGTTCCTCCAACGTGGACCCTCCCGGCCCGTGCCAGACTGGGTGTCGTGAACCAAGATGAATTGATCGCCTATTGTCTTGACAAGCCGCGGGCGTGGATCGAAGAGCCGGCCGACGGTGATGTGGCCGCCAAGATCGGCGACGAAATGTTCGCTATCTTCGGGATGCCCGAGGGCAATACCATCGGCCTGAAATGTGGAGCCGACGCCGACGAGGCTCATGGCTGGCGGGAGCGGTACCCCGATGACATCACGGTGATGCCGTATCTGGGGCGGTACGGCTGGAACACCTTCAAGATCGGCGGGGAGGTCACCGACGCCGAACTCAGGGTCGCGGTGGACGCCTCCTACGCCGATGTGCTCGCGCGGGCATCGGCGGACCCGGACCCTGGGACGGCCTAAGGGTCCGGTGGTGGTCACTGTGTGGTGATCTATGCCATACTCTCTGTTATCAACAGCATTCCGTGAGACAGAGGGTTGACGTCGATGATCAAACTTGCACGCATGGTCATCGTCGGTGGAGTGAGCATCGTTCTGGTCGCAGGCGTAGCAGCGATAGCGACGGCCGGCCCCTCGTCAACCCGAATTGCGCCATCAGTGCTGGTCGCGATCTCGCCCTGCCGGGCGGTCGACACCCGTGCCGGCGGGGGTGCGCTGATCGATGATTCCACGCGCTCCTTCCAGGTCACCGGCACGGGCGACTTCGCGTTGCAGGGCGGCCCCGCCGCCGGGTGCGACGTACCCGCAGACGCGACGGCCGTCAGTGCGAGCATCACCGTGACCGGAACCACCGTCGAGGGGTTCGTGACCGTCTTCCCGCACGGCGATCAGACCCCTGCGTCATCGTCGATCAATTGGTTCGCGAACAATCAGACTCTCGCCAGCAGCGTCACCGTCGCCCTCGTCGGTGGCCAGGTCGATGTCTACGCACTCGGCGGACAAACCCAGTTCCTCCTGGACATCACCGGCTACTACCAGCCCGGCGCGGGAGCGACCGGTCCTGCGGGTCCGACCGGACCCAGCGGTCCGGCCGGCTTGGATGGTTCGACCGGTCCGGCGGGTGCCGACGGCGCGACCGGTCCTGTTGGTGATACTGGTCCGGCTGGTAGTCCGGGCGGCGGCGCTATCCTGGCTGCCTCCGGCGGTGCCCCGGTCACGATCACCTCGATCGCCGGCGCCCTCCCCGGCCGTGGCGCCCTGTTGCCGCTGTCCGGTAGTGGCTGGCAGCAGAGCGCGACCAATATCAGCCGAGCGCTCGACACGACGACCACCGGAAACATGGTTCAGGTGTTCCCGCGCGACGGGACGGTCACCGCGATCTCGGCCCGCTTCCTCGCTACTGAGCAGACCGATCTGACGGCGACAGCGGGTTTCCTCAGGGCTCAGCTCTATACCTCGAGTTCCGGCGGCAGCATCCTCACCCCGGAGGATGGCGTCTTCTGCGTGAATGGGCCACTGACCGGCACGGTCACCGTAGGCATGATCATTTCCTGCAGCGCGACGGGGCTGAGTATCCCGGTGACCGCCCAGACCTCCGGCGTGCTGGTCGTGAGCGTGACAGCTTCGGCTGCCGCGCCGAGCAAGACGTTCATCGGCTACGCGAGTGTGAGCCTCGTCGTCGCCTGACCGACGGAGCACCGAGGGCCGTGGTCGAACTCCGACCGCGGCCCTCTGCATTCCCGGCGCGGCGTCAACCGGTGAACCGAGTGATCAGCCGTGATCCACCCCTGGACGAAGGTCGGCCGCCTGCACGTCGACGGGTGTCACGATCAGGACCCCGGCCCGAGAAGTCGTTGCGATCGGCCGCCGCCCCGCTCAGCGCCGGTGACGGCACACATCCCGTCCCCTGAATGGTCAACCACTAGCAGACGCAGAATTCGTTTCCTTCCGGGTCGGCCAGCACGACGTGGTGCCCGATGAACTGGGTGAGTTCGGTGGCTCCGGCAGCGATGAGCGTGTCTACCATCTTCAGAATTCTGGCCCACCGGACGTCCGCACTGCCGCTACCGGCTACTCGGACGTCCAGGTGCAGCCGGTTCTTGGCGACCTTCGGTTCCGGTACCTGCAGGATGCAGAGCCGTGGACCGATACCGTCGGGGTCGCAGAGCCAGGCGCCGTCGCCGTCCCCGTCTGCGTCGGCGAGGTCAGGGTCGAACCTGGCCAGCCACTCCTCGCGAGTGTGAAACGGCGCCGGCGGCGGTTCATCCTGATAGCCCAGCGCCACCTTCCAGAACTCCGCCAGCCGGGTCGGGTTCGTACTGTCCAGGGTGAGGTCGATGCGAAATCTCATCTCAAATCACCGGATCCGCGGCAATGACTGCGGCGCAACCCTGCTCGTCCAGGTCGAAGACTTCGGCGGCGCCGTCCACCGGAATGACCGTCACCGTGACGGTGTCGGAATAAATTCGCACCAGGTTGAACGCACTGGACGCGGTGGTTCGCTCGTGCCCCGGCCGGCCAAGCGGATCGGTTCGGATCGCGGTCGAGCCGGCGACGGCAACCGGCACGCCGGCCAGCGTTCCGCTCTGCGCGATGTGGTGGTGCCCGGCCAGGATCAGCCGTACCTCCGGTCCGGCGACGACCGCGGCCAGCGCCCGGCGGGAAGCCCGCTCCAGCGCGAAATACGTCAGCAGCGGCGACGGCGGCGGCAGCGGGGCGTGATGCAGGACCAGCACCGTCCCGGCCGCTGCCGGAGTCTTCAGGATCTGAGCCAGCTCCGCCAGATCGTCAGGATTCAACCGCCCGTGGCCGGCGCCGACGACGGTGCTGTCCAGAACCACGATTCGCAGCCGCTCGGCGAGCCAGAACTGTTGCACCACTGAGCGTGTCGTGTCGTTGAGCCCGAGCAGTTCGCGGTGGAAAACGGTGCGCACGTCATGATTGCCGGTGGCGTAGATCAGCGGAACGCCGAGCGGCTCGACCGCGGCGCGGAGCCGTCGGTAGGCGCCGGGGTCGCCCGTGTCGGTGAGGTCGCCGGAGAGGATCAGTGCGTCGAAGGTGCGTCCGTGGGCCAGTGCCGAACCGAGCTCGCCGACGATCCCGGCCAGTGCACCGTCCGCATCGACCCGGCCGTTGTACAGGACCCCGGGTGGCGTCAGATGGGTGTCGGACAGGTGAGCCAGGGTGAACTCCGCGACCTCGGCGGGTTCCCCGTCAGGAGTCGGTGTGGCGGTCATCGCGCGACCCCCGCGAGGTCGGCGGCCCACACCTGCAGCGACGGAATCATCTCGGTCAGGGTGGCCGCGCGCCACCGTGGGGAACCCCGGCGAAGGTCGAACCGATCGACGTGGGCGGTGACGCCCCCTGCGTGGTGGATGGCAGCGAGATCGGCGGCCCACCGGTCGCCGATGCCCAGGAGCCGCTCCGGATGGGACGCGGCACCGATCGCGGCCAGCGCCCCCTCGACCACCTCGGGCAGCCGGTCCGGCTTGCCCGCCCCGGGGATGATCTCGTCCACCAGGGTCAGCAAGCCCACGGCCTGCAGGACCTCGCGGATACCGGTGATCGGCGCGTTGGTCACGATCCACACCCGGCTCCGCGGTTTCAGCTCGGTCAGGAACCGGGCAAGGCCGGGCTCCGGATCAAGAATGAACGCACTGCGCGCCAGGTCGTCCCGGCTCTGAAAGTAGGCGGCCCGGCGAGCGTGGACATTCAGGCCCGCGGCGTCGGCCAGCAGGTGGACGGCTTCGTAGCCGTCCTCGGCCGCGCTGACGTCGGTCAACGGGCTGCCGAAGGCGGGTCTGCCCTCCAGGAAGTGACGCATCCCGTCGATCACCTGAATGCCGACTGCGGGCGACAGCTGTTCGGCCACCCGCCGGGCATACGCCTGTATCGGCAGGTCACCGCGGTAGCTGGTGCCGTCCAGGTCCAACAGGACACCCAGGGTCGGCGGTGCTGGTGGGGTCATCGTGCCTCCTCATCAGGTTCCGACTGTACGGTTGGGCGGTCAGCTGTGATGCACGGGCAGAGGGGATGCAGGTGCCGACGAGCGCGCGCAAACTCCGGTCCCGGCACCGGATCGCCGGGCTGATCGTCATCGTCGCGTCCGGTTTGATAGCGCTGTACGGCTTCCTGCCCTGGATGGTGATCTCGAATCAGGGCAGCGCCGATTCGACACTGTCCGGGTGGGGTCTGATCGGCGGGGTCGACGGTGTCGATGCGACCAACATCAACGAGGTGATCGCCGGCCTGGACGGCAGCGGCTCCTATCGACCGGCGCTGTTCCCGACCATACTGGCCGTGCTGGCCGTGGCCGGGGCGGTCCGGCTGTTGTTCGCCGCCTCGAAGGTGGCGGCCGCGGCCGTCGCGACCTGCGGCGTGATCGTCGTGGCGTACGGGATATTCCGGGTCGTCAGCCCGGGCGATGTCGCCGGCATTCTGAACGCGGGGGAGTCCCGGGCCGGGATCGCGCCGTGGTTGACGCTGGTCTCCGGTGTGTTCATCCTGGCCGCCGCTGTCCTGGTCCTGGCCGGGAAGTACGAAGCACAGCGGCCGATGGTCAGCCGGGGTGTTCAGCCTCGCCGTTAGAACTTGATCTCGCCGGCGTGCACCAGGTCGCCGACCTGCTCCAGGACGTGCGGGTCGCCGACATACTGCTTGCTCTCGCGCGGCCAATGGGTGATGACGTCGGTGAAGCCGAGCTCGATGGCCCGGCCGGCGGCGTCGACGAACGCGCCACGGCTGGCCAGCGAGAACACCGGCGCGCCGTCCAGGCTCAGGTATTTGTCCATGGTCGCGCTGTCGCGGCCCGCCGCGTCGGCGACGTGGGCGAACTTGTCGACCAGCGCCGCGATACCCGACCACCACTGCTCCTGGGTTTGCTCGGTGCCCGTCGCGGGCCCGACGCCGGTGGTCGCCCAGCCGTCGGACGTGGCGGCGATCCGCATCGATCGGGGCCCGTTCGCGGCGACCACCAGCGGCAGCCGCGGCCGTTGCACGCAGCCGGGATTCATCCGGGCGTCGACCGCCTGGAAGTACTCGCCCCGCCAGTTGGTGATTCCTTGGCGGAGCAGCAGGTCGGTGAGTTCGACGAATTCGGCGAGCCGGCGGACGAGTTCGGGTGGTGGCAGGTCGGGCCGGCCGAGGACGGCGGAGTCCCACCCCAGGCCGCCCGCCCCGATTCCGGCGATGACCCGACCGCCCGAGATGGTGTCCAGCGTCATCAGGTCCTTGGCCAGGGTGACCGGGTGCCGGAAGTTCGGCGAGGTGACCCAGGTACCGAGGCGGATTCGCTCGGTGGCCATCGCGGCCACGGTCAACGTCGGCACGGTGGCGTGCCAGGGTTCGTCCGCCAGATCGCGCCAGGCCAGATGATCGTAGGTCCACCCGTGCGCAAACCCCATGTCCTCCACGGCTTTCCACCGCCGCGAGGTCTCTGCTGCGTCGAACTGGGGCAGGATCACGACACCGACGCGCATGGGTTGGAGCCTAGCCCGGCATCCGGTCAACCGAACTGTGCACCGGGTTCAGCCCAGTCAGAACCCGAGGATCCGCCGGGCGGGTTCCACGGACGGGCCGCACCACAACGCCTGGTAGTTCGCCAGGTCGGTGAGCGACCGGGTCAGCGCCTTGTCCAGGTACAGGGTGCCGCCGAGGTGATCGGTCTCGTGCTGCACGATCCGCGCGGACCAGCCGCTGAACTCCTGCATGAGGACAGCGCCGCTCGCGTCCAGTCTGGTCAGCGAAACCGCCGCCGGTCGGTCGACCACGGCCTGATAGCCGGGCACCGACAGGCAGCCCTCGTAGAAGGCGGCCCGGCCGGTGCCGACCGCCGCGTACGACGGGTTGATCAGCACCAGGTACCCGAGCCCGCGCCGGTCCCTGGCTTCGGCGATGTCCGGCATGATCTCCGCCGAATCCTGCGCCACCGCAATCTGCAGACCGATGCCGATCTGCGGCGCGGCCAGACCCACACCGGGAGCGGCATGCATCGTCTCGCGCATCGCGTCCAGCAGGTCGGCGAGCAGCGCATCGCCGAGCTGCCCGTCGTAGCGCGCGGCGGGGATCCGCAGAACAGGGTGGCCGGCGGTCACGATGGGCAGCGGCCGCGGCCCGGCCAGGAGCTCGGCAACATGGTCGGACAGCTGGCTCGTCACAGCAACAGACTAGGGTGAAATCCATGGCCCGGAGCATCGCTACCAACACCCTCGTCGACCTCGACGCCCTCCTGGCGTTTGTCCGGCCGCGTCATCATCTCCTCCTGGCCACCACGAAACGTGATGGCAGCCCACAACTTTCGCCGGTGTCAGGTGGGGTCGACGACGCGGGTCGGATCGTCATCTCGAGCTATCCGGGGCGGGCGAAGACGGTCAACGCCGAGCGCAATCCCGCCGTCAGCGTCTGCGTGCTCTCCGACGACTGGAACGGCCCCTGGGTCCAGGTCGAGGGCCGGGCGGTGGTGCTGAACATGCCCGAATCGCTCGAGCCGCTGGTCGAGTACTTCCGGTGCATCTCGGGTGAGCATTCGAACTGGGATGAGTACCGGGCGGCGATGCGGCTGCAGAACAAGTCGTTGATCCGGATCACGCCGACCAGCTGGGGGCCGATCGCCACCGGTGGGTTCCCGGCCGATGTGGCGGTCCGGCTGGCGGGCGGCTGACCGCGACGGTCAGTCGTACAGGTCCGATTTGTGGAACTTGCCGGTCGCCGCCGGCCGCGGCGCCGTTTCCGCATGGTGACCGGCGTCGTGACCTTCATGGTGACCGGCGTCGTCACCGTCATCGTGCCCGTCGACCGTGACCTCGCGGTAGGCGAAGAAGCCGACGGCGAGCAGCGCCACCGCGCCGAAGACGCACCACTGCAACGCATAGGACAGGTACGGTCCGTCGTCCTCGTCGGGCAGCCCGACCGGAATCAGCACCCCGGGCGTGCCGTCGACGAGCTGAATGAAACCCGATCGGGCCCCTGGTGCCGAACCCAGCAGTGCCGCCGAATCAATGCCGTAGGCCTCTTTCCGGCCGGCCGACGAGGTCTGCGGCGGCCGATTGAGCGGGTCCGGCTGATCCTGGGTCACCCGGCCGATGATCGTCACCTCGCCGCTGGGCAGCGCCGCGGGCAGCTCCCCGGCGGACAGCGAGATCTCGGTGACGAAGCCCCGGTCGATGAGAATCCTGGTCCCATCGGACAGCAGGAACGGGACGACGATTTCCTGGGCCGGTGTGCCTTGCCACTGCCGCAGCCGGATGAAGACCTGCTGGTCGGGCACAAAGGTGCCGCTGGCGCTGACCGCCCGCCAGGTGTCCGTGATCGCGGGCTGGGCCTGCAGCGGCAGGAACTCGGTGACCGAAGCCGGGGCAGCGGTGATCGCGAAGTCGATCTGCGCATTCAGCGCATTGCGTTCCTCGTGCCGGCCGAACTGCCACGGCGCCAGGATGAACCAGCACGCCCAAGTGAAGACCAAGGCCAGCGCGATCACCGCGATCCAGCCTGGGTGCAGCAACGCCCGCAGGCCCGGCCGCCGCGGCGAGGGACCGTCGGGTGGGGTTTCGGTGTGCAGGTCTGCGCTCACTGGGCGGCGCTCACTGGGCGGCGCTCCGAGAGGGCACCGATTGCGGCCGCGCTGACGTCAGCCGGCGCCGAATCTCGGCGATCACGCCCGGCGCGGCGGCCCGGATCATCTCGAGCACCTCGACGAACTCGGTGTCCGGCCCACCGTACGGGTCGGGCACCTCGTCGTGGTCGGCGTCCGGGTCGAACGCGCGGAGCAGCACGATGCGCTCGGCGGCGCCGCTGTCCAATCGCTTGAGGAAATCCAGGTGGCTGCGGTCGGCGGCCAACACCAGATCGATGGTGGGCAGTTCGGCGCGGCTGACCTGGTGCGCCACGTGCTCGCTCGGGAAGCCGTTCGCTTCCAGCACGCGCCGGGCCGGCGGGTTGGCGCCGCCACCGATATGCCAGTTCCCGGTGCCCGAACTGCTGACCCGAACCCGATCGGCCAGCCCCGCGTCCAGGACCGCCGCGCGCAGCACTATCTCCGCCATCGGCGACCGGCAGATGTTGCCGGTACAGACGACGCTGACGTGGAATCGGGGATCGACGACGGGGCGGCGGGCAGACACCACACCATTGTGGCCGACAATCAGCGAATGAGGATCACCCTGGCCGATCTGATCACCGCGTCGGACTCCGCCTACCCGCCTGACCTGGCCGAGGAGTGGGACACCGGGATCGGCTTGACCTGCGGTGACCCGACGGCAATCGTGAACAGGGTGTTGCTCGCGGTGGACGCAAATCCGCGGACCGTCGACGAGGCGATCAGCCGTGGAGCGGATGTGCTGCTCACCCATCACCCGTTGCTCTTCCGGCCGGTTCAGTCGGTCGCGCTGGACACGGCCAAGGGCGCGCTGATCCACCGGCTGATCCGCGCCGGGATCGCCCATTTTGCCGCACACACGAATGCCGATCGGGCGGTCGGTGGCGTGAACGACGCGCTCGCCGCCGCGCTCGGACTCACCGACACGAGACCGCTGGAGCCCGGCGTCGCGCCCGCCTCGCCCACCACCGGAATCGGCCGGATCGGGCGGCTGCCGACGCCGATGCCGCTCGCCGAGTTCGCCGAGCGGGTCGCCTCGGCGCTGCCGGCGACGGTGACCGGCGCCCGGGTGGCTGGTGACCCGAAACGGCTGATCAGCACCGTCGCGGTCTGCGGCGGCGCCGGCGCATCGCTGCTGCCGGCCGCAGCGGCCGCGAACGTCGATGTGTTCCTCACCTCCGACCTGACCCACCACACCGCGGTGGAGTACAGCGACGACCCGACCAACCCGGCGCTGGTCGACGTGGCGCACTGGGCCGGCGAATGGCCGTGGCTGCCCGTCGCCGCCGCCACCTTGACCGAGGCGCTGGGCGGGAAGGTCGAAATGATCGTGTCCCGGATTCCGACCGACCCCTGGGTGCGCCGGACCGATGGACGTTAGACGATAGGTTGAGCAGGAAGATGACCTATGGAGGTTGCCGGTGGCGGCGCTCAAGCTCGATCCCTTTGTCCAGCGCAAGCTGCTCGACCTGGCCGATGCCGATCGGGTGATCGGTGCGGCCGAGCACCGGCGCCGCACCCTGCCCGAGTTGGCGGTGATCAGTACCGGGGCCGATCAGGCGATGATCGCCAAACGAGCAGTGGTGGTCGCCGAAACCGAGGTCAGCGACCTCAAGCGGGCCACCAACAAACTCGACGGCGAGGTCGACCAGGTTCGGGCCCGGGCCAAACGGGACGCGGACCGGCTGATCTCCGGGTCGGCCAGTGCCAAGGAGCTGGAGAACCTGCAGCACGAGATCGAATCCCTCAAGCGCCGGCAGGGTGTTCTGGAGGATGAGGAACTCGAACTGATGGAACAGCGCGAGAACGCCGAAGTGGTGCTGGCCGCGGCCCGGACCGAGCTGGCCGAGATCGAGACCAGGGTCGCGGCGGCCGCTGCCGAACGGGATCGGCAGTTCGCCGACCTGGACAGCCAGATCGCCGATCAGCAGGCCGACCGCTCACTGGTCACGGACGTGCTACCGGCCGATGTGCTCGCCCTGTACACCCGGATCCACGAGAGCGGCAAGGTCGCGGCGGGGCGGCTGGCCGGTTCCGAGTGCCGATCCTGCCGGATCGAGATCGACCGCACCGCGCTGGCCGAGATCCGGGCCGCGCCGATCGACGCCATCGTCCGTTGCCCGGAGTGCGGCGCCATCCTGATCCGTGCCTGATTGACGGTGCGGCGGCGCGAACCCGTACCATCAGTGTCGGATGAGTCGGCCAGGCAGTCGCGGTCTCCCGTGAGGGAGGTCGAGGAAAGTCCGGGCTCCTCAGGGCAGGGTGGTTGTTAATGGCAACCCGGGGTGACCCGCGGGACAGTGCCACAGAAAACAGACCGCCCGCCGGGTTCGGCCCGGCGGGTAAGGGTGAAACGGTGGTGTAAGAGACCACCAGCGCTCCGGGCGACCGGCGCGGCTAGGTAAACCCCACTCGGAGCAAGGTCAAGAGCCGGCGTTCGCGCCGGTGCGCAGGTGATCGAGGGCGGCCCGCCCGAGCCTGCGGGTAGACCGCTAGAGCATGTCGGCGACGGCGTGCCCAGATGGATGACTGCCGAACGGGATCGTCGTAAGGCGCCCGGGAACAGGACCCGGCTTATCGGCCGGCTCATCCGCTTTCAGCGACCCGCTGCCCGCCCGTGTGCTCGGCCCAAGTGCCCGCCTACTTGTTGATCTTGCTCTTCCGGTAGCCGAACAGCCCGGTGGCCAGGAACAACACCAGGCCGATGAAGCCGAGCCAGAGCAGGCCCTTGATCACAAAGCCGAGCACGCCGAAGACCAACCACAGCACCAGCAGCACAACAATGAGGATTCCCATGACTCATTGTCACCCCTCGCCGGTGCTGGCCGGGCAGACCCGCCGTTAGCCTGTTCTGGTGATGCAGCGCAGGATCTACACCCAGCCGGCCCCGATCGATTTTGCGGCGATCCGCCGTGAACTGGACATCCCCGACGACTACCCGCCGGCGGCCGCGGTCGATGCACTCCAGGCTGCGAGCGAGCCGCCCTGGATCGACGGCTCGCCCGGCGAAACGCGCGTCGATCGCACCGACTTGCCATTCGTCACGCTGGATCCACCCGGGTCGATGGATCTGGACCAGGCGGTGGTGATCGAGCGCCGGGACCAGGGCTACCTGGTCCACTACGCGATCGCCGACGTCGGTGCCTGGGTGCGCCCCGGCGGGGCGTTGGAGGCCGAATCGTTCGGTCGCGGCGAGACCCTCTACAGCCCCGACCGCGCCACTCCGCTGCATCCGGTGACGCTGTCCGAGGGGGCGGCGAGCCTGCTACCCGGGCAGCGCCGGCCGGCCGTGTTGTGGACGATCTCGCTGGACGAGCAGGGAAATCCGCAGGGTACCGACGTCCGAAGGGCCTGGATCACCTCGGTCGCCCGGCTGAACTATCCGAGCGTTCAGGCCGACCTGGACCGCGGTGTGGTGAACGCGTCCATCGCACTGTTACCCGAGGTGGGACGACTGCGCCGGCAACTGGCCCGGGATCGCCACGCCATCACTCTGGACCTGCCGGACGTCGACGTGCTGCAACGGGCCGATGGCCATTGGCGGCTGGAGCTCCGCGCGATGTCGCTGATCGAGCAGGACAACGCCGAGATCAGTCTGCTCACCGGGATGTGCGCGGCCGCGATGATGCTGGCCGGCGGAGTGGGCATCCTGCGTACGCTGCCCGATCCGGATGACCGACAGATCGACGAGCTGCGCCGAACCACCGCCGCACTGGGCATCCCGTGGCCGACGGGCACTCCGCCGGGGGAGATCATCGTGGAGCTCGACCCGGCCGATCCGAAGCAGGCCGCCTTCCTGGAACACGCCGTCCGGTTGCTCCGCGGCGCCGGCTACACCAGCTTCGACGGCGCCGCCCCCGAACTGACCGAACACGCCGGGGTCGGTGCGCCCTACGCGCATGTCACGGCGCCGCTGCGCCGGCTGGTGGACCGGTTCGGCACTGAGATCTGCCTGTCGCTGCACGCCGATCGACCGGTGCCCGACTGGGTCCGGAGCCGGCTGGAACAGTTACCCGGCCTCATGGCCGCGGCCGATCGGCGGGCCTCGACCTTGGAGAAGGCCTGCATCGGCGCGGTCGGCGCCTTCCTGCTGGCCGGACGCGAGGGTGAGAACTTCACCGCAACCGTCCTCCAGATCGACCGGGACCGGGATCAGGCGTTGCTGGTGCTCAGTGATCCGCCGGTGCGCGCCAAGTGCGGCTCCGACGGGCTCCACGAGGGGGCGGTCGTGGTGGTCACCCTGGTTTCGGCGAACCCGGCCACCCATACGTACCGGGTCGTCCTGGTCGGGTCAGCGCCGCCCGGCTGAGGGTGGCAGTCTGGTCGTATGGGTGACGAGATTGGCCAGAACACGCAGTTCTTCTACTGCCTCAAGCACGGCACTGTCGAACCGGAGGGGGTCTGCAAGGCCAAAGACCGGCTGGGCCCGTTCCCAACGGCCGAGGCCGCGGCGCACGCCTTGCAGACGATCCATGACCGCGAGAAGGAAAAGCAGGACGAGGACCGGAACTGGCGAAACGGCTGACTGCTGCTCGGTCGGGTTACCGCTCGGTCGAGCAGGCCGCGTAGGCCGGGTCCGTCAGCGTCCAGGCGTGCGCTCCGGGGGTGATCAGCACGTTCGGGGTGATCAGCCGCCCGGTGGCCAGATCGGTCGGACCGGTCAGAAAATGCAGGGTGACCGTCGGCGTCGATCCCGGTTCGAGATTGATGGTGAATTTGCCCACCGAGCGCCCGAGGTCGGTGTCCTGTTCGATGGTCACCGGGCTCCCGGCGAAGTCCGCCCCGGTCAGCGTTCCGCCGCTAGGGGCGAACACCCGCAGTTCGGTGACCAGCACGTACGGGATCGGTCCGCTGCCCGAGACGTACTCGGGCAGGCCGGAAGCCGGCGCCGAATAGTCCAGGTTCATCGTGACGGTCACCTCGCGTTGACCGCTGGTGCGGCATTCGCCGGCCGTCACGGTCGTCGCGCCGTCCAGGTAGTAGCCGAGCTTGGAGCCCAGGTACGTGCGATCGCTCAGGAAGATGCCGAACGTCGGTGAGTCGGCGGCGTCACTGGTCGGCAGCGCGCCCGCGACGTTCGCGCTGACCAGGTGTTCCTGCTCCGCGGGATGGAAGCTGTAGACCAATAGCCGACGATCTTCGGCGGCATGCCGGAAGCCGGTGACCACCTGCGTGGCGTTGCCGGGGGTGGACATGATCGCCTGGAAAGCCGCCGCGGTCGCTTCGCTGGTGAACGCATCGCGCTTTGCCTGGCCGGGATCGTCCGGGAACATGGTGTAGGCGTCGGAGAGCAGCAGTGTGACGATATTGGCGGAGGTCAGCTGAGCGCCGTTGCTCAGCGGAATCGGCGGCAAACCCTTCATCGCATACGACAGGCCGACCGGATCCAGCGCGATGACGCCGTCCAGCGGGGTCGGATCGATCTTGGTTTGATACATCTTGGCGAAGTTCTGGGCCGCCAGCGCGAAGTCCGGTGTGAAGTTGACATCCATCGGGATGGTGGTGATGTTGGTGCCGTACAGCGCCAACTGCTCGGCGGTGCTGGAGCCGACCGGCACATCCATCTTGCGGCCGATGTCCCGGCTGGCCGAGCCCTGGCCGCTCAGGCTCAGGCTGCCCTGGTCAGCGGTCAACAGGACATAGGAGCCGAAGACACCGCCGGTTGATCGAAGCTCGGCCAAGTTCTGAAAAACCACGAGATAGCGTCGAGGGCCAGTCGATCCGAGCATCGTCGGGGCCAATTGGGCCACCTCGGCACCGAAGCTGGTGGCCTGCTGAACCGTGCTGAGCTTGGTCGTCAGATCGTTGACCGCGGCGTTCACGCTGGTCCGCAGGGAATTCTGGTTGAGCGACCCGAGCCGAACCAGGTACCGACCGATCGAATCGTCGGCGGCCCGCAGATCACCGGCGATTGCGATGAGCGGGGCCAGGTCGATCTTGCCGGCGGCCGGGGTGAGCGCGCTGGGCTGCAGCGTCTGGACGGCCGTCACCAGAGTCGGCAGCACCTGATGGGAGAAGCTGTCCAGGGTCACCGCGATCACCGACGCGGCGTGCAGATCGGACCCTACCCAGGGCAGCAGGGTGCCGAGTTGGTAGACCGGATCGTCAACCGCGTCCCGCGCCGCGCTGGTTTCATGCTGCAGCTTTTGCATACTCAGAGCGAGCATCGCCGGATCGATGGCGGCGATATCCCGCAGGCCGCCGGGCATACTTCTGGAGATCTCGGCCCGCGCGGCGTTCACATGGCTGTAGGCCTCGTAGGCGCGAAGACCTATCCAACCCGCGGCAACGAGCAAAAGGATGGATAGCCCCGATAGTGCGAGGAGCCACCGTGGCATTCCGGTGGCGAATCGAGCCGTACGTACCAACACCGAAGGCCTCGGCTCGCTGGAATCACTCGTTTGGCTCACAAGACGACGATAGCGCACCCTCAGGCCGTCACGCTGGATAGTCGCGGTAACCACTCGTGAGAGTTGGGTATAACCAACCTGTTAGGTGCCTGTGAAGGCATCGTGCGAACCTAAGGAGCTAGCTGTGTCCGATTCAACTGTCTCTGATTCACCTCAAACGCCGTCCAGCGCCGGAGTGCCGACGGACCAGCCCGACAACTTGGCGGCGGGTGGATCGGTGCCCAACCAGCACAGCGGGGCCGGCATCGGCGCTGGCAGCGAACCGACGACATTCGAACCGGAAGAGGATCCGGAAGCAGTTGAGGATCCTGCCGGCAAGTAGCAGTTCGGTCGATCAGCAGTTCGGCGATTCAGCAGTTCAGCTCAGTCGCCGTCCCAGCGGCTGGTCACCGGCAATCGACGGTCGCGGCCGAACGCCCGCTCGGTGACCTTGGTGCCCAGCGGATATTGCCGGCGCTTCCACTCGGCCCGATCGACCATCGTGATCACCTGCCGGACCATGTCGGCGTCGAACCCGCGTGCGATCAGATCCGGCGTCCACAGGTCGCCTTCGACATAGGCGTCCAGCAGCCGATCCAACACCTCGTAGTCGGGCAGTGAATCGGAGTCCAGCTGCCCGGGTCGAAGTTCGGCCGACGGGGGCTTGGTGATCGAGTTCGGCGGGATCGGCGGGACTTCGCCACGGTGGGTTGCGTGCTCGTTGCGCCACAGCGCGATGCGCCACACCCAGGTCTTGAACACGTCCTTGAGCGGGGCGAAGCCACCGACGGCGTCTCCGTAGATGGTCGAGTAGCCGCAAGCGAGTTCGGATTTGTTGCCGGTGGCCAGCACCAGGTGGCCTTCGGCGTTGGACAGCGCCATCAAGGTCACACCTCGGCATCGGGCCTGCAGGTTCTCCTCGGCCAGGCCGGTCAGGTGCAGTTGGTCCTTGAAGGCGGTGACCATCCCGGCGATCGGCTCCACCCGGTAATTCAAGCCGGTCCGGCGGGCCATATCGGCCGCGTCGTCCTTGGAATGCTCACTCGAATACACCGACGGCATCGACACGCCGTAGACGTTTTCCGCGCCGAGCGCATCCACCGCGATCGCGGCCACCACAGCCGAGTCGATTCCGCCGGACAGACCCAGCGCCGCCGACCGGAAGCCGACCTTGTGCGCGTAGTCGCGTAGTCCCAGGACCAGCGCCTGCCACAATTCTTCCTCGTCGCCGAGTTCGGCGGCCAGGGTTGCCAGTTGCACGACCCGCCGGGCGGTCGGTTCGGCCGAACCGATGACGACGGTGTTCACCGCGATCCCCTGGCTGGAGATCGGCTCCCCGGACCGCTTCGAGGTCGGCAGCTCGAGGTCGCACACAGTCAGCGCGGAGACGAACCTCGGCCCCTGGCTCACGATGGTGCCCCGCGAGTCGATGACCTGCGACCCGCCGTCGAAGACCAGATCGTCCTGACCGCCGACCAGGTTGCAGTACACGACAGGGGCGTTCACCTCGGCCGCGGTGGAGCGCAGCACCGTCATCCGGAGTTCGGCCTTCTGCTGCTCGAACGGTGAACTGTTCGGGGTCAGCAACAGGTCGATGCCCACCTCGGCCAGCGCCGCGACCGCGCCGCCGCGCTGCCACAGGTCCTCGCAGATGGCCAGACCGATGTCAACGCCGCGGAAGCGCACCACGGTGGTCTGGGTGGACCGGATGAACCAGCGAGCCTCGTCGAACACGCCATAGTTGGGCAGGTGATGCTTGTTGACCCGGGCGACCACCTGCCCGTCGTGGATCACTGCGCACGCGTTGCGAATCCCCCCGGCGTCCTCGCCGAGGAACCCGACCACGACCAGCAGACCGCCGGCGCCGGCGGTCGCCAGGCGCGCGGGCAGGCCGGACAGGGTCTCCTCCGAGGCCGCCCGAAAGGCCTTGCGCAGGGCCAGATCCTCGATCGGATAGCCGGTCAGCGCCATCTCGGGAAACACGACCACATCGGCGCCGGCCGCGGCGGCGTCAGCGGTCGCCATCACGATCAGTTCCGCGTTGCCGTCCAGGTCGCCCACGGTCGAATTGATCTGCGCCATCGCTACCCGGAGCATCGTCGTCATCCGGCCATTGTGTCGCATCACCCGCTCGGGCCGCCGGGGCGTGGCCCAGCCCGGGTGAAGTCAGTGGCACGATCGCTAGGTGAAGACCACCGCGCGCCGGACCAGGCTGTGCCGTACCGCTGTGACGTTCGTGACAGCCGTCGTGCTGGCGGCGTGTTCCACCGCCATAGCCGGCCAGGCGGGGCCGCTGCCGAGCGTCGCCGCGCCGTCGACAACCACCGGACCGATCACCGATCCGGGAACCGGCCCTAGCCCGACCGCCGACAGTTCCGCCGGCACGTCCGGTTCGCCGGCGGTGCTGGGTCCGATCGACGGTCCGATCGGCCGGCCCACCCCGGGCGGCAAGGGCGCCGGGGTGATCCCGGCCGGACTCGACGAGTTCTACCACCAGAAGCTGGACTGGCAGTCCTGTGCACCCTTCAACACCAACAAGGCCTACGCGGAGTATTTCGCGGCGCCGGCGGTGCAGTGCGCGAATCTGATCATGCCGCTCTCCTACGCCAAACCGGCCGGACCGACGGTGACGATGGCGGTCATCCGGGCCGAAGCGACCGGCCCGGATCGGGTCGGCGCGCTGCAGATCAATCCCGGGGGGCCGGGGGTCTCCGGGTTGCTGACCGTGGCGACGATGGTGGGCGACGGCAGGTCGGACACCCTGCACAGGAGTTTCGACTTCGTCGGGTTCGACACCCGGGGTCTGGGCGCCTCCCGGCCGTTGGTCAGTTGCAACACGAACGCCGAGCGTGATGCGATCCGGGCATCGACCCCGCGGACGAACACGCCGGCGGCCATCGCCGCGACCATCGCCGGCAAGAAGGACATGGTCCAGCGATGCTTCGACCGAACCGGATCGGATGCGGGCATCAACGGCACCGATTTTCTGGCGGCGATCGGCACCGACAGCACCGTGAAGGACATGGACGTGCTGCGGTCGGTCCTCGGCGAGGAAAAGCTGACCTACCTCGGGTATTCCTATGGCACCCGGCTCGGCTACGTCTACGCCGACCAGTTCACGCCAAACGTGCGCGCGATGATCCTGGACGGTGCCATCGACCCGAAGGCAGACCCGGTGAAGGAGGATACCGCCCAGGCTGTCGGCTTCCAGGGCGCCTTCGACGCATTCGCCAAGGATTGCGCCCGGCTGGGTTCCTGCATTCTGGGTGACGACCCGACCAAGGCGACCGCGGTGTTCCAGGCGCTGACCCGGCCGCTGCTGGACGCACCGGTGAAATTGACCGACGGCAGGGTGCTGACCTACGCCGATGCCATCACCGGCACTTTGCTACCGCTCTACAGCGACAGTTCGTGGCCGCTTCTGCGCACCGCGCTCACCGACCTGTCCGCCGGTAACGGAGACAGGCTGATGGCATTGGCCGACTTCTACTACGGGCGGGACCAGGCCGGGCGCTACATCAATACGCAGGACGTCTTCGATGCGGTGCGCTGCGTCGACAATCCGCAGCCCGATCCGGCCAGCACCGACGCCACCCCGGCCAAGAACTTCGCGGCCGCGGCCCCGTTCATGGACAGCGGGGACCCGATCGTGGCCATCCCGGATGCCTGCGCCCTGTGGAAGGTGCCGTTGACGCTCAGCCGCAACCCGCTGACCGTCGACGGCCTGGCGCCGGTGGTGGTCATCTCCACGACCGGCGATCCGGCCACCCCGTTCGCAGCCGGGGTTGCCCTGGCCGACCAACTGAAAGCCTCGTTGATCACGGTGCAGGGGACCCGGCACACCGCATTTCTCAGCGCCGAAATCCCCTGTGTCGATGACGCAGGCACCGCCTACCTGGTGAAGTTGACGCTGCCGGCCACTGGCCTGACCTGCCCATAGTCGAGGCGGCGCCTCAGCCGAGCCGGCGCCTCAGCCGACAGGCGCCTGCAGATTCTTCAGCAGGTTCCCGAACGGGCACTCCGGCGATCGCTTCCCGGCGCACCTGACGTCATCCTCCAGGGATGCGGTCAGCGACGTCCGGCTGGCCTGGGACATCACCCAACCCAGCGGCGCGGCGACGGCGGGCGTCTGATGCGGCGCGACGACGATGCTCCGCGCGGGTAGCGCCTCGCCGGCCGCCGTCGTCATGGTGTGGCAATTCGGGCCGCAGGCACCCAGCCAGTCTGCGGTCGAATTCAGTGCGTGCGCGACCAGGCTCCTGGTGTCGGTGGTCTTGGAGCTAGCGCGCAATAGCCCGAAAAGTGGCACCAGCACCTCATTGATCGGCGGTGCCGCGCTGCTGGACGCGGCGGCTGACCTGGGCGTGTTCTCCAGCGACAGGATCACCGGCACCACCAGGGTGATCGAAGGGGCATTCGGCATTGTGCCGTCGACCGAGTCGGCATTGTGCTGCCGGATCAGCGGCATCAGCTGACCGGTCATGTCGTCCAGGCTGGCAATCCCGGAGTTGTCGGAATAGCCGCCGTCGATGAGTTGGTCCACCGGCTTGGTCGAATCGCAGTTGCCGGGCACCACCCCGGATGGCGTCACATAGGGAAACCGGGAGGACAGCAACGCCGCCGTCGAGGTGCGCAGGCCCTGCAGACAGGGCTGCGCGGCGAGCAGGCTGTAGCTTGCGGGACCACTGGACTGCGCGTCCCGGTAGTCGCAGTCGGCACTCTCCACCGCATCGCCGGTGCCTTCCGGGCGCAGGTTGACGCTGCTGACCAGCACCCGGCAGCCGGTCCTGGCGGAGGTGGAGTTGAACACCGAGATCCAGGGCACCTGCGCCTGGTCCGCGGTCGGTGCAGCTGCGCCGGCCGGGGGGAGCGGAAAGGACTTGGCCAGGCCCGGCACCGTTCGTTCCCAGGCCTGTTCGAGCAGCCGGGCCCGGTCGGGGAACTGATCCCCGGCGGTCGAGCCGTAGGTGTCCAGGGCGATACCGGTGAAGCCGGTGATGACGTCACGCACGACCAGACCGTCGGCGGCCTCGGCCAACGGTGCGGCATCGGCCATCAGTCCGATGGCCTTGGCCGGGTTCGGATCGGTCAGCATGACCGCCATCCCGATCGAGCCACCGCTGGCCCCGCTGGCGGCGAAGACGGAGTGTTCGGCGCACGGGGAACTGGTCAGGTGGGACAGTGCGCCGACCGTCCACCAGGCCGCCCGCACCCCGCCACCCTCGGCGCCGACCAGCAGCATCGGCATGATCGACACCTTCTTGCCGTCGATCTGCTGGCCGGTGGCGATGGCGCACGAGCTGGTCTGGGCATCCTGGAGCCACGCTTTCGCGGACTGGGTCAGGCTGCTGGCGCGCCACTGGGCTTGGGCGGCGGTCAGTTCGGCCGACGCGCTCGGTATCCGGACGACATGGGCGTCGGGTGCGCGATCAAGCGTGGATGCGAGCGCCCCGATCAGCAGCAGAATCGTGATCATCGGGGTCGCCTGCAGGTGAAGTGCCCGGAACAGCCGCAAGGGCCGGCGTCGCTGGGCGACGAATGCCAGGGTCGCCAGGATGGCGGTCAGCGATGCCAGGCCCAGTGCGAGCATGCCAAGAACGCCCAGCAGGTCGCCCAGCTGCTTGGGCCAGAAGGCCAAGGCCGCCACGACCATCAAGGTCGAGGCGCCCAGGACCCCCGGCACGATGCTGACCTCCTGGTCGCCGGGTTTGACCAGGGTGCCCCAGAACGCCGGCCCCTTGTCCCGCGACCAGTTCCGCAGCGGGATCAGACCCAGCCAGGAGCCCACCCCGACGGCGAAGCCGACCAACAGCGCCGCCCAGGCCAGGACGCCGCGGCCGTCGACAGCGCCGAGCAGCAGTGGACCGACGAATGAGCGGAGCAGCGAAATGCCCAGAATGCTGGGCACCGCGATGGCGCAGGCCAGACCGACCCGGCGGACGTATTCGGCCATGTCGAGATCGATCGGATGGGTGAACTGGATCGGATTGATGGCCATCCAGGTGAGTACCAGTTCGATCACTGCGATTCCGACCAGGACGACCAGCGGGCCGAGCAGCGCCCATTGATCGACATGGGCCCAGCCCAGCAGCCGGAGCGCGCCGGCGACGGCAAGCACGATTGCCGGCGGTACCAGCCACCAATACCAATGGTCCACGATCGGCGGCGCGGCCTGGTTCTCATAGGCGGCCTTGGTCCGGGCGATCCGCAGTTCGGCCAGGTAGACCAATGCGACGAACAACACCAGCAGGCACAGCACACCGGCCGCCAGATGTACGGCCCCGATGCCCGAATCGGAGTTCAGCAGCCATGATCGCTCGATATCGGTGATCTGGTCGAAGATGTTGGATCCCGGCGCGATCATCAGGACGATCAGCAGACTGACGATGACCAGGTTGAAGCGTTGAATTTTCACCGCAACCGCGAGGTGCACGCGGGCCTGCCGCAGCGCCGGTCGGAAGGCGAAGTACACCGCCCAGACGATCAGCGTGAGCGTCGCGATCCACTTCACCCAGGTCGCGACGACCATCAGGGTGGCGATGAAACCGTGCGGGTAGACCGCTGCGGCAACGTCGGGGATCGTGCCCTGGGCGGCGCCGGATTCGGGACGGGGCAGCAACGCGGTCAGCCAGATTCCGCAGACATCTTCGGCCAGGTCCGCGACGGCCAGCGCCAGGATCAGCTTCGCCGGGACGATGTGCCAACGCAGGCCGGCACCGAGCAGCACCAGGACATAGGCGGCGATGAACACGATGTCGAGCAGCCAGTGGAGTAGCAGCCAGTGCACGAGGCTGAAGTCCGCTGATGCCTTGGCCCAGTCGGAGAATGCCGCGGTCACCGCAGATTTGCCCTGCAGCGGCGCGACGATCGAGCTCACGCTGTGCGAGGCGCCACCGCTGAGCTGCACCGACGCGATGATCTTGTCGATTTCGGACATCGCGACCAACAAACACACAGCGATCGCGGTAATTACCATCATCGGGCGCGCGCTTTTCAGGAAGTTCGGCATTCGACTACCTCCGGTGAAAGAAATGAATTCAGAAACCGGTCATACGAATCGAATACGGACTCTAGTATCTCTGGTACCAGAATCGCTAACGCTGGTCGGCCACCCACATCCCGATCAGTCCGCGGAAATGGCCGATGAAACGATCGTGCTCGTGTGCTGGGTAGGTCTTCCGAACGGTTTCCACCAACAGATCGTCGAAGGCGGCCGAGTCGACCCAGTCATGGACCATCGCCGGCAGGCTGGCCAGCGAGGTCGCGCAGAACTCGCGGTAGGCATCGGTCTGGAAGTAGTCGTCGGACAGCTTGGCGTAGCCGCCGAGCTTCTCATTCCAGCTCAGGTCCGAGTCGGCGACATCGAACCAGTCCCTGGTGGAGGTGTCGATCCGGGTGCGGCGGCCGGTGACGGCACAGAACACCGACCAACTCAACAGTTGGGTGATCGCCCACGGGAAGTAGTAGTGCAGGCTGGTGATCGCGATGTCGGGGCAGGCGTTCGCGTAGTCGATCGGTTGGACGCGATCACCGGTCACCAGCGCCTCGCAGGAGTTGAACTCCCAGCGGAAGAAGGCGTTGATCGTCTTGGACAGGGTCTGAATCTCCAGACCCGCGCTAGGCGGCAGGAAGTTGTGCGACACCTCGTAGCGATCGTGCATCGGCAGTTCCGGCCGGAACTTCATCACCTTCGTCTCCGGTCCGATCGTCAGCGAACGGGCGAAGGAGTCGAAATTGCTCACGGCGCCCTGCAGATGCATCAACATCTCGCCGGACTCGTTGTACGCCTTGTGCAGAGCCGCTGGGTCGTCGATCTTGCTGACGCCGCGCCAGGCGCCGCCGTCGAACGGTTTCATGAACATCGGGTAGCCGACCCGCTCCGCGACCTCGTCCAGATCGAACGGCAGATTGTAGGTGCCGGCGGTGTAGGCCCATTTCTCGTGATCGATCGGGTTCTTGTAGGGAACCAGTACCGTTGTCGGAATATCGAAGCCCAGCCGGATCATCGCGCAGTAGGCGGAGTGCTTTTCCATCGCCTGGAAGGTGAACGGGTTGTTCAGCAGGTAGGTGTCGTTCACCAGAGCGGCCTTCTTCAGCCATTCCCGCGGGTGGTAGTACCACCAGGCCAACCGGTCGATCACGACATCGTGCCGGACCGGATCCCGCAGATCGAACGGCTCGATCGTCACGCGCTCGGTGTGGATCTGATGGTCTGCGCCGCGATAGGGCACCGGACCCAGCCGCCCGGCGAGCGTCTCGAAGGCTCGGGGCCAGTCGTCCTCGGTGCCCAGCAGCAGTCCGATCAGGTGGCTCGTCCGGTCCGGGGAGTTCGTCATGCAGCCATCATGGCGGGCCGGGATCCCCGCCGCACGGCGGGTGGCGGTCAGCTGCCCAGGCCGGCGAGGTAGATCTGCGCCTGCGCACGCCAACTCGACCAGTCATGCGGCCACTCCGAACCCCAGACGTGCATCTCGTGCGGAATCTGCGCCATGCCGAGCAGATGGGCTAGCTCCCGGGTCGAATGATTGGACCCGGTGGAGTCCTCCCAGGATCCCGAGCCGACCACCAGGGTGATGAAGAGGCGCGACCGCAGGTAGTCCAGATGCCCGCCGGACAGGCCCGGCACGAACTGGATCGGGTTGGCGAAATAGCTGTCGGCGCTCTCCTCACCCCAGGACCACCAGTTGACCGGGTTGTAGTTGCCCGAGAAGCCGACCGCCCGGGCGAAGACGTGCGGATGCCGCAGCGCGAACAGCACCGCGTGAAAGGCACCCATCGATACGCCGAAGGTGGCGATGTCGTCCCGGCCGCCGCTGATGTCCCTGATGAACGGCGAGACCCGCCAGATGATCCAGTCCTCATACCGACTGTGCGCCCGCGCCCGATCCGAGAGCGACAGATGCTTGGCCGACCAGGACGATCCGTCATAGGACGGCACGCAGATCAGCTTGATCCGGCCCGCGTCGACATGCTCGCGGACGGCATCGAGCATCCCGTTGGCGGCAAAGTCGTGCGCGCTCCCGCTCTCGGACGGGAACACCAGTACCGGCCGACCCCAGTGCCCGTAGACGATCACATCGCCTGCGCCACCCATGCTGGGGGCATCGATGGAGTGGTAGGAAACGTCGGTCATTTCGCCCGTCCGATCAGGTTTTCCAGGCCGGGCGACCATGCGTCGCGCCAGCCGATCAGGGTGTGCGCGTCCGGCGACAGCAGCCAGTCGATCGGGTAGCCCTGTTCGCCCAGCGCCTCGGCCATCAGCTCATTGTTAGCCAGATTCTCCTCGACCGCGCCGCAACTGACATATAGCGGGACGACTTCATCGGTCGGTCGGGTCTGGATCTCCCGGACCGCCGAGCAGATTCCGTCGAAGGCTTCGTAGCCGCTTTCCTGGCCGTCCAGTTCGTGGGTGAAGAACGAGCCGGACTGTAGCGCCAGCCCGGCGAACGTGCCCGGGTGCCGACGCTGCAGGTGCAGCAGGGCCAGTGCACCCAGGCTGCAGCCCAGACCGATCACCGTGCTGGTCGCGCCGAGTTCGCGCAACCGCGGAATCAGCAACGTGGCCAGGTGGTCGGCGTACTCGGGATTGGCGGAGTACCAGACATCGCGCCGACCGGCCGCCGGGTCGAGCAGCGCCACCCGCAGCGGCCCCGTCAGCCGCGCCTGCCTGGACGCCCAGTGCAGCAGCGAACCCCGATCGGCCAGATCCGAACCGTCGTGGGCGATCACCAACGGAGCAGGTGTTTCGGCGCTCAGCCCTTCCGCCGCCCAGAGCAGGACAGGCACCGGCTCCGTCCAGGTCCCCGTCGGCAACCACAGCTGCGCCAGCGAGCCGGCGTTCGGCTCAGCCATCCAGTCGGGCTGGTGGTAGCCGGGGAACTGGATTTCCGAGCGTTCCCCGAAGGGACCCGGCACCCGAAAGGGGTTCATCCAGTCCAGCGTCCAGTGGTATTCCGTGCCGTGTCGCAGGGTGAAGCGGTACTCCATACGCTGCACCGGCGGGCGGTCGATCCACAGGCTCCAACCGCCGGGTACCCGGGTGAAGTCGGTCGTCAGGCCCGGCACCTGCCAGTCCAGTTCCAGCCGGACACCGTCGTAGTGGCCGTGCTCGTCGGGCACCCCGAAGCGAACGCCCGCAGCGCTGGTCTGCGGGCCGTGGACCAGTTCGACGAGGGGCATCCGGTCACCGTATCGCGCCGGCAATTCGGTCAGGACGCGCGTAAGGCAACCTGTCGTCATCACAGCCCGGCAAAGCCATAGGCTTACGCCATGGATCGTCAGCAGCAGTTCGTCCTGCGCACGCTCGAAGAGCGCGATATTCGTTTCGTCCGGTTGTGGTTCACCGACGTCCTCGGGTACCTCAAAAGCTTCGCGGTGGCGCCCGCCGAACTCGAGGGTGCTTTCAACGAAGGAATCGGGTTCGACGGCTCCTCCGTCGAAGGCTTCGCCAGGGTCTACGAATCCGACATGGTGGCCAAGCCCGACCCGGCGACCTTCCAGGTGCTGCCCTGGGAAACCGACGCGGGCCGGGTGTACTCGGCCCGGATGTTCTGCGACATCGTGATGCCGGACGGCACGCCGTCCTGGGCCGATCCGCGGCATGTGCTGCGCCGGGTGATGGCCGATGCCGCGTCGATGGGATTCAGCTGTTACGTACACCCGGAGATCGAGTTCTTCCTGCTCAAGGACCTCCCCGAGGACGGCTCGATACCGATTCCGGCCGATTCCGGCGGCTTCTTCGATCAGGCGTCCCACGATGCCGCCCCACACTTTCGCCGGCGGGCGATCGAGAGCCTCGAGGCGATGGGTATCTCGGTCGAGTTCTCCCACCATGAAGGCGCCCCGGGGCAGCAGGAGATCGACCTCCGTTACGCCGATGCGCTCACCATGGCGGACAACATCATGTCCTTCCGTTACGTCATCAAGGAGGTGGCGATCACCCAGGGAGTGCGCGCCACCTTCATGCCCAAGCCCTTCCCGGATCAGCCGGGGTCCGCGATGCACACCCACTTCTCGCTGTTCGAGGGCGAGACGAACGCCTTCTACGACGCCGAGGACCAGTACCAGATGTCGGCGACTGGCAAGGCCTTCCTCGCCGGGGTGCTCAAGCACGCGCCCGAGCTGACTGCGGTGACCAGCCAGTGGGTGAACTCGTACAAGCGGCTGGTGATCGGCGGCGAGGCGCCCACGACGGTCTGCTGGGGCCAGGCGAATCGATCCGCGCTGGTTCGGGTGCCCAACTATTCACCGGGCAAGTCCTCCAGCCAGCGGATCGAGGTCCGGTCGCCGGACGCCTCGTGCAACCCGTATCTGATGTTCGCGGTGATCATTGCGGCCGGCCTCCGCGGCATCCGGGAGAGCTACGAGTTGCCGGCGCCGGCCGAGGACGACGTGTGGTCGCTGAGCGAGGTCGAGCGGCGAGCCATGGGCTACATCGATCTGCCCAACTCGCTCGGCAACGCGCTGGACCTGATGGAGAAGTCCGAATTCGTCGCCGAAACGCTGGGTGAACAGGTCTTCGACTTCTTCCTGCGGAACAAGAAGGCCGAGTGGGAGGCCTACCGGCGGCAGGTCACGCCCTACGAGCTGAAGCGTTACCTGGCCCTGTAGGCGGTCGCAGGGGATCGTTGGACGTCAGTATTTCGTTCGACGTCAGCAGTAGTCCGGGTCAGTCGACGGCGTCGCCTGGCTTGTAGGTAGCCCGCGGCGCCCGCCAACGGCGGGGCAGCATCGCGCGCTGGAACGCGTAGTAGCCGATCTGGAAGCTCTTCATCGACAGCTTCGTCGGGTCACCGTTGGGGAACTTGGCCCGGACCTTGCGGTTGATCTGGCGGCCGGAGATCACGCCATCGATGATCGCGGCGATCAGGAAGATCATCAGCACGGCCGGCAGCAGAATCGCGATCTGGGCGTTCTGGACGAGCAGGCTGACGAAGGACAGGACCGCCACCGGCAGGATCAGCCCGGCCAGGTTGCGCCTCGAGTCCACCAGGTTCCGAACGTAACGGCGTACCGGACCGCGGTCGCGGGGGAGTACCGCGTTGTCGTCGCCACGCATCATCTGCTCGCGGCGCACGGCGCCGGCGGCCTTGCGCTCGTCCTTGGTCATCGGTTTGGTCTGCACCTTGGACCGTTTGATCGCCTCCCGCTGCGTCATCGGCGGTGGGGCGACGGGGCCGCGCTGCGGCGCCTTGTCCCGCTGCTTCGGGGTGGGTGCGCCCTTACCGACGACGGGGGTTGTCTCGACCGCGGTTTCGGCGGGAGTGGCGGCGGCCTTGTTACGACTGAAGAAGCTCACAGCCTCAGACTAGTTGTTCGGGGGCGCTTCGCCCGGCCGTCAGAGAGGGAAGTGTTGTACTCGACTATTCAGTGTTACTATGTACTGGTAGTCAATACCACTGAGTAGCTGGGCGGGAGGCGTTCCATGGGCAAGCAGGTGACGGAGATGCTCAAGGGAACGCTGGAGGGCATCATCCTGGCGATCCTGTCCGGCCGTCCCGCGTACGGCTACGAGATCACGGCGTGGCTCCGGGAACGGGGCTTCTCCGACATCGCCGAGGGCACTGTCTACGCGCTTCTCATCAGGATCGAGCATCGCGGGCTCGTCGACGTGCAGAAGATCCCATCCGAGAAGGGGCCGCCACGCAAGGTGTATTCCCTGAACGCCCAGGGACGGAAGTATCTCGAAGAGTTCTGGAGGACCTGGAGCTTCCTCACCGAACGGCTCGAACAGCTCCGCGAAGGAGGCACGTAGACATGGCCACAGGGTGGATCGAGAAGGTCACCGGGTCGCTCGAGGACAAGCGGCGCTACCGCCAGTACCAGGCGCGCACGAAGCAGCTTCCCGCGAACTACCGCACGGCGATCGAGGCGCTGAACCGGTACCTCACCTACTTCGGGGCGATCACCAGAGGGGACGTCCTGGTCTCGATGCTGGAGGATCTCGCAGATCTCTTCGAGCAGAGCGCGGCCAACGGAACCCCGATCCGCGAGGTCGTCGGCGAGGACCCGGTTGATTTCGTGGAGACGTTTCTCCAGAACTACGCGGAGGGTCAGTGGATCAACAAGGAGCGGGAACGGCTGATTCATGCCATCGACCGCGCCGCCGGAGAAGGCACCGGACCCGCACGGAGGACCAGCTGATGACATCGCAGCACGTCCAGGCGATCCACGTGCACGGCCTGGAGAAGTCGTACAAGAAGCTGAAGGTGCTGCGCGGCGTGGACTTCGACGTGGCGCCGGGCAGCATCTTCGCCCTGCTCGGCTCCAACGGTGCTGGCAAGACCACGGTTGTCAAAATCCTGTCCACGCTGCTCAAGGCCGACGCGGGGACAGCCACCGTCAACGACTTCGACGTCGCCTCGCATCCGGCGAACGTCCGAGAGTCCATCAGCCTGACCGGACAGTTCGCCGCCGTCGACGAGATCCTCAACGGTCGGGAGAATCTCGTGCTCGTGGCCAAGCTGCGGCACCTCAAGGATCCCGGCGCGATCGCGGACGACCTGCTCCGGCGATTCTCGCTGAGCGACGCGGCCGCGCGGCGCGTGTCGACGTATTCGGGCGGGATGCGCCGCCGCCTCGACATCGCGATGAGTCTGATCGGAAGTTCGCCGATCATCTTCCTCGACGAGCCGACGACGGGACTCGACCCCGAGGCGCGCATCGAGGTCTGGCAGGCGGTCAAGGAACTCACCGAGCAAGGCACCACGGTGCTACTCACGACGCAGAACCTCGACGAGGCTGAACAACTCGCCGACCGCATCGCGATCCTGCACCAGGGTCGGATCATCGTGAACGGCACCCTCGCCGAGCTCAAGCGCTTGCTCCCGCCGGCCACGGTCGAGTACGTCCAGAAGCAGCCCACTCTTGAGGACGTCTTCTTCGCGATCGTCGGTTCCCAGGGTGATGACGTCGCCGGCGACGATCACGGCAACGCCCGCATGGACAACTAGGGAATCACCATGACTACGAACTTCTTCGGCGACACCGCCGTCCTACTGGGGCGATCCCTGCGGCACATCACGCGCAGCCTGGACACCGTCATCACCACCACGGTCATGCCGATCGCCTTCCTGCTGCTGTTCGTCTACGTCTTCGGCGGCGCCATCGACACCGGGTCGGATTCATACGTCACCTATCTGCTGCCCGGCATCCTGCTCATCACCATCGCTTCGGGCATCGCCTACACCGCATACCGGCTCTTCCTGGATAGGCAGAGCGGCATCTTCGAGCGATTCCAGTCCATGCCTATCGCACGGTCGTCCGTGCTGTGGGCGCACGTCCTGACCTCGCTGGTGGCCAACCTGACCTCGATCGTCGTCGTCGTGCTCGTCGCACTGCTCATCGGCTTCCGCTCGGCGGCCGGAGTGCCGGCGTGGCTCGCGGTCGCCGGCATTCTGATCCTGTTCACCCTGGCCCTGACCTGGCTCGCCGTCATCGCCGGGCTGTCCGCGAAGACAGTCGACGGTGCGAGCGCGTTCTCCTACCCGCTCATTTTCCTGCCGTTCATCAGCTCAGCGTTCGTGCCCACCCATTCGATGCCCGGTCCGGTGCGCGCCTTCGCCGAGAACCAACCGGTGACGTCCATCGTCAACACGATCCGCGACCTGTTCACTCAGCAGCCGGTGAGCACCGACATCTGGATCGCCCTCGGCTGGTGCCTCGGCATCCTCGTCCTGGCGTACGTCCTGGCCATGGCCGCCTACCACCGCAAGATCGGCTGAAGATGTCCGAGCAAGCCGATGGGTCGACAATTCCGCGGCCAGGCGCATTCGATGCATGTCGGTTCAGCGGAATAAGCTCGCCGGGCCAGGCGTTGTGCCTTCTGAGGTTGACCGTTACGTCGGATATCGCACGTCGGATATCGCACGGCAGTTGTCACACGTCAGTTGTCACAGTGCAGTGACGACCTCATTCAGGACAACTCGTGGCATCATCGAAATTGAACGATTGAAGCCAGTCATAAGGGGACTTCGCACATGACCACTGTAGAAACCGCAGCCGTAGAAACCGCGGCCGCGCCCGTGCAGCCGGAAACCTCGGTTGCGCCGGCGCACGGCGCAACCTTGACGCCCAGCGCGGCGGCCAAGGCAAAGACACTGCTCGACCGTGACGGCACCCCCGACATGGTGCTGCGGATCGCGGTTCAGCCCGGCGGTTGCTCGGGCCTGCGCTACGAGCTGTTCTTCGATGACCGCAGCCTGGACGGTGATGCTCTCGTAGTTTTCGACACCGTTGGGCTGGCGATCGACCGGATGTCCAAGCCGTACCTGGACGGCGCCGTGATCGATTTCGTCGACACCATCGAGAAGCAGGGTTTCACCATCGACAACCCGAACGCCGGAAACTCCTGCGCCTGTGGAGATTCGTTCCACTGAGTTCGTCCCCCGGTTCGGTACTCTGTAGTTCGCCCGCCGTTTTCGTGGCGTTCATGCTTGCACCAATAACCTGAGGGGTCCCCGTCGTGACCGTTGTTGTTGCCGGATCTATCGCGACGGATCACCTGATGCACTTCCCGGGCAGGTTCACCGATTCGCTGCTACCCGACCAACTGCATCGCGTCTCGCTGTCGTTCCTGGTGGATGATCTCGTCGTCCGGCGCGGCGGGGTCGCCGCGAACATCTGTTTCGGGATGGGTCTGCTCGGTACAGCTCCGGTCCTGCTCGGTGCGGTCGGCGCGGACTTCGCCGACTATCACAGCTGGCTCGAGCGGCACGGCGTCAACTGCGACTTCGTCAAGATGTGCCCCGAGGTGCAGACCGCCCGATTTGTCTGCACGACCGACAACGAAATGAACCAGATCGCCACGTTCTACGCCGGTGCGATGGCGCAGGCCAGGGAGATCGAGCTACAGCCGATCGCCCACCGGCTGGGCGATCTCGACCTGGTGATGATCAGTGCAGACGACCCAGATGCGATGGTCCGGCACGCGCAGGAATGTCGGCAACGCGGTTACCGCTTCGCCGCCGACCCATCGCAGCAGCTGGCCCGAATGGACGGTCCCGCCGTCGCCGGTCTGGTCACCGGGGCCGCGCTGTTCTTCAGCAATGACTATGAACTCGGCCTGCTCAAGTCCAAGACCGGCTGGTCGACCGAAGACCTGATGTCCAGGGTCGGCCATCGGGTGACCACGCTCGGCAAGCACGGCGTGGAGATCGTCGGGCAGGACGGCGTTCGGATGCACGTCGCAGCGGTGCCGGAGCTGGCCAAGGTCGATCCGACCGGAGTCGGCGACGGATTCCGGGCCGGCTTCCTCGCCGGTCAGGCCAGCGGCCTGAGCTTCGAGCGGTCGGCCCAGCTCGGATCGTTGCTGGCCACCCACATTCTGGAAACCGTCGGCACCCAGGAGTACGTCCTGGACTGGGAGCTCGCCCGGCCGCGGTTGGACGCCTGCTACGGCGTCGAGGCCGGTCAGGAGATCTTCGCCGCCCTCGGCATCGCCGAACTGGAAACCGTCACAGCTTGACCGGGTAGACCGGCTCCGGGACCTGCGGCACGATGGCGCCGGTCACGAAGATGCCGTGCCAGAGCAGGAACACCAGGATCGTCCAGATCCGTCGCGAATGGTCGATCGGTCCGGCCTTGTGCGCATCCAGCATGTCCAGCGCAGTGGCCTTGTCGATGTATTGGTCGGCTTGCGACGACACGATGATGTCCCGGGCCCAGTCGAACGCCTCGTCGGCAAGGTAGTGCCGGACCGGCACCGGGAAGCCGAGCTTGCGCCGATTCAGCACGTGGGCGGGGACGATGTCCTTGAGTGCCTGCCGCAGCGCGTACTTGCTGGTCTGTTTGGTGATCTTGAGCCTCGAGTCGACCTTTCGGGCCACGTCGAACACCTCGGTGTCCAGGAACGGCACGCGCAACTCCAGCGAGTTCGCCATCGTCATCTTGTCTGCCTTGACCAGAATGTCACCGCGCAGCCAGGTGAAGAGGTCGACATATTGCATCCGGGAGATCGGGTCCCAGCCGGCGCTCGCGGCGTACACCGGGTCCGTGACGTCTCGGAAGGACACATCGGCCCGGTAGGTGTGCAGCAGCCCGTGCAACTGCTCCTCGCGGAAGACCCGTGCGTTGCCGTAGTACCGCTCGTGCAGGTCGATGGCGCCCCGGCGCAGCAGGTCCTTGCCGCGGAAGCCGTCCGGCAGCGATCGGCCGATGGCGCCGAGGCCCTTGCGCAGCTGTCGGGGCAGCCGGGTGATCGGGGCCAGGCTCTGCGGCTCCCGATAGATGTTGTAGCCACCGAACAATTCGTCGGCACCCTCGCCGGAGAGCACCACCTTGACGTGCTTGCGCGCCTCCTTGGCGACGAAGTAGAGCGGCACCAGGGCCGGATCGGCGACCGGGTCGTCCAGGTACCAGACGATCAGCGGGAGGGTGTCCATCAGCTCTTGGGCGGAAACAGTCTTCACCACGTGCCGAACACCGATCAAGGCGGCACTCTCCGCGGCGACGTCCACCTCGGAATAACCGGCCCGTTCGAACCCGGTGGTGAAGGTGATCAGGTCCGGGTTGTAACGCTTGGCCAGGGCGGCGATGGCGGTGGAGTCGATACCGCCGGACAGGAACGAGCCGACCGTCACGTCGGCCCGCATGTGTTTGGCGACCGAGTCGGTGAGCGCGGCGGCGATCTCGTCGTAGAGTGCCTGCTTTTCGACCGCGCCGGTGACGGTTCTGGGCGTGAAGACCGGGTGAAAGTAGCGGCGGAAATAGATCGAGGTGTCAGCCGGGTGCACCGTGAAGGAGGTTCCGGACTCGACCCGGCTGATGGCGATGTCCATCGTCGCCGGCTCCGGGACGTACTGCAGCACCAGATAGTTCTGCAAGGCCGTGGGATTGACCGTGGCCGGTCCGGATAGCTCCCGGAGCCCTTTCGCCTCCGAGGAGAACGCGAAGCCGTCCGCGGTGATGGTGTAGAACAGCGGCTTGATCCCGAAGGGATCGCGGGCGCCGAACAGCTCCAGGGTGTCGGTGTCCCAGATCAGGAACGCGAACATCCCACGCAACCGGGATACCGCCGCGGCGCCCCAGTGGTGGTAGGCGGCGACGATGGCCTCGCCATCCCCATGGGTGGCGAAGGTGGCGCCGAACTCGTCGGCCAACTGCTCCCGCAGTTCCAGGTAGTTGTAGATCTCGCCGTTGAACACGAGGGCGTAGCGGCTCGGATTGTCCGGTGGACCCCAGCGCAGTGGCTGGTGCGAGGTCTCGATGTCGATGATCGAGAGGCGGTTGAAACCGAAGACCACATCCGTGTCGTGCCAGGTCCCGGCCTCATCCGGACCGCGATGCCTGGCGCACTTCATGCCGGCGGCCACCGCGCCGACCCGCGCCTTCGCATCGCCGGTGGTGGACAGGAACCCCATCAGTCCGCACATGGGTGTGAGTATTCCTCACCGCCTGAGCTGTCTCGGACACTTCCCCCGCCGCGGGTCTGCCCCGTCGGCGTGCCCGGTCGAGTGCGAAGATCAGCCGTGAAGTAATCTGAGGAGGTCGGAAAAACGAAAGGCACCAACGTGGCTCGAACTGCCAGGGTGCGTGCTGTCGCAGCACGTTCTCGGGGACTGCGCAGGCTCACATTAGTGGGCGTGCTCGCGGTCTCGTCGCTGCTGCTCAGCGGATGCTCGCTGGCCGACTGGCCGCGGTTCGGCTGGCCCTCGGGCGTCACCAACGAGGCCAAGCGGATGCAGGAGTTCTGGTCCGGCACCTTCATGGCCGCCCTGGTTATCGGTGTATTGGTCTGGGGCCTGATGTTCTGGTCGTTCACGTTCCACCGCAAGCGCAAGGGCGGAGCGCTGTACCCGAAGCAGACCAAGGAGAACCTTCCGTTGGAGCTGGTCTACACCGGCATCCCCCTGCTGATGGTCACCGTCCTGTTCTACTTCACGGTCACCACCGAGAACTATGTGTTGAAGATGGATCCCAACCCGGCGGTGACCGTGAACGTGACCGCGTTCAAGTGGAACTGGGACTTCTCCTACGAAGGCTCCACCAGCCCGGACGTGGTAGGGGACCGGGTGCACACCCTCGGCAGCAGCTCGGAGATTCCGGTCCTGGTGCTGCCGGTCAATCGGATCATTCAGTACAACCTGTCGTCCAAAGACGTCATTCACTCGTTCTGGGTGCCCCAGTTCCTGTTCAAGCGCGACGTGTTCCCGTACCCGCAGCAGAATCAGGTCGACAACGGCGACAGGTTCCAGAACACCATCACGCAGACCGGAGCCATGGTCGGCCGATGCGCCGAGCTGTGTGGCACCTACCACTCGATGATGGAGTTCGAGCTGCGGGTACTGCCCGCGGATCTGTTCGACCAGTACCTGGCACTGCGCGAACAGAAGAACCCGGCGACGAATGTCGGTTACACCACCGGCGAGGCCCTGACCAAGCTGAATTGCGGCGAGCTCTGCTCACCCGCGGCGATCACCACCCACCCCTTTGATACTCGGCGGCAGGCCGATTCCTTGACCGTGGCCGGGGGTAAGTGATGAAGATCGAATCGAAGCTCTTTCTGTTCCTGTCGGTCTTCTTCTTCGTCGTCGCCGTCATCTATGGATTCTGGGCGGGACCTCAGGAGCCGGTCGGTACGGTCGGCTTCGCGCTCACTGGCGGATTGTGCTTGATCGTCGGATCGTTCCTGTGGTTCTCCGCGCGGCGGCTGCAATCTGTCCGCCCGGAGGATGACGTCCATGCCGAGGTGTCCGACGGTGCGGGGGAGCTCGGGTTCTTCTCGCCGGGGTCCTACTGGCCGATCTGCATTGCCGGTTCCGCTGCCGTTCTGGCGATCGCCACGGCCTTCCTGATGATCTGGCTGATGGTCGTCGGCGCGACGTTTCTGATCATGAGCATCTGCGGCCTGCTTTTCGAATACCAGCGGGCGCACGTCGAGCACTGACGGTTCCCATCCATGGGTAGGTCGGGTCGACTCGTTCGCTGTGCGTGAATCCAAACTCAGCGACGTCCGTCGAGGAAGAACAGAAACGTCAGGCCCGCCATCGACTCCGTGTCGTCATGGATGATGTGAGGTGGCGCGCGATCGACCCCATCGAATGTCATCGTCGCCGCACCGTGTATCCACCAGATATCACCTCGGACCCGTGCGCCGCCTACGGGCCGGTGCAGCTGATAAAACCACGGTTGACTGACCAGCCGTCACCTCCGGCGTGCTCGCTGGAAGTCGGACCTGGATTCCCTCGCGTGCACTAATCCCGGCGCCACCGACGGGTTCCCTCACCACAGTTCCCCGGAGACGCGCAAGCGGTTGCTCCAGTACGAGAGCGAGCGCTACCACTTCCAGGTGAACAGCGACGCCGCCCGCTCCGGTGGGGGAGCAGGCGGCGTCGGCCGTTCGTTGCTGGGGTCAGCGCAGGGACTTGGTCTTCCCGGCGAGGGGCGTGCCGCCGGCCACGTCATCGTGCAGGTGGTTGTCGATGTGTCCAGAGTCATCACGTGGGGTGAGGAAACCCTTGACGGCCACACCGGCCGAGCCGAGCTGGTTCATCCGCTTGGGCACCGATGCTCCCTGATAGGCCAGTGGGATCGGGTGGCCGTGGCTGTCCACGCCGTCCAGGCTCTGGTGAACCTCGATGAACTCGCCGTTGGGCAGCCGCTTGATGATGCCGGTCTCGATGCCGTGCTCGAGGACCGCCCGGTCCGCGTGCTGCAGACCGAGGCAGATCCGGTAGGTCACGATGTAGACCACGATCGGCAGCACCAGCGAGCCGATCCGACCGATCCAGGTCATCACGTTCAGCGAGATGTCCAGCTTGAACGCGAAGATGTCGTTGCCGCCGTTGATCAGGTTCAGGATGTAGAAGCTGATGAAGGCCGCGCCGAGCGCGGTTCGGACCGGAACGTCCCGTGGACGCTGCAGCAGGTTGTGCATGGCCTTGTCCTTGGTGTACTTCCGCTCGATCCATGGATAGGCAGCCACCAGACCCATGATGACCGTGGCGCCCACGATGGCCGGGAAGAAGACGGCCGGAATCATGTAACTACCGAATAGGTTGTGTACCTCCCAGGCCGGCCAGATCCGGACCAGTCCGTCGAGGAAGCCCATGTAGAAGTCGGGCTGAACACCCGCGGACACCTGGGACGGATTGTACGGACCAAGCAACCAGATGGGGTTGATCTGCAGCGTGCCGGACATCATCACCGTGATGCCGAAGACGACTGCGAAGAAGCCGCCGCCCTTGGCTGCGAAGGTGGGCAGCACCCGAACGCCGACGACGTTGTTCTCAGTGGCGCGCGGCCCGGGGAACTGGGTGTGCTTCTGGAACCAGACAAGCCCGACGTGAACTGCGATCATCGCCAGGATGACGCCCGGGATCAGCAGGATGTGCAGGCTGTAGAAACGGCCGATGATGATCGTTCCGGGGAAGTCGGAGCCGAACACTGCCCAGTGCATCCACGTACCGATCACCGGGATGGAGAGCAGGAAGGCGCTGACCGCGCGGAGGCCGGTGCCCGACAGCAGATCGTCCGGCAGCGAGTACCCGAGGAAACCCTCGGCCATGCCCAGGACCAGCAGCAGCACACCGATGACCCAGTTCGCCTCACGCGGCTTGCGGAAACCGCCGGTGAAGAAGATGCGCATCATGTGCAGCATCATCGAGGCCAGGAACAGCAGGGCCGCCCAGTGGTGGATCTGCCGGATCAGCAGGCCGCCGCGGACCTCGAACGAGATGTTCAGGACCGATTCGTAGGCCCGGGACATTGGCACGCCGCGCAGCTTGTCGAACACGCCCTGATAGACGGTTTCGGCCATCGACGCGTCGAAGAACAAGGTCAGATAGACACCGGACAGCAACAAGATGATGAAGCTGTAGAGCGCAACCTCACCGAGCATGAACGACCAGTGCGTCGGGAAGACCTTGTTCATCGCGGTCCGCATGGGGCGGGCGCCGTGATACCGGATGTCCGCCTCGTCGGCCGCCTTCGAGACCAGCGACTGCTTGGTGGGCTTTGTTGCTGTGGTAAGTCGACTCATCAGATACTCCCAGGATTTTCCCAGAACCCGGGACCCACGGGTTCGGTGAAGTCACTCCGCGCGAAGAAGTAACCCTCTTCATCGACGCTGATCGGCAACTGCGGCAATGGCCTCGACGCCGGTCCGAAAACCGGACGCGCCCCGTTGGTCAGGTCGAACTGCGACTGATGGCAGGGGCACAGGATGCGGTTGGTCTGTTGTTCGTACAACGAAACCGGGCACCCGACGTGGGTGCAGATCTTGGAGAATGCATAGAAATCGCCATAGCGGAAGGTCTCGTGGGTGGCGTCCCGGAACTTGATCACATCGTTGGGACGCATCCGGAAGAGCATCACGGGGCCGTCCGAGGTCTTGGCGCCACCAGGAATTCCCGGGAACACGGTGACCATCGAGCCGGCGGCAACATCGGACGGCCGAATCGGGGTGCCGTCGATCTGCACCATCCGGATCTTGGTGCCATTGGCCTGCGGCGCCCACGGCGTCACCCACAGTTGAGATTTGTCACCCTCGGACCATGGGTTCTTGATCAACCCGCCGAGCACCGGGACCACCGCGGCCAGGCCGAGACCGCCACCGGCCAGCAGCAGCGAGCCCTTCAGCAGGCCACGGCGCTTCAGGCCGGTCTTCTCGACGGTGTCGATGAGTTCGGCGCCCAGAGTGCGCCGGTCGACTTCGGCGGAGAATCCGTCATGCCTGGTCTGAATGGCAACCTCGTGCGGAGTGAGCTTCTTGGCCAGTGCGATCACACCGATACCGAAGGCGAAGATGCACAGACCGAGGGTCAGGCCGATCAGCGGGGTGTAGAGCGCGTAGACCCACTGACGGTCGGAATAGGCCGTCTCGTAGTTGTATGGCCAGGCGATGAAGATGACGACCAAGGCGACCGCGGACAATGCGGCCAGCAGGAACCAGCGGGCCACCGCCCGTTCGGCGTTCTTGTCCGCGGGGCTGCCGGGAATGTAACGCTCGCCGTATTCGACCAGTTCGACGCCATCAAGACGGGCGCCAAGCCGGGCCAGCTCTTCGCGGGACAGCCGATCCATTTCCTCGGTGGTAGGCGCCGTCACCTGCTCCCCGCTCATGACATCTCTCCGCTCGTTCCTCGTGGATTGATGTCCTGGCGCCCAGAATCCGCTCGCCCAGGCTGGCTCATGCCCGTGCTCCCATCCACAGTGTGACGCCCACGATCAGACCCATACCCACGAGGAAGGCAAGAAAGCCCTCCGAAACCGGGCCGAAACCGCCGAGCCCGTAACCGCCTGGATCCATCGTCGTTTTCGCGTTCTGGACGTAGGTGATGATCGCGACCTTTTCCTGCGAGGTCAGCTGACCATCGGAGAACTTCGGCATGTTCTCCGGACCGGAGAGCATCGCTGCGTAGATCTCTGTATCGGTGGCTTGGCCCAGGTCAGGGGCGTACTTGCCGGAAGACAGCGCGCCGCCCTTGCCGGTGAAGTTGTGGCAGGACGCGCAGTTCAGCCGGTACAGCTCTGCGCCTTTGGCCAGACTGTCGATGTTCTGCAGCGGCCCGCTCGGCACGACCGGTCCACCGCCGTTCGCCTGGATGAACGCGCCCAGAGCAGCGATCTCCTCGGCGTTGTAGGCGGGCTTGCGCCGCGGATTCTGCGCACCCTGGTCAGCCGCCGGCATCCGCCCGGTGGCGACCTGGAAATAGGTGGCCGCCTGGCCGGTCCCGATCAGGGACGGGCCGCGGTCGGTGACGCCCTGCAGGTTCTGCCCGTGGCAGGTGATGCAGGAGTTGTTGTACAGCGCTTGGCCGGCCGCGATCTGCGCGGCATCGACCTCGGTGGCCGACGCAGTCTGTGCCGACGGCGCGAGGGCGGAGTAGAGGAAACCCAAGGTGACCAGGGCGAACAAGAGCGCCAGCGCCCCGCTCACCCGGCGGGCTGCCTTACTGCGGCCACGCTTGCGAACTCGGGGCGGAACAACAAGCCTTCTCATCTGGGACACCTCGAACTCGTGAAGCGGCGGGAGAATGCGGGGACAACTGGCGCAACTGTGATTACCGGTGGAACACGACTATTGGATGCGGCGAAATCGTGATCGGACCACAAAGTGACGTACACGACTATCGGACGATGTAGATGGTGGCGAACAGGGCGATCCAGACGACATCCACGAAGTGCCAGTAGTACGAGACGACAATGGCCGAGGTCGCCTGGGCCGGGGTGAATTTGCTCAACTTGGTACGGGCGATCAGCAACACGAAGGCGATCAGTCCGCCGACCACGTGCAGCCCGTGGAAGCCGGTAGTCAGGTAGAACACCGTCCCGTAGGCGTCCGAGGAGAAGGTCATTCCCTCCCCGACGAGGTTGCGGTACTCGTTGGCCTGGCCGAGGACGAAGGTAGTGCCCATCACCAGGGTGATCCAGTACCAGAACCGCAGCCGGAGCACGTCGCCACGTTCGGCGGCGAACACGCCGAACTGGCAGGTGACCGAGCTGGCGATCAGGATCGCGGTGAAGATCGCCGCATAGCCGACGCTCAGCTCGTGCGGCGGCCATTCGGCGGAGGTCGTCGCCCGGGCGGTGAAGTAGATCCCGAAAAGTCCGGCAAAGAACATGAGCTCGCTGGCGAGCCACACGACCGTGCCCACGCTGACCATGTTCGGTCGGTTCAGCGTGTGGATTCTCGAGCTGATGTTCGCCGGGCCGGGCGGAGTCGTCACAGAAGTCACCACTGGATTATGTCCTGTCGCCGGATCAGGCGCCGGACCGGGTCGGGTGTGCGGCGGGTCGCCCGCTGAGATCGTTAGGATTGGCATTCATCCGGCGACCCAGCCGACACCGAGGGAGTACCCCGTTGAGTAGCCCAACCATTCTGGTTTACAGCCACCGCGCGGCGGTCCGCGAGGAAATCATGTTCGCCATCGGCCGCCGGCCGGCGCCCGATCTGCCCAGGGTCGAGTATCTCGAGTGCTCCTCGGTAGCCGACGTGTTGATGGCCATCGATGCGGGTCAGGCCGATATCGCCATCCTGGACGGGGAGGCCCAACCAACCGGCGGGATGGGCATCAGTCGGCAGATCCACAACGAAGCCGCGAACCCGCCGCCGGTGATCCTGGCCGTCAAACGGACCGCCGATCGCTGGCTGGCCACCTGGTCCAAGGCCGAGGAGGTGCTCGTATACCCGCTGGATCCGGTGATCGCCGCCGAGACCGTGGCCAAGGTCCTGCGGAAGCTGCCCGGCTTGTTGCCGGCGCCGGCGGCAGGTTCCTGATGGAGTCGCCGACCTGGCCGGTGTTGCTCCGCCGGCTGATGGCCGGCGAGGACCTGAGCCCGGCGGACACGAACTGGGCGATGCGAACGATCATGGCCGGCGAAGCGACCGCCGCACAGATCGCCGGATTCGCGGTGGCGCTGCGCGCCAAGGGGGAGACCGCGGCCGAGGTCACCGGGTTGTCCGACGGCATGCTGGCGCACGCCCGACGGTTCACGGTGCCCGTCCGGGCGGTCGATGTGGTCGGTACCGGCGGGGATCAGTCGAACTCGGTGAACATCTCGACGATGGCCGCCATCGTCGCCGCCGCGGCGGGCGCACCGGTGGTCAAGCACGGCGGCCGGGCAGCCTCCAGCGCCACCGGGTCGGCCGATGTGCTCGAGCACCTCGGCATCGCGATCAGCCTGAGCCCGGAGGGCGTCGCCCGCTGCGTGGCCGAGGCCGGTATCGGGTTCTGTTTCGCGGCGGCCTTCCACCCATCGATGCGCCACGCCGCCGCGCCGCGTCGCGAACTGGGCATTCCGACCTTCTTCAACATCCTGGGACCGCTGACCAACCCGGCACAGCCGGCGGCGGCCGCGGTCGGCTGCGGCAATCCCCGGCTGGCGCCGCTGATGGCCGGGGTGTTCGCCGGCCGCGGCATCGAGGCTCTGGTGTTCCGCGGTGATGACGGTCTCGACGAGCTGACCACGACGACCACCTCGTCGGTCTGGCGGATCCGCGACGGGCAGGTCAGCACGGTGACGCTGGACCCCCGGTCGTTGGGCCTGCCGACGGCGAAACCGGACCAGTTGCGCGGCGGACCGGTCCAGGTCAACGCCGCAGTGGTGCACCGGCTGCTGGACGGCGAAACCGGCCCTGTACGAGATGCTGTCGCGCTGAACGCGGCCGCGGCGCTGGCGGCCCACCACGGACTTTCCGATGATCTGAACGCCGACCTCGCGGCCGGCCTGGTCCGCGCGGATGCCGCCCTCAGCAGCGGAAAGGCCGCCGCAGTGCTGCGCAAGTGGGTCGCCGTATCGCAGCTGGCCGCGTCGAGCACCGTGAGTACGGCGAGCACAGTGAGCACAGGGAGCTGAGCGGAACCGAGATGAGCTGAGCCGACCGGCTCAGGTCTCGCCGTCGCCGCCGATCGAGAAAGCATCCTCGGCGTCGCGCTTGGCGAACGAACGGAACGCGATGTGCGTCACGGTGCGTTTCACGCCGGCGATCCGGCTGATGTGACCGGGGACCAGGTCGGCCAGCGCATCGCCGTCGGGCACTTTGCTGACCACGATCAGATCGATGTCGCCGGCGCAGGAGTACACCTGATCGACGCCTGGAAGATCGGCGATCTGCTGGGCTGCTTCGGTGATCAGGTCGGCTTCGACCTCGATCATCACGATGACGGTGATCACGTCTCCTTTGTATCAGTCAGGGCTCTATCAGTCAGCCTCGATCCGACACAGCCCATGAAAAGTGCCCGGCGCCGCCGATCGGACTGCTCCACTCACCGGCTATCCGGACCAGCCGGACGCCGGCCGTCTCCAGCCAACGGGCCAGGGTTGCCGTCTCCTCCGCGCTGGCCGCCGGTAGTGGTCCGGCCCTGCTGCTGCCCAGCCCCGGCTGCACTGTCTCCGCGGAGGCGATGAGCCACTCGATGACGGGCATCGGCGCGACCCCCCGTCGAGCGCAGCCGGCCGCCGCCAGCCGGCCGTAGCGGATCACGACCAGGTGCCAGCCGCCTGATCCGTCGGGTCCGGCGGCCACCAACTCCGGAACAATCGCCAGCCCACCGAGACGCTGTCGTCGGTGCAGCGCCCGCAGCAGGGCGACGGTGCGATCGCGCGCGGTGGCCGCATCCTCGAACCGGCCGGCGTCGGCGAGCGCTGACATCTTGGCCTGCAGTTGGGTGATCAATGTGCGCGACCGGCCGGCGACCGCATCGGTGAAGGCCTGCACATGCAGGGCGTAGTCGGCCACCGACTCGCGGCCCGCGCACGGCGCGCCACAACGTCCGAGTTCAGCGAGCGCGCATGGCGTGCCGGCCGGCAGTTGCCGCCGGATGCGCTGGACGCATTTGCGCAACCGCAGCACGCTGGACAGGCCGTCCATCGCGAGCATGGCGCCGGACCGCGAGGAGAACGGGCCGAGCACGGCCGCTCGGCGGGCGGTGGTGACCAGGCTCAGCCGCGGGAACGCCTCGTCGGTGAGGGTGATCCAGTAGACCCGGTGTTGATTGCGGGAACGTCGGTTGTAGGGCGGTTGATGGGCTGCGATCAGCCGGAGCTCTCGAACCTGCGCCTCCAACTGGTGCGCGCACTGGACGTGGTCGACCCGCTCGGCCAGCTTCACCATCTGTTTGATCCGCGACCGGGACTCCGCCGCAGAGAAATACGAACGGACTCGGCGGCGCAGATCGACGGCCGTTCCCACGTAGAGCACCTCGTCGCGGCGGCCACGGAACAGGTAGACGCCGGGGGCTGCCGGCAGTCGATCGGCCAAATGACGTTTGCGCCGCCGCGCCGGGCTCAGATCCTTGGTCACCTCGGTGAGTTCGGACAGGCTCTGCACGCCGAGCGATCCGACCCGCTCGAGCAGTGCGTGCAGTACGTCCACGGTTGCCCGGGCATCGGTCAGTGCGCGGTGATCCGGCGCGACCGAGGCGCCCAGCAGCGGGGCCAGCAGGCCGAGCCGCACGCTCGGCGCTTCCTCGCGGGTCAATACCCGCCTGGCCAGCCGGACCGTGTCGACCACGGCTGGACGTGGCCAGGACAGTTGGTGGCGCGCGCACGCTGCCTTCAGAAAGCCCACGTCGAAAGGGGCGTTGTGCGCCACCAGTACGCAGCCCCGGATGAACTCCAGGAAGGACGGCAGCACGGTCTGGATCCCCGGTGCGTCGATCACCATCGAATCGGTGATCCCGGTCAGGATGGTGATCTGCGGCGGGATGGCCCGTCCCGGGTCGATCAGGGTGGCGAACTCGCCGAGCACCAGGCCGCCGCGAACCTTGACCGCACCGATCTCGGTGATCGCCTCCACCAGATGTGACCCACCGGTGGTCTCGAGGTCGACCACCACGAACGTGACTTCGCGCAGCGGATCGTCCAGCTCGTCGAAGGCGCGCTGACCGCCCGATGGTTGCGACCGGTTCACCTGCAGGGTGCTCATGTCGTTAACGTAGAAGTGGGCACCGACAGTCTGATGTGAGTGCCGCGCTGATGAAGCGCCACGCTGCGACGACCGGGGGACCGACCGACCATGGATCTGCCCGACTCGGTGCACCGGGTGCTGCTTCGCTGGGCGGGTCAGACGTTGGGCACGATGCCGGCCGAGCGGGTCCCGACCAGTCTTCGTCAGGTGGCCCGATTCACGCCGGGCAAACGGGCCACGATGGGCGCGGGCCCGCTCACCGCCGCGCTGCGCAATGACATCGGGTTCCGCGCCGCGGTTGCCGACCACGCCCGACTGGCCGGGATCGACCCCGAGAGCACGGGAGAGCCGGCCGAGCGGGCGGCGGCCGCGTTCCTGTCGGGTCATCCCGCGGCCGATCAGCTGCTCGATGATGTGGTCGAGTCCAGCGAGCTGCTGCGACTGCGTCGCGAGGTCGCCCGTCAGCGGGTGGAACTGGCCGCGCTGCGCGCGGCGGAACGGGTGGGCGCCGACGATCCGGCCGTGCCGGTCGGCGCGGCCGACTCGACAGACGAACGCGACGCGACCGCCGATCGGCTGCGCCGGCGGCTGCGTGATCAGGGGGCAGCGCTGCGGTTGGCCAAGCTCGCGGCGGAGCAGGCGCAGGAGCAGGCCTCGGTCGAACTCAAGGCGCTCAGAATCAACCATGACCGGGTCGTGGCCGAGCTCCGTCACGCGCGGGAGCGGCTACAGGCGGAACAGGTCAGGGCGGATCGGGCCCAGGACCAGGTGCAGTACCTGCGCTCGGCGCACACCGCGGAGCGCGAGGCCGCGGACCGGCGGCTGGACCTGTTGCTCACCACGGTCGAGGAGGCCAGCCAGGGGCTGCGCCGGGAGTGGCAACTGGCCTCCGGGGGGCAGGATCCGGCCGCCCGGGTCGCAGCGGCGATGCCGAGCGCCGCGGGCGGCATGACATCGACCGTGGACACCGCCAATCTCGCGGCCTGGTTGACGCTGCCGCAGGCTCACCTGATCGTCGACGGATACAACGTCACCAAATCCGGCTACGCCCAGTTGACGCTGGCCGATCAACGCGACCGGTTGATCCGCGAGCTGTCGTTGCTGGCCGGGCGGACGTCGGCCGAAATCACCGTGGTCTTCGACGGCGCATCGGTCGTGGTGCCCCAGCCGAGGCATCGGGGCGTCCGGGTGCTCTATTCGCCGCACGGGGTCCTGGCCGACGATGTGATCACCCAACTCGTCGCGGCGGAGCCGGTCGGCCGGGTTCTGCTCGTGGTCACCGCGGACAACGAGATCCTTCAGGAGATCAGCCGTCGGGGAGCTAGACCGGTGACTCCGACGATGCTGCTGACTGCGTTCACGCATCAGGGCGGCCAATGACCCGCAAGAGGTAGATCCGGCTGCTGATGTCACCCAGTGTGACCGCGGTGTCGGGCTGAGCCTGTTGACCAGGCAACGCGCGGTTCGGCGTGCCGCTTCAAGAACCGCGCCTACTCAATTACTTGGCATCGATCCCACCCGGGTATGGGCCCAATTACCTGGTGCACGCCCTTAGGCCAATCGGGTGAAACTGATCACGTCGCCATCCATTGCCGCAGGTCAGCGGCACTGATACACCTGGGCTGCAGAATTTCCTGGCTCAGCGGAGCAACCTGACTGGCGCCCGACGGCCACGGTGTCGTAACCTGATCGAGACCTAAGGACCCTGTCACCCGTTCGGGGGACACCATAGGTCACCGCCGAATCGACGTGTCGGGCGTCGAGCCGGGGAACCACGTTACCTGGGGTGAATCGACTGGGCTGCGCCATGCGCAAATCCAGCTGTAGGGCTATCTCCTGGCCCGAATCCGTCAGCTAACCCGGTAGGCGGCATAAGGATGAGAGGCTAGCCACCCTTGGCACAGCATGTCTTGACGCGTCTGCGACGGGTCACCACCATCACCGCGATCATCGCCCTGAGTTTCACTCTGGTGCCCGCGCTGACGGCGACCGCAGACCCGGCGGCCCCGGGTCCGATCGCCACCCCGACCAGTGCAGCTGACGCCAAGACCGCGTGGCTGGCCGCTTCCGGACAGTCCGAGGCGCTTAACGAGCAGGTGTTGCAGGCCGGGGTCACTCTCGACTCGACCGCCGCAGCGCTACTGACCGCCAATGATCAGGTCACCGCGGCCGGCATCGCCGTTTCCGGCGCCGCCGCGGCAACCACCGCCGCGCAGGCCGTTGTCGACGGGTATTCGGCCAAGCTGGCCAGCTTTGCCAACGCCAGCTTCCGCGGCGCACGCCTGAGCCAGTTGTCCTCGCTGCTCACCGCCCACTCCGCCGACGACTTCCTCGATTCGGTCACCGCGCTGGACCGGGTAGCCGGCGACACCACCCAACTGCTGCAGCAGGCCAAGGACGCGAAGTCGGCCGCCGATGCGGCAGCCGCGGACCTGGTCAGCAAGCAGGCCGCGGCCCGGACCGCGCAGCAGACCGCGCAGACCGCCAACGACGCGGCGATCGCCGCACAGACCGGCCTGGCGGCGTCGAAATCCGCGCTCGACGCCCAGGTGGCAACCTACGAGTCGCTGTACAACCAGCTCAGCGAGCAGGAGCGGCAGGCCGCCATGGCCGCCGAAGAAGCTCGGCTCGCCGCTGCGGCCGCCGCCGCGGCAGAAGCCGCGCCGAATGATCCGGTCGCCGCTGCGGCTGCGGGAGTGACGGTGTCCCGGGCCGGTTCCCCGGCCGCCGCAGTAGCCGCCCCAGCCGTGACCGCGGTGACCTCATCGGTCTCCGCGCCGAACGCCGCCGCGCAGGCCGCCGTCAACGCGGCGTTGTCCAAGGTAGGTGCCGCCTACGTCTTCGGCTCGGCCGGGCCGAACTCCTTCGACTGCTCCGGCTTGACGTCCTGGGCCTGGGCGCAGGCCGGCGTCAGTATCCCGCGGACCAGCAGCGGCCAGTCGGGGCTGCCATCGGTCTCGCTTGACCAGCTCCAGCCGGGCGATCTGATCACCTATTACTCGCCGGTGCACCACGTGGCGATGTACATCGGTAACGGACAGATCGTGCACGCCTCCACCTCGTCGAAGCCGGTCTACGTGACCACCATCGCCCGCGGTGGACCCAACCCCACGGGGCACCGCGTCTACTAGGTCGGCCTACAGCACGCCCGAGGCGGTGCTGCAGACTCACGCTCATGCGCCGCACATTGCTGATCACCAACGACTTTCCGCCGCGGGCGGGTGGTATCCAGTCCTACGTTCACGCGTTGGCCGGCCACCTGCCGGCGGCGGACGTCGTCGTGTATGCACCCGCCTGGCCGGGCGCCGCTGAATTCGATGCCCGGCAACCGTTCGAGGTGCACCGGCATCCGACGTCGTTGATGGTGCCCAGTCGATCCGTGGCCCGCCAGGCGGCTGCACTGATCCGCGCCCACGACTTGCGGGCCATCTGGTACGGCGCCGCCGCCCCGCTCTCTCTGCTGACCCCGTCAATGCGTAAGCATGGAATCGTCCAAACCGTCGCGAGCACGCACGGTCACGAAGTGGGCTGGTCCATGCTGCCCGGGAGTCGGCAGGCGCTGCGCCGGATCGGTAACTCCAACGACGTGATCACCTTCATCAGCCGGTATTCACGGCGCCGGATCTCGGCCGCTCTGGGGCCGTCCGCAGCCCTGGAATACCTACCGCCAGGGGTCGACGCCGAGGCCTTCAAGCCGGATTCGGCGGCCCGGGACCTGATCCGCCGGCGATACGGCCTCGGCACCGCCCCGGTGCTGATCTGCGTTTCGCGGCTGGTCGCCCGCAAAGGTCAGGACAGCCTGATCACAGCATGGTCGGCGGTGCTCGCCGCCCTGCCGCACGCGCGCCTGCTGATCGTCGGCGACGGTTCGTATCGGGCCACGTTGGAACGTCTGATCAGCAAGAACGGCGTTCAGAACAGTGTCGTACTGACCGGTGCGGTGCCGAACGACGAGCTCGGAAGGCACTTCGTCGCCGGGGACGTCTTCGCGATGCCGTGCCGCACCCGCGGCGGTGGACTGGACGTCGAGGGGCTCGGGATCGTGTTCCTCGAAGCGTCGGCGTCCGGTCTGCCGGTGATCGCCGGGGACTCCGGGGGTGCCCCGGAGGCGGTGTTGCCGGGCGAGACCGGTGAGGTGGTGGACGGTCGCGACACGGTGGCCCTGGCCGAAGTGGCCATCCGGATGCTGTCCGACACTGCCGGCGCGCAGCGAATGGGTCAGGCCGGCCGGGCATGGGTGCAGCGTTCATGGGATTGGCAGCAATCAGCCCAGCGGCTCGGTTCGTTGCTGTCGCGTTGATCAAACACGGCTTCAGTACTGTCGCGCTGATCACCCTGAGTAGCATTGCCACCCGGTAGTGCCGTCCCGTAACCTAAAAGAGACATTCGGCTCCGGCTCGCACCAGCGTGGCCCCGGGTGTTACCGCCGAATCGACGTTTTCCGCGTCGAACCGGGGACCCACCGTTTTCTGGGGTGAATCCCTTCATTGGGTAGGGCTACTTCCTGGCCCGAATCCGTCAGCTAACTCGGTACGCGGTTTCGAGGAAGAAAGGTAACGCCAGCGTTGGCGCCGTACGCACCGTCCCGAATGAAGGCTGTCCTCATCATCAGCCTGGCCGTAGCAGTCAGCCTTGGCACGGCATCCTTCACACCCGCATTGGCCGATGCGGCTCCGATCGCCACCCCCGCGACCTCCGACGAGGCCAAGGCAGCCTGGATCAGCGCGGCCAACGGCATGGAAGCCCTCAACCAGAATGTGCTGCTGGCCCAACAGGCCGTCGGCACCGCCCAGGCGACCGCCGCCGCCGCGCAGACCGCCGCCGATGCGACGCTCGGCGCCATCACCGCAGCCGATGCCCAGGTGGCCACCGCTGACGCCGGGCTCTCGGTCTACCGGAGCAAACTCGACGCGATCGCCAACGCCAGCCTACGTGGGGCCCGGCTGAGCCAGCTCTCCTCGCTGCTCACCGCCGGCTCGCCCGACGACTACCTGGACCAGGTCGCGGCCCTGAGCCAGGTCGCCGGCGACACCGTGCAGACGATGTCCGCCGCGCAGGCGGCGAAGGACACCGCGGACGCCGCCAAGGCCGCCGCTGAAGCCGCCAGGGCAGCCGCTGCTCAGGCGGCGACCGAGGCGCAGAACGCGATTGCCACCGCGCAGGCCGCGGCGACCGACCTGGTGAATCAGCAGGGCGCGATGACCGCGCAGATCACCGTCTATGAACGGCTCTACACCTCGCTCTCGGTGACCGAGCGTGGCGCGGCGATCGATCAGTTCGCCACCGCAAACCTCTCGCCCGAGGCGCAGGCCCGGCTGGCCGAGCAGGCCGCCGCCCGGGCCGACGCCGGCATCACCGACAGTCAGATCGCGGCAGACATCACCGACCTGTCCGTCTTGCAGGCACCCGACACGATGGCCGGTATCGCGGTCGCCGCGGTACTGACCAGACGCGGCATGCCATATGTCTGGGGCGCGGTCGGACCGGACAGCTTCGACTGCTCCGGGCTGGTGTTGTGGGCCTGGCAGCAGGCCGGGATCAACATCCCGCGGACCAGTTCCGAGCAGTCCACCCTGCCCGAGGTGCCCCTGGACCAACTCCAGCCGGGCGACCTGGTGACGTATTACTCGCCGGTCACCCACGTCGGGATGTACCTGGGCAACGGTCTCGTCCTGCACGCATCCATGCCGGGCGTGCCGATCACGGTGGTCCCGCTGGACAAGGCCGGTCCCAATCCGACCGGACATCGGGTGCCTCGCTAACCTGGCGAGAGTGCGCATCCATGTCGTGGCCGACGTCCACGGCAATTTCGAAGCGCTGGCCCGCGCCGGTGACGGCGCCGACCTGCTGCTGATCCTCGGGGATCTGCTGGACTACGTGGACTACCACGACCCGTCCGGCGGCATCCTGGGCGCCGTCTTCGGCGCGGAGCGGGTCCGCCCGTTCACCGCGCTGCGAACCCGCGGCGACTTTCCCGGTCTGCACGCCTACAACCAGCAGCTCTGGGCCGGCGTCCCCGACCCCGCGGGTGCGATCGAGGACATCGTCGCGCAGCGCTACCGCCGGGTGGTCGAGGTCGTTCCGGAACACACCTGGCTGCTGCTGGGAAACGTCGACGTCGCTTCGACCTGGTCGGCCGTCGCCCCTCCACGGTTACGCGGCCTGGATGCCGAGACGCGGACGCTGGCCGGGGTGCGGTTCGGGTTCGTCGCCGGCGGTTCCGGGCGGCCCGGCGCGGTGATCCGACAGGGTGCGTCGCCGTGGCGGCCGTTCGTCCGGTCGGCCGACGATTTCCAGGCCGCCGTCGATTCGCTCGGTCCGGTGGATGTGCTGTGTTCGCACGTGCCGCCGCAATTGACGCCGATGCGGTATGACACGGTGCCGGCCCGGTTGGAAATGTACGGACCCGGACTGGTGGAATACATCGATCGGTTCCAGCCGAAACTGGCGTTGTCCGGTCATGTCCATCAGCCGCTGTCCCGACGATTGCGAAGGGGGCGCACCGAGTGCGTGAACGTCGGGCATTTCCAGCGCTCAGGTCGGCCGTACGTCCTTGACCTGTAGTGTTCGCTGCATGCCTGACCTGTCTACGCAGTCCATCGTGATCAACGCCGACCCGCAAAAGGTGATGGGCGTGATCGCCGATTTCGCCGCCTATCCCGAATGGACAGGGGCCATCAAATCCGTCGAGGTCACCAAGCCGGGCACCCCGAGCCGAGCCGATCGGGTGAAGTTCGTGATGGACGCCGGTCTCCTCAAGGACACCTACGAACTGGCCTATACCTGGGCGCCGGACGGCCTCTCGGTGACGTGGGACCTGGTCGCCGCATCCCTGCAGAAGTCACAGCACGGCAGCTATCGGCTCAAGCCGGCCGGTACGGGCACCGAGGTGACCTATAGCCTGCGTGTCGAGCCGTCGATCCCGCTCATCGGTCCGCTGCGCCGCAAGGCCGAGCGGTCGATTCTGGACACCGCGCTGAAGGAGTTGCGCAAACGGGTCGAGAAGGCGTGACGGCGGACCCACCATCGGGGATGGCATGAAAACAGCCCTGTTCACGGGTAAGGGCGGCGTCGGCAAGACCACGATGGCGGCCGCCGCCGCAGCTGCGAGTGCAGCCGGGGGTCGGCGCACCCTGGTGCTGTCCACCGATCCGGCCCATTCCCTCTCCGACGTGCTGGGCGTGCCCCTGACCGGTGAACCGACCCTGGTCGGAGGTTCGGAGTTGCCGTTGCTGTTCGCCGCCGAGGTCGATATCCAGGGCCGGTTCGAGCAGGCCTGGTCGCAGATTCGCGGGTACCTGGTGGGGGTTCTGGCCGCCCGTGGTGTGGCCGAGGTAACCGCCGAGGAATTGGTGGTCCTCCCCGGCGCCGATGAGATCCTGGCGCTACTGGAGTTGGCGCACTGGGCGCGGGAGGGCGAATACGACACCATCGTCGTGGACTGCGCGCCGACCGGCGAGACCCTGCGGCTGCTCGCCCTGCCGGAGACGCTGAACTTCTACGCCGAACGACTGTTCGGCACACCGCAGCGGTTGCTCCGCGCGCTGGCCGCCGGATTCACCGGGCGGCAGGCCGGCCCGGACGGCGAGGTCAAGGATGCGATCTCCGACCTGCTCACCCGGTTGGCCGAAGCGCGGACCCAACTGACGCAGCCCGGCAGTGGTGTCACTATCGTCAGCACCCCGGAGCATGTCGTCCTCGCCGAGGCCCGGCGGGCCTACACGGCGCTGTGCCTGCACGGTTACCAGGTCACCTCCGTGGTGATGAACCGGGTGCTGCCCGATGAGGTCGACGGCCACTGGGCGGCTCGGCTGCGCCAGGCCCAGCAACCGACGCTGGCCGCCGCCCGCGAGTCCTTTCTCGGGATACCGATGTACTACGCCGCGTTGCAGCCGGCCGAGCCGATCGGCGTTCGCGCGCTGCACGCCTTCGCCAACGAGGTTTTTCGCGGCACCGACCCGCTGGACACCGCGGCCTCGGAGGATCTCGGCGGCCTGCGGGTGGGCGGCAGTGACGGGCGATACACCCTGTCGTTGCCGTTGCCATTGGCAGACAGAGGGCAGATCCAGCTGACCCGGTCCAGCGACGACCTGGTGATCACCGTCGGCAGCCAACGGCGGCGGGTAGCCCTGCCATCGTTGCTGCAGCGATGCGTCGCCGTCGGCGCGCGGTTCGTCGACTCCGCGCTGGTAGTCGATTTCGAGCCGGATCCCCAGCGCTGGCCGACCGCGTTGGCCGATGCCGTGGCCGGCGCCGCCCGATGACGGAACACGGCACGCTCGCCGCCGAAGCCAGCGCCTTCCTGGCCGCGCTCTCCGAACGGCTCGAACCGCTCGCGTCCGGTGAGACCGACCCGGTCGCGGAGCCGGCACCGGGTCAGGCCCATGACAGGTTCCGCTGCACCGGCTGCCCGATCTGCGCGGTGATCACCTACGCTCAGGCGGATCGCTCGGAACTGGCCGGGCAACTGGCCCAGGGCGCGTTGCTGGTGGTCAACGCCCTTCGCGGGTACCTGGAACAGAACCGGCCCGGCAAAACCGATACCCCGCCCCCAGCAGGATCGGTGCAGCGCATTGACATCAATTGACGCGCACACCATCGGGGTCGACATCGGTGGGACCTCGATCAGGGCAGCGGCGGTCACTGCCGACGGGGTGATCATCGACTCGATCTCGACCCCGACTCCGGCCGAGGCCACCGAAACCGATGATGCCCTGGTCCGGGTGATTGCCGAGCTCGCCGGCCGGCACCCCGTCACCGCTGTCGGCCTGGCTGTGGCCGGTTTCATCACCGCCGACCGGCGAACCGTGATGTTCGCCCCACACCTGGCCTGGCGGGACAGTCCGGTGCCGGCCAGATTGTCGGCTCGGCTGGAGCTGCCGGTGGTGATGGAACACGACGTGAACGCGGCGGTGTGGGCCGAATATCGGCTCGGCGCCGCCATCGGCTCGCAGGTCGCGTTGCTGATCGCGCTCGGCACCGGGATCGGCGCCGGTCTGATCGTGGACGGGCAGATCTTCCGTGGGGCGAACGGCGTCGCGCCCGAACTCGGTCACCTTCCGGTGGTCAGCCGGGGCCGCCGATGCTCGTGCGGCAAATCCGGCTGCTGGGAGCGGTACTGCTCGGGCACCGCGCTGGCGCAAACCGCCCGCGAAATGATCGGCAGCCTGCGCAGCGAACATCTGCTCCTGCTGGCGGGGCACGACCTGCAAGCGGTCACCGGTAAAATGGTCGGCCAGGCGGCCAAGGCCGGCGATCCGGCCGCGCTCGCTGCGCTGGCCGACCTATCCGACTGGCTTGCCTACGGCTTGGCGCTGGCCATCGACGTCTTCGACCCGTCGGTGATCGTCATCGGCGGTGGGGTCTCGACGATTTCCGAACTGTTCCTGCCCGCGGCGGTCGCGTCGTTGCCGGAGTTGGTGACCGGTGTCGGTCACCGCCCGCTACCCGAGGTGGTGACCGCCATGTTCCACGACACCGCGTCGATGATCGGGGCGGCGCTGCTGGCCCAGGGCTAGCTCACCCCGTCCAAGATTTCGCTCAGAGCACCGCGCCGTTGTCGTCCTCGGAATTGGAGCGGCGCAACCGGGACACCAACGTCCCGACGCCGGCCATCAGCAGGAGCAGGCCGAGGATCATGGTCAGCTGGGTGTCGATGACCAGCAGTGCCGGGAACGCGATCAGCACGATCCCGGCGAACACCAGCAGCACGCCGCCGATGGTGACGCCCCTCAGCCGCGGTAACGGGGGTGGCGGTGGCGGTGTGAAATGGCCGTCGTCGGAGTTGTAGGCGGCTTCCGCCGCGGCCTTGTCCGCGTTGTATTCGGCCAATTCCTGGGCGCGCTCGACGCGGCGCTGGGCACGGCGCGCGTCGCGCTGCTCGGCTTCGCGGTGCTCGGCAGCTTCCTTCTCGGCCCGCTCGGCAGCGATCGCCTCGTCGCGGCTGATCGCGTCGTACTGGCCGGATTCGAGCCGGCTGTCGTGGGTGAGGTCGGCGTCCCAGTCCATGCTGTCGGCGATGGGGGAGATGATGGCGGCGAACCGCGCGTCGAAGTCGAAATCCTCATCGCCACGTGGGGGTACCGACATGCTGCCTCCTTTGCTTCTATCGTCGCACGCCGCGCCCCCGGGCGATCCTGAGTGGTCGGCAGATCGTTGTAGTGTGAGGACGCACGCGCGGGCGCAAAGGAGACCGGTCTCAGTGTTCTACTCAGTGATGAAGTATGTGCTGATCGGCCCGCTTCTTCGGCTGTTCTTCCCGACCAAGATAACCGGCACCGCCTACATCCCGGAGACCGGCGGAGCCATCCTGGTGTCCAACCACCTGGCCGTAGCCGACTCGTTCTTTCTGCCGCTGCACATCAAACGGCGGGTGACGTTTCTGGCGAAGTCGGACTACTTCACCGAGAAGGGCTTCAAGGGCTGGTTGAAGAAGCAGTTCTTCGCCGGCATGGGCCAGGTCCCGGTCGACCGGAGCGGTGCCAACGCCGCGCAGGATGCGCTGGATACCGGGGTGCGGCTGCTCAAGCAAGGCACCCTGCTCGGCATCTATCCCGAGGGGACGCGGTCGCCAGACGCCCGGCTGTACAAGGGCAAGACTGGCGTGGCCCGGATGGCCCTGGAGGCCAAGGTGATGGTGATCCCGGTCGCTATGTTCAACACCGAGAAGGTCAATCCGATCGGAACCAAGATGTGGCGGCCCTCCCGGGTGCGGATCGAGATCGGTCGCCCACTCGACTTCTCCCGGTACGAAGGCATGTCCGGTGACCGATTCGTCGAGCGCAGCATGACCGACGAGATCATGTACCGGTTGATGGAGATGACCGGGCAGGAATACGTCGACGTCTACGCGGCCAAGGTGAAGGCCGATATGGAGCGGGCCGCCAAGGCCTCCGCAGCCGCCGAAGGCAAGGGGCCGGGTACCGTCACCCGGCTGCCGGGAACCAAGGCGAGCTGACGGGTGCCGCCCAGACCCACCCCGGGACCCATCTGCCGCTACTTCTACGACACCGAATTCATCGAGGACGGCCACACGATCGAGCTCATCTCGATCGGGGTGATCTGCGAGGACGGCCGCGAGTACTACGCAATCTCCAGTGAATTCGACCCGGCCAGGGCGGGGGTCTGGGTGCGCCGCAATGTGCTGGACAAGTTGCCGGGCCCGGCCGACAAGTCGTGGCGCGGCCGTACGGCCATCCGTGACGAGCTGGCCGACTTCTTCGCCGCTGGCGACGGCTCGGTGGAGCTCTGGGCCTGGTATGCCGCCTACGACCACGTGGTGCTCGCCCAGCTCTGGGGGGACATGCCGGCACTGCCGCGATCGATTCCACGGTTCACCAAGGAGCTTCGGCAACTCTGGGAGGACGCCGGCTACCCGATCATTCCGGACAGTGGCAAGGACCAGCATCACGCGCTCGCCGACGCGAGGCTCAATTACGCCCGCTGGCGGGCGATAGTGTTATCGGCGTGAACTGGAGAGTCGATATACCGGCAGAAATCTTGCCGACCCTGCCGCCGCTGCCCACCCATCTTCGAAGCCAACTGGACAACGCACTGAGCCGCCCGGCGCAGCAGCAGCCGGACTGGATCAATCCGGACCAGGTGCTGGCGGTGCGCGCCATGCTGGAAGCGGTTCCGCCGGTCACCGTGCCGGCGGAGATCGACCGGCTGCAGACCAAGCTCGCCGCCGTGGCCAATGGCGAGGCGTTCCTGTTGCAGGGTGGGGACTGCGCCGAGACGTTCGCGGACAACACCGAGCCGCACATCAAGGCCAACATCCAGACGTTGCTGCAGATGGCTGTCGTGCTGACCTACGGCGCGTCGATGCCGGTGGTGAAGGTGGCCCGGATCGCCGGCCAGTACGCGAAGCCGCGTTCGTCGAACATCGATTCGCTCGGGCTGCCGTCCTACCGGGGTGACCTGATCAACTCGCTGTCCACCAACCCTGAGGATCGGGTGCACGACCCGTCCCGAATGATCCGGGCGTACGCGAACTCCTCGGCGACGATGAACCTGGTCCGGGCGATCACCGGGGCCGGGATGGGCGACCTGGCCACCGTGCACGAGTGGAACCAGGACTTCGTCCTCAACTCCCGGGCCGGCGAGCGGTATGAACGGATGGCTGCCGAGATCGACCGGGCGATGCGTTTCATGGCCGCCTGCGGCGTCGACTCGCATTCACTGCACGAGGTGGAGATCTTCGCCTCCCACGAGGCACTGCTGTTGGACTACGAGCGCGCCCTGCTGCGGCTGGTGGATCGCGGACCGAACGGCAAACCGGTCGAGCCGAAGCTGTACGACCTGTCCGGCCATTTCCTGTGGATCGGTGACCGGACCCGGCAGATCGAGGGCGCGCACATCGCCTTCGCGGAACTGCTGGCCAACCCGATCGGACTCAAGATCGGCCCGACCACCTCGCCGGAGCAGGCGGTGGAGTACGTCGAGCGGCTCGACCCGCGCAACGAACCCGGCCGGCTGACGTTGATCTCGAGGATGGGCAACGGCCACGTGCGTGACCTGCTGCCGCCGATCATCGAGAAGGTCGAAGCCAGCGGGCACAAGGTGGTCTGGCAGTGCGATCCGATGCACGGCAACACCCATGAGGCATCGACCGGCTACAAGACGCGGCACTTCGACCGGATCGTCGACGAGGTGCAGGGTTTCTTCGAGGTGCACCACCAGATCGGATCGCACCCCGGTGGCATCCACGTCGAGCTGACCGGCGAGGACGTCACGGAGTGCCTGGGCGGCGCCCAGGAGATCTCCGACGCCGATCTGGCCGGTCGCTACGAGACCGCCTGCGATCCGCGGCTGAACACCCAGCAGTCGCTGGAACTGGCGTTCCTGGTCGCTGAGATGCTCCGCGGCTGATTCATCCCGCCGGCCGCGATCAGGGCAGCGACGAGATGCTCACCGTGGACCCCGGGGCGACCCGGGTGCCCACGTCGGGCGCCTGCGAGCGGACGTTGTCCCCGAACCCCCAGAACGAGCTGACCTGCACATCGAGGCCGGCTGAGGTCAGCTCGGTGGCGACCTCGTCCAGGTTGCGGCCGACCGTGTCCGGCATGGTGACGGCCGTCGAGATGGTCACCGTGACCGCAGGGTTCGCCGGATCGACCAGGGCCCCGGCGGCGGGGGTGCTGCCGATCACCTTGCCGCCGTCGATATCGGCGCTGAATTTCTGCTCGCCAACGGTCATTTTCAGGCCCGCCGCGGATAGCGCGCCCGCCGCGGCGGATTGGCTCTCGCCGGCGATCGGCGGAACCCGCAAGGAATTCGACACCACCAGCTGGACGGTCGAACCGCCACCCACCTGCTGGCCGGAAGCGGGCAGGGTGCCGATGACGGTGCCGGCCGCCCGCTTCCCGTCGAACTGCCCGATCTGCTCGCCGAGCACCAGACCGGCGACCTTGAGCGCATTGCCGGCGTCCTCGGCGCTCTTGTCGACCACCGACGGAACGGTCACCGGCGCCGTGCCCTTGGACACGATCAGCGCGACGGTGCTGCCGATATCCAGCGATGCGCCCGACGCTGGGTCGGTGCCGACCACCAGGCCGTTGCCGATCACCGGATCGAACACCGCCGATGCCGGGTCGACCGCCCCCTTCAGGTCGGCGGCTTGCAGGGCAGCGAGTGCCGCGTCGGTGGTTGCTCCCGGGGTGATGGCCGGGACCACCGGCCGGCCGGTCGACACCACGATCGCGATGGTCGATCCGCGGAGTTGCCGCTGGCCCGGCACCGGGTCGACAGCCGAAACCCGGCCGGCCGGGGTGCTGTTGTGATGACGGCTGCTGACCACCGGCACCAGATCGGCGGCCTCCGCAGACTGCACCGCTGATTCCTGGGTGACGCCGATCAGCGCGGGCACGGCCGTCCACCGTCCAGACCCCAACCACCAGCCGGCGACCGCCGCCGCGCAGGCCAGCAGGATCACCAGGACCACTGCGATCAGGGTGGTCCGGCGGCGGCGCCGGCGCCGAAGCATCTCGGGGTCGAAAACATCGTCCATCTCGCGCAGATGCTCGGCGGTGACCAGATCTGTGTCCAGATCGGCAACGGGTCGCTCGGCGGCCAGCACCCGGGTGCCGCTGCGGCCCACCGACGTGGCCGGTGCCGGGACGGGTACCGCCACCCGCCGGATGTTCAGTCGGGCCCGCGCCCGAACCAGTTCGGCCAGGAATGCGCCGGCGTTGATCGGGCGTTGATCGGCATTCCGGGAGGTGGCGGCGACCAGGATCTGGTCGAGCGCCTCCGGTACGCCGGGCGCCCGGCTGGACGGTGGTGGGCAATCGGAGTGGACGTGCTGGTAGGCGACGCTGATCGGGTTGTCGCCGTCGTACGGTGGCGCGCCGGTGAGCATCTCGAAGGCCAGGATGCCGGCCGAATAGACGTCCGAGCGGGCGTCGGCGTAGCCGGTGCTGACCTGTTCGGGGGACAGGTAGGCGACCGTGCCCAGGATCACGTTGCCGGTGGCCATGGTGGTCGAGCTGATCGCCCGGACCAGTCCGAAGTCGGCGACCTTGACCTCGCCCTTGCCGGAGATCAGCACGTTCTCGGGCTTGACGTCGCGGTGCACCAGGCCGGCCTCATGGGCGGCGGCCAGCGCGGACAGCACCGGTTCCAGGATCGACAGGGTGACCGGCACGGTCAGCGGTCCCTGCTGGCGCAGCAGATCCCGCAGGGTCCCGCCGTCGACGAGCTCCATCACCAGGAAGACCGAGTCCCCGTCGCGGCCCTGATCGAACATGGCGACCACGCCGGGATGACCGAGGCCGGCCGCGGCGCGGGCCTCACGCTCGAAGCGGGTGAGGAAACTCGGATCGGTGGCGAACTCCGCTCGCATCACCTTGATCGCGACCCGACGGTCCAGGCGTAGGTCGAGGCCGCGGTAGACGGTGGACATGCCGCCCTGCGCGATCAGCGAATCGACGCGATAGCGGCCGTCGAGCACTGTTCCTTCCACCTGGCAATCTTATGGTGCACTCGGTGACTGGTCTGGTGGATACGCTGAAGCCATGCCGCGCAATCCCACGTTCGTTCCCGTCCCCGACATCGCCGAGAAGCTCGGTGTCGTGGTCACCAAGGTGCACCAGATGATCAAGGATCGGCAACTGCTCGCGGTCCGCACCGACGGGGTACTGCGGATCCCGGCCGAGTTCGTCAACGCGGGCGAGATCACCAAGGGACTGACCGGCACGATCACGCTGCTCACCGACGCCGGCTTCGCCGACCCGGAGATCATGGACTGGCTGTTCACCGAGGACGAGGCGTTGCCCGGCGCGCCGATCGACGCCCTGTTGGAAAACCGCGGCACCGAGATCAAGCGGCGCGCCCAGGCGGCCGGGTACTAGTCCCTCGATCAGTCAGCGCGACTCACAGAATCTCGCCGGCCCGGACCGGCGCCGCAATGGTGTTGCCCCGCGGGGCCAACGGGCAGACCCAGGCCTGGTCGTACCGGCAGGACGGGTGATACAGGAAGTTCAGGTCCACGACGATGGTGCCGTCCCGACGGCCGGCGCCGAGATCGGCACCCTTGGCGGTGTCGAGCAGGTAGCGGCCACCGCCGTAGCTCGTATCGCCGGAGGTCCCGTCACGCAACGGGATGAAGAGTCCACCGCCGTACTGCTGCATCCACCAGACGTCGACCCTGGCGGCGATGGGTCCGGGCAGCAGGATGTGCCCGAGCAGGCTCAGCTCGGTGGTCTCCTCGCCGCCGGTCGGAATCGTCAGGTCCTCGGCGCGATCCGCCGGGATCAGCGCACGTTCGAATCGGAGCCCGGCGTCGTAGGGCCAGTAACCTAGTCCGTCGGCGCGCAACGGATCGCCGGCCGGCAGCGGGCTCTGCGGGTGCGTGCAGAACAGTTCGTCCCGCCCGGCCCGCCAGCGTGCGTGCGCGGCCTGCGGATCGGGTGTGGCGCGGACCGCCGCGTACAGTTCGCCGGTTCGTCGCCGCCAGTCGGTCAGCTGCAGCGCCGCGTCTTGGCTGGTCACGGCGTCATCAGCAACGTTCGCCCGGCGGCCTGCCACGCCTGCATGCCGCCGCGAAGTTCCACGATGTCGGTGAAACCCAGGCCGGCCAACGTCTGCACGGCGATCGCGCTCATGTTTCCGGATCGGCAGTAGACGGCCAACGGCGTGCTCCGATCGGCGGGTAGCGCCGACTTCTGCTGCTCGATCTGGTCGTACGGGATCATCAGATCGGTGCTGTTGAGCTTGCCCTCGAACGGGATGTGGACGTCGATGGTCACCCGGCCCGACTGGGCCATCGCATCAGCGAAGGCGGCCGGATCCAGCAGGGAGCTGGACGTTGCCGGGCTCTGCATCGACTGCTGGCCCGACATGTCCTGCATGCCGGTGGAGGTCTCGTTGCCGCAGGCGGTGAGAGCCAGCAAGCCTAATGCCACCAACGTGCTGCCGGTCAAGCGGCCGAATCGCATCATCCCGCCACGGTAGCCGTATCGCCCCCGGACCTGATTGGTACCGTCGCGATGGTCGGTTTTCCACCCCCTCGGCAGGCAGGTATCGACGATGAGCCCTCACGGCGGTCACGACCACGGGCCGGCGGCGGGCGGACACAGCCATCCGCCGCTCGACCTCCCGTACAACCTGCCGGACTGGGCGTTCGAGGGCGCGGTGCCCGCCGACATCGACTCCGATGCCAACGACAACCAAGGACTGCCCACCTTCGGCAACCGGGAATGGGTCGGTACGGCGGCCGGTCTGGCCGCCCGCCGCCCGGATGTCGCCGTGGTGGGGGCGCCCTTCGACATCAACACGACGAATCGGGCGGGCGCGCGGTTCGGGCCGAAGTACCTGCGCGCCACCGCCTACGACCCGGGGACCTATCACCTGGATCTGGGCATCGAACTGTACGACTGGCTGGATGTGGTGGACAACGGCGACGCCTACTGCCCGCACGGGCAGACCGCGCCATCCCTGCGCAACATCGAACGGAAGGTCGCCGGGGTGCTGGCCGCCGGGGCGCTGCCGATCGTCATCGGCGGTGATCATTCGATCACCTGGCCGGCCGCGACCGCGGTCGCGCGCAGACATGGCTGGGGCAGGCTGGGCCTGTTGCATTTCGATGCGCACGCCGACACCGCCGACATTCTGGAAGGGAATCTTGCCTCGCACGGCACGCCGATGCGCCGGCTGATCGAGTCGGGGGCGGTGCGCGGCAGGAACTTCGTCCAGGTCGGGCTGCGCGGGTACTGGCCACCGGCGGACGTCTTCGATTGGATGCGCGAGCAGCAGATGACCTGGCATCTGATGCACGAGATGTGGGACCGGGGGGTTCGGCCGGTGATCGCCGACGCCATCGCCAGGGCCGCCGACGGCTGCGACGCGCTCTACCTGTCCGTCGACATCGATGTGCTGGACCCGGGCTTCGCGCCGGGTACCGGCACCCCTGAGCCGGGTGGGATGAACCCGGCCGACCTGCTGCGTGCGGTTCGCTCGATAGCGCTCGAAACTCCGCTGGTGGCGATGGATGTGGTCGAGGTGTCGCCGCCCTACGACCATGCCGATACCACCGTGAACAACGCCCACCGGGTGATCCTGGAGGTGTTGGCCGGCCTGGCGCACAAGAAACGGGAGCGGGCCGGTGGCGACGTGACCCGCCCGGGCCACCGGCCCGATCCGGCGATTCTGCGGTATCCGCCACCATCGCCGCGAAGCTGACGTGAACCGTCCACGGCCGCCGCCGGCGCGTTGACCGCCGTGCTGCGGTATCGGGGCGAGTCGGCAGACTCGGTTGTCCTCTCGGTGCCGGTATCCGGGGCGGCCCGGTGCGATCGCCACGCAACTCGGAAATCGGCGAGCCTACGGGGACCTGTCTTCCGCGTGGCGGCAGGTCTCGGCTTGTTCCGGTGGTTCGACCGTGATCGCTGCCCGAGATGCGCGTGGTCGTGGCCGAGCTGAAGGATCAGGGTGACGATCTGACGAGCGCCGTCAGCTCAGCAATCCATAAATGAGTTGTCCTGGGCAGCACATGGTCGCAGGATCGGTCACGGCGACCGGCGCCGCAGATGACACTGAGGTAGGGACAGGTGACGAGGTCCGCAGCCCGCGCCGGACGAGGCGATGGCGATCACGGTGACGCCCTCAACGGCAAGGCAGCGTTTCGTCGGCTGTGGACGGCCCGCGGCGTGTCGACGCTGGGCGATTCGGCCGGTCTGGTTGCGCTGTTGCTGTTTGTCGCCGGCACCAGGGGGCAAGGCTTCGCGGTGGCCGCGTTGCTGTTGGTCGGCGACTTCGCCCCCGCACTGCTCGGACCGCTCAGTGGCGGGGTGAGCGATCGCTTCGATCGGCGTCGGGTGCTGATCGGCTGCGAACTGGCGCAGGCCGCAACGGTGGTGATCATCGCGCTCACCCTGCCGTCGTTGCCGCTGCTACTGGCGCTGGTCGGCTTGCGGGCCGTCGCCGGCCAGGTCTTTCAGCCCGCCGTGCGCGGGGCGGTGCCGGCCCTCGTCCCCGATAGCGGGCTGGCAGCGGCAAACGCCGCTCTCGGATTCGTCAGCAACGGGATGGAGGCGGCCGGACCGATGGTCGCTGCCGGTCTGCTCCCCTTGGTCGGAATCCGCGGCGTGCTGTGGATGGACGCCGGCACGTTCCTGGTTTCAGCCGCGATTCTGAGCCGGCTGCCGGCCCTGCCCGCCGCGGCGGAGCCGGGTCCCCGACCGAGCTGGCTTGCCCACGCGGGTGCCGGCCTGCGGTATCTGGCCACCGTCCCGCAGGTTCGGACACTGTCGCTGGGATTCATCGCCGTGGTGGCGTTCACCGGCGTCGACGACGTCGCGCTGGTGTTTCTGAGCCGGGACACGCTGCACGCCGGCGATTCCGCCGTCGTCCTGCTATACAGCGCGGTCGGTATCGGACTGCTGCTGGGCTACCTCGTGCTGGGCCGCCGAGTCGGCCGTTCGCCGCTGGTCCCATTGTTCCTGATCGGCTGCGCGGTCAGCAGCCTGGGCAATTTGCTGACCGGTCTGGCCTGGGCGCTCGCGGTGGCCTTTGCTGTCCAGTTCGTGCGCGGGGTCGGGGTCAGCGCCATTGATGTCAGTGTCAACACCCTCTTGCAGCGCCAGGTCGCTCCGGAGATGATCGGCCGGGTATTCGGCACCCTGTACGGAGCGATCGGCATCGCCGCGGGCACGTCGTACCTGCTCGGAGCGCTATTACTCGAGCTGACCAACCCGCGCGTCACCTTCATCGTCGCCGGCTGTGGGGGGTTGGTCGCCACCCTGATCACCGCCGCGGTGCTGGGAATCCGTCGACCCGACCGCGACCAGCAGCGTCCCGATCTGCCCGACGTCAACTAACCCGGCTCGTCGCCAACACAGCCAGTTCGCGCAGCGCAGTAACGGCTTCCGAGTCCAACAGCGGTTCGTCGAGCGCGGTTAGGCCCGCGGTCACCAACGCCGCGATCTGCTCCTCCATCGCGGCAACCGCCCCGCTGCCCGCGATCAGATCGGCCAGCCGAGCCACTTGTGCCGGGCTGCCGACCCGGCCGATCCCGTCGTCCAGTTCGGCCAGCAGATCGGGCCGCAGCCGCGCCCGGGCCGTGGCCAGTAACGCCGTCTGCTTGCCCTCGACCAGGTCATCGCCGGCCGGTTTGCCGGTGACCGAGGCGTCACCGAACACCCCGAGCAGGTCGTCGCGCAGCTGGAAGGCAATGCCGATGTCCGCGCCGTAGGCGCGCAACGCCGCGACGATCGGATCGGCCGCGTTGGCCAGCGCCGCACCCAGGTGCAACGGCCGCTCCACCGTGTAAGCGGCGGTCTTGTGCCGGTTGACCGCCATCGCGTCGCGGATCTGGGCCTGCGGATCGACACCGACCTCGACCGCCACCCGCAAGTCCAGCAGCTGTCCGGAAAGAACCTCGGTACGCATCCCACGCCAGGCCGGCAGCGCAGCCGTGAGATCGCCGATCGCCGACGCGGCCTCGATGAACAGGTCATCCGCCCAGACCAGAGCGAGATCACCGAGCAGGATCGCGGTCGACAGCCCATAGTCGTCGCTGTCGCCGGCCAGTCCCTCGTCGGCGTGCGCCTTGGCCGCCACCCGGTGCAGGCTGGGTTCACCGCGGCGGGTATCACTGTGGTCGATGATGTCGTCGTGCATCAGCGCACTGGCCTGGATCAGCTCCAATGACGCCGCCGCCTGGATGACCGCGTGAACAGCGTCACCATCCGGCGCGCCGCCCGCGGCCCGCCAGCCCCACCACAAGAACTGCGGCCGCAACCGCTTTCCACCCTTCAGGGTGAACGCGATCAGCCGGTCCACCTGCGGCAACAGCCTCGGGTCGATCGCCGCGACCTCACGGCGGCGCGCCTGGAGTTCGGCGGCCAGGATCCGGTCCAAAACACTGAGCTGCACGACCCCACAGTAGGCTGCGGAGCCATGGAGACCGTCAGCGACCGACTGTCCGCAGGCGGCCCACAGTTCTCGGTCGAATTCATGCCGCCGAAGGACGACGCCGGCGAACTGTTGCTCTGGCGCACGATTCGTGAACTGGAACCGCTGCGCCCGGCATTCGTCTCAGTGACCTACGGCGCCGGGGGTTCCAGCCGGGACCGAACCATCCGGGTGACCGGTCGGATCGCCGCCGAGACCTCACTGGTCCCGGTGGCCCACCTCACCGCGGTCAACCACACCATCGCCGAACTCCGCCACGTCATCGGCTCCTACGCCGCGGTCGGTGTGCGCAATATTCTGGCCCTGCGCGGCGACCCGCCAGGCAACGTCCAGGGCAGCTGGATCCCCACCCCGGGTGGACTGAACTACGCATCCGACCTGGTCCGGCTGGCCAAGTCGCTCGGCGATTTCTGCGTCGGCGTCGCGGCCTACCCGGAGATGCATCCGCAATCGCCGGACCCGGCCAGCGATACCACATACTTCCTGGCCAAACTGAACTCCGGCGCGGACTTCGCGATCACCCAGATGCTGTTCGCCGCCGATGACTACCTGCGGCTCCGCGACCGGGTGGCCGCGCACGGCGTCAGCACCCCGATCCTGCCCGGAATCATGCCGATCACCTCCTGGGCGGGCATCCACCGGATGGCCTCGCTGGCCGGCCAACAGGTCCCGCAGAGCATCATCGATCGCTTCGAACCGATCGCCCACGACCCGGCGGCCACCCGGGCCGAAGGCGTCGCCTTCGCCACCGAACTGTGCGCGACGCTGCTCCCCGAGGGCGTCCCGAGCCTGCACTTCTACACCCTCAACCGCTCGCGCTCCACACTCGCCGTGCTCGACGCGCTGGGCCTGACCCGACGCGCCACGGTCCCGGGCTAACTCGGTCGATGGACACCCAGGCGCTGGAACGAGTGATGGGAATCGGCGCGCTTGTCCTGATCCTGGCGTTGACCGCGATCCGCTTCGCCAAGAAGCTGGGGATGCCGTCGCTGCTGCTCTACCTCGCCATCGGCGTACTGATGGGCAACGCCGGCCTGGGCATCCAATTCGGGTCCACCCCCGAAAGCACCAATCTCACCGAACAACTCGGCCTCGGCGCGCTCGTCTTCATCCTGGCCGAGGGTGGCCTGACCACTCGGTGGGTCAACGTCCGGCCCGCCCTCGGCCTGGGTATCGCGCTGTCCACGGTGTCGGTGGCCGTCTCCATCCTCGTCGCCGGGACCGGCGTGCACCTGCTGCTCGGCTTCGACTGGCGCACCTCGTTCCTGTGGGGAGCCGTGCTGTCGTCCACCGATGCCGCTGCGGTCTTCTCCGTGCTGCGCGGGGTCGGCGTGAAACCGCGGCTGGCCGCCGCTCTGGAACTGGAATCCGGGTTCAACGACGCGCCGGTCGTGATCGCGGTCCTGTTGCTCTCCGGTACCGGCGACCTGCACTGGAGTGACCCGTTCCTGGTGATCTACGAGCTACTGGCCGGCGCAGTGATCGGGGCGGCGCTGGGCTTCGGCGGGGCCTGGCTGCTGCGGCGGGGAGCGCTGCCGTCGGCCGGCCTGTACCCGCTGGCCGCCATCGCGGTGGTGTGCGGTGCCTACGCCGCAGGCCAGTACGCGCACGCGTCCGGCTTCCTGGCCACCTACATCGCCGCGTTGATGCTGGGTAACTCGCGGCTGCCGCACCGCAGCTCCACGCTGTCCTTCGCCGAGGGGCTGGGCTGGCTGGCCCAGATCGGCCTGTTCGTGATGCTCGGCCTGTACGTCGACCCGACCCGGCTGCCTGCCGCCCTGCTGACCGGGATCGCCATCGGTCTGGTCGTGCTGCTGCTGGCCCGGCCGCTGTCGATCATCGCCGCGGCCGTCTGGTTTCGGCTGCCCTGGCGAGAGCAGGTGATGCTGTCCTGGTCCGGCCTGCGCGGCGCGGTGCCGATCGTGCTGGCGATGATCCCGCTGATGCAGCGCCGGGACGACAACTCGCGGCTGCTGCTGGACACCGTCGTGATCATCGTGGTGATCTACACGCTGATCCAGGGCAGCACGCTGCCGTGGGTCGCCCGTAAGTTGGGCGTCATCCAGCTCGGGCAAGCCACGGAGGTGGAACTCGAATCGGCCCCGCTGGAGGAGATGCACGCCCAGATGCTGCAGGTGCGGATTCCGGTGGGATCCCGGATGCACGGGGTGTACATCCGTGAGCTGCGCCTGCCCAGGGAGGCCACCGTCTCGCTGGTGCTCCGGCGCGGCTCGTCGATGCTGGTCAGCGGCAGTCTCCGGCTGCAGGGCGGCGACCAGATGCTGATCGTCGCGCCCGAGGCCGTCCTGCATGCGACCGAACGACGGCTGCGCGCGGTCGGCCGCGGCGGGGCCCTGGCCGGTTGGTTTGGTGACCTGGGGGATCCCGACAATGGGAGAATCACATAATGGATTCTCCCACCCCCGAGTTGCCCCCGCGGCGGATCACGCTGCTGGCCATCCTGGCCGGCAGTGTCGTGATCCTCGATGTGATCACCAAGATCGTGATCGTCGCAACGTTGTCGGAGACCACACCGGCCGCCGAACAACCACGGATTCTCGGTGGGCTCGTCTATCTGTCGCTGATTCGCAACGCCGGGGCAGCCTTCTCGATGGCCACCGGGATGACCTGGATCCTGGCCTTGGTCGCCATCGCCGTCGTCGTCGTGATCATCCGGCTGGCCCCGAAACTGCGCTCAGTCCGCTGGGCCGTCGCCCTGGGACTGGTCCTGGGCGGGGCGATCGGCAACCTGCTCGACCGGATTTTCCGCTCACCGGGCATTCTGCGCGGACACGTCGTCGACTTCCTCTCCGTCTTCGGGCCCAACGGTGAACATTTCGCGGTCTTCAACGTCGCCGACTCGGCGATCACCATCGGCGGGATCCTGTTGGTGCTGACCGCGATCAGCGGCATCGACTACGACGGCACCCGCGCACCAGCCAAGGAAAAAGCCAGTGGCTGAACTGCGGGCCCTGCCCGTTCCGGACGGATTGGCCGGTGAACGGGTGGACGCCGGACTGGCCAGACTGCTCGGCCTGAGCCGCACCGCGGTCGCCGCCATGGTGGACGCCGGGGACGTGCTGATCGACGGGTCCGTCGTCGCCCGATCCGAGCGATTGCTGCCGGGGAGCTGGCTCGAGGTCACGCTGCCGACCCCGATCAGCGCGACCAGGAAGATCGAACCCGACGTGACCGGCCTGGTCGTCCTGTACGAGGACAGCGACCTGGTGGTGATCGACAAACCGGTCGGCGTCGCCGCCCACCCGAGCCCCGGCTGGGACGGCCCCACCGTCACCGGGGTGCTCGCCGCCCGCGGCATCGCGTTGGCAACCTCGGGTGCCGATGAGCGCAAGGGCATCGTGCATCGACTGGACGCCGGCACCACCGGAGCCATGGTGGTGGCGAAGAGCGCGGCTGCCTATACGGCGCTCAAGGACGCCTTCAAGCAGCGCACCGTGACGAAGATCTATCACGCCGTCGCGCAGGGCCACCCGGACCCGAGTTCGGGCACCATCGACGCGCCGATCGGCCGGCACCCCAAGGCCGAGTGGAAGTTCGCGGTGATCGCCGGCGGCCGGGAATCGATCACTCACTACGACACCCTGGAAGCCTTCCCGTCGGCATCGCTGCTCAAGGTGCACCTGGAAACGGGCCGCACCCATCAGATCCGGGTGCATTTCTCGGCGCTTCGGCATCCGCTGGTCGGCGACCTGACCTACGGCGCGGACCCGGTCCAGGCCGCCAAACTCGGTCTGACCAGGCAATGGCTGCACGCCTTCGGCCTCGGCTTCGCGCACCCCGGCGACGGCCGCTGGTGTGAGTTCAACGCGCCGTACCCGGCAGACCTGGAACACGCCTTGGCGGTCCTCCGGCAAACGTAGACTCGCCCCATGTCGTTGACGGACTCGTTTGTCCACCTCCATGTGCACACCGAGTACTCAATGCTCGACGGGGCGGCCCGGCTGGGCCAGCTGTTCGCCAAGACGGCCGAAATGGGCATGCCCGCGCTGGCGATGACCGACCACGGTAACGTCTTCGGCGCCTATGACTTCTACAAGCAGGCCACCACCGCCGGCATCAAACCCATCATCGGCATGGAGGCCTACCTCACCCCGGGAACCTCGCGCTACGAGCGCAAACGGGTCCGCTGGGCCTCCGGCGGCGAGGACGATGTCTCCGGCGGCGGCGCGTTCACCCACATGACGCTGCTGTCCGACTCCCGCGAGGGTATGCACAACCTGTTCCGGCTGGCTTCCCGGGCATCGCTGGAAGGTTTTTTCTACAAGCCCCGCGCCGACCGGGAACTGCTCGCCGAATACTCGAAAGGCCTGATCGGAAGCACCGGCTGCGCGTCCGGCGAGATCCAGACCTGGCTGCGGATCGGCGACTACCCGGCGGCCCTCCGCGCGGCCGCCGAATTCAAGGACATCTTCGGCGACGGCAACTTCTACGTCGAACTGATGGACCACGGGCTGGGCATCGAGACCCGGGTGATCCCGGACCTGCTGCGGCTGGCCAAGGACCTGGCCCTGCCGATGATCGCGACAAATGATCTGCACTACACCGAGGCCGCCGACGCCAAGACCCACGAAGCGCTGCTGTGCGTCCAGTCCGGCAAGACCCTGGATGACCCGAACAGGTTCAAGTTCGACGCGCAGAGCTTCTACCTGAAGTCGCCGCGGGAGATGCGCGACCTGTGGGAGGGCAAGTACCAGCTCCGCGAGGCCTGCGACAACACGCTGCTGATCGCCGAGCGCTGCTCGACCGCGTTCGACACCGAGTCGTCCTACATGCCGAAGTTTCCGCTGCCGGACGGCGAGACCGAGAAGAGCTGGTTCACCAAGGAAGTTCAGCGCGGGCTGCACGCGCGATTCCCGGCCGGCATCTCCGAGGAGGTCCAGGCCCGCGCCGACTTCGAGGTCGACGTGATCCTCGGGATGAATTTCCCCGGCTACTTCCTGGTGGTCGCCGACTTCATCAACTGGGCGAAGAACAACGGCATCCGGGTCGGCCCCGGCCGTGGATCCGGCGCCGGATCGATGGTCGCCTACGCGATGCGCATCACCGACCTGAACCCGATCCAGCATGGGCTGCTGTTCGAGCGGTTCCTCAACCCGGACCGGGTCTCGATGCCCGACTTCGACATCGACTTCGACGAGCGCCGGCGCGGCGACGTGATCCGGTACGTCACCGAGAAGTACGGCGACGACCGGGTCGCCCAGATCGTCACCTACGGCACCATCAAGGCCAAGCAGGCGGTCAAGGATTCGGCCCGGGTGCTGGGCATGCCGTTCTCGGTCGGCGACCGGATCACCAAGGTGATGCCGCCGCCGGTGATGGGCAAGGACGTGCCGCTGGCGAAACTGTTCGATCCCAGCCACGAGCGGTACTCCGAGGGCGCCGAATTCCGCGCGCTGATCGAGGGTGACGCCGAGGCGTCCCGGGTGGTCGAGATGGCCAACGGCCTGGAGGGCCTCAAGCGGCAGTGGGGGGTGCACGCGGCCGGGGTGATCATGTCCTCCGACCCGCTGATCGACCTGATCCCGATCATGAAGCGGGAAGTCGACGGCGCGATCATCACCCAGTTCGACTACCCGACCTGCGAAGCGCTCGGCCTGATCAAGATGGACTTCCTGGGGCTGCGCAACCTCACCGTGCTCGACGATGCGCTGCTCAACATCAGGGCCAACCGCGGCGAAACCGTGGTGCTGGAAGACCTGGCGCTCGACGACCCGGCGACCTTCGAACTCCTCGCCCGCGGCGACACCCTCGGCGTGTTCCAGCTCGACGGCGGACCGATGCGCGCCCTGCTGCGGTCGATGAAGCCCGACAACTTCGAGGACATCTCGGCCGTCGGCGCGCTGTACCGGCCGGGCCCGATGGGCGCCAACTCGCACAACGAGTATGCGGACCGGAAGAACAACCGCAAGCCGGTCGTCGCGATCCATGCCGAGTTCGAGGAGTCCTTGGCCGACATTCTCGGCGACACCTACGGCCTGATCGTCTATCAGGAGCAGGTGATGGCGATCGCGCAGAAGGTCGCTGGGTTCTCGCTGGGCCAGGCCGATCTGCTGCGCCGCGCGATGGGCAAGAAGAAGAAGTCGGAGCTGGACAAGCAGTTCGAGGGGTTCAGCGCGGGGATGGCCGAGCGCGGCTACTCACCGGCCGCGGTCAAGGCGCTCTGGGACATCCTGCTGCCGTTCTCCGACTACGCGTTCAACAAGGCGCACTCCGCGGCCTACGGCATGGTGTCGTACTGGACGGCCTACCTCAAGGCCAACTATCCCGCCGAATACCTGGCCGGCCTGCTCACCTCGGTGGGCGACGACAAGGACAAGATGGCCATCTACCTGGCCGAATGCCGGGCCCGCGGGATCAAGGTGCTGCCGCCGGATGTGAACACCTCCGAACGCGACTTCGCCCCCGTCGGCACCGACATCCGGTTCGGCCTGGGCGCCATCCGCAACGTCGGCTCCGGGGTGGTCGCCTCGCTGATCTCGGCCCGCAAGACCAAGGGCGATTTCACCGACTTCTCCGACTTCCTGGCCAAGGTCGATGCGGTGGCCTGCAACAAGAAGGTCGTCGAGTCGCTGATCAAGGCCGGCGCGTTCGATTCGCTGGGGCATCCGCGCAAGGGCCTGCTGATGGTGCACGTCGAGGCGGTCGACTCGGTGATGAGCCTGAAGAAGGCCGAAGCCGCCGGGCAGTTCGACCTGTTCGGCGAGATGAGCGCGGAGGACTCCGGCGACGCGTTCCGGATCATCATTCCGGCCACCGAATGGGACACCAAGCTTCGCCTCGGTTTCGAGCGGGAGATGCTCGGCCTCTACGTCTCCGGGCACCCGCTGGCCGGCGTGGAACACATCCTGGCCAAGCACACCGACGCCTCGATCACCGACATCCTCGACGGCACCATCCCGGATCGGGCGACGGTGATCGTTGGCGGCATCCTGGCCGGGCTCGGCCGTCGGGTGACCAAGAAGGGCGATGCCTGGGCGTCGGCCACGCTGGAGGATCTGGCCGGCGGGGTCGAGGTGCTGTTCTTCCCGAAGGTGTACGCCGAGTCGTCACTGCAGCTCGCCGAGGACGCCATCGTGCTGGTCAAGGGGCAGGTCTCGCGCTCGGACGAGCGGCTTTCGCTGCGGGCGACCTCGGTGATCACCCCCGACCTGTCCGACTCGGGCAATCGTGGCCCGGTGCAACTGACGATGGTGGCCGCGCGCTGCACACCGCCCGTGGTCGGCCGGCTCAAGGACGTCCTGCAGGCACACCCCGGAACCACGCAGGTGCATGTGAAGCTGGTCACCGGTCAGCGGGTCAGCAACTGGCGCCTGGAAGAGAGCCTGCGGGTGACCCTGACCTCGGCGTTGATGGGCGACCTCAAGGCGCTCCTGGGCGCGGACTGCCTGGCATGAGGCGGACCTATCTGCGGGTCGGCTTGATCTTTCTCGGCGCATCGGTGCTGATCGGCGCGGTGGTCGGAGCCATCTGGGCGAAGATCGCGCCCGGTCGGCAGTACCAGATCTTCAGCAACCAGACCTGGGCCCCGCTGCCCACCGAGTCGCTGCACAAGTTCACTGCCTTCGGCATCTTCGCGGCAACCGGCCTGGTCATCGGGCTGATGACGGCCGCGGCCGCGTGGCACTTCCGCGAGCTCCGCGGACCGTTGATGCTGCTGATCAGCGGGTTGTGCGCGGCCGCCGGGACACTGGTCGCCGGTGTGGTCGGCGGTTGGCTGGTCAGCGGGGTCGACCCGTCGTCGGCGGCGTTATCGGGTGTGCAGGAAATCGTCACCGCACCCGCCGTGCTGGACGGCTGGCCCGCCTACCTCGCCGCGCCGACCGGGGCCATCGTGGCCTACACCTTCCTGGTCGCCTGGAACGGTTTGCCAAATCTTGGTCGCGCCCGCAATTAGGCTGAGCCGGTGACCGTGAAGTTGAAGCGAATCGATCTGCGTTCGGGCCTCGGCGCCGACCTGCGTACCGTGCTGCCTCGTGGCGGCGTTGACCTCGGCCTTGCGGTGGCCGCGATCGCCGATCTGGTCGCCGACGTCCGGGTCCGCGGGGCCGCCGCCGTGCTGGAGGCCACCGAGAAGTTCGACGGTCTCCGGCCGCCGACCCTGCGAGTGCCGGCCGGGGTGATCACCGCTGCGTTGGCCATGGCCGACCCGCAGGTCCGGGCCGCCCTCGAGGAATCGATCGCGCGGGCCCGGGTCGGGCACCGGGCGCAGCTGCCGAAGGACACGGTGACCGAGATCGCCCCCGGCGGCACGGTCGGGCAGCGCTGGGTGCCGGTCCAGCGGGTCGGCCTGTACGTGCCGGGCGGGCTGGCGCTGTACCCGTCCAGCGTGGTGATGAATGTGGTGCCTGCGCAGGTCGCCGGGGTGGCCGGGATCGCGGTGACTTCGCCGCCGCAGCCCGGCACCGGTTGGCCGGACGCGAACGTGCTCGCCGCGTGTGCGCTGCTCGGGATCACCGAGGTGTATGCGGCCGGCGGCGCGCAGGGTGTCGCGCTGCTCGGTTACGGCGCCGTGGACACCGACGGCACCGTGATCGAACCGGTCGACGTCATCACCGGACCGGGCAATGTGTACGTGACCGCAGCCAAGCGGCTGCTGCGCGGGACGGTGGCGATCGACTCCGAGGCCGGCCCGACCGAGATCGCGGTGATCGCTGACGACACCGCGCTGCCGTGGCACGTCGCCGCGGATCTGATCTCGCAGGCCGAGCACGATCCGATGGCCTCGGCGGTGCTGATCACCACGTCGGTGGAACTCGCCGATGCAGTGGATGCCGCGATCACCGAGCGGCTCGCGGACACCAAGCACCGGGTCCGGGTCGGTCAGGCGCTGACCGGCCCGCAGTCCGGGACCCTGCTGGTCGCTTCGATCGATGACGCCATCGCCGTGGCCGACGCGTACGCCGCCGAGCACCTGGAAATCCAGACCAGGGACGCCGCGACTGTCGCCGCCCGGATCCGCAATGCCGGCGCGATCTTCGTCGGCCCCTATTCCCCGGTGTCGCTGGGCGACTACTGCGCCGGTTCCAATCATGTGTTGCCAACCTCCGGTTGCGCCAGGTTCTCGTCCGGACTCAACGTCCTGACCTTCCTCAAGTCGATGCAGGTGGTCTGCTATGACGAGGCCGCGCTCAAATCGGTCGCCGACTCGGTTCTGGTGTTGTCCGCCGCCGAAGACCTGCCCGCGCACGGGCAGGCCGTCAGCGCGAGGTTCGGCCAGTGACCATTGGCTCCCGGGTGAGCTTGGCCGACCTGCCACTGCGGGATGACCTGGTCGGAGTGCGGCCGTACGGGGCGCCGCAGCTGTCCACACCGGTGCAGATCAATGTCAACGAGAACCCCTACCCCCCGTCAGTGTCGTTGATCGCCGACATCGCGTCGTCGGTGGCTGCGGCTGCGGCCGAGCTGAACCGGTATCCGGATCGAGATGCAGTGGCGCTGCGCCAGGACCTGGCCGACTACCTGTCCATTTCGACCGGCGTCGCGGTGTCGGTGGACAACGTCTGGGCCGCGAACGGTTCCAACGAGATCCTGCTGCAGATCCTGCAGGCCTTCGGCGGTCCCGGCCGATCCGCGCTCGGCTTCGTGCCGTCGTACTCGATGCACCCGATCATCGCCTCGGGCACCCGGACATCCTGGTTCGAGATGCCGCGGCTGGCCGATTTCAGCATCGACGTGGCGGCCGCTGTCGCCCTCATCCAGCAGTACCGGCCGGACGTTCTGTTCGTCACCAGCCCGAACAACCCGACCGGGGCTTCGCTCCCGCCCGCCGACATCCGGCGGCTGGTGCAGGCCTCGTCGGCGGTCGTGGTGATCGACGAGGCGTATGCCGAGTTCTCCCGGCAGGCCAGCGCGATCTGCCTGATCGATGAGTTCCCGGCGCGGGTGCTGGTGGTCCGCACGATGTCCAAGGCGTTCGCCTTCGCCGGGGGACGGCTCGGCTATCTGGCTGCCGCGCCAGCCGTGATCGACGCGTTGCTGCTGGTCAGGCTGCCCTATCACCTGTCGGTGATCACTCAGGCGGCGGCTCGAGCGGCGCTGCGGCATGCCGACGAGACGTTGGGTTCGGTGGAATTGCTGATCGCCGAACGGCTCCGGGTGGTGGCCGGGTTGCTGGAACTGGGCTTCACGGTGGTGGATTCGGACGCCAACTTCGTGCTCTTCGGGGTTTTCGAGGATGCCGCCGCGAGTTGGCAGGCCTACCTGGACGACGGTGTGCTGATCCGGGATCTGCACATCCCGGGGTATCTGCGGGCCTCGATCGGTACGCCCGCCGACAACGACGAGTTCCTGCAGGTCAGCGCTGCGCTGGCGGCACAGTTGAAGGAGAAGGCGCGTGGCTAGTGGCCCTGTGAGATCGGCCCGGATCGAACGCACGACAAGCGAGTCGTCCGTCCTGGTGGAGTTGGATCTGGACGGCAGCGGGCAGGTGGACATCTCCACCGGGGTGCGGTTCTACGACCACATGCTGACCGCGTTCGGGGTCCACGGATCGTTCGACCTGACCGTCCGGTCCACCGGTGATGTGGACATCGACGGCCATCACACGGTGGAGGACACCGCCATCGTGCTCGGCCAGGCGTTCCGGCAGGCCATCGGCGACAAGAAGGGCATCCGCCGGTTCGGCGACGCTTTCATCCCGATGGACGAGACGCTGGCGCACGCCGCGGTCGACGTGTCCGGCCGGCCGTACTGCGTGCATACCGGCGAGCCCGAGTCGATCCTCGGTTTCACCGTCGGCAACAACTACCCGGTGGTGCTGAACCGGCACGTCTTCGATTCGCTGGCCTTCCACGCCCAGATCGCGCTGCATGTGCGGGTGCTCTACGGGCGCGATCCGCACCACATCTGCGAGGCCCAGTACAAGGCGGTGGCCCGGGCGCTGCGGGCGGCGGTCGAACCGGATCCGCGGGTGCTCGGCATTCCGTCGACCAAGGGCGTGCTGTGACCTGGCAGCCCATTGTGCTGTTCGGTGTCGGCGGCATCCTGGTCGGCGGCGCGGCGTCGGCCTGGAAGGCGGATTCGCGGATTCTTGCTGGTCTGTTGGCTGTGGTGGCAGTCGCACTGGTGATCGGCGGTGTGCTGTGGCTGGGCTGAAGCGGGTAGTCGTCCTGGACTACGGTTCGGGCAATCTGGCGTCCGCTCGGCGGGCCCTGGAGCGGGTCGGCGCGTCGGTCGAGGTGACCGCGGATCTGGCGGCGGCGATGAACGCCGACGGCCTGGTGGTTCCCGGGGTCGGCGCGTACGCGGCCTGCATGGCCGGGCTGAACGCGGTGCGCGGTGGCCGGGCGATCGAACGCCGGCTCGCGGGTGGCCGTCCGGTGCTGGGGATCTGCGTCGGCATGCAGATCCTGTTCGACCGCGGCGTCGAGCACGGCGAGCAGACCGACGGCCTGGGACAGTGGCCCGGCACGGTCGAACTCCTGCAGGCGCCGATCATCCCGCATATGGGCTGGAACACGGTGTCCCCCGCGGCGGGTTCGGTGCTGTTCGACGGCCTCGACCCCGAGACGCGGTTCTATTTCGTGCACTCCTATGCCGTGCGCCGTTGGGAGTTGGAGGTCTCCGAGCCGTTCCGGCCACCCACCCTGACCTGGGCCGATCATGGTGGCGACCGCTTTGTCGCGGCCGTGGAGAACGGTCCGTTGTCGGCGACCCAGTTCCATCCGGAGAAGTCCGGAGATGCCGGCGCCGAAGTACTTTCCCGTTGGCTGGGCGTACTGTAGCCTCGAACTTGTGTTCGATAGAACTGCTGTGGTCGCCGACCTGCGCCGTCGGCTTGCCGACACCGCGCCACCGGATTTCGTCAGTACGGTCAGTACCGGCGTGGTACCGGTTCTGGCGCCGTTGGACCAGCTGCTGCCGCAGGGCGGACTGCCGCGCGGCGGTGTGGTGAGCCTGGTTCCGCAGGACGGCTCGACGGGGGTGACCAGCCTGCTGTTCACCCTGCTCGCCGGACCGTCCAGGCCGTGGTCGGCGCTGGTCGGTTTTGCCGATCTGGGCCTGGCCGCCGCCGCCGAGCTGGGAGTCGACCTGAGCCGGGTGGTGCTGATCCCGGAGCCCGGTGCTGACCTGTTGCAGATCCTGTCGGTGCTGATCGACGGGGTGGAGCTGGTCGTCGTGTCGGCGATGAACGGCCCGGTCGGCACGCCGGCCCGGCTGCGGGTGTTGGGGGCGCGACTTCGTCAACGCGGCGCCGTACTGCTGGTCGTGGGCCCGTGGCCGGGAGCGGATCTGTCGCTCACCGTGTCGACGGTGCGCTGGTCTGGGCTCGGCGCCGGTCATGGGCGGCTACGCGATCACGAGTTGGTGGTGCGGTTGGCCGGTCGGCGGGTCGGCGGCCGGGTGAGCGAGGTTCGGATGTTGCTGCAGGGTGGGGTCGGCGCCGCCGCGGATCAGGTGAGTGTGCGAGGCCTGGCCGCGGCTTCGCGCGAAGCGTTCGCGGCGATCTCCGAAGTGGGCTGAGCCATGGGGGGCTGGGCTACTGATCCAGGTACTTGATCACGGCCAGCACCCGGCGATTGTCGTCCTCGCTCATCGGCAGGGCGAGCTTGGCGAAGATCGAATTGGTGTGTTTGCCGACCGCCTTCTCGGTGATGAACATCCGACCGGCGATCGCGGCGTTCGACCTGCCCTCGGCCATCAGCCCGAGCACTTCGGTCTCGCGTGGTGTGAGCCCGGCCAGTGGCGCCGACGCCCGTTGCCGGGACAGCAGCTGTGCGATCACCTCCGGATCCATCGCGGTGCCGCCCCCAGCGACCCGGCGAACGGCGTCGACGAATTGATCGAGGTCGGAGATCCGGTCCTTGAGTAGATAGCCGATGCCACCCCCGCCGCCGGCCAGCAACTCACGCGCATACAGATGCTCGACGTATTGACTCAGCACCAGAACGGGTAGTCCGGGCAGCTGGCGGCGGGCCTCGATGGCGGCTCGCAGCCCCTCGTCGGTGAAGGTCGGCGGCAGTCGGACATCGACGATCGCCACGTCCGGTCGATGCTGCAGCAGAGCCCGGAGCAGCGACGGACCGTTGTCGACCGCGTCCACCACCTCGAAATGGTGTGCCTGCAACAACCGGATCAGGCCGTCCCGGAGTAGCGCTAGATCCTCTCCGATGACAACACGCACGGCAGCTCCATGGAGACGATGGTCGGCCCACCGATCGGGCTGGCGACATTGACGGTCCCATCGAATGCTGCCAGTCGCCGACCGATTCCGTGCAATCCACCGCCCGAAACCATCGTGGCGCCGCCGACGCCGTTATCGCCCACGGAGATCGACAGCCGACCGTCGGAATGCCGTAGCCAGATCCAGCCCGAGGTCCCACCCGAATGTTTGGCGGCATTGGCCAGGGTCTCGGCGACGGCGAAGTAGACCGCAGACTCCACCGGAGCCGGTGCCCGCCCGACCAGGATCAGATCAACATCCATCTTCACCGGGCTGGCCAGGGCCAGTGCCTGCAGACCGCCGTTCAGCCCTCGATCGGCCAGTACCGGCGGGAGAATTCCCCGAACCAGCGCCCGCAGATCCGACAGTGCTGCCGAGGCGGAGCGGCGGCTTTCGCTGATCAATTCCCGCGCCCCGGCCGGATCATCGTCCATCAACTGCTCGGCCAGGCCCAGATTCAGCCCCAGGGCGACCAATCGGGCCTGTGCGCCGTCGTGCAGATCCCGCTCTATCCGCCGCAGTTCGGCCGCCTGGGCATCGACCGCTTCGGCCCTGGTGGTGGAGAGTTCGCCGATTCGCTGCGCCATCTCGTCGGTATCGTCGCGGCGCAGAACAAAGGAGCCGATCGCCACGAACGTCCAGACGATGACCGGGCTGACGACGAGGCCCAGTGGCACGATCAGGTAGAAGACCAGCGTCGAGATTCCCACCGCGACGCCCAGCGTTGCCGAGATGAGCAGCCACAGCAGATCGCGGTAGGTCGCGGGATCGGTCAGCCTGATCTGCAGCGCTTCCATCAATCCGTGGTTGTGCACCTCGCGGTACGGCGGTTCGACGGCATGGCCGAACAGTCGCCCGCCCAGTCGCCGCTGCGCCATCGAGACCGCCCGGACCAGCGCCAACGATCCGAACAACAGCGGAATCCCCACCCAGATGACCATCAGGGCCACGCTCATGGCCACCAATGGGATCAGCACGATGCTGAGCAGCCCGAGCCCGGCCAGTTGCGCCGAAGCACCGAGGTAGACCAGGGGTCGATGCCGGCCGAGGGCCGACTGCGGAGTGGGCATTCATCGATTGTGGCCGCTGGCAACCGATCGGAACAGGGGGCCTAGACCCCCTACGCTGAGGGCCTGAGCCGGTGTTCACGGCATTCCGGGCCGATCACGCTCGATGGATGACCAAGAATGCAGCGCTGTGGAGTTCACGACACCCCTGGCTGGCGGTAGATGCCTGGATGTTGCTGGTTGTCATCTGTGTGTGGGGCGGGTCGGTCGCCGGGATGCACAGGGCCACCAACGTCCAGCTCGCCCCGGGCGACACCGGCCGCGCCGCGGAGCTGATCGCCGACTCCGGCCTGGCCGACAAGGCCGTCGAATCATTGCTGATCAGCGCCGGCGACGGCACCGTCGTAGACCCGGCAGCCGGGTCGGCGGCGGCCGCGGCCGTGACGGCGCGCCTGCTGGGCCTTCCCGGGGTGACCGCGGTGAGCGCCCCGGTGACGTCGGTGGATGGCACCGCGATGCTGTTGGGCATCACGCTGGCCGAGGGTGCCGACGATCCCGCGCCGATGCTGGGCGCGGCCGCGGCTGTCGCAGCCGACCATCCTGGCCTGCGGCTGGACGTGGTCGGCGGCCTGACCATCGGCGCCGATGTCGATCGGCAGCTGGCCGGCGACTTCCAATCCGCACTGGTGCTGAGCCTGCCGATCACCGTGCTGATCCTGCTGATCGCCTTCGGCGCCCTGTGCGCGGCGGGTGTGCCGGTATTGCTCGGCGCCAGTGCGGTGCTGTCCGCGGTAGGCCTCTATACGGTCGCCTCCCACGTGCTGCCGGACGGTGGCTCCGGAGCGGAGCTGATCCTGCTGATCGGGATGGCGGTCGGGGTCGACTATTCGATGTTCTACCTCAAGCGCGAGCGGGAGGAACGACGTCGTGGCAGCTCGGCCGGTGACGCGCTGATCATCGCGGCGAGTACCGCCGGGCGGGCGGTGGTGACGTCCGGGGGAGCGGTGATGGTGGCCATGGGCGGCCTGTTCCTGCTCGGCGACCTGAACTTCTCGTCGATGGCGGCGGGCGCGATCATCGTCGTCGCGCTGGCGGTTCTCGGATCGTTGACCGTGCTGCCGGCAGTCCTCGCGCTGCTCGGCGACCGCGTCGACAAGCCGCGGATTCCGCTGCTGTCCCGGGTGACCATGTCGGAGCGGCCCGCGCGGTGGTGGCCGCTGATGTTGCGCCCGGCGCTGAAGTATCCGGTCATCACGTTGGTGGTGGGGGTGGCCGGGATGGTGCTCCTCGCCGTGCCGGCGCGGGATCTGAACCTGCGGAGTTCGACCGAGGACGATCTGCCGCAGTCGATGCCCAGCGTCGCCGGATTCCAGCGTCTGGTCGCTGCCTTTCCGGACGAGCAGAGCGGCCTCACCGTTGTGGTGCACGGCGATGATGCCCTCGTCGGCGATGCCGCGGCGCGGATTGCCGTCGTAGCGGGAATGTCGCCGATGCCCGAGATCCGGACGGCGCCCAATCTCGCTGTGCTCTCGATTCCGGTGCCGTATCGGGCCGACAGTACGCAGGCCCGCGCCGCGCTGACCCAGCTGCGTTCGGTGGTGATACCGCAGGCCGTGCCGCCCATTGGTGCGACGGCCGATCTCGAGGTCGTCGTCGGCGGCGGAGTCGCCTACGGTGTCGACTATGTGGACGAGTTGCGTTCCCGAGCTCCGCTGGTCATCGGCTTCGTGCTGCTGATGACGTTCCTGCTGATGACCTTCTCGTTCTCATCGGTGGTGGTCGGACTCGTCACGATCGCGGCGAACCTGCTCTCCGCGGGCGCCGCGTTCGGGGTGCTGGTGCTGGTGTTCCAGTCCCGTTGGGGTGCTGACATGCTCGGATTCACCTTCACCGGCGGGGTGATCGCCTGGATTCCGGTGTTCCTGTTCGTGATCCTGTTCGGGCTGTCGATGGACTATCACGTGCTGGTGATCTCTCGGATCAAAGAGGGAGTGGACCGCGGTCTGCAGACGCGCGAGGCCGTCCGGGAGGGGATCATCGGGTCCGCCGGGGTGATCACCGGCGCCGCTGCCGTGATGGTCGGTGTCTTCGCGATCTTCGCCGGGCTCAGCATGGTGGAATTCAAGGAGCTGGGTGTGGGCCTGGCCACGGCGGTGTTCCTGGACGCGATCGTGGTCCGGATTCTGATTCTGCCGGCGCTGATGACGTTGCTGGGTTCGGCGAACTGGTGGTCGCCGCGGTTCATCGGGCGGCGCGTCGACCGTCCCGTGACTGTTGCTGCAGGCGGTGTGACTGTGCGGGTGTTGTGACTGTGCGGCTGAGTGCATATTCACTTGAGTGAGTAGGGGCGCTGGGCGTGCCGTGCAGCGCGAATCTGCACGGTGCGTCGGGGTCGCGTGGTCGGGTAGGGCACACCCTCGCGGCTGATCGGAGATGTTCCCGCAGAATCATTTTGCTCTGCCGGGCCGGTCGTGACTGATCAGAAATGTTCTGTTGGGAAACGCTTCTGCGGAAGCGTTTCCTCGGAACTTATTATCGCGGCAGCCCTCGACGCCGCCGTCGCGCAGCAGTCGGCGCCAGATGTCGAGCGTGCATCGCCCGACCGCAACCTCTCGCCGGCCACCCAGCACGGTGCCAAAATGAAGATGCACTCGGTGATTTTGCGGTATCTGGTTACTGTCGGACCCCTGATCTAGTATCGAACTAGTGTTCTAGATACGGGAGATGTGATGACTACAGCAAGAGCAGATGCGGCAACTGATCCAGCGGTAACGGCTGACCAGGCCATGTCCGATGACGTATTGGAGCGAGAGATCCGGTCATTGGCCGGCCAGCTCGCAGCGGCCAGCTACGCGTGGCTGGGAATGATTGCCGAGTTCGACCGACGGTCGGCGTGGTCGGGGTGGGGGCTGAAATCTTGCGCGCATTGGCTGGCCTGGTCCTGCAGCCTATCCCCAGCCGCCGCGCGTGAACATGTCCGCGTCGCCCGCGCCCTGCCGGCGTTGCCGTTGGTGTCGGAAGAGTTCGCGAAAGGGTCCCTGTCGTACTCCAAAGTCCGGGCGCTGACCCGGGTATCCGCCCTGGTGGATGAACAGACCCTGGTCAATTTGGCCCTGATCGAAACCGCCGGCCAATTGGAACGGACCGTCCGCGGGTTCCGACGCGCCCACGGCACCGGGCTGGACCAGCAACGTGCCCGCCGGGCCCGCGCCTACTGGGACACCGACGGCATGCTGGTGTTTTCTGCTCGGCTCACCGCGGACGAGGGGGCGATCGTGATGGCCGCCCTCGCCGCGGCCCAACACGAAACCGAGCCACCCAGCGCCGAGGAAAGGCTGCGGGAAGCTGATGAGGCCGACCGGGTCGACATCAATCGCGCGCTGACCGTCGCCGATGGCATGGTCTGGATGGCGAACGCCGCCCTTGCCGCACAATCGGCCGATACCTCCGGCGATGACCGTAACCTGGTGATCCTGCACCGCACCGCACCTGACCAGAAACCGGACCAGGAACAGCCTGAACAGGAACAACGGCTCTGCCGGCTGGAGGACGGCCCAGGGCTGGACGAGACCACCGGTGAGCGGCTGGCTTGCGACTCCGCCGTCATCGAGATCACCAAGAACAGCCCCAACGGAATCCTCGACGTCGGCCGCAAGACGCGGAAGATCTCGCCGGCCCTGCGTCGGGCGCTCAGATTCCGGGATGTCGGGTGCCGATTTCCCGGCTGCCACCGGACAAGTCACCTGGAAGCCCACCACATCATCCACTGGCTCCATGGCGGCCCGACCGACCTGAACAACCTCGCCCTGCTCTGCCGGCATCACCACATGCTCATGCACGAAGCAGGCTTCACCATTCAGACCTGTGGTGGCGCCGCTGTCAATGGAAAGCTGGAATTGGCCTTCCACCGACCCAACGGCACCGAGATACCCACCGCGCCGATATTGAGCCCAGGGAAAACGCTGGATCTGCCGGTCGGGGACATCTCGCCAGATCAGATCCTGCCCGGTTGGCGCGGGGAACCCTTTCACCTCGCCGATGCTGTCGCCGCCTGCTGCTCCGCACTATCAGCACTATCGGCATGACCAGCCGAACCAGGACCATGGTGATCTGGTGCCCCGATTGGCCGGTCGTCACAGCCCTCAAGCAGGCGAAATTGCCCGGAACGACGGCCGCCGCGGTTTTCTCCGGCAATCGGGTGAAGGCCTGCACAGCGACCGCGCGGGCCGAAGGAGTGGCCATCGGTCAGCGCCGGCGCGAGGCGCAATCCCGGTGTCCCGGTCTGGAAGTGCTGCACCTGGACAAGGACCGGGACGCCCGGGTTTTCGAACCGGTCGCCGCCCTGATCGAATCGCTCGCACCGGGGGTGGAGATCCTGCGACCGGGGCTGGTCGGATGCCCGGCTCGGGGCCCGTCCCGCTACTTCGGCAGCGAAACCCGCGCCGCCGAACAGATCGTCGATGCGATCGAGTCGCTGGACGTCGAATGCCGGGTCGGGGTGGCCGATTCGCTGGAGGTCGCGGTGCTGGCGGCGCGCCGTTCAACGATCGTGCCAACCGGGAGGTCGGCGTCCTTCTGCGCGGATCTGCCGATCGGTGAATTGGCCGGCGAATCCTCGATTGCCGCGCCGGAAAGGCCGGAGCTTGTCGATCTGCTGGTGCGGCTGGGCATTACCACACTCGGTGCGTTCGCCGCGATACCCATGGTCAAGGTGGCGACCAGATTCGGCGCCGACGCCGTCGCCGCACATCGGTTGGCGGCAGGGGAGGGCGAGCGCACCGTTTCCCGACGGCATATCCCGGCCGATCTGACCATCGAACAGGTCTGCGATCCACCGCTGGAACGGGTGGACACCGCAGCCTTCGCCGCCCGGGTGCTGGCCGAGCGGTTCCACAGCAGGCTGGCCGAAGCCGGATTGGCCTGCACGAGGCTGACCATCAGCGCTCGCACGGAACTGGGCAAGCAGTTGTCCCGAACGTGGCGGTGCACTCAGCCGCTCACTCCTGCAGCTACCGCCGATCGGCTGCGGTGGCAACTCGACGGTTGGCTGACGTCCTCGCGGACCTACGCTGCCGACAGCCCTGGGGCGATCACGATGCTTCGCCTGGAACCGATCGAAGCGGTGGGAGCAGGTTTCATCCAATTCGGCCTGTGGGGATCGGAGGGGGAGTCCGACCAGAAGGCCGGTTGGGCGTTGGCCCGGGTGCAGGGTCTGCTCGGACCGGAATCGGTTCTTGCCCCCGCCAAGTCCGGTGGGCGCAGCCCGATCCAGCGCATCGAACTCGTCCCGTGGGGGCAGGAGCCGGCCATCACCAGTGATCCCGCGGCGCCCTGGCCTGGGCGGATACCCGCTCCTTCGCCGAGCAGGCTGCTCACCGCTGCGGTACACGGCGATCAGGTCGCACTGCGTGACGCGCGTCGGTCCGACATCACCGTCACCGATCGAGGCATGTTGAGCGCCGAACCGCGCTGGTGCGTGGTCGCCGCCGGTCGCGGCACCCAGGTGGCCGGCTGGGCCGGGCCATGGGTGCTGGACGAGAGATGGTGGGCCCGCCCGCCCGGCGCGCCCGTCACCCGGGCTCGCCTGCAACTGTGCCTGGCCGAAGGAGCGCCGCTGTTGCTGGCCTTCGGCGAGCAGGGCTGGACCATCGAGGGGGTGTACGACTGATGGGCTGGTACAACCCGCCAGTGCCGTGGAGCGAGCTGGAGCGGGCCCTCTCCGGCCGAAAGCCGGCGCCGGACATCGTCAGGGCAATCCAACGGGAAGCCAGGCCGCTCGCTTCCCGGCCTGAACCCCCGCCCATCGCGATCGCCGCTGATCACACGCCCTACGCGGAGCTGCACTGTCATTCGGCTTTCAGCTTCCTGGACGGCTCGTCCGCGCCGGATCAGCTGGTCGCCGAGGCGGTTCGGCTGGGGCTGGACGCCATGGCGATCACCGACCATGACGGCTTCTACGGAGTTGTCCGCTTCGCCGAGGCGGCGGCCGAAGCCGGCATGCCGGCCATCTACGGGGCGGAGCTGTCATTGGGCCTGCCGGAACCGCAAATGGGCGTCGCCGACCCGGTCGGCACCCACCTGCTGGTGCTGGCCCGCGGCCAGGAGGGTTACTCACGGCTGTCCCGACAGATCAGTCGGGCGCACCTTGACGGGGGTGCCAAAGGGCGGCCCGTCTACGACCTGGACAATCTGGCGGCGGCGGCCGGCGACCACTGGGCGGTCCTCACCGGATGCCGCAAGGGCGCCGTCCGGCAGGCCCTGCGCGCCGCCGGCCCGGACGCCGCGGCTCGCGAAATCGATGCGTTGACCACACGTTTCGGGCGGCACAACGTGCTGGTCGAACTCACCAGACATCACCTGCCCACCGACGACGAGGACAACGACATCCTTGCCGAGATCGCCGCCGCCCGCCGGCTCCCGGTGGTCGCCACCACCGCGGCGCACTACGCCAGTCCGGGAGGGGGCAGGCTGGCTGCCGCCATGGCCGCGGTTCGGGCCCGGCGCAGTCTGGACGAGGCAGACGCCTACCTGCCGCCCGGTGTGGGATCGCACCTGCGGTCCGGCGCCGAGATGGCCGAACTCTTCGCCCGGTATCCCACCGCGGTTCCCACCGCGGCCCGGATCGGCGCCGAATGTGCGTTCGATCTCTCGCTCGTCGCTCCGGAATTACCCCCCTTCGACATCCCCGACGGGCATGACGAATTCAGCTGGCTCCGCGAGTTGACCCTGCGCGGAGCAGCCACCCGGTATGGGACACCTGCCGACAATCCCCGGGCATATGCGCAGATCAACAAGGAGCTCAAGGTCATCGCTGACCTGAATTTTCCCGGCTACTTCCTCATCGTCGACGACCTGGTCCGGTTCTGTCGCGACAACGACATCATGTGCCAGGGTCGCGGATCAGCGGCCAACTCCGCCGTCTGCTACGCGCTGGGAATCACCGCCGTCGACGCGGTTCGCTACGAACTGCTCTTCGAGCGATTCCTGGCCCCGGAGCGGGACGGCCCGCCGGACATCGACATCGACATCGAATCCGATCGCCGAGAAGAAGTCATCCAATACGTCTACACCAAGCATGGTCGCGATCACGCCGCACAGGTGGCCAACGTCAACACGTACCGCCCACGGATGGCGGTCCGGGATGTGGCCAAGGCGCTGGGCTACTCGACGGGGCAGCAGGACGCCTTCTCCAAACAGATCGACGGGTGGACCCCGTTACGCCAACAAGGGCCGGAAACCCATGAAATACCCCAGGAGGTCATCGAACTGGCCCAGCAGATCCAGGACCTGCCCCGTCATCTGTCCATCCACTCCGGTGGCATGGTGATCTGCGACCGGCCGATCGCCCAGGTCTGCCCGGTGGAGTGGGCCAGGATGGAGAACCGTTCGATCCTGCAGTGGGACAAGGACGACTGCGCCGTGATCGGGCTGGTGAAATTCGACCTGCTCGGGCTCGGCATGCTCTCCGCGCTGCACTATGCCGTCGACCTGGTCCGGGACCATGAGGGCATCGACGTCGAATTCGCGCATCTGGACCTGGAAGAACCCGCGGTCTACGAGATGCTGCAACGCGCGGATTCGGTCGGCGTCTTCCAGGTCGAATCCCGGGCGCAGATGGCCACCTTGCCCCGACTCAAGCCGCGAGCCTTCTATGACCTGGTCGTCGAGGTGGCGCTGATCCGGCCCGGCCCGATCCAGGGCAATTCCGTGCACCCCTACATCAGGCGGCGCAACAAACTCGAAGCCGTTACCTACGATCATCCGATCATGGAGCGAGCCCTGCGAAAGACCCTCGGCATCCCGATTTTTCAGGAGCAACTCATGCAACTGGCGGTCGATGTCGCCGGTTTCGACGCCGGTGAAGCCGACCAACTCCGCCGGGCCATGGGCTCCAAACGATCCACCGCGAAGATGGAGCAACTCCGCGCCAGGCTCTTCGCGGGGATGGAACGGTTGCACGGCATCACCGGCGACGTCGCCGACCGGATCTACGAACGGCTACTGGCCTTCGCCAACTTCGGATTCGCCGAGTCGCACGCACTGTCCTTCGCGGCCCTGGTCTTCTACTCGTCCTGGCTCAAGCTCTACCACCCCGCGGCGTTCTGCGCGGCGTTGCTCCGAGCCCAGCCGATGGGGTTCTACTCACCGCAAACCCTGGTCGCCGACGCCCGTCGGCATGGCGTCACCGTGCACCGGCCGGACATCAACCTGTCCCAGGTGCACGCCGATCTGGAACCCGGTCCGGACGGCCGACCAGCGGTCCGATTGGGGCTTTCCCAGGTGCGCAGCATCGGCGACACGCTGGCCGGGCAGATCGTCGCGGCCCGCGGATCGGACGGTTTCAGCAGCCTGGATCAGCTGACCAGGTCCGTCACCCTGACCAGCGCACATGCCGAGGCGTTGGCCACCTCGGGCGCCCTGGACAGCCTGACCAGCACCCGGCGAGCGGCGCTCTGGGCCGCCGGCGCCGCCGCCGGTGAGCGATCCGGCACCCTCCCCGGCACCCTCCTCGGGCTGGCAGCGCCGGCGCTGCCCGGGATGAGCGAGATCGAGCTCACCGTCGCCGATATCTGGGCCACCGGCATCTCACCCACTTCCTATCCGACCGAGTATCGCCGGGAGTATCTGGATCGGGTGGGGGCGATCCCGGCCAACGGCCTGGCCACGATCGAACACGGGACCAGGGTGCTGGTGGCCGGCATGGTCACCCACCGGCAACGCCCCGCCACCGCCTCCGGGGTCATCTTCATCAATCTGGAGGACGAGACCGGGATGCTCAACGTCATCTGCTCGATCGGGCTCTGGTCCCGATACCGCACGATCGCCCGCGGGGCCGCGGCCCTGATCGTGCGCGGCATGGTGGAACGCGACGGGGGGGCCATGTCGATCGTGGCCGACCGGATCGCCGCGCTGCCATTGCCGGCGCACACACCATCCAGGGACTTTCGATAGTGTCGGCCCATGAGGACCAGTGCATGAGTGAGACGTACGACCGTGCCAGTCTGTCGATGATTTTGGCCGATTACGCCGTCGCCGATCAGCTCGGAAAACTTCAGGTGGTCGGTGGAGGCCTCCAGGTCATCACCATGGACCACGCCAAGGGCGTCACCGCTTCCTTCGCTCTGGTGGTTTCGATGAGCTTTCCGCCGGAACTGTTCCAGGAGCAGTACGCCTTCGAGGTGGTACTGGAGGAGACCAACGGCACGCTCGTCGAGATGCAGGGTTCGAACCTGATGCGCTTCGGCCAGACCCTCACCGTTGAGGAGCCCAATCTGGCCAGGTCCGGCGTACCCCGGCGGGCCCTGCCGGCCAAGGCTCAGGTCGTACTATTCTTCAACACCGGCCTGCCTATTCCGGCCGGCCGGGTGCTGGTCTGGCGGGTCAAGCTGGACGGCGAATCCCGCGACAGTTGGACCCTGCCGTTCTTCGTTCCCGCGCCGGCCACCGGCCCGGTACTGGGCTGACGAGAGAAGCGCAAGCGATGAGATTGGCCACCTGGAACGTCAACTCGATCAGGGCCCGCGTCGACCGCGTCGCCGCCTGGATCGAGCGAAGCGACGTCGACGTGGTCGCCATCCAGGAGACCAAAGTAGGCGACGACAAGTTTCCCTACCAGGCATTTCGGGAGATCGGCTACGAGGTGGCCCATCACGGACTCAGCCAGTGGAACGGGGTCGCGCTCATCTCGCGGGTCGGCATCACCGGCGTGCAGATCGGCTTCGATAACATGCCCCGCTTCGGCAACGGCCCGGACGGGGATGAGGTCGACGAGGCGCGGGCCATCGGCGCGACCTGTGGCGGCGTTCGTCTATGGAGCCTGTACATCCCGAACGGTCGCGCGCTGGGCGACCCGCACCTGGACTACAAGCTGAACTGGCTCGCGGCGCTACGGGCCGACGGTGAGCGCTGGCTGGCCGCGGATCCACGGGCCCAGATCGCGCTCTGTGGTGACTACAACATCGCACCCACCGATGACGACGTCTGGGACATGGCCGCCTACGCGGACTCCACCCATGTGTCCGAACCTGAACGGACCGCCTTCGCCCGGCTGGTGGGTGCCGGCTTCGCCGACGTCGTTCGCCCGCACACACCGGGGCCAGGCGTCTTCACCTACTGGGACTACACACGGTTGAGCTTTCAGAAACGTCGCGGCATGCGCATCGACTTCGCGCTGTGTTCACCGGCGCTCGCGGCCAGGGTCAGCGGCGCGATGATCGATCGGGAAGAGCGCAAGGGCAAGGGCGCCTCCGACCACGCGCCGGTGATCGTGGATCTGACATGACGCGCATCCTCGTCCTGGAACACGACGCCAGCGATCCGTTGCTCCGGCTGGCTGACTGGCTGACCGAAGCCGGCGCCCAACTCGACGTGCGGCGGCTGCACGCCGGCGATCCTGTCCCCGCCGGTACCGCTGACCACGACGCGATCATCAGCCTCGGCGGCGACATGGGCGCCAACGACGACGACATCGCCCCCTGGCTGGCCGCAACCCGCGCCCTGCTCGCCAAGGCCCTCGCCAGCAGCACCCCCACATTGGGCATCTGCCTCGGCGGTCAGCTGCTGGCCACTGCCGGCGGTGGCATCGTCGAGGTCGGCGACAAGGGCCCCGAGCGCGGTGCATACCTGACGGCGAAGCGGGATGCCGCCGAGACGGACTCGTTGTTCGCCGCCCTGCCGATGACGCCCGATGTCATGCAGTACCACAACGACATCGTTTCCAGGCTGCCCACCGGGTCCGTCCTGCTCCTGTCCGGCACCGGATACCCGAACCAGGCCTGGCGTCAGGGCGCCGCCGCGTGGGGACTGCAGTTCCACATCGAACCCACTGCTGATGACCTGCGTGCCTGGGGGGACCTTGACGGGGTGCCACCGGTCGGCCGTTTCGGCGCGATGCTCGACGATGCGGCCGAGTCGATGGCCGAGGTCTGGCGCGAGTTCATCCACCGATTCGTCGCCGTCGCGGCCGGTCGGGTCCATCCCGGAATGCGATTGTCGCTTTTCAGCGACACACATCCAGACGGTCGCGCCGGTGACTAGGCCGCCGTCGCGCAGCCCCCTGCGGTACGGCATCGGCGCAGAGGCGCAGATCGTGGCTGATCTGTTGACGGCCGGGCTCGCCGACGCCAACGGGGTCTGCCTAGACTGCAACGACATCTTGCTGGCGCTGGCCCGAGCGGGCCGGCCGGAGATGGCCCTGGCCGGACTGGCCGGCCTGGCCAAGCACACCGAGATGTGGCCGAGGATCCTGGACCTGCTCAAAGCGAACTCGCGGTTTCGGGGGCGGCTGATCGCGGTGCTCGGCGCGTCCACCGCCATGGCCGATCACCTGGTGGCCCGGCCGGGCGACTGGGAGCTGTTGCTGCCAGAGCTCGAGGGCACCGAACTGCTCACCTACGACCACGTGTACGCCGTGATGGCGGCCAGCGTCGGGGTCGACCCGGCAGCGCCGCGGTGCATCGGCGACGCGGGCGCCCGGGCGAAGGTGACCGGCGGGCGGGCGGTGCTGGCCATGCGCAACGCCTACCGATCGCAGGTGCTGATCATCGCCGCGCACGATCTGGCTCAGGCGGTCGAGTCCTCCCTGCCGTCGGTGACACTGCCCGCCGTCAGCCATGCCCTGTCGGACCTGGCCGACGCGACGCTGCAGGTGGGGCTGTCGCTCGCCGCGGCGGGGCTGCCGAGTTCGGCGCAGCCGGCCAGGCTGGCCATCGTGGCGATGGGCAAATGCGGTGCTCGCGAGCTCAACTACATCTCAGATGTCGACGTCATTTTCGTCGCCGACCACCCGGCCGGGCAACCCGGCGACGAGGCCCGGATGCTGGCCACGGCCACCACCCTGGCCGCCCAGACCATGCGGATCTGCGGCCAGGTCGCGTGGGAGGTCGATGCCAATCTGCGGCCAGAGGGCAGCGCCGGCGCACTCGTCCGGACCCCGGCCAGTCACGCCTCCTACTACAAGCGCTGGGCGCACACCTGGGAATTCCAGGCGCTGCTCAAGGCGCGGCCCGCCGCCGGTGACCCTGATCTCGGCCGGCAATTCGTCGACATCACCGCGCCAGGGGTCTGGAGCGCTGCGGGCCGGGAGTCCTTCGTGGACGACGTCCAGGCGATGCGTCGACGGGTCGAGGCGAACATCCCGGAGCAACTGCGGGACAAGGAACTCAAGCTCGGCGCCGGCGGCCTGCGCGACGTCGAGTTCTCCGTCCAGCTGTTGCAGTTGGTGCACGGCCGCTCCGACGAGGACCTGCGGATTCCCGGGACCCTGATGGCCCTGCGCGCGCTCATTCGCGGTGGCTACGTCGGGCGCAGCGACGGCGCCGAGATGTCGGCGGCCTACACGTTCCTGCGCCGCGCCGAACATCGGATCCAGCTGCAACGGCTCCGCCGGACGCATCTGCTACCCGACGACCACGCCGACCTGGACTGGCTGGCCCGCACATCCGGCTATACGGCCTCCGGAACCTCCGATGCCGCGGCGGTGTTCACCGCGCAACGCATCCAGCATGGCGCGACCGTCCGCCGGCTGCACGAGAAGCTGTTCTATCGGCCGCTGCTCAACGCGGTCGCCGCCGTTCCCGGCGATGGATTGCAACTGAGCCCCCAGGCAGCGGCGGCCCGGCTCGGCGCCCTCGGCTTCCGCGCTCCCGACGCATCGCTGCGCCACCTGGCCGCGCTGACCAGCGGGGTCAGCAGACGCGCAGCCATCCAGCGGACGCTGCTCCCGGTGTTGCTGGACACCTTCGCCGGGTCACCCGATCCCGACGGCGGACTGCTGTCGTATCGGCACGTCTCCGAAGCGCTGGCCGACACCCCCTGGTATCTGCGCCTGTTACGCGACGAAGGTCTGGTCTCCCAACGTCTGGCCAGCCTGCTCGGAGCCTCCAGGCTGGTCGGGGATCTACTGGCCCGGGCGCCCGAAGTGCTGCGATTGCTTGTTCACGACGAGGATCTGCTCGCGCCGCAACCCGATCAGGTCGCCGCCGCGCTGCTGTTAAAGGCGGTGAAAGGGAGCACAGCGGAAGACAGCGTCGATATCGCCCGGTCCGCCCGCCGGCATGAACTGCTCCGCCTGGCCTGCGGGGACATGCTGGGGCTGATCGCGGTGCTGGACGTCACGGTCGGCCTGACCAGCGTCGCCGAAGCCACCTTGCAGGCGGCCTACGCCGCCGCGGTGCGGCAGGTCACCGTTGAACGCGGTTCCTTCGATTCCCGACTGGCGGTGATCGGGATGGGCCGGCTCGGCGGCGGCGAGTTGGGGTACTCCTCGGACGCCGATGTGATGTACGTGGCGGAGCCGCTACCCGGCCATGATGTGTCGGCCGCATTGGACGCCGCGCGTTCGGTCGCCGATCTGATGGTTCGCCTGCTCGGCCGGCCCACACCGGACCCAGCCCTGGAAGTGGACACCAACCTGCGCCCGGAGGGCCGCGCTGGCCCACTGGTCAGAACGATGGATTCGTTCAAGGCCTATTGGGCCAAATTCGCCGCGCCGTGGGAGCGCCAGGCATTGCTCCGCGCCAAGCCGGTGGCCGGCGATGTCGAGTTGGGCGCCGAGTTCATCACCGCCGCCGCATCCTTCCGATATCCGCTCGACGGGCTGTCCCAGGCCGATGTGATCGAAATCCGCCGGATCAAAGTGCGGGTCGACACCGAACGAATGCCGCGCGGTGCCGACCCCTCGACCCACACGAAACTCGGCCACGGCGGGCTGTCCGATGTGGAATGGACGGTGCAGTTGCTGCAGCTCCAGCACGCCGGACAGATTCCGGAGCTGCGCACCCCGCGAACGCTCGAAGCGCTCTGGGTTGCCCGCGATGCCAGCCTGCTGACCAGCGAGGATGCCCAGTATCTGGAGGATTCCTGGCTGATGGCCACGCACGTGCGCAATGTGCTGATGATGGTGTCGGGCAAGCCCGAGGACCAGATTCCCCGGCAGGGTCGGCAGCTGATGGGGGTCGCCAGGGCGATGGGCTATCCGGCCGGATCCGATCCCGGCCAGTTCATCGACGACTACCGCCGCACCACCCGCCGCGCCCGCCGGGTGGTCGATCGGATCTTCTCCGGCGGCGGATAATCAACCGGTGCCTTCCTGGATCTGGATTCTGATTGTTCTGCTGGTCGTCATCGCCGCGGTGATCGTCGGTGGCCTCGTGCTCTCTCGGCGTCGGCGGGTCTCGCTGCGTGACGACCGTCCGGCCGTCACCACCGAGGTCGTCAAACCGCCGGTGGCCAACAAATACCAAGCCGGCGGCTCCATCTCGTTCAGTGCAGGACCCGGCTCAGCGGTCGCCGAATCGGTGGTGATCGAACCGGTGGTGATCGAACCTCACTACGAACGCACCGAGACCGATGGCCAGCCAGGCGTCGGCGACGACGCGTCGGTGCCGAGGGACTCGATCCGGCCCGAGGTCATCGACGTCCAGCTGCCCGAGCCCGAGCTCGAACCCGAGTCCGCGCCGAAGCCGACGATCCCGGTATTCGCCCCGGTCGACCGGCCGGCGCCGCGGGACGAACCCATGCGCGTTCCCGCCCCGGCACCGATCATCGAGGGTGATGAGGCGATCGATCCGGCCGAAGGTCGGCTGGGCCGGCTGCGGGGCCGGCTGTCCCGTAGCCAGGGTGCGTTCGGTAAATCGCTGCTGGGCCTGCTCGGCGCCGGCGATCTTGACGAGGACTCCTGGACCGACATCGAGGACACCCTGCTGACGGCCGACCTCGGCGCGGGCCCGGCGGGCGAGATCGCCGCCGCGCTGCGCACCGAAGTCGCGGCCCGCGGCGTCGGATCTGCCGCCGAGGCGCGCTCGCTGCTACGAAAGGTGCTGATCCAGGCCCTGAACCCGGAGATGGACCGGACGATCCGGGCGCTGCCGCACGATGGGCGACCGTCGGTGCTGCTGATCGTCGGGGTCAACGGCACCGGCAAGACGACCACCACCGGCAAACTCGCCCGGGTCCTGGTGGCCCAAGGGCGCACAGTTGTGCTGGGCGCGGCCGACACCTTCCGCGCCGCCGCGGCCGATCAGCTGCAAACCTGGGGAGAGCGCGTCGGCGCCCAGGTCGTGCGGTCCACCGCCGGGGCGGATCCGGCCGCGGTCGCCTTCGATGCGGTCAAGAAGGGCATCGACACCCGGTCCGACGCCGTGATCATCGACACGGCGGGGCGTTTGCACACCAAGACCGGTCTGATGGACGAGCTCGGCAAGGTCAAGCGGGTCATCGAGAAGCAGGCCGAGGTGGACGAGATCCTGCTGGTCCTCGACGCCACAACGGGCCAGAACGGCATGGTGCAGGCCAAGGTCTTCGCGGAAGTCGTGAACGTCACCGGGATCGTGCTGACCAAATTGGACGGCACCGCCAAGGGCGGCATCGTGATCGCGGTGCAGCGCGCGCTGGGGGTCCCGGTCAAGCTCGTCGGTCTCGGTGAAGGCCCCGACGACCTGGCGCCCTTCGAACCCGCGGCCTTCGTCGACGCCCTTCTCGGCGACTGAAAGCGACATTCTGTGACACAACGCCACTAATGCCAAAAGAGTTACAAGCAGGCAACCGCGACTGATCGCAGTTCACTGGCGCGAAACATCGTGGACCGCCAAACGCAACACATTCCAAGGAACCTCCTGAGTGTCACTGGGTTAGATCACCCAGATCCCAAAATTTCGCTCGAGCCAGGAGGCTTGAATTGTTCGAACTCAACGCAGGAAACACTGCATGGATGCTGATCTCAGCATCGCTTGTCTTGTTGATGACTCCGGGCCTGGCGTTCTTCTACGGCGGTATGACCCGCTCTAAGTCCGTCCTGAACATGATGATGATGTCCTTCGGCTCGCTGGGTGTCGTGGGAGTCATCTGGGTGCTCTGGGGCTACTCCGAGACCTTCGGCCCGGACAAGGGCGGCGTCATCGGCAATCCGTTCGAATTCTTCGGACTCGTCGGCCTGACGGATGACAAGAGCCTGATGGCCGCCACTGGCGTGCCGGCAACGGTCGCCGTCGGCTACCAGGCAACCTTCGCGGTCATCACCGTCGCGCTGATCAGCGGCGCCATCGCCGACCGCGCGAAGTTCAGCACCTGGATGGTGTTCTCGGCCCTCTGGGTCACGTTCGTCTACGGACCGATCGCCCATATGGTCTGGGGCGGCGGCATGCTCGGCGGTACGGGATTCGTCGCCAAGGCACTGTCGACCCCGATCGACTTCGCCGGTGGCACGGTGGTGCACATCAACGCCGGTATGGCCGGCTTCATGTTGGCCATCATCATCGGGAAGCGGAAGGGCTTCAACAAGGAGCCGATGAAGCCGCACAACCTGACTCTGGTCATGTTGGGTGCTGCCCTGCTGTGGTTCGGCTGGTTCGGCTTCAACGCCGGATCGGAGTTCGGCGCGGACAATGTCGCGGGCCAGGCCTGGATCAACACCTTCGTCGCCACCTGCGCGGCGATGCTCAGCTGGCTGGCCGTGGAAAAGCTCCGCGACGGACACGCGACTTCGCTCGGCTCGGCCTCCGGTATCGTGGCCGGCCTGGTCGCGATCACCCCGGCGGCGTCGTCGGTGGATGTCTACGGCGCCATCGCTATCGGCGCCATCGCCAGCGCGCTGTGCGCTCTGGCGGTCGGCCTCAAATTCAGGTTCGGCTACGACGACTCGCTCGACGTGGTCGGCGTTCACCTGGTCGGCGGCTTCGCCGGTACCGTGCTGATCGGGCTGTTCGCGCACGTGTCTCGCGACGACACCGGGGCGGTCACCTCTTCCAGCTGGGCCCCGGACGGCGCCCTGAACGGTCTCTTCTACGGCGGCGGCATCACCCAGCTGGCCACTCAGCTCCTCGTCGCGGTGATCGCTGTCGTACTCTCCGGTGTCGGCACCGTCATCATCGGGATGATCCTCAAGGCCACCATGGGCTGGCGCATTGCCGAGGAGGACGAGGTCGAGGGCATCGACGTGGTCGTTCACGGTGAGCAGGCCTACGACATCGAGCCCGGCGGCGGCGGCGGCCACAGCGTGCTGACCAAGTCTCTCTCTACCCCTGTCAAGTCGGAGGTCTGATCTGTGAAGCTCATTACCGCGGTGATCAAGCCGTTCAAGCTCGACGAGGTCCGTGCCGCCCTGCTGGCCTTCGGCGTGCAGGGCATGACGGTCCAGGAGGCATCGGGATACGGTCGCCAGCGCGGCCACACGGAGGTCTACCGGGGCGCGGAGTACACCGTGGAGCTGCTGCCCAAGGTTCGGCTGGAAATCCTGGTGGACAGTGACGACGCCGACGACGTGATCGACGTCATCGTGCGCGCGGCCCGGACCGGCAAGATCGGTGACGGCAAGGTGTGGGCCGTCCCGGTCGAATCGGTGGTGCGTGTGCGTACCGGCGAGCACGGTCCGGAAGCACTGTAGGGCTGATGGATTCAACCGTGGGAACCGGTTATGCCGACCTACGGGCTCAGTTGCTGGGCCGGACCGGGGTTCCCGGTCCGGCCCGGCGCCGTGCGTTGGCCAGACTCACCGACTCCTGGTTGGGGGAGCTGGCCACCTCGGCCGGGGTCAACGTCGGTGGCGTTGCGCTGGTGGCGGTCGGTGGCTACGGCCGCGGTGAACTCAGCCCCTACTCGGACCTCGATCTGGTGCTACTGCACTCCAGTGAGACTCCGCCGTCGTATGCCCAGATGCTGGCGGAGCGGCTCTGGTATCCCATCTGGGACTCGAAGGTGAAGCTGGACCACTCGGTGCGTTCGGTCGGCGGCGCCCGGCAGATCGCCCAGGTAGACCTGCCGGTCATGCTCGGCATGCTCGACCTGCGGCACATCGCCGGTGATCCGGAACTCGCGACCCTGCTCCGCCGGCGGGTGCTGGCCGACTGGCGCGCCGATGCCAAGGAGCGGCTGCCGCAGCTGGAGACCAGCTGCCAGGAGCGCGCCGAACGCAGCGGCGACATGGCCTTTTCGACCGAACCGAATTTGAAGGAATCCCGCGGCGGACTGCGGGACCTGGTGGTGATGCGCGCGGTGGCCGCCTCCTGGCTGGCCGACTGCCCGCACCAGGGTCTGGAGGAAGCCCGCTCCGATCTGCTCGACGTCCGCGACGCGCTGCACCTGTCGGCACACCGGCGCACCGATCGACTCAACATCCAGGACCAGGACGGTGTGGCCAAGGCCCTGGAGTACCCGAGCCGGGACGCCTTGCTGACCAAGGTGGCCGGCATCGGTCGAACCGTGGCCCTGGCCGCGGACCTGACCTGGTACCGGGTTCGCCGGGCCATCGATGCGCCCGTCCGCAACACCCAGCTTCACGACGTCGGTGGCCGCTTCATCCGCCGCCCACCCCGGCTGCCGCTGGCCGACGGCATCGTCGAGCAGGACGGCGAGGCGATCCTGGCCAGGTCGGTGAATCCCACCAAGGACCCGTCGCTGCCGATCCGGGCCGCCGCCGCCGCCGCACAGGCCGGCCTGACCGTCGCCCCGGCCACCGTGAACCGGTTGGCCAAGGTGTGCCCGCCACTACCGCATCCCTGGCCGGCCGGTGCGCTGAACGCCTTCGTTTCGCTCCTGGGCGCCGGCGAACCGATGATCACCGTCTGGGAATCGCTCGACCAGGCCGGACTGATCTCGGCCATGCTGCCCGGTTGGGAGCGGCTGCGCTCGATGCCGCAGTGGGACCCGATCCACGTCTTCACCGTCGATCGACACCTGATGGAGACGGCCGTGCAGGCATCCCGGCTGGTCAGACGGGTGCGTCGGCCAGATCTGCTGTTGCTGACCGCCATCTTCCACGACATCGGCAAGGGCACCGGGCGCGATCACAGCGTCGCCGGCGCCGAGCTGGTCCGCGACTGGCTGCCCAGACTCGGGCTTGCGCCCAAGGACATCGACACCGTCTCACTGCTGGTCCGGCAGCACCTGTTGCTCACCGACATCGCCGCCCGGCGGGACCCCGACGACCCGTCGACGGTAGCCATGGTCACCGCGGTGATTCCCGACCTGGACACCCTGCAACTGCTGCACGCGCTGACCGAGGCCGACAGCCGGGCCGCGGGGCCGAAGACCTGGTCTGCCTGGAAGGCGTCCCAGGTTGCGCGGCTGGTCGCCCGCACCACGAACGCGCTCGGACTGAACCTGCCGGCCCGGACCGGTGAGCTGACCGCGGCCGAGCGCGCACTGCTCGAACAGGCCCGGGCCGGCGCCGTCCGGATCCGCGTCGATCCCGCCCAGGTGGGCCTGACCGTCACCCTCGCCGCGCCGGACCGGCCCGGCCTGCTGGCCGCCGCCGCCGGCACCCTGACGCTGCACCGGCTGACCATCCGCGCGGCCACCGCCCGGACGCTCGCCGGGACCGCCCTGCAGGTCTGGACGGTGCAGCCGCAATTCGGTGAGGCGCCGATCGCCGACACCCTGCGCGCCGATCTGATTCGCGCGCTGGACGGCAGCATCGACGTCGCGGCCGCACTGGCCAAGCGCGATTTGTCCGCCGCGCCGCGGGTGCCGGTGCCGCAGCCGGTCATCGAGACCATCGCGAGTGCGTCGACCACCGCCACCGTGCTGCAGATTCGCGCGCACGACATGCCCGGTCTGTTGCACCGAATCACCTCGACGGTGGCGGCCGCCCGGGCGCTCGTCACGTCCGCGCTGGTCGACACGCTCGGCTCGGAGGTCGTGGACGTCTTCTACCTGACCGACCGCGAAGGCGAACCGCTCAGTGAGCGAGCCGCCGAGGGCCTGCTGGCCGACTTGCGCCGAGCGCTGGCGATTGCCTGAGATAACCTCAACTGATGTTTGAAACTCTCTCCGATCGGCTGCATACCGTCTTCACCGGTCTTCGCGGCAAGGGCCGGTTGTCGCCGGCAGATATCGACGCAACTGCCCGCGAGATCAGGATCGCCCTGCTGGAAGCCGACGTTGCGCTGCCGGTGGTCCGCGCATTCGTGGCGGCCGTCAAGGAACGGGCGACCGGTTCCGAGGTCTCTCAGGCCCTGAACCCGGCGCAGCAGATCATCAAGATCGTCAACGATGAACTGGTCACCATCCTTGGCGGTGAGACGCGCCGGCTGACCTTCGCCAAGACCGGGCCGACGGTGATCCTGCTGGCCGGCCTGCAGGGCGCCGGCAAGACCACCCTGGCCGGCAAGCTCGCCGCGTGGCTCCGGGGTCAGGGGCACACCCCCCTACTCGTCGCCTGCGACCTGCAACGACCGAACGCGGTGACCCAGCTGCAGGTGGTCGGCGAGCAGGCGGGCGTCACCGTCTTCGCCCCCGAACCCGGCAACGGGGTCGGCGATCCGGTCGGGGTGGCCCGGGCGGGGCTGGCGTTCGCGGTGCAGAAGCACCACGACATTGTCATCGTCGACACCGCCGGCCGGCTGGGCGTGGACGCCCAGATGATGGCTCAGGCGGCCGCCATCCGGGACGTGACGAATCCCGACGAGATCCTGTTCGTGTTGGACGCGATGATCGGTCAGGACGCCGTCACCACCGCCCAGGCGTTCCGCGACGGAGTCGGCTTCACCGGCGTGGTGCTGACCAAGCTCGACGGTGACGCCCGCGGTGGCGCTGCGCTCTCGGTCCGCTATGTCACCGGTTCACCGATCATGTTCGCTTCCACCGGCGAAAAGCAGGGCGATTTCGACGTCTTCCACCCGGACCGGATGGCTTCCCGAATCCTGGGCATGGGCGACATGCTCACCCTCATCGAGCAGGCCGAGCAGGTCTTCGAGGCCGACCAGGCCGAAGAGATGGCGCTCAAGCTCGGTGGCGGCGATTTCACCCTGGACGACTTCCTCACCCAGATGCAGTCGATGAAGAAGATGGGCCCGATCGCCGGCATATTGGGGATGCTGCCCGGCGCCGGCCAGATGAAGGAGCAGTTGGCCAACATCGACGACCGCGACCTGGACCGTACCGCGGCGATCATCCAATCGATGACCATGCAGGAGCGGGCCGACCCGAAGATCATCAACGCCTCCCGCCGTCAGCGGATCGCCAAGGGCTCCGGCACCTCGGTGACTCAGGTGAACGGGCTGGTGGAGCGCTTCTTCGAGGCACGCAAGATGATGACCGCGATGGCCGGTCGGTTCGGCTTCCCGGGCGCCAAGAACAATCGCTCGGTCAAGGGCCGAAAAGGCAAGCGCGGCAAGCCGGTCGGCCGTGGGCCGACGCCGCCGAAGGTGCGCGGTCCGATGCCCGGCGGCCTGGCCGGGATGCTGCCGCCGGGGATGTCGCCCGGGGCGTCGCCGGTGGCGGGTGTCCAGCAGGCGCAGTTGCCGCCCGGCTTCGACTTCGACCCGACCAAGATCAAACTGCCCAAGATGTGAACGCGCTCCATGTCTGCGGGATCGACCCGGCCACCGGCGGGCCGGTCGACCACTGGATCGTCGACGGCGTGTATGTCGACGGCCCGGTCAACGGCGCTGTCGAGCTGACCGGCTGGGTGCTGCCCGGATTCGTCGATGCGCACTGCCATGTCGGATACTCCACGACCGGCGTGGTCGACCTGGACGAGGCCGAGGAGCAGGCCCGCACCAACCTGACCGCCGGGGTCACGGTGATCCGGGACTGCGGATCACCGTTGGACACCCGGTCATTGACCGGCCGGGCCGATCTGCCGGTCCTGATCCGGGCCGGTCGGCACCTGGCACGGCCCAAGCGGTATATCCGCGGGCTGGGCGTCGACCTGGCCGAACCAGCGGATCTGGTGGCTGAGGTCGGCCGTCAGGTGGCCTACGGCGGCGGCTGGGTCAAGCTGGTCGGGGACTGGATCGACCGTGATCTCGGTGACCTCGCCCCGCTCTGGCCCGATGACATTCTTGTCGAGGCGATCGCCGCCGCGCATGCGGCCGGGGCCCGGGTGACCGCGCACGTGTTCTCCGAGGACGCTATTCCCGGGCTGCTGGCCGCCGGCATCGATTGTCTGGAACACGGCACCGGGCTGCGCACCGAGACGATCGACGAGATGGCTCGCCGGGGCGTCCATCTGGTTCCGACATTGATCAATATCGAGAACTTCCCGGCCTTTGCAGCCGCCGCCGAGAAGTTCCCGGCCTACGCAAAACACATGCGTGAGCTGCACAGACGGTCCGCGCAGACGTTCGGCGACGCGATCGAGGCGGGGGTGGCGGTGCATGCCGGCACGGACGCCGGCGGGTTCGTCGAACACGGTCGGATCGTGGATGAGGTCCTGGCGCTGATCCGGCTCCTCAGCTCGGTCGGCCGGTCCAGCGCCCAGGCCCTGGACGCGGCCAGCTGGCAGGCGCGGCGCTGGCTGGGCGTGGCCGACCCGGAATGGGGCGGTGCGGCGGATCTGGTGGTCTATCCGGGGGACCCTCGGGTGGACCCGGAGGTCCTGCACCACCCGCGGGCAGTTATCAGGTCCGGCCTGATCAGGTAGAGTTGCCCAGGCATCGGCACCCGACGGACCCTCTCCCCGGCGGATGCCGTCCTTTGGTGCGTTTTCGACCCGGGCACCCCCACACGGTCCGAAGAGCACCGCCCAGAATCGAATTTGAAGGAGTACGTCCCACCGTGGCCGTCAAGATCAAGCTTGCTCGCATCGGCAAGATTCGCGAGCCGTTCTACCGCATCGTCGTCGCCGACTCCCGCACCCGTCGTTCGGGACGGGCCATCGAGTCGATCGGGCAGTACCACCCGAAGAAGGAGCCGAGCCTCATCGAGGTCAACTCCGAGCGGGCGCAGTATTGGCTCGGCGTCGGCGCGCAGCCGACCGAGTCGGTTGAGGCGCTGCTGAAGGTCACCGGTGACTGGCAGAAGTTCAAGGGCCTGCCGGGTGCCGAGGGCACTCTGAAGCCGCAGCCGATCAAGGCCGACAAGAAGGCCCTCTACGACGCGGCCATTGCGGCGATCGGCACCGAGGAGTTCGTCCCGGCGACCACCTCGAAGCGGAAGACTTCGACGGTCGAGGTTTCGCCGGAAGCCACCGAGAGCGCCGAATAGTCATGCTGGAAGAAGCCCTGGAACATCTGGTCCGCGGCATCGTCGATCACGAGGACGACGTGGATGTCACGCTGACCACCTCCCGGCAGGGACGAACCCTGCAGGTCCGGGTGCATCCGGACGACCTGGGCAAGGTCATCGGCCGCAGCGGTCGCACCGCGACCGCGTTGCGGACCGTGATGACGGCCGTCGGCGGCCGCGGCATCCGGGTGGATGTCGTCGACACCGATCGCTGAACCTGCGCTGTGGAACTGATCGCCGGCCGGATCGGCCGTCCGCACGGGCTGGCCGGTGGCGTGACCGTCGAGGTACGCACCGACAATCCGGAAACCAGGTTCACCGCCGGGTCGGTCTTCGCGACCGACCCGGCGAACCGGGGCCCGCTCACAGTGTCGGGCCGCCGCACGATCGGCGGCAACACTGTGCTGACATTCGAGGGCATCGCCGACCGAGACGCGGCCGAGACGCTGCGGGGCACCCTGCTCGTGGTTCACACCGAGCAGCTGCCCGAGCTGACCGATTCCGAAGAGTTCTACGACCATCAACTGATCGGGCTGGCCGTCCGGCTGCTCGGCGCGCCGGAGAGCATCGGCCAGATCGCCGACCTGATGCACCTGCCGTCCAATGACGTGCTGGTCGTGAAGTCCCCGATGGGCCCGGGCGGCGAGGTGCTGATCCCATTCGTCAAGGCCGTGGTGCCCACCGTCGACGTCCGCGGCGGTTTCGTGATCGTCGACCCGCCCGACGGACTCTTCGACTGAATCCCTCCCGATGCGAATAGATGTGGTCACCATTTTCGGCGAGTATCTGGCGCCACTGCGGGAGTCGCTGCTGGGCAAGGCGATCGCCGACGGCGTGCTCACCGTCGGGATCCATGACCTGCGTGATTTCGCCGTCGACCGGCATCGGACGGTCGACGATTCCCCGTACGGCGGCGGCCCCGGCATGGTGATGAAGCCTGATGTGTGGGGCCGCGCACTGGACTCCGTCTGCGACAGCGAGACCACGCTGATCGTGCCGACACCCGCGGGGGAGCCATTCACCCAGGCGGTCGCCCAGGAACTTGCCGCCGTGCGCCACCTGGTCTTCGCCTGTGGGCGGTATGAAGGAATCGACCAGCGGGTGCCGGACGAGGCCGCAGCCCGGATGACGGTTCGTGAGCTATCCATCGGCGACTACGTGCTGGCCGGCGGCGAGGTCGCCGTGCTGGTCATGGTGGAGGCGATCGCCAGGCTGATCCCCGGCGTGCTGGGAAATCCGGCCAGTGCCGTCCACGACTCGTTCGGGGCAGGCTGGCCGGGACTGCTCGAGCCACCCAGTTACACCCGCCCGGAGAACTATCGCGGTTTCGCCGTGCCGCCGGTGTTGTTGTCCGGGAATCACGCGGCGATCGAGGCCTGGCGCCGGGACCAAGCCGTCGCCCGGACCCGAGACCGGCGGCCGGACCTGCTCGAACCGAGCTGATTTCGTGCCTGGCCGATCCTCTGGCAGACTAGGGGGGTTGCCGTTTCGTCGATTTGATCCGTTCTTGAATTCGCCAGTTTCCCATTTAGCTTTCGCGAGGACTCTCACATGCAAACCCTGGATGCTCTGGACGCTGCTTCGCTGCGGTCGGACCTGCCTGATTTCCGCCCCGGCGACTCCGTGCGCGTGCACGTGAAGGTCATCGAGGGCACGCGCTCCCGGGTGCAGGTCTTCGCTGGTCACGTCATCCGGCGGCACGGCGGCGGCGTCCGTGAGACCTTCACGGTCCGCAAGGTCAGCTTCGGTGTCGGCGTCGAGCGGACCTTCCCGGTCCACTCCCCGAACCTGGACCGGGTCGAGCTGGTCACCCGCGGCGACGTCCGCCGCGCCAAGCTGTATTACCTGCGCGATCTTCGCGGCAAGGCCGCCAAGATCAAGGAAAAGCGCGACATCAACCGCTAATTCGGACAAGCCTACGTCCGGACACTGCACACTCGTAGCACATGGGCATCGCGCGAAACGACAACAAGGACGACGGCGTTCCCGAATCCGGGGACGCCGCCGAACCTGCCGTCACCGACCGATCGGCCGCCGAGACGACGGCAGAAGCGCCAATCGCGGCCGCCGCGGCAACTGAAACGCCCGGCCAGCACGAGTCGGCCGACGGCGGGCGCCCGGCGAAGCCGCCCAAGAAGCAGCGACCGTTCTGGATCGAACTGCCCATCCTGCTGGCCATCGCGTTTGTCATGACGTTCCTGATCCAGACGTTCTTCTTCAAGGTCTATTACATCCCGTCCGGCTCGATGGAGAAGACCTTGCACGGGGTCGCCGACGGCGGCGATCGGGTGTTGGTGAACAAGATCGTCTTCGACTTCGCCGATCCGACCCCGGGTGAGGTTGTGGTCTTCAGTGGGCCACCGACCTGGGCCGTCGAAGCCTCGATCCCCGGTCCGACGACGTGGTACGGAAGGTTCTTCAGCTCCGTCGGCTCGGTGGTCGGCATCGCGCCGCCCAACGAGAAGGACTATGTCAAGCGGGTGATCGCCACCGGCGGGCAGACCGTCGAGTGCTGTGATGCCGAGGGCCGGGTGATGGTGAACGGCCGGCCGCTGACGGAGCCTTACATCTATCAGGACCTCGATTTCATCGCAGGGTCCAGCGACTGCACCACCGCGGTCAAGTCCCAGCGCTGCTTCGGCCCGATCGAGGTTCCGGCGGGCTCACTCTGGATGATGGGTGACCACCGCGGCTACTCGAAGGACTCGACGTGGGGCTGCCGCGGGTCGCTTCCCGGGGCGAGTTGCCAGGGCCCCATCCCGGAGGCGAACGTGATCGGCAAGGCGGTGCTGATCGTGATGCCGATTTCGCGCTTCCAGACCATCGACAGCCCGGACATCCAGTCCAGCGGAAACCAGGCCATGCCGATGGCCGGTGGATTGCTCGGAGCGGTCGGTCTGCGGGCGGGCTACGGATTCCGGCGTGGGCGCACGCATCGGCGGCGAAGCAGATGGCGCCGGTCGCCGTAGCGGTGCGGTGCCGGCCCGACCTTCGGATCGAGAAGTCCTTGATGCGAACAGGTGTGGTCCGGCTGGCCGCCATGGACGAGGTCGGCCGCGGAGCACTGGCCGGCCCGGTCAGCGTCGGGGTCGTGGTGGTGACGCCGGCGATCGGGCGGGTTCCGGTTGGGCTGGCCGATTCGAAGCTGCTCACCCCGGCGGCGCGCGAGGCCCTGATCCGACCGATCCGCCGCTGGGTGGCCGAATTCGCCGTCGGTCACGCGAGTTCGGCGGAGATCGACGCGGTCGGCATCATCGGCGGACTCCGGCTGGCTGCGCAGCGCGGGCTGGCCGCGCTGGCCGGCGGCCCGGTGGATGCGGTACTGCTGGACGGCAACCTCAACTATCTCGGCGGTGCCGGTTCGCTACCGGTGCACCTGCGGATCAAGGGAGATCTGACCTGCGCCGGGATCTCCGCGGCGTCGGTTCTGGCCAAGACCGAGCGCGATGCCATGATGACCGCGATCTCGGCCGACTACCTGCCCTACCGCTTCGCCGACAACAAGGGTTACGGCACCCCCGAGCACGTCGCCGCGTTACGCGAGCACGGACCGAGCCTGGTCCACCGCCGCTCGTGGCGGTTGCCGGGGTCGGATGAGGAGGTGCCTCTCTTCTAACTACTAATCTTCGAACTATCAATCTTGTCAGTAGCAGGGCCGAAGAACGGGCGGGTGACGTGAGCACCGAGGATCTCGAGCAGTATGAGACCGAGATGGAGTTGCAGCTGTACCGGGAGTACCGCGACATCGTCGGCCATTTCGCATTTGTGGTGGAGACAGAGCGCCGGTTCTACCTGTGCAACGCGGTGGACGTCCAGGTTCGCAATTCCGAAGGCGACATGTATTTCGAGGTTCGGATGTCCGATGCCTGGGTATGGGACATGTACCGACCCGCCAGGTTCGTCAAGAACGTGCGCGTGGTGACGTTCAAGGACGTCAATGTCGAAGAACTGGAGAAGCCGGACCTTCGCCTCCCTGAAGACGGCGCATTCTGAGAAAATCTAAGGAGCATCGATGTCACCTTCTGTCCGGCACGAACGCCGTGCCCTGCTGGTGCTGACCAGCCATTCTGCGCTCGGCGACACGGGCAAGGCCACCGGCTACACCGTTTCCGAGGCTGCGGACCCGTGGAAGGTATTCGTCGAGCACGGCTGGGACGTGCACATCACGACGGTGGCCGGCGGACCGGCGCCGGAGGATGCCCTGGACCTGACCGATCCCACGCAGGCGGCCTGGCACAGCGACCCCCACATCCAGCGCCAGATGCTCGCCGCGACGGCTCCGGCTCATGTGAACTCGGCGATCTACGACCTCATCTATTTTGTCGGCGGGCACGGCGCGATGTGGGATTTCCCGGACAACCACGACCTGTCGGTGTTGGCCGCGTCGATCTGGGAGCAGGGCGGCGTCGTCGCCGCGGTCTGCCACGGGCCCGCGGCGCTGACCACCATCCGGCTGCACAACGGCGATCTGCTGGTCGCGGGTAAAAAGGTCGCGGCGTTCAGCAACATCGAAGAGAACGCGATCGGCCTGCAGGACGTAGTGCCGTTTCTGCTGGCGGACCGGCTGACCGAGGTCGGCGCCAAGGTCAGCAAGGGCCGCAAGTGGAAGTCCCACGTGGTCACCGACGGCAAGCTGGTCACCGGGCAGAATCCGGCGTCCGCCGCCGGTGTCGCCGAGGCAGCGATCGCCGCGCTGAGCTGATCGTGCCCTAGCGGCGTGTCGCACCGGCGTGTCGGAAATCCATCCACAAGCCGATTTTCATCCACAATTGCCGACCATTCGGTTGGCGCCATCGGTCATTGCCGCCAGTCTGATCTCACGGATCGGCGATGGGGGCGGGGATGGCGGCGAAGGACGAGCTGGGGCGGCAGGGCGAGGAGGTCGCGGCGCAGTTCCTGCAGCAGCAGGGGCTGACCGTGATCTCCCGGAACTGGCGGTGCCGCGAGGGTGAACTGGACATCATCGCGACCGATGGTGCGGCACTGGCGGTGATCTGCGAGGTGAAGACCCGGGCGGGGACCGGGTTCGGGTCCGGCGCCGAAGCGGTCACCCAGGGCAAACGTCGGCGGATCCGCCGGCTTTCCGGTCTCTGGCTGGCCGAGCATCGCGTTCGATTCGACATCGTCGTCCGCTTCGATGTGATCAGTGTGCTCTGGCTGCCCGGTGCCCAGCCGCAGATCACCCATTTTCCGGCTGCCTTCTGATGGGCGCCCTCTGATGGGGTTGGCCTGCACCAAAGCCGTCGCGCTGCAGGGCATCGACGGTGCCGTGGTGACCGTCGAGGCCGACCTGGCGATGGGTCTACCAGGGACGATGGTGATCGGGCTTGGCGACACCGCGGTGCAGCAATCCCGAGATCGGGTGAAGGCGGCCGTGGTCAATTCGGGCGAGAAGTGGCCGGAACGCAAGATCACCCTTGCCCTGTCGCCGGCGGCATTGCCCAAACGCGGGTCCGGGTTCGACCTGGCGATCGCGGTAGCCGTGCTGGCCGCAGCCGGTGTGGTGGAGCTCCGGGCCGATGCTGATGCGGTCTGGATCGGAGAGCTGGGCCTGGACGGCCGGGTGCGGGCGGTCCGTGGCGTGCTGCCCGCGCTGCTCGCTGCGCGCCGGGAGGGCATCCGGCTGGCCGTGGTGCCGCTGGGCAATCTGGCGGAGGCGTCGCTGGTCGATGGTGTCCGGGTGCTCGGTGCGGCGACCCTGCGCGAGGTACTCGGCCATCTTCGGGGCGACAACGAGGCCCTCGCGATGCCGGGGGCCCGGCGGCTGCCGGAGCGGGCACCGGTACCGGACATGGCCGACGTGCTCGGCCAGCCGGAAGCCCGAGCGGCCCTGGAACTGGCCGCCGCCGGCGGACATCATCTGGCGATGATCGGTCCGCCCGGGGCGGGCAAGACGATGCTGGCCGCGCGGCTGCCCGGGCTGCTACCCCAGCTCTCGGATGAGCAGGCGTTGCAGGTCACCGCGGTGCACTCGGTCGCAGGGGTGCTCGGCGAACACACACCGCTGGTGACGTCGCCGCCGTTCATCGACCCGCACCATTCGGCCTCGGCTGCGGCGATCATCGGCGGTGGCTCCGGGCTGATCCGGCCCGGCAGCATCTCGTTGGCCCATCGCGGCGTGCTCTTCTTGGACGAGGCGCCGGAATTCAAGCCGTCCATTCTTGATTCGCTGCGGCAGCCGATGGAAAGCGGTGAGGTCCTCGTTGCCAGGGCGACCGGGGCGATTCGCTTTCCGGCGCGCTTCCAGCTGGTCCTGGCGGCCAATCCGTGTCCGTGCGCGGCCGCTCGTGATGTGGATTGTCGCTGCGACTCCGGGGTTCGGCGTCGTTACCTGAGCCGGTTGTCCGGTCCGCTGATGGACCGGGTGGACATCCGGATCAGCCTGCCGGCCCTGGACCCGGCAGCAATGAGCGGAGGTGAGCCGGGGGAGTGCTCGGAGCTGATCGCGGCCAGGGTGCTGGCGGCTCGCGAGCGGGCGCGGCAGCGCTGGGCCGGGACACCGTGGCGGTGCAACGGTGAAGTACCGGGGCCGGTCCTGCGGCGTCGGTGGCGGCCGGCCGGGGAATCGTCGCGGCTGCTGGACCGCGCGGTGCGCGCGGGTCTGTTGACCGGCCGAGGGTACGACCGGGTGTTGCGGTTAGCGCTGACGGCCGCCGATCTGGCCGACCGGGGAGCACCCGAGATCGCCGACGTGGCCATGGCATTGAGTCTGCGAAGCGGGGAGGCAGCGTGAACGTCGAGTATCGGGTGGCTCGGGCAGGGTTGTTGCGGTGGGCCGAACCGCCGGCATCGGTGATCGTCGATTTCGTCGCCGGGGTGGGGCTGCTGCCCGCGTTCGAGGCGGTGATCAGACGTGATGCGCCGAGGGCAGTGCTGGCCGCGACAGCGGCGCGCACGGCGGACCGCTCGGCTGCGGAGCTGATCGAGCAGGCCGCCGCGGATCTGACGGCGGCCCAGGGTGTGGGGGCGCAGCTGCTCTGTCCGGAAGACGCGGCCTGGCCGGCGGCGGCCATGATCGCGTTCGAGATGGCCGAGAGTCGCGGGGTGAGCGGGTCGGCCCCGCCGTTGGCCCTGTACGTGCGGGGAGCGTTGGGAGATCAACTGCCGGGCGCGGGGATCACCATCATCGGGTCGCGGGCGAGCAGCAGCTACGGCGAGCGGGTCGCGGCGGAGATCGCGATGGGGGTGGCCGAAGCCGGCTACACGGTGGTCTCCGGCGGCGCTTTCGGGATCGACACTGCCGCGCACCGGGCGGCCATATACGCCGGAGGAACCTCGCTGGCGGTGCTGGCCTGCGGGATCGACCGGGTCTACCCGGTGGCCAATTCAGCGTTGCTGGCTGAGGTGGCCCGGACCGGGGCTCTGGTCAGCGAGTACGCGCCGGGCATGACGCCGGCGCGGCATCGCTTCCTGGTCCGCAATCGGTTGCTGGCGGCGCTGAGTTCAGTGACGGTGGTGGTGGAAGCCGGTCGGCGGTCCGGTTCGCTGAGCACGGCGTCGGCGGCGGGTCACCTGGGCCGGACGGTGATGGCGGTGCCGGGGCCGGTCACCTCGGCGATGTCGGTGGGCTGCCATGTGCTGTTACGGGAGCGGTTCGCCTCACTGGCCAGCGGCCCGCAGGACGTGCTCGCCGCGGCGCCGCCGCTGGTCCAGGCCGGCCCCGGCGCCTCACCCCGGACCGGTTGCGGCGCCGCGGACAGCGCCCTGTTCGATGACCCGCGGGCTCGGCCGACCGACGGTCTGGACCCGTTGGTGGCCCGCGTCTACGACGCCCTGCCGGCCAGAACCCGGGCGACGGTGGCGGACCTGGCGGTGTCGGCGGGGATAGCCGCCGCCCAGGTGCTCGGGGTGATGCCGCTGCTGGAGATCGCCGGGCTGGCCCGGCGGGACAGTGGCTACTGGCGCCGGGTCTGACCGTCGTCCAGGTCCGGCCTGACCAGCCCCGACTCGAATAGCATTCACGGCATGCGCAACGTTTCCAGCGCGACCCGGGCTGGGCGACCTCGCCCGGTTCGGGTGACCAGCGCGGAGCTGCTCGCCGGGCTGACCGAGGCCTTCGCCGACGCGGTACGGCGGTACAAGCAGCATCTGCAGGCCGAACGGGGGCTGGCCACGGCTTCGGTCCGGGCGTACGTCTCCGATGTGTGCGAGCTGCTCGATCATTGCCAGCGGCTGGGCCGCACTGATCCCGCCGGGATCGATCTGGCCGCCCTGCGCAGCTGGCTGGCGAAGCTGAGCAGTACCGGCACCGCGCGCACATCGCTGGCCCGCAAGGCCGCCGCGGCGCGCTCGTTCACCGCCTGGGCGCTGCGCACCGGGCTCAGCCCGATCGACCCGGGCAGCCGGCTCGTCGCGCCGAGAGCGCATCGGACGCTGCCACCGATCCTGCGCACCGACCAGGCCAGTGCACTGCTGCATGATGAGCCGGTCACCGGCCACGATCCGGTGCTGATCGCCCTGCACCTGCGGGACCAGGCCATCCTGGAGCTGCTGTACGCCAGCGGCATCCGGGTCAGCGAACTGGTCGGCCTCGATACCGGCGACATCGACCGGCGCCGGCTGGTGCTGCGGGTGCTCGGCAAGGGCGACCAGGAGCGGACGGTCCCGTACGGCCGGCCAGCGGACGCGGCGCTGCAGGCTTGGCTCGAACAGGGCCGCCCGGTGCTCGGCACCTCGTCCCCGGGATCTGCGGTGTTCATCGGGACCCGCGGTGGCCGGCTCGACCAGCGCGCCGTTCGTACCCTCGTGCACGAACGCCTGGCCGGTATCGACGGCGCCCCCGACCTCGGGCCGCACGGGCTACGGCACTCGGCGGCCACTCACCTGCTCGAAGGGGGCGCGGATCTGCGTGCCGTCCAGGAGATCCTCGGGCATGCCAGCCTGGCGACCACCCAGATCTACACTCACGTGTCCGCCGAACGGCTGCGTACGGTCTACCGGCAGGCCCACCCACGCGCCTGACCCGCGATGGATCAGCCATCCCATGGCAACAGCCGCACCCGCCACGGTCGCAGCAATGACAGTGGGTCCAGATACTCGGTGTCGATCCGCGCTCCCCAGTGCAGGCAGGAAGCGGGTGCGCAACTCGGGTGACCAGCCTCCAGCACGCCGATCTGCTGCCCGGTAACCACCCGCTGTCCGGCCGTCACCGAAGCGCTGACCGGCTCATAGGTGGTTCGTAGCGCGCCGGCGTGCTGCACCGAAACCACCCCGCGGTCGACCAGCAGCCCGGCGAACACCACGGTGCCGGAGCCGGCCGCGAGTACCCGGGCGCCCACCACCCCGGCCAGGTCAACGCCGCGATGTCCGGTGCCGTACCGATTCTTCGGCGGCCGGAACGGGGTCAGCACGACCTGATCGCCGGCCAACGGCAACATGAAGCCGGTACCCGGTGTGGCGCTCGCGCTCGACAGCCGATCGACTGGCCCGCCGCCGATATCGGCGACCGCGATTCCCGGACCCAACGCCAGCAGGCAGCCGACGAGAACCGACCGCCATCCCCGATTCGCCTTCATGAAACCAGCCTGGCCCGCGCCACCCCGTCGGCAAATCCGACCGGCGAAATTTGTGGACCGAATCCGGCGTGTGGATAACGTATCCTCAACTATGCGGTCCGTCTCGAACGGACTGACTTCGCGCGCCCGACTGCGGTCCCGCCCACCAGCGGACCCATGATCGCCGCGGCCTACCAGGTCCCCGTGCGGGGTTACCGGCCGCGAGGACGCCAGGGCTCTCCTTCACCCGGAGGAAAGCAGCAACCGATCCGCGCCCGCGTCCGCGTGCGCCAACACGAAGGGACGACCATGGCTGTCGTCACGATGCGTCAACTGCTTGACGCCGGTGTCCACTTCGGACACCAGACCCGTCGCTGGAATCCGAAGATGAAGCGTTTCATCTTCACCGAGCGCAACGGTATCTACATCATCGATCTGCAGCAGACGCTGACCTACATCGACAAGGCGTACGAGTTCATCAAGGACACCGTCGCGCACGGCGGCACCGTGATGTTCATCGGCACCAAGCGCCAGGCGCAGGAAGCGATCGCCGAGCAGGCGACCCGGGTTTCCATGCCGTACGTCAATCAGCGCTGGCTCGGCGGGATGCTCACCAACTTCCAGACCGTGCACAAGCGCCTGCTGCGCCTGAAGGACCTGGAAGCCATGGAGGAGACCGGCGACACCGTCGGCCGCACCAAGAAGGAACTGCTGCTGATGAGCCGTGAGCAGATCAAGCTCGCGAAGACCCTGGGCGGCGTCCGCGACATGGCCAAGGTCCCGTCCGTGGTCTGGATCGTCGACACCAAGAAGGAACACATCGCCGTCGGCGAAGCCCGCAAGCTCGGCATTCCGATCGTCGCCGTACTGGACACCAATTGCGATCCGGATGAGGTCGACTTCCCGATCCCGGGCAACGACGACGCGATCCGTAGCGCCGCCGTGCTGACCCGGGTGGTGGCCGACGCCGTCGCCGAAGGCTTGCTGGCCCGCAGCGGTTCCGGTGGCGCCACCGTCGCCGAAGAGCCGCTGGCCGAGTGGGAGCGCGAACTGCTGGCCGGCTCCGACAACGCAGCTGAGGTCATCGAGGCCGCTGAGGCCGCCGCCGTCGACCCCGATGCGCTGGAAACCGCCGAGCCGATCGCGGTCACCGAGTCCGGCGCCGAGGCCGTCATTCAGGCCGAGCAGGAATTCGTCGAGGGCGACACCACCGCGATCGTCTGAGTACCGACGGCCGCAAAAGTCAAGACAACCGTTAACAGATCTCTAGTAGCAAAAGGAACTCAAAGCACACCATGGCGAACTTCAGCGCTGCTGACGTGAAGAAGCTCCGGGACGCAACCGGCGCCGGAATGATGGACTGTAAGCGGGCTCTGGAAGAGTCCGACGGTGACTATGACAAGGCCATCGAGATACTGCGGATCAAGGGTGCGAAGGATATCGGCAAGCGAGCCGACCGGACCGCATCGCAGGGCCTGGTCGCTGCCGCCGGCAACGCCCTGATCGAACTGGCCTGCGAAACCGACTTCGTGGCCAAGAACGAGGAGTTCCAGGCGCTGGCCGACGCGGTGGTCAAGGCCGTCGCCGCCAGCGCGACCGACATCGATTCGGCGCTGCAGGCACCCCTTGGCGCGGGCACCGTCGCCGACGCGATCAACGCGCTGGCCGCGAAGTTCGGCGAGAAACTGGAACTGCGGCACGTCGTCAGGTACGAGGGCACCACGACCACGTACCTGCACCGTCGGTCGGCGGACCTGCCGCCGGCGATCGGTGTGCTGGTCGAGTACACCGGAACCGATGCCGACGCGGCCAAGACCGCGGCCATGCAGGTCGCCTCGCTCAAGGCCCGCTATGTGACCCGCGACGAGATTCCGGCCGAGATCATCGAGACCGAGCGCCGGATCGCCGAGGCGACCGCACGCGAGGAGGGAAAGCCGGAAGCGGCGCTGCCCAAGATCGTCGAAGGCCGGGTCAACGGTTTCTTCAAGGACGCCGTGCTGCTCGAGCAGTCCTCGGTCCTGGACTCGAAGAAGACCGTCGGCAAGATCCTGGCCGAGGCCGGCGTGACCGTGACCGCGTTCTCGCGGTTCGAGGTCGGCCAGGCCTGATTCCAGGCAGCAATACCACTCCAGGCGAAAGGGCCGGTGCACCACCTCATGATCGAATTCGTCCAGGTGCGCCGGCCCTTCCATCGGGTGGTACTGAAACTGGGCGGCGAGATGTTCGGCGGCGGCGAGGTCGGTGTCGATCCGGACGTCGTGTCGACGGTGGCCAGGCAGATCGCCGAAGTGGTCGCGACCGGTGCCCAGGTGGCCGTGGTGATCGGTGGCGGCAACTTCTTCCGCGGCGCGGAGCTGCACAACCGCGGCATGGATCGCGCCCGCGCCGACTACATGGGCATGCTCGGCACGGTGATGAACTGCCTGGCTCTGCAGGATTTCCTGGAACGCGAACAGGGCATCGACACCCGGGTCCAGACGGCCATCGCGATGGGCCAGGTGGCCGAGCCCTACATTCCCCGGCGCGCCGTGCGGCACCTGGAGAAGGGCCGGGTCGTCATCTTCGGCGCCGGTATGGGCATGCCCTACTTCTCCACCGACACCACCGCCGCCCAGCGCGCCCTGGAAATCTCGGCCGAGGTCGTACTGATGGCAAAAGCGGTGGATGGCGTGTACGACGCCGACCCGCGGCTGGATCCCGACGCACAGATGTTCAACGAGATCAGCCACCGGGAAGTGGTGGATCGCGGCCTGATGGTTGCCGACGCGACCGCGTTCACGCTCTGCATGGACAACCGGATGCCGATCATCGTGTTCAACTTGCTGGTGGAGGGAAACATCGCGCGCGCTGTTCTGGGCGAGCCGATCGGCACACTGGTCACGACTCCGTAAGAACCCGGAAGGCATACCGAAATGATTGACGAAGCGCTCTTCGACGCCGAGGAGAAGATGGAGAAGGCGGTCACCTCCGCCAAAGATGATCTGTCCACCCTGCGGACCGGGCGGGCCAACCCGAATACCTTCTCGCGCATCCAGGTCGAGTACTACGGAGCGCCCACCCCGTTGCAGCAGATGGCGACCATCACCGTGCCAGAGGCGCGGATGGCGATCATCAAGCCGTACGACATGAGTCAGCTGCAGGCGATCGAGAAGGCCATCCGCGACTCGGACCTCGGCGTGAATCCGAGTAACGACGGCATCGTCCTGCGGATCTTGTTCCCGCAGCTCACTGAGGAACGGCGTCGTGAACTGGGCAAATCGGCCCGGCACAAAGGCGAGGATGCGCGGGTCGCGATCCGCAACATCCGCCGCAAGACCAAAGAAGGCATCGACAAGCTGGTCAAGGACAAGGACAGCGAAGTCAGCGAGGATGACGGAGCCAGGGCCGAGAAGGAACTGCAGGCCATCACCGACAAGTACGTGGCAACCGTCGACGAGTTGGTCCGGCACAAAGAAGCTGAACTCCTCGAAGTCTGATGACCGATCAGGCACCCGTCGCCAAGCCCTCCAGAGCCGGCCGTGACCTTTCGGCGGCCATCGGGGTCGCCGTAGGTCTCGGAGTGGTCGTCGTCGCCGGTCTGCTGCTGCTCCGGCAGACGTTCGTCGCGGTCATCCTGGCAGCGGTGATCGCCTCCGTGTGGGAATTGCATTCAACCCTGTACAAGGCGCGCGGGATTGTCCTGAGCTGGATCCCGATCGTCGTCGGAGCGGTCGGCACGATCACTCTGACCTGGCCCTACGGCCACCTCGCGCAGATTGTGGGAGTGGGGCTGACCGCGCTGGCGTGCCTGATCTGGCGGCTCTTCGGCGGCCAGGACGGCTACCTTCGCGATGTCTGCGCCTCGGTCTTCGTGGTGATCTACGTCGTCTTCTTCGCCTCGTTCGCCACGCTGCTGGTGGCCCCGGAAGACGGCGCCGCGCGGGTCATCACTTTCCTGATCGTGGTGGTCTGCTCCGACACCGGTGGGTACACGGCGGGCGTGTTGTTCGGCAAGCACCAGATGGCGCCGACCATTTCGCCGAAGAAGAGCTGGGAGGGTTTCGCCGGGTCGGTCACACTGGCGATGGTCGGCGGCGCACTGTGCGTCGCGCTGCTGCTGGACCATCAGTGGTGGCGCGGAGCGATTGTCGGGCTGCTGATCTGCCTGATCGCCACCCTGGGCGACCTGATCGAGTCACAGATCAAGCGGGACATCGGGGTCAAGGACATGGGCACGCTGCTGCCGGGTCACGGCGGCGTGATGGACCGGATGGATTCCTTGCTGCCCAGTGCGGTCGCCACCTGGATGCTGCTGGCCGTGCTGGTCCGTTAGCCCGCCGCCACCGCGCAGTGACAGAATTGCCGACGATGACTACACATATCCGCGCCAACACCGTGCTGCCCGCGCGCCGGGAGCCGCTGACGCTGCATACCGCCGACGGGCTGGAACTGATCGCCGAGCTGGCCCTGCCGCTGGACCACGATCCGGTCGCCACCCTGATCTGCCTGCATCCGCTGCCCACCCACGCGGGCATGATGGACTCGCACATCTACCGCAAGGCGGCGTTCCGGTTGCCGGCGCTGGCCGGCGTCGCGGTCCTGCGGTTCAACACCCGCGGCACCGCCAGCGCGGCCGGCCGGAGCCAGGGCTCCTTCGACGAGGGCGTCGCCGAGCGGTTCGACGTCGAGGCCGCCGTGGACTACGCGGTGCACCGGGAACTACCGGAACGCTGGCTGCTCGGCTGGTCCTTCGGTACCGAACTGGCCCTGCGGTACGGGTCCGGCCTGGACGTGAACGGCGCGATCCTGCTGTCGCCCCCGCTGCACCGGGCCACCGACGCCGACCTGGACCGGTGGACCGCGTCCGGGAAACCTCTTCTCGCGCTGGTGCCCGAACTCGATGACTATCTGCAGCCGGCCGAGGCCCTCCTCCGTTTCGCCCGCGCGCCGCTGGCCCAGGTGATCGACTTCCCGAAGACGAAGCACCTCTGGGTGGGACAGGCCGAAGCGGCCCTCGATGCGATCATCGCCCGCGTCGTCCCGTCGAGGTCGCCGTTGCCGCAGACCTGGGACGGCGCCTTCGAGACCTTCGTGCCGACCATCGCGTGATGCCGATTCCGGTGGTGCTGCTGCACCCGTTCCCGTTCGACAGTAGGGCCTTCGCCGAGCTCCGGACCGCGCTGGCCGGCGCCGACCTCCAGTTGCTGACGCCGGATCTGCACGCTGATCTGACCGGTCCCGGTCCCGGCGCCGGCGATCGGGCGCCGTCGGTGGACTTCCTCGCCGATCAGGTGATCGCCCTGCTGGATGCGCAGGGAATCGACCGGGCGGTCGTCGGCGGGGTCTCGATGGGCGGCTACGTGACGCTGAATCTGCTCGGTCGGTACCCCCAGCGGCTGCTCGGGCTGATCCTGGCGGACACGAAACCGACCGCGGACGCGCCGGCGGCGGTGGTCAACCGGCAGCAGATGGCGGCCGATGCCGATCGGGGTGAGCTGCCGGCGGCCGCCGGTCTGCTGGCCGGCATGGTCAGTCCGTACACGCTGGACCAGCGGCGGGACGCTCTGGAGGCGCTGTCCGTGGTGATCGAGACCCAATCAACGGCCGACGTCGCCTGGAAGCAGCGGGCGATGGCCGCCCGGCCCGACCTGTCGTCGGTACTGGCGGCCACCGAGTTGCCGGCATTGATCATCGTCGGCGCGGACGACCAGATCACGCCGCCGGTCATCGCCCGCGAGATGGCCCGATCCGCCGCCCGATCGAGCCTGGCGATCATCGAGCATTGCGGGCATCTGGCCGTCGCCGAGGACGCGCCGTCGGTGGCTGCCGCTATTGTCGAGTGGATCATGGACGAAGGTGTCGGGGAAGGGACTGAGGGGGATCGATGACCGAGTTGAGGTACGGGGATTACGTCGATACGACGGTTGCGGGCAATGCGATCGCCATTCGTGGGCTGTTCAAGCAGTTCGGCGAGATGGTCGCGGTGAATCGGATCAGCCTGGACGTGCCCACCGGATCATTCTTCGGGCTGGTCGGTCCGAACGGCGCCGGCAAGACGACCACGTTGTCGATGGTCACCGGATTGCTGCGGCCGGACGCCGGGAAGGCTTACATTGATGGCTTCGACATCTGGAAGGATCCGGCGGCGGCCAAGGCCCTGATGGGTGTGCTGCCGGACGGGCTCAAACTGTTCGAGCGACTGTCGGGCATCGAACTGCTGACGTATCTGGGGCGTTTTCGCGGCCTCCCGGTTGACCAGGTGAAGGCCCGGGCGACCGAGCTGCTGCAGGTCCTGGACCTCGCGGACGCCGGCGGCAAGCTGGTGGCCGACTATTCGACCGGGATGCGCAAGAAGGTCACCCTCGCCGCGGCACTACTGCATTCGCCGCGGGTGTTGCTGCTCGACGAGCCGCTCGAGGCCGTCGACCCGGTGTCGGCCAGGGTGATCCGAACCGTGCTGACCCGATACACCCAGGGCGGCGGAACGGTCATCTTCTCCAGCCACGTGATGGCCCTGGTGGAGGAGCTCTGCACGCATGTGGCCGTGATGGACGATGGAAAAATCGTCGCGGTGGGCACCCTGGCCGAGGTGCGTGGGTCCGCCGCCAGCTTGGACGATGCGTTCATCCATCTGATCGGGGCCGACGATCGCGGGGCGGGGGGTCTGGAATGGTTGCGCTCTTCGCGGGACTGAAATGGAAGCTGCTCACCAGCCGGTTGCGGGCTGCGCCGCGCGGTAAGCGGATAGGCGCGATCGTGGGTCTGTGCGCCCTCGGTCTGGTCGCGGCGCTGATCGGATTCAGCCTTGCCATGCTCCGGAACACCACCGGACCCACTGCGCTGGTCGCGGCGACGTTGTTCCTGACCAGCCAGATGGTGGCCTGGACGCTGATGCCGCTGATTGCCTTCGGTGTCGACGAAACTGTCGACCCGCAGAAGTTCGCGCTGTTACCGCTGCGGCGCGCCACCCTGATCCGTGGGCTGACGGTGACCGGACTGATCGGCTGGCTGCCGGCGATGAATGCCATCGTGCTGATCGGGCTGGCCGTCGGGCTGGCGAGCACCCTGGCGATGCTGCCGATCACGCTGATCTGCATGGCCGTGCAGCTGCTGCTGTGTGTCGGCCTGTCCCGTGCGTCGTCCACCTCACTCGCGGCGCTGATGAGCACCCGACGTGGCCGCGACCTCGGCATGGTGGTCGGCTTCGGCGTGTTTCTGCTGTACATGGGAATCAATGCGGGGCTCAGCGGGATCAGCCGGGACAGCAACCTTGCCTCCGGCGCCCGGACGGCATCGAATGTGCTCGGCTGGACTCCAGCGGGCGCGCTGGCTCAGCTGCCGGGATTGCTGCACGACGGCAGAGTCGGCGCGGCGCTTCTTGCCGTGCTCATCGTGGTCGCCGCGATCGGCCTGGTGTTCTGGTGGTGGTCGGCGGCGTTGCGCAAGTCGATGGAGTCGGGTCCGTCCGTGACCTCGTCGTCCTCGCCCGCCGGTGATCACGATTTCGGTGGCAGCACCCGCGGCACCGCCGGCGTCGTCGCGGCCCGTGATGCTGTCCTGGTCTGGCGGGATCCGATGCGCCGGCTGCCGTGGCTGATGGTCATCGTGTTCATGGTCGGATTCCCGTTCGTCATGGTTCAGGGGCACGGCACCCTGTTCGCCGTTGCCTTCGGCGCACTGATGTCGGGTACCCAGGTCGGCAATCAGTTCGGCGTCGACGGCTCGGGCCTCTGGCTGCACATTGTGGCGATCGGCGACCGCGCTAAGGCCAAGGCCGAGATCATCGGTCACCTGTTGGTGGTCATCATTCCCGGCACAGTGCTGTCGGTCATCGCTGTCGTGTTCTGCGCGGTGGTGCGTGGCGACGAACAATGGATCCCGGCCGCCATCGGTGTGGTCCTGGCGACGATGATCGGCGGGGCCGGAGTGTCCAGCCTGATGTCGGCCAGCAAGCCGTACGCCATGCCGCAGTCGCGCGGATCGATGTTCGCCTCCGCGGTACCGGCGCACAAGAATCGGGTGCTGCAGGTGACGCTGACTATCTTGTTCGGGGGTCTGGCTGTCGCGCTGCCGGCCATCGGGCTGGCGGCGCTGACCATCCTCGTGGCGAACTGGTGGGGCTGGGTGGGTCTGATCGTCGGCCCCGGCATCGCTGTCGTGGTCGACGCGGTGTTGATCCAGAAGGCTGCCGGCGTCTACTTCGAGACGGCTCCGGAGATATTCGCCGACGTCAGGTTGGGCGACCGGGTCTGATCGTCGGCATCATCGGCGGCCCAGTCGTCCGGAATGCCTTCCTCGCTGAACCCCGCGGCGCCGGAGAACACCAGTGGATCGACGTCGGGGTCGAAGTCATCGCCGGTGGGCCGACTCGGCTCCGCCGGCAAACCCGCGACCAGTTCCTGGGCGGCCGAAGTGGCGGCGTGGATCTGGTCCAGGTAGGGCGCCAAGCCGGTGAGCTGGCCGAGCACGTCATCCCGGAGCGCAACCAGCGACGTCACAGCGGCGTTGGCCGCGGTCACCCGACGGTGCGCCTCGGCGGCGGCGAAGGCCACCCGGCGCTGGGCCTCATCCGTGGCCGCGGTGACCAGGCGGTCCGCTTCGGCCGTGGCATCGGCGATCCGCTTGCCGGCTTCGGCGGTGGCGGTGGTCACCAGTTCGACGGCCTGCTGGTGGGATTCGTGCTCCTGATCGGCAACGTACTGATGTGCCTGGTTGCGCCGGGCGGTGATCGCGATGGTGAAATCGTCCTCGATCCCCTTGCGACGGGCCGCGGCCTCGCTGTCCAGCCGGTTCCGCTCGGCGACCCCCTCGGCCGCGATCGTCTCCGCGGTGTCGGTGGCGTAGCCGATCCGGTGCTGGCCTTCGGCGTGCAGCCGGTTGACCTCGTCCTGGGCCGAGCCGATGATCGCCGCGGCCTTGGTGGCCGCCTCGGTGCGAATCCGCTCACCCTCGTTATTGGCCTCCGCGATGAGGTCGCGGACCTGCTGGGCCAGCTGCCCGCGGGCCTTCTCTCGTTCGGCCTCGAAGCTGCGGCGCTGCTCGCCCAGGTCGGCCGACAGCCGATCCATGTTGGCCTGCCGGTCGGCGGCCTCGGCCTGGGCGCGCGCCCGGATCTCCGATGCCTCCTCCTCGGCCAGCCGGATCATTCGCTGCATCCGGTCGGAGAGCCCAGCCATCGAGGTCGGGGACAGCGCCTCCCGATCGAGCTGGGAGCGCAGTTCGTCGGCTTCGGACTGAGCCGCCGACGCCTGCGCGGTCAGCTCGGTCAACCGATGGCTGGCCGAATCCCGATCCGCGGTGATGATCCGCAGGTCGTATTCGAGCCGATCGAGGTGCTCGTGCACCTGTTCCGGGGAGTAGCCCCGGCGGACGAACTCAAACGCTGCTTGCTGGGGGAGCCACTCACGCGAAGTCATACGGCAATGGTCCCACGCAAGTTGTCGTTCCCCGGTAACCGTGCCCCACAAGTCGCAGAATTTCGACAGAATCACAGGCTCCCGGGGCCGGCTGATACTGGCTGGTCAGCTCGCGTGCGCCGGTTGCACCAACTCGAGCAGGACCCCGCAGGCGTCCTTCGGGTGCACGAAATTGATCAGCGACCCGGCCGTGCCCCGGCGCGGGGAGTCGTAGAGCAGCCGCAGACCCGCGGCCCGCAGCCGCGCGCTGGCCGCCTCGACGTCGGGCACTCGCAGGGCCAGCTGCTGAAGGCCCGGCCCGCGCCGGTCCAGGAAGGCGGCGATCGTCGACGCGGGAGTCAGCGGAGCCAGCAGCTGCACCTGGGCGCCACCGGCCGGGCCGAAGGCGATCATCGCCTCCACCACGCCCTGCTCGGCGTTCTCCTCCCGGTGGGCCAGACGGCCACCGAAGAACCGGGTGTATTTCTCGATCGCCTCGTCCAGATCCGGTACCGCCACCCCGACGTGGTCAATCTCGGCGTTATCAAGACCCAGGATGGACAGGGCGGACTGGGTGGACGATTCGCTGGGCGGAATGGTCGGCTGCATGAGGTCACCCTATCCGCCTGGGCTACCGTTCGAAGGGGCTCTCGATGCGAACGGGCCTTGACCACGGTAGGGGGAGGGCGTGAACAACGCCATTGAGGTTCGGGACGTCCGCAAGCGCTATGGCGACCTGGAAGCGGTCGCCGGCGTCAGTTTCGAGGTGGCCGAAGGTGAGGTCTTCGGCATCCTGGGACCGAACGGAGCCGGCAAGACCACCACGCTGGAAATGATCGAGGGGCTTCGGCAGGCCGATTCCGGCAGCATCAGCTTGCTGGGGATGTCGCCGTGGCCGCGAAATGCCGCGCTGTTGCCCAGGATGGGCGTGCAGCTGCAGGCGTCGGCGTTCTTCGAGTTGCTGACCGCGCGGGAACAGCTGCAGACCTTCGTCGACCTCTACGGCATGCCGAACAGCCGGGTGGACGAGATGCTGGACCTGGTCGGGCTGCAGGACAAGGCGAAGGTGCCGGCGGAGAAGCTGTCCGGGGGTCAGGTGCAGCGGCTGTCCATCGCCTGCGCGCTGGTGAACGATCCGGATATCGTCTTTCTCGACGAGCCGACCGCCGCACTGGACCCACAGGCCCGTCGAAATCTGTGGTCGGTGCTGATGGCGATCAATGAACGGGGAAAGACGGTCATCTTGACCACGCACCACATGGACGAGGCCGAGACGCTCTGCGACCGGGTGGCCATCATGGACGGCGGCCGGATTCTGCAGCTCGGCCCGCCCGCGGAGCTGATCCGACGGCTCGGTGCGCCGGTGCGGATCTCCGTCGAACGGGCGGCGCTGACCGCGGAACGGGCCACGGAGATCGAGGGAGCCGACAGCGTCGAGATCGAGGCGACCTCCACCATCATCGTCACCCGGACACCGGCGAGGGTGCTGTCGGCGTTGGCCCAGCTCGATGCACTGGCCGGGTTGCAGGTCCGCGGCGCCACTCTGGAGGACGTTTTCCTGGAGCTCACCGGTCGGGCGTACCGGGCATGAGAGGCTTTCGCGCGCTGGCCATCGTGATGGTCAAGGCCTTTTACCGGGACAAGATGATGTTGTTCTTCACGGTCCTGTTCCCGTTGTTCTTCATCGTGATCTTCGGTGTCATCTTCGCCAATCCGGTTCAGTCGAAGCAGTCGGTGATCCCGGTCGGCGAGATCGCGTTCCTCAATCAGATGCCCGACGATGCGCGAGCCGCCTTTGCCCAGGTCTTCGACCTGAAACCACCGCAGGATCTGATCGCCGCGCTGGACGCGGTGCGCAAGGGCGAGGTCGCGGCGGCCCTGGAGCAACAGGGCGACGAGCTGATCGTGCACATCTCCCGCGCCGATCAGGTCGCGGCGGCCACCGTGCAGGGCGTGCTGTCCTCGTTCGTGGACACCGCGAACCTGTCGATCGCGGGGGTGCCGCCGACGTTCAGTCTGCAGATTGCGCAGGTCGAAGACCAATCTCTGCGCGGCGTGCAGTACGTCGCACCCGGGATGATCAGCTACGGCATCACCGTCGGGGCGACCTTCGGCGCGGCGATGACCCTGCTGAGCTGGCGGCAGAAAAAGGTGCTGCGCCGGCTCCGGCTGGCGCCGGTGGCCACCGTGTCCGTGGTGGGTGCCCGGGTCGTGGTGTCGGTGCTGGTGGCGCTGCTGCAGCTGGCGATCTTCCTGGGCGTATCGATGTTGCCGTTTCTGGGTCTCCAGCTGCACGGCGCGTGGTACATGGCCATCCCGTTGACCATCGCCGGGACCTTGGCCTTCCTGGCGGTTGGTCTGCTCGTCGGCGCCGTGGCCAAAACGGCCGAGGGTGGTTCAGGGCTCGCCAACCTGATCACCCTGCCGATGGGCTTTCTGTCCGGCGCGTTCATCCCGCTGACCGCGGCCCCGGGTTGGCTCGTCGTGGTGTCGAAGCTGATGCCGATGGGCTATCTGGTGTCCGGACTCTCCGACGTTCTGGTGCGCGGCCAGGGTCCGGCGGCGGCATTGCTGCCGATGGGTATCCTGCTGGCGTTCGCCGTCGTGGTGACCCTGATCGCCACCCGGCTGTTCAAATGGGACACGGCTTAGAACCCGGCGAGAAATACCCGCATCAACAATCAGGTCAGAAGTCGCCGGCCGCCTTGCGCAGCTTGGTCAGCAGCACCGAGAGCTGGGTCAGCTCGCCGGCGTCCAATCCGACGAAACCGAAATCGGTCTTCAGTACCGACAGTGTCGATTCGGCCAGCCGGGTCCGCCCGGCCGGCGTCAGGGCAACGAGCGTGGTGCGCCGATCCGTCGGATGCGGCAGCCGCTGGGCCAGCCCGTCGGCCTCCAGCCGGTCGACGATGTTGGTGATCGAGGTCGGGTGCAGCTGCAGCCGCTCGCCCATCAGGCGCATCGGCAACGAGTCGCGGCTGGAGAAGGAGAGCAGCACCAGGGCCTCGTAGCGGGCGAAGGTCAGCCCGTGCTGGCGCAGCGACTCGTCGACGGCGGCCTGCAGGATCTGTTGCACGCGCATCACATTGGTGACGGCCTCCATCGCTTCGGAGGGCCCGATGCGGTCGCGCCAGGTCTGCGCGGCTTTGGCGATCAGGTCGAACGGCACGGCGTTGTCAGCAGTCACCTGACTGACGCTAGCAGGGCTGATTTTCAGCGGATGAAGTCCAGCGCCCGGGCGAACATCAGCTCCGCGGATTCGGCGTCGTATTCGGCGGGCAGGCTGGCGTCACTGAACAGGTGCCCGGCGCCGGGGTAGTCCAGGTAGCTCTCGAAGCGGGCTCCGCTGGCGCTGATGGCGGCGACGAACTCGGCAACCCAGGCCGGCTGCCGGAAGGGATCCGCCTCGGCATAGTGCAACTGAACCGCAGTGTGCTGCGGCCAGTCCGGCACCCCCAGCAGCGACAACGGCAGGGCGCCGGCAAAGTTCAAGACATGACTGACGTCGGACCGCTGGGTGGCCACGTACTCGCTCATCGCGCCGCCGTTGGAGAATCCGGCGCAGACCAGCGGACCGGTCAGTTCGCGCGTGGCGTTGAGCGCTGACTGCATCAGCACCGGATACCCGAGGGCCTCGACGAACGTGCCGGCCTGCCCGTAGTCGTCGAAGACCTTGCCGTCGTACAGGTCCACGATGTGCACCGCGTGACCGACCGCGCGGAATCGTGCGGCAGCGTCCCGGACACCTTCGCGAACACCGAGAACGGACGGGAACAGGACGACTGTGCTCATGGCAACCCAGGGTAGGCCCATCCGGCGCGCAGGAGAAGGCGCCCGCCAGCGGTGTGTCGACGGGTCACTGTCGGTGCCCCTTTGTACGGTCGGCAGGACGGGAAGCGCACGCACCCGGTTGCTGAATGAGTGGTCAATGATGGAGTGCTGGATGAAAGAGCCGTTGATGTTCGACCTGCCTGCCGATCTGGCGCCGGTGGTTCGCCGGCGGCTGTTCGGGCTGTCGGGCACCATGGTCGGCTTCGACACCGAGACCACCGGAGTCGATGTCCGAACCGCCAGGATCGTGACGGCCGCATTGGTACACCTCGATGTGGCCGGACGGCAGCTTCCGCAGACCCGTTCGTGGCTGATCAACCCGGAAAGCGATATTCCGGCCGCGGCCGTCGCGATCCACGGAATCAGCACCGAACACGCACGCAAGAACGGCCGGGTGGCCCGCGAAGCGGTGGCCGAGATCATCGACGCACTTCGCGGCTGCTGGCGGGCCGGGCAGCCGACGGTGATCTTCAACGCCTGCTATGACCTGAGCCTGCTGGATGCCGAGGCCGCTCGTCACCACCTGTTGCGGGTCACCGAGCTCCCCGAGTGGCCGACCGCGGTGATCATCGACCCGTTGGTCATCGACCGGCACGTCGACCAATTGCGGCGAGGACGGCGAACCCTCGTCGCGGCCGGCGAGCACTATGGAATCCCGACTCCGGATGCGCATGATGCAACCGGGGACTCGGTGGCCGCGATCGGTGTGGCTCGGGCGATAGCGCACCGATATCCGCTGATCAACCGTGCCCCGCGGGGAAAGCTGCGGGCCTGGCAACAGGAGTGGCAGCGATCCTGGGCAGTCAGTCTCCAATCCTGGCTACGCGATCGCGGGGAGCTGGAGGCGATCATCGACACCGGCTGGCCGCTGCGCCGGTGAGCGTGCGGGCCAGGGCCGGTGACGCTGGGGGTGAACACGATGCGGGCATGGCGGCCGGGCATGTCAGGATTGACCGATGACCAGTGCCAACCCTCGTCAGCAGCAGGCGTTGTCCGCCGCGCTCTCCCGCGCCGTCGACCTTTCCGCCCTGAAATCGCCCAAGCCCGCGTCCGTCACGGGCGTGCCGGCCGGTGGACCGCCAGTGTCCAGCCAGTACATCCTGGAGGTCACCGAGGAGACCTTCGGTCCGGAGGTGATCGATCGGTCCGGGCAGGTGCTGGTGATCGTCGATCTCTGGGCCACCTGGTGTGAGCCGTGCAAACAGCTGTCGCCGCTGCTCGAGCGGCTGGTCGCCGAATACAACGGTGCCGTCTACCTGGCCACGGTCGACGTCGACGCCAACCCGCGGATCGCCCAGGCCTTCCAGGTCCAGTCGATTCCGACGGTGGTCGCGGTGGCCGCCGGGCAACCGGTAGACGCGTTCAGCGGCGCGCAGGCAGAGCCGCAGCTACGAGCCTGGCTGACGTCGCTGGTCGACGCCCTGCGACCGCGACTGCCCGGCATCGCCGCGGCCGAGGCCGCAGCCGGATCGGCTGTCGTCGAGGCGCCGGTGGATCCGCGGCTGCTCGCCGCCGAGGACGCCATCGAGGCCGGCGACTACGACGTCGCGATGGGCATCTACGAGCAGATCGTCGCCGCCGAGCCGGCGAACACCGAAGCGGCGCTGGCCCTGGCGCAGTTGAAGTTCCAGCAACACGTCGAATCGCTGCCGGCCGACGCCGTCGCCATCGCGGCGGCCGCACCCGACGACGTCAGCGGCCAGTTCGATGCCGCAGACCTGGAGTTCGCTCTCGGCCAGGTGCCCGCCGCCTTCGGCCGGTTGGTGTCCCTGGTCAGCCGATCGGCGGGCGAGGACAAGACCGCGGCCCGTCATCACCTGCTCGAACTGTTCGCGCTGCTGGGCAACGACGATCCCGATGTGATCACCGCTCGCCGGGCGCTGGCGGCCGCCCTCTACTGAATCAGCACTTCCCGGCGAACCCGTCGACATAGCCGAAAACCTCCGCCGCGGTGGCGCCGGCCCGTAGCCGAATGACGTTGAGCCCTTCGTCCACATCGGTCAGCCGGCCCCCGAGCCGGTCGGCCGGCACCTGCCCATAGATCGCAGCGGTCCACCGGCCCGCCAGGCACGCAGCCTCCGTCGGCGTGCGGCCGGCCTTCGCCGCGGCCAGCACCCAGGCGGTGGCCAGCGCATATTGCCCCAGGCCGGCGGCGATTGCCCGGTCGGCGTCCGCGACCGGGACATCCGCATCGACCCGCCCGGGATCGGTGGCGGCTATCGAGGATCGGGCTGCCGACAACACGTCGGCGTCCGAGGTGAACCGAGCGGTCCGGTAGTCCACCACGGCGAAGCGCCCGAGGGCCACCGAAATCGACCGAATTGACATGTCCCGGCAGGCGGTCGGGGCCGACCGATAGCCGAGCATGAACGACTGTGCGCGGTCCACCGCGAAGCCGTGCGCGCTGGCATCGGTGGGGGTGAGATCGGGCTGATCGGCGAAGTCCAGTAGCGGCGCCATCGCGGTGAGCAGGTCCGCCGCGGACAGGGTCAGGACCCGGGAGTGCCCGGCGACGATCCACGCGACGAAGTTTCCGGCGAAGCAGTCGGCCTGCATTTCGTGGACCAATGTCGGCCCGGCGGCCACTCCGACCCTGGCCGCCACCGCGTGGCCGAATTCGTGACCCAGGCTGGAGATCAGCGCCGCCGGGCCGTAGTGGTCGAGCAACACCGGCACCAGGACCCCGGTGTCGTAGGCGATGCCGTCCTCGCCAGGGCAGTAGTAGGCGTTACCGGTCAGTGCATCGGGCGACCGAATGCACAGCGGTGCGACCGCGGTGGGGTTGCCCGAGTCCAGCGGGTGGATCCCGCCGCGCAGCGCCGCGAAGGCGGCACCGAAGTTGTCCGGGTAGGCCTGCCCCCAGAAAACCTGCAGCTGATCCAAGACAGTCCCGGCCAAGACAGTCCCGGCCATCGGAGTCCCGGGCACCGCGGTCCCCGGCACCGCAGTCCCGGGCACCGCAGTCCCGGTATCGGATCGCGCCTGGCTCGCCGTCGCGGAGCAGCCTGCCGAGATCAGCAGGCTGCCCGCGAGGAGGAGGCAGCTCAGGCGGCCGGTGATACCACTAGCCGTTGTCGGGTATCAGCAGCAACGCGCCCAGCGGCGGCACCACGATGGTCGCGGATGCCGGCTGCCCGTGCGAAGGCTCGTCATTGGCGTGCACGACGCCCATGTTGCCGGTGCCGGACCCACCGTAGACCTCCGAGTCGGAGTTCAGCGCCTCGCGCCACTTCCCCGCGCGCGGTAGGCCGATCTTGTACCAATTGTGCGGCTCCGTGGAGAAATTCAGGATCACCGCGACCACACTGCCGTCGCTGCCCCAGCGAAGGTAGGAGAAGACGTTGCCGTTCCGGTCGCTGCCGTCCAGCCAGGTGAAGCCGGCCGGGGTGAAGTCCTGGGTGTACAGGGCGGGAGTGGACTTGTAGATCGCGTTGAGGTCACCGATCATCTTGCGGACACCGGCGTGCAGGGGGTGATCGAGCAGCCACCACGGCAGTGACGTCTTCTCGGTCCACTCGTCGAACGCGCCGATCTCGCTGCCCATGAACAGCAGCTGTTTGCCGGGGTGGGCCCACATGTGAGTGAAGTACGTGCGCAGCGTCGCCGCCTTGCGCCAGCTGTCACCGGCGACCTTGCCCCACATCGACCCCTTGCCGTGCACCACCTCGTCGTGCGAGATGGGCAGCACGAACTGTTCGGAGTAGGCGTACATCATCGAGAAGGTCATCTCGTCGTGGTGCCACGAACGGTGCACCGGCTCGCGAGCCAGGTACTCCAGGGTGTCGTGCATCCAGCCCATGTTCCACTTCAGGTGGAAGCCGAGTCCACCCAGGTAGGTCGGCTTGGTGACGCCCGGCCAGGCCGTCGATTCCTCGGCGATCATCAAGGCGCCGGGTACCCGCTTGCCGACGGTCGCGTTGACCTCCTGCAGGAACGCCACGGCCTGCAGGTTCTCCCGGCCGCCGAACTCGTTCGGATACCATTGGCCCTCCTCGCGGGAGTAGTCCAGGTACAGCATCGAGGCAACCGCGTCGACTCGCAGCCCGTCGAGGTGGAACTCCTCGAGCCAGAACAGCGCGTTGGCGACCAGGAAGTTGCGGACCTCCCGGCGCCCGAAGTCGAAGACGTAGGTTCCCCAGTCCGGCTGCTCGCCGCGGCGCGGGTCGGCGTGCTCGTACAACGGGGTGCCGTCGAAGCGGGCCAGCGCGAAAGCGTCCTTGGGGAAGTGCGCCGGCACCCAGTCCAGGATCACCCCGATGCCGGCCTGATGCAGCCGATCGATCAGGAAGCGGAGGTCGTCCGGGTCACCGTAGCGGCAATCGGCCGCGTAGTACGAGGTGACCTGGTAGCCCCATGAACCGTCGAACGGGTGGCCCTCCAGCGGCAGGAACTCCACGTGGGTGAAGCCGGTCTCCGCCAGATCCGCGATCAGAGCTTCGGCCAACTCGCGGTAGTTCAGGCCCTTCTTCCAGGACCCGACGTGCATCTCGTAGATCGACATCGGCGAGGCCAGTTGATCCTTCGCGGCGCGCTCACTGATCCAGGCCGCGTCGTTCCATTCGTAGGTGCTCTTGAAGACGATGGAAGCGGTCTGCGGCGGGAGCTCGGAGTAGAACGCCATCGGGTCGGCCTTGTCCCGCCAGACCCGGTCGGCGCCCAGAATCTGGAACTTGTACCGGGTGCCCTCGTTGACGTCGGGCAGGAAGATCTCCCAGACGCCGGTCGACCCGAGCGAGCGCATCGGCTGGCCGGCGCCGGTCCAGTAGTCGAAGTCGCCGGAGACCCGTACGCCGGCGGCGTTCGGCGCCCACACCGCGAAGGAGGTGCCGTTGACCTGACCGTTGGGGGTCTCGTAGGTGCGCGGGTGGGCGCCGAGGACGTCCCAGAGTTGCTCGTGCCGTCCCTCGCCGATCAGGTGCAGGTCGATGTCGCCCAGGGTCGGCAGCCAGCGGTACGGGTCGTCGACCACATAGGTGGCGTCCGGACCGTAGGAAACCTGGAGCCGGTAGTCGCCGACCGCGCCGGGCAGCACCACCGACCAGACACCCCCGTAGGTGTGGGTGAACGGGATGATGTCGCCGTCGTGCAGCAGGTCCACGCTCCGCGCGTCGTGCCGCAGGGTTCGCACGACCGTGCTGCCATCGGACTGCGGATGCACACCCAGGATCGAGTGGGGGTCGTGGTGGGCGCCGCCGATCACCCGCTCGAACTCCTCTTCGCTGGGCCCGGTCACGTGCGAGGCCGACTGGGTCGTCGGGCCGCTGAGTCCCTCGCTGCCGGCTGCGGCGGTCACCGAACTGGATATCCGGACCTCGCTGGGTGCGGGAGCGTCGGCGACGACGGCCGCAGCGGCCGACTTCTTGACCGCCGGCTTTCGAACCCGCTTCGCCGGCGTGGCGGCACTGGTCTCGACGACTGGGCTCGCCACAGCCGGGGGAGCAGGCTTCGCCGCCGCTGCCTTGGGTGCGGCTGCCTTCGCCGCCGCTGCCTTGGGTGCGGCCGCCTTCGCCGCCGCTGCCTTGGGTGCGGCTGCCTTCGGCTCGGCCGGCTTACGGCACGGGGGCGGGGTGGCTTCGTTACTCACTTGTTTCCTCCGGCTTTGATCAAGGTGGCCACAGCGTGCAGCGGGATAGGTTCCCACCCGGGCCGGTTGCCGTGCTCATAGGCAACCTCGTAAACGGCTTTGTCCAATTCAAACGCTCGGATGACTTCGGGCGCTCCCAGCGGCGGGGCGCCATCGGCAGCCGAATAACCGGCGATGAACGCCGCCCGATTCCGGTTGGCCCATTCGTTCGCCCGGTAGGTCTGCTGGGCGTCCGTGGCGCCGCTCGGCAGCAGGTGGTTGGCCGCGTAGTCGAACGATCGCAGCATCCCGGCGATGTCTTTGGCCAACAGTTGGTGCTCCTTCCGCTCGACGAGTGATTTTGCTGGTTCACCTTCGAAGTCGATGATGGCCCAACCGGTCAAAGTTCGCAGTGTCTGACCCAGATGCAGGTCGCCGTGCACCCGCTGGACGATGACGGCGGTGTCCACCGAACGCGCCTGCTCGAAGGTGGCCACGATGCCCGCGAGGTCGTTCGCGATGGCCGGCACATGGCCGGCCACCCGCCCCGCCTCGGTGATCATCGCGTCGATCACCGCTTCCCACGCCCGGCCGGTCAGCTCCCTCGTGCCGAAGGCGGTGGCCAGGTCGCGATGGACCTCGGCGACGGCGATCCCCAGCCTCTTGGCCTCGGCCGCGAAGTCGCCGCCCACCTCGTCGGCGCGCAGGTCGCCCTCACCCAACAGATCCCGGACACTGGCCGTGGCCATCGCCCAGCCGTCGGCCGAATTGGCGAAGAAGCTGGATAGAAAGCCCAAAGTAGTTGGTATGCCGTCGATGTCGGTGTCGAGTACGCCGAGCGGCTGGGCCACGTGTTTGCTGTCGGCGGCGTGCAGCGCGCGGTGGATCTCGACATCCGGGTTGATCCCGGCCTCGAGCCGACGAAACACCTTCAGGATTGCCGAGTCACCGAAGATGATCGACGTGTTCGACTGTTCGCCGGAGATCACCAGGCCCCGGGCGGCGGGATCGATGACGCCGGACGGCTCGGCCCGCAACCGCAGGCTGCCCCAGGTCGCGTTCTCGGCGATCCCACGCAAGAGGTACTCCGAGAACGCCGAATCGTGCAGCGCGTCGTAGGCGGTGCGGTTGTCCAGCCAGCCGATGGTGACATGGCCCAGCCGGTCCGGCAGGTAGTCACGCCAGCCGACGAACAGTTGGTAGTACTGGGTGCCCAGCGATGAGTGCACGGTGAGAATCAGATGGTCGACGGTTGCGCCGTCGAGGTCGTCCACCAATCGGCTCTGTGCCGCGATCGAAACGTCCTGCAGATCGACACCCTTGGCGGCGAACCAGCGTTGTGCGGGAAGCCAGGTAGTGAGCAACTCGGTCAGCTGGGTCATTGATGCTGCGCTCCTTCGCCTGCCGGGATGAGTTCGAACCAATAGAATCCGTGCCCGGGCAGGGTGAGCAGGTAGGGCAATTCGCCGATGGACGGGAAGGTGGCGCCGCCGGTGAGCTCCACCAGTACCTGCCCCTGGAACCTGCGCAGGTCGAGTTCGACCGGTTGCGGGAACCGCGACAGGTTGTTGACGCACAGCACCGCCCGGGACGAACCGTCCGCGACCTGCAGCGAATACGACAGGACCGTCGGATTCGAGCCACCGAGGTCGATGAACGCGCCGGCCGAGAAGGTGGCATGTCGCTTGCGGATCTCGATCATCCGGCGCACCCAGTGCAGCAGCGAGGCCGAGTTGTTCATCTGCGCTTCGACATTGACGGCGTGGTACCCGTAGATCGGGTCCATCACGGCGGGCAGGTTCAACCGCGCCGGATCGGATCGGGAGAAGCCGCCGTTGCGGTCCGGCGACCACTGCATCGGGGTACGGACACCGTCGCGATCGCCGAGCCAGATGTTGTCGCCCATGCCGATCTCGTCCCCGTAATAGAGCACGGGCGAACCCGGCAGCGACAGCAATAGCGCGGTGAACAGTTCCTGCTGGTTGCGATCGTTTTCCAGCAACGGGGCCAGCCGCCGGCGGATGCCGATGTTGGCCTTCATCCGCGGATCCTTCGCGTACTCGGCCCACATGTAGTCCCGGTCCTCGTCGCTGACCATCTCCAGGGTCAGTTCGTCGTGGTTGCGCAGGAAGATGCCCCAGGCGGCCGTGGACGGGATGGCCGGCGTCTGCGCCAGGATCTCCGAAATCGGGAACCGTGACTCGCGCCGGGCGGCCATGAAAATCCTTGGCATCAAAGGAAAGTGGAAACACATGTGGCACTCGTCGCCGCCGACCGCCGGGTCGCCGAAGTACTCAACCACGTCGGCCGGCCACTGGTTGGCCTCGGCCAGCAGCACCGCATGCGGATATTCGACGTCCAGGACCCTGCGGACCCGCTTGAGAAAATCGTGGGTCTTGGGCAGGTTCTCGCAGTTGGTGCCCTCCTCCTCGAACAGGTACGGGACCGCGTCCAGCCGGAACCCGTCAATACCGCGGTCCATCCAGAATCGCATCACGTCCAGCAGCGCATCGCCGACCGCGGGGTTCTCGAAGTTCAGGTCCGGCTGGTGGGCGAAGAAGCGATGCCAGAAGTACTGCTTGCGGATCGGATCGAAGGTCCAGTTGGACGGCTCGGTGTCAACGAAAATCACCCGCGCATCGGCGTAGGCGGTGTCGTCGTCGGCCCAGACATAGAAGTCGCCGTACGGTCCGGTGGGATCGATCCGGGATTGCTGGAACCAGTAGTGCGAATCCGACGTGTGGTTGAGCACCAGATCGGTGATCACCCGCAGGCCCCGCGCGTGTGCGGCGTCCAGCAATGCCACGAAATCGTCGACGGTGCCGAACTCCGGCAGCACCTTGGTGAAGTCGCGGATGTCGTAGCCGCCGTCGCGCAGCGGAGAGTCGTAGAACGGCGGCAGCCACAGGCAGTCCACGCCCAGCCAGGCCAGGTAGTCCAGCTTCTCGATCAGGCCACGGATATCTCCGGTCCCGTCACCGTTGGAATCGTAGAACGCGCGGACCAACACCTCGTAGAACACCGCGCGTTGGTACCACTGCGGGTCCGGAGCCATCGCCCGGGCCGAACGAAACGGCTCGGAACCGCTCGCTGGCCCGCTCAACGAACCTTGACTGTCAGGATGTGAGCGACCCGGAAGTTCGGGTCGATGACCACCTGGTTGAACTGACCCCATTGGTAGATCTCGCCGGATATCTCGTCGTAGACGTCGAACCGCGCGCCCCACGGCAGGCCGAGCGCGGGCATCCACAGGTCCGTGACGCCGAGGTGGGTTCCGCCGCTGCTCAGCGCGGTGACGACGACGACCGTGTCACCGCTGCGCTCGTCGTGCTTGCTGTAGACCAGCAACTGGTCGTTGTCGATGCCATGGAAGTGCAGGCCCTTCATCCGGTGCAGCGCTGGGTGCGCCTTGCGGATCCGGTTGAGCTGGGTGAGGAGCGGCTCCAGCGACTGGTTCTCGAGCAGGGCCTTTTCGAAGTTCCGCGGGCGAAGCTGGAACTTCTCCGAGTTCAGGTACTCCTCCCGGCCGGGTGCGAGCACCTCGTGCTCGTAGAGTTCGAACCCGGAGTAGACCCCCCAGGTCGGGGACAGCGTGGCCGCGAGCACGGCCCGCAGCGCGAACGTGGCAGCATCCCTGACCTGCAGCGCGAACGGCAGGATGTCCGGGGTGTTGACCCAGAAGCTGGGCCGCATGTAGTCCGATGCGGCGACCAGTTCGACGCAGTAGTCGGTGATCTCCTGTTTGTAGTTCCGCCAGGTGAAATATGTGTAGGACTGGGTGAAGCCGGCCTTGGCCAGTTCGTGCATCATCGCCGGCCGGGTGAAGGCCTCTGCCAGGAACATCGCGTCCGGTGTCGTCTCGTGCACCTTGGCGATCAGCCATTCCCAGAAATTGACCGGCTTGGTGTGCGGATTGTCGACCCGGAACACCGTGATGCCCCGGTCGATCCAGTAGGTGAGGACCCGCAGGATCTCCGCGTACAGCGACTCCGTGGCGTTGTCGAAGTTGATCGGGTAGATGTCCTGGTACTTCTTGGGCGGGTTCTCCGCGTAGGCGATACTGCCGTCCGGACGGGTGGTGAACCATTCGGGATGGGCGGCGACCCAGGGGTGGTCGGGTGCGCACTGCAGCGCGAAGTCCAGGGCCACCTCGAGGCCGTTCGCCTTGGCCGCGGCCACGAAGGCGTCGAAGTCCTCGATCGTGCCCAGTTCCGGGTGGATGGCGTCGTGCCCACCGGCGGCCGAGCCGATGGCCCAGGGCGAGCCGACGTCGGTCGGCACGGAGTCGACGGTGTTGTTGGGGCCCTTGCGGTTCAGCGCGCCGATCGGGTGGATCGGCGGCAGGTACAGGATGTCGAAGCCCATCCTGGCCACCCGGGGGATCTGCTCGATGGCGTCGCGGAAGGTGCCGTGCCGCACCACGTTGCCCTGCTGGTCGACCACCGCGCCCTGCGAGCGCGGGAAGAATTCGTACCAGGCGCTGAACTCACCCAACGGGCGATCCACCCAGACCTGAACGGGGGGAGCGGTGGTGACCAGTTCGCGGATCGGATCGGACTCCAGCACCTCCCACATCTCGTGCGCGAGCGCCGGGCCGATGCGTTCGGCCACCGAACGGGAATCGTCGCGGAGCGCATCCACCGCGGCCCGGATGGCGGCGGCGTACTTCTGCTGCGGGCGGGCGGCGATCCGGTCCAGCAGTTCGGCGCCGATCGCCAGGTCGTTGGCCATCTCCGCACCGGACTGCCCGGCCTGAGCCTTCGCCTCGACGTTGTGCCGCCAGGTCTCCAGCGGATCGGACCAGGCCTCGACCGTGAAGGTCCAGGTGCCCTGCCGATCGGGCACGACGAAGGCCTCCCACAGATCCAGGCCGGCCTCGAACGGCACCATCCGATTCAGCGGAACTGCGGGCGCGGATTTCTTTGCCGACCCGGATCTGGGCGCGTCCGGCGGGCGGAAGACCACATTCGCGGCTACCGCGTCGTGGCCCTCCCGGAACACGGTCGCGCCGATCCTGATGCGCTCACCGACGACCGACTTGGTCGGGTAGGTGCCACAGGCAACGACTGGGGTGATGTTGGAAATTCCGATTCGTCCGGCCACGAGCCATAACCTACCCAACGTGTCCACTCCCGGTGAAGGGGATGCGGGTTCGTGTCGGCAGGTTTACCGACCCGATCTTGACCTGGGAATTCTTGTGCTAAATCGATCCGATCGCTGGGTTCGTCTCACGAATGTTACAAATGTCAGCTACCTTTGCAGACCGTGAAGGCTCTCAGAAGATTTACCGTCCGCCCCCAGCTGCCCGACGCGTTGCGTCCGCTCGGGGGCCTGATCAGAAACCTGCGTTGGTCCTGGCATCCGGCAAGCCAGGATCTGTTCGCAGACATCGACCGCGACCTGTGGAAGCACGTCGGCGGCGACCCGCTGAAGCTGCTGGGTTCGGTCAGCGTCGCCCGTCTGGACGAGCTTGCCAACGACCCCGAGTTCCTGGCCCGGCTGCACGCTCTGGACGCCGATCTGCAGGCGTACCTGAAGGAGCCGCGCTGGTATCAGGCGCAAGGCGCGGGCGGCACCGTGCTGCCGGAATCGATCGCCTACTTCTCTCTCGAGTTCGGCGTGTCCGAGGTGCTACCCAACTACTCCGGTGGTCTGGGCATCCTGGCCGGTGATCACCTGAAGTCGGCCTCCGACCTTGGGGTGCCGATCATCGGCATCGGCCTGCTCTACCGCTACGGCTACTTCTGGCAGTCGCTGTCCGCGGACGGCTGGCAGCAGGAGCACTACCCCGTGCACGACCCACAGGGTCTGCCGCTGAGTCGGGTCAAGGGCGCGGACGGTGAGCAGCTGACTATTTCCGTTGACATGCCCGGCGGCCGTCAGCTGTTCGCCCGGATCTGGCAGGCGCAGGTGGGCCGGGTGCCATTGCTGCTGCTCGACGCCGATATCGAGCTCAACGACCTCGAACTGCGACAGGTCACCGACAAGCTCTACGGCGGCGACGAGGACCACCGGATCAAGCAGGAGATCCTGGTCGGGGTCGGCGGCGTCCGCGCGGTCAAGGCGTTCTGCGAAGCCACCGGGCATGCGCAGCCCGAGGTGTTCCACATGAACGAGGGACACGCCGGTTTCCTCGGCCTCGAGCGCATCCGCACCCTGATCAGCGAATCCGGTCTGACTTTCACCGAGGCGCTCTCGGCCGTCCGGGCCGGCACCGTGTTCACCACGCACACCCCCGTGCCCGCCGGCATCGACCGGTTCCCGATGTCCATGGTCGAGCATTACCTGGACAACGACGGATCCGGGTACAGCCGGCTCGTCCCCGGCCTCAAGGTCGGCGAGGTGTTGGCGCTGGGGATCGAGGACGACCAGTCCCGCTTCAACATGGCGCACATGGGTCTGCGGCTGGCCCAGCGGGCGAATGGGGTGGCCAAGCTGCACGGGGTGGTGTCCCGGGAGATGTTCTCCAAGCTCTACCCCGGTTTCGAAGCGGACGAAGTGCCGATCGGCTCGGTGACCAACGGTGTGCACCTGCCCACCTGGGCGTCCCGCGAGATGTACCAGGTGGCCGGGGACATGGCCAATTGGCAGGATCTGGCTTCGGCGGCCGAATGGCCGAACGCTGCCAGCGTCTCGGGTGACCGGCTCTGGGAGCTGCGCAACACGCTGCGCGGTCGACTCGTCGACATGGCCCGGATGTCGGTCAAGAAGTCCTGGCAGCTGCGCGGTCGGACCGAGCCGGAACTGGGCTGGACCGAGAATATCCTCGATCCGAACATCCTGACGATCGGTTTCGCCCGCCGGGTTTCCACCTACAAGCGGTTGACCCTGATGCTGCGTGACCCGGACCGGTTGAAGGCGTTGCTGCTGGATCCCGATCGGCCGATGCAGATCGTGATCGCCGGAAAGGCACACCCGAAGGACGACGGCGGCAAGTCGTACATGCAGGAGATGGTCCGCTTCACCGACGACCCGGCGATCCGGCACCGCATCGCATTCCTGCCGGACTACGACATGCGGATGGCGGCCGTGCTGTGCGCCGGCTCCGACGTGTGGCTGAACAATCCGATCCGGCCACTGGAGGCGTCCGGCACCTCGGGCATGAAGGCTGCCCTGAACGGGGTGCTCAACCTGTCGATCAGCGATGGCTGGTGGGACGAGCTGTACGACGGCAACGACGGCTGGATGATCCCGACGGCCGACGGCATAGCCGACCCGGTCCGCCGCGACGACCTGGAGGCCAGCGCGCTGTACGACCTGCTCGAGAAGCACGTCACCCAGCTGTTCTACGACCGCGGTACCGACGGACTCCCCGGTCGCTGGGTGGAAATGGTCCGGCACACGCTGTCCTACCTGGGCCCGCGGGTCCAGGCCACCAGGATGGTGCGCGACTACGTGCAGCAGTACTACAGTCCGGCGACGGTGGCCACCCGGGCGGTCAGCGCGAACGGCCTGCAGCCGGCCAAGCAGCTGGCGGCCTGGAAGGACATCATCCGCGATGCCTGGTCGCAGGTTCGGGTGATCAACGTGGACACCTCGGGCATCGGCGTGACCCCGTCACTGGGCAACAAGATGTCGATCCGGGCGCATGTGGACCTCGGTGGGTTGTCCGCGAACGACGTCACGGTGCAGGCCGTCATCGGCCGGGTCGATCTCAACGACGAACTGCACGACGTGCAGCTGTTCGAGATGTTGCCGACCACGGATGTGAACGCGCTCGGCATGGCCGAACTGGAGGGCAGCAGCGAGCTGCTCTACGAGGCGAACCTGCCGCTGGCCCGGTCCGGCCAGATCGGTTACACGGTCAGGATTCTGCCGCGCCACGAGCTGTTGGCCGCGCCGGCCGAGCTCGGTCTGGTCGTCACTGCGTAGACTGCCGGCCAAGTGCCGGACTCCCGGGTGGCGCGGGCCGCCCGGGGGTCTTTCGTGGGTGCAGTCGGTCAGTCGGTCGGGATGTCGCTCTCGCCGACCCGGTGCGCCCGCAGCAGCCAGAAACTGCGGCCCTTGATGGTCATCTCCACCCCGCCGGACAGCGGCCGCTCGTCCGCGGGCTCACCGGTCGGGCTGTCGGTGTCGATCACCGGGGTGTAGGCGTGGCCGTAGGGCGGCCCGGGCAGCGTGATGTCGGCGCTGTCCGGCCCGGAGTGCAGCACCAGCAGCCATGAATCGTCGGACTGAACCTGGCCGCCAGGACCGTGCCCGCGGACGTCCTGGCCGTCGATCCACATCTGCAGTGTGCAGCGGTAGGGATCGAACCAGTCCGCCATCGACATCGGCTCGCCGAACTGGTTGAACCACATCAGATCAGCCAGCCCGTCGCTGCCGCTGGGCGCCCGGCCCTCGAAAAACTCGCCCTGGTGCAGGGCCGGCGCGTCCACACGGATCGCCAAGGTCCGCTGGAAGAACTCGAGCATCTGATCGCTCTGCCTGCTCTGCGTCCAGTTCATCCAGGAGATCTCATTGTCCTGGCCGTACGGGTTGTTGTTGCCGCCCTGGGTGCGCCACAGTTCGTCGCCCATGCTGATCATCGGCGTGCCGGTGGACAGCAGCAGGGTGGCGGCCAGATTTCGTGCCTGCCGGGCCCGCATGGCCTGGATCGCCGGGTCGTTGGTCTCGCCCTCGGTGCCGTAGTTCGCGCTGCGATTGTTGTCCGTGCCGTCCCGGCCGTTCTCGCCGTTGGCCTGGTTGTGCTTGTGCGAGTACGACACCATGTCACGAAGTGTGAAGCCGTCATGGGCGGCGATGAAGTTGACAGCTGCCCACGGGCGGCGGGATGAGCCGTACAGATCCGACGATCCGGACAGCCGGTATCCCAGGTCCTGTACGCCGCCGAAGCCGCGCCAGAAGTCGCGCGCCGTGTCGCGGAACCGGTCGTTCCATTCGGCCCAGATCGGGCCGAACCGGCCCACCGCGTAACCCTCGCCGGTGGCGTCCCACGGCTCGGCGATCAGCTTGCGGCCGGACAGTAGCGGGTCCACGGCGATCGCGGTCAGCAGGGCCGCCTGGGCGTCGAATTCCCCACCGTGCGGACGGCCGAGTACCGAGGCGAGGTCGAACCGGAATCCGTCGATCTGGAAATGGTCGGCGTAGTAGCGCAGCGAGTCGCAGATCAGCCGGACGGTGGCCAGGGAACCGGTGCGCAATGCCAGGCCGGTGCCGGTGATGTCGTGGCCGTCGGAGAGGTAGTAGGTGTCCCGGTCCAGGCCGCGCAGCGACAGCCAGATCGGTAGGTCCGGCCCACCCTCGGTGTTGTGGTTGTAGACCACGTCAAGGATGACCTCGATGCCGGCCTCGTGGAGTTTGTCGACCATCTGGGCGAACTCGGCCGCTTCGGCGCCGGGGTGGCTCGCGTACTTGGGGTGTACCGCGAAATACGACAGTGTGGAGTAACCCCAGTAGTTGTTGCGCCCGCTGGCCAGCAGCGCCGGTTCGGTGGAAAACGCGTGCACCGGAAGCAGTTCCAGCGAGGTGACCTTGAGCGATTGGAGGTGCTCGATGATCACCGGGTGCGCGACACCGGCATACCGGCCGCGCAGTTCGTCGGGCACGTCCGGGTGCAACCGGGTGAGGCCTTTGACGTGGGCCTCGTAGAGAACGGTGTGCTCCCAGGGCACAACCGGGCCGGGCCGCGGCCGGGGCGGCGGCCCGGCGACCACGCCCAGCGGCGCGAAACCGCCGCTGTCCACACCGGGGGTGGCGACCACCTTGAGGTCGTATTCGACGCTGTCGACCTGCCTGGCGTAGGGATCGAGGAGCAACTTGGCCGGATCTCCGCCGTGCACCCGGTAGCCGTACCGCTGGCCGGGCCGCACCCCGGGCACGAAGCAGTGCCAGACACCGTAGGTGCGTTCGGTCAGGGTCAGTCGGCGTTCCCCGCCACCCGCGCTGACCAGGCACAGTTCGACCGCGCTCGCCTGGTCGGCGACAACCGAGAAGTAGGTCCCGTCGTGATTCGGCGTCGCGCCGAGCGGAAACGGCCGGCCCGGAAACAGCGCCGGGGCGGCGAGCTCCGCGTCCATGGACGAGCGGCCGACATCGAGGAACATGAACGCATTGTTGCTGATCACCCAATCCATTTCGCACCCGGCCTGCGGGTCGCCGGACGCGAGTCGACCTTCATGCGTGACAATGCAGAAATGACCTCCATCGCCGTTGGACAAGCTGCCGCCGTGAGCATCCAGCCTGCACCTGACTCGGTCATCCACCTCTACGAGGTCACCGTCCGGCGCGGCCCGACGATTCTGCTGGACAAGATCAGCGTCGACATCCGGGCCGACCAACGGTGGGTGATCCTCGGCCCCAACGGCGCCGGCAAGACGACGATGCTGCAGATCGCCGCCGCGCAGCTGCACCCGACGTCTGGGCGTGCGCACGTGCTCGGCGCCCGCCTTGGCGCGGTCAACCTGGCCGAGATCCGCCCGTCGATCGGCATCTCCTCGGCCGCGCTGGCCGCGCGGGTACCACCGCAGGAGAAGGTCATCGACGTGGTGGTGTCCGCCGGCTACGGCGTGATCGGCCGCTGGCGGGAGAGCTACGACGGGCTGGATTTCGACCGCGCCCGCGAGCTGCTGACGGCCATGGGGGTGGCCGGGCTGGCCGATAGGGTGTACGGGACCTTGTCCGAAGGTGAGCGGAAACGGGTGCTGGCCGCCCGGGCACTGATGACCGATCCCGAACTATTGCTGCTGGATGAACCGGCCGCGGGATTGGATCTGGGCGGCCGTGAGGATCTCCTGCGCAGGCTGGACGTCCTGGCTGCGGATCCGGCGGCGCCGACCACCATTCTGGTCACCCATCACGTCGAGGAGATTCCGGCGGGATTCTCCCATCTGATGTTGCTGCGCGGGGGCAAGCTGGTGGCGGCCGGCCCGGTGGCGCAGACTCTGACCCAGGAGTCGCTGTCCGAAACGTTCGGGCTGTCCCTGCGGCTGACGATCCAGGAAGGCCGGTACTTCGCACATGCCTGACGCTGATGTGGTAGGCCTCGAAGTGACCGGCGGGGTGGGCGTCATCCGGTTGAACCGCCCGCCGGTCAACGCGATCAACACCGCGATGCACGCCCAGCTCGCCGCTGCCGCGCAGGCGGCCACCAGCCATCCGGATGTCCGGGCGGTGGTGATCTACGGCGGCGAGCGCGCATTCGCCGCCGGGGCGGACATCAAGGAGATGGCCGACCAGACCAGCGCGCAGATGGCCGTCTACGGGCGCTCGCTGATCGAGGCGATCGATGCGGTGGCCCGGATCCGGCAGCCGGTGATCGCCGCGATCACCGGTTACGCCCTCGGCGGCGGCTGTGAATTGGCGCTGGCGGCCGACTTCCGGGTGATCGCCGAGGACGCGTTGATCGGACTGCCGGAGATCACCCTCGGCGTGATTCCGGGGGCTGGCGGCACCCAGCGGCTGCCACGAATCGTCGGCGTGACGAAGGCCAAGGAGATGATCTTCTCCGGCCGTGCGGTGAAGGGGCCGGAAGCGATGCGAATCGGGCTGGCCTCACGCGTCGTCCCGGCGGCCGAGGTCTACCCCGCGGCCCTGGAGTGGGCCCGCCAATTGGCCGTCGGCGCGACGGCCGCGCTGGCCGCGGCGAAGTTCGCCATCGACGCCGGCACCGAGGTCGACCTCGCCAGCGGGCTGCGGATCGAGGCGCAGGTGTTCGCCGCATTGTTCTCGACGCAGGATCAAGCGACCGGCATGCGCTCCTTCATCGAGAACGGTCCCGGCAAGGCCAGTTTCAGCGGGCACTAGCCGGCGTGGGCTATCGGTTCAGCACGGCGGATGTCGAATTCCTGGCCAGCGCGGGTGATCTGCTGATCGAGTCGGCGAAAAACCTTGCCCTGAAGCCGGATTCGTTGCTCAGCGACCTGGCATCAGCCCGGCGGGTGGCCGGCGAGCACGGTGCCGCGGTGGTCGAGACGCTCACCCTGCGACGGCGCGCGGCGCCGAAACTGGGGGCGCGCGCGGCCGGCTGGCTACTCACCGACGAAGCACTGCAACAGGCCACCCCGGTACAGGTCGCCGAGCATCGGGCCGACCGGCTGGCGGGCCTGAAGGTGCACGATGTGACCTGTTCGATCGGCGCCGATCTGGCGGCCCTGGCCGGCCGCTGCCCGCTGGTTCTGGGCTCGGACCTGGACCCGGTCCGGGTGCGGATGGCCCGGTACAACCTGGGGCCCGGGGTCGGGCTCGCCGTGGCCGACGCGCTCCGCCCGGTGTCCCGCGGGCTACTGCCGTATGCCGATCCGGCCCGTCGCGACGGGGCCGGACGGCGCATTCTGTCGGCTGCGACGCTGCCGTCGTTGGCCGATCTGGACGCGTCCTGGGCCGCTCGGCTGCCGGTGCTCCGGGTGCCGCCGGGGATCGACTACGACGCCCTCGGCCGGCCTGGTGAGGTCGAGGTGGTGTCGCTGGACGGCGCGGCCCGGGAGGCGGTGCTGTGGCCGCCGGAACTCGCGCGGGTGCGACGACGGGCCACGGTTCTGGCTTCGTCGGGCGCCGGCTATGAGTTGACCGATACCGACCCGGAGCAGATTTCGGTGGCCGCCGCGGGGGACTGGATCGTCGACCCGGATGCCGCCGTGGTGCGGGCCCACCTGGTCCGGCATTTCGCCGCCAGGCACGGACTGTGGCAACTGGATCCGCACCTGGCGTATCTCAGCGGCGACACACCACCGCCGTTCGGCCGCGCCTTCCGGGTGCTGCAGGCGGCGCCGTTCACCGAGCGGACCGTCGCCGGCTGGCTGCGGACGGCCGGCGCCGGAACGGTCGAGATCAAGGTGCGCGGGCTGCCGGTGATCCCCGACGAACTCCGGCTGCGGTTGCGAAAGTCGTTGGTGGGCAGGCGATCCGAGGAACGGACGCTGATCCTCGCGCGGGTCGGCCGGGGGGCGATGGCCTACCTGACGAAGGCGCAGCCGGCGCCCTGAGTCAGCACTGCCTGGAAATCAGCACTGCCTTGAAATCAGCACTGGGCGGCCTGCAGCTTGAGCCAGGTCCCGGCGTCCACCTGACCGTTGCCCGGCAGCGACTGGTCGGTTTGGAACTTCGTCACCGCGTCCGCGGTGCTCTGCGTGTAGACACCCCAGGTGGGCGGACCGAGGTCGGCGATCTTGTAGTTGAGCTTGTTGGCCAGGATCCGCTGGAGCTCACCCACCCACACCCCGGTCTGGCCGACGGCCGTGATCGGCGGCACCGAGCTGGCGGTCTGCGGGCACAGGCAGGACACGTACTGCTTCGCGGTCTCCGGCGTGGTGCCCTTGATGAACGAATCGGGTGCCCCGGCCAGCCGTGCGGCGCAGCCGTCGTACTCGCCGATGAAGGGGCCCGCGTAGAGCACGACGGAATTGGTCTGGGTGGAGAAGATCGGGCACGAGGTCGCGGTCCGGGCCACGAACACCTCCGGCGGCAGTTGATTGGCGCCCCGGAGTTCGGCGACCCTGGCAGCGAAGTCCGCGTCGTTCCCGGCCGAGGCAACCTGCACGACATAGCCGGGGCTGCAGGCGATGTCGCGGTCCGGGCCACCCATCGGATTCGGCGCGACCGGGGCGGCCGACGCCGACGAATCGGTGGCCGAGGTGTCTGCGGTGGTCTCGCTGGTGACCGTCACCGTCACCGGCGGACCGGGTTCGGTTTTCAGCGGCTCCGTCGGCGCGGTGCCCTGGCTGGCGCTGGTGGTCGGGCTGATGGTCGCGCGGCCGGTGCCGTCCGGGGTGGCCGAGTCCGAGCCCTGCCCGCGGATCACGAAGAATGCCACGGCCACCAGCACTGCGACCACGGCGGCGGCGGCGAGTGCGCCGAGGATCCAGGTGTGCTTGCGGTCCGTCGGCGGCGGATTGGTCTGCCAATTGCTGACCCCCATGAAGTCGCCCTGCTGATCGCGCTGAGGCACGTTGACCCGCATCGTGGGATCGGCCAACGCCCGCGGGTCAGCCGATTCCGGGTACCAGGTGGGCTGTTCGAACGGATGCCACGGCTGCCCGGGGCCGCCATCGGCGAACTGTCCCTCCTGGCGGAAGGCCTGGGTCGGCGGAGCCGCATCGCCGGCTGACGGCTGGATCAGTTCGCTCCAAGCCCCCGTCGGTGGTTGCTGGGACTGGGCGGCGGGGGTGGCCGTCGGGGTGCCGGATTGCCCGGGCGCCGGGGTGGATTGCCCGGCTGGTTCGCCGGACCCGGCCGGATTTCCGGTCACCGGTCCCGCGGAGCCCGCTGCGGCCGTCGGGTCGGATGCGGGCCAGGGCGTACCCTCACCCGACGGTTGGATGGCGCCACAGCTCGGGCAGAACGCGGTTGTCACCAGGTTGCCGCATTCGACACAGAAGCGCGCAGCCATCTTTTCCTGCCTCCTTTGGCACTACCGGGTCACCCGCTGGCCTCCCTATTGTGGGGGATGACTCATCCAGAGGTGCGGTCGGATCGGATCGGCGACCGGCGGCGCTGCCCGTATGGTGAGCGCCGTGACTTTTGAACTTCTTCCCGCTGTGGACGTCGCGAACGGCCAGGCCGTGCGCCTGGTGCAGGGCAGAGCCGGTACCGAGACCGACTACGGGTCCCCGCTCGACGCGGCGATGGCCTTTCAGTCGGCGGGTGCTCAATGGGTGCATCTGGTTGACCTGGACGCGGCGTTCGGTCGGGGGACCAACGCCGAACTGCTGGCCGGCGTGGTCGGCTCGCTGGACATCAAGGTGGAGCTCTCCGGAGGTATCCGCGACGACGCATCGCTCAGGGCCGCGCTGGCCACCGGCTGCCAACGGGTGAACATCGGCACGGCGGCGTTGGAAAACCCGGACTGGTGTGCCCGGATCATCGCCGAGTACGGCGACCGGGTCGCCATCGGTCTGGATGTGCGTGGATCCACGCTGGCCGCGCGCGGCTGGACCGAGGACGGCGGCGACCTGTGGGAGGTGCTGGCGCGCCTGGAAGAACAGGGCTGCGCCCGCTATGTGGTGACCGACGTGACCAAGGACGGCACTTTGCTGGGCCCGAATGTGGACCTGCTGCGGCGGGTCTGCGCCGCCGCGAGGGCGCCGGTCGTCGCTTCCGGTGGCGTATCCAGCCTGGACGACCTCCGGATGCTGGCCGCGTTGCGCGCGGTCGGTGTCGAGGGAGCGATCGTCGGCAAGGCGTTGTACGCCGGGGCGTTCACCGTGCCCGAGGCGCTGACGGCGGTCGCCGGGTTCTGAGCCCTCGGGTTCACGGTTTCGTGGAATACCGGGTCGCCGCTGCCGATAGCCTGGTGAGATGGCCGTCGCTACCCGCGTGATTCCCTGTCTGGACGTCGACAACGGCCGGGTCGTCAAGGGCGTCAACTTCGTCGATCTGATCGACGCCGGTGATCCGGTCGAGATGGCCCGGCTGTACGACGCCGAGGGCGCCGACGAGTTGACCTTCCTGGATATCACCGCGACCAGCGACAATCGCGCGTCCGCCTACGACATGATCCGACGGACCGCTGAGCAGGTGTTCATCCCGCTGACCGTCGGCGGCGGGGTGCGGCAGGTCAGCGACATCGACGCGCTGCTGCGGGCGGGGGCCGACAAGGTGGCGATCAATTCGGCCGCGGTCGCCCGCCCGGAATTCATCGCCGAGGCGTCCCGACGCTTCGGCTCCCAATGCATCGTGCTGGCCATCGACGCCCGGCGGGTGGCCGCTGATTCCGAGGTCGAGGTCGAATCGGGCTTCGAGGTGACCACCCACGGCGGCCGCCGCGGCACCGGCATCGACGCGGTGTGGTGGGCGGCGCTGGCGGAGGAATCGGGGGCCGGCGAGATCCTGTTGACCTCGATGGACGCCGACGGCACGAAGGCCGGTTTCGATGTCGAGATGCTCGCTGCGGTGCGGCGAACCATCCGATTGCCGCTGATCGCCTCCGGCGGGGCGGGCCAGCTGCATCACTTTCCGGCCGCGGTGCGCGCCGGCGCCGACGCCGTGCTGGCGGCGTCGGTGTTCCATTTCGGCACATTCCGGATCGGTGAGGTCAAGCAGGATCTCGCGGACGCGGGAATGACGGTGCGACGATGAGCGACCCGGCTGTCGGTGACTCGATGTCGCTGATCAACTACAACGCCGATGGCTTGGTGTGCGCGGTGGCGCAGCAGTACGACACCCGGGAGGTGCTGATGGTGGCCTGGATGGACGAGCCGGCCCTGCGCGCGACCCTGACCACCGGCACCGCTACCTACTATTCGAGGTCGCGCCAGCGGCAGTGGGTGAAGGGCGAGACGTCCGGCCACACTCAGCGGGTCGTCGAGGTTCGCTACGACTGTGACGGCGACACCGTGCTGGTGCTCGTCGACCAGACCGGTGCGGCCTGCCACACAGGTTCGCGGACCTGTTTCGACGGGCGGGTGCTCACGGCCTGATCGGTGGACGGGTCTTGGCTTCGTTCGCTAGTGCCATCGCCCAGCTGCCTATCACCGGGGATGCTCGGGAGAACGGCAAGAAGGTCCAAGCGGCGATGCTCGACGCGGCGGCCGCTGGTGCACGCGGAACGAGAGCCAGCGCCGGCCTGGCCGGCAGCCCGCACTTCGAAATGGTCGATGCGGAAAGCATCCTCAACCCAGAGCACTTGATGCGATAACATCTGATGCATGCGCACAACCTTGGCCCTTGACGACGACGTGCTCCAGGCCATCAAGGAGCGCGCCAGGCGTGAGCATCGGACGGCAGGGGCGGTGCTGTCGGATCTGGCTCGACTGGCGCTGACCCAGGGGCTTGGGACCACAGGCTCGGCCTTGGAGCCTTTCTACGGGTTTGAGCCGTTCCCTGCTCGGGGACCGATAGTGACCAATGAGTTGATCGACCAGTTGCGCGACGACGAGTCGATGTGAAGCGGGCCTTGCTGGATGTGAATGTCCTGCTGGCACTCCTGGACGGCGACCACGTTCAACACGTCGCGTGCCGCGAGTGGTTTCGTTCCGAAATCGCCGGCGGATGGGCATCGTGCGGCGTCACGCAAAATGGGTTCGTCCGAATAATCTCGCAGCCCCGCTATCCGAGCCCGGTGGCGCCGGCGCAGGCAATCGCTCGGTTGGCGACGGCCAGTGCCGGCCCACACCACCGGTTTGTGGCCTCATCGGTCAGCATCCTGGACGGCGCCGCGGTAGATCGGACCAGGATTCTGACCTCACGACAGATCACCGACGTCTACCTGCTGGCCCTGGCGGTGGCCAACGATTTTCGGCTGGTGACCTTTGACCATTCGATTCCATTGGCTGCGGTCAACGGCGCAGGCTCGGCGGACCTGGTCATCCTGGAATAGGTATCACCCCGCCGGGAGCATGGAGCCCAGCGCCCCCGACCGAGGATCTCCAGTTTCGCGAGATTGGCCCGGTGAACGAGCCCGGTGATCGACGCTGTCCAGGCCGGGCAGAATGAAGATCATGCCTGCGCAGACCCGATCCCGCGGCCACGCCGGGCAGACCCGGCTTGGCGACACCCAGCCCAGTCGCGCGGAATTCGCCGAGCTGGCCAAGGACCGCAGGGTGATCCCACTGACCCGGGTGTTGCTCGCGGATTCGCTGACCCCGATCGGTCTGTATGCCACGCTGGCCGGCGATCGACCCGGCACCTTTCTGTTCGAGTCCGCGGAGACCGGAAAGTCCTGGTCACGCTGGTCTTTCGTCGGCGTCGACTCGGCTGCGGTGCTCACCGAACGGGACGGCGAGGCGCATTGGCTGGGCGATCCGCCGACCGACCTGCCGACCAGCGGCAACCCGCTGACCGTGCTCGCGCAAACCCTGCAGGCCCTGCACACCGAACCGCTGGCCGGTCTGCCGCCGCTCACCGGCGGCATGGTCGGTTATCTCGGCTACGACATCGTCCGCCGCCTGGAGCGGATCGACGGCGGCGCCGTCGACGAACTGCACATCCCCGAACTGGCGATGATGCTGGCCACCGACGTGGCCGCACTTGACCACCACGAGGGCACCGTGACTCTGATCGCCAACGCCATCAACTGGGACAACAGCCCGGAGCGGGCCGAGGCTGCCTACGAGAACGCCCTTGCCCGGCTGGACGCCATGACGTTGGCGCTCGGCGCCGGCCGCCCGCCATCGGTCGCACTGTTCGGTTCCCCCACGCCGACCGTCGTCCGCCGCACCACCTCAGCCCAGTACTACGAGATGGTCGAGGTGGCCAAGGAACACATCCGGGCCGGCGACGCGTTCCAGATCGTCCTGTCCCAACGATTCGACATGACCACCACGGCCAGCCCGCTGGACATCTACCGGACCCTGCGGGCCACCAACCCGAGCCCCTACATGTATCTGCTGCAGCTGCCGCGGGATGACGGCAAGCCACCGACCGCGATCGTCGGCTCGTCGCCCGAAGCGCTCGTCACCGTCCGGGACAGCCATGTCACCATGCATCCGATCGCCGGGACCCGGCCGCGCGGGGCCACCGACGAGGACGATTCCTTCCTGGCCAAGGATCTGCTCGCCGATGCGAAGGAACGCAGCGAACACGTGATGCTCGTGGACCTGGGCCGCAACGACCTCGGCCGGGTCTGCAAGCCAGGCACCGTCAAGGTGGTCGACTTCTTCACCGTCGAGCGCTACAGCCATGTCATGCACATCGTCTCCACCGTCACCGGGCAGCTGGCGCCGAGCAAGACCGCGTTCGATGCGCTGACCGCCTGCTTCCCGGCCGGCACCCTGTCCGGCGCGCCCAAGCCCCGGGCCATGCAGATCATCGACGAGCTCGAACCGGCGCGGCGCGGGATCTACGGTGGCATCGTCGGCTACCTGGACTTCCACGGCGACGCCGACACCGCGATCACCATCCGGACGGCCCTGATCCGCGGGACTCAGGTACACATCCAGGCCGGCGCCGGGATCGTCGCGGATTCGGTCCCGGAATCCGAGGACGCCGAGTGCCGGAACAAGGCCGCCGCCGTGATCACCGCTGTTGCGGCGGCCGGCACACTGCGCCCGATCGGCGTCCTTGCGCCGACCGTCTTCGGTCCCTCATGAGGCTCCCGCTGATCCTGGTCATCGCGCTGGCCGGCGCCGCCGCCACCGCCGGGTCCGCCGCGCTGACCTGGGGAACCGCGGACTGGACAGACGACCTGCGGGGCACCCTGCACACCAGCGCAACCGGCTCGGCCGCGTCGCCCGCGCTCCTGCCGTTGGCCGCCGCCACGGTGGCCGCCCTCGGCGCGGTCCTGGCCGCCCGCGGCTGGCTCCGGCAAGCCGTGTCGGCGATTCTGGCCCTGATCGGGCTGACCATCGGCTGGGTCGGTGTCGCCGGACTCAGACACGCGCCGCTGGCCGTGTTACTCCCGCCGAACCGGTCGACGACACCCGCCGGCAGCACCTCGATCTCGCCGGGCGGTCCAGCGCTGGCCGTCATCGGCGGGGTGTTGGTGCTGGTAGCGGCAGCGGCGCTGATCATCCAGAAGACCGGCAGGTCCGCGATCGGCAGTCGCTATGAGCGCAAACCCAGGGCGATCCAGCCCGGCGATCCGGACCTCGATCTATGGAAGGCCCTCGACGCGCACCAGGACCCGACCGCGTAACAGCCAGAAATCGTAGGATCCCGGCTGGACTCCAAAGTAACGATTCGACCATTTCCGCAGCGCTCAACGGAGTGGCAAATCGGCCGAACGAAGGCGGCTAGCATTAGCCGAAAGTCCGATCGAAGGAGCGAGCCGGTGAGCGTGCTGGAATCCATCCTCGAGGGTGTGCGGGCCGATTTGGCAGAGCGCGAGGCCCGAGTCGGGCTGGCTGAACTCAAGGCCCGGTGCGCCCGGACCGCTCCCGCCATCGATGTCCTGCATGCCCTGCGCGAGCCCGGCGTCGGAGTGATCGCCGAAGTCAAGCGATCGAGCCCGTCCAAGGGCGCCCTCGCGGACATCCCGGATCCAGGGGTGTTGGCCGCCATCTACGAGTCCGGCGGCGCGCGAGCGATCTCGGTGCTGACCGAGGGGCGACGATTCGGCGGCTCGCTGGCCGATCTGGACGCCGTCCGCAAAGCCGTCGACATCCCGGTGCTGCGCAAGGATTTCATCCTCAGCCCTTACCAGGTCCACGAGGCCCGCGCCCATGGCGCCGATCTGGTGCTGCTGATCGTCGCCGCGCTGGAACAGAACGTGCTGCACGGCCTGCTCGACCGGATCGAATCGCTCGGCATGACAGCACTTGTCGAGGTGCACACCGAAGCCGAGGCAGATCGCGCACTCAACGCCGGCGCCAAGGTGATCGGCGTCAACGCCCGGGACCTCAAGACCCTGACCGTCGACCGGGATGTGTTCGCCAGGATCGCACCCGGTCTGCCCAGCGAGATCGTCAAGATCGCCGAGTCCGGGGTCCGCGGGCCCGCCGACCTGCTGGCCTACGCCGGCGCCGGCGCGGACGCTGTGCTGGTCGGTGAGGGCCTGGTGACGAGCAACGATCCCCGCGGCGCTGTCGCCGATCTGGTCACCGCCGGATCCCACCCCTCCTGCCCCCGTCCGACAAGGTAACTGATTCACCGATGACTTTCCCAACATCAGTTTCGACGTCCATCCAGCCTGCTGCACAATCCACTGTCGCGAACGTCCTGCTCGGCAAAGCACCCCGCCCCGACGGACTCCCACGCCCGTCCGACGGGCTGACCGGCACCACGCACGACCCGGACGCCGCCGGGTACTTCGGCTCCTTCGGTGGCCGCTGGCTGCCGGAAGCTCTGGTCCACGCGATCGACGAGTTGTCCGAGGCCTATGACAAGGCCCGCTTCGACCCCGACTATCTCAACGAGCTGGACCGGCTTCAGGAGACCTACGCCGGGCGGCCGAGCCCGCTGTCGGAAGCCACCAGGCTGACAGAGCACGTCGGCGGTGCCCGCATTCTGCTCAAGCGCGAGGACCTGAACCACACCGGCTCGCACAAGATCAACAACGTGCTCGGCCAGGCCCTGCTGACGCTGCGGATGGGTAAGACGAGGGTGATCGCCGAGACCGGCGCCGGACAGCACGGGGTCGCCACCGCAACCGCCTGCGCCCTGCTCGGCCTGGAATGCGTCATCTACATGGGCCGCGTGGACACCGAACGCCAGGCCCTCAACGTCGCCCGGATGCGGCTGCTCGGCGCCACGGTCATTCCGGTCGATTCCGGCTCCGCCACTCTCAAGGACGCGGTGAACGAGGCCTTCCGGGACTGGGTGGCCAACGTCGACAACACGCACTACCTGCTCGGCACCGTGGCGGGGCCGCACCCGTTCCCGATGATGGTGCGGGATTTCCACCGGATCATCGGCCTCGAGGCGCGTCAGCAGGTGCTGAATCTGACAGGCCGGCTGCCGGACGCGGTGGCCGCGTGCGTCGGCGGTGGTTCGAACGCGATCGGCATCTTCCACGCCTTCCTCGACGATCCGGGTGTCCGGCTGGTGGGTCTGGAGGCCGGCGGTGACGGGGTCGAAACCGGTCGCCACGCGGCGACGATCAGCGGCGGCAGTATCGGTGTCCTACACGGCGCCAAGACCTTCCTGATGCAGGACTCGGACGGCCAGATCACCGAGTCGCACTCCATTTCGGCCGGGCTGGACTACCCCGGGGTGGGCCCCGAGCACTCCCATTTGGCCGAGATCGGCCGCGCCGAGTTCCGGCCGATCACCGACGCCCAAGCGATGGATGCGTTCAAGCTGCTGTCCAGGACCGAGGGCATCATCCCGGCGATCGAGTCCGCGCATGCGGTCGCCGGGGCGGTCGACCTGGCCCGCGAGATCGGCAAGGACGGCATCGTCCTGGTGAATGTGTCCGGCCGGGGCGACAAGGACATGGAGACGGCGATGGAATACTTCAAGGGGGAGTGGTGACCGCCGCACCGACCACCGCCGCGACGGTGACGCCGCCGGTGCGTTCCCGCCTGCAGCCGATGTTCGACGAGACGCGCGCCGCAAACCGTGCCGCCCTGGTCGGCTATCTGCCGGCCGGCTTTCCGACGGTCGCGGAGTCCAAGGAGCTGTTCGGGGCGCTGCTGGAGGCTGGCTGCGATCTGGTCGAGGTCGGCTTCCCCTACTCGGACCCGGTGATGGACGGCCCGGTGATCCAGCACGCCGCCGAGACTTCCCGGGGCAACGGATTCCGGCTCAAGCACCTGTTCGAGATCGTCGAATCGATTGCGGCTCGCGGTGGCCGCGCCGTGGTGATGACGTATTTCAATCCGGTGCTGGCCTACGGGCAGGCCGCGTTCGCCCGTGATCTGGCCGCCGCCGGGGGACTCGGCGTGATCACCCCGGACCTGATCGTGGACGAGGCCACCGAATGGCTGGCCGGCGCCGCCCAGTACGGGATCGACCCGATCTTCCTGGTCGCGCCGTCCTCACCGGCAGAGCGCATCACGCTGACCGCGGCCGCCACCCGAGGCTTCCTGTACGCCGCCTCCACCATGGGAGTCACCGGGGCCAGGGACAACGTCTCCAGTGCCGCGGCCGATCTGGTCGCTCGCTGCCGCGCGGTCACCGACCTGCCGATCGGGGTCGGCCTCGGCGTCCGGACGGCGGCCCAGGTGCACGAGATCGGCGCCTACGCCGATGCGGTCATCGTCGGATCGGCGCTGGTCAGCGCCGCTGCGGCGGCGCCGAACGCGGCCGCGGCTGTGATCGCGGTGCGCAACCTGGCGGCCTCGCTGGCGACCGGCCTGGCGCGCGAGAAGGCCCCGACCGAGTGAGCACCAGCTACCTGGCCTTCATTCCCAGCCCCAGCCAGGGCGTCTGGCACCTCGGCCCGCTGCCGATCCGTGCCTACGCCTTCTTCATCATCGCCGGCATCGTGCTGGCGATCTGGTCGGGGAACAAGAGGTTCGTCGCCCGCGGCGGCAAACCTGGTGTCGTCACCGACATCTCGGTGTACGCCGTGCCGTTCGGCATCGTCGGCGGCCGGCTCTATCACGTCATCACCGATCACCAGCTCTACTTCGGTGCAGGCAAGAACCCGTGGCGGGCCTTCGCCATCTGGGACGGTGGTCTGGGCATCTGGGGGGCCGTCGCCCTCGGTGCGGTCGGCGCCTGGCTGGGCTGCCGCAGATACGGTGTGCCGTTGGCCGTCTATGCCGACTCGGTCGCCCCCGGGCTGGTGACCGCCCAGGCCATCGGACGCCTCGGAAACTACTTCAACCAGGAGCTGTTCGGCAGCCCGACGACACTGCCGTGGGCGCTCCAGGTCTTCGTTCGCACCGTCGGCGGCGGCCCGGGAGCGGTGCCGGCCAACGGCGTGTGCGAGTTCACCACCGACGCGGTCAAGGCCACCCCCGAAGTGTTGTGTGGCACCTTCCATCCGACATTCCTGTACGAACTGCTCTGGAATCTGGCCGTCGCGGCGTTCATCGTCTGGGCCGACAAACGGTGGAAACTCGGCGGCGGCCGGGTCTTCCTGCTGTACGTCGCCGGCTACACGCTGGGGCGCGGCTGGATCGAAATGCTCCGCATCGACCCGGCGAACCACGTCCTGGGCCTGCGGATCAACGTCTTCACCTCGATCATCGTCTTCTTGGGCGCGGTCATCACACTGATCATGCGGCGACCGGGGAAGGGCACCAGGGAAGATCCGGCGTCGCTGCCGGCATCGCCCGCGATCGGCACCGCGGAAGGGACCCATGTCGCCCCCGAAGTCAACGCTGGCCAGGCCGCCGACGAGGCTGACCATCCGGCCTATCCGGACTCCACGAGCGTGGCGGCACAGCCACCGGTTCAGGACCAGGACTGATCCCCTGGTAACCTTCGGTTGACTAGGCCAAGGTCGTCCCAGTATCAGTGCCGCCGAGTATCAGTGCGCCCAGTATCAGTGCCGCCTGTGAGTTCCAGCGCGAACGTCCTTGCGAGTTCTGCTGCAGCATCAGTTTCGAGCTTCACCAATCGCCGACGACGCACAGCACAACCTGCTGGCGAGCTGCGAAAAAGAATCCACCGCCGCCGGATTACCACACCGTGAAAACAGTCCGCGCTGTGGGCAATGCCGCCGTGATGACACTCTGACGACGGGAGGTGCGCCGTGAACTTCTCGGCAATCCCCGCCCCGCAAGGGCTGTACGACCCCCAATACGAGCAGGACTCCTGCGGCGTTGCCGCGATCGCCGACCTGAAGGGCCGGCGCAGCCACCGCATCGTCGCCGACGGCATCACCGCGCTGATCAACCTCGATCACCGAGGTGCCGCAGGCGCCGATCCGGCGGTAGGGGACGGCGCCGGCATCTTGATCCAGATTCCGGAGAACATGCTTCGGGCCGTGGTCGACTTCGAGTTGCCCAAGACGCCCGCCGGTGCCGACGGCTGCGCGTTCGCCGCCGGTATCGCCTTTCTGCCGCGTGATCAGGCCGAGCGGTCGCGGGCCAGGGACATCGTCGCCGAGGTCGTTGCGCAGGAGGGGCTGGAACTGCTCGGCTGGCGTTCCGTGCCGACCGTGCCGGTGCATGCCGGAGTCGGTCAGATGGCCATCGACGTGATGCCTGTTTTCGAGCAGCTGTTCCTGAGCGCCCAGGCCGGCGCCGACGGGGTTCGCCCGGCCGGGCTGCAGCTGGATCGGCTGGTATTTCCGGCGCGCAAGCAGATCGAGCACCGAGCCGCGGCCGAGGGCATCGAGATCTATTTCCCGTCGCTGTCCAGTCGCACCATCACCTACAAGGGGATGCTGACCACCGCCCAGCTGCCGGCGTTCTATCCGGATCTGACCGATGTCCGGGTGGAGAGCGCGATCGCCATCGTGCACTCGCGGTTCTCCACCAACACGTTCCCGGCCTGGCCGCTCGCGCATCCGTTCCGCTTCGTTGCGCACAACGGTGAGATCAACACCGTCCGCGGCAACCGCAACTGGATGCGCGCCCGTGAGGCACTACTGAAGACGGACATGATCCCGGGAGACCTGAGCCGGATCTATCCGATCTGCACCCCCGGTGCCTCCGACTCCGCATCGTTTGACGAGGTGCTCGAATTGCTGCATCTGTCCGGCCGATCCCTGCCGCACGCGGTACTGATGATGATTCCCGAGGCCTGGGAGAACAACCCGACGCTGCCGGAGAAGATCCGCGGGTTCGCCGAATTCCACGCGAGCCTGATGGAGCCGTGGGACGGCCCGGCCTGTGTGACCTTCACCGACGGCACCCTGCTCGGGGCGACGCTCGACCGGAACGGGCTCCGGCCCGGCCGCTGGTGGCGAACCGACTACGACACCGTCGTGCTCGCCTCCGAGTCCGGGGTGCTGCCGATCCCGCCGGAGAACGTGGTGGAACGGGGCCGGTTACAGCCCGGCCGGATGTTCCTGATCGACACCAAGCAGGGTCGGATCCTCAACGACGCCGAGGTCAAGGGCTCGCTGGCGGACGAGCACCCGTACACCGAGTGGGTGCATGCCGGCGCGATCGCGCTCACCGACCTGCCGGTCCGGGAAGAGGTCCAACTGGACCACGAGTCGGTGCTGCAACGCCAGCAGGTCTTCGGTTATACCGAGGAGGAACTGCGGGTGCTGGTCACGCCGCTGGCGGCCACCGGCGCCGAGGGGATCGGATCGATGGGCACCGACACGCCGGAGGCCGTGCTGTCCAACCGGCCGAGGATGCTCTTCGACTACTTCTCGCAGCTGTTCGCCCAGGTCACGAACCCGCCGCTGGACGCCGTCCGGGAACAGGTGGTCACCTCGCTGAGCGCCACTCTCGGGCCGGAGGGGAACCTGCTGGTGCCGACGCCAGCCTCGTGTCGCAGCATCATGCTGCCGCTGCCGGTCATCGACAACCAGGATCTCGGTCGGCTGGTCGGGGTCAACTCCAGTGGTGACATGCCGGGTCTGGCCGCCGCCGTGGTGCCTGCGCTGTACGAAGTCGCTGGCGGCGGCGCCGCGCTGGCCGCCGCCATCGAGGAATGCCGGGCCGAGGTCGATCGTGCGGTCGCGGCAGGCGCCCGGATCATCATCGTGTCCGACCGGGACTCCGACGACGCCTTCGCACCGATCCCGTCGCTGCTGATCACCTCCGCCGTGCATCAGCATCTGGTGAGGCAGAAGACCCGGACCAAGGTCGGCCTGGTCGTCGAATCCGGCGACGCCCGCGAGGTGCATCACATCGCGCTGCTGCTGGGCTACGGCGCGGCCGCGGTCAACCCGTACATGGTGCTGGAAACGGCCGCCGACCTTTCCCGTCGCGGCCTCTTGGGCAAGACCAGCGAATTGAAGGCGATCAAGAACACGGTCTATGCGCTGAGCAAGGGCGTGCTCAAGGTGATGAGCAAGATGGGTATCTCGACCATCGCCTCCTACACCGGAGCGCAGGTGTTCGCCGCCTTCGGACTCGACCAGCAGGTGCTGGACGAGTACTTCACCGGGACCAGTTCGCCGACCGGTGGATCGGGTTTGAACGTGATCGCCGACGACATCGCCGCGCGGCACGCCATCGCCTTCCAGACCAACGAGGCGGCCCGCGAACACCGCGGCCTGGCCATCGGCGGCGACTACCAGTGGCGTCGCGAGGGCGAACTGCATCTGTTCAACCCGGAGACCGTCTACCTGCTGCAGCACGCCACCCGGTCCAAGCAGGAATCGGTCTTCCGGCGCTACACCGACACGGTCGACGGGCTGTCCGCTCAGGGCGGCACCCTGCGCGGCCTGTTCAGGCTGAAAATGGACCTGCGCCCGGCGATTCCGATCGACGAGGTCGAACCGGCATCGGAGATCGTGAAGCGGTTCGTCACCGGGGCGATGTCCTACGGTTCCATCTCGGCCGAGGCGCACACCACGCTGGCGATCGCGATGAACCGGCTCGGCGGCAAGTCCAATACCGGCGAGGGCGGCGAAGACGTCGATCGGCTGCTGGACCCGAAGCGACGCTCCTACATCAAGCAGGTGGCCTCCGGCCGCTTCGGCGTGACCAGCGCATATCTGGTGAACGCCGGCGAGATCCAGCTCAAGATGGCTCAGGGCGCCAAGCCGGGTGAAGGTGGCCAGTTGCCCGGGCACAAGGTCTACCCATGGATCGCCGAGACCAGGCACGCCACCACCGGCGTCGGGCTGATCTCGCCGCCGCCGCACCACGACATCTACTCGATCGAGGATCTCAAGCAGCTGATCCACGACGTCCGCAACGCCAACCCGGCGGCCAGGGTGTCGGTGAAGCTGGTCTCCGTACCGGGCGTCGGCACGGTCGCGGCCGGGGTGACCAAGGCGCACGCCGACGCGGTCATCGTGGCCGGCTACGACGGCGGCACCGGCGCGGCGCCACTGACCTCGCTCAAGCACACCGGTCAGCCGTGGGAACTCGGCCTGGCCGAGACGCAGCAGACCCTGCGGTTGAACAAGCTGCGGGCCCAGGTCCGGCTGCAGGTCGACGGTGGTCTGAAGACCGGCCGCGACGTGATCATCGCGATGCTGCTCGGCGCCGAGGAGTACGGGTTCTCCACCGCTCCGTTGGTCGTCGCCGGCTGCGTGATGATGCGGGTCTGCCACCTGGACACCTGTCCGGTCGGGGTCGCCACCCAGAACCCGGTGCTGCGCGAGCGGTACACCGGTACCCCGGAGTTCGTCGAGACGTTCTTCCTGTTCCTGGCCGAGCAGGTGCGCGAGTATCTGGCATCGATGGGCTTCCACACCATCGACCAGGCGGTCGGGCACGCCGAGATGCTGGACACCGGGCCCGCTGTCGAGCACTACCGGGCCGGCGGCCTCGACCTGGCGCCGCTGCTGGTGATGCCGGATGTGGACAGCGATCTGTACTGCACGAAACCGGCCCAGCACGATCTGTCGCGCACGCTGGACGCCAAGCTCATCGAACTCGCAGCGCCGACCTTGATGGACGCCAAGCGTGTTCGGATCGACCTGCCCATCCGCAACGTCGACCGCACCGCCGGCACCATGCTCGGTTACGAAGTGACCAAGCGGTTCGGCCCGGAGGGCCTGCCCGACCGCACCTTGGACGTCAAACTGACCGGTACCGCCGGCCAATCACTGGGCGCGTTCCTGCCGCCCGGGATCACCATCACGATGGTCGGCGATGCCAACGACTATGTCGGCAAGGGTCTTTCCGGCGGCCGGATCGTCCTGCGGCCGCATCCGAACGCGCCGCGCACCCTGCCGGGCGTCCGGCAGGTGATCGGCGGCAACACCGTCGCCTACGGCGCGACCTCGGGGGAGCTGTTCATCCGCGGCCGGGTCGGCGAACGGTTCGGGGTGCGCAACTCCGGCGCGCTGCTGGTTGTCGAGGGCACCGGTGATCACGCCTGCGAGTACATGACCGGTGGCCGGGCGGTCATCCTCGGCCGGACCGGGCGCAACGTGGCCGCCGGGATGAGCGGCGGCATCGCCTATCTGATGGACCCCGAACTGGACAAGGTCAACCGCGAGCTGGTGGACACCGAACCGCTGGCCGAGGATGAGGTGGTCTGGCTGGGCGATGTCCTGTCGACCCACGTGGCGCTCACCGGATCCCGCGTCGCGGCCGACGTGCTCGACGATTGGCCCCACTCGGCAGCACGCTTCTGCCGGGTGATGCCCCGCGACTACCGTCGGGTACTCGAACTGCGTGCCGAGGCCGCGGTGCGGGGAGTCGATGCCGACCAGATGATCATGGAGGCCTCACATGGCTGACCCGAGTGGCTTTCTCAAGTACGACCGGCAGACGCCGAAAAGGCGCCCGGTGCCGCTGCGGCTGCGGGACTGGAACGAGGTCTACGAGCCGTTCAACTCCGAGAGCACCCGGGTCCAGGCCGCGCGCTGCATGGACTGCGGCATCCCGTTCTGCCATCAGGGCTGCCCACTGGGCAACCTGATCCCGGAATGGAACGAGCTGGTACGGGTGGACCGCTGGGCGGACGCCGCCGATCGGTTGCACGCCACGAACAACTTCCCGGAGTTCACCGGCCGGCTGTGCCCGGCGCCGTGCGAAGGCTCCTGTGTGCTGGGCATCGGCGACGATCCGGTGGCGATCAAGCTGGTCGAGCAGGAAATCGCCGACCGGGCGATCGCCTCCGGTGACGGCTTGCGGCCGCGGCCGGCGCAGATCAGTACGGGCAAGAAGATCGCCGTGATCGGTTCCGGCCCCGCCGGGCTGGCCGCGGCGCAGCAGCTCGTCCGGGCCGGTCACGCCGTCACTGTCTACGAACGGGACGGCCGGATCGGTGGCCTGATGCGGTACGGCATCCCCGAGTTCAAGATGGACCGGGCGGTGCTCGACCGTCGGCTCGGCCAGCTGACCGCCGAGGGGGTGGTGTTCGTGGTCGACTGCAACGTCGGCGTCGACATCACCGCCGACGAGCTCCGATCCCAGTTCGACGCCATCATCCTGGCCAACGGTTCGACCGTGCCGCGAGAGCTCACCGTCGAAGGCCGCCGGCTCGACGGCATCCATGTGGCGATGGACTTCCTGGTCCAGGCGAACAAGGTGCTCGAGGGAACGCTGGACCGGACCACCATCGACGCCGCCGGCAAGAACGTGGTGATCATCGGCGGCGGCGACACCGGCGCCGACTGCTACGGCACCGCACTGCGTCAGGGCGCCGCCTCGGTGCGCCAGCTGGACATCCACGTCGCGCCGCCGGAAACGCGGGACCCGTCCACCCCATGGCCGGTCTATCCGCTGATGATGCGGTCCTCCGCGGCTCACGAGGAAGGAGGGGAGCGCATCTTCGGCGTGAACTCGACCACCTTTGTCGGCGTAGACGGACACGTCACCGGAATCCATCTCGTCGAGGGCCAGCGGATCCCCGGCGGGTTCATCCCGACCGAGGGTACCGACACCTACGTTGACGCCGACCTGGTGCTGATCGCGCTCGGCTTCGTCGGCCCGGATCAGCCCGGCCTGCTCACCGACCTCGACGTCAAGATCACCAACCGCGGTGTGATCCATCGCGACGGCAACTACATGGCCTCGCTGCCCGGGGTTTTCGTCGCCGGTGACGCCGGACGCGGACAATCGCTGATCGTCTGGGCGATCGCCGAGGGTCGCTCGGCCGCCGCGGCCGCGGATGCCTACCTGACCGGGTCCACCGTCCTGCCCGATCCCGTTCATCCGACCGCGGTGGCACTGCGCTGACGAATGTTGCAGACTTTGTCCCGACCAGACGGGTCTTCCGAGAAGTTGGGGACTCGATCACGGAATCGTTCAAGTAGCCGATAGGGTGTTCCCCATGAATCGCCGCGCAAAAATCGTCTGTACTCTCGGTCCCGCCACGTCCAGTGCCGAGGCTCTGGCCCATCTGGTCGAAGCCGGGATGGACGTCGCTCGAATGAACTTCTCGCACGGCGACTACGCCGATCACGAGGCCATCTATCACCGGGTCCGTGCGGCCGCCGACCAGAGCGGCCGCGCGGTCGGCATTCTGGCCGACCTGCAAGGCCCCAAGATCCGCCTCGGCCGATTCACCGACGGTCCCGTCGAGTGGGCCAACGGCGAGCACGTCACCATCACCGTCGACGAGTGCGACGGTACCCACGATCGGGTCTCCACGACCTACAAGGGTCTCGCAACCGACGCGCGCCCCGGCGACCGGCTGCTGATCGACGACGGCAAGGTCGGCTTGGTCGTTTTCGACGTCCAGGGCAACGACGTCATCTGCACCGTCGTCGAGGGTGGTCAGGTGTCCAACAACAAGGGAATCTCACTCCCCGGGATGAACGTGACCGTCCCCGCGATGAGCGAGAAGGACATCTCGGATCTCAAGTTCGCGCTCAAGCTCGGCGTCGATTTCATCGCGCTTTCCTTCGTCCGATCGGCCGCCGACGTCACCCTGGTGCACGCGGTGATGGACGAGGTCGGATCGCCGCGGCTGCCGGTCATCGCCAAGCTGGAGAAGCCCGAAGCGGTGGCCAACCTGGAAGCCATCGTGCTGGCCTTCGACGGCATCATGGTCGCCCGCGGTGACCTCGGCGTGGAACTCCCCCTCGAGCAGGTGCCGCTGGTGCAGAAGCGGGCGGTGCAGATCGCCCGGGAGAACGCCAAGCCGGTCATCGTGGCCACGCAGATGCTCGACTCGATGATCGATCACTCCCGGCCGACCCGCGCCGAGGCTTCGGATGTCGCCAACGCCGTCCTGGACGGCGCCGACGCGCTGATGCTCTCCGGTGAGACCTCGGTGGGCAAGTTCCCGTTCATCACCGTCCGCACGATGGCCCGGATCATCGAGGCCGTCGAAGCCGAGTCGGTGGTGGTGCCCTCACTCAAGCATGTGCCCAAGACGAAGCGGGGCGTCATCTCCTTCGCCGCCCGGGATATCGGCGAGCGCCTGGAAGCCAAGGCCCTGGTCGCCTTCACCCAGTCCGGCGACACCGTGAAGCGGCTGGCCCGGCTGCACACCGAACTCCCCTTGCTGGCCTTCACCTCAGTGCCGTCCACCCGTCAGCAGCTCTCGCTGACCTGGGGAACCGAGTCGTTCCTGGTTCCCCAGGTGGACACCACCGACGACATGGTCAACCTGGTCGACTCCGAACTCCGCGGGATGCCCGGCTTCGAGAATGGGGACCTGGTGATCGTGGTGGCCGGTTCGCCGCCCAACACGTCCGGCACGACCAACCTGATCCGGGTCCACCGAATCGGTGAGGACGACCACAGCTGATGCCTGACATCGCCGATAAGCCGCCGGGCACACCGGAGATGCAGTACGACACCGACGGCGTGTTGCGCGGGCAGATTGTGCTGAACGGGCTGGTCAAGCTCCTCGATCTGGAAAAGATCGAGGAGAACATCTTTCGCGGACATTCGCCGGTCGGTGACCCGCGAGCACGGGTGTTCGGCGGCCAGGTGGCGAGCCAGGCACTGGTCGCCGCCGGCCGGACGATCGGTGCTGACCGCCAGGTGCACTCGCTGCACGCCTACTTCCTGCGGCCCGGGGATCTGAAGATCCCGATCATCTATCAGGTCGAACGAACTCGGGACGGGCACTCGTTCAGCACCAGGCGGGTGCTGGGCATCCAGCACGGACAGACGATCTTCGCCATGTCGGCGTCGTTTCAGATCGACGAGGCGGGACTGGACCACGACGTCACCGGTCCGGTGGTACCCGATCCGGAATCGCTGCCGAGCCTGGCCGAGCGAATCGCCGGGGTCGGCAACGATCTCGTCGGATGGGGTCGGCAACCTCGCGCGTTCGAGCTGCGCTACGTCACCGATCCGCCGTGGCAGGCCAGACTCACCGGGCCGCACCCGGATGCCCGCAGCCAGATGTGGTTCAGGGCGGACGGTGTGCTCGGGGACGACCAACTCCTGCACGTCTGCCTGCTGGCCTACCTGTCCGATGTGACCCTGCTGGATGCCATCCTGATCGAGCACGGGATCGCGTACGGGGCCGACCGGGTACAGATGGCCTCGTTGGATCATGCGATGTGGTTCCACCGCCCGTTCAGGGTCGACGAGTGGTTGCTGTACGACATCGCCTCGCCCAGCGCATCCGGTGCCCGCGGGCTGGGCACCGGCCACTTCTACAACCGCAGCGGCTCACTCCTGGCCACCGCCGTGCAGGAGGGCCTGGTCCGGCTGCGCTAGCCCGGTGGGTGACCGCCCTTCAGGCGAGCGCCACCAGCTGCGCGTAGAGCGCATCCAGGTGCCTGGCCTCGGTGGTCGGCGAGCCCACCGCGACTCGGATCAGCGCCCGCCCGCCGACGACGGTGTGCGACAGGTACGCGGCGCCGCTGTCGTTGACCGCCTTCATCAGTGCCAGGGTGGCTTCATTGGGGCCGGTCGGATCGCTGCCGGTGAGGTCATTGCCGGTGAGGACACCGTCCGGGTCGGCAAGTCGGAAGCAGAGCAGCGCGAGGCTGCGATGCGTGATGATGAATCGCGGATCTGCGGCGAGCCGGTCGGCGAAGCCGCCGGTCAGGGCAATGCCGTCGCGGATGTGGGCGGCCAGGCCGTCCGCGCCGTAGTGCCGCATCACCGCCCAGAGTTTGAGCGCCCGGAATCGGCGGCCGAGCTGAATGTGCCAATCGCGGTAGTCGATGACGGCGCCGGCGTCGGACTCCGCCGTGCGCAGGTACTCCGGATTCTCGGCGAGCGCTTCGGTCAGTGTGCCCCGGTCGGCGACGTAGAACGCGTCGCAGTCGAAATTGGTCAGCAGCCACTTGTGCGGGTTGGTCGCGTAGGAATCGGCCAGCTCCAGTCCGTGGTTGAGCAGCGCGCGATTCTCCGGTGCCACCGCCGCGACACCGGCCCACGCCGCGTCCACATGCAACCAGGCCTGGTATCGCGCAGCGAGTTCGCCCAGCCGCCGGGTGTCGTCGATCGCCCCGGTTCCGGTGGTGCCCACCGCCGAGACGATCAGCGCCGGGCGGGCCCCGTCGGCGACGTCCGCGGCGAGCTGCTCGGCCAGCGCCACGGTGTCGATCGGACCGCCGGGATACTCGGTGGCGATCTTTCGCAGGTTCGCCGCGCCGACGCCGGTGATGGTGACCGCCTTGGCCACCGAGGAGTGGGCCTCGGCGGAGCAGTACACGGTGTACCTGCGGTCGAACCCCTGGGCCCGGACGACGCCGTTGCCGGCCCGGTGCAAGGCGGCGACCAGGGCGGTCAGGGTGGCCGTTGACGCGGTGTCCTGGATGACACCGCCGCCGGGGCCGCTGGACCGGAAGCGGTCCGGCAGATCGAGCAGTTCGGCGAGCCAGTCCATGGTGCGGGTTTCCACCTCGGTGGCCGCCGGGCTGGTCGCCCAGACCATGCCCTGCACCCCGAGTCCGGCCGCCAGCAGATCGCCCAGGATGGCCGGCCCGGAGGCGTTGGCCGGGAAATAGGCGAAGAAACTGGGGTGCTGCCAATGGGTGATCCCCGGCAGTACGGTGTGATCGAGATCGGCGAGCAACGCGTCGATCGACTCCCCGCCGGCCGGTGGATGTTCGGGCAGGCCGGCCAGGATGTCGCCTGGTTTGACCATGGAGCGCACCGGGAACTGCTCGATCGATCGCTGGTAGTCCGCGATCCAGTCGATGACCGCGTGGCCCTGGCGGCGGAACTCATCGGGCGTCATATGTGGGGCGGTCATCAGGTCACCGGGTCCGTGCGTAGTACCGCCCGAGGAAATCCTCGCGCAGCGGATAGAAGTCACCGGCGCCGATGCTGTCCCGGATCCGGTCCACCAGATGGACGATGAATCGTTCGTTGTGGATCGTGGCGAGCGTGAAGGCGAGCATTTCCTTGGCTTTGAACAGATGGTGCAGATAGGCGCGCGAGTAGTGGGCGCAGGTATAGCAGTCACATTCGGCATCCAGCGCGGTGAAGTCGCGGCGGAAGCGGCTGTTGTCCACGTTGTAGCGGCCGTCCCTTGAGTAGATCGCGGCATTGCGGGCGACCCGCGAGGGGGAGACACAGTCGAAGGTGTCGGCTCCGTGCTCGATCGCGACGAAGATGTCGTCGGGTTCGCTGATCCCGAGCAGGTGACGGGGCTTGCCAGGTGGCAACTCGTCGGTCACCCAGGACACGATGGTCCCGAGGTTCTCCTTCTCCAGAGCGCCGCCGATGCCGAAGCCGTCGAAATCCATCGCGCCCAGATCGCGGGATGCCTTGCGCCGCAGGTCTTCGTATTGGGCGCCCTGGATCACCCCGAACAACGCCTGCCGCGGTCGGTCCGGCCGCAGTTCGGTCAGCCGCCGATGTTCGCGCAGGCAGCGGACCGCCCACAGCCTCGTTCGCTCGAGCGAGAGCTCCTGGTAGCCGCGGGTATTCATCAACGTGGTGAGTTCGTCGAAGGCGAAGATGATGTCCGCGCCGATCTGATGCTGAATCCGCATCGATACCTCCGGGGTGAACCGGTGCCGATCCCCGTTCAGGTGTGATGTGAAGGTGACCCCTTCGTCATCGACATGGGCCAGCCGGGTCCTGCCCTTCGCGATCACCTCATCGGACTGCATGCCGGCGGTGTCCATCGCGAGCACCTTCTTGAATCCGGCACCCAGCGACATCACCTGGAACCCACCGCTGTCGGTGAAGGTCGGACCCGCCCAATTCATGAACGCGCCCAGCCCGCCCGCTTCGTCGATGACGTCCGACCCCGGCTGCAGGTACAGGTGATAGGCATTGGCCAGCACCGCTTGTGCGCCGAGTTCGATCAACGATTCCGGCAGCACCGTCTTGACCGTGGCCTTCGTGCCCACCGCGATGAACGCGGGGGTCCGGATCTGGCCGTGCGGGGTCGTGATGACGCCCGACCGGCCGGCGCGGCTGCCGGCGAGTTCGGCGGTGACGGAGAACAGGTTGGTCGGCACCGGTTCAGCCAACCAGTAGTGGGCCCTCGGTCGCCAATCAGCCGGTGGCCAGTGAATCAAGCTTGTTGCGCATTCCGTCGGCGGCCGGCTTGCCGAGCTTCTCGAAGGTCGACTTCATGAAGGGCTCGATCACCATCAGGAATCCCTTGATGTTGAACTCGGCGGTGTAGGTCACCGCGCTGCCGCCGTTGACCCCGGGCGCCACTTCGATGGTGTCGACGGAGATCACCCGCTTGTTCTCGCCGCGCAGTTGGACGCGTGAGTCTCCTAGTTCCGTGACCGTGTACTCGATCGGTTGCCGCTTGCCGCGGAACTCGGCTTCGGCGTAGTACTGGGTGCCGATCGCCCTGTCTCCTGCCGAAATCTGGCGGGAGACCGGCGTTCCCGGGTCCCACTCGCTGATGTTCTCGAAACGGGACAGGTAGGCAAAGGCTCGCTGCGGATCGAGCCGGGTCTGCACGACTTCTTGGACGGTGATCATGATTCCCAGGGTATAGACCTCGCGGGGGCGACCCCGGCACCAACCGAGCTATCCGGCGAAGCGCTGCGGCGAAGGTTGGGAGAAGATGTCGTCATGAATACCGCACTCGACGAGGCGATGATGGCCGCGGAGCCGGGGCTCGACGGCTGCCCCGCCCATCAGCGCGAGATCTTCACGATCCGACTGGCCAAATGGTGGCCGATCCTCATCGACGCGCTCAACGGCGTCTACGCCGCCGACGCCGCCCAACTTCTCGGAATTCGTCTGGTGCGGCTGGCCGCCACGGCGTTCGTCGCCCGGGACGCCGAATTGAAGCACCTGGACCTGGTCCGGACACTGAGTCCGGACTGGTTCCAGGAACAACAGATGCTCGGCTACGCCGCCTACACCGAACGGTTCGCCGGCGACCTGAACGGAGTGCGGGATCGGATCGACTACCTGCAGGAGTTGGGCGTCACCTACCTGCATCTGATGCCGCTGCTGACGCCGCGGGAGGGCGATTCCGACGGTGGCTACGCGGTGGCCGACTATCGAACCGTGCGCGCCGACCTGGGCAGCATTGAAGACCTGCGCAAGCTCGCCACCGAACTTCGCCACTGCGGCATCAGCCTGGTACTGGACCTGGTGCTCAATCATGTTGCCCAGGAGCATGTCTGGGCGCAGCAGGCGCGAGCCGGTGACGAGCACTACCGAAAGTTCTTCTATATCTTCAACGATCGGCATGACGTCGACGAGTACGAGGCGACGCTGCCGGAGGTTTTTCCGGACTTCGCGCCAGGTAACTTCACCTTCAGCGACGAGCTCGACGGCTGGGTGTGGACGACCTTCAACGCTTTTCAGTGGGACGTGAATTGGTCCAACCCCGATGTGCTCTTCGAGTACGCCGACATCGTCCTGTTCCTGGCCAATCTCGGCGTCGACGTACTCCGGCTCGATGCCATCGCATTCATGTGGAAGCGGCTCGGGACCAACTCGCAGAACCAGCCGGAGGTGCACTCGATCACCCAGGCTCTGCGAACGGTAGCGCGGATCGCCTGCCCCGCAGTGGCTTTCAAGGCGGAGGCGATAGTCGGACCCGCTGATCTTGTGCAATACCTCGGCCAGGGCAAGCACTACGGCAAAGTCAGCGATCTGGCTTATCACAACTCGCTGATGGTGCAGACCTGGTCGATGTTGGCCGCCGGCGACGTCCGGCTCGGCGCCGAGGCGCTGGGCAGCCTGCCGCCAATCCCGAGCACCACCTCGTGGATCACCTACGTTCGCTGCCATGACGACATCGGGTGGGCGATCGACGACTACGACGCCTGGAAATCCGGCCTGAACGGTTGGGAGCACCGGCGGTTCCTGTCCGATTACTACAGCGGGCTGTACCCCGGTTCGCCCGCCCGCGGGCTGGTCTTCCAACAGAACGAGGTCACCGGGGATCGCCGGATCAGCGGCACCACCGCCAGCCTGGCCGGCATCGAGGCCGCGCTGACCACGGGCGACGGGGTGCAGGTCGACCGGGGCATCGCTCGCATCGTGCTCGGGTACGCGCTGATCATGGGCTGGGGCGGCATTCCGGTCATCTGGATGGGCGATGAACTGGCGCTGCTCAACGACCCGGACTGGGCCGCCGAACCGGGCCACAGTCAGGACAATCGCTGGGCGCATCGGCCGCGGATGGACTGGGGGCTGGCCGAATCCAGGCACGAGGAACACACCATCGCGCAGCGCGTGTTCGACGGCCTGGCCCACCTGCAGCGAGTCCGGTCCGTGCTACCGCAGATGCACGCCGGCGTGCCCGCACAGATCACCGAGCTCTACGACACCGGAATCCTGCCGGTGCTGCGCAACCACCCGGTCGGGCCACTTCTCGGGTTGTACAACTTCAGCAATGCCTGGCGCTCGTACCCGATCGCGGCGGTGGCCGCGCTGGGGCTGGCCGATGGACGTGACGTCGTTTCCGGCAGTCCGCTCTACGTCGGTGACGACGGAAATCTGTGGCTCAGCCCGTACGGGTTCCGGTGGATCGTCGGACCGGAATGAGCAAGCCGCTCAGCGGCCCGGGCTATCGATCGGGGTCGCCCGGCCCGACCGGCGGAATGCCGTTGTACCGCTCAAGGGACAGCGAGGTCTGCGCGATCCGGCGCAGCGCGGCCACCAGCACATCGCCGATGATCATCGTGGTAGCGACGGATTCGATCAGCTGGTCTCGCGTGGCGGCGCTGCCGAGGCCGTCCAAATCTACTTCGGCCAGCAGGCGGGCGGCCTTGGCATAGCTGTCGAGCGAGAGTTCGGTGTAGCTGAGGTTGAGTCGCCGCATCGTGCCGACGGCGAGCACGGCGGTGGCTCGGTGCACGTCGTTGTACGGATGATCCCAGCCGTTTTTCACCATCAACGCATCGATCATCGAGTCCTCGGTCTCGGACCCCGGGTCCGACCGGTGCTGGGGCCGACTGGTTTCGGGTGCGGATACCGGCTGCCGGCTGGCTGCCCGCTGCACGATGCCCAGGACTCCGTGGGTGTCGATCTCCGGATCCTGCATCGCGGCGATGATCTCGGCAACGGTGGACAGCGGAAGGCCACCGACCTCGGTCAGCCCGCGGATCAGGCCGATCCGATGGATGTGCGACGAGTCGTATTGAGACTGGTTCGGACTCGTCATCTCGCCCTTGTGCAGCAGTCCCTGTCGCAGATAGAACTTGATGGTTGGCACGGGTGCGCCGCTGGCCTCGCTCAAGGCGCCCATTCGCATGGCGAGGATTCTACGGCCAGCTTTGTCGGTTTCACCCTGCATGATTTCTGCATATTTCTGCATAATGTCTCATGCCCGAACTCCCGGAAATCACCGCTCTGGCCTCGTTCGTCGGCGAGCATGCGGCCGAGGATCCGATCGCGGCGGTTCAGGTCGCGGCGCTGGGTCTGCTGGCTACGGTCGATCCGCCGATCGGGGCGCTGGTGGGCGGCCGGATCGTCGAGGTGGGTCGGTACGGCAAGTTTCTGGACATCGCAGTCGATACCGTGGATGGCCGGCGGCTGCACCTGATCCTGCATTTGGCGCGGGCCGGCTGGCTTCGCTGGTCGGACAACATGTCCTCGGTGGTGCTGAAACTGGGCGGGCCGATAGCGCTTCGGGTCAAGCTGCAGTCCGGGTCGGGCTTCGACATCACCGAGGCGGGCACCAAGAAATCGGTGACCGCCTGGGTGGTGGCCGACCCGCAGCAGGTCCCCGGGGTCGCGCGGCTCGGCCCGGACGCACTGAGCATCGGTCCCGACGAATTCGCCGCGCTGCTGGCCGGTTCCGGCGCCCAGCTCAAGTCGCTGCTGCGGGAACAGGGCCTGCTGGCCGGCATCGGTAACGCCTATTCCGACGAGATCCTGCATACCGCGAAGATTTCGCCCTATCAGGCGGGAAAGCGTCTGACCCCGGCAGCGCAGGTCGCGCTGTACGAATCGATGCGCAGCGTGCTGCTGGCGGCCATCGAGCGGTCAGTCGGTCAGGGCGCGGCCAGGTTGAAGGGGGAGAAGCGGCTGGGCCTGCGGGTTCATGCGCGCAACGGCATGCCGTGTCCGGTCTGCGGCGACACCGTTGCCCAGGTGGAGTTCGCCGATCGCACGTTCCAGTACTGCCCGACCTGTCAGACCGGGGGCCGCAAGCTGGCCGATCGAGCGATGTCCCGGCTGCTGCGCTGAGGTCATTCGCGAGCCGGTGCCCGGCACGTCGTTTTGGAGCTTGCGCCGCCGGCGGTGTTGGATTGGCCGATGACCTCATCCACGAGCAAACCAGAGATCGACGCCCCGACCGGCCCGGCACCGACCGAGCTGAGGATCACCGACATCACTGTCGGGGACGGCGCCGAAGCCCAGCCCGGGTCGACCGTCAAAGTCCACTACCTCGGCGTCGAATTCGGCTCCGGCGAGGAATTCGACTCGTCCTGGAGCCGCAACGAGTCCATCGACTTCCCGCTCCGGCAGCTGATTGCCGGCTGGCAGCAGGGCATTCCGGGGATGAAGGTCGGTGGGCGACGCGAGCTGGTCTGCCCGCCGAGCCTGGCCTACGGCCCGGCCGGTGGCCGCCACGCGTTGTCCGGCAAGACCCTGATCTTCGTCATCGATCTGCTCGGCGTCCGGTAGATCAGCGCTGAGCGGCCGCCAGCTGGCCGTTGACCAGCTCCACCGGCACCGGATCGATGTCCAAGCTCCAGATGCCTTCCGGCTTCTGGCTCAGGAAGACGACAAAGTTCCAGACACCCTCCCGATCCTGTACACGTAGCGCAGGCCGAGGTGGGACCGATTGCGCACACTGGTCCGGCACGCTGGTCCGGTCAACCGGCCGCCGGGCGCAGGTAGACCTTCGTTTCGTCGCCGCCCGGACTGCGGGACCGCGTCAGCAGGCTGTGCATCCGGGCCTGCGGCGACGCGGTGGCCCAGCCCGGCAGCAGCATGTCCACCGCCGTGCGATGGGTGTCGCCGGCGCCGGGTGCGGGCAGCGAGTCGAGCCAGGTCTGGACGCGCCGCGCGATGACCTCCCGACCCACCAGCGGCGGACCGAATGCCGCGGCGACGGTCACCTCGGTGACCAGACCGGTCAGCGGTTGCACGCGCAGGGCGATGCCCGCCCGTGACTTGGCCGCCAGCGAGGCACGCACCACTCCCGGCACCTCGGGTGCCAGCGCTGCCGGGTCCGGGTCAAGACCGGCCGACTCGAGCACCCGACTGACCAGATCCGGACGGTAGCCGGGTAACTCGTAGTAGATCTTCAGGCCCCAGCCGCGGCGGCTCACCCCGACCCCGGCCTCGTGACACCAGCCGTTTTCGGCGAGCATCTCCAATGTCCGGAACACCGGCGACCGATCGGGAATGCCGGCGGCCAACAGGAACTGCCGCTCGCGAGCCGGCCAACCGTCCAGATCCTCGGCGAGTAGCGACACGTACGCCTTGAGCACCGGGTTTCCGGCGGGCTCGAGGTCCAGACCGGCCCACAGCCAGAACTGGTTCCCGGCCGGCACCGGCAGCCGTGGGTCGGCCAGCACCATCAGGGGGTGCGCTGCCTGCCGCCACGCCGACCGCAGGCCGAGGGAACGCGCGGTTGACGCCATGTCGGCCAGACCGCTGGTCAGGCGGCGTCGGGGTGGCAGCAGCGGGTCGCCGACCTCGGTGGTCAGCCGCAGCGCCGGGGCGGCGCCGGCCGAGAACTCCAGCGGAGTCCCGGCGGCCAGCGAGGACAGTTGGCTGGACGGCCAGGGTGACGGTGCCCGCAGGCTGGTCCGGGTCAGCCGCGCGAAGGCTCGGGCCGCGGCCGCGGCGTCCAGCCCGGGGACCGCCGCCGCCATCGCGGCCACCCAGCCGTCGGCCCAGTCGTCCCGGTGCGTTCTTCGCGCCGCGCCGCCGCGCACCGCGCGCCCGGATGTCGGACCGGCGAAGGACAGTTGTCCGGCCAGCAACGCCTGGATGGCGGTGGCGGTGGTGAACACCCCGCGGGCGTCGGTGCTGGATTCGGAAGTCCCGGACCCACGCGCGGACGGCACGACCAGTCGTGCGCTGCCGAGCCAGCCGCCGGTGACCGGCTGGTCGGCGATCAGCCGGCGCCTGGCCTCCCGAAGCTCCCGCGGATCGGCCCTTCTCGCCGCCAGTATCCACAGCGTGGTGGCCAGATCCCACGCGGTGCCGGGGTTCTCGTCCGGCTGCAGGTCACGGATCCAGCGCTGCCCCCCGGTCGCGGCGAACAGCGCGGCGACAATTGCGGTGGGATACCCGCGATCGGCCCACCACTGGCTCGACCACCCTTCGGTCCGGGGCTCATCGGGCAGGGTGTCCCGAAACTCCGCCAACCGGGCCGGCGTCAACCGGCCGGCTGCGTGCAACGCCAGCAACGCGGCGGCCGCCACATCCGGCGACGGCGCAGCCCAGCTGCCCGACTGCTCCGCGCTGCGGTAGGTGTGATAGCCGATCGGGCTGTGATGGTCGTCGACGAATGCCCAGGACGACTCGCCGATCGGCCGGCGCCGCAGCGCCGACAACCGCAGCGCCCAGGCCGTCGAGTCCAGGTCGCCGCGCAGTTGCGTGCGATAGCCCCACGCTCCGTCGGCGTCGACGTGCCCGATCAGCCAGTCGGCGGCCCGATCCGCCGCCCGCGCCGCCCGCCGCCGGATCGGCGCGGGTAATCGCCGATCGGCCGCGGCCAGCGCGAGCGCGGTGCCCGCATAGCCGGTCACCCAAGAGTTGCTCGTGCCGGGCTCCAGCTGGAAGTCCACCCATTCACCGCTCGGGTGGGCCAGTTCGACCAGCCGAAAAACGGCACGGCACAGCGACTTTCCAGCCAGCGACGCTCCGGGGTCGATGAAGTCAGTCTCCCTGCGCAGGGTTGGGGTAGATGACCAGTTCGATGCCGGCCTGCTCGTCGAGTTCGGTCCACTGGCCCTGATGGTCGTTGTAGTTGTTGCGAACCCGATATCCGACGCTGGTGATACCGCCGGGGGCGCCCTGAACCAGATCCTGCAGGGTGGCCGGCAGATCGATCGAGCGGGTCGGATTGGCCGCGCTGATCACGGCGGACACCGGCCGGATGGTACCGACCCGCAGTTCCACCTCGACGCTGATCAGCGAGGCCCACCGCGCGGGACGATCCGCACTCTGGAAGACCGGGCAACTGACAGTCAGCAAGCGGCCGACGTCGGTGCTGGACGACCGGTCGTGCACCTTCTTGAGGATGTCCGACGGGGCTGCGGTCAGCTTCTTGTCCAGCAACTCGACCAGCACGCCGTTCCAGATCAGATCCGGGTCCGGGGTGGACATCTCGAACGTCAGGTCGGTGCTGGCCCCCGGGTCCAGGGTGATCGGGAAGGTGCTCGTGCAGAGCGCGGGGTAGGTGTCCACCGGCACCACCGACTCCTTGTCGCCCTGCAGGAAAGTCCCGGCGCAACCGCCGATCGAGATCTGCGCGCCGGCCAGGTTGGTGACCGTGACGACCTGGGGCCGGAGTTTGTCCTTGTCCGTGGTGGTGTCCGGAATCGTGACCTTGCAGGGCAGGTCACTGACCCGGTCCAGGCGGATCAGCACCGGGATCGTCACATTCCGCGGCACCGCCGGTTGATCCCCTGCGGCGGGTTTGGCGCCGATGTCGACGTTGACCGTCCCGGACAAACCCTCCGGAGTGGCGACCAGCCCGCAGAAGAACTGGTAGAACTCCAGGCTGATGTCCAGCGCGAGTTCGGCGCCGGTGATCAGATTGATCGCCAGCGAGGTGTCCCCGCCGACCACCGACAGCGCCTCGGGGAAGGCGCCGCCCAGGTGCAGGGTGCTGCCGTCAACGGGCCCGACGACCACCCGCGCCGCCGGCAGATCGATCCCCTTGCGAGTCAGCACGACCCTGTTCGGGTCCTGCCAGGACGCCAGCTGGAGCAGCAGCCGAACCCGGGGATCGCCCTGCGCGTTGCGATACAAGGTGGGTACCAGCCGTGGACCGGCGGCCTCCGGATCCCAGGCCAGCCGCATCGCGTCGGGCAGCCGGAAAACGGTGTTCGGGAAGTCGGAGTCCCGCAGCCAGCCGACATCTTCCCCCTGCAGCGTCCAGTCGCCCGTCAGGTTGGCCGAATCGTGCAGGGACCGGTAGATCGGCCGGTTCTGTTCGTCCGCGGGTTCGAAGACGAAGGGCACCGATCGCAGCACCGTCTGGGTGCGTGCTTCCGGCCGGGTGTCGGGTTGCAGAATGGCGCGAATGTCGATCTCGTCCCTGATCGCCGTGCTCAGCCTCAGCGGTCGGATCTGCTGCATCACATCGGACCGGGCCACCATCGCGTCGTTCGGGTCGACCGCGCGGAAGGCGAGGGCCTGCGCGAACATCGCCGTGGTGGCAACCGGCTGGACGGTCTGCTCGGCCACCGGCGTCACGACTTCGGCCAGCTGGGTGGGGTTGAAATCGGCAACGGCGCGGGCCAGCAACGGCTGCAACAGCAGCTGCTCACGTCGCGTCCCGAAGATCCGTGGATCCCGGTGATCGCGAACGATTCGGTCCGGCCGCCAGACCGGACCCGGGTCCGATTCCGGTTGTGCGACCTGCACCGTGTAGCTGTAGGTGTAGGTGACTTCCAGCCGGCAGGCCGGGTTCGGATTGTTCATCACCGATTCGAGGGCGCTCGCCTCCGGCATGGTCAGCAACTGCAGTCCGCCGTGGATCTTGAACGCCGGCTGGTCGTCGGCCGGCGGCAGCACCGGATCGGTGCCGGGGGCCTGAAAATCCTGAGAACCGTTGGGCGCCCAGACCATCCGGACGCTGGTGATGGTGATGGGTAAGGGTCTGGCGCCGGCCGGGCCACCGGTGAGTGGCACCGATTCCAGGGTCCACTGGAAGGAGATCGCGCCCTGATCGTCCTGCAGGAACCAGACGTCCGGTCCCGGGCGCATGCCGGGTCCGCGCGAACCGACCCGCAACAGTGGCCGGTAGTAGGCGATTCCGTCGTTGGCGGTGTAGGCCACACCGTCCTGCAACGGCTCGGCAGCGGCTGGAAAGTCCGGGCCACCGCCGACCGCGGCAACCACCGCCTGCTGCAGCACGGACAGTCGCATCGAGGTGGCGACGTTGAACTGGGGGGCGAGTAATTCCGCCCGCAGGCTCGGCGCCGAAATGAGCATCGTGTTGACGTCGGACATCAGAACTCCCTCAACCCACCGGAGTGGCGGAAACGGTTGCCGCGGTACGGGTCACCATCAACACCGAATCGGTGGCGTCCTGCCAACCGGAATCGAAAGGTGTTGCCCCACCGACAATCTGGTAACGGTACTTGTATCCCCGCCGGCTGGGATCCTTGAGCAGCACCTTGAACGTCTGCGAGACGTCGGCGTTGGTCACCCGGAAATTGGTGGCCTGCTCCACCGTTCCGTCCGGCTTCAGGTATTGCAGCTGCACGATAGCGAACTCAGCGCCCTGCAGATTGGGCACCAGCAACACCTCGAGCGCGGCGACCGCGCCGACCCCGGCCAGCACCGTGCCACCGAGGGTGCCGGGCTTCGCCTCGCCGGCCTCACTGGCCCCGGTCTTGTAGAGCACGGTGGTGATGTAGCTGAAGTCCAGCTTGTCGGGGTTGCGCAGCGCAGTGGCCCAGGGGCTGCTCGCGCCGTTCGAGGTGAGCTCCGCGTGAAAGTGCAAGGCCAGATCGTTGACCTCGGAATCGTTGTAGGTGGCGTCCACGATGATCTTGTCGACTATCGAGAAGTCTGCCTGCGCAACGAATGTGGTGGTCACCTGGGATTCGAACGGGTTGGAGATGATCAGCGTCTCGGAGATGGATGACGCCTGCTTGACGCTCATCTGCTGACCGTCGTCCAGCACGTAGGTGATGTCGTAGGTGTACGGATCCGGCTCGCCGTCCTTGCCGGTGTAGGTGAAGAAGGTTGCCGTCGGCGCTGCCTTCGTCATTTCGAAGGTCTGCTTGGCGGTCGACCGGGTCGAGCCGGGATAGTTCAGCGCCACCCGGACCGACACCACCTTCTCCGGCATCGGCGCCAAAGTCAGGCCGACCTTGACGAACCCCAGCGAGCGGTAGGAGACGATCAGCTCCGTCGAGTTGCTCTCCAGCGTCCCGGACACCGGAACCCGGATGTGCTCACCGGTCTCCTTGTAGAAGATCTCCGAGAAGTACTGGTACTTGTCGATTGTCTTGCCCTCGGAGTCCCGGGCCAGGATCTGCCTGAACGTCTGGATATCGTCGGCGCTGTTGAACGCGAAGGTCTTGGTCCCCTTGCGTGGCTGTCCGGTCGCTGCGTCGAGTTCGTCGTAGAGCACCGTCACGGTGAGCCGGTAGACCGGGTCGTTCTCGAAGTTGACGTTGGCCTGGACCCGCAGCCGCATCTCCTTGAAGTAGGGGTCGGACAGGTCGACATAGGTGATGGCCTCGGCGATCTCGGCGGGGGTGAGGTTGCGGGCGATCATCCCGTTGGGATTCTTCTTGACCTGGATGACCGCCGACTTCGACAGCGTCATGTCCACCGAGCCGTTGACTCGCGAAGTCAGTTCGGAGATCTCGGTCGGCGGCGGCGGAGACTTCGGGTCGGCGTCCTTCAGCGCGTCCTTCTGCGCCTGGAACACCGCGCTGACGTCCTTCATGATCGAGGGAACCACGCTCGTGGTGAAGATGTTCAGGGCCATTTCCTCGAACTTGGCGACCGCCGCGACGGCCTCCGGGGAGGTCCGGAAGTCGCCGGCGTCGATCTTCATCGTGATCGACTGGGTCTCCTGCTGGAACGAGTCGATCGACTTGTGGTTCTCGGTCCACGACGTCCAGTACTTGTACGTCCAATCGACGAACCAGGCATCCACGTGCACGGTGTGTTCGATGTGGTGCTCGATCTGATACTTCTTGATCGTCTCGGACAGGAATGCGCTCCGGTCGCCGTGAATCTCGACGGTGATCGCCGGAATCCGGGCGACGAAGGTCAGGTCGTTGTACGTTGCGGTCATCGGGATGCCGCCGGAGAGCACGCTCTTGCGCATCAATTCGGAGGCGTCCTGGGACAGGTCACCGGACAGCGTGACCACGTTGGTGCCCAGCAACGAAGGCTTGGAGGTCGCCAGCAACGACGTTCCGCCGGGGGTCGGGGTCATCAGGGTGGCGGTGCCGTCGACCCATTCCGACGGCAGGGTGATCTTGGGCTCCCGGTTGAACGCCGCCAGCCGGAAGAAGGTGTTGAACCACAGGAACTGCGGACCGGTGATATTGGCCTTGATGTAGTCCCGGATCTGCTGTTCTTCCTCGTCAGTCATCCCGAGTTCGATCGACGCGGCGACCCAGCCACGCTGGGCCTCCAGATCCGCCGGCGGCAACTTGTCGACGTCCCTGGCGTAGATCATCAGGTCCAGGAGTGGCCGGTTTTCCTCGTCCCGGGCGAGGCGGGGCTCGGACGGCACCACATAGAAGCGGGTGCTGTCCTCGTCGTCCTTGTAGATGGTGAACTTGGGCAGGGTCGGGACCGAGAAGCTGTCGAAGAAGCTGAGCATGACGCCTCTTTCTGTCTTAGAGGGAGATTTCTGTGCGACGGCTGGTGCGGGCGGCGCTGGGCACTGTCAGCGGCCCACGCAGGAGGAGATCGAGTGGTTCGGCTCTACGTATCCGAGCACCGACGTGGGTGTCCTGATACCCCGATTGGCTGCTCGTGTGGCTGTGGAATTCGGGATCGGTGTCTCCGGTCGATGTCGACTCGACGTAGCTGGTGCTGCTGGTGGTGGTGGAACCGGCGGCCGAGCTCTGGGTGGCGGCCTCGACGGTCACCGTTGCCTGCGCCACGCAGTCCGGCAGACCGTTGGCCCAGGCCTTCTCGACCTCCGGGCCGGTGCCGGGATCCAGGGCAGTGACCACGATGGCGTTGTTGGTGCCCATCAACGAGCCTCGGCCGGCGAGCACCAACCCGGGCACCAGCTCCACCGAGTAGTCGGCGCTGAGCCAATTCATTGTCCGGACGTCCGGCGGCGGCAGGACCTTGGCCGATCCATGGGGTTCACCCACCGCGATGGCCTGCGGCGGCGGCTGCGCAGGCTGGCCACCGGGCGATTGGACGGTGGCGCGGAGCCGGGCCTTGGTCTCCTCCTTGACCCTCGCCACATCCTGGCGTTGCCGCACCACGGCCGCCGCAGCGGTCCGCTCGGCGTCGGTTAGCGCCAGGTCAAGGCCGAGCGTGAGCTGACCGCCCTCGATCGGGCCGGTCGGCCCCCTTCGGTACAGCATGATCGACACATCGGCCTGACCATCGGCGGCGAGGGCGAGCCGCGGCGCACCCGGCACCACCCAGATCACGTCGATCGAATCCAGGTCCGCGAACGCCAGGAGATCGGTGCCGGGAACGGTCAGCGGAGCATCTTTGTTGAGCATGACGGTCGCCTCAGGCCCCGCCGCCGGCGGGCACCGGGCTGGCGACCGACTGCGGCCGGATCAGCAGCGTCAGTTCGCTGCTGGGCTTGGGAGTGGTGGTTACCTGGGCGCCGTCGTTGGTCATAGTGGTCAGCGACCAGGTGTAGGAACGAGCGTTCTTGTCCTTGAGTCTGGCCTTCCACTCCTGCAGCTGACTGGCTGCGGTGTCGTCGATGATCAGCGAAGCCTGCTGGTCGAAGGAACGGTCGCCGCCCGGGTCGGTGTAGTTGAGTTGGACGACCACCACCGCGAGCCCGGACTGGGACGGTGACGGGCCGACGTAGCGGACATTGACGGTCAGCACCCCCTCGCTGGGGATGCCCGCGACCAGATTGGACGTCGCGGCGTCGGCCCATTCCAGGGTTTCCATGCCGCCGTCCTTGTAGATCAGTCGCTGCCGCCAGCGCAGGCTGGCCTTGGCATTTCGATCGGGCAGCCGAACCGAGAACGGTTGCCGGATGGCAGCTCCGGCCAGTTCGACGCTGCGCGAGTCGACCACCTTGCCGGCCTGGGACACCTCGGTGTCCACGATGACCTTGGCCAGCTCGCCCAGCGCGTCGACCAGCACGATGTCGCCGTTGATCCGGCCGGCCGCCGGAATGCCGATGGCGAGCGCGTCGGTGGCCTGACCGTTCGGCAGGGTCTGCGGTGCCAGGTCCTCGCTGGTTCCGTCGGCGTAGAACACCTTGGAGGTGAACGAGACCGGGTCACCGGCTGTCTGCAGCCGCAGTGGCAGCACCGCCGACCGGTTGTCGCGCGTCAGGGACACCTGTTCACCGTCATCGACGGTGCCGTCGGGGCTTCGGTAGCGGGCCTGCACCTGCACCTCGATCACGTCGTCCGGGGTGTTGGGCGCGAGCTGCAGCCGGGCCGGCACCATCACCCCGAGCCAACTGGGGTGGACCGAGAGCGTGCGCAGCTCGGACGGGGTCCACGGTCCCTCGACGTGGGTCTGCCGGACGCCGAGGCCGAAGTCCTGCTTGTAGTCGATGATCAGCCGGTACTTGTACTGCAGATTCCGGGTCTGGTCGACGAAGAACACGAACTCCTTGAAGTCGGCGTTGCTCCGGAGGATCGCCGAGGCGGTGTCTTTCGGGCCGGTGCCGTCCTGCCGGACGCCGTACTGAATCTCGACGGTCATCTCGTTGACGCCCTGCGCCGCGAAGTCGACATCCGAGGCGTCCACCCGAATCGGGATGTGCTGGAAGAACTCGTTGTTCAGGTCGATGATGTGCACCCGCTGCATCAACTCACCCGGGGCACACATGAACTGCAGCATCGACTGGGGGTTCACCGTCTCCTTCTGTGCGGTGACCTGGTCGAGGTTGTAGGTGATCAGCTTCTGCTCTTCCTGACTCACCGAACGCAGCGCGAACGCGGCCTGCGGCCGGCCCAGCTTGTCCCACACGCCCTGCAGGCCCTGGTCCTGGGGCGGCTGGGTGGTGGTCGTGGTCGGTGTGGTGGGCGCCGCGGTGGGATGGGTCGGCGCCGCTGTCGGACTGGTCGGTGCGGCTGTCGGAACCGTGGGCGCCGCGGTCGGAACCGTGGGCGCACTGGTCGGGAGCGTGGGAATCGACGGCAGCGTCGGCACGGTCGGCAGGGTCGGCAGCGTGGGCGGGGCGGTCGGCACAGTCGGGGTGGTCGGCGGCGTGGGGATCGGCGGGGTGCCGCCGGTGCCTCCTTCCGGTGGCCGCGGCGGTGGCATCGGGCTGCCGCCGGCCGGTCGCTGCGTCACCGGCGTGGTCACCGGCGGTGTCGTCACGCCCGGCGTTGCAGTGGGTACCGTCGGCGCGGTCGCCACCGTGGGGGCGCCGGGCGTGGTCGGCCTGGTGGTTGCGGTGGTCGCCGCGGTGGCCGCGGTGCCGGTCGCGTTGGGATTGCCGCTCGGCTGGTTGGCCACCGACATCAGCTGACCGTTGACCATGGGTGATCCCGGGTTGAGCGTCTGCTGGAACAGGGTTCCGCTGCACAGCGAGACCACCAGGTTGTTGATCGTCTTCTGCCGCTCGGCCATCGCGTCCGGTGCGGACAGCTCCAGCGTCCGGACGGTCTCCTTGATGGTGATGGAGTCGCGCTTCTTGAGTTCCTCGGTGGCGGTCTCGATGTCGGCCTTGAAGAACAGGGTGTTCACCGACGTCCTGGTCCCCATGTATTCATACGAGCTCTTCATGTCGATGGTGATCGACAGGCTGTACGCCGGGAGCAGGCCGACGTATTCCAGTTCGTAGATGACGCCGACCGGCCGGGCGTTGGCGGCTCCCTTGAGCACGCCGAGAAAGAAAGAGGTGCCGTCCTCGGACAGACTGAGCGAAAAGATCGCCCGGTTGTCGCCGTCCAGCGATGGGACACCGGCGCCGAGGACGCTCTGCACGAATTTCGGGTGGTCGGTGGTGGTGGAGTCCGCGTCCAGGGCGATCAGCCGAACCGTTCCCTTCGAATACGGCACGCTGGTCAGGGTCGCATCGCCGCCGGACCGGGCCTTGAGGGCACCCAGGATCCGGTCGTGCAGATCGCCGAGTCCGGTGTCGACGGTCATCGTCAGGAAGCCGCCGGCGTACGCCTCACCCGCATCGCCGCCCTTGCGGTAGGCGAACAGGTCGAACATCGGGCCGCCGGCGTCGCGGCTGATATGCGGCTGATTGGGCAGGTAGTAGTACGCGTCGGCCTTGTCGGCGTCGCGGTAGATGGTGATGCCGAGAATCTCCATCTTGCTTTCGAGATCAAGCATGGTGTTCAGGCTCCTTCGGTGGTGCGGTCAGTACGGTTCGAGCAGAGCTGGGTGGGCACGGCAGCGGGCCGATCAGACGGTCCGGGAGGTGATGGCGATGAGCGAGGTCGGGGCCGGCAGCCACTGGGATTGGCGTTGACTGCCGTCGGAGTGGAAACTCGTTGTCTGGTAACGGAACCCGGGCGGTGCGCCGACTGCGGCCGGGACCGTCACCGGCTGCACCACCGGTCCGGCCGGGTCGAAGAACACGCTCACCGAATCTTCATCGGCACTGCCCGCCGAACCGACCCGGACCGATACTCCGTCGACCCCGACGTCCTTGAGCAGCGGTCCGATCAGCCGCACCTCTGCCTTGCGGCTGCGCTGGCCGACGGTGCCGACCAGCAGGGACGGATCGGCGGACGGTTGCCAGTCCGAGGCTTCGACGATGCCGCCGGCCGCCGTCGTCACCCGGTACTTGAACTCCTGGCGAGCAGCGGCCAGGATCGGCCAGCTCAGCGTCACCGGCAGCCAACTGGCCGGTGGCGCCGGAGTGCCGGGCGGCGGGGTCGTGCCATTGGCCGCCGTCGGCACCGTCGGCACCAGGGTCTGCAGGAAGCGCCGGTGGTACTTGCCGATGTCATCGTCGTAGGTGATTTCGACCGTGATCGAGGTGACGTCCGGACTGGTGACGTTGGGCTGCACCAGTAACGTCCGGGTGGCGGTGAAGGGGGCGTCGATGCGCAGCAGCGGCTCACCGGAGACGATCGGCGGCAGCGCGAACACCGAGCCGTCGGCGAAGGTGAGGGAGGCATTCGCGGTGTATTGCTCCGCCTCGGCCTGGCGGACGCGGACCTGCCAGTGCCGCTGGGCCGGCGGCGGCACCGCCGCGGTCGGCAGCCGCAGGTCCTGGTGTGCGCTGAAGCCGGATGCCTGGTCGTGATAATCCAGCGCGATGTCGACGGCGGTCACCTCAGCCGGCAGGCGACCGTTCTCGGCCTCGACGTCCAGCACGGTGAAGTCGTCGTACGGCCGGATGCCCAACGTGCGGCCGGTGTGCGTGCGCGGCGGTGTGCGGTAGGTCAGCACGTCGGCGTCGACGCCGCCGCCGCGGCTGAATTCGTAGGTGATCTCGTAGCTGTAGGCCAGCGTCGGCCGGCCGCGGCGCTTGGCGGCCCAGGTCAGGTCGGTGATCCCGGCCGCCCGGAATTGCAGTGTTCCACTCTCCGGCGGCACCGGATCGCCCGGCCCGCCGTAGGTCAGATCCACCGTCACCGTCGTCAGTGACAGGGCGGCGAACTCCTCGGCGCTCGGGCCGGAGACCAGGACCTCGAGCAGTTCGAAGAACGGGCTCGCCAGATCGACCTGGTGAATGTGTTGCGCCAGTTGATCCTTGCTCAGCAACGCGCCCAGGAAGGCCTGCGGTGCGTGGGTCCGCTCCTCCGGTGCGCGCAATGAGAAGTCGTAGTCGATCGTGCGTGACTCCTCGTCCTTGCGCATCTTCAGCGACAGCGTGACGATCGAGGGCATGCTCTGGCCGCCCTGCCCCGGCACCTGGAAATTGGGGATCTGCGGGGTAGCGGTCGGGTTGAACAAGTGTTGAATGATCTTGTCCTTGAAAAGCGACATCGCGAGTTCCTCGGCCTTGGCGGCCTCGTCGCCGACCGCGAATGAGGTGAGCTTGACGGTGATCGCACCGGTCTGCCGCAGCTTGCTCAGGGTGGCCTCGACCTCGGCGCGGACATACGCGCAGCCCACCGAGACCTTGCCGCCGAATTCGGTGTAGATCTTCTCCACATCGGCGTGCACGGTGGCCTGCACGCTGGGCCGGAGGCCGAGGAATTTCAGGTCGTAGATGATGCCGATGGGGGCCGCGTGGTCCGCGTAGAGGCCCTGCAGGAAGGTGACGCCCTGCTGGCTCAGGCTCAGCGAAAAGATCGAGCGCAGATCGCCGAGCAACGACGGGGTGCCGCCCCCGACGATCTTTTCCACGAATATCGGCCGCCCCGGGGTAGCGGCAGCCGTCGGGTTCGCCGCGGCGCCACTTGCCGCATCCAGGGCGATCACCGAGACGGTGCCCTTGGTGTAGGGGATCGGAGCCAGCGACAGGCCATCCCGGTCCCGTCCGAGATGGGTTGCCAGTTCGCCGAGAACCCGTTGCGTAAGCCCGTCTTCCAGCGCGCAGTCGGCGCCCATGGTCAGGAACCCGGCACCGAGTTCGTCCGGAATCTTCGTTCCGGACAGTGGTGAACTCTTCAACTCGACGGCGTAGGAGAAGATGTCGAACATCGGCCGGCCGCCGGCTTGTGCAATGTGCGGGTTGGGTGCGGCGTAGTAATAGGTGTTCGGGTCGGCGTGATCGGCGTAGAGCAGCAGTCCGCCGATCAACTGGGCCGGCACTTCCAAACTCAACATGGCTCGTCCTTATCTGATGTCGCTAGCCGGCGACGCTGAGGGTCCGCAGGTCCAGCACCAGCAGGTCGGCGGTGGAGGATCCCCAGGGTTGGGCCCGCCGGAACCCGTTGGGGTCGGTGGCACTGACCTGGAAGAAGACCAGGTTGATCGGTGGATCGCCGCGCAGGTAGGAGAAGTTGCCGAGATAGGCCTTCTCGGCACCGGGCGGGATCACCAGGTCGGTAGCGGCCAGCACCTGTGCCGATTTCGGGTCCCGCACCTGCAGGGTCACCTTCGCCCCGGCCAGGTGCTGGTCGGCGAGCGTGCCGCCCAGCACCCGCAGGCTGATTTCGCGCCGGTCCACCAGAGTCCGGTCGATGATCACCCGGTCGTCGCCGGCCAGCCGCCAGGATCCTTCCATCAGCGGGCCGCTGGCCAGTTTGATCGTCAGCCGGTAGCCGACCGACCGCGAGCCGCCGGCGGCGATCGAGTAGGTCCGGTTCAGCACCGCAGTCGCGGCGTTGAGCGTGATGGTCTCGACGGCGTAGTGGATGTTCGCCGCCTCGTCCTCGTAGCGGAGCTGCAGCAGTGCCGCGGTGATGTCGTTCCAGGGGAGGTCGATGAAGAAGTTGACCTGAAGCTTCTCCGGCATCGGATCCGGCAGACTGAGCCACGGTTCGACCGCGGTGGACCAGGCGCCGGCCACATCGCCGCCGCTTTCCAGCGGCCGATGGTAGGTCGCGCGCCAGGAGAAGCCGGGATCGGCTGCGCTCAGATCTGCCCGTGCCACCACGACTGTCGAGCCGTCGACCACGGTTTCCACCGGCGTGACGTCGGCAGCCGGCTGCCCCGCCGGGGCTCCGAACCCGATCTGCGGTATCGCCGGGGTGGGCGCGGGGCCATCGGCGGCGTCTTCGATGGCGGAGAACTGCCAATGCTGCAGATTGCTCGCCGCGGTCAGGTTCAGCCGCGCCGCCTTGGCCGGATTGGGGTCGGCCAGGCCGGGGCACAGTTCGACGGTCACGGCGGGGAAGGCCTCGAAGGCGAACAACGGAGCGACGGTGACGGTGACATCGCTCACCGCGTAGGCCTCGCGCGGGTCGACCAGCAGCCCGGCCGCACTCTTGGAGCGCCACGGCGAAATGGCCGGGCCCGCCGGTTGCAGCGGCGACGCCGGATCGAATTCGGCCAGCACCCGGTACACGTACGGGGTCTTCCAGACCGCCTCCCGTGCGGCGTCGTCCAGCAGGTTCACCACCCAGTCCTGTGGCGTGCCGGCACCGGTGAAGACGAACTCGGCGCTGTCGGCGATGCTGCCGTCCGGCAGTAGCCGGGCGATCTGCACCCGGCAATTGCGCAGCCTGTCGGAGGCGAATCGGTCCACCACGGACACGGCCACCTCGAGCCGGGGGAATCCGGTGAGTTCGATCTGCGCGAGCATGCCGGACCTGATCGCCGGCCACTGCGGCGACGGATTGCCGTGCTCGTCGAGGCGGAGGCCGCGCAGTAGCTCGCCCAACATGCCCTGGGGGCGCAGCTCACGGACCTCCGCGAGCCGCTCGGTGGCCCGAATGTCCATGTGCCGCAACTGATCCTGGTCTATCGACTTCAGCCGGTAGGAAGCTCCGGGGATGATCGCCCTGGTCAGGCTCCAGACGGCGCCCTCGATCACCTGACCGATCTGCTGGCCCGGACTCTGGGCCGGGATCATCGGCACGAAGAGCTTTTCCAGCACCCAGTCGAGCAGCTTCTCCTTCGTCTTCGCCGCCGCCGCTGCCGAGTCGGCGCCGCCGAGCACCACGGTGTCGACGTCGATCCCGGAGGTTTCCAGCGCGTGGGTGATCTCCGTGTCGACGTCGGCCGCGACGAACCAGGCATTGGTGGTGAGCTTGTCCTGCAGGGTGCTGTACACCTTGTGCCAGTCGGCGTGGATGTCGATGGTGAACGACGGGCGCAGCGCCGAATACGACATCACGTACGACACGATGACCGGCAGTTCCGGTTGATCCAGGCAGGCGGCGATGGCCACCGCCGCGTTCTCGTTCAACACCAACTGGAAGGTGCAGTTGTTGGTGCCGCCGAGGGAAGGCTTGCCCCCGGCGATGAACTGCACCTCGAACGGTCCTCCCGGCGCCGCCGAACCCTCCGGCTGCGGCGCGTTGGTCCTGCCCAGCACGGCGATCTCGACGGTTCCACTGTCGAACTGCAGTGGAGTGACGATCGGGGTGGGTTTGCCGGGACCGAGCCGCGCGGCGAGTTTGGCCGGCAGTGCCGCCAGTACATCGTCGTCGATCGCGAGTTCGGTGGTGATCTGCAGAATGCCGCCGGCGATCTTCGCGCTGCCGGCGCCGCCGCCGAGGTACTGGGTGAGCGACAGCTGTGGCCGGCCGCCGACCATTGCCAGCCGAGGACCGATGGGCAGCGCGTACCAGAGCGCCGGGTCGGCGTGGTCGGGTAGTAGCGCGTACCCGTCGACCACCGGGTAGGGAGGTTCGAGGGTTTGCATCGGGCTACTGCGTCGGTGGGGTGACCGGGACAGCGGCGGGAACGACCGGGACAGCGGCGGGAACGACAGGGCTGACGGCGGGAACGACCGCGGGAGCCACCGGTGCCGCCAGGAACAGGAATTCCTGGGTTCCGGAGATCGTGCCCTGCAGACCATGCGCGCTGCTCGGCGGTGTGCCGTCGGCCCAGACGTAATCGACGTCGTAGGTATAGGTGTTGACCGCGGCGTTCGAGCGGGCGATGGACCAGGTCTGCGGCGTCGCGTCCCGGAAAACCAGCGCGGTCTCGTCGCGCACATTGTTGGGCTCGTCCAGGTAGCGAAGCCGCACCACGACCCGGCGCAGCTTGTCACCGACCCCGGTGTCCGATGGGTCGACCTCGACCTTGACCACGCCGGCCTGCGCGTCGCCGACGATCAGCGTGTTCGAGTCCGTCTCCGCCGGTTTGAAGTCGACGCTCTTGACGGTGCCGTCCTTGTTGAGAACCTTGACGGCATAACGGTAGCCGCGATTGTTCTTGTCGCGGAGCGGGAACTTCCAGACCGGCTGACTGAGCGTCGTGGAGTTGGCTTCGTCGATCGCGATTGTCCTGGATTGGCGGTAGTCGTTCTTCGGATCGGCGTAGTCCAGGTCGACGATCACCGTCTGTACCTCGCTCCAGTCCACCGACGGCAGCATCGCGAGGTGGAACAGGTTGTCGAATGGCGTGCCGATGGACAGATACGCGGTCTGCGTGTTGGGATCATGCTCTTCGGTGATCCATTCGCCGGTCAGCCGTTGCGGTCCGTTGTCGTCGTTGATGACGAAGGTGGTCCGGTAGTGGTACGGCTGGTCCCAGGAGGCGTAGATCGCCCGCTTGTAATCGACCGACGCTGCGGCCTTCGTCAGGATCACCTTCTCGATCACCTCGGGAACACCTTTGCCCTCGTCGCCGTACTTGATCTCGACCTCGACGGAAGTCATCTTCTGGGTGTCGAAGGCCTGCAGGTCGGTGGCGCTGATCAACAGGTGCATCACCCCGGGGTTGGGTACCCGGAGCGTGTAGTCGCGGACGTTCGATGTGTCGCTGTACAGCTTGGCCGAGGTGACCGGTCCGACCTTGTAGTTGATCTCGACCTCGACGCTGTATTCATCCTTGCCGACGGCGGCGATCCGGGTGGTGAAGACCTTCGGTGCACGGTCGGACTTGGTGAAGGCGAAGCTGTCCCGCTTGGTGATGTTCTGGCCGTCCTTGACCCCCTCGTAGGAGAAGTGGCCGATCACGCTGTGCACGATGTCGTCGTACTTGTCGAAGTCCAGGTTGGTGTCGACATTGACGGTGAGCGTGTTGAAATACCACTCGGCGGTGCCCAGATCGATGTCCAGCACCAGGTTATCGATGTCATCGCCCAGGAAGGCGGGCGTCAGTTGGGCGCTCGGGTTGTACTGGCGCTGGACAACGTCGCGTTGCACCAGGTCCAGGTTGAAGACCTCATGGGTGTCCTCGTGGATGAACGACATCCAGTCGCTCTTGCGGTCCTCGTCGGTGGCGATGGTGCCGCCTTTGAGGAAATGGTCCTTCACCCAGTCGTCCAGTTTGCTGAAGGCAAAGGCCCGGAGGGCTTCGACGTCTTCGTCCTTGATCCCAGAGGACCCCTTGTCGATGTTGACCGTGACCAGGCCCATCGATTCCATGCTCTCGCTGACGCTGGTCCGATGGGCGACCGTGGTGGAGGTGTCGTTGCCCCAGGTATCCGAATCGTCCACTTGTGAGGTGGTATAGCCCATCACCGCGGTCCGGACGACGGTCGAGTCGCCGTGCGCGCTGACGTGGACAGCGGGTAGCCGGGTGTCGAACAACAGGTCGTACTCGATCGCCGCAATGCCGGCGCCCTTCTTCAGCGCGTCGTAGAACAGTTGCGCGCCAAGGTCTTTCAGCTCCACCGCGAACGAGGCGGTGTTGTTCCCGAACAGCGACGGGCGGCCTGCCTGGATCTCGGTGACGAATCGACCGTCCTTCATCAACAGCAGGCGCACCTCGCCGCTGATGAAGTCGATCGCCTTCAGCGACGGCGGCGGCAGGTTGGGGTTGTTCGGATTCTCGGCCCGCATGCGGGTGGCGATCTTCGGCAGCACCTCGGTGTCCAGCCATTTCTGGTCCTCCACGAGTTCGGTGGTGAAGACCAGGTAGCCGCCGCCCTTGTCGTCCTTGGTCTCCCGTTCGACCGGAAGCTGGTACTTCAGGAATGTGAAGGCCTTCTTGCCGGCGACGTCAGCGATCCGCATCGTTCTGGGCAGATAGAAGAATGACGATATCGACTCATCATCTCGGAGGATGGTCAAACCCTGGATGGTGTCGTAGATCGGGATGGACTGCACAGGTGCCCTCCAGGGGGTGAAGCAGGCTGGCTCGGGGCCAGGGATCTGCTTGACGAGGATTCTGATTCAGTAGATGCGAGTTGGGTGAGTCTGGATACTTCGGGCGGGGGAATTCACCCGTTCTGTCTACTGCGTCGTGTGGGCGTGCGGTCGTGTTGGCGTGCGGTCAGGGTGGCGTGGAGTCAGAATCGGCTGCGACTCAACGCATCAGCCAGTCCCAGCGCCGAAATCAGCTGATGCGCGTCCTGCCATCCCAGCGTGCGACCGGGGACGCCGGACACCGCGGCCAACGCCGCCTGCCAGGCGGCCACCGGGGCGTAGGTGACCGTGGACAACCCGTCGGCCGAGGTACTGACCGATGGCAGACCCGGCACCGGCGGCGCGAGATCGCGATAGGGGGCTTTCACATCCTGGGAGAACACCTCGATCCGTTTGTCGCCGGCGGTTCCACTTCGTTGCCATTGCCTGGCCGCGGCAACCAGGTCGGCGACATCGCCGGGTGCCTCGAAGAAGTACACCTCGCGGAGCGTGTCCAGCCAGAACGGGTGCTGCCGGTTGGCCGGGGCCGACAGGAACTGGCTGAGCAGTAGATTCCCCGCACTGAAAGATGCGAGCGCCGTTCGGCCCAAACCTGGCGGAGCGGCATAACTTCCGGCGCGGCGGAACATCACGCCCTGCAGGTCGCGCAGCAGGGCATCGGTGAATCCGGCGTCCAGCATCGAACCGATTTCCGGTCCGACCTTGTTGCCCGGCAGGACCAGGACTGCCGGTTTCCCGGATGTCGCGATCTGGGTTGGCAGTCCCTTGCAGTACGGATCCCAGGTCAACGGATCGCCGCGATAGACCAGGTACCGCCAGAGGCCGAAATAGACGTAGTCGAACCCGAACGGGTACTCGCCCGCATCGGGATGGGTGTAGAACGCCGGCGCGTTCTGTCCGACGTTCGGGTGCAGGTACACCAGAAACGGGCTGGGCGCAGCGTTGTCGGACCGGGGCACGGCCCAAGGCCAACTGACGGCGATCGTCTGGGGCGCGGTGACGCCGGCGACCTGAAACACGCACCACTCGGCATCGGGCATCACATCGAGCGGTCCGACGTTCAGTTGCCGCCCGCCTGCGTGGCCGGCGCCGACGAATGGCAGGTAGGGGACCGTGAGTCCGCCCCAGACCGTTGACAGCCACGCCGCTGGTGGATCGGGCAGATCATTGGCGCGCACCGCCGGCACGGATTGAAGGCCGGCCAATGCCGTCGCGGTGACGTCGCGCAACTGCGACATGAACATGTAGACGGTCGGGACACCGACGCCGGTGGCGGCGTCCTGGGTGGCGCCCAGCAGCACCTCGCCCGGCGTGATCCCGGAGCCGGCCAGCGCGCCGTTCGCGTCCCGGACCAGCGTGGCGCTGACCGGCCACCAGGTGCCGGCGCCAGGGGTTGCGGTGATCGTCACCGATGCGCAGTCGTCCGGGACGGTCAGCACCGCGACGCCGTCGTCGCGGACGACGGCGGCGACCGTCGCGCCGCCATCGATCGAGGCGGAAACCGAGCACCCGGTGGTGATCTCGCTACCGGCCCACGGCACCACCAGAATGTCGGCCACCTTGTGCTCCCCGATCTGTTCACTCGAAGCCACTCCCGGCACCTGATGACGGGCCCGTCGGCGGATCTATCGTGCTCCTGGCAGAGGCTTTCGGCCAGTGCGTAGATTCACCCTGTCCGGGCCGGGTCGAGGACCACAGTCAAGCCAGCGTGTGCAGCACCGGCGAAGGGGGTCAGATGAGCAGGGTCAGCCAATCCGGGCCCACCCTGGTGACTGTCGTCGACAACGGGCCCTCCGAACGCCGCTTCGATGTGCTGATCATTGCCGCCCGGTACGCCGGGGCGGAACTGCCGATCTTCGCGGATCGGGTGGATAGATTCTGCCAGAAGCTGTTTCGGACCGAGCCTTTCGACCTGCTCGGCGGCCTCGTCAACGTTCATCGACTGGACCGTGCCGCCGCGGGTCCTTCGCCGACCGACCTTGATGTGCTCGACGCCCATTTCCCCGGACCGCCGGGCAGCCGGCTGCTGCTGGCCGACCCCGAGGCGGCGATCCGGCTGGCCGATCAGTACCTGCCGGCCCACGACATGGTCTTCGTGCAGCCGAATGTCGAGAACTACGGTGGCTCGGGCGGACAGATCGCGGTGTTCTCCGCCCACCCGGATTCGATCGAGATCGCCCTGCACGAGATGGGTCACACCGCCTTCGGCCTGGGTGATGAGTATTCCTACCCGCCGACCGACGATCCGATCGCTGAACAAGGACATCCGGAGCGACATCCCGGGCCGGAGCCCGACTTTGTGAATCTGACGGTCAACACCGACTGGTCGTCACTCAAATGGCGCAGTTTGGTCCCCGACGGTTCGCCACTGCCCAGCGAGCCTTCGGTCGGCGACGCCTCGGTCGGCAACCCTTCGGCCGGCGACGCCTCGGTCGGCGAACTCATCGGCGCCTTCGAGGGCGGCGACTATCACGCCCTCGGCGTTTTTCGACCCGCCTTGGATTGCCGTATGCGCACCCTTGGTCAGCCCTTTTGCGCGGTCTGCCGGCAACAGATCCGCCGGGTGCTCTTGTCGAAGGTGGCCGGACAGCGGAACCTGTAGGGGACAACGTGCGCAGCGCTGATGTATCAGTAGGCCAAGTTCGTCATCTGCATCGGGGAACCCCATTGTCCAAGCCGGCGCGACGAGGAAGCCAATGACGGCAAAACGGATCTACTTCTTTTCCGGTACCCAGTACTCGCGATTCGACGACAAGATCTCCCGGGTGCCGGGTCAATACCCGGCCGAGATCGCCCGCTGGTGGTCCGGGCTGCCGGCCGGGCCGATCGATGCGGTGGTGAACTGGGGTGACAACCGGGTCTACTTCTTCGTCGGCGCGAACTACTACCGATGGAACATGCTGCTCAACCGGGTCGATGCCGGTTACCCGAAGCCCATCACCGGCAACTGGTCCGGCTTCGCCGGTACCGGCTTCGAGAACGGCTTCGACGACGCGGTGAACTGGGGCAACGGCAAGGTCTATTTCTTCAAGGACGACAAATACCTGCGGATGGACTGGGCCCGCTCGACCGTCGACCCGAACTACCCGAAGGCCATCTCCGCCGGCTGGCCGGCCTTGGCGGCCAAGGGCTTCGGCTCCGGCATCGACGCGGTGATCAACCGGGGCAACGGCAAGGCATATTTCTTCAAGGGCGCCAACTATCTGCGCTACGACATCGCCGCCGACGCCGTCGATGCCGGCTACCCGAAAGCCATCGCCGGCAACTGGCCCGGGGTCTTTGCGGGCGGCGTGAGCGCCGCGGTCGAATGGCCATATGCGCTGGTCGGGCCGGGCGGTTTCCGGGTACCGACGAACTTCACCGCCTGCCAGGTGGTGGGCGCCGGCGGTGGCCGTAACAAGGCCGGGCGCACCTGGGACATGGAAATCGATTTCATCGACACCCCCTATCCTGCTTCACTTCCCGTCGGTGAATACCGCCAGTACATTCGGGGCACCTTCACCGTCAACGGCACCAACGTGTTGCACGGGCTGCCCCCCGCTTCGGGGTCGCCGGCGGGATCCCCACCGCGAAACATGCAGCCGGCGCCAGGCGCCAATCCGGCGTCGGACAACTTTCTCGAGGACGGCCTGACCGCGCCGCCGGCCTCGCAGAATGTCTACTACGGTCACCGGATCGACACCGCCGGAAATTCCGATACCACCGATCAGTTCCTGCCGGATCGAATCCCCGGCGCCCAGTACCGGGGCAATGATTTTCCCGGCCTGACCAGTGTGCCGGGCACCGTCTACGCGATGGCCCTGGATTTCCGCGGCCAATCAGTGGACCGGGCGACCTCGGATGAAGTGCTGGATACTGCCGAATGGTCCGTCAACTGCGCAGGGACACTCTGATGAACAGTGAATTCAAAGCCGTTGGCGGACACTGGGCCGCGGTCAGTGTGGACGCGGCCGGCGATGGGCAGGTTGCCATGCATGTCGGGGTCAGCGTGGCCGGATACGAGGAGTTCGGTGAAGCCGATCTCGACCTGTCCCTCTGGGCCGGCGACCGGCAGCTGGAGGCGATTCGCCGGCCGGGAGCCGGTGAGCTGATCTTCGTGGAGACCAAGGCCATCACGGCGATCGGTCAATTCGCGTTCGCCAATCCCGAGAACAGCGCACTCAGCGTCGCGCAGGTGACATTGCTCGGAGAGTCGGTGGTGTACGACGTCTCCAACGGGGACACCGAGCCACCGCTGGTCGCTTGATGTTTGCCCCTTCAACGCAGTTGGCGCAGGACTGGAGAGCGGAATGACGGCCAAACGCATCTACTTCTTTTCCGGGACCGACTACAGCCGGTTCGATGAATCGCTGTCCGGTGTTCCGGTTTTCTATCCGGCCAACATCGCACGCTGGTGGCCGGGATTGGCCGCCGGACCGATCGACGCGGCGCTGAATTGGGGCGCCAACCGGGTGTACTTCTTCGTCGGCGCGAACTACTACCGATGGAATCCGCGCGAGAACTCACTAGAAGCCGGCTACCCCAAACCGATCACCGGCAACTGGGCCGGGTTCGCCGGCACCGGGTTCGAGAACGGCTTCGACGACGCGGTCAACTGGGGCAACGGCAAGGTCTACTTCTTCAAGGGCGACATGTACCTGCGGATGGACTGGAACAGCCAGACCGTTGATGCGGGCTATCCGAAGGCGATCTCCGCGGGCTGGCCCGACCTGACCAAGACCGGGTTCGGCACCGGGATCGATGCCGCGGTCAACCGCGGGAACGGCAAGGCCTACTTCTTCAGGGGCGCGAACTACATCCGCTACGACATCACCAGCGACGTCGTGGACAGCGGCTATCCCAAGGCCATTGCCGGCAACTGGGGTGGTGTCTTCGCTGGCGGGGTGAGCGCCGCCGTCGAGTGGCCGTTCGCGCGGGTGGACGCCGGCGGCCTGCGGGCGCCGGTCAATCAGCAGGCGTGGCGGACCGACCCGGTCACCGCGACCGAGAACCGGGTCAGTGTGCACTTCGAGCTGGAAACCGACTTCATCAACACGACCTACCCGGAATCCTGCCCGGTCGGCGAGTATCGGCAGTTCGTTCGGGGAACCTTCCTGCGGGACGGGGTGGCGATCAGGCATCCGCTGGCCAATCCCACTGGTGGTCCGGCCCGCGATATGCGGGCCATCCCCGCAGTCGGGGCGGCGGACGACAATTTCCAGGAGGACGGGCTGGCGGTTCCCGGTCCGGGAATGAACGTCTGGTATGGCCATCGGACCGACATCGTCGGCAATGCCGATGCCACCGATAACTATCGGCCGGACCGGGACTGGGGCTGCCAGTACCGCGGCAATGACACGCCAAGCTTGCGTGGGGTGATCGGCCGGCCCTTCCGGATCGACCTGGACTTCCGGGCGACGGCGATCGACCGCACCAGCGACGAGGTTCTGCAGACAATTCACTGGTCCGTCAATACAGCAGGGACATTCTGATGACCGATTACAGCGGCGTCGGCGGCCATTGGGTGCTGCCGAACGTGGATGTGCTGGGCACGCAGGTGCGTGCCCACGTGAGCGTGGCAGTGGCCGCCGAGGGCGAGTTCACCACCGCGGACGTCGATCTCGCCCTGCTCGCCGGCGATACGGTGCTGGCGCAGCTGACCCGCCCGGGGCCGGACAACCCGTTGTGGTACACCCACACCCGCTCAACGGGGGCCGCGGCGTTCTTCACTTTCGACAACCCGGAGAACCTGCGGCCGACCGCCGCGACGGTCACGTTGCTCGGGGAATCGCTGACGCTGGATGTTCAGGGCCAGGATCCGCCGCCGCTGGAAGGCGACCCGGGCTCGCTGCCGATGGTCTAGCCTACGGGGCACTGGAGGGTAGTCACCGGTCGGTGTGCCAAGCTGGGCGCACGCGCATTCCCACCATCGGCGGCACGGTGTTCACCTCTCGTCGGGCGAGCAGCTCTTGGCCGGGTCGCGGATAGAGTTTCGGCCGAGGGGGTGGCGCATGGGGTCGGAGGTTGGTGACGCAACAGCGCCATCGGGGCTCGAAATGGATTTGGTCGCCGAGATTCTCGCCGACGAATCGGTGCGCAGCGTTTTTCAACCGATCGTCGATCTGGACACCGGAGACGTCGTCGCCTACGAGGCTCTCACGCGCGGCCCCGCGGGCCCGCTGGAAGGTCCGGACGCCCTCTTCGCAGCCGCCAGTGCCGCAGGGCGGCTGTCCGACCTCGACGGCCTATGTCGACGTACCGCCCTGTTCGGCGCGATCGAGGCCGGCATCTTCGCCCCGCTGACGTTGTTCCTCAATGTCGAGCCCGAGGTCGTCGACCCCACACGACTGGCCGAACTTCTGGTCATCGCCGCCGACGCACCGGGCGATCTGCACCTGGTCCTGGAGGTCACCGAGCGGGCTTTGGCCATCCGGCCCGCGGAGCTCCTCGCCACGGTACAGCTGCTACGAGCGGCCGGGTGGCGGATCGCCCTGGACGACGTGGGCGCCAACGACCTGTCACTGGCGTTCATGCCGTTGCTGCAGCCGGCGGTCATCAAGTTGGATCTGCCGCTGGTGCAGAATCGGCCCGGCCCGAAAGTGGCCGAGATCATGAACTCCATCAACGGGTACGCCGAACGAACCGGCTGCGTGATCCTGGCGGAGGGCATCGAGGACCTGGGACACCTCGCCTTTGCTCGGTCGCTCGGCGCCGGCCTGGGCCAGGGCTGGTTCTTCGGCCGTCCCGGGGCGGGCCCACTGCCCAGGCCGGCTACAGCGCCGTTGCGGCTCCCGCCGGCACCGCGGAATGCGGCCGAAACGTCACCGTTCCAATGCCTGCCCGACTCAGTGGTGTTGCGGCACTCCACGAAAGCGTTGCTGATCGAGCTCAGCAAGCACTTGGAGCGCGAGGCCACGCTCCTGGGCGCTACCTGCGTCGTGATCTCGACATTCCAACATGCCAAGTACTTCACCCCGCAGACTGCCCGTCGATACAGCGCGCTCGCCAAAAATGTCGGCTTCGTCGCCGCGATCGGGGCCGGACTGCTGGCCGAACCGGCCCCAGGCGTGCGCGGAGCGGACCTCGAGCCCGGCGACCCGGTTCTGCAGGAGTGGGACATCACCGTTCTCGCGCCCAACTTTGCCGCCGCACTCATCGCCCGCGACCTCAATACCCCGGGCCCCGAATACGACCGCTCCTTCGAATATTCATTGACCTACGACCGGCACACCGTAGAAGCAGCCGCCCGATCGCTGATCTCCCGTATTCGGCCGGGCTCGTTGCCGCCGGGCTGACCTCGGCTGGGCGCGCCGGACTCGCTGGCTGCGACAGGCTTGAGCAGCGCCGTTGGTCACGAGATCGGACTGTGACAGCATCGGTCGGTGCCGAAGAACATTCTGTTCCTGACCTCCCAGGCGTATTCGCAGTACGACATCGAAACCTGCCTGGTCGCCGATGAGCTGGCCCGGTCCGGCGTCGACTCGACCACGCTGGACTGGTCGGCGCCCGAAGTGCCGACGGTGCGGGCCGACCTGGCGGTCATCCGTTCAACCTGGGACTACACCACCCGGCTCGGCGAATTCCTGTCGGTCCTGGGCCGATTGCCGATGCCGCTGCTGAACCCGTTGCCGGTGGTCAGGTGGAACTCCCACAAGGGCTATCTGGCCGAGCTGGGGGCGGCCGGCGTGCCGGTCGTGCCGACCCAGTTGGTGCGCGTTGGCGTGGCGGCGTCGCTACCGCCTATGGCTGCGGCCCGAATCATCATCAAGCCGGCGGTATCGGCGGGCGCGGTCGGCGTCGGCCTGTTCGATGCCGGTTCGGCGGCGGCGCTGGACCATCTCGCGACGATCACCGCCCATTCGGACGCGCTGGTCCAGCCGTTCATCGGTGAGGTGGTCGACGGTGAACGCTCGCTGATCCACCTCGGCGGGGTGTACTCGCACGCCGTCCGCAAGACGCCGGCCGATGGCGAGTTCCGGGTGCAGGAGCACCTGGGCGGGACCAATCGTCCGTACACCGCCGCCGCCGCCGAGCTGGCGGCGGCCGAAGCTGCGCTGGCGGTCGTTCCCGGCGGCCCGGCGGCATTGCTCTACGCCCGGATCGACCTCGTCGGCAGCGCCGAAAATCCGTTGGTGATGGAACTCGAACTGATCGAACCCCAGCTGTTCCTGCCGCACTCGCCGGGCGCGGCCGAGCGACTCGCGGATGCGATCATCGCGCGTCTGTGACGGGCCACCGTTGTCCAGGGTGGGCGCGCGTCTACCGCGGCCGGTTGGTGATGGCCAATTGACGAACGGTGAAATCGGACAGCGCTGTCAATTGGGTGGCGGAGAGCAGATCGCATACCCAGTCCCAGTGCAGGGAGACCCATTGACCCGGATGCAGCGGTTGGCCGCCCGTTGCCAGTTTGGCCCCCTCGGGACGGGATGCTCCGAGTCGCAGGACGCTGCCGGTCCAGGTCAGCGGCTGGCACTGAACGACGACGGTGCCGTTGCCGATCGACTCGACGCGGCCCCACCGGATACGGCAGCGATCCAGTAGTTCCAATGCCCCCGCGGCACCGGTCAGCCGCAGGATGTTCACCCACGGGTAGATCGCGAAGACATGAAAGCTGTGATGTGGCACAGGTCTCGCAGTGTGCTCGCCGGCCAGCGCGCCCCAATCCGCTCCGGAGTGCCCGGCGAAGGATCGCATCACCAGCTCCGCGAAATCCGTCGGGTCGGTTGCTTCGAGCAGGTCGTTGCCCACCCAGTACGCCTCCACGACGTAGGGGTCCATCATCGAGGCGGCGCCGGCCATCCGGGCAAGATGCTCCAGGTAGGGCCATGCGCCGTCGAACATCAGGGGCCGGCTCCGCGCGTCCAGCGGGTCCGATCCCGGCACCGGCGGTCGCTCCGCGGTGTCGGCGGCCGACTGAGATGACGCCGACGGATCCGGCCGTTCGCCGAGATCTCGCTGCCCAGGTGGGTAGGCATATCGCGCGAACATCGCCTCACCGGAGTCGGTCGTATTGGCAGTCATCAGCCGGCTTCTGTCGGATCGGTGCCGCTCGATGGCTCGCCCGGCCGGTCTTTCAGCAACAGATGTCCCCCACTACCTACCAGCTCTGCGGTGAGAGCCCATCACATCGTCGCGGCCGGCTGCGTCGGTCTGGTAGATGTCCTCTTTGTTCTAACTCTGCGTGACAGCAGAGTCAAGCCATTCGGGTAGCCGATTGCGGCGCAGCGGCAGGCCAGATCATCTCGGGTCGGTCAGCTGTGCGTGTTCGTGGTGGACTGCTGACGGCCGGCGGCAGCCAGCTCCGCTGTTGATCTGTGGCACCGGTCGGCCGGCAGTGCGGATCCGTTGGTGTCCAGCGGGGTATCCCGATCACCATCATGGCGCTGGCCACCTGTTCGACGACTCCCTGCATGATGGCGTGTGCGTGCGCGGCGCGGCTCCTTCGCCACTATGTGGTCGGATACCGGAGCTACCCCTGATCGGGTGCTGCGGCCAGGCCGCCTGCCCGGGCGATTAGGCACCGTCGCTGAGGCGACTCGGGCAGGATGGCAACTGAACATGACTCTTACGGGAAGCGGAGCGGTGCCGACAATCGATTGGAACCTGCGGGCCTGCGGTCGGCACGGTCACGAGACATACGCACCCGACGAGGCCGAGCTGCGCGATCGGCTGCGGGTGTCGACCCCGTCCGGACAGGCGTGGCGGTGCCTGCGCTGCGCGGATTTCGTGGTCGGTGATCCCAAGAGTTCCGGACCCGCCGACGAGGCTCCTGAGGTGCCCAGGGGCCGCTTGCTCCGAGATCGCCGGTTGATGCGGTTGCTGGCCGCCGAACGGGCGATCCGGGGGGTGGGCCTGCTCGGTATCGCGATTCTGGTGTTCCGGTTCAGCGGGTCCCGGGAGAAGCTCAACGCGGCCTTCCAATCCGATCTGCCGTTGCTGCGGCCGTTCGCGGATCAGATCGGTTGGAACATCGACAACTCCGCCATCGTGCGCGGAATCGACAATGTCTTCTCGCTGTCGCCGACGACGCTGATGTGGATCGCCGTCGGGCTGATCGGGTACGCCGCGCTGCAGTTCGTCGAAGCCACCGGTCTGTGGCTGATGAAGCGCTGGGGCGAATACTTCGCCGTCGTCGCCACGAGCATCTTCCTTCCACTGGAGATCTACGAGTTGATCGACAAGGTCACCGCGCTGCGGGTCGGCGCGTTCGTCGTCAACGTCGCCGCGGTGGTGTGGCTGCTCTACAGCAAGCGTCTGTTCGGCATTCGCGGCGGTGGCAAGGCCTACGAGGCCGAACATCACGCGGAGAGCGTGCTGACGGTCGAACGGGCAGCGCTGGCCAGCGCAGGAAAGTAGGAATCGGTCCCAGACGCACGATATCCGTTCGCTTCCCGGCATTTCGGGCGTTCTCAGCGACGCTTCTGCTGTCGCTGGGCGCGGGCATCGACATCTCGAACTCGCGACATCCAAAGTTGTCGTTGACAACTATCATTGTCGTGATGCACACTTCCGGAATGAACTCCGCCGAGCTACCCCGGAACGTCGCAGCGGCCCTGGCCCGAGCACTCGCCGGCCGCGCCGGCGGACCCGGGAAAACAGGTCAGGTTCATCCGCAGCAATACTCCCGAGCGTTGATGCACTAGCGATCTCGCGCCGCCAGGCCGCATCCAGAACTTCAGCTTCGGTCGAACCAGCGGCCACTGATCCATCGGTCACCCCACCCGCTATGACGAAAGGCTCTGCCATGTCCAACCCCAAGGTCACCCCGAAGAACACCTCCGCATTTTTCGGTGCGGCCGTCGCGTTCCTGGCCATCACCGGCGTCTGGAACGTCGGCAATCTGTGGATGCTCGACATCACCGTCCAGCAGCGCTACACGGTCGGCATGGGCATCGTGGCGGTCATGTTCGCCACGGTTGTCGTCTCGAAGGTGGTGCGCGACAAGGAGGAGGCCAACGACTTCGTGAACGGCATCCGGCAGGCACGCTATGAAGAGGTCCTCGTCAACTCGCCCGCTCCCGGCCTGGGGCAGACCTACTAGCCCAGCGGTACCGACCGCACCGTTCACTGAACACCGTGCACTGAAGACCGTGCACTGAATAGTCGAATCCTGGTTGGACTACCAACCAGGATTCGACTATTTGTTCAGCTGCCCATCATGGCTTGAGCCACCACGCCAGCAGGCCGGAGGCCAATCCCGCGACAAGACCAATTGTCGTTGGCAACCCGCATTGTCGTGCGGCACACTGTCGTCATGGAACTGGCCGAAATGTATGACTACATCGAGACATTGCTGGCGAAGTCCGCTGTCCAGTACCACTCTGATGGACCCGACGTGCTGCCCAGCGAAATCGAACTGACGAAGATCGACCTCATCTCGCAGGCCCGGGTAGTGCTCGACATCATCGAGGCGCTGTCGGTGCATTCGCTACGATCCACCTTGCCGCAGACAAGCTATGGCGACATCGGCGAGGCGCAGGGAATCAGCAAGCAGGCGAGCCGGATCCGGCATACCAAGCTCGAGCAGGTACTGAAGGTCCACCAGATCGACGGCAAGCGGCACGCCATGGCCAAGGTCGTCGCCCCGACCAAGCATCGACGCGCGGCCAGGCCTGCCCGAGCGGGTCGTCGCATCGGCGAAGCCAATTCCAACCCCGGCTCGTAGCGTCTGGGCCTGGCGGAACAAACAGGACAAAACTTCCACTCTCTCGATATCGACCGTCACTCTTTGGCTTTTCGGACCTCACTTTTGGGGACAACGCCGGGTAGATAGCCACTCAATTGCTGCACTAAACCATCGGACGGGCCAATAGATCGGATGATTTCCTCACGAATTCGGCCTAACCTGTGACTACTGACAGTGATCGACTTGGCTTGATCGTTGCCGAATAGTGTCTCTGCGCTGACGATCTGGGCTGGCCCCGGTTAGGCAATAGCGGCATCGTGGCAATGCGGGCGCCCGAGCGTGTCTCTGCGGCCTGCGGCAGAACAAGTCCGACTGCGACCGGAGAGCCCCCCGTCACATGATCATTCCGACCATCGACAGCGGTTTGGAGTCGATGATTCGCCAGGAGTTGCCCCTACCGGCTGCCGTGGGCGATGTGTCCTTTGATCCACCGTCGGGAACCTGGTCGGCTCAGCTGAACCGGATCACCGTCAACCTGTTCCTGTTCGGCGTCGGCCGTTCCCCGCAGCCGCCCCGGCCCGCCATCGACCGACCCAACGCCGCTGGTGTGTCGCAACGCCGGCCGCCGCTGCCGATGCTGCAGCTGAACTATCTGGTGACCGCCTGGGCGGGCACGATCCGCGACGAACATCAGCTGATCGGGGATGTGCTGACCTGCTTCATCCTCAACAATGTGTTGCCGCCATCGAACCTGCCGTTGACCGTCGACTCAGGGGTGCAATTGGCGGTGGCGCCGCACGACAACAATCGCGCCAAGGACGTCTGGTCGACGGTGGGCGGCACCATCAAACCGTCCTTCGAACTGGTGGTAACCACAGCAACCGATGCCCTGCCGTTCGCCGATCTGCCACCGCGGATCGAGCGGATCAAGTCGATGCTGGCGCCACACCAGGGGCTCCCGATGGTTTCAGGGCGCTGAGCCATGCGGATCAGCACCGACACCGCGCAACTGGACCTGCCACCAGGGGAGTCGGCGGAGCTCGGTGTCGATGTCACCAATACGACCGACCTGATCGAAGGCGTGAGCGCCCGGCTGATCGGTCTGCCGGCCGGTCATGTGACCACCCACCCAACGGTATTGCCGCTGTTCCCGGATTCGTCGGGGCGGCTGGTGCTGACCCTGAAGTTACCTACCGATTTTCCCGCCGGGCGCCATCCGCTGAGCGTCGAGGTCAGCTCCCGCTCGGTCAACGGCGACCCGGCTTACAGCGACGTCGATCTCGTGGTGCCGAGCAGGCCGGCGCTCCAACTGACCGCCACCCCCAAGCTGATCCGAAGCCGGCGCTCCGCGCGCTTCGTGGTCGCGTTGAGCAATACCGGCAACGTTGCGCTCGAGGTGGCCCTGAGTGCGACTGACCCCGAACGGGCGCTCGCCATTCAATGCCACCCGGCCATCCTGTCGGTGGCCGCGGGCGCCACGGTCGAGCCGATCGTGGCAGTCCGATCCCGGCGGATGATGCTGGGTAGTGAGCTGGACCGCGCCATCACCGTCGTCGCGACCGGTCGCCCGACGGTCACCGACACCTGGGCTCCGGTCATCGATCCGGACAAGCCCGCTGAGTTGACCCCGCGGGAACCAACCATCGCGCCGTCGATTGTCGCCGAACCGACAACGCCGACCGCGGAAGCGGACGGCGCGGGGCCGCCGCCGCAAACTCAGGCGACTGCGGTGCTCACCTACCGACACCGGCCGTGGCTGACCCGGGGCCTGTTGACGGCACTGATCCTGCTGCTGATCATCGCCATCTGGGCCATGGTCTTCCTGCTGGGCATCAACCAGGTATTCAAGGGCGACCCGTTGACGAAGACAACCACGGCGTCTTTCTTCGCCGGGATCGCGGCGCCCGCCCCGGCCGGCAGCGGCACCGCCACCGGTGCTGTTGCCACCGGTGCCGCCGCCACTGTCATCGCCCCCGCCGGAATCGCCCCCGCAGGCGCCGCCGGTGCTCCCGGCGGCGCCCCGGCAGGACCAGCACCGGCCGGCGCTTTGCCGAAGACGGGCACGTTGGCCGCCGGGCTCGGCGGATCCGTCGCCGGAACGGTGACCGCGGCCAGCAACGGCGGCCCGGTCGGGCGGATTCTGATCGAGGCGCAACGGCAGAACCGCGAAGGCACATGGGTTGCTGTCAGCTCGGCGGCCAGCCAGGCAGACGGCAGCTTTGAGGTGGCCGGGCTGTTCCCCGGTTCCTACATCCTGGCGTTGTCGGCGACCGGCTACACGCCGTCCTTCGCGCCAAACGTCACCGCCCCGGCCGCGGCCACTCCGGTGACGGTGCGTGCCGGTCAGGTCACCAGTGGCGTCAATCCAGTGGTGACCGGGATCAAGGCTTCCATCACGGGGAAGATCGACCCCGGCGCGACCACCACACCGGTGGTCGCCACCGTGACCGTCCGGCCGATCAGCGGCGCGGGCCCGGGAGAACCGGTCGCCACTGCGCAGACCGATGCGGCCGGCACATTCACCATCCCAGATCTGTTGGCCCCCTTCACCTATGAGCTGGCCTTCGCTGCGCCGGGCTATCAGGTCAGCACCGTTCGCACGACCGTCGAAGGCGGCACGCAACGGTTTGAACCGACCGTGCTGCTCGGCACCGACACCGGTTCGGTGACCGGGCTGGTCACCGACGGTACGACCCCGTTGGGCGGTGTGGCGGTGACGACGACGGTTGCCGGCAAGGAAGTGAAGACCGGCACCCCGACAACAGGCACGATCGGCTCGTTCGTGCTCAGCACCCTGCCGACTCCCGCGACCTACGTCATCACCTTCACCGCCGACGGCTTCGCCCCGCGAACCGTCGTAGTCGACCTCGGGCCCGGTCAGAACCTGACCACCGAGAACGTGGCGCTGGTCGGTGGCAGCGGCACGGTGACCGGTCATCTGCTGGATTCGGCCGGTCGCGGGCTCGGTGGAGCGGTGGTCACCGTCGGCGGCACCACGAACCCGCCCACCACGACCACGGTCACCGATGGCGACGTCGGCAGCTTCAGCCTGGCCGGACTGCCGTCGCCCGGGTCGTACACGATCACCTTCAAGCTGGCCGGATACGCCGACCAAACCGTGCCGGTGACGCTGAGCGCGACGGCACCCACGGCACCGCTACAGGTCACCATGGCCGGCTCGCTCGGCCGGCTCAGCGGACAGGTGCTCACCGCGAATGGCTCTGCCGCGCTTGGCATCTCGGTGACCGCGACCGACGGCAAGCGAGTCTGGCCCGGTACTACCACCGCGGCCTCCGGCGGTCTGCCCGACGGCAGCTACGTCATCGCGCAACTGCCCGCCGGCGCCTATACGGTCACCGCGACCGCGCTCGGCGGCGGCACGGTGACCGCGCTGGTGGTGCTAGGTCCGGGCGCCGTGCAGGCCCAGGACTTCAGACTTCCCGGGAGCGGCTGAGATGCGCGTCCAGGTCAGTCCACAACGGGTGGAGCTCATCGACGGTCAGCCGATCACGGTGACCATCACCGTGACCAACACCGCGGAGGTGATCGGCGGCTATCACCTGCGGGTGCTCGGCGCCGACCCTAGTTGGGTGATCCTCGAGGCCGAGAATTTGTCGCTGTTCCCTGACACCACCCAGACCGTGCGGGCCCTGATCAACATTCCGCAGGGCATCGGGGCCGGCGGGCGACGCCTCGCGATCCAGGTACGTGAGCTGACGCCGCCACGATCCATCTCGATCACCGAGGTCGATCTGCTGGTGCCTGCGCATGAAGCGCTCACCATGCGGTTGGAGCCGATGACGGTGGTGGCCGGCAAGCGCGGCAGTTTCGGCGTGGTGCTGGCCAACACCGGCAACACCAGCGTGGCGGTTCGCCCGATCGGCATCGACGACGAGAACAAGATGGGCTTCCAGTTCGTCCCGGCGGTGATCAGCCTGGCGCCCGGCGATCACGCCATTGCCGACCTACGAGCCACCGCGCCGCGTCGGTGGTTCGGCTCGCCGGTTGTGCGTCCCTTCGGGCTGGCGGTGGCGCCGGTCGACCCGGACCACGTGATCGTCGAGGACGACACGGCGGTCGCCGAGCCCGTCCGGCCGAAACCGCAGGCGGTCATCGAGCCGCTGGCGCTGGGCACCTTCCTGCAGAAGCCCAGGCTGGGTCGCGGCGCACTCGCTCTGCTGGGGCTGATCGTCGCGGTCACGGTGTTCGCCGCGGTCATCACGATCGCCCTGTCCAAGCTGGTCGGCGCGTCGGTCGCCGACCGCAATCTGGCGATTCAGGTGGCCGCGGCACGGGATGCCGGAACCGGCGGCGGCGGCAGTTCCGCGCTCGGCGGCACGGTCACCTCGCTGACCACGAACAAGCCCGCAGGTGGGGTCGCGGTGGAGATCTTCCAGGTGAATCAGGTCGGTTCACCGCTGGCCAGCACGGCGACCGCCGACGATGGCAGCTGGAAACTGCCGGGGCTTTCCGCAGGCAAGTACCAGCTTCGGTTCCGCGGGGCGGGTTTCGCCGAGGTGTGGTTTCCGGCCGCGCTGACCGCCGCCGACGCGCAGCCCATCGAGCTTAAGTCGGGTCAGCAACGCACCGACCTGGCGGTTGTGCTCGGCGGATTGCCGGCGACCATCACCGGACAGGTGATCGGTACCGATCCGGCCGGTGCCATCCTGACGGTGCAGGTGCCCGCCGATCAGCTGCCCACCGACGCCGGTACCCTGCCGCCCGGGATCACGGGTACGGTGCCCGGGGGCACCGTGACCAGCGTCCCGATCAGTTCGAGCGGTCTGTTCACCATCAACGACCTCGCCTCGCCGGCGGTGTACGACTTGGTCGTGAGCAAGCCCGGGTTCGCGTCCGACACCCAGCGCGTCGATCTGGCCGGGGGCGAGAACCGCAGCGGAATCTCGCTCCGGCTGCGGACCGGCGACGGATCGATCACCGGCACCATCACCGGCCCGGACGGTCCGTTGGGCGAAGCCGTCATCACCGCAACCTCTGGTCAGAACACCATCCGGACCGTGTCGCTGACCAATCAACAGGTCGGGCAGTTCATTTTGCGCGGGCTGGTCACCCCGGCGACGTACACGGTGACCGTGACGCTGGACGGATTCAGCACCGCGTCCTCCAGCCTCACCCTCGGCGCCGGCCAGGCACTGCAAGGAGTCCAGCTGGGATTGGCGAAGGCTTCGGGCTCGCTGTCCGGGCAGGTGACCACACTGGCCGCCGGCGCGCCCGCGCCCGGGGTCACGGTGACCGTGACGGCCGGGGAGAAGACCATCTCGACAGTGACCCAGTCGGCCGGAAACGTCGGCTCCTGGACGGTGGCCGGGCTGCCCATCCCCAGCACCTATACGGTGACCTTCTCGCGCGCCGACCTGCAGTCCCAGACGGTTGCGGTCTCCCTGGACGCGGCAGGTAACCCGAGCAGTGGCGGCGCACTCACGGTGGGTATGCAGTCGGCCTTCGCCATCATTCACGGCACCGTCACCCAGCAGTCCACCTCGGGCGGCGGGCGAGCGGTCGGCGAGGCCTCGGTGACCCTGGCGTCCGCCACCGACACCTACCTGGTCACCACGGCGTCCACGCCGGCGTCCGCGCTCGGCCGATTTGAGATTCGTGGGGTGACGCCGGGCACGTACACCTTGTCCGTGGCCCGCAAGGGTACCCGGGCGACCTCGGTGATCATCACCGTCACCGCAGGTCAGGTCCTGGAATTCAATCCGGTGCTGATCCAACCGGCCACGCTGAGTGGCACTGTGACGGATCGGGCGGCGGGCGTGGCGGCCGGGGTGAAGGTCACCCTCTACCAGGCGAGCCAGTATCCATCGACGGTGTATCAAACCACCACCACCGACCTTAACGGTTTCTATTCCTTCGCCGACCTGGACGCCCCCCAGGCCTACGTGGTCGAAGTGTCCACCCCGGCGACCGGGGCGCTGGTCTCATCGACGTTTTCGCTGGGGGCCAGCGAAGCCGGCCTGGTGAACCTGGTGTTCGGCGTCGCACCGATCGGCCAGCCGACCCCTGCCGTCCCAGGCGGCCCCTGATGGCCCTCTCCGGTGCCCATCCCGGTGCCCGTCCCGATGCCGATCCGGGCCCTATCGAAGTTGCCCTGGACGCCGAGGTCGTCGTCGGCGCCGGGCAGGTGGCCGACGTCCCGGTGGCGCTGCGGCACGCCGGCCTTTACCCGGTAGCGCTGACGCTGAGCGTCCTCGGTCTCGATCCGCGCTGGGCGCCGCCGCCGCTCACTGTCGGCCCGGTGCCGCCGGGAGAACAGGTACAGGTGCTGCTTCGGCTCCCGGTCGAACGGGGGACGCTGGCCGCCCGATATCCGTTCGTGGTCGCCGTGCAGGCCGATGTCGGCCGGGGCGGACCGATGCTCGACCCGGGAAGTGTCCGCGGCGCCGGCCCACAACTCGGCATGGCCGAGTCGGTGCTGATCGTGGACGCCCCGGACCGGATCTCCGTCACCCTGGATCCGCAGCAGCCGTCGGCGGTGTTCAGCCGGCGGGTCAAGGTATTGCTGACCAACCCGAGTCGGCAGGACCGTCGGATCGGCCTGGTCACCACCTCGGCGCGCGGGGTCAAGTTCCGGCTCGACGCCGACGAGGCAGAGATCCCGGCCGGCCGGACGGTGGCCGTCGGCGGCCGGCTGGGTGTTCGCCGGCCGTCGCTGATCGGGCACGAGAACACCCACGCGTTCGCCGTGACCGGCCGCGGCACCGGTGCGCCGCAGAGCGCGGAGGGCACGCTCCGCTCGCGGCCGCTGATCCGCGGCTGGCTGACCAAGCTGATCGCCCTCGTGTTGATCCTGGGCCTCTGGGTGGGCGCGGGCATCTTCGTCATTCCCCGATTGTCGGACTACTTCTCGTCGCCGGGCGCGCTGGCCCCGGTGCCCGGGGCGGCGACCACGACAGCGGAATCCGGATCGACCTCGGCGACCGACGGTGGCTCAGCCGTCGGCACCGGGACCGCATCGGATGGCGGCAGTGCCAGTGGCGGTGCTGCTGGTGGCGGCGGTGCTGCTGGTGGCGGGGGTGCTGCTGGTGGCGGGACCGGCGGTACCGGCGGTTCCCGGCTGGCCGGCACCATCGTCGGAACCAAACCGGCGGGGGTGACCGTCGTCATCGAGCCGGCTTCCGTCGTGCAGGCCCAGCAGGTGGCTGCCCAACCGGTCGCCGGTCTGGTCGGCCCGGATGTGGCGGCGGCACTGCGCTCCGGTCGGGCCATCGGCAAGGTTTTCTCCACGGCGCTGCGCAAGGAGGCGGTCGACGACCCGACCGCCGGCCGGCGTACCACCACCAGCGCTCCGGACGGCGCGTGGGGCTTCAGCGGGATCGTCGGCCCCGGGTTCTATCTGGTGACCTTCGCCCGCGCGGGTTTCCAGACCCAGCGATACGTCATCGACCCGGCGCTACTGGCCGGCGCCGACCCGATGAAGATCCAACTGCAGGCCGGCCAGGGCAGCCTGTCCGGCACGGTCACCTCGGCCGCCGGCGCGGTCGGCGCGGCCAACGTCACGATCACCGACGGCACCACCTCGCTGTCCACCAGTTCGGTGTCCACCGACAACGGCAAGGGTGGCTGGAAGGTGGACGGGCTGTCCACACCCGGCGACTACCTGGTTACGGTGGCGGCTCCCGGTTTCGGTACCGCCTCGGCACTGGTCAGCCTCGAAGCCGGCGCATCGGCCGTCGCCGACACCAGATTGACCGCTGGAGTCGGTTCGATCAGCGGCACGGTGTCGGGACGCGACCAGTTCGGTACCCTCGGCGGGCTCGGCGGGCTGACCGTGGCCGCCGTCGACGGTGCGGTGACCCGGACGTCGACCACGGTGACCTCCGGCGCGGTCGGACGCTATACGCTGCCCGATCTGCCCACCCCCGGGAACTACACGCTGACCGTCACCGGGCCGGGCTTTCAGGCGAAGACGCAGCAGGTCGCCCTCGGGCTGGGGGTGGAAAACGTCACCGTGGACATGTCGATGACTCGGGCAGACGGGGTCGTCGCCGGCGTCGTCAGCGATGAGGCGGGGGCCGGGCTGCCGGGCGCCGGATTGATCTTGACCGGCCAGGACGCCACATTCAAGACGATGAGCGCGTCCGATCCGGCCGGCTCGTACCGATTCTCCGGGGTCACGCCGGGGATCTATGTGCTCGCCGGGTCGATGTTCGGCCGGCAGACGACCTTTGCCACCGTCCAGATCACCGCGGCCGAAACGGTAACCGCGAATCTGACCCTGCCGGTCTCCGCGCAGGGTGTGCTGGCCAGGGACTCGCGGATCCGCGGCCGTGCGGTGGACGCCCGCACCGGCGGTCCGCTCAGCTGCGACCGCGCCGCGACCTTGGTACCGGACTGCCGGGTGAGAGTGACCACCACGGCGATCGGGGTCGACGGCACCGCCGAGACGATCACCACTACGGCCGGACCCGGCGATGACTACACCTTGCCGGCCACCGACGACATCGCGCATACCGGGTTGTTGCCCGGACTCTACTCACTGACCGTTTCCGCGCCCGGGTATGAACCGGTCACCATCAATATCCAGGTCGCCCAGAGCACCATCGTTCCGGCGCCACAGGTCTCCCTGCAGCCGCTGGCGATGATCTCCGGCAAGGTGACCGGAGCGGTCGGGGCGTTCGGGTCAGCGCCGTGCGTGTATGTGGTGCCCAGCGGGACGGTGGTACCGACCACCTGCACGGCGGGAACGCCGACCCCAGCCGACCCATGGGCCTGCGCCGGCATCACTGACCCGGCGGTGCGCTGCGCGTCGGTGCTCGCCGACGGCAGCTATCAGATCCGTGGGCTGCGCGCGGCCGGTTATGACGTACAGGCGGTTCCGACCGACACCGAATACCTGCCCTCGGCGGTGAACCCGATCCAGCTCGATGTCAGTCAGGCGCAGACGTTCTCGCCCGCCCTGGATCGATTGGGCCGGTTACTGGTGACCGTGCTGGCGCCGGACGATGTGACCGGAACATTGGCGCCGGCCACTGGCGTGCGGGTGCGGCTGACGGATAACGGTGTGGTGGTCGGGGTGCCGCTGAACGGGGTCAACACGACCGCCGGCGACGGAACGGTGACCTTCACCGGGCTGCGGCCTCAGGTCGCCGGTCAGACCTACACCGCCACCGTCGACGGCCTGGACGTCAACTCCCGACAACTGAAGGGGTTGGCCAACTCCGACCCGGTGACGATCAACAACACCACCCCGCTGACCCTGGTGGCCACGCCGACCTTCGGCGCGGTCGTCGGCCGGGTGCTAACGACGGTGAACGGTGTGTCGCGGCCGCTGGTGGGGGTGACCGTGACCATCACCGGCACAGTCGGCTTCGCCGGGCTGACCGGCTTCCCCGGAACGGCCACCCTGCAGACCGACACCAACGGGTGCTACGCCATCGTGCCGGTGGCCGGCGGGGTCGTGCCGACCTCGGCGGAGTGCCCTTCGGTGGCCGTCGGTTCCCAGGGTCCGATGATCGCGCTGGGCTTCATCCCCGCCGACCTGGCCTTCCGGACAGTCGACATCTTGGTGGACGACCGGGCTACCGTGCCGCCGAACAGCGCGCTGCCCAGGGTCGGTGCGTTCAGCGCCCCGGGTACGGTGATCGCGGTTCCGGCCGCCGCCAATACGAGCTACACCATCTCCGCCATTGTCCTCAACGCACAACCGGTGCCCTTCGGAGTACACCTGTTGCAGCGCAACAACACCATTCCGGATTTGGTGCAGGGTCAGGTGACGGTCGACGCCAAACCGGTGGGTGCCGGCAACATCTCGATCACGTTGACCGGCAGCGTGCTCACCTGGCGCGACGATTCGTTGCCCAACACTGATCTGGTCGTGCCCGGCACCTATACCCTGCGCGGTCAGAGCCTTGGCTTTGCCGCGGTGACGGCCACCCTGTTCTGCGATCTGGGAACTGCCTGCGTCCTGCAGCCGGGCGAAAGTGCCCTGACCACACCGCGTCTGGGCACGATCAACGGACAGATCTCGCTACCCGCCGGGACGATTTTCCCACTGACCCCGATAGCGCAGTCGAAGGTCACGGTGATCTCGCAGCCACCGGGCACGGGCATCATCTCCGTGGCGGTGGTGCCGCCGTTCTTCAACCCGTTCGCTACCTCGACGTCCATTATCTTCAGGGACAGCCACTACGACTCGCTGAACCAGCCTCAACTCGGCCTGGCCGCCCCCGGCACCTATCAATTCTCAGTCACGCTGTCCGGTTACGACAGCCTGCCGGTGACCGTCACCTGCACCGAGAACCCCAACCAGTGCACACCTTTCGCTGCCAACCTGACTGCCATGCCAACCCTCGTCGGATCCGTCGCGCTCAACCTGCCCGATGATCCGTCCGGCGCAGCGGTGGACATCACCAAGGTCTCGATCGCCGTCACCCAGCAGGCCCTGGCGACGTCGGTCATCTCGACGACGGTCACCGCGAACGGCACGATCACCTGGCAGGACGGCACATTCCCGCCGAATGTCATTCCCAGCGGCGACTACACCATCACCGTCAGCCTGCCCGGATACGCCTCCGCCGCAACGAGTTACAGCTTCCACTGCCCGGGCGCCAACGGGATCTGTGGACCAGTCGATCCGGTGAGCGGGCTAGTGGCTCCGGTCCAGCTGCGCTCGCTTCCTCGGCCGGTCGCCTCGATCAGCCTGGCCGCGTTGCCGGCCGCGGCGATCGATTTCGGCCGGGCGACAGTGTCGGTCACGGCGCGCCCCTCCGGCACGGGTGGGCTGACGGTCTCGGCCGGCGGAACGGGAAGCACGGCCGCGCTGGTGTTCGCCGATTCGGCCCTCGCCTATCCGGGGATCGTCCGGGCCGGCGAATACCAGATGCGGGTCAATCTGCCCGGATACCAGCCGTCGGCGCTGATCGGCCTGAGCTGCCCGGACACCAGCGCGGGACCGACGCCGAACATCACCAGCACCTGCACCGTCCGGGATCTCACCGCCAACACCCCGCTGGCCGCCGGGGTGATCCCGCTGACCAGATTCCCGAGCCTGGCCGGCGGAACGTGGAGCCTGGCACCGGACAACCCCGCGGTGACCCCGACCATCACGGTCGCGGCGGCCCCATCGGGCAGCCTGGGCGTCACCGTCGTCGCCGATGCCGACAAGTCGATCACCTGGCAGGAGAACGGGCTACCGGCCGACCTGATCCGGCCGGGTGCCGGGCAATACCAACTCGTCGTGAGTGCCGTCGGGTACGAGACCCGAACCTTCGCCTTCAACTGCCTGCAGGGCACGACGTGCACCGTTCCGGCGTTGACCCTGACCCAATCGGGCGCGCTGACCCTGCAGTTCTTCGGCACCGGCACAACCCCGGCGGTGGGCGCCTCCGTCACCCTTTCCGGAACCACGCTGCCCGCCAACTCGGTAACGCTGGCATCCACCGACAACACCGTCAGCTTCAGCAACATCTCCGCCGTCAACCCGGATTCCTACCAGGTGCGGGTGCAGGCCGGCGGATTCCGATTCGACACCTTCGACGCCACCAGTGCCGGCTCGCTGGCCCAGGTCCGTTGCTCCGGCTCGGTCGGCCAGAACGTTCCCGGCCTACACATGCAACCGGGTAACACCACATGCCTGATCCACCTCGCCCCGTTGGGCATCCTGTCCGGACTCACCAACGGCGTCACACCATCGGCCGGCGGACCGATCAATGACAACCTGGCCCAGGTGCTGGTCTCGGCGCAACGAACCAGGAACGCGGCCGGCACTGCCGTCACCGACGCCGCGATCACCGTCCGGTCCGATCCCAATGGGCAGTATTCGATCACCGGGAGCAACCAGGTCGAGGGGCTGCTCGACGGGTCCTGGGCGGTGAGTGCAACCCGGACGGGCTACCAGGACGCGACCGGCACTGTGACGATCGCGGGGGGACAGATCGCCGCGGTGACCGGCGCCCTGGCGCTGACCGGCCAGTCGGTGCAGATCAACCTGCAGGTCAATCCGGTCAACCTGCGGGTTCAGCTCCGCTTCGACACCACCGATGTGACCACCGGGGTGACGATGGTGCTGGTGGACGGGGTGGTCGTCAAGGCCACCTGTGCGGCGACCCAGGCCGCCAGTTCCGGCTGCATCCTGCCGACCGGGGCGATCACCTACTTCGAGTTCACCGGAGTGAACCCGGGGGTATACGCGCTGTTGATCACCTCCACCAATGCCCTCTACCGGTCACTGAACACCCAGATCGCCGCGATCGCCGGGCAGACCACGCAGACCGCGATCGTCAGCCTGGCCAGCGGGTCGAGCGTGGTGGCCGGAACCGTCAAGTCGAGCCTGACCCAGGCCGCCGTTGCCGGGGCGACCGCGGTACTGGTCACCGAGGCCGCGCCCGACACCCCGGCCAAGAGCATCACCAACACCGATCTGACCACGAACACCGACGCGAACGGTGCGTACTCGTTCAGCGGGGTGCCGAACGGCAACTTCCAAGTACTGGTCACCGCAACGGGTTTCGAACCCTGGCGCAGCACCTTCTTCCGCGCCGAGGCCGCACTCAACCCCAACGTCACGGTAGGAGCCGGCTCGCTGACCCGGATCTCCAGAACGGTGGCGGTGACGCTGACGTCCACCGCCGACGCCGCTGCCAACCTGACCGGGGCAACCCTGGTGCTGGAGCCGGTGGCCGGGTCCGGGCCGGAGTTTGCCGCGATCAATCCGAGCGCGACGGTCGGGGCGACCAACAGGGCCGTGTTCAACACCGTGCCGACCGGGAGTTGGTCCGCTCGCGTGCTGACTATGCCAGGTGCCAGACAGTTCTCGGGTGGGATCTACACGACTGCGGTCACCGTCGCGCCGTTTGTCGGCACCGGAACGCCACCGGATGTGGGCGCCGCGATCTCCATCACCGAGACCGCCGTGACCTTGAACGTCGGCTGGCCGGCGACGAACTGCGCCGCCTCGGCGCTCACCTCGCTGTCCGGGAGCGTGACACTGACCGGTGCGACCCCTGTCACCCGTCCCGTCACGCTCAGCGTCACCGGGAACGCGGCCAGTAGCGGGGTGTTCTTTCTGCCGGACGGCAGGAACTTCAGCTGGATACTCGCCCTGCCGCCGCCATCGTTCTGGTCCGCCGGCACGGGCACCTTCACCACCGCCGGAACAGCGCTGGCCCCGTCGCTGACCCTCGTGCCATCCCAGGTCCCGGTGCCGATCAGCGTCAATCTGGACGGTGTTGCGACGTCGGTGAATGTCCTGGCGACACCGGCTCCGGGCTCCGGGCTCGATCCGGTGTCGGGCGCGTCGGCCGCCAATGCCCGGCTCTGCCTGACCCCGGGAGTTGTCTGGACCATCGCGCCGTCTGGCACCGGCAGTACCTTCGTCGGAGCGACGCAGCAACTCACGCCGACCGTTGCGACCCCGGGCAGCTACTTGTACAGCGGGCGCACGCTCGACCCGACGATCACCCTGCAGGCCGTGGCCGGGCGCACCGTGGAGGCGAGATCTGTTGTGCTCAGGCTGTTCTCGGGGACCGATACGGGTGGCACCAACCTGTTCAGCGTGACGCTGAGCATGGCTGCGGGGAGCTCGACGGTGTCGCCGAGCACCACCATCTATGCCACGGCCGGCGCTTTCACCTGGCAGGCATTGCCGACCGCGACGGATGTGTTCGCGGCGGCGACTGCGAGTGTCACGGTGACCGCCGGTACCGCCGCGATCACCTCAGCGATGACCCTGGACTACAACCGGGTGGTGGCCGCGGTAACGGTTAACCGCGCCGGCGCCGGGCAGGTGGGAGCCGCTGTCTCTATCGAGATCGGCGCGGCGGTGGTCAAGTCGGGCACGACGACCGCCGGGGGTGTAGTGACGCTTTACGACGTCCCCGCGGGCGCCTGGACGATCAGAGCCACCTTCACCGACGCCGTGCCGAATCCGAACCTCACCTACAGCGGCAGCACGACGGTCGCACCGAGCGCATCGCCGACCGCACAACCCTTCACGGTGGTGGTGTCGGTGGTGCAGTAGCGCGCATCCGGGGGAGGCGGTCGCGGCGTGCGGCGGCGCTGGTCAGAATGCGTAGGCGCCGAACCGGCCGATCACCACGACCGCGGCGAGCGCCAGCAGCACGACATTGACCGCGATGAGCGGGATCTCCTTGCGGCGGGCGTGCGTGATCGCGGCACCGACCATCATCAGCACCAGTCCGAGGTCCGCCGACGGAACGAACACTTCGGCCACGCCGACCACGGCCGGCAGGATCAGACCGATCGCGGCGAGCAGAACGATATTCATGACCTGCTTCCTGACTACGGTCACCTTCGACGTCTGACTTGAAGATTCAAGTGAGAAGTTAGCCGGATTCAGTTGAAGTGTCAAGTCAAGGCGCTAGAGTGGCACCCATGCCAGCGACCAATCCGCCAGCCGCCATCTCCGTCGAGGCACGCTGGCTCACCGACGCCGAGCGTGCGGCGTGGCTGACCCTGGCCGCGCTGATGGTCAAGGTTCCGTTCGCCCTGGACACCCAGTTGCAGCGGGACAGCGGATTGAGTTATTTCGAGTACATGGTGCTGGCGTTTCTTTCCGAGCAATCCGGGCACCTGATGCGGATGAGCGACCTGGCGGTATCGACCAACGGCTCCCTGTCACGGCTGTCCCATGTGGCCAAGCGGTTGGAGAACCAGGGACTGCTTCGCCGGGAGCCCAGTCCCGAGGACGGCCGCTACACGAACGCCATCCTGACCGGGCCGGGATACGACCGGGTCGTCGCCGCCGCTCCCGGCCATGTCGCTGCGGTGCGGGCAGTCGTGATCGACGCGCTGAATCCCGAGCAACTCGACCAACTTCGGCAGATCGATCGGCAGATCCTGCAGAAGATGGATCCCACGGCGGGATGGTGAGTGTTCACTGTGCGGGCTCCGCCGACCGGGCAGCCCGCGCTAAATCAGTGCGGCCCAGCCGACGATGATCAGGATTGCCAGCACGCAGAAGCACAGGATGCCGATCAGCCACCAGTTCCGCTCGGGCAGCGGCTCATCCTCGGGCTCTACCCACTCCGGCTCCGGCTTCGGTGCCGGTTCCGGAATCGGCTCGGGCGCAGGGGCTTCCACCAGCACCATCGGGCCGGAGCAGCGGATGCAGTACTCAGCGTTCGGCAGGTTCGGTTCGCCGCAGGTGGGGCAGGGCACGGAGGGTCGCTGAGCCCGGCCGGCGGTGCCCGGCAGCCGCCGCAGCGACGCGCTGGTCTCGTCGCCGAACGGGGGGATGACGGTTCCCCGGGCCCAGAAAAGCGGGTAGTCGCAGTTGCGGCAGAAGTCGGTGGCATTTCGCCTGGTCAGATCCACCGTGGCGGCCAGCCCGCATTCGGGGCAGGTCACCAACTCGATCGCGGTCGGCCGCGCTGTGGTCACTGGATCAGTCATGTTTGCTCCTGCACATTGGACCAGATTTGCCGGTTACCGACCCACAGTTCTGCCCGCACATTGGCCGGCACCTCGTCGCGGATCAGGCCGGCAAACTCTTCGTCGGACAGGTGGCCGGTGTGCTCGACCTCCATTCGCATCCAGGCCGGGCCGGTGGGCGCGCGCCCTTGCGGCCACACCCCGCCGCTGTCCTCGACTCTGGCTTCCGATCCGGACAGCATCTTCAGGTATGAGGTGATGCCGCGTCGAGTGCCGCGCCACGCCAGGGCTTTTGCCGATGACGCGACCAGTATCCGCTGCAGATCTTCACTCAGAGAGGCATCGACGGACTGGACTCCGATCCAACTCGCCAGATAGGGCAGCATCGCCGGCGGCGTCACCGAGACCTCGGCCAAGTGATCGATGACGTCGGCATCTTCCAGCAGTCGGCCGCCGACCTCCTGAAAGATCGAGACGAACCGGACGAAGAAGTCGCTCTCCAGCATCCCGACGGGCAGCTGGTTCAACATCCACTGCGGATGCCGAGGGAGTCGCCCGACTCGGGAGTCGCGCCGCATCGGTCGCAGGTCCGGATCAGCCGATGCACCCCGCTGCGTCTCGCGCAGCGCCGGGGCGCCTGCCTGGCCGATCCGGGAGGGCAATGGCGACGTGTCGCCGCCAGCGGCCGGCTGGTCTTCGCCGCTGCCTGTTGCGGTCGACGCAGCATCGACCCGCTCGTCGATGATTCGGTCGGTATCCGCCGGGCCCTGGGGGCCTGGCGTACCCAAAATCGGTCCCTCCTCGCCGCCCTCGCGCTCGCTCATGACCGCTCTCCACTCGTTCCTCGTGGATTGCTGTCATGGCGCCCACTCTTCGCTCGCCAAGGCTCGCTCATCGAACCACCACGCGATGTGCTCCGGAGAGGAACAACGAATGCGGGCGGAGCCGGATCACGTCGCGACTGCCGCCCAACCGGGTCCCGGTCCGCAGGTCGTAGTCGAAGAGCAGGACCTCATCGACCCGTTCCACACCCTCGACCACCTCCAGCAACTGGATGATCGCCGCGGCGTTCAGGTCGGTGTCGAACAACCAGCCGGCGCCGTCGGATCCACCGACCAGCGGATGCAGATACTGGGTCAGCACGTCGATGGCGCGCTGCCGAACCAGCGCGGTCGGCCGACCGGCCGGGGTGCGGACCAGCGCGGCGATCGAAACACCCTGGTAGTAGGGAGTTCCCACCTCGATCGCGGTGCCGACGAGTCGATGTTCATCCAGTTGCGCAATGATTCGGCGGAGTAACTGCGGGCTCAGCGCGAGGTCGTCGATCTGGTGTGTCCGCGGGTCGGTACGCACCTGGGGGACGACGAGCATCCGCACCGGCCCCTGCCCGGTGGTCGCCGGCAGGCAGCGGGCACGTGCGACTTCGATCGAGGACTCCAAGGTAAGTCGCTCGAAATCCCCCCTGGTCACCGCCCGTTGCCCGGTTCGCAGCGTCAGCGGACCGCGCACCTTGGCCTCGGCCACCGACTCGGCATCCACTCCACCGGTGGCCGGCAGCAGGTTGATCGCCGCCGAAATGTAGGGCACCCCGGTTCGAAGGACAGTCAGCGCCTGGGCGCGAACATTTCCGGTGGCACCGCCGCCGTGCCGGTACCCGGTGACCGCTATCTCGGCGCCGTCCCGCGGGACCCGGCCCCGTTGATGCACCGCCCCGTCCGCATAGCGGATCCGCGGACCGAACCGCACGATGCCTGATGCCGAGTCCCAGACGAAGTGCCGGTCGTTTTCGCCGGAGCGCGAGAAGTCTTCCACCTCTTCCCAGGTCGTAGTGCCGTCGGGATCCGTGACCTGGACGGTCTCGGTGCCGATCCGCGGCAGGACCGGTGGAAAGCTGACCTGGAACTGCTGGCCAGGGCTCGCATCGGAGCGACCCAGCACCTCGCGCGCGGCGGGTATCGAGTGTTCGGCCGCAACGGTGCCGCCGAGCGCAGCCACTTCCAACGAATCAACCTTGGGTGATTCCTGATAGGTGGGCTGGCCCGGTATGGGAGCCAACAACTTGACCCGCAGCCAATACGCCGCGGTTTCGCCGAACGTCAGCAGCTCGTGCTCGGACGGCACCAGCAGGATGACTTCGCCGTCGCGGTTCAGGCCGCCGGTGGAGTCGGCGAACACCAGCACCTTGCTCCACCCGGTGCCGTCCCAGACTTCCCAGACCAGCGGTGGGTGTCGTGGATCCACGCCGATGCCCTTGGCGTGCGCGGTCACCGATAGCCGAAGGGCCATCCCGGCCAGCGATGTGGCGAAGCCCAGCAGCAACGCGTCTCCCGGCACTAACTTGCCGGCCGAATCGACCGACGAGAAGCACGTCACCGACCCGCCGTCGTAGCGCAGGTCGTCCCAGGCCTGGGTGATCCGCTCGGCCCGCGCATCCGTACTGATCGCATACTTGAGTTCGGGTGGCGTGATGATCAGCTCGGAGGTCGTGGTGAAAACCACTGGCTCGGCGGCGCTTTCGCCCCCTGAGCCCTCGACCGCTGTGCCGACCTGAATCCCGGACGGCACGACCACCGGCACCTGCTGTACCGCCGAGAGCCAGAACGTGATGTCTGCGTGCGCCACCGACGGCGGAAACGGCTCGATCCCCACCATGTTCAGGAAATGCACGAACAGTCGATCGGGCACCTGGTTCACCCGGAACAGCACCATCTCGCTCATCCAGGCGAACAACTCGATAAGCGCGACACCGGGGTCGGAAAGGTTGTGATTGGTCCATTCCTTGGTGTACTTCGGAATGAGACGTTTGGCCTCGTCGACGATCTGCTGGAATGTCCGGTCGTCCAAATTGGGGGCTGGTAGCACCATCAGCGTTCTTCCTCGTGCGGGATCACATAGAACGGATACACCAGGTTACGGCGGTCGTTGGTCGACTTGACCCGATAGGTCACATGAATGGTGATCAGGCTGGAATCCTTCTCGTCGGGAATCGGCTGAACACTTTCGACCAGCGCCCGAGGTTCCCACTGGGCCAGCGCTTCCCGGACGGAATGTGCCATCAGGCCGAGCAGATTGGCGGTCACCGGCTCGAACATTAATTCCCAGATCCGGCAGCCGAACTGTGGACGCATCAACCGCTCTCCCGGTGCGGTCGCGAGGATGACGGCCATCGAACGATCGATGTCGGCTGCGCCCTCGGTCAGCCGGATAGCACCGGTGTGGTCAATCTGCATCGGCCAGAAAAAGCCGCGACCGACAAAACTGGCGTCGTAGTTCGCTGGGTCGTTACTTCCCGAGGCAGGCATGATGAGATCGGCCATCAGTTGATCATCACCATCGCTCCCTTGATCGTGACCTGTCCGCCGGCACTGACTTCGGCTTGTGCATTCGCCTTGATGGCGATCTGGGCGCCCGAGGCCTCGACTTTGGCCTGGCCCTTGAGTACAACGTTGACCGCCGAGAGTTCGATATCGGTCCGGGCCTTCAAGGTGATCTTGCCACCCTCGAGGGTGATATCGCCATTGTCGGTGACCTGGATCGAGGAGTTGCCAGCCTGGATCTTGACCGGAACTCCCTGCGGCACTGTGCCTTCCAGACCCTTTTTGCCGAGCTTGAGGATGTGTTTGCCGCCGGCCAGAGTGAGCCCGATGTGCTGCTGGTCGTCGGCGGTATCGTCGCCGAACTCGATGAAATGCCCGAGCCGAGAAGTGATTCGACGGCGTTGGACCACGCCGCTCTTGACGCCGAAATCGATGGCGGTGTCCTTGTTGTTGAACAGTCCGCCCAGCACGACCGGCTGTCGAAGGTCACCACCCTGAAATCCGACCAGGACTTCATCATTCACCTCGGGCAGGAAGGTCATCCCGCGTTTCGCGCCACCACCGATGGTGGCCACCCGAGCCCAGTTGCTGTCGACGCTGCCGCCCAGCGACGGATACTTGACCTTGACGGTGCCCTCACTGTTGGCTTCCGTGCCGCCGACGCTGGACACGATGCCGATCACCAATGCGCTGCCCAGTCCGCCGGAACCCGCTGTGCCGCCTAGATTGTCGACCAGGGCCGACGGACGTCGGTCACCCGCGGTGAATCTGGTTTGAAAACCGTTGCGGGAGTAGCTGTGTTGAACCTCGCTGACATAGTAGGTACCGGAAGCCGGTCCCGCGCTGGCGATCGCGACGGACGTTCCCGGCTTGATAGCGGCGTTCGCGAGCGTGACGCCGCGTGCGGTGACCGCTTGGCTGACCCATTGCTGGGCAAGCCGGTCGGCGATGTTGTTCGCATCCTGCTGATTGGCCGGTGAGGCGCCGGCATAGGTGAGTTTGCTGAACCCGTTCAGCTTTGCACTCGTCACGAACGGAGATACCAGGTCGGCGGTTGGCTTGAGTTGCGCCATTGTCAGGGCGGCTGTGCCGGACACCTCCTGCTTCTGGCCGGCCCACCAGCCGGTGATGGTGGTTTCACCGGGATGCAGCGTCGTGGTCCGTACGTCGAATTCGGTCAGTTGGTCGCCCAAGGTCAAAGCCACCGGGCTGGCCATTTTTGGAGCCGAGAAGTTGAACGTCCTGTCCTCGACCCACCAGTCGAATCCGACCTGGTCGGCGAGTTGGCTCAGGAAGTCCAGATCACTGCCGGCTTGCATCAGGTAAGGAATCTGGCCCGGCGTTGACTGCAGTTGCGCGCGGAGCCCATACTCGCCGACGATCTTGTTGACCACCTCGCCGACGCTGCTCTTGGTGAACGTCCGGACCTTCGTACCCAGGGCCATTCGATAGGCCAGATCATCGATGGTGACGACGAAGTCGATCGATTGGCGTCGATTCTCCAGGGAAACCCCGGTCACCTCGCCGGCGAACAGCAGCGCGTCCCCCGTGGCGAATTCGACCCTGGCACCCGGTGTGAAGCCGCCACCGGTACTGACGTTGTAGCCCGGATCATCGAAGCGCAGGGTTGCCCGCCCCGGCATGGCCAGGCCGCGTTCGATCTTGACGGTGATCAGATAGTCGAGAATGTTCTGCGCCAAGAAGACGCCGTTGAGCTTGATCTCGGGGGAGATCGCGCCGACCTGGACGCCGGCGGTCATCGCCGTGACTTCGGAATCGACAACAAGGCACCGACCCGCAGGGACAACGGATCGACGATGGCATTGGCAGTCGCGATCTGCCGCCACCGGGTCGAGTCCCCGTAGTATCTGGCCGATATCCGGTCCAGGGTTTCGCCCGGCTGTACGCGGTGTACCCGATGCGGTTGCGGCGTGCCTGATGTCGGATTCTGCGGGCCGAACGCCATGTCCTGGGCGAACTGCAGCAAACTCAGGGTGGCCTTCGCCCGCAGCGGTGTCCCGGTGGACGAGAAGTAGGTGAACGACAGGCTCAGTGAGGTGACCACGGCCTTGAACGAATGCAGATTGCCCCAGTGGAAGACGACATACGGTGGCCGGGCATTGTTGCTGTTCTCATCGGTGTCCGGCAGCGCGGGATCGATATCCAGCAGACCCATGATCTTCCCAGTGAATTTGGTGACCGGATCGCCTGTCGCGGTCGTGTCAAACGTGAGACTGACCGACATACTGCCGGAGTCGGCGCCGCGGTAGTGCACCTGTGGCACACCCCGCCCCGGCGCCGGCTCGCCACCCCAGCGGTTGGTCCTGGTGACGGAGAACTCGGCGGGATTGAACATGCACGGAATCGCCTCCGGGCTACCTTCGATCTCCAGGAACGCTTTGTCTGTCAACGCCATCAGAATGCCTCCTCAGCTCGTCAGAAGACCCGTTGCGACGAGCGTCGGCCGCGACGGCTCAGCTCGTCAACGACACGATCTTCGATCCGCTCGACGATCACATCTACCAATTCGTCCCACTGCTGCGGTGTCAGCAGGCTGACCATCGGTTCAGATTCGGTGCCGCTTCCAGGTTCTGACATGGTCCCCATCCTGAGTAGTGCCGACAACGGAGTTGGTGGGCCGTGTGTCGCCCACCCGGGCATCGCCGCCGGGGGCGTCAGGTTCGAAAAGTGCCGTGGCGAGTCACTTTCGACGGGGGACAGATTGCTGGGGAGTGCGAAGATCGACGCCGGAACCAGGTCGATCAGCGAACTCGGCAGGCCTGTGTTGCTGCCCCCACCGCCCAGGGCGCCGAGTACGGACGCTGTCGAATCCGGTGGCTGAGGCCCGATAGTCGGCGACGATCCGTCGGTTGCCGCCTGGCCGGGCATCCCGCGCGGCGGTGCAACGGTGGGGTGCTCGAGCATTCCGACGGTGGCCGGCCGCACGTCCTGGAAGGGGCCTGCCGATCCCGTGAGTGACGTTTGCCGCCCAGCCTCCTCGGAGGAGCCACCGAACCACTGACGGACATTCTCGAACATGCCCGACAGCCAATCCCCGATACCAGGGGTGGCGGTAGGAGGATCCTCCGGCCCGGTCCGCCGGATCACTCCGTCCACAACCGGCGACGGGCTCACCGGACCGCCCGTCGCGCCATGCACGCGGGCGTTCGACAGTTGCCGGCGAATCGACGCCGGCAGGCGCTCTGGTCTCGGCTTGGTGAGCTTTGCGGTGCCGTCAACATGTGTCCCGCCGGGAGCGGTGGTGGCCGGTCTGCCGACCCGTACCGGACCGGTGGGCCAGACGCCTAGCCGTGCGACCCCCGCCGGCCGAACCGTCGGCGCGACCTGGGCCGGCCTGATCGCGCTGGATCCGGCGGTCGCCCGGCGGATCGGGGCGGCGGATCCGGCTGGCTGTAACAGGCGAAACCGGGATACCAGGGGGACCATCGGCACCCGTTGGTCGCGGTCGCGCTGCTGGACACGATCGTGATGTTCGGCTGCCGCCCAACCCGCCCAACCCGCGTGGCTCCCGGTCGTTCCGCCGCCGGTCGTCCCGCCGCCGAACGCGCGGTCACCGGCGAAGGCCGCTGCGGGTGCCATCATCGCCTGCTGCCGACGCAACGGGCGGTGGCTGCTCACGACCGGGGTGAGGCCGATACGGGTAGGGGATGCGTGGGTGGTGCCGGCGGAGGCAACGGCGTACGTAGACGATGCGTGGGCTGCGATGGCGTCAGCGACGGCCTGAGTGGCGGGGGTTGCCGTGGAGCTGGCGCTGGTGGGTCTCTCGCCGATGGCGGGCAGATCTCGTGGTACCCGGGCGCTCGCAGTGGAGGCGGTGTCGGCCGGCTGGGCCTGTGGGCCGGTGAGGCGAGTTCCGAGTAGCGAAATCGCCGGTCGCGGCGCCGGCACCGAACCCGCCGAAATCAGTTGCGGTGTCGGTGCAAGTGAGGTCAGACCGATCCGGCTGGACATCGGCAGCGCGCCGCCTACCATCTGCTCGGCGGGGTCGAGCGCATTGGTCATCGGGCCGAAACTCACTCCGCTGCGGAACGAATCGGCCAGCGATCGATGAATCACCAGGCCGCGCTGCCAGTGTCGCGTCAACGGTGCGACCGGCGTTGGTGGTAAGGATCTCTCGTCCGCCGCCGGATGAGAGGCTTTTCCCGGAACCGAGCCTGGCCCTGCGGAGCCCAGTTCTGGAAAGCTGGATCCCACGGTGCTGGAGCTGGGGTAGGTCACCCCTACGTAGGAGGGCTGATCGGCAACGATCTGGCCGGGGGTGGTTGGCCGGGCGGCTCTGATGGCCTGGGTCGGAGCAGTGGACTGGGTGGCAGCGGTGCTCTGGCTGCCCACCATCGGATTGGCTGTTCCCGCCGAAGGGGGCGGGCTGGCAGCGGAAGTGGTGGGCGTGGGCGTGAGCACAGGCACCGACGGCTGCGCAACGGCGACCTGGCTGGGCTCTGATGGCCTGGCGACCCGCCGAGGCAAATCCGGGCCGGCGGAGACTGGCTGAGTGTCGGTCTGCTGGGCGGACGCACTGGCGCGGTGTTCGCCCACCGCGGGAACGCTCAGGAATTGTCGAATTACCGCGGGCCGCGAACCTCGCGGCACGCCACCCACCCGCAATGGCGAGCCGGGTCGGACGGCACTGGTCACTGGATCGGGCGCGGGCAACCCCTGCATGGCACGCGGCAACGATCCGAGCGAGCTGCGCTGGACACCCGCCGCCAGTCGACCCGCCAGCCGAAACCTCGACAACGGCGGGCGCGGCCCGACCTGGCCCGAGGTGGGGTGATCGTCCGCGGTGGACGGACCGGTCCACGACGGCTCCGTCACTGAACGCAATAGCGGTGCTGAGCCCGCAGCCGATGCGGGTTGCGCTGCCGACGGGAATCCGGCGCCTTGATCGGTAGCGATCATGGCAGTGGTAGTCGCGGTTGTGGAGGCAGTCTCGGCCGAATCCCGGTCGCCCGTCGGGATGGGGCGGAGCGAGGTTCGTGCGGCGCTCTGACCGCTCGACTCGGGGCCCGCTGAAATGAGGTGGACGGCCCTGGGGACGCTGGAAGTCGCGCCGGCAGACAGGGTATGGGCTGAAGCGACACTACCTGGAACCGCGATGTGGGCGGCGGCACTCGGAGATGGCGCCGTCGGTACGGACGCACTCGGTCCTGCGGCAATCGGCGCCGCGCCAATCGGCGCCGTGACCATCGGTGTGGCCGGGCTTAGGGTGGCAGGGCTCAGGGTGGTCGTGTTCTGGGTCGTCCCAGCGTGTGTGGTCGTCGTGGCGTGTGTGGTCGAGTCGGGTGGGTTCATCCCCCTGGCCGCTGAGACTCCTGAGGCTGTGCCTGAGGGCGTGCCACGGCGAACATCTGTGTGTCGCGACGTCGGGGGGACAACCTGTTGCCGGCGACGCAGACGAGGGGCGAGGCGTTGGCGCCACGCGGGTTCGGGAGCGGGAACCCCGAACCCGTACTGCGCAGTGCCCGGACGTTCGGCTACCGTGGCCGATGGGTGTTCGTTCGACCGAAGGATGAGCGCGCTCGCCGTTGATTCTCGCCGACCGATGGTCCCGGATTCCGGAACGCTTTTGCCTGCTTCGCTTTCGTTCGAACTGGCGCCGGGTGTGCCAGGCGCACCATCGCCGGCCGCTCGCCCGACTGCTGTCGGAGCGCGCTTTGCAGCACTTGTCGTAGGGTCGCCGTCGGCCCTACGTGCTGGCACCGGGGGAGTAGCGCCGGTGGTCGGCCGGTGCGGTGAGCCATCCCCCGATGTGGACCCCGGGGATGCCCGTGGCTTGTTGAGCCGGGCGGCAGCGCCCAGCATCGGACCGGCGGCCCGAACCTCCGGCAGTCGATTCACCCGCACCGGGGTACCCGCCATGGACGTCGCCATTCGTCCTGGTACATAGGTCTTCTCGTTCGGCACGTTACTGGCGGCCCGGCGCAATCCGGCGGCCCGCCCGGGCACGCCGGGCGTTGTCGCGTCGCCCCAATCGGCGCCGCCATCGTTGAAAGCGCGGCGCCACCACCGCGGTGGGCGAATCAGCCCGAGGGCCCCGGTGGCGGCGATCTCGCCCGGTCCGGCGAACTGACGACGGATGCCGGCCGCCTGCTGCAGGCCGGCGGCGAAGCGGGCGGCGGCGACGGCAACCGAGCCCAACGGCGCCGGTCGCGGCGCTCCGCCGGGTGGTCCGGGCCTCGCCCATCGGCTGGCCGCCTGCTGGCCGAGCACAGTCCGACTGTGCTCGGCATTCGGCGATGGGTTCGCGGGAACTTCCTCCGGATCGCTCACTGAGATCTAGCCGCCCGTTCCTGGCCGGTTGATCTGTTCGCACTCACCATTCGCTCGCTCATGCCGGTTTCGAACTTCGGAAGCCGTGATGGGTGATCTCCAGCTCTTCGGACAGGCCCGAGTTCGAGGTCGTGTCGAAGTCCGGGCCCTTCCATCGGACGGGCATCACCGAATCGAGGTTCCAGGAACGGATGCGGCTCCCATCCGACGAGATGGCGGTGATAGCACCAGATTTGCGCTCCACCTTGTTGCCGGCGGCTGCGAAGCCCTCACCGGAGGTCTTCCTGAACCAATCGAACAGCGCATCTGCCTGGGTCAGCCCGCGAGTGAAGACGATGTTGGGCCACTCGAATCGGCCGGGAAGCTTGTGGACGAAACTATTCTCGCCGCCTTCGACGAGTTCCTCGGTCTTCGAGCTGACCTGCAGGCCGCGCACGCTCGCGAAAATTCCGATCTCCACCCCGTCGACCTCGAAGAGGAAGCGTGAGGCCAGCGACGGGTCGGCGCCGAGAAACCCGGTATCAGGCGAACTCACGGACGGCCTCCCACGCTCGTTCGTTCAGCCCGGCAACGGCACGGACCATTCGGACGCGATCCATGTGCTCGAGGTCCAGCAGGTCATCGATCGGCCAATGCAGGTGATACGCCAGATAGGCAATCTCCTGCCAGAGCACCTCAGCGGGGTAGCGCAGCACGACCCGTCACCTCTGGTCGCGAGGAATCTCCTCGACCCGGGCGCGCTGAGCGGCTCGGGGCGGGATCAGCGCGCCATCGGTACCGGTCGCGGCTTCCTGGGCGGGGCCCGCGTTGCGTGGTGCTGAAGTGCCCGCGAGTGGCTCGGCGGCGTTCTGCGCGGCCAACAGGGCCTCGTATTCTGCCTGGTTCCCGAAGTTGATCACGCCGTAAAAGTCCTGCAGGAAAGCCAGATCGGCCGCGAACAGGCCCTCGATCTCGTGCGAGGTCACCATCTCCATGTCGCCGAGTGTTTCGACGACCCTGGCCAGGATGAGCACCGTCAAGCGCGGGTCGTCCGGGCCGGAAATGGTGGGATCCCGCAGGGGCTCGAGCTCGTCGCGGGCGGTGGCAAGCCGCATCACCCCGGTACGGTGCACACCGCCTCGGGAGTCGAGATACCCTCGCGGCAGGGTGAACTCGTACTTGGTCTGCAGGCTCATTTGACCCGCTCGAGGCGTTCGATAACGAGCGTGATGGTCTCCTTCACCGGATCATTCGAATCCGCTGAGAGGGCGTCGGTGGCGATCTTGCTCGGCCAGCCATGGAAGAAGTTGAACCGGGCCACCTCGGCGTGGGAGGAGTCGTACACGACCACGGAGCCGTTCTTACGGTTCTCCTCGCGTGACCCCACCTTCATGCCGCCTTCCCGAATCTTGTTGAACCACCCCCACAACTTGTCGCCGGTCGCGTCGATCGGCGCCATTCGGGTCAGCGAGATGTCGCCCGCCTTGTTCCGCGACGCCAACGTCTTGACAGTCTGGCTCTGGCCGTTCTTGCCGACCTGCTGGATCGAGGCGACTTCGACCTCGACGTCCAGGCCGGATACGCCGGAAAGCATGCTCACGACCTCCCCGTCGACCTCCAGAAAGAAGTTCTGGGAGATCAACGGGTCATTGCTGATCAGTGCATTGGGCATTGCGCGCTACTCCTTGAAGTCGGAAAGTCTGCTGTGGTAACCATTACGGAGGTGTGCTGGACGACAGTCAGCTGGCGCTTTGCTTCTGCTGGGCGATCCGGAAGACCACGAACTCGGCGGGCTTGACGGGTGCGATGCCCACTTCCACGATGAGCAGACCCTGATCGATGGACTCCGGTGGATTGGTCTCGGAATCGCACTTCACATAGAAGGCCTGCTCGGCCGCGGAGCCGAAGAGTGCCCCGGCTGTCCACAATCCGCGGAGGAAAGCGTTGAGCGTGCGCTTGACACCCTCCCACAGGGCGACATCATTGGGCTCGAACACCGCCCATTGGGTGCCCTCGGCGATCGTCGCCTCGACCATGTTGAACAGCCGGCGGACGTTGATGTAGCGCCAGTCGCTGTCGCTGGCAAGTGTTCTGGCTCCCCAGATCCGGATTCCCCGAGTGCCGAACGGGCGGATACAGTTGATCCCAATCGGATTGAGCAGTGACTGTTCGTTCTGCGTCACGCCGTACTCGAGATCCAGTACCCCGCGGATGGTGTCGTTCGCGGGCGCCTTCCAGACGCCGCGAGTGGCATCCGTCCTGGCCCACACACCGGCCACGTGGCCGCTCGGCGGAATGAATATCTCAGCATCGCCGTTGGTGCCGATCGGGTTCTCGATCTTGATCCAGGGGTAGTACAGCGACGCGAAAGCCGAGTCGTACATGGCCACATCGGAGCGCCATTCCTTGATCTGCTGCGGCGACATTCCGGGCGGCGCATCCAGTACGGCCATGCGATTGCCGTTCAATTCGCAGTGGGTGATCAGCGAGGTCTGCACGGCCTTCCAGAGGCCCAGATCGATGGAGCCGTCCGCCTTGGTAGCGGCGGTGACCAGATCCGGGAGGATCACCATGGTCACGTCATTGGCCACGGCCAGTCCGTTGATGCCTGCGCGAGCGGTCTCCGAACCGGCGAACTTCTTGCCGGTGACGACAACCGGCTTCGGGTCACCCTTCTTCAACGGGTACAAACCTGGTCGCAGCACTTCGATTTGTGATGACAGGTCGGTCTTCGCGTCCAGCAGTACTTCGACCTTGACCTTCGTCGATACACCGTTGACCGCGGCGGCCACCGAATTCAGATGCAGGCCGGTGTAGGACTCCACCGCTATGCCACTGTCCAGCACCGTGAGATCGAAGGGAGCCGGCCCGTCATCGCTGTCATCGGACTCCGAAGTGCTGACCTGCACGGAGATGTCGGCATCGGGCTCGAGGCTTTCGATGGCCAGCGGCAGACCGAGCGCGCGATCGGCTGCGGGCAGTTCGCGCCGGGCGGGTTCGCCGGACGGAGCGGTGTTGGGGACCCGGACGATGTAGGCGATCGAGCCGCCGTTGGCGAAGTAGCCGTACACCGACAGCGGCAGAACTGCGTTCTTGGTGAAGCTGCCGTACATCGATTCGAACTGGGACCAACTGGTCACCAGCCGCGGCGCGAGACCCTCCGGATCGTTCGGATCATTTGTCGGAGCTTTCTCCGTAAATCCCACGAATGCGGCCACCGCGGTGGGGGCTGCAGTAAGTACTTTTTGTGAGGAAGCAACTTCCTCGACGTAAACCCCGGGCGCCGCGTAGGTGGGCATACCACTCCTGTTCTGACGGTCGAAATCGACCGAATGCCAAGGCGGAGAGTCCGGCAAAACAACCGAACAATAGGGCACTATGCCAGTCCGATACGTCCGGTTAAACCCATTCCCCCGATCGCTTGATCCAATCGTCGGCCGACTCGATGAGTGGATGGCGAATCACGCGTACGGCCTATCGTTCTGGTGGGAAATCAGTAACTCACAGCAACTATCTGTAGCCAATCGGATGATGCGGCCGGATGGAGTAGTCAGGTAGTGAGCTCAACGTCGCAGTCGCGGCGTACCGGGCTCGTCGCCACAGGCCGGTTCTGCTGGCCTGTCGCGGACCGCTCAGCCCGCCATGGTGCGTGTGCTGCCCGGCATTCCGATCATGACGACGCCGCCCCACGCACAGTTGCAGGTGGCTCCGGCAACCAGAGCGGGAATTCCGCCGTACATGGTCTGCGCCGCCGGTGGTTTCCATGGTCCGACAATCACCGGCACACAGGGCATCGGGGTCAGTACGCCCAGCGCGGCCGCGGTGGCCGCGGCCACCGTCGGATTGGCGATTGACGTGCACATTCCGAACGGCGGAATGTTCACCATCGGCGCGATGTCGGTGATGGTTGCGGCGGGCTTGCCTTCGATGATCGGTCGCGGTGGCAGGACCATCAGCGACGACGGGGCAACACCGAACGAACATTGCATCATGGCGCCGGCGGTGACACATGGCTTACCCATGAGTACTTCTCACTTCTTGCTGCCGGCGACGGACGCGGTGAGTCTCTCACCGGTGGTGGTGATGAAACAGACGATCTGCCGGTCGTTGCCCTGCTCTCCCCAGCTGCGCGCCGATGGCAGCAGGTAGGTGAAGAACAGTGAGCTGTCCAGGTAACTCACGCCGACATAGGCGGTGAATGCCTCGGCGCAGGTGCCGTCGGCGAACGTGGTCAATGCGGCGGTTCCGGGAAAGCTGAGCGGCGATGAGGTGGTGGTGCCGGCGCCCGGTGGCAGGTAGTTGGTCACCGCGTAGGCCTCTTGGACATGTGGCTGGTCACAGGGGATCTGGGCCAGATTCGCGATCTCCGCAATGGGGACGGCCGGCGGGTTGAAGCACTGCCCTGGAGCGATGGTGAACACCGAGGAGTCCGTCTGCTTCGTCGCGTCGTCCTTGCCGAATAGTCCACTGATCCAGCCGCAACCGCTCAGACTGAGCGCGCAGACGGCGAGTATCGCGGCCAGCGCTGGGCGCCGACCCGCGCTTCGCAGACCCCAATCACGCCCTGCTCGAGACATTCTTCCTCCGGACGGCACCGGTCATACGCTAGCAGCGAGCCATCGGAGGAACCGGCGATCTGGGTCGATACCAGCACCTGTCGGGCTATTCGGTCAAGCAATCTGCGGGGTCGGATCGTCGATCGGGGCAGCGGTACCCGTCACCTCGATGCCGCCGCTGCCTGCCGGTATGTTTACCACCAGCCGGCTGGGCCGGCCCATGTCCGCGCCTTGGGTAATGGTGATGCTGCTGGGCACCGGCACCAGGTTGAGCTGACGCAGGTAGCCGCCGAAGGCGGCGGCCGCGGCGCCGGTCGCCGGATCCTCGACAACCCCACCGGGTGGAAAAGGGTTGCGGCAGTGGAAGACCGACGCCGACTCGGCCCACAGCAGATCGACGGTCGTCCAGCCGCGTGCCGCCATCACGACCGAGAGCGCCCCAAAGTCGTAGTCCAGCGCCGCCAGTGTCGCGCGGCTGCGGGTCAGCAGGATCAGGTGCTGCACGCCGGCGAATGCGACATGGGGCGGATAGGCGGGGTCCAGGTCGGCGCTGGTCCAGTGCAGCGCCGACAATGCCGCAGTCAGCTCGTCGGTCCCTGCGGGCCGGCTCCGGGTGGGGACGCTGGTCAGCGTGGCCACCACGGCGCCGTCGGATTGGAGCCGTGTCTGCAATTCGATCGGCCCGACCGAGGCCGACAGTGTCATCGGTCCGGTGCCGAAGCGCTGGGCGAGGCTGACCGCGGCGGCGATCGTGGCGTGCCCGCAGAAGGCCACCTCCGCCTGCGGGCTGTAATAGCGGATCGGCCACTGCGAACGGCCGGTAGGCCTATTCAGGAATGCCGTCTCGGAGTAGCCGAGGTCGGCGGCGATGGCCAGGCGCTGGTCGGTGTTCAGTTCGTCGGCGTCGTAAACCACCCCCGCCGGATTGCCCCCGGAACCATCCAGAGTGAATGCGGCGAGCCGCAGAACTTCCGTTGCCATGTGCTGTCCTCGGGTTGGGCCACGACTTCAACCATCGAGGCCACCGACCTCGCGTTTGAGACCCTATCCATACATGACTGCTCCCGAGGGATAGCCTGGCCCGACGTCCCTGGAGAGGAACCCGCGTGACCACATCACCAGCCGCACCCGGCACGGTCGACAAAAGCCTTGTCGGCCAAGGAGTTCGGCAATATCACATCGGTGTTGCTCCTGGCGAGGTGGGCACCGTGGCCTTGCTGCCGGGTGATCCGTTCCGCGTTCCGCTGATCGCCGAGTTCCTGACCGATGTTCGCGACATTGCCCATCAGCGTGAGCACCGGACGATGACCGGCAGATATCGGGACAAGCTGATCACCGCCACCTCCACCGGGATGGGTTGCCCGTCGACGGCGATTGCGGTGGAGGAACTGGCCAGGGTCGGCGTCACCTCATTGATCAGGGTGGGCAGCTCCGCGGGTTTGCAGGCCGGCGTCAACCCGGGTGATCTGCTGATCAGCGAGGGAGCGCTGCGCAACGACGGAACCAGCGCGGCCTACGCCCACCCCGGATTCCCGGCGGTGCCCGACCTGGAAATTGCCCTGTCGCTGCGTCGGCAGGCCGAGAAGATCGCCATGGGTGCAGACTTTGCCGTGCACAGCGGTCTGAACGCCAGCGACGACGCGTTCTACGCCGAAACTCCGGAGTGGATCGGGCAACTCACCGGGCTCGGCATTCTCAACGTCGAAATGGAAAGCTCGGCGTTGTACGTCGTCGCCCGGTTGCGCGGCCTGCGCGCCGGAATGATTTGCGCATGTTCGAGCAACCTGGTGTCCGGCGCCAGCCTGTACGGGGACACCAAACCGCTGCTCCAGGCAGGCTGGATGCGCAGTATCGAGGCGGCGCTGAACACCTGCATCGAACTGGACCTCTGATGCTGATCAACCTGCACAGTCACCTCGAAGGCCGGGTGCGGCCGGCCACCGCAGCCGAACTGGCGCCGGCGCTGGGCCTCGAGGAACCGGCAGCCGGGTGGTCGGCGGCGCTGGAACTGGCCGGCCCGGCCGATCTGACCGTGTTTCTGGCCAAGGTGGCGACCACCTATCCATTCTTCGGCGACCCGGAACTGTTGGCACGCATCGTGTGTGAGGCCGTAGAGGATTCGGCAGCCGGGGGTCTGGACTACTTGGAGCTGCGGTTCGGCCCGGCAACCCACGCCCGTCCCGGGTTCGATCTGGACGCGGTCATCGCGGCCGCGTGTGCGGGCGCGGCGGAGGGGTCCCGGCGTTCCGGGCTTGCCACCGGCATCGTTGTCGCGGTACTGCGACATCACGATGAGGCGACCAATCTGGCAGTCGCCCGCGCGGCCGCTCGGCGGGCCGGTGATGGAATCGTCGGATTCGATCTGGCCGGGGACGAGCTGCGATTCCCGGATCTGCGACCGTACGTCCAGGCTTTCCGGATCGCCGCAGCTGCCGGTCTCGGCCTGACCTGTCACGCCGCGGAGGCCGCGCCCGGCCCGGCCGCGCGGGACGCCGTCGACCTGTTCGGGGTGAGCCGGATCGGCCATGGCGCGCACATTGCCGAAGACAGGCCAACCCTGGCCTGGGCTGTCGATAGCGGCGTTGTGATCGAGGTCTGTCCCACGTCCAACTATTTCACCGGGGCCATCGCTGAGCTCGCCGCCCATCCGGCGCGAACGTTCCGCGAACACGGTGTCGCCATGGTGGTCGGCGACGACAATCCACGCCAGACCGGCTCAGGTCTGGCCGCCGAGTTGACCGTACTCACCGAGCACCTCGGCTTCACCGCCGCCGATCTGGCTCGCATCGATCGGACGAGTGTGGACGCCGCTTTCGCCGAGCCGTCGGTTCGAGCTGAGCTCTCCCGACGGGCCGGGGTAGGCAAGCCGGCGATGATCGCTTTCTAGCGGGTCCACTCAGGCCAGGGCGCCGAGGAAGTTCCGATCACCGTCGACAGCTGCGCCCGTGAGGTGACACCCAACTTGGGGAATAGCCGGTACAGATGTGATCCGACCGTGCGGTGCGACAAGAACAACCGCTGGCCAATCTCTCGATTGGACATCCCCTCGGATGCCATCTTCGCGATCTGCAGCTCCTGTGAGGTGAGGATCTGCCACGCTTCGGGCAATCGCTCGCTGCTGGCCTCGCCAGATGCTCGGAGTTCCTGACGGGCACGGGCGGCCCAGCCGGCGACACCCAGCGATTCGAAGACGTCGCGGGCGGTGCGCAGCGGTGAGCGGGAGTCGGCGACGCGGCGTTGGCGGCGCAGCCAGATGCCGTATTGCAGCAGCATCCGGGCCCGGTACACCGGCCACCGTGACAGGTCTCCGTCGAGCCCGTCCTGGAAAAGTCGCTCGACATCGTCGTCCGGCGCCAACAACGGCCGGCCATACAGTAGTCCGACTTGCAGCCAGGGGCTGCGAACTCGAGGCGCCAGCGCCTCCAGCTCGGCCATCACCGCCCGGCCTGGGCCGAGATTGCCACTGTGCAGCGCCGCTTCAGCGAAATCACCGACACCCCATAGGCTTTGGAAATAGTGGTAGCTGGGATCGCGGGGGTCGAGCATGCGTCGCAACTCCTCGTAGGCGAGGGCATACCGGCCGGTGGCGAGCGCGGCCACGCCGCGGGTCAGCCGGATGCCGGCGAGCATCGCCGAAGCCCGGGTCGGCAGCGCGATCGTCTCGGCCTCCCGACTGTGTACGTCAGCGCTTTCATAGTCGCCGCGCAGACCGGCAAGCATGGCCACCGCGGTTTGCGCGCCAACCCCCCAGAGCGGTTGGCCAACGTCATCGGCCAAGCGCTTTGCCTCGTCGGCTGACGGGACAGCGACGCCCCAGTCCATCATGTTGATCGCGGTCCACGCCTGATGCGTCAGCACCAGCGGCAGTCGGCCGAGCCGACCTTGTTCCCGGAGTCCGGCCACCGCAGCAGCGAGGAAGGACGCAGACAAGTCGAAGGCGCCGACGACGTTGAGCGAGGCACCCACCAGGGCGGCTGACTCAGGGTCCAGATCCCCGGCAGACACTGCTGCCGCGCGCTCAATGATCAGGGCGCCATACTCCTCTGGTTCAGCGAACGCCAGGATCGCCAGCAAGCGGGCGTCGTCGGGACGCACCGGGATGCGCAGAGCCGCCGCACTCACCGTTGCCCGGGCGGACTTACCGGGATCGGCGAGGTTCGCCTGCGTCGAGGCCAATTGCAGGAACCGGAGCGCGAGGTCGACGTGGCCATCGTCGGCGAGTTGCTCGGCGGCGGAAACGAGCCACAACACACTGGCCGGGTCGCCCGGGACGAGCGCTTCGGTCGACTTGCGCAATAACTCCAGCTGCGACCGTTCCGGGCGATCGAGTTGCGCTGCGTCGACCCCGGCGAGTAGCCCCTGGACACGGCCCGGAGCGCCGATCTCCAGGGCCAGGTCGGCCGCATGCAGCAACCGTCTCGCCCGCCGATCGGCATCAGCGCAGAGCTCCGCGGAGCGGGCGAGGGCGTCGATAGCCACCGTCAGCCCGCCTTTCGCCTCGGCCCGTTGCGCGGCCTGTGCGAGTGCTTCCGCGACGGCCTCGTCCGGCGCGATGGCCGACGCCGCCAGGTGCCATGCCCGTCTGTCCGGCTGGGCATCCAGCGCGGTCGCGATCGCGCCGTGAATCTGGCGGCGCTCAGTCAGCGTCGCTGTCTGGTACACCGCGGAACGGACGAGTGGGTGTCGAAATTGCACGCGCTTCAGGTCCATCCGAACCAGGCCGGCCGCAACCGCCGGTTCAAACGAATCGGTCGAGGCCGCGTCGAGGAGCACGGATCCGGCGAGCAGCGTCTCAGCGAGCGAGGGGTCGTCGTTGGCGGCGGCAACCAGTACCAGCACCTTGGTCGCTCCTGGAAGGTCGGCGAATCGGGCGGCGAAGGCATGTTGGAGGCGCTCTGTCAGCGGCAACTGTTCGGCGAATTCGTCGTTCGCGGCCGGCCAGCGCAGTCCAGCCTCCAGCTCCACGAGCGCCAACGGGTTGCCGGCCGCCGCGGCGAGGATGCGGCCGCGAGCTCGGGATGGGAGCGCGGGGCTGAGCCTGTCGAGCAGAGCCGCGCAGGAGGCCACGTCGAGCGGGGCCAGTTCGAGCTGCGGGTGGCGCGCTGCGGTGAGCACGGTCGAATGGCCGGCACGGATGGCGACCAGCATGGTGATCGGCTCCGATGCGATCCGCCGGGCGACGAAGCCGAGCGCTTCGAGAGTGGCGGCGTCGAGCCACTGGGCGTCATCGACGAGGATGAGCTGCGGCTGTTCATGGGCGGCATCTGCGAGCAGCTCCAACGCCGCGAGCGCTATCAGGAACCTATCGGTGACCTCGTTCTCCATCATCCCGAAGGCCGTGAGTAGCGCGTCGCGCTGCCGAGCGGAGAGCCGCGGCACGCCGTGCAGCAATGGCTGTAGCAGTTGGTGGAGGCCGGCGTACGACAAATTCGTCTCGGACTGCACGCCCGTTGCTGCCACCACTCTGATCCCGAGACCGTCGGCCATGACTCTGGCGCTGTCGAGCAACGCCGACTTACCAATTCCTGCGTCACCTCTGATGACCAGCACACCACCCTGGTGGGCGGTGCCGTCGAGAAGTAGTTCGATGGAGTGGAGTTCAGCCTCGCGACCGACAAGCTCGGCCATCGCTGGCTCTATCGGACCGGTCGTCACAAGTCGATAGGCTGGCCTGCCGGAACGGAAAGCGCAAGTCTGCACCGTGAATGTCGTGCGGACTCTCCGGTGCCATGTCGAGGGCTACTGCCGCACGACGAGCACCGTCTTGCCCGCCCGGCGGTGCCACGTGTGACCGCTCTCAAAGGCGGCCCTCCCGTCCGCCAACGGGAAGGTCGCGGCCACGGTCACCTGCAAAGCGCCGCAGTCCAGCAGTTCGGCCAGCTCCACGAGCTCGTTACGGTCTGGCGTGACGATGAAGAACGTTGCGGTGGCCTGGTACTCGGTGGCCCGCTCGACGGACGGTGGCGCCGCCAAGGTCACCAACCGGCCACCGGGCCTCAGCATCGGATACGAGCGGTCGAGTGTCTGCCCGCCGACCGTGTCCAGGACGATGTCGTACCGTGCGGGTCCGGTGTCGAACGCCGTGCTGCTGACGTCGATGACGTGCCTGGCGCCCAGCTCGCGGGCGGTCCGCACGTCGTCGGTACCCAGGACGGTGGCCGTGACGATCGCGCCCGCCTGAGCGGCCAGCTGGACAGCGAACGCGCCCACTCCGCCGGCCCCGCCATGAACGAGCACCTGGTCGTTCGGTCGTAGGGCGGCGTGATCATGCAGTGCCTGCCAGGCTGTGAGGCCGGCGAGGGGGATCGCTGCGGCGAGAACGTGATCAACCTCCCTGGGGCGTCGGGCCACGTCCGCGGCTGGCACCGTGACGTACTCGGCGGCGGCGCCCAGTCTGTCGAACCGGATCAGGCCGAAAACCTCGTCGCCGTTGGCCCATTCCGCTACTCCTTCGCCGCACGCCACGATGACGCCGGACATCTCGTGTGACGGGATCATCGGTCGATGCGTCCAGCTCTGCGGCCAGCCGAGCTCGGTGAAGGTGATGGCCGCCGCATGGACCTCAACCAGAACCTCGCCGGGTCCGGGCTGCGGGCGGGGCACGTTTTCCACGCGGAGTTGCTCAGGGCCGCCCGGTTCATAGGCGACGAGCGCCTGCATCGTCTTCATGCTTACCGAACGTAGCCATTGAGTCATCCTGGGTGAATGCGTCGGATGACTGCAACTGCTGCACGGGCGACTCAGGTTCGCGCTGCACCCAGCTGCAGCCGAATGACCGAAGCCGTGGAGGAGCGAAGGCGGCAGGCTGGGACCGTCATCGTTCGCCGTTCGCCGATTGGATGTCACCCATGAGCGAATCACGTCCCGCCATCATGTTCATCCACGGCCTGTGGCTTCACTCGACGTCATGGCAGCCGTGGCTGGACCTGTTCACTCAGCACGGCTACACCTGCTCGGCGCCCGGCTGGCCGGGTGAACCGGACACTGTCGACGCTGCGCGGGCGCAGCCCGAAGCCGTCGCGGGTGTCGGTATCGACGATGTCGTCAACCACTATGCGTCGCTGATTTCGGATTTGCCGGCACTTCCGGTGCTGATCGGCCACAGCTTCGGTGGGATGGTCGCGGAGAAATTGCTGGGTCAGAGCGCTGCGGCAGCGGCGATAGCCATCGATGCCGCGCAGATCAAAGGGGTTCTGCCACTTCCGCTGTCGGCGCTGCGATCGACACTGCCGGTGTTCAAGAATCCGGCGAACAGGCATCGATCCGTGTCACTGACCGCTGAACAGTTCCGCTACGGGTTCGGAAACGCCGTACCCGCCGAGGAGTCCGACGCCATCTGGCAACGATGGGCGGTGCCGGCGCCGGGCAAACCGCTATTCGAGGCGGCGGTGGCTAACTTCTCGCCCCATTCACCGGCGGAGGTCGACACCAGCAACGACGATCGGGGGCCGCTGCTGCTGATCATGGGCGGTCAGGACCACACCGTCCCCGAAGCGATCACCAAGGCAACGCTGAAGCAATATCGCCACTCCGACGCGAAAACCGAGCTGGTCGAGTTCGACGACCGCGCCCATTCGCTCGTCGTGGATCACGGCTGGCAGGACATCGCGGACACGTGCCTGTCCTGGCTGAAGGCGAACGGATTTTAGTTTCTACCGATGCCCAGGCTGCCTGTCCGGGTAGCCACGCCCGGCCACGCCCGGCCAACACTCTCCAGGAGGAATCATGAACCGTGTCCCAGACTCAGAGCTGACCAAAATTCCCGGCGGCACCCTGATCACCGAGACGGCTGAATTGGGTCGCGCTCTCGCATTCGCCATTGCCCGCCACACCATCCACAACATTCAGCCTGATCTCGATGTTCTCTCCGGTGGTCGGCCGAACTATTCAACGACGCCCGACAGCCTCATCGCGGCAGGCCACGTCGTGGCCATCGAGTTCCAGACCATCGCGGCCGCCAACAACTACTGGCGTTCCTGAGGTTGTCCGGTCGCTGCCCAGCCCGATACGACATCGCATCGGCACCGGTCAGCGCAAACCGCGGCGCCGCGGAGTCAACCGCAGATCCGGCAGCGGCGGCGCCGGAATTCGTTGTGCCCCATGCCCTTCGACTATGCCGAACCGATTGTCATGGCTCTGCCAGTCGTCCCGGGCCTGTGCGATTTCCTCGTGGCTTCGGCCGACGAAGTTCCACCACATCAGCAATTCCTCCTCGAACGGCGCCCCGCCCAGGATCAACAGCCGGGCGCCGGCCGGGCTGGTGACGGCCAAGTCGGATCTGCCCTGACCGAGATACAGGAGTGGTCCAGCGGTCAGCTCGACGCCGGCGATGGTGGCGCTGCCGTCGAGCACCATGACCGCGTATTCGAAATCCGTTCGCAACGAGGGTATCTCGGCGTCCGTCGGGCCCGGGTCGACACTGATCTCGGCGCCAACCAGCGGGCTGTAAACGGTGGCGGGCGAGGTCGGGCCAGCCAGCTCACCGATGAAAACCGTTGCCCGCCAACCATCGCCGGTCGCCAGCGGAAGATTGCGATGTTGCTCGAACGCGGGCTCGCCCTGTGCCCGGTCGGCCGGCAGCGCCACCCAGAGTTGCAGCGCGCGAATCATCGGCAGTTCGCCGAGTGAGAACTCCGAGTGTGAGATGCCCCGACCGCTGGTCATCAGATTGAGTTCACCCGGCCGGATTCGGGTGTCGCTCCCGAGACTGTCACGGTGCCGAACCTCGCCGAGCAGCGGCCAGGTGACCGTCTGCAGTCCGATGTGCGGATGCGGGAGCAGACGCATGTCCGCCCGCTCCGGCCCCACCTGGTCGAAGAACGTCCAGGCCCCCACCATCGGCAACGCACGTTGCGGCAGGGTTCGGGTCACGGTCAGTCCGCGCAGCCCGCCGAGCGGTACCTGGCGAGCCTCCAGCAGAATCGCGACAGGGCCCCGCCCTTCGGTTCGGTGGCAGGTGCTCTCCGCAGGTGCAACATCCAGATTGCTCATCGTGATCGGCTCCTCGGCAGGTGAGAGTGGCGCCAGTCCGCGCGTTGCCTGATTGTCCAGTACCGAGGATCTGGGCGTGAGTGGCTAGCGCTCGGGGTCCACCGAGATCAGTGATGCCAACGCTCGGCGATTTCGGCGCCGTTGTCCCGCAGGAAGACCACCGTCGACAGCCGGTCGGTTCGCTCGTCGGCGTCAACAATCGGGTGGCCCCGCCGACACCGGGCGTGGCCCTCGATGCGCTGATCGCGCCGGGGGCCAAGCCCCGGGTGATACCAAATAGATGCCACCCAGGTCATTCCCTCGGCCGTCGTTCTGCTGGCTACTCGGCGCGACCGCGCCGGATCTCCTGGGTGCAGCACTTCGCGCCGCCGCCGGCCTTGCGCAGCTCGGACAGATCGACGGGGATGGGCACATAGCCGTTCTCGTGCAGCTGCTCGATCAGGCCGATGGCATCCTGGGCCACGACCACGTTGCGGCCGTCGGAGATGGAGTTCAGACCGAACGCCTCGGCGTCTGCCTTGGCGACGATGATGGCGTTCGGGTACAGCGTGCGGAGAACCCGCTGGCTCTTCTGGCTGAAGGCTGCGGGGTAGTACGCGACGTTGTCGTCGTCCAGCACGAACAGCGCGACGTCCAGGTGGTAGTACGCCGGGTCGCACAGCGTCAGTGAGATGACCGGCTTGCCGAAGATCGCTTCGGCTTCCTCGTGGGCCTCCGGATCGGTGCGAAAACCGGTGCCGGCCAAAATGTATCGGCCCGCCGGGGCGAAGTCGCCCTCACCCTCGTTGCGCGTCGTCGGCTCGTGGTAGACACCGCATTCGTGATCGGCGAACCAACGGCGGAACGCGGGCGCCTCCGCGGCGCGCTCCGGGTGCCGGAAGCGGGCGCCGAAAACATGACCATCGACCATCACCGCGCAGTTGGCCGCGAAGACCATGTCGGGGAGACCGTCCGCCGGCTCGGCGACATGCACCGTGTGGCCCAGACCGCGATAGATCTCGATCAGGTTCTCCCACTGCACCATCGCCAGTTCACGATCGACCGGGACGTCGATCTGCATCCACTCGTTGATCGCGTACGCGACCTCGAAATGCCGGGGCGGGCAGACCAGGTATTCCCGACGGGTGGCCTTGCGGTTCGTGGCGTGGGCGGGGCGGGTGAGAGTCGAGGTCACGCTGTTCCTCCAGGGGTGGGGTTCTGTGCGCATCGCGGAAGGCCTGCTTCAAGGACTTGGTACCCAAGCTCGTACAGGGGACTAGTACAGATTGCGCAATGTACTAGAACACTTTCGCCAGCCTAGCAGCCTGCCGCGTTTCCGTACAGGGGTCTGTGCAGGTCGATCGACGTGATTAGAGTTACGCCGTGCCCCCCTGGCAGATCTCCGGAAAGACCGCGCTGGACATTGCCGGCAGCGTCGAGTTCGGCGTGCACGGCGGCCAGCTCGGCCCGGGTGCGATGCTGCCGTCGGTTCGGTCGCTGGCTGCCCGGCTCGGGGTCAGTCCGGCGACCGTTGCCTCGGCCTACCGCGACCTCAAACTCCGCGGGCTGGTGGCCACCCACACCGGGCGCGGCACCACGATCGCGGCTCGGCCGCCGCTGACCACGCCGGTCCGGACGGTTGACATCGGCCCCGGTGTGCGGGATATCAGCCAGGGGAACCCGGATGTGGCGCTGCTGCCCGACCTGGCCGGGCCGCTGCGGCAGATCTCGGCCGAGCAGATCACTTATGGGTCGCCGACCATCGACCCGGCCATGCTCGAGCTGGCCCGGGACTGGTTCGACGACGTGCTGAACGGTCGTCCGGCGGCCGACTCCGGGCTGTGCCTCAGCGGCGGCGCGCTCGACGGCATCGAGCGGATACTGCGCACCAGGACCCGGCCGAGTGACGAGGTGCTGGTCGAGGATCCCTGCTACTCGGGCGTTCTCGACCTGGTTCGCGGAATGGGCCTGAAGCCCATCGGCTGCGCGATCGACGACGAAGGCCCCGTTCTCGCCGAACTGGAACGGTCACTCGAGCGCGGTGTGTCGACGGTGATCCTGACGCCGCGCGCCCAGAACCCGACTGGGGCTGCGCTATCGGCGGAGCGGGCGCGGGCAATTCGTCGACTGATGCGTCGCTATCCCACCGTCCATGTAATCGAGAACGACTATTTGGCCGAGCTGTCCGGAGTCCCCTACGAAGGCCTGTCCGGTGGTCGGCGGTCATGGACTGTCATTCGGTCCTTCAGCAAGGCCCTCGGCCCGGACCTTCGGGTGGCGGTGGTCGCGGGTGATTCGCTGACCGTGAGCCGAGTCCATGGGCATCAGCAACTCGGCACCGCCTGGGTCAGCCATCTGCTCCAGCGCCTGGTTGTTCAGATCTGGAACGATCCAGGCACTCCCGCTCTGCTCCGGCAGGCGGAGCGCACCTATCGGGAACGGCGGGAAGGGCTGATCGCGGCGCTGGCGGAACGCGGCGTGGCCGCTTTCGGCCGGTCCGGGCTGAACGTCATCGTCCCGCTCGCGGAGGAGGGGCCGGCACTGCAGACCTTGCGCACCGCGGGCTGGTACGTCCGCGCGGGGGAGCGGCACCGGCTCGAGGCACCGCCATTCATCAGGATCACCTCGGCAACATTGGATCGTCACGATGCCCAGGTGTTCGCCGCGGATCTGGCCGCCGTGCTGACCCCGGACGGGATGAGTCACCCGGCCTGATCTCGGCTGGGCGTCCAGGGTGTGTGGAATGCCTCTGTACTAACAGCGCAGTCCCTGCTAGGGTGGGCGTACTAGTACGAAATAAGTAGTGTACTGAGTCGATATTCCATCGGTTTGACACCTCCTCGCCGGAACAGTCCTGATGGGACGGTCCAGAGCCCGCCGTCCGGCCGTGCAGCCGGGCACCGAACACATGGAGGAATACCCGTGACCGCGTCCTTGCTCGCCGCCGATGCCCCGACCACTCAAGCGTCCGATCCCCTGCTGGGTTCTGCGGAATACATCCAGCTCGACAACCAATGGGCTGCGCACAACTACCACCCGCTGCCAGTCGTCATCTCGCACGGCGAGGGTGCCTGGGTCACCGACGTCGACGGCAATCGCTACCTCGACATGCTGTCGGGCTACTCATCACTGAACTTCGGCCATCGGCACCCGGCTTTGATCGCCGCCGCTGTCGAGCAACTCGGCCGGGTCACCCTCACCTCGCGCGCGTTCCACCACGACCAACTCGGCCTGTTCTGCCAAGAACTGGCTGCCCTGACCGGGACCGAAATGGTTCTCCCGATGAACTCCGGCGCCGAGGCGGTCGAGGCCGCGCTGAAGATCGCCCGCAAGTGGGCCTATCGGGTCAAGGGTGTCGCCGAGAACCGGGCGCAGATCATCACCGCCGGCGGAAACTTCCACGGTCGCACCATCTCGATCGTGTCGTTCTCCGACGACCCGGTCGCCACCGCCGACTACGGGCCGTTCACCCCCGGCTTCGTCGGCGTCAAGTTCGGCGACCTCGCGGCCTTCGAACAGGCGATCACCCCGGACACTGCCGCGGTGCTGCTGGAACCGATTCAGGGCGAAGCGGGCGTCGTGGTCCCGCCGGCCGGTTACCTGGCCGGTGTCCGCCGGCTGTGCGACGAGCACAACATCCTGCTGATCGCCGACGAGATCCAGTCCGGCCTCGGCCGAACCGGCGCCCTGTTCGCGCTGGATCACGAAGGCGTCCGGGCCGATCTGTACACCTTGGGCAAGGCGCTCGGCGGCGGCATCCTGCCGGTGTCCGCCGTCGTCGGCCGGCGCGACGTCATCGGTGTGCTGACCCCCGGCAGCCATGGCTCCACCTTCGGCGGCAACCCGCTGGCGTGCGCTGTCGGCCGCGCCGTCGTCAAGCTGCTCGCGACCAACGAAATGCAGGACCGGGCAACCACTCTCGGCGACTACCTGCACGGCCGCCTGAACGAGCTGGTCGGTCACGGGGTGGCCGAAGTTCGTGGTCGGGGGCTCTGGGCCGGCGTTCAGCTGGCCCCGTCGGCCGGCCGCGGCCGGGACATCAGCGAAGCGATGGCCAAGCGGGGCATCCTGGTCAAGGAGACCCACGAGTCGACGCTGCGCTTCGCGCCGGCCCTGGTCATCACCCGCGAGGAAATCGGCGCCGCGGTCGACGCGTTGGCCGACATCCTGGCCGGCCGCTGAACCTCTTGCCCGACTGGAGACCCGTCCAGTGGATTGATTCCGACGTCCAAGGAATGGATTTCGAAATCCGAGACCGGATGATCGATGAGCTCATCCCCAGGTCCAGGCATCGGCGAGCCCTTTCGCCCTGCGCAGGCCGTGCGCGTCTGGCCACTGGGGCATCCCGCGGTCAGGATCAACAATCCCGGCTCACCATCCAGTTGGCGGCCGTGCCGATCGACGGGCATCGATCTCGGCCCGCTGGTCCTCGACCGAGTGATTGTTCAAAAAGGTCACGGTGCGAGGGTGAAGGTCGCTGACAATGCCCACTTGAAAGCAGGTTCACTGCCGGGGGACACCGTCATCAGGGATGGACAGGACAGTGAGCCGCTGACGGTGCCGCCGGCGTCCGGGGTGATGGTGAGTTCGCAGGTTCCCTCATAGCCGCTGCCGACATTGCCAGTCTGGGCAAAGACCAAGTCCGCGCAGCAGTCGCCACTCGCCAACGGAACGGTCAGTGAGACTTGGAAGTGCGCTGAGGGCGTCGGCGGAGGCGCCCCCGGCGGAATGCGGAGGGTACCCGCCGGCAGACCAAAGAACCCAAAGTCTGCATTGATGGGACTGTCACTGGAGAAGAACGCGTTGTAGGTGTCGGCCGGGGATTGGAACGCGCTGTTGCTACCTGCCGTCAGCTCGATCGTTCCGGTCTGCTGAGCGGCCGTGCATACGTCGCAGGCAAACAGCTGGGTGAAGGTCAGCGATGCGGTGTTGTGGGTGTAAAAGATCGGCTGGGCGCCAGCGTCGGCACTGGTCGTCGCCGGGCCTGCTCCGGAGCTGGCCGTCGCCGCCGCGCCAGACGTTTCAGCTGTCGCCGCGGTGCTCACCCCGGAAGGAGCGGTCGACACCACCGCTGCCGGACTGTTCGCTGCCGGTGCCGCGGAGTCGGCCATTTTGGCACTGTTTCCGCTGGTCAGCAGGATGATCACGACTGTGGCGATGACCGCAGCTGCGATGCCGCCGGTGGCGGTCAGCGCCTTCCGCGAGACGGTCCGCCCGATCAGCCGCACCTGTTTGGCCGCTACCGGCGCCGCCGATGGGACCGGAGATGCGGTGCCGGGCGAGGCGATGGCGCCCGCGCCGGCGGCGGCGCCGGTGGTGAGCCCGACGCTGGCCACCATGGTGGTGGTGATCAGTGCAGTCACGCCGGCGTGGACCAGCCAGCCGACGCCGAAACCGCGGTCGGCGGCCCCATCGAGCTCGGCCAACAGCTGCGCGGCGTCGGCCTGCCGGTTGGCCGGATCGGGGTCGAGAGCGCGGTGCAGGACCTCACGGATCGGGGTATCGATACCGGCCAGGTCGGGGCTCGGTTCGGTCAGTTGACGGGCCACCGACTGCTCGGGCGTGGTGGAGCCGAATACCGTCCGGCCGGTCATCAGGGACACCAGGACAGCCGCGCTGGAATACACATCGCTCTGCGACGTGAGGGGTTCACCCAGCATTGCTTCTGGGCTGATGTAGCCGGGTGTGCCGCTGCTGCCAGTGGTCCCGGCCAGTACCGCGAGACCGAAGTCGATCAGCCGGGACGTTCCCTCGGAATCGACCAGGATGTTGGACAAGCTGATGTCGCCGTGGACGATGCCGCGCTCGTGGGCGTAGGCCAGACCGCCCAGGGCACCGCGAATGACGCCGACCGATTGCCGGGCGGTCAGGCGTCCGCAGGCCGCGATGACGGCAGGCAGCGCGGCGCCCTCGACCCAGTCCTCGACGAGCCAGACGTGGTCCACCGTCTCGACAATCTCGAATACCTGCACCAGGTTCGGATGTCGGAGCGTCGATAGGGTGCGGGCTTCCGCACGCAGCCGAGTCAGCGCTAGCGCATCGCTGACCGGCACCTGCTTGAGCGCCACGTCCCGATCCAGGCCAGGGTCATGGCCCTTCCAGACCGTGCTGCCGGTCCGGTCGGCGACCACGCCGATCAGCTCGAACCTACCGATAGTGCCTGTCATCGAATTCCTCCTGCGGTGACCCGCGTCATTCGCGTCGTCGGGGTCCGGCCGAGCCGGGCAAGCGGTTGTTCAGCACACGTTAAGGCGCCCGCCGCAAGGTCTGCATATCGGCGCAGAAGCGCCGCCCTCCCAGTAAGAACGACCAAAGGAATTCGCGATGATCACCAGCACCGATCAGCACCGCACGACCGTCCGCGAAGCGGGCTCCACGGCGACCGGCACCTCGGTTGTCGCGGCCGCAGTCACGTCGCCGCGCCGATTCCGTCGGCTGATCAGGGCGTTCGGGGTCGCTGCCCTGTCGCTCGGCCTGTTCACCGCCGTGGCTCCGGCCGCTTCGGCCTCCGTCAGTGCCGGTGCCGCCTCGGCTCAGGAAACCGTCTTCTGCAACTCCTCGAACCACACCATCACGGTGACGATCAACACGATCCCCAATATCAACAGCAGCGTCATCACGGGGTCCGACCTGTTCCCCGTCTACGCGAAGTGGCCGGTCTTCGTGCGGATCTCCGCCTACACCAACGGGCGTTGGGCAACGGCCTCATGGAAGCAGATCACGACCTCTCAATCGACGACGGCATATGCCGGTACGTCCTACTGGTACTTCGACTACGCATTCCAGACCGGGCCGAACACCTTCGACTACCGCAGCGAATACGCCGGCGGCGCGGCCAGCCCCGGCTGGTACTCAGACCAGCGCGGCTACCGAACCCTCACCAGTTGCGTCAGCTAGCTCCCGCTGTCAGTGGGCCCTTCGGTGTTGCTGGTCTCCGACCGTCATCACACCGAAGGGCCCGTTGTTCGCGTCGGACTGTCGGCCCACGACTTACACTGCGGCTATGTCCTGGCCGGCCGGAGATGTCATATTTCCGGGCTTGGGCGCGGACTACGAGTTCGTCCGGCTGATCGGACGCGGCGGGACGGGGTGGGTGGCCCTGGTCCGGCACATACCACTGGACCGTTGGGAAGCCGTCAAGACCGTTCGATCGGGTACCCGGCAATTGGCGGCCGTGCGTCGCTTGGAACGCGAAGGCCGGGTGCTCGCCCGACTCAACCACCCGGGCATCGTCGCCGTGTACCGTTTGCTGACCTCCCCGACCTCGGTTGGCCTGGTCATGGAGTACCTGCCGGGCGGGGACCTGCAGAACGCGATGGACCACGGACGACTCTCGGGCAGTCAGCGCGTTCGGGTGCTATCGCAGGTTGCCGATGCGCTCACCGCCGCTGCGTCGGCGGGGGTCGTACACCGCGATGTGAAACCCTCCAACGTCCTGCTGGACAGTGCTGGGCGCGCGGTTCTCGCTGATTTCGGACTCGCCAGGCTGCCTCGCGACCCTGGGGCATTCAGGACGATGTCGGGACTCGTGACGGGCACTCCGTTGTTCATGGCGCCCGAGCAGATCGAACGCCCGGACGACGACTTGCCGGGTGTGGACTCCTATGCGTTCGGAGTTCTGGCCTACCGCCTGCTGACAGACCATTGGCCCTATCCGACGACCAGCATCGCCGAGGTGATCAACGCTCATCGCCACCTCGAACCCACGCCGCCCTGGGAGCACAATCCAGAGTTGCCGCGCCAGGCTGCAGAGTCGCTGATCGCGGCCCTCACCAAGGATCCGGCGCTGCGGATGCGGCCGGAGATGCTGATCGGGAGACTGCATCAGACATCCGATCACGATTGGGATGTGTTGGTGGGCAAGATATCTCGCCCCGCCGGACCGGCCAAGGAGGTGCCGCCGGCAACGCCGGAAACGGGCGCCGGGAGCATCGGCGAAACCGTCGCCGAACTTCCTTCCAGAACCGAGCCGGACCCCGACCGAACCGATCCGACGCGCACTCAAGCCGAGGCGAGCGATTCGCTCTCCCCGGATGGAGGCGCGCAGCACACGTCTTGGATCAGGCCTGACCTGCCGGCACCCGGTGCCGATCAGATTCGGGTTCAGCCGGTGGTGTTCAGGGTTCGGCGACGGCTCCGCCGACAGACCGTGGCGAGGCTGGTCGGCGTACTGGTGGGTTTGCTCCTCGGCCTGACGATCTACTTTCTGCTCACCGCGGGCTGACCGCCGGGTCGATTCCCCGACAGATTCACCCGACCATCAGCGGCGTTACGCTGTGTGCGCGTCACCACGAGGATCAACCGGCTGGGTCGCTCACGGGTGGGGAGGTGGCCACCGAGATGGTCGATCTGCCCGGTGGTCCGGCAGTAGTTGACTTCCGGCTGTTGGGGCCGCTCGAGGTGACCGTCGACGGGGTGACACAGCTGCTTCCAGGCATCAAGCCGAAGGCAGTGCTGGCCGTGCTGTTGATCAACAGGGGTCGGGTCGTGTCGTCGAGCGCGATAGCCGAGGCCATCTGGAACGACAACGCTCCCGCCGGCTATTCGGCGAGCCTGCAGGTGTTCATGTCCACCTTGCGCCGGGCGCTGCGTGCGGTGGCGGCCGCGGGTCATGTGGTGACGACAGCATCGCCTGGTTATCGGCTGTCGGTGATCGGCGACTGTGTGGATCTCGGCAGATTCGAGCGATCCAGAACACTGGGCAACGAGCACTTCGCGGCGAAACGCTTCGCCGAAGCAGCATCGCTCTTCCGCGCCGCTTTAGCGGAGTGGACCGGCCCTGCCTTGGCCGACCTTCGCGAATTCCGGTTCGCCGAGGATTTCGGCGCCGCAGTGGAGGAAGAGCGGTTGGCCACCCTGGAAGCAAGGATCGATGCGGATCTCGCCTGCGGCAGGGATTCCGCCGTGATCGGCGAGCTGGCGACCCTCACCGGCCACTATCCCCTGCGCGAGCCGTTCTGGATCCAACGGATCACTGCCTACTACCGAATGGGTCGGCAGGCGGACGCGCTTGACGCCAGCCGGCGGATCCGTGGCCTGCTGAGTGACGAACTCGGCATTGATCCCAGTCCCGCATTGCAGGACCTTGAGCGAAAGATCCTTCGGCAGGAGTCGTTGGGGGAGCCGGCCGCTCGTGGGTTCGCCAGCACCATGCTGGAAACCATGGCCGAGCTGGACAGCCGAGCCAGCGCCGCGCGGCTGGTCCTGGCATCCGGTCAGCCGGTGCCTATTCCGGCACACGGCCTGCGAATTGGGCGGATGGCCGACAACGAGCTCATTCTGGACGACCTCAAGGCAAGCCGTTACCACGCGGTCATCGTGGATATCGGCAGCGGATTCGCGATCAGCGACCTGCGGTCGACCAATGGAACCTCGGTGGGCTCCTCCCGTGTGTTGGACAGCCAGGTGCTTCGCCATGGGGACGTCGTTCGTATCGGATCCACCGACCTCATCTTCGAAATCACCGGCCCGGGCGGCTGATGGTCCCGACTCACCGGTGCACGGTGGGCAACCCGATCCGGTGGGCTAGCTCCGTCCCACCTGCCCGGCGGCGAATACCGCCTTGTCGGCGGCGGCTCTGCCTGCGTGCCACCCACGAGCGTCGACCCGCCGGGCGCCCATCGGGCGGCTGTCCGGAAAGAGTCGTTCGAACTCCTGCTCCACCGCGGCTTTCTGCCGGGCCAGCAAGGGCACCAGTTCGGCGCCATGACTGGCCGCCGCTTCGTGCTGGGCCCGGTCGCCGGCCTCCGCCAGCCGTTCACCGATGCGGCCTGCGTAGGACATCAGAAATGCCCGGCGAAACGACGGTGAGCGGTCCAGCCGGTGGCCGCCGCGCTCCGTTGCGCCCGCTTCGGTCATCGCTCGCGTCGCCTGGATCAACAATGACGTGAAGAGCATGTCGACGAGGTCGAGGTCCACCGGAAGGCCGGTGATGGTCGCAAAGCCGTGATGGTCGTCCCAGATCGCCTTGACCCGGTTGACATTTGCGACCGCGCCGAGCAGCTGTACCTTGACCGCCGCGTACGGGTTCTCCACGTGCACTCGGCGTGAACGAACGTCGAAGCCGTGCGATTCGTCGACCAGCAGGGCCTCGTCGATGGCGTATCTGGTTATCAGATCCTGCGCCTTCGAGGTGTAGGCGTCAGCCTCTTCGGCAAAGGTCGTCGATTCTGCCTTCGTCAACAATGCTCGAATACGAGTCAGCATCTTTGGGTCGTGTCCGCCGTGACTGCCGTCGGGCCGGACCGCCACCGGCCGCGGCGCCGAGCGGTTTGCCGTCGATGCCGACCACTGCGACGGCGGCGGCACCAGGCGGGTGATCACATGCATGTTCTGCAGCAGCCCGATCACGGTCAACGTGTCGTGCCAGCCATCCCAGATCGACGGCCCGCGGTTGGATCGCCACGTACTCACCAGCCAGCCCAGCTCGGGACTCGACGAACCGGCCGGGCTGATGGCGTCGAGCTGTTCCAACCAGTCCGCCGGGGCCCGGTCGGCGGCGTTCGCGCGGCGCGCCTCTTCGCTGATGGCCGCGCTGACCAGATGGGAGGCGCGCGACCCGACTTCCCGTCGGATGAACGCCACCAGGTCCAGCGGCTGCCACCCGCCCTCGTAGCCTCGGGTGACCCCGGCGAGCAGGAGCGAACCGGCAGCTCCCTCGGCAGACTTGGCATCCGTGGACTGCGTGCTGCCGCCGACCACCACGAGTTGCTCGACGATGGCGTCCAACGAACGCGCATCGGCCCGCGGGCCGAACGCCGCTGCGACCCCGTCGGCGACCAGGGCGCGGGTTGCCTCGGCCCGCCGAGCCTGCTCACCGGCCGAAGCCGGTGCTGTTCTACCAGGTACCGAGCGCCGAGGTGGGCCGAACAGCCCCGGTTGCTCGTCAGCGCCGGCTGTGAATTCGGCGCCGGCTGTGAATTCGGCGCCGGCATCGAATGCGGGACCGCCTTGCGGCTGACCTTGGCTGTGCCGTCGTGCCTTCCGCTTGGCTGCCCGGCGCTGCTGATTGTTCTTTCCCACGTCGACCAGTGTGAAGCACCGGACCGACAGTCCCGCGCAGCTATCCACATCCGCGGCCAGGGTGTGAACCGGAGCTTGCCGGCGGATGCCCGCTGACGAGCGGTTTCCGCCGGGCGCCCGCCTCGGCAAGAATGGCCGGGTGCACACGCGTTCATTGGAATTGCTCGACTATCACCATCCTGATGCCCAACGGCTGATCGCCGAGGTCCAGCAGGAATACGTACTGCGCTACGGCGGACCAGATGACTCCCCGGTCGACGTGACCGAATTCAGTCCTCCGCGGGGCCTGTTCGTGGTTGCCTACGACGACAGCGAACCAGTGGCGATGGGCGGCTGGCGGTTCATGGACCTCGGCAAATCACCGTTCGCGCAGACGGATGTTGTCGGTCCGGATGGCGATGGTCAGGTCGCCGAACTGAAGCGGATGTTCGTCGTCCAGCAGGCCCGAGGTCGTGGTCACGCACGCGCCGTGCTGGCCTTCCTGGAGGGCTCGGCTCTCGCAGCCGGGGCGCAGTGGTTGGTGCTGGAAACCGGGCTGATGCAGCCGGAGGCCATCGCGCTCTATCGGGCCACCGGGTACGTCGAGGTCCCTCCGTTCGGCCATTACGCCGACCAGGAACTCTCGGTGCATCTGGGCAAACGGCTGGCCGGCAGGTCGTGATTCCCGATCCCGTCCAGGCATTGGCCGCCCTGGCCCTGGGCACCCGAGTGGTGGTGCGCCACAGGGTCGCGGGCGGGCTGACCGACGCGCTCGGCTACCTGCGCGAGCTGTCGACAGTTCAGTGCGTCGTCGAAACCAGACGGGGAACGGTGACGATCTACCTTGCTGACGTCTTCGCGGCCAAACAGGTCCCGCAGCAACCGCCCCGTCGCCGGTCGGGCTGACGCCGGGCTCAGATTCGGGAGGATTCTGCTCGATCAGCGATAAGAATCCTCCCCGATCTGTCGCGCATTCCCGGGTTGCGAGCTACATTGGCGGACCTGACACGCTGTTGGCAGCGGAATGTCTTCTTCGGGCGAAGGGTCACCAGATGGTCGGCTTCTCACGGGGATTCGGTGGCCGGGTGCGCAAGGAACGCGACCCACGGCTGCCGCCTGGTCAATACGACACCGGGCGGGACTGGCCGGTGCTGACGGCCGAGGTCACGCCGCGGATCGACCTGGACCGCTGGACCTTCACCATCGACGGGCTGGTCGACGCGCCCAAGACCTGGACCTGGGCAGAGCTGCAGGCGCTGCCCGGCTCGGAATTCAACGGCGACATTCATTGCGTCACCACCTGGTCCCTGCTGGACACCAGCTTCACGGGGATCAGTCTGGACGTGCTGCTCAATCAGGTCGAACTGGCGCCGCAGGCCGCGTTCGTGACGGCGACCTCGACGACCGGATACACCACCAACCTGCCGTTGTCCGATGTCACCGGCGGCAAGGCGTGGCTGGTGTGGGAACACGAGGGAAAGCCGCTGCCCCGTGAGCACGGTGGGCCGATTCGGATGCTGGTGCCGGCGCTGTACTTCTGGAAGAGCGCCAAATGGATCACCAGACTGACCCTGATGCAACACGACAAGCAGGGATTCTGGGAGCGCAACGGCTACCACGACCGCGGCGACCCCTGGCAGCAGCAGCGGTATCAAGGTGACTGAAACCTCCACCCCGGCCGTCACCTCCTGGCAGCAGGCCACCGTTCGTGCGGTGCGCCGAGCCACCGATCGCTTGGTGATGCTCGACCTGGACCTGCCGAAGCGCCAGCCCCAAATGGCCGGCCAGCATTTCGTCGTCCGGCTCACCGCCCAGGACGGGTACACCGCCTCGCGGTCGTATTCGGTGGCCTCCTCGCCGATGGATCCGTTGGTCGAATTATGCGTCGAGCGACTGGACGACGGAGAGGTGTCGGCCTATCTGTATGACGTCGTCGAACCGGGGGACAAGATCGAGGTGCGTGGGCCGATCGGCGGCTGGTTCGTCTGGGACGGTGCCACTTCGGCCCTGGCGATCGGCGGCGGCACCGGTGTCGTGCCGCTCGTGGCGATGCTGCGCCAGGCCAGAAAGATGGGCCGGCCGGAGCTGCTCAAGTTGGCTGCGTCCGGTAGGCACGCCGCTGACCTGCCCTACTTGCCGGAGTTGCGTGCGCATGGGTCGACGATTTCGATCACCGGAGATCCGGCGTCCGGCTTCCTGCCGCATCGGCTGGGCGCTGCCGACCTGAAACCGCTGATCGCCGACGTGGACACGGTTTTCGTCTGCGGATCCAGCGGGTTCGCGGAGGCGATCAGCACCGTGATCGTCGGGCTGGGCGTCCCGGCCGGCCACGTGCGGGTGGAGCGATTCGGGCCGACGGGCTGACGGAATCGGTTGCGGTTCAGAAGATCTGCACCGGCCCTAGCTCGAACGCAGTCGGGGCGGTGCGATCTCGAGCGGTTGAACAGCCACCCACTGTGCCACCCGGTCAGCAACGTCGCCGGACCAGATCAGGATTCCGGCGACATCCATCTGGTATGGCGGGGTGTCGGCATAAGGCTCGATGGCGCTGATGCCGCGAGCGAACAGTTTGCTCGCCCCGGCCCGGTTACCCCGGGCGATGTGGGTGAGACCGACGGCCAGCTGCGCCAGGCCTTTCCATAGTTCGCGATCGGCGCCGTTGGCGAACTTCCAGGCGTCCTCGAAGATCTCATGGGTATGGAACGGCAGCCCGGCATCCAGCAGCCGCTGCGCCTCGTCGATCACTTCCGCCGGGGTCCGCCGGATTCCCTCGGGTAGCCGCTCGACGTTGGGCGACCCGTAGGGCAGGGGCCGGCCCAGCGCGTCCCGGGGTCGGGCGTTGCGTGCCCGGCCGAGTTCATCGCGGTCGCGTCGGGCGTTCGGTTTCGGGTCGGCCATGACTGCATTCTCCAGTCATTCTTGACTACGTCCAGTCCAGTCCAGTCCAGTCCAGTCCGGTCCAGTCCGGTGCGGCGCCGAGTCCAGGCCGGGCGCGCGGCGGGTCAGGCGGCCGCGCTGCCACCGGGGGTGACCACCAGCCAGCGACCGCCGAACTCGACGACATCGTGGCAGGTGACCTCTTTCTTGCCCTCGCCCGCGAAGTAGTAGAGCGGATGCCCGGCGTAGGTCACCTGCAGCGTGCCGTCGGAGCGGGATGCGGTGCCCAGTAACTGGGCACTGACGCCGGCCATGGCAACCGGGGCGCCGTCGGTGATCACCGGTGGCCAGGCAACCGCGCATTTGTCGTAACAGTCGGGTGCGGTGGACGTTTCCTTGTCGAACAGATAGATGGCCTGCCCGGTGGTGTCGAACAGGATCTCGCCGAAATCGCTGTTCGCGGTGCTGATGGTGATTCCGGCCGGCGCGACTTCCGTTGCGGGCTCGGTCGTGGCGTGCGTCATCGCCTCGGTCATCGCCTCGGTCGTGGCGTGCGTCATCGCCTCGGTCATCGCCTCGGTCGTTGCTTCCGTCATCGCGTGGGTCATCGCCTCGGTCATCGCCTCGGTCGTTGCTTCCGTCATCGCCTCACTCATGGCGGTAGCGCTCGTAGCTGCGGCCGGAGTAGTCGCGGTATTGCCACCGGCACAGGCGGCCAGGGCCACAATCGGCAGAATCATCAGGATCAGTTGTCGTCGCATTGGCCGACCGTAACCGGGACGGATGGCCGAATCCAGGGTCTGTCGGCGGCCGTCATGGGACCGTAAGAAGTGCGGCTGACCTGGCGTTCAACGTGGCCCGATATCGCTGCACGGTCTACCATCGTCGGGTGACCGAGTCGGACGCAGCCGCCTATATCGATGCTCTCGCGGAACCTCGACGAGGCGAGGTTCGGCAGCTTCACGAGCTGATCCGGCGAACGCTGCCGGCGCTCGCGCCGGGTGTCGCGTCGGGCATGATCGGCTACGGTCGCTACCGGTACCGCTACGAGACCGGCCGCGAGGGCGAGACGTCAATGATCTCGCTGGCCAGCCGCAAGCAATACATCTCGCTCTACGTCTTTTGCGCCACCGAGGGCCGCTACCTCGCCCACAGCTACGTCGACCGGCTACCCAAGGCCAGCATCGGCAAATCCTGCGTTCGATTCAAGCGGCTGGCTGACGTCGATCTGGACATTCTCGAAGAGCTGCTCATCGAAGCCGGGCGGATCGGCCCGCTGGCAGTCGCCTGACCTGGGCCCGTCCCGAGTCCGCCGCACTTGCCCCACCTTCCACCGAGGATTCGGTGAACTCGCTCGAATCAGCCGTTGACCACCGCCGCCAACGCTGCCGCTCGCTGACTGGTCAGCACATCCTCAAGCATCAGTGGTGAACCGTCCGGTCCGGTCAGCGGGATCCGCCAGTTCGGGTACTCGTCGATGGTGCCGGGCTGGTTCTGGGTGCGTCGATCACCGACCGCGTCGGTCAGCGATACACACAGCAGCCGCGAGGGCGTCCAAGTCAGATACCGGTGCAACGCCAGCACGGTCGCTTCGACATCGGCGTCCGGAGCGAGCGCGCCGCGGCCGCGCAGGTTGTCCAGCCAGGCCTTGCGCTCGGCGTCGTCGGCGGCGAGTTCGTCTTCGAGCGGCCTGGTCAACAGGCCGAGGGTGTGCCGAAGTTTGACGTGTTCGCTGGCCAGATAACCGGCGCTGGGTGGCAGGTCGTGGGTGGTGACCGAGGCCATGCAGTATTCGCGCCACCATTCAGGGCGCAGCGGGGCGCCGCCGGCGTCGTGCTCGAACTCGAACCACAGGATCGACGTGCCCAGGATGCCGCGCTCGCGAAGGTAGGACCTGGCCCACGGTTCGACGGTTCCCAGGTCCTCGCCGACGACGAGGGCGCGAGCGCGGAACGCTTCGAGCGCCAGGATTCCGATCATCGCCTCGTGGTCGTAGCGGACGTAGGTCCCCGCGGTCGGCAACCGGCCGGGCGGCACCCACCACAGCCGGAAGAGCCCGATGATGTGGTCGACCCGGACGCCGCCGGAGTGCCGCAGGACCGTGGAGATCAGCTCCCGGAACGGGGCGTACGACACTTCGGCGAGGCGATCCGGACGCCACGGCGGCTGAGTCCAGTCCTGACCGTTCTGGTTGAACGCATCGGGCGGCGCGCCGACACTGACACCCTGCGCAAAGATGTCCTGCAGGCTCCAGGCGTCAGCGCCGCCGGGATGCACACCGACGGCGAGGTCGTGCATGATGCCGAGGTCCGCGCCGGCATCGACGGCGGCCTCCTGCGCCGCACCCAGTTGATCGTCGAGCACCCACTGCAGCCAGCGGTGGAAGTCGACAGCCCGCTCGTGCTCACCACGGAACACCGCGACATCCGGCGAATCGGGGTGCCGCAGGCCCGCGGGCCACTCGCGCCAGTCGTTACCGTGGGTTTCGGCGATCGCCGACCAGGTCGCGTAGTTCTGCAGCCCCGGACCCTCGCGACGTTGGTAGGCACGGAAGGCGATCTGCCGGCCGGCGGTGCGTCGGACGGCATAGACCAATTGCAGGGCGGCACGTTTGGCGGTCCACGACGCGTCCCGGTCGATCTGATCCAGCTCGTCGACGGCATCGCCCAGTGCCCTGCGGAGGGCGGCGACCTGGCCGCGCCCCGCGTCGTCCAGGTCGGCGTATTCCGGGATTCGCTCGACCCGGAGGTAGACCGGATTGGCGAATCTCCTACTGGTCGGCAGGTAGGGGGACGGCTCCATTGGCGCCAACGGCTCGGCCGCGTGCAACGGGTTGACCAGCACATATCCGGCCTGGTGCTCGGCGACAGCCCAGACTGCCAGGTCGGTCAGGTCGGTCAGGTCGCCGACTCCCCACGATTGCCTCGAGCGCACGCTGTACAGCTGAGTGGCCAGGCCCCAGGTCCGACGTTCGCCCATGCTGGCCGGGAACCCGAGCCAATTCGGGGTCACGATCAGCGAGGTCGCGCTCTCTTCGTGACCGGCGCTGGCCCGCAGCGTGTGGTATCCCAGCGGTAGGTCATCGGGCAGCTGGAACGTCGCCTCGCCGATCAGTCGGCCGTCGACGGCCTGTGGCGCTGCCCAGTTCTCCAGCTGCCGCATCCCGTGTCGAGTGCCGCCGGTCTCGAAATCGATCCACACATGCACCGATTCACCGTGCGGAACGTGCACGTTGAACGATGGTTGGCGCCCCTGCCGGATGACCAGGCACGGCGGCAACATCCGTCGCCAGGGCTTGCGTCGCTGCTCGGCCAGCGCTTGGGCGGCGGCTTCCGGCGTCGAGGCGTCGACGCCCAGGGCTTCGAGCACCGGCACGATGGTATCCACGGTCACGGCGGTGTACCGGAGCTGCCAGTCCCAGAATTCGGTGGCGATGCCGAAGGCGTTTGCCAGTTCGATCAGTGCGGGGTCCAGATCAGCCACGGGTCATCCTCGCGAACATGCGCCACCAGGGCGCTCAACCGAATGAGGCAGCAACTTGTCTAACACACGCGGTCACGTCCCGCACCCACACCAGCCGCTACCGTGATCTGGTGCCCCCCGCCCCGCTGCCCATCCGCAACGGGCTCAATCCCACCAAGCTCCACCTGCCGGTGGAGAACTTCAGCTCCACGGTGCTCGAGTACCTAGTGGGCAGGTTCCCGGCGGACGAAGTGCGGCTCCGGGAGAAGGTTGCGGCCGGCGAGGTGGTGGACGGTGACGGCGTTGTCATCACCGATCTGAGTCCTTATCTGCCGCGCACTTTCGTGTATCTGTATCGCGATCCGGAGATCGAACAGCGGGTGCCGTTCGAGATCGACATCCTGTTTCGGGATGACACGTTGCTGGTCATCGATAAGCCACATTTCCTGTCGACGATGCCGCGGGGCCGCTACATCGTCGAGTCCGCGTTGGTCCGGCTGCGGCGCGACCTTGACCTGCCCACCCTGAGCCCGGCGCATCGGCTGGACAGGGTGACCGCCGGGGTGCTGATGTTCACCGTCGACCCGACGGTGCGCGGCGCCTACCAGACCCTGTTCGCCCAGGGCCGGGTGCGCAAGGAATACGAGGCGATTGCGGGCTTCGATCCGGGGCTGACGCTGCCGATGACCGTGCGCAGCCGGATCATCAAGGAACGCGGCGTGCCCCGCGCGCAACAGGTGCCGGGCGAGGCGAACAGCGCGAGCCTGATCGAACTCCTCGAGGTCCGGGGCGATTTCGCCAGGTATCGACTCCGGCCCAGCACGGGCAAGACCCATCAGCTGCGGGTGCACCTGAACTCGGTGGGCATTCCGATAGTCAACGACAATTTCTACCCGGATCTGCTCGACACACCGCCGGATGACTATTCGGCCCCGCTGCAGCTACTGGCCCGGACCCTGGAATTCGTCGACCCGTTGTCCGGTGAACCCAGGGTGTTCCGGAGTCCGCGGGAGCTGAACGGCTGGCCGTCGTCAGGCGCGCTCTAGTAGGCGGCCGGTGGCCAGACCACGAATCGTCCGGGCTGCAACCGTGCCCCAGGCGCCGAGCAGAACCAGATAGAGGCCCACAGCCAGGACCAGGATCGCCGTTGATCCACTGGTGTGGCCCAGGGTGCTCGCGCCGGTCACGCAGGTGCCGATCGGAAATGTGAAGCTCCACCAGGTGAGCGCGAAGGGCATTCCCCGCCGGGCCGCGTGCGCGGTGAGCGCGACCGCGAGAGCGAAGAAGAGCACACCGAAACCGCCCATGGCAACGCCGAAGATCAGTCCGAACACTCGCAGACCGGTGGCGAACGGCTCGGCGATGGCAAGACCGGCAACGCCGCCGAGCAGATTCGCCGCGGTGATCGACTGACCGACGATGCCCAGCGAGATCCACACGGTCGGCGCTGCCGCTGCGGTCGGCGCACCCTGATGCAGCAGCCGAGAGTAGACCATCGTGATGGTCAGCATGCCGACGATCAGGCTCAAGCCGAACAGCGCGTAGCAGGCCAGCAGCATGGACATCCGCCACTGTCCGGACGGCACGTACGGCAGCAGGAGCGCGCCGGACGACGCCGAGACCATCGGCGGTACGACCGGCATCAGCCAGGACGGCAGGGCCTGCGCCGAGCCGGCATCCCGGGTGATCATTCGGTACGGGATCCAGAGACTGGTGGCCAGGCCGAGCACCGTTCCCGCGATCCACAGCGCGAACGCGATCAGTACCGCGGCCGGCACACCGATCAGGCCACGTCCGAGAAGAAGGGTGCCGACTCCGACGGTGAGGAGCGCCATCGGCGGCGCGCCGTAGAACTGGGACATCCCCGGGTGGGTGGCGTAGCCGCGAGCATTCGCCCGATGGCGTCGCCAATGTCCGACAAAGGCGGAGCTGACGGTCACCAACATGATCACCGCCACAACCCAGACTCCTGTCGCGAACGCCCGCAGCGCGGGAATCTGCACCGGCAGGCCGGCCGCGGCGTTGGCGACGATTCCGGTGCCCATCACCGACGCGAACCAATTCGGTGTGATGTGCGCCAGTCGGTGGGCGCGCTCGGTGACGGCGGCCGGCGCTCTGGTCGGTCGGTGCTGGGTTGCGCTGGTGGACATGCGGACCACACTGCCGGTATCGGGCCGACCGCGGTAGCAGCCAATCGCTTGTGGCGTCACAAGCTTTACTTGTGATGAAATGGACCATGCTGAGCCGTCGTGTTCCCGAGTTGGCCTCCCTGGAACTGCTCGTCGACATCCAGGCGACCGGCAGCCTCAGTGCTGCCGGCGAAGGCTCCCGAATCAGTCAACAGGCGGCGTCGCTGCGGCTGCGGGCGATGGAGAGGCAGGTGGGGATCACGCTGGTGACCCGGAGCCGGCGCGGATCCGAGCTCACCCCCGAGGGCGTATTGCTGGCGCAATGGGCCGATGCCGTGCTCGAGGCGGCGCGCGAACTCGACGCGGGGATCGATTCGCTGCGCGGCCGGCGGGACGTGAGCCTGCGGGTGGGTGCCAGCCTGACGATTGCCGAGCACCTGGCTCCGCGGTGGTTTCTGGCCCTGCGAGCAGGTCAGCAACAGGCCAACTCGGAGCTGACCGAGGTGGAGCTCGTCGCGGCGAACAGTGACGCGGTGATTGCGGCGGTGCGCGGCGGACAGGTCGCGCTCGGCTTCATCGAGAGTCCCGGAGTGCCGCGTGATGTGCAGTCCCAGGTGGTGGCGCACGACCGGCTGGTCGTGGTGGTGGCACCCGATCATCCGTGGGCGCGTCGATCGCGACCGGTGAGCGCGTTGACGTTGGCCCGGACACCCCTGGTCAGCAGGGAAACCGGGTCCGGTACGCGCGAGGCGCTGCTGCACGCGCTGGGGGCTGTGCTGCCCGACGGGGTGCAGCCGGTCGAGCCGGCGATGGCGTTGTCCAGCAGCGCGGCGGTACGGGCGGCCATCGCCTCGGGCGCCGCGCCGGGTGCGATGAGCGAGCTGGCGGTCGCCGATGATGTGGCGCTGGGTCGGCTGGTCAGTATTCGGGTGACCGGCCTGGAGATTCGCCGCGACCTGCGGGCGATCTGGTTGACCGGTGTTCATCCGCCCGCCGGGCCGGCCAGGGCCTTGGTCGCCGTCGCTGCGGCGGGGGAGGCGCGCAGCGGGCGTGAGGTGCGGTGATTGCGCCGTGGACTGGCAGCGTTGGGGGCTGCGCCGGAATGGTCAGTGGGTAACCCGGGCGGCGTCGAGTTCGGCGGCGGCGGCCGGTGACGGGGCATTCCCACCGAGCCGGGCCGGGAGCCACCAGCGGTCGTTTTCGCTGGTGGGGCGATCGGGGTAACCTCGCTGGGCTTGGTCGAGCAAGCTTTGCATCCGTTCGCGGAGCTGGGAGCTGACCACGTCGACATCCGCGCCGGCTTCGGGGAGGAAGGGATCACCGACCAGCAGGGTGATCGGCGTGCGGCGCCGCAGACTCCACCGGCCGTCCACGGTCAGGATCCGCTGGCCACCCCAACCGATCATCGGGACGATGGGAACCTGCTGGCTGACCGCCAGCGCCGCGGCGCCCGATTTGAACGGTTTGAGTTCCCAGCTTCGGCTGATGGTCGCTTCGGGAAAGATGCCGACGATTTCGCCAGCCTGCAGCGCTCGCTCGGCTGTGCGGTACGCGGCTTCGCCGTGGCCGCGATCGACCGGGATGTGGCCCATCGTGCGCATGAACGGGCCCGCGACAGGGTTGCGGAACACCGCGCTCTTGGCCAGGAATCTGACCAACCGGCCACGATTGTCGGCGACCAGACCGGCGAAGGCGAAGTCGAGGTAGCTGATGTGGTTGATCGCCAATACGGCCGGGCCGGCCGCGAGCAGGTGCTGCGCGCCGCGAATGTCGAATCGCAGACCCAGTAGGCGGAAGAGGATCCGGAAGCCGCGGATGATCAGCCGGTAGATGCGGTCGTGCATGAACGCCTTCCGGCTGAGGAATCAGTGGATGTAGACCAGAGATTCGTATTGATGGCCGCACCGGATTGGTGGCAGGTAGGCGGTGTCCGGCCGGTTCGGAGCGATTCAACTCATTCGCACCCCGCATTCGAGCAGCTCGATCCGCAACACGAAACCGGCCTCCGCGCCGACGATCTCGCCGACCAAATCGACCAGGCGACCGACGAAGGATGGGCCGTGGGCGGCGGCCAATCCGTCCGGCTCGAGGTGATGACTGACTTCGTGCAGGATCACCAGCTCCCGCATCGCCCATCGAATTCCGTGGGTCGCACCGGGCACCGCCAGCACCGCGCCGAGGCGTTGGTAGTTCGCCGATCCATGGCCGGCGCGTTCGCGGACCGTTATCGGCGTCGCCGCGCGTGGCCACCGCTGCCGCACCCAATTCAAGGTCAGCACCGCATCGACGTAGGCCTGAACAGACTCCAGGGAGGCGAACCGTCGCTCCACCGGCAAGGTCAGGTAGGAACCGGCCACCTCGATGGTGGGGAATTCGGTGGCCCGCGCGAAGATTCGGTGCACGAGATTTTCCGCCTCGTAAACCTTGCTGCGCTGGGCGTCCCGTTCCGGTAACCGAACTTGTCCGGCGGGGATCGTAGGGGTCACGTCAGCCGCCGATGGCTGCTCGACTGCCGCCGAGTGCTCGGTCGCCGCCCAGCCTGGCGGTGCGACCCGCTCGATCACCGGCGCGGCTGGCTGCCTCGGAGAATCCGCCGCCGGCCCGGTTGCCGGACCAGGAGCCGCGGGCTCGGGAATTGGCCTTGTAGTGGTCGAGCAACTCGATCTCCTTGTCGCGGATGGCGATCGCCACTCCGACACCGGCAGTACCGGCGGCCCTGTCGGCGTTGACGGCCTGCTCCTGCGCCTGCTCACCGGCCTCCTTGAGGCGGGCACCGATCCGTTCGGCGAAGGCCTGCTGGAAGTTGATCCGGGCGGTGGTGGCGTGCACCGGGCGAGTTTCGTCGTCGAAGAAGACAAGTCGGCCCCGATGGTCACGCCGAGGTACCGACCGGGAAACGCGCTTGTAGACCAACTGCTCGGCGTATTCGCCGGACTTGATGTAGCCGTCCGAAGCCCGGACCATTTGCACAACCAAGCAGGCATAGAGGGCTTCGACGGCGTCGATGTCGCTCTCGAATCCGTAGGCATAGACCCGGGTCGAATCTCTGGCGATGTCGCAGGTCAGATTGTTCGCCCGGCCGATCGCGAGAAACAGCTGGACGTAGGTGCGCAGACCGCGCTTGCCCGACTCTCCGACAGTCACCACCCGATGCGACGGCGTGGCCCGTTTCTGCTGCTGACAGGCGTGCGACCGAGCGACTGCCAGGTCCACCGACGACAGCGTCGCCAGTCGCTGGGCTGCCTGCAGATACGCATCAGCCTCGTGTTCGTTATCGGTGCCCTCGGCCTTGCGTAGCAGCGCAGCGATCCGAGTCAGGTTCTTGTCTTCCACCCCCAAGACGCTATCGGCAGCCACCGACAATGATCGGGCAACGACCCGGGCTGCGGCTAGAAGCGCACGAAATCACCGAAGACGCACGGGATATCGCGCGATTCCTGGCATGCCCTGCGTTTGCTACCCACGTACCTGCCTGCCTGGCCACTACCTACCGCCCGGACAGCGAGAAGTGCTGATAGTCCGTCGGCCGGTTCCAGCGTCCGCCCCAACTCCAGCCGATTCGGTCAAAGGCAGTGACCACCTCATCGCCTTCGTGAATCACACCCGGTGAATCCGGCCGCCCGCTGAAGTCGGCGCCCGCCGGTGGGAGCACCGAGGCTCCGCTGAGGTACGGATTCTCGACGGGATCGATGTCGATCGCGGTGCCGTAGGAATGCGCGGAGAAGGTACTGCCACCGGTGACGGCCCGGCAGTTGAAGGCGGAGGTGTTGTCGGCGGCCATCGACGAGTCGTCGTCTGCCCCGAAATCGTCCACCAGCCGCATCGACCGAATCGGGTAGCCGTCGGCATAGAGCTCTGCGAACGCGCTGACGACATCGTCGGCGACACTGGCAGCGACCACCATCTCGCCGTCGTGGTCGGCGCCGTCGAAGCCGCGGTAGGTCATTGTCAGATACCGCAGCTCTGCCAGCGGTACCGGGCATCCGCTGTGCCATGAGGAGCCCATCCGAATCGCCAGGTCGGCGCCGATGGAACTGATTCTGGACCGGAAACCTGACTCGGGTGCCGCCGGCTCAGCCGTCGGCAGTGGACTCGACTCGGACGTGATCACCTGAGCCGGTCGGCTGGCTTCCGCAACGGTGCTGGTCGAAGTTGAGGGCGACCTGACCGCCGAGGACACCGATGCGGACCGCGCGGTCGGTGCCGCAGCTGACCCGCAGCCGACCACAACGCAGACCACGGCGAGCAGACCGAGCCCCGTCCGAGCCCGACGGCCCCACCGCGGAGCACTCCTGAATCCCACATTCTCAGTGTGACGCAGGTGCCGGCCGGTGTGAGGCCCTGACTGCTTCCACCGTCATCTCGATGCCCATGGTCTTGCCGATCAGGCGCTCGAAGCTGGGCTGGGAGAGCAGGCGCACCGCGTCCTTCGAGCTCAAGTTGCCACTGGCACGAAAGCGGATCCGATCAGTATTGTCCTCGCTCAGGCACGCGAGGGTGAAGGTCACCGACAGGCATCCCCGGTTGGTCAGCAGGATCCCGGTGAGCTCCCAGCCGCTCCCGTGGGCGCGCATTCCGGTGGATTCGAATGCGATGGTCGGGTTCATCGCGGTGTCCACCAGGCCGGCGCTGATCAGGACCGCATCCCAGTGCGCGCTCCCGCTGGTCAGCGAGCTGGTGGCGACCTCGACCGAGATGTGGCTGTCCGTCGGATCCGCGCTCATCTCGACACGCCCGGCGATCGTGGTGAAGCGCCCACGCACTGTCCCCAAGAGCCCGACCTTGACGCTGATCTGCAGGTTGGATCGGCTGGCGTCGATGGTCCACCTGCCGGGAGCCGCGACTTCCGGCGCCGGCCGTCCACCGGCAGTCGCGCCGGCTCCGCGCAGCTTGTTCGTACGGTCCATTTCAGGCATCTGTTTCGTCCTTGCTGGCTGGCGGTTCGTGGTCCTGGCGTGCCATGACGGCTGTCGCTTGTCTGAGGGCAGATAACGGCGAAAGGTTCCCTGATACGCCGAACCGACTGTCGCGACCAGGTGCACACTGGGACGTGCACTCGGGCCGCCGCTATTCATCCGTTCGGGCCACCGCCAGGGTCGACTATCTCAACTAGACTCCGAATTTCGGTGATTTCGGGCATTCGGCGTCCGAACGGAGACCCGTGGAGCAGCGAGCTCAGGCAGTGCGACAGGGCCCGACGCCCGACGCTGCGACTACCCGGGACGACGATCCCGCGCCCGTTACCCCGACCTGGGCCGGCGTTGCCCCGGGATTGGCCGTGCCCCACCATCCGGCCGAGGCGCCCATCGGCCAGTCCCGGGCGCCCTTGCACCCAGCGCCGTTGGATGCACTGCGCCGGCAGGCCGGCCGCGCTTCGGCGCCGACAGATCCGACCATTCGGCGAATGACAATCGGCGGTGTCCCCACGCCGTCTGTCGTCTCACCCCCTACCGCCACCAAACACGTGGAAGCCGACGACGTGAAACAGGAGCAACGGGCGCGCGCACATCATTCGATCACCACCTTCGTGCGAAATGCTGCCGTGCTCACCGCGGCGGTCGATGGCGACGCCACAGATTTTGTCGAAGAACTGAAGGAGAGCGACCGCAAAGACATCGACGCGACCTTGACTATCACGCAATGGGTGAAGACCAACCCAGGCGCCGAAGGCTTGAAGTCCGAACAGCCGGTAAGACGGGACATCACTGACGAGGACCATCTGTGCGAGATCGGCGTCAAGAAGACCGGGGGACCGAACAGGCGACTGTCGATCACCCATTTCCAGAAGAAGGACTGACCAGGCGATGACGGATTCCGACCCGAGCCGGACCGCGGTGTTGGCCGGCAACCCGTGGGCCGACAAATACCCGGCCCGCGCGGTTCCCTGGGACTGGAACGCCGATGGCGACGTCGACATCCTTGATGATGACGGGAGTGTCGTGGTCGGCCTGATCGGCTGGCAGACCGTCGTGTTTCACGGGGCTGACGGAAACCGAACGCTGGAGCAGTTCATTTCCTCGACCGCCAAGGACTATCGGGGCGGACCGGTGCCGGACGATCTGGGTGTCATCCTGGTCAAGGAATTCAGGTATCTGCTCGAGGACCTCAAGGTCGTCGAGTTGCGCGACGCCAAAGGGGAGATCCCGGAGAACCACGAGTTTCCGCAGTCCGAACTGCCATTGGAACGATGACCCCGGGCAACACTCACAACGGCCGAACCGTCAACCGCGGACTGTCGCCGCTTGGCGACGCAGGCCGGTCAGAACCCGTTCCGCGGTCGCGTCGGCATCGGCCTCGGCCGGATCGTCCGACCGACCGATCATCGCGGACCCGCTGCCGCTGGACTGCTGGGCGACATGCGCCAATTCATGGGCCAACAGGCGCTGACCCTGGGGGCTCCCGGGGGAGTACCTGCCCCGGGTGAAGTACACGTCGGTGCCCTGGGTGAAGGCGGTCGCCTGCACGGATCGGGCGATCTGGTCTGCCTGCGAGTCGGTGTGCACGCTCACCGCGGAAAGGTCGGCGCCCAGCAGGCCGCCGATGTCACCGGCCAACTCGGCGGGCAGCGGTGCGCCCCGACCGCGCCGACTTCGCAGCAGGGCCGCCACTTCGTCGGGGACTGCGCTGCCGCCCAGCGGGTCGGGCGAGTGTTGCGCGGAACGCCTGAGGCCATAGGTCAGCCCGGCCACCGGCACGCCGTTCCAGCCGGTGAACGCATCAGTGCGGTCCGGGGACTTGTCGGTCACTCGACCCGGGGCAGCCTCGCCGTTCTCGCGGGCAAGCGCCTGGACCATGGCGACCCCTCCGATCAGCAATTGATCTGATCCGCGATTCCCAGCGGGCGAACGCGTTCCGCCAAATCCTACGTTCGGTGCATCCGTGCGGCAAGGAAGCCGATCATCGGCCACCTGCGCCGAAACCGTGGGCGGGTACGCGTCGGCCGAGCTTGAGGAATTCACCGACGGTGGCGGCCTTCAGGTGTCGCATTCCGACACCGGTGCCATCGGCTGCGGCGTCATAGGCAGCCGCGAGCACGATGTTGCGGATATCGCCGCCGGCCATCTCCGCGGCCTCGGCCAACTGGGTCACCTCGATCGGGTCATGGGGGTCGAGCTTTCCGGCGCGCGCGAGATGGGATTCCCATAGTCGCTTCCGGGTCGGCTCGTCAGGATCCGGGAAATGTACGATCGCGCTCATCCGCCGGCTGAAAGCCTGGTCGATATTGCCCCGCAGATTTGTCGCCAGAATGGTGATGCCATCGAAATGCTCCATCCGTTGGAGCAGATAGGCGATCTCCTGATTCGCGTACCGGTCGTGTGCGTCCTTCACCTCCGAGCGGCGTCCGAACAGTGCGTCAGCCTCGTCGAAGAACAGCACGACGTTCATGCTCTCGGCCCGGTGGAAGACCTTTTCCAGGTGCTTCTCGGTTTCCCCGATGTATTTGTCGACGATCGCCGGCAGGTCAACCGGAAACAGGTCGAGCCCGAGTTCGTCGGCCACGATGTGGGCGGCCAGGGTTTTTCCGGTACCGGGGCTCCCGGTGAACAGCGCCGCCAACCCGGTCCCCGAGCCGCCGACGTCGAGCAGCGAACTGGACTCGATCAATCGGTCGCGTTGCTTGGCCCATGCCACGAATCTCGCGAGCGGAGCCATGATGTGCTCGGGCAGGATGAGGTCGGCGAAACTCGTGGAGCGGGCCGGTCGAGCCGCGGCGGTGCCCTTGGCCCCGCCGAGCTGGCGGGCCGAGCGTCGGACGAGTTCGGCGGTGACCGGCTCGCTGCCGGCCCGGGCCCGCAGGCCGGCATGCTGCGCGGTGTCGGCGATATCCTCCGGCGTCAGGCGAAGACCGCTCAGGCCCGCCGCGCCGGACTGGTCGCCGCCGACCAGGCGCCAGACGACCTCGCGGTCCGCCGCGGTCAGCGGCGGGGCCTCGAGTGAGATGGGGCTCCGGCGGAGCCAGTCGGTGTCCCAGGTCTGGGTGCCGACGGCCACCACCGGCACAGCCGCTCCCTCGAGGATCGGGAAACCGCCGCGGTTCGCCGGATCGGCCAACCGCTCGGCACCGACCACCACAAGTCCGCGGCCCAATAGCGCGGCCTCCCGCACCGCGGAGCGCAACACATCCAGCAGATCACCGCCGCCCAGACCCGGCGGGATCTGAATGGCGAGGCAGCCCAGATCCAAGGCCGCGAAGGCAGCGGCCGCGAACGACAGGCCGGCCGCACCCAACGGCGCATGCACCCAGCTGAAGGCGGCGCCGTGGCGAATGGCGCCGGCCAGCGTCTCCACCCCGGGCAGGGTCAGCAGAATCGAGGACACGATCAGCGGTCGCAGCGGCAGGTCCGGCTCGTCCAGACCGACGAGGTGTCCAAGTACCCGCTCCGGGATCAGGAGCTCGCGGGCCAGCCACGGCTCGGAGCTGCTCACCGCGAGCAGGCCCTGCTGACGCAGCCGGCTCGACGAACCGAGGTGGGTCAGTGCAGCGGCGGACACGGTCGGCAGTTCGCACAGTTCCAGCGCCAACCCGATGCTGGGCCGGCCGGGTGCGGGCAGGCCGCGCAGCAGCCCGAACGCGGTCGCGATGTTGGCGTCCAGATCGATGGCGGCGCCGATCATCAGCAGGTCGAGATCCACCTCGTCCAGGCCGAACACCTCGCCCAATCCGAGCAGCGGATCGGTGACCGGATCCTCGTCCGTCGGGGCGTGATCGGCGTCCAGCACCATGAGCACCGCCTGCAACCGAGCCCAGGTTTCAGCCGGCAGGTGCCGGCGACGATCGGCGGCCCAATGAAGCCGCCCGACCAGGGTCCGCAACCGCTCCCGCATCAGTCAGCACTCCGCCGAGAACGCCCACAGTCGGCCGGGCGCGCCGAATACCAGCCCACTGCCCGGCCCGGAATCACCCCTGAAATCCGATCTTCACGATCGTCATCATCGCCGACCGGTGGTGCGGAGCGCATCTGGACCCGCGTCTTGGGGCTTGTTTTCGCGGCAGCGATGGCCGCGGGAGGTTGGGCGGACCGGATCGTCAGAATTGGTGGTTGGCGATACGCGGGCCGCCGCGGCGGCCCGGGTGCGGAGCCCGCCGATGCGGTGTTGCGCAGCGCGTGCGTCCTGCTGGATTCCGGTGACCACCAGCGCCACCGGCCTACTTACTTCGGCCGTACGGGATTTCCGGGTTGCTGTCGGCGATTTCCAGTAGCCGGTTGTACTTGGCGACCCGCTCGCCGCGCGCCGGGGCACCGGTCTTGATCTGTCCGCAGCCGGTGCCGACGGCCAGGTCGGCGATGAAGGAGTCCTCGGTTTCCCCGGACCGGTGCGAGACCATCGCGGTATATCCGGCCTCCCGGCAGAGGCGCATCGCCTCCAGCGTTTCCGAGACGGTGCCGATCTGGTTGACCTTGATCAACGCCGAGTTCGCGATCTTCCGGGTGATGGCATCGGCGATGATCGCCGGGTTGGTGCAGAAGTTGTCGTCACCGACGAGCTGTACCCGGTCGCCGAGGCGCTCGGTGAGGGCGATCCAGCCGTCCTGGTCACGTTCGGCCAGGCCGTCCTCGATGCTCCAGACCGGGAACTCGGTGATCATCGCGTCGTACCGATCGATCATGTCTGCGCTGGACAGGCTTTCCCCGGCGACATGGTAGGTGCCGTCGGAGTAGAACTCGCTGGACGCCGGGTCCATGGCGATCGCGATCCCGCCCCGGCCGGCGGTGTATCCGGCGTCGGTGATCGCTTGCACCAGTGTGCGCAGCACGTCCTCGGGTGTGCTGATGTCCGGGGCGAATCCGCCCTCATCACCGAGCCCGGTGGCGTAACCGGCATCGTGCAGCAGGCGCTTCAGCTTCGCGTACACCTGCGCGCCGGCCCGGACCGCCTCGGCGATCGACGGGGCACCCAACGGGGCGATCATGAACTCCTGGAAATCCAGGCTGTTCGGGGCATGCGCGCCGCCGTTGACCACGTTGAAATGCGGTACCGGCTGGCAGGCGGCGACGCCATCCGGGATGAGCGATGTCCACAGCGGCATGCCGACGCTGGCGGCATGGGCGCGGTAGGTGGCCATCGAGACGCCGATGATGGCATTCGCTCCGAGTCTTCCCTTGTTCGGTGTGCCATCGAGGTCCCGCATGGCCTGGTCGACTGCGGCCGGGTCGGCGAACGATCGGCCCACCAGGGCTGCGGCAAGCTCACCGTTGACGTTGCCTACCGCAGTGAGCACGCCCTTGCCGCCGTACCGAGCCTTGTCGCCGTCCCGCAACTCAACGGCCTCTCTGGAACCGGTCGACGCCCCCGAGGGGACCCCGGCCCGGGCGGTGGTGCCGTCGGCGAGGGTGACCGTGACGGCCAAGGTTGGGCCACCCCGCGAATCCAGGATCTCCACCGCATGTACCGCGGACAATTCCAGGGACGTGCTGCCACTCATCTGATCTCCTCACGTTGGACGGGCGGTTTCACCCGGCTGTGACTCATGACGTTTCCCGCTCCGGTGCTGGCCGCCCACAAGTCCCGACCACAGTGGCCGGTGTGGGACCCTGCCAGTATCGCGCCGCTGCGCGGGTCCCGCACTGCACGCTCCGCAGGGTGCGGCCCCGCGGACGGCGCAGGAGTGGCCGGGGTGTGGGACCGGCGTGCCGCTGCGGGTCAACAATCGGCAACAGCCACCCATCCCGGGTGCCCGCGAGTGCACTCACAGCTTCCTGACAGTGCCTGTCCAGCTCCCGGCTATCTCGGGGGGCCAAGATCATGACCATGAATTGCCTGGTGCGATGATCACCGGAATCGACAGAGCGCCGCTGCAGGCCGTCAGTCCTGGCAAACCCGCCGAACCCCGCTGGGTCACGCCCGCGCTGATCGCGTTACTGGTTGGAACCGCCGCGTTCTACCTGTGGAACCTCGCCGCCTCGGGCTATGCGAGCACCTTCTATTCGGCAGCGGCCCAGGCCGGGTCGCAGAACTGGGAGGCCTTCCTGTTCGGGTCGGCCGACGCAGGCAACACGATGACCGTCGACAAACCGCCGGTGTTCCTCTGGTTGATGTCGTTGTCGGTGCGGATCTTCGGGCTCAGCTCGTGGAGCATTCTGGTGCCCCAGGTCGCGTTGGGTGTCGCGAGTGTGTACTGGCTGTACCGCATCGTGAAGCGCCGCTTCGGCGAGCCCGCCGGTTTGATCGCCGGTCTGGTGCTGGCTCTGACGCCGGTCGCCGCACTGATGTTCCGGTTCGACAACCCGGATGCGATGCTGACGTTTCTGCTGATCGGCGCGTCGTGGGCGCTGTTGCGCGGGCTGGATGACGGGCGAACCCGGTGGCTGGTCTATACCGGCGTCTTCATGGGATTCGCCTTCCTGACCAAGGACCTGGCGGCAATGCTGATCCTGCCGGCGCTGGTGCTCAGCTATCTGTTGGCCGGTCCGGTCGGGTTCGGTCGCCGGGTCTGGCAACTGTGCCTGGCCGGGGTGGCGATGGTCGTCTCGGCCGGCTGGTGGGTGGCGCTCGTCGAACTGCTACCGGCGGGTTCCCGTCCCTGGATCGGCGGATCAACGGACAACAGCTTCATCTCGGTGGTGCTGGGCGGGAACGGCCTCGACCGGCTCTGGGGGACCTCGAGTTTCGGCGGCCGGGTCGGCCCGTTCAGCACGGGCACCGGAATCACCCGGCTCTTCACCGGCGAGTCGGCGGCTCAGATCGGCTGGCTGGTGCCCACCGGCCTCGTGCTGCTGGGCGGGTCGTTGATCCTGCTGGGCCGCCGGCCGCGAACGGACCCGCGGCGGGCTGCGTTGATCCTGTGGGCGACCTGGCTGTTGGTTTCGATGGCGGTGTACAGCTTGATGAGTGGCACGTACCACGAGTACTACAACGTCTCGATCGCCCCGCCGGCCGCTGCCCTGATCGGCGCGGGCGCGGTGGTAATGTGGCGGGCTCGCGGCAAATCCTGGGTGCGTTGGACGCTGGTCGTGGCGTTGGCCATCACCGGCAGCTGGTCGTTCGTCCTGCTCGGGCGGAGCCCGTCCTTCGTGCCCTGGCTGCGCTGGGTGGTCGTCGGAGCCACCGTGCCCGGAGTCGCGATGCTGGTCCTGATGGGCAGGAAGGAATGGTCCCGTCCGACGGTGGCCGCGCTGATCCTGCTGGCGGCCGGCGCCGGGTTGGCCGGCCCCGCGGCGTACTCCGCCTACACCGTCGGCACCGCGCACACCGGCGCCATGCCATCCGCCGGCCCCAGCGTGACCGACGGCAGCGCCCGGGGCGGCTTCGGCGCCCGGCCCGGCGGTGCTGGGTTGTTCGCCGAGAATCCAACGCCGGGCGCCACCATTCTGGCCCTGCTGGAGACCGACGCCGGCGCCTACGACTGGGTTGCGGCCACCACCGGTTCCACCAACGCGGCCGAGTATCAACTGGCCACCCAGGATCCGGTGATCGGTATCGGCGGGTTCAACGGTGGTGGCGTGGCGCCCAGCCTGGCGCAGTTCCAGGCCTCTGTGGCTGCCGGCCGGATCCACTACTACATCGTCTCGGCGCAATCCGGTGGCTTCGGTGGCCCCGGATTCACCGGCTTCCCCAACCCTGGGACGGCCGCGCCGCCGATCGGTGCGAGACCCCGTGACGATGGTCCCCGTAACGGGTTTTCGGCCAACGGTGTCGCAACGCAGATCCAAACCTGGGTGGCGGCGCACTACACCAGCAGGGTCGTCGACTCGGTGACCCTCTACGACCTCACCGCTACCCCGACCGAATGACCAGCCAGGGGTGCATCACCGGAGGCGGTGCACCCCCGCACCACGAGGAAGGGCGAAGATTCCGTCGGCGAACAGGCCGACGGATCTTCGCATTTCACCCAACTGGCGCAGCATCAGATGACCAGCAGCCGGCTCTGTTTATCACCGGGGTACGCATCGCAGCATGGGCCAGGACCCGGGCTGATGCGTAGCCGAAACCGAAGCCAGCAACCCGAGGGGGAAGCCAGCATGCCCGAAACCGCCACGCAGACCGACAGTTTCACTGTTGAACCGTTCGATCCGAATCAACACGGCCACCTCATCGCAGACCATAGCTGTGTGTGCGCGGACCACTCGTCGGGCGCGACCCGACCCGCGCAGGTGAACCGCTGATGGCGATGAAAGCCGCGTACGGCAGTAATCCGCATTCCGATCGCGACCCCAACAACGATCACGGCTGGGGTGGCTTCCAGTGGCCTGAGGGTGTGCCGGCCGAACTGCTGTCGGTGGTCACCGTCCCGGGCAATGTCAAGATCGTCGTGCGCAAGGAGCTGGCCGAACTGATCGGCGTGAACTACCAGATCGCCGACGTCAAGTACGGCCGGCGTTTCACCCGCGGCTGGACTGGCGGCTATGAGAACCGGGCTATCGCCGGCACCTCGATACCGTCGAATCATTCCCGCGGCAAGGCCATCGACAACGACGCGCAGGACAATCCGATGTCGTCGAATTTTCAGTGCAACATCCCGCCTGAATTGGTCGCTGACTGGGAGTCCGCCGGCTTCTATTGGGGCGGTCGCTACACCGGTAAGTCCGACACGATGCATTTCGAGTACTGCTATTCACCGGCAGACGTGCCTGGCCACCTGGCGCACGCCCGGCAGATCCTGGCCGGCGCTTCCCAGTCGGTGCTGGGTGGTGTCGTCGGCTGGCCCAACATCGCGGACGGTGACTATCTGGGTCCCCTGGAAGGACCCGACGAATCGCACTCCGGAGACGACCGATTCGATGCCCAGGATGTTCGCGATGCGGTGGGGTGGGTCCAGCGGCGGGTGACCGCCGTGGGCTTCGACGCCGGCGGTGACGATGGTTTCTACGGGCCCCTGACGGGCAGGGCGGTGTTGGCCTGGCAGGCGTCCCAGGGTCGGATCCAGTCCGGGTTGGTCGGGCGCGGCGATTGGGATGCCTTGCACGCCGGAAATTAGTGGGCGGATCGGTCGGGCACGGTTTGTCGACGGGCGCGCTTGTTGGAGTACATGGCCTGGTCGGCGGAGTCGAAAACGTCGTCGGCGCGCTCTCCGGCGCTGGCGAGGTGGGCTCCGACGCTGCCGCGGGCGCTGACCTCATGGCCGTGCACTCGGTGCGGTTCGGCCAGGGTTGCTTCGATTCGGTCAGCCAGGGCAACCAGACCCGACGCGTTGATCCGGGGTGCGACAACTGCGAATTCATCACCGCCCAGCCGCCCTACAGTGTCGCTGGGGCGGACGATGTCGGACAGGCGGCGCGCGACGCTAAGCAGCACGTCGTCGCCGGCGCTATGACCATAGGTGTCGTTGATCGCCTTGAAGTTGTCGAGGTCGATGTAGAGCACTCCGACGCCGGTCTGGTTCCGTTGACCGAGTCGTGATCTCAGCGCAGCGGTCAGCCGCACGTTCAACAGGTTCCTGTTCGCCAGCCCCGATAGCGGGTCATGGGAGGCAGCATGGGCCAGTTCGTCCTCAGCCATCTTCTGCCGGGTGATGTTGACATGTGAGGCGACGACCCCGGGGGTCGGCCCGGTCAGCCTGGTGATCCGTAGCAGGAACCACCGTCCGACCGCCGGTGACGGGCACGGGTATTCCAGTTCCGCTTCAATGCACTCCCCGTCGATCACGCTACGGAGATGGGCGGCGACCTGAAGGGCTTGATCGCAGCCGGCGGCGGCGGATCGCTCGCAGACCTGCAGGTAGTTCACGCCGACTCCGGTCTGTGCTTCGTTGCCTCCGTTGTCGAGGGCGAACATCCGCCAGGCATGGTTGACGGCGATGATCATCCCGGCCACGTCCAGTACCGCCGTGGCGTCGGGCAGTGCATCCAGGACTGCACCGGCGAGGGCGTTGCCCGCCGACCACTCCGATGCCAACGGGTATCGCAGGCCGGCTGCCGTCATCGGAGTCGGCGCACAGCTGCTTGCGCTCGGGTCCGCCGGCAGAGGGGTGTCTCATCTACGCACACGAATTGAGAATACGCCGATAGCGACCAACACATCACGGAACGTCACCGATTTTCTGGTCAACCAATTTTCCAACGCCAGCTGCTCGGGCAGTCATAGAATGTGTGGATGAATCTGCCGTGGGTGATGACGCGCCCGCTGAGCGGATTGGCGGGCAAAGTCGTGGCGGGCACCTCCCTCGCGCTGGTGGTATTGGGGGGCTGTACCGGACAGCCGTCCAGTTCGGCACCGGCGACGACATCGGCGACGTCCACTCAGCAACCGAGCACGGAATCGGCATCGGCGACACCGACGGCCGAACCAATCGGTACGGTCCCCATCGGTACGTCGGATCTGACCGACATGAGCGACGAGGCGACGACAATGTTCGAGTCATCAATGCCCGGGTCAACTGAAATCGACCAGGGCCTGGCGCCCTACGTGCAGCAGGCTGTGGCAGATCTGGCCGGCCGGCTGGGGATCGAAGCCGGCGGCATCGCCACAGTTTCCGCGGCGGTCGTCGTCTGGCCGACCGCCGCGTTGGGCTGCCCGAAAAAGGGCAGGCAGTATGCCCAGGTGCAGTCCGACGGATCGTTGATCGTGTTGCGGGTCGGCGATGTGTCCTACCGGTACCACAGCGGCGATTCCACGCCGCCATTTCTGTGCGGATAGCCGGGTGGAGAGCCGGCCTTTCCCGGTGTGCGTAGGGCCATTTCTGTGTGCCTGGCCGGCGATACCGCTAGATCCTCCGTGTCTGTCTCGCGATTGAGCGCGATTTTCTCGTTCCGATGATGACTTGCGGTGACGACACGCTGATGCACGGTCCCATTTGCTACTTGCCGGTACCTCAAGTCTTGTGGCGCCCGGGTCGGGCGTTGTAGGTTTCGCGCACTGGCATTCATACAGGAATTTCACATCGGCCGCTGGGTGATTTCACACCCAGCCTTCGAGAGGTTCCGCGGTGGTCCAGGGTCGGTCGTCCACGGAGTCCGCTCGCTGCGGGCCACGAAGGAGTGAGCTCGTGAGAAGAAGGTCCGCTTTAGTCGTTGGGATGGCCACGGCAGCGATGCTGACGATGGCCACGGTAGGTCCGCTGAGTTCCGGTCTTGCCGATGCTCCGCCCGCGAGCGGCGTGAGCGCGGCCGATACCGGAACCAAGACCGTTGTGGAGAGCTCCACCGGCAGCTACATCGTCGTGATGAAGCAGGACCCGCTGGTGGCAACGATCCCGTCGGCCGATCTCGACACCGCCGCGGCGAAGGCGCAGGGCGACGCTCTCGATGCCACTCACGCCGAAGTGCTGAGCGATGCCGGGGTGGCCGCGGATGCCAAGGTTCAGGACTACCAGAACGCGCTGAACGGCTTCTCGGCGATGATCAGCCATGACCAGGCGGTCGCGTTGGCGGCAAACCCCAAGGTCTCGATGGTGCTGCCCGACGAGCTTCACCAGGTGACCAAGGACAACAGCGGGAGCAGTGACGACGGGTCGGCCAGCGGCCGCAGCAACGATGCCCTGGGCGACTTCATCGGGCTGACCGGCAAGGGTGAGGCCTGGCGGAGCGGATTGACCGGCGAGGGCGTGGTGGTCGGCGTCATCGACACCGGCATCTGGCCCGAGCATCCCAGCTTCGCCGATGACGGTACGTTCCCGGCGGCCCCGCCACTGGATACCACCGAGCGGTCCGCCTGCGATTTCGGAAACACCGCACACAACGCCAACGACGCGGCCTTCACCTGCAACAACAAGCTGATCGGCGCCCGTTCGATGCTCGACACCTACCGGCACTTCGTCGGCATGGGGCCGGATGAGTTCGACTCGGCCCGCGACGACGAGGGTCACGGAACGCACACCGCGTCCACCGCTGCCGGCGACGCCAAGGTGCAGGCAGCCATCTTCGGGCGCAACCTCGGCAAGATCTCCGGGGTGGCTCCCCGCGCGCAGATCATCGCCTACAAGGCGCTGGGCGCCGGCGGTGGCTTCGGCTCGGATCTGGCGGCAGCGATTGATCAGGCAGTGGCCGACGGTGTCGACGTGATCAACTATTCGGTCGGCGGCGGAGCCAATCTGGCCGGTGCCGATGCGATCGCGTTCCTGTTCGCGGCCCGAGCCGGCGTATTCACCGCGGTTTCGGCCGGCAACAGCGGGCCCGGTGAGGCAACAATCGGCGGTCCGGCGGATGTGCCGTGGGTGACGGCCGTGGGCGCCAACACGATGTCGCGGTTCTACCAGGGAGCGATCCGGCTCGACGGCGGTCCGACCATCACCGGTGCCTCCCTCACCAAGGGCACCAAGAAACTCCAGCTGGTCGATGCCGAATTCGCCGGCACCAGCGACCTGTGCCTGGACGGAACGCTCGACCCCGCCAAGGTGGCGGGCAAGATCGTGCTCTGCCGGCGAGGCGGAAACGGCCGGATCGCCAAGAGCGCCGAAGTCCTGCGGGCCGGCGGCGCCGGGATGATCCTTTACAACGTCACCGACGACGACAACCTCTTCAGTGACAACTTCTTCGTGCCGACGGTGCACGTCGACAACACGCCGGGACTCAAGGTCAAGGCGTACATCAAGAACCACCAGAACCCGAAGGGCACCATCTATACGGGTCGCGTCACCGACCTGCGGACCGCGCCGTCGATGACGATCTTCTCCTCCCGCGGCCCCAACCCGACGGCGTCCGACATCATCAAGCCGGACATCACCGCTCCCGGCATCCAGATCCTGGCCGGCAACACGCCGTTCCCGACCCCCGGCTCGCAGCCGGCCGGCGAGCTGTTCCAGGCCATCGCGGGCACGTCGATGTCCAGCCCGGTGACGGCCGGCGTCTATGCCCTGCTCAAGCAGGCGCATCCCGAGTGGACCGCGGCCGAAGCGAAATCGGCCTTGATGACGACGGCCTTCACCAAAGTCCATGACAATGATGAGAAGACCCAGGCGGGGCCGTTCGCGATGGGCTCCGGCATGGTCAACCCCGGAAAGGTGGCCCGGAAGGGTTCATCCTTCAACCCTGGACTGGTCTACGACACCACGTTCAACGACTACCTCGGCTTCATGTGCGACCAGGCCCCGGAAATCTTCGGCAATCCCGCCGCCACCTGCGCATCGCTGGCCGCCGCGGGAATCCCGACGGTTGCCACCGACCTGAACTACCCGTCGATCGGAATCTCCGGGTTGGCCGGATCGGCGACGGTGACCCGGACGGTGACCAGCGTCGCCGACACGGCGGTCAGCTGGAAGGTCAGCGTGAAGGCGCCGGCCGGCTACCAGGTCAAGGTCTTTCCGAGCACGTTGACGCTGCAGCCGGGAGCGTCCGCCAGCTACCAGGTCACCGTCACCAACACCGGTACCGGAACACCGGGTGAATGGCGCACCGGCGAACTGACCTGGACCGGCGGCGGTGAGGACTATTACTACGGGAGCTACAAGGTTCGGAGCCCCATCGCTGTGCGCGGTCTCGCGCTCAGCGCGCCGGACGAAGTGAGTGGTACCGGCGTCGCCGGGACGGCCGCCTTCGACGTCAAGTTCGGCTACACCGGTGCCTACACGGCTCTCGCGCACGGGTTGGTCGGCTCCGTTGATACCACGGGCGACATCAGCCAGGATCCCGACCAGACGTTCCCGAGTGCTGATGACGGCGTCGGTGTCGATGCTATTCCGGTGACCCTCACCGGCGCGGCGCACGTCCGCTGGACGCTCAACATCCCGGGACCGGACGATCTGGATCTGTACCTGCTCGACTCCACCGGCACCGTCATCGCCCAGAGCACCAACGGCGGCACCGATGAACAGATCGATCTGGTCACTCCGGCGGACGGCAACTACACGCTGGTGGTCCACGGATGGCAGGTGCCCAGTCAACCGCTGGCCTACACAGTGCACAACTGGGTCGTGCCGTTGACTCCCGGCGGCAGTCTGGTGGTCGACAGCGCGCCGACCTCGGCCGTCGTCGGTGCCACGGGCACGGTGTCGATCAGTTGGTCGGGCCTGACGGCGGGCAGTACCTACCTCGGTGCCGTCTCGCACCGTGATGCCACCGGAATCATCGGATTGACCCTCGTCGACGTCACGGGGTGATGTCGGTCGGCTGACCGAACCTGTTGGGGAGTTCCTGGTCCCTGACGCTGCCGGGGCATGAGTCCGCTGGACTCGTGCCCCGGCAGTGTGATCTCGGCCGTAAGGTCACGACTTGGCGAAAACTCGTGACTAACTGGTCGCCATAGGTCACGGTTACAGTCGTGGGGTATGGAGATGGGGGATTCGGGTGACGCGTCAGCGGTCGAGCAGTCTGGCCAGGTTCGTCTTGGCTACGGGTCTTGCGGCGGCGTTGGTCGCCTGCGGCCCTGGGCAGGCCCAGCCGGTCGCCGGGTCAGCGGCGGGTGTGTCGGCGACAAGCGTGTCCGCGCCCGAGAAAACCGTGCTGTCGGTCGAGCCGGCCAGTAGCAGTCCGCAATTCGGCGCATCCGTGCCGGTGACGCTGTCGCTGACGGCTGGGGGAGCACCGCTGTCCGGCGCGCAAGTCTTCCTCGTCGTCGCCGGGACCACCCGCAGCGTGACCACCGACGCCAAGGGCCAGGGGTCGCTGACTGTCGAGTCGCTACCGGTGGGGAAACAGTCCCTGAAGGTCAGCTATCCCGGCGACGCCGGTCATTTGGCCAGCATGGAAACCGCAGCCCTGAGCGTCCAGGCTGCCACGGCCACCCTGAAACTCACCGTCACACCGACCCCGACCGGCGCCACCACGGTGCTGGCCGAGGTCAGCACGTCGACCGGAGTCGCGGCGACCGGCAGTATCGATGTCAGTGTCGATGGAACGGCGGTGAACGCCGCGCCGGTGACCGATGGCCAGGCCACCGCCGAGATCGCCGGCACTCTGGCCATCGGCGAGCACACGGTCGCCGTGAACTTCGTCCCAGGCAACGTCGCCGAGCTGACCACGACCACCGCGACCGCCAAGATTACGGTCACCAAGGCCGGCTCCGCCGTCAGCGCGACTGCGGACAAGGACGCCGTCCGTTACGGCGACTCGTCCGCCTTCACCATCAGCGTGACCTCGGTGATACCGGGCGCGGACCTGACGGGCGCGGTCACGGTGCTGGACGGCGCAACCACCGTTGCCGAGGGTGCCACGGATGCCGCCGGTCACTCGTCGATCAGCTTCCTGAATCGGGCTGATCCGGGCGCGAAGACGTACACGATCAGCTACGCCGGCTCGGCATCGGTGGAACCGTCCCGAGCCGACTTCGTCGTCAACACCACGCAGACCAACGTTGATATCGGTATCACCAAGCCCAGCGGGCTCACGCCCGGGTCGAACGCCACGATCACCGTCGCCATCATCGGTACCCCGGACAAGCCGACCGGTGTCACGACGGTGACCTACGACGGCACGCAGATCGCCGGCGGCGCGCTGGACGCGGACGGCAAGATCAGCGGCGCCGTTGCCGGAGTCACCGAGGGCTCCCACACCATTGCGGTGACCTACGCCGGCGACGCCAGGTTCGAGGCGAACACCGCCAGCTCAACCCTGACCGTCAAGGCGCCGATCGTCAATCCCAACGCCGATGGCGCCGCTGGAATCAACGCCGGCAACCCCTGCCCGGCCAGTGCCTCGGCCTGCGTCGATCTGAGCAACCAGCTGGCCTGGCTGCAGTCGGGTGGTCAGGTCACCTATGGTCCGGTCGCGATCACCTCCGGCCGAGCCGGCCACCGCACCGAGGCAGGCACCTTCACCGTCTTCTGGCTGGACAAGAACCACAAGTCGACCCTCTTCAACGATGCGCCGATGCCCAATTCGGTGTTCTTCGACGGCGGCATCGCCTTCCACCAGGGCAGCCTGTCGGTCCAGTCGCACGGCTGCGTTCACCTGTCCGGCTCAGCCTCCCTCACGTTCTTCACCACGTTGTCGGTGGGCGATCAGGTTTACGTGTTCGGCGCCGCGCCGTACTGATCAGCCGGTATACCCGCCCGCCGGGCCCGTCGCAGGGTCGTCCATCGGTGGCAGAGCCGGTAACGGCCCCCCCAGCTCGCCGATCACCTGGACGCCGAGCCCGAGGACGGTTGTCTGCTCGGTGCTGTCGCTGTCGGTCGTCTGGGTCGTCGGCGCCATCAGGAACGGGCCGAAGAAGTGCACGCCGCTGTTCATCGCGGACCTGGCCTCGGTCGACCAGGTGCCGGTCAGGCTGACGTTGCGGACCAGTAGCAACGACAACGGCAGGCAATGCGCGTATGCCGGGTCGGCCGAGAGTGGCACCATCGCGCCGGACTTCATCCCCGGGACGAACCAGCACGGCTCGGCCAACAGTTCCGGATGCCACCACGGGGTTCCGGCCAGCTGCCGGGTGATGGTGAGAAGGATGTGTTCGAAATGCACGTGCAGCGAACTGTCCGACGTGGTCGCAGTGCTGACGGCTGGTTGGGTGACCAGGTCCTCGAGATTGACGTGCACCAGTTGCCGGGCCAACTCACCGTCCGGGGTGAGTTGTGGGGGAGCTGGCAGGGGCTCGAGAACCGGGTCCGTCGGTCGGCGCACCACCGCTATCCGACCTCGCCCGGTCTGGTCGACACCCAGCTGACCGACACCCAGCCGATCGACACCCAGCCGATCGACGTTGGCGATCGCCATATTCGCGACCGGTGCGACGTCCATCATCGCCATGATCGTGGGCGGCGTGATGGGTGGCGCGGCGGTGACTTGGACCGCGGAGATCCGATCAACGGCGAGCACCCGCGACAACGCCGGGAGCTCGGCGGACAGCGAGCGGGATTGCTCCGCGACCATCTGGCGAGCCGGCAACTCCGACAGCACATCGTCGGAGACGGTGCGCAGCTTCCACAGCTCGGGGTTGACCAGGATTCGCCGAGGCGGGGGGCCCGGCGGTGGCTGGCTGCTCTGGTCGGTGTGCGCGGTGATCACCGTGTCGAACACCTGCCATCCCGAACACGTGTCCTCGCCGAAGTCACCGGGTTCGCAGCTGAACGGCAGCGTCTCCGGATCGCCGCCGAGGTCCCTGCGGGCCTGGGCGATCAGCGCGCTGATCCGGGGGAACTCCGGTGAATCGGCCGCCACCCCCGGTTCGCACCACTGGGCCATCGTGGCGTACGCCGACTTGGCGGTCACTCCGGTCATTGCCGAGGTGACCAGTGGCGTGCCGTCGGCGAGTTTGAGCCACAGCGGGTAGTCGTACTGATTGCCCAGCCAGTTGGACAACCGCAACTGGTTGGTGACACCTCCCTGCAAGATGTCGCTGTCCAGCGACTGGCCCGGGTATAGCGCCAGAGCCAGCGAGGTGTCATCCGTCGGTGTGTAGCTGGCCGCGATAGCGTCCAGCACCTGTTGTCCCAGCTGGGTGAGCTGGTCGTCGTTCGCGGTCATCTTGGTCCCCCGTCAGCCGGTCGCCGGAACCGGCGCCGACACCGGGGCCGGGGGCGTCGTCGCCGGAGTGCCGTTCGAAGTGCCGTTCGAAGTGCCGTTCGAAGTGCCGGTGATGGTGGCCAGGTTGGGATCGTCCCGGTAGGGGCTGGCGGGCTGGATCTGGCCGATCCAGCCGACGATCTGGCCGCCCAGAATGCTCAACGTGCCGCCCTGGTCGCTCCGGTTGTAGCTCCACCCGTAGCCGTCGTCGTGCTGCTGGGTGAAGGCCCCGTTGTCGTTGGAGTCGGTGTGCTGGAAGCTGCCGCCGATGCCGAAATAGCCTACTGAACCGCCGTAGGAGGTGGTGCTGTCGTCGGTGTGGGCGCTGTTGCTGTCCGCGGCCTGCTGAAATTTGGTGCCCAATTCGCCCCAGGAGTCGGCCCAGATCTTCACGTTCCGGACCACCACGAACCCCTTCGGGACCATCGGCAGCAGCTTGTCGTTGGCATCGATCTGGGTGGTGATCGGTGGGGTGATCTGGCCGGCGACGGTCCCGTCGCTGATGCAGTCCTTCTTCCCGCCGCTCAGGTACCAGCCCTGCATATGGAAGAGGTCACCGAGGAACCAAGGCCGTTCGATGCTGGCCAGGAACCAGTCGAAGGTGATGGTGGCCTTGGAACTGGAGTCCTGGAAGTACTGGTGCGACGAGCTGTCGCTGTTTCCACCGGAGTCATGGTGGTCATTGCCGGTGGACACGTTGGCCGAAGCGCTGTAGATGCCGAAGTCGAAGCCGGCGCTGCCGGACGTCGATGACGAGTCGTCGTGGTAGAAACTGTGTCCGAAGCTGTGGTCGCCGCCGCCGCCGCCGGCCTGGTAGGAATCCGAGCTGGCAGACAGCGACATCACGCCGAAATCGGTGTCGGCGTGATCCCACCAGGAAATCGGATCGATGTAGGACCACGGGACCTTCTCGGCGATGGAGCCCAGCAGCCCGACACTGAAGTCGTCGTACATCCGGCGCGCCTTCGCGATCAGCGCCGCGGCGGCACTGCCGCCGATGGACTGCAGGGTGTTCATCGCATCCTCGACCTGCTGGGCGCCCATGTCGCGCAGATCGCTGTAGGCCTGGTCGACGGCGTTCTGGTAGGACGAGCTGGTGACCGGCCAGGCCTGCCCGGCGACCGGGTTGGCCATTGCCTGGGCATACGCCAGGGCGAAGGCGCTCCGGGCGTCGCCAACAGCCTTCTGATTGTGTCGGTAGGCCGAGTACAACGGGGTGTAGCCGGTCAGGTTGCCCTGGGCGTCTTCGGAGTAGAGGGTCTTCTGCGCTGCGTCGATCCTTGCCTTGATCTCGGCCGATGGCTCGGGGACGGGTTCGGCCTGCATGCCGGTCAGCGCGGCGAAGTATTCGATACTGACAGTCCGGTCGGCCCAGGACTTGGCGATGCCCTTGTCGGTGACCATCAGCATGTCGTCGACCTTGCGGATCGTGTTGTACGCGCTGCTCATGGCCACCTGCAGCTTCGGGTCGGTGGTTGGTAGCGCGGCTGCCTGCCCGCCCGGCGTGGCGGGTGTGCCGGCGGGCGGCGCCGCCGGGGCCGGCGTGACGAACTGCCCGTCGTTAGTGGTGGCGGTGTAGGCATCGCCACCGGCAGGTGTCCACGCATCGACATACATTTTGGGGTCGATGGGAACGCCGACGGGCAACTGCATGTAGACGGCGCTGCCGGACGGTGAGCCGTCGGGATTCGTCAGCTGGGCGGTGATGGATCCGTAGACCTGGTTGAGGGCGTCCAACAGTGCTTGGGTGACGCCGCCGGTGATCGCGAGTTGTCCTGCAACAGTCATGGCGCGGTTCTCCTTGGAATGAGGCTGAAAGAGTGGGGCTGCTGAATGCAACTGAAAGTCAGAGTTCTGTGAGTACGCCAGAACCGTCGCCGAGGATCTTGAAGCCCAGCATCAGGGAGTCCTGGATGCCGGTGATGATCCGCGAGCGGCGAACATTGAAGGTGCCGGTCAGCATCGCGATCGGCTCGGGACCGATCGGGGTGCCGCTCTCGGCGAACTTCACACTCACATCGAAGTAGTAGGTCGACGCCACGTAGCCGACCGTCACGTAGGCCTCGGCGTCCTTGATGTAGCGGCCTGTGCCGTTGACACTGCCGCCGAACGTCCAGACGACGCCGAGATTGAGGACGGAGTCACTGGAGAACGTCGGGTGCAATGCGGCCCAGGTCAAGGTGACCAGCAACGGCTTCTCGACGCGCTGCCAGTTACCGCCGGTGGACAGCGGGTCGACGCCGCGGGGGAGCGCGGAAGCAAGGCTGCCCATGCTCGCCGTGACGTTGGAGTCCAGGATCTTGACGACCGACGAGGCCGTGTTGACGATGTCTGCGATGTCACCCATGGTCATGCCACCCCAGTCTTCGAATTGTCGGTGTTCGAGCCCGCCGGGGCCCACGAGGTGTCGAAATCGTTGAACGCCACTGCATCCGCGGGCAACGAGCCCAAAGACGCCTGGGAGGTATCGACCTCCGGGCTGGGCGCCTGTTCCGACTGCTCGGCACTCGGATCGGTGCTTGCGGTGTCGCCGGTCCCGGTCCCGGTGTCGCCGGTCCCGGAGGTGCCGGGATCACTCGGGTCGGTGCCGGGATCTACCGGGTCGGTGCCGGGATCTACCGGGTCGCCCGGGCCGCCGGGGTCCGGCTGGTCGGTGGCGCCGCTCTGATCGCCGGTGCCCGGCTGATCGCTCGCGCTCGGGCCGCTCCGGTCCGGCGAATCTTGTTCCGGCGAACTTCCGTCGTCTGGCATGGCTACTCCTCTTCGATCCCTGCCGGTGCTTGGCGGCAGGCGAGAACTGAGGCACAGCAGCGCCGCTCATTCAGGAGACGGGAGTCTGCTGGATCCTCACGGGTGCCCGGCGGGCACTCAATTGAACGGACCGGCGGATGCCTCGGTGAGTACGCGGAACCGATGGGAACCGCCTGTGACTTGGCCATGTGACGGCCCGCCCCCTGCGGGTCCAGCCGGGCTCCGCAGCCGGGTCGGCTGACCGGACCGCACCGGATGTATCAATCGACGGGAGCCGTCATCTGGATAGAGGTCAAGCACGAAGGCATAAATTACCGGAGGATCTCGTGGCCGTTTTTCAGTCAAAATCCCAGGCGAGCTCTTTGTTTGCCGAACTCTTTACCATTCTGATGGCAGATGAACAATTCTCGTCAAGGCTCCGCCAGAACAATTTGAATGTGTTGCTCGTGCATACCAGTCCTGATTTCACATTGTTCCTCGAGCCGGCCGGCCTGCACGTCGACGCATCGCCGGAGCATCCGCTGATCACCATCAAGATGTCCTGCGACACGGCACACGCGCTCTGGTCCGGAAAGCTCCTGCTGCCATTGGCTTTGGCCATGGGCAAGCTACGGGTCCGCGGGAGCATGGCCAAGGTGCTCGAGTTCGCGCCCATGCTGCAGCCCGCTTTCGACCAGTATCCTAAGCTCGCGGTCGCCGCGGGCCTGCCGGTCTGATTCAGCACTGGCATATCTGAACTGGCATATCTGAACTGGCATATCTGAACTGCCATATCCGAACTGGCATATCTGAACTGCCAAATCCGAACTGCCAAATCCGAACTGCTGTCGGCCCGCAATTCCGGGAACCGAATTCGGCAGTCGCTCCACCTGCGCCGATGATCATTCGCCGCGGGATTGCTCCGGCACCTCTGCCAATCATTCGCCACTGCACTAAGGAGTCTCAGATGTTCCTGGACGTCGCGTCCCCGGAAATGGTGGAGCCGACTCTCACCACCCTGCCGCCTGAGGTCGAGGCCCTGCGTCGGACGGTCCGAGAGTTCGCCATCGACTACGTCCGTCCGCGGGCGATCATCAACGATCAGGCGCCCGCTGCCGACTTCGACTGGGAGCTGGTTCGCGCCGGCCATGACATCGGCCTCCTGCGACTCGTGGTGCCCAAGGCCTTCGGCGGCCTCGGGCTCGGTGAGTTGGGCGTGGCGGTCGCGCTGGAGGAGATCGCGGCCGAATGTGCCGGCACCGCACTGATTTTCGGCGCGTCGATGCTCGGCCAGGCACCCATCCTGCTCTCGGCCGATCCGCAGCTGCAGGCCCGCTTCCTGCCGATGTTCTCCGGTGACGAGCCGGTGCTGGCGTGCAACGCGATCACCGAGTCGCAGGCCGGCTGTGACCTGCTCATTCCGGAGAATGCCGGCTTTGCCACCGACGTGCTCAGCGCTCGGCGCGATGGCGATCATTACGTCCTCAACGGGTCGAAGAAATTCATCACCAACGGCAAGGTCGCCAGTTACGCAACGGTTTTCGGCAACATCGACGGCCATCCCGGGGCGACCGGACTGACCTGCTTCGTGGTGCCGTTGGACAGCTCAGGGGTCACCCGCGGCGAAGTGGCCGACAAGATGGGCTACCGCGCCTGCCTTGGCACCGAACTGCATTTCGAGAACGTCCGGGTGCCGGAGGAGAACGTCGTCGGCGGTGAGGGCGGCGGTGTGTACATCAACGTCGCACAGATGAACATGGCGCGTGCCGCGGTCGCCGCGATTTCGACCGGAGTTGCTCGAGGCGCGTTCGATCTGGCCAAGGAGTGGTGTGGCGAGCGGATCCAGGGCGGCCGCAAGTTGTACGAACACCAGTTCACCGCTCGCAAGTTGGCCGAGATGTCAGCCAAGATCGACGCCTCTCGCATGCTCTACCTGCGCGCCGCCTACCTGGCGGACAACCAGTTGCCGGCTCCGGTCTACGAGTCCGCGATCGCCAAACTGTTCGCCGATCGGATCGCCATCGAGGTCGCCGAAGAGGCGATGTCGCTGATGGGTGCTCGCGGCTACGTCAAGGAATTCCGCCTGGAGAAGATGATGCGCGACGCCCTGGGCACGCGGATCTACGAAGGCACCCCCGAGGTGCTGGCTTTGGCGATCACGCAGTCCCTGTACGACACCGAGGAATGGTAGTCACCCCAGCCCGGTAGGCACCACGCCATCCACTCTTTCTGCTCAGCGCTTCGGGAGAAACTCATGTGCACCGACGGACTACAGCTCGGCAGCGGCCGATACGCCCGCGACATCCTGGCCCTGCAAGAGAATCTGAACTTCCGCAGCCTGCTGCGGATCAGCTCGGACGAGGCCATCTACCACGCCCGGCGACCCGGCGGCCTGCTGACCCTCGGCCTGCGCACCGACCAGTTGACCGGACGGCACCTGTTGGGGCTGCAGGGCTTTCGGCTCGCCCAGTACCTGCAGCTGGGTTGGGTCTGCGAGGATCTGATCGCCTCCCGGGGGATCTTCTGTGAGCCGACCGATGGTTTGCGCGGTGACGACCTGCACATGGTGACGATCTCCCCGGATGGCGAGATCCTCGGCTATCTGGGGTTGGTCGGCTCCGCGGACGTCGAACCCAGTGACCTGTTCGACCCCGACCGCTACCGGTTTCCGGTCGAAAAAGCCCACGGCATCAACCTTTTCGATGTCGTCTCGCCAGGTCGGCAGATCACCACCGACCAGGTGCGCGAACTGAAGCGGTTCGTGCACCGGCGCTCGATGACCGACCGGGGGACGCGGCTGCGGGTCACCCTGGAGCTGTTGCTGGCCGCCGGCACGATGATTCTCGGACTGCCGCGCACGCAACTTGTGATCGGCGACGTCGAGGAGCACGTGGCGCTGCGCCACCTGATGATGGTCGGCCTGAAGATCCAATTGGTCGAGGGCACCCAACCGCAGTTGACCAACAAGGACTACCTGCATCCGGCTTACACCAAGCGGGCCGTGGTCAAGCCGTTCGTCGCCGATGTGCCCGCACCGGCGCAGATCGTGGAACGGATGAATCGGCTCGACGACGTGCTCGCCTCGGCGGACCCATCCGTCGGCACCCGCGCTTTGGTCGCCGAGTGCAGTGGAACCTTGCTGCGAGTGGCGGCATGACGGGCAACTCGAACCTGGCGGCACTTCCCGAGGTCGTGGGCACCCGCACGGAGTTCTACCGCGAGCTGACCAGCCGCAATTCCGGCTTCATTCCGACGCCGACCCAGGTCCGGGTGCGGAACGCCCGGATCCTCGTCGCCGGCTGCGGCTCGACCGGCGGCGCCGTGGTGGAGCCGCTCGCCCGCGTCGGGGTGCAGAACTTCATCCTGGCAGACCCGGGCGAGTACGAACTGAACAACCTCAACCGACAGCACGCCGTGCACTCCGACATCGGCCGGAACAAGGCGATAGTCGGTGCCGAGAAGGTGGCGGCTGTCAATCCCTACGCGAAAGTGGTGGTGGCGATCGACGGCATCACCGCCGGCAACGTCGATGCCTTCGTCCGGTCCAGCGATGTGGTGATCGACGGGGTCGATGTGACCGAGCGGTGCGGGATGTCGGCAAAATGGGCGCTGCACGAATCCGCCGCGCGGCTGCGTGTTCCGGTGATCTGCGGCTACGACATGGCGGGCATGCAGTACGTCCGCTGCTACGACTACCGCGACCGGCGGCGGCCGCTGGACGGCGTGATCACCGCGGCCGATGTCGAAGCATCGACCAGCTGGCAGTTGCTGGCCAAACTGATCCCGAAGCGGATGGTACCCATCGAGATGATCAGGAACCTCCGCAGCTCGATGGATGACCCGGATTACCATGTCTCCCAACTGATCTACACGTCGTTGACATTCGGCGCGATCGCCAGCCGGATGACTGTCGAACTACTCGATGGCCAGCGGGTGCGTCGGCATGTCGCCGTCGATGTGCACCACGCTGTCCGTCGCCCGTCGGCCAATCGCCGGTTGGCGCTGGCCAAGCCGCTGGAGATGATCCGGTTACTGAGGAAGCTCTAGCCGATGGGAAAGCACGTTCGGAAGTTCACCGTTGTCGATCGGCTCGTCGGCCTGACCCGCACCCGCCGCCGACTGCTGCTCGTCGGCTGGTTGCTCGCGGTCGCGGTGGCCGGGTTCCTGGCACAGGGCCTGCCCAACCTGCTCAGCGGGGGCGGTTGGTCGGTGCCGGGTTCGGAGTCGGCGCGGGTCGCCGAACTCCAGGCGCAGGGATTCCTCGGCCGCGGCGCGACCACCCTGACCCTGGTGGTGCGCGACGAGACCGCCGCGCCGGAATCGGCCGACTTCACCCAGCGGGTGTCCGCGGCGATCGCCGAGGTGGCGAGCAATCCTGCGCTGGCGGTGACCTCGCGCTTCGGTTGGGCCGATCTGTCCCAGGCCGGCCGCGGTACCTATGTCGGCAAGGACGGGCAGACGGTGATCGAGGTCCTCGCGCTCGGGCTGGACGACGGGACAGCGCGGCGCGAGCTGCCGGACATTCAGACCGCCATCACCGAACGGTATGCGCCCCAGGGCATGTCGGTCATCCTGGTCGGTCAGTCCGCCTTCTGGAGCCAGGTGAACACGCAGAGCGCCCAGGGTCTGGCCAGAGCGGAGTTGGTCACCCTGCCGCTACTGTTGTTCATCCTGCTGCTGCTGTACGGCGGGGTGGTGGCCGCCCTGGTGTCCCTGGCCGTCGCCGGTACCTCGATCGCCTTCACCTCGGGCATCCTGACCCTGATCGCGCCGCACCTGGAGCTGTCGGTGTTCGTCGAGAACACCGCCACCATGCTGGGTTTGGGCATCGGTGTCGACTACTCGCTGTTCATCATCAGTCGTTTCAAGGAGGAGCTCCGCGGTGGCCGGTCGGTGGAAGAGGCGGCGACGGTGAGCCTGCGAACCTCCGGCCACACCGTCCTGGCCTCGGGTGTGACCGTGCTGGTGGCGTTGGCGGCCCTGTTCATCGTTCCGCTGACCGTTATCCGGTCGATCGCCCTCGGCGGCATTCTCGTGGTGGGTTTCGCTGTCTTCGTATCCATCGTGTTGCTACCGCTGCTGCTCGTCAGCCTCGGTCACCGCATCGAGCGCGGCCGGATTCCGCTGCGCTATCAGACCAAGCGGCAGCCCGGCGCTCGCTGGCACGGCTTCGCGCTCGCGGTCATGCGCCGTCCGGTCCGATTCCTGCTGGTCAGCGCTGCCGCCCTGCTGCTACTCGGCTGGCCGGCGTTGGACATGTCGACCAACACCTCCGATGCGCGGATCGTACCGGCCGGCTCCGTCGTGCGGAACGGATACGACCAGGTCGGCGTGGCATTCGGGATCGGGGCCAGCGCGCCGATCCAGGTGGTGGTCACCGCCCCGGCCCCGCTGGACGTCGGCGAGTCCGGCCAGGCCCTGGTCCGGCTGCGGAACCAATTGGCCGCTGTGCCAGGCGTCACCGCGACCCGATCCGTGCTGGATGTCGGCGATGCCGTCGCCCCGGCCGACCCCGCCGCGGTGCTGGATCCGACCCTCTTGGCTACGCTGCCACCCGATGCCCAGCTGACCGCGGCCCACTATTGGTCCGACGATCATCGCAACGCCGTCATCGACGTCGTCGGCACCGACTATGCCGCAAGCCCCACGGCCGTCGCACTGTTGGCCGCGGTTCGGTCCGTGGTCCAGAACACCGATGGCCCATGGCAGGTGCAGGTCGGCGGGGAGACGGCGGAGAGTACCGACAGCAACCAGGTCATCACCGATCACCTGCCCACCGTCGTCCTGGTGATGCTGCTGGTGGTCTACCTGCTGCTGTTCATCACCTTCCGCTCGCTAATCCTGCCGCTGAAAGCCATTGCGATGAACCTCCTGTCGCTCGGCGCCACGTACGGCGTGCTGGTGCTGGTCTTCCAGCGCGGATTCGGGGCCGGCCTGCTCGGGGAGGAGCCCGGCCAGGTGCAGAACTTCGTACCAGTACTACTTCTCGCGTTGCTATTCAGTCTCAGCACCGACTATGAGGTTTTCCTGCTCAGCCGGATCCGTGAGGAGTACCTGAAGAGCGGCGACAACAGGCAGAGCGTCGCCGAGGCGGTCGCCCGCACAGCCCCGCTGATTTCCGGTGCGGCCGTCCTGATGGTCGCGGTCTTCGGCGCCTTCGCGTTCACCGCGATCGCGCCGATGAAGCAACTGGGCCTCGGCATGGCGGTGGCCATCGCGATCGATGCGACCGTGATCCGGCTGATCGTCGTGCCAGCCTCGATGCGACTGCTCGGGCCGTGGAATTGGTGGCCAGGCGTGCCCAGACGGTTGGCCGTGGTGGTGGCCGCCCCGCGGCACCTGCGTATTCCCAGGCACAGTCGGGCTCGGTCCGGCCGGCCGTCGGTCCAGCTGCCTGCCCTGCCGTCGCCCATCCCGATCCGGCCGGCGCTTGCCCGGCCGACGCCGGACCGGCCGCCGGGGACCCGCTATCGACCGCTCGTGCGGGTTGCCGCCCCTTCGGCGACGATGGAGCACGACGACAGGCTGCCGGTCCCGGTGGGGTCCGCGAACAACTGATGTGAGAGGAACACAGATGGACAACGGTCTGCCCGCAACGGATCCGCCGACGCCGGTGGCGAAAGGGCCTGATTCCCAGCCAGAACAGTGGGGTGAGTCGACGACCCTGACCGCGGTCGAACAGTTGAATCTCGAAGCGATCGCCCTGGTGGTGCCCGGCTGGAACCAGCGCGACGTCGCTGCGATCATGCAGCACTACGACGACGAGATCATCTGGCGCAACGTGGCAATGGGCCAGACCTATCGCGGCAAAACCGAGGTGGGGGAATATCTGGCGGATCTGTTCCGGGGTGTTCCCGACCTGCAGATGAACATCACCATGCGGATGCCGCGCGGCGAATTCGTGGCCGAGGAGTACACGATCAGGGGTACCCATCTCGGCACCCTGTTCGGCATTCCGGCGACGGGCCGAAAGCTGGAGATCAAGATGGTGAGCTTCGTCCAGATGCGCGACGGCAAGTTCAAAGAGGATCACTTCTACTACGACGCCACCAGCATCATGGTGCAGATGGGTCTGTTCCCACCGCTGACCATCGCGCAGACCCGGGTCGGCCACGCTCTGATGGGCGTCGCGGTCTTTCTCCGTTCGCCCCGCCGAGCCATCAGTATCCGCCGGTCCTTCAGGAAGTAGCCGGTTCGCCGGCGGTCCGCCCAGGCGGTTGGGCCCTTCCTGTGCTGGCCGAACGGTCCTTGCTGAGCAGCCGCGAACTGGCGGGGTTGCGGCCCACTGTCCACTGTTCGGTTACCGTCGCATCAGCGGTCCGGTTCATGCCGCGGAACGGCGGAGAAGTCGGGTTCCGCTCAACGCGGTGCAGAACGGATGATGAGCGAACCCGAGAAGGCGCGCAGAAGGGCAGGGAGACTGTGTCGGCTTCGCGTGACGGCAACGGGCACCGATGGCTGCGGGCGCCACGCGTGATGGAGGGGGTGCTGCCGATCCGCCGGTCCCAGATTCCGGTGGAAATGCTCGCCGGCGTGACGCTGGCAGCGCTGGCCATCCCTGAGGTTCTTGGATACGCGAAGATCGCCGGGATGCCTGTCGTGACCGGCCTCTACACAATGCTGCTCCCAATTGCCGTATTCGCCGTTCTCGGTTCGTCGCGCCATCTCGTCGTCGGTGCGGACTCGGCCACCGCCGCCATGCTCGCCGCCGCGTTGACCGGGCTCGCGGTGGCCGGGTCGGAGCGATATGTCAGGCTGGCCGGGCTCGCGGCTCTGCTGGCCGGGGGCTTGCTGCTGCTCGCACGGCTGGCAAGGCTCGGGTTCCTAGCGAATTTCTTGTCCCGGACCGTGCTGGTCGGATTCCTCACCGGCGTCGGTATCCAGGTGGCGGTCGGCCAGCTCCCCGGCATGCTCGGGGTGAGTACCGACGGCAACGACGTGCTGACCCAGCTCGCGGACATCGTGCGCGCGCTCCCGCACCTACACCGGTCTGATCTGGCGGTGTCCGTCGGGGTCATCGTGATCGTGTTGGCCCTGCGCCGGGGCGCCCCGAAGATCCCCGGGCCATTGATCGCCGTGATCATCGCGATCGGCGTGAGCTGGGCCGCGGACCTGGCCAATCACGGCGTGGCCGTTATCGGATTCGTCCCACGTGGGCTGCCGCACTTCGGGCTGCCCGCGCTGGGCTGGCACGACGCCACCGCACTGCTCGGCGCCGCGCTGTCGATGTTCGTCGTCATCCTCGCGCAGAGCGCGGCGACCTCGCGGGCCTACGCCGTAAAATACGAAGAGCAGTTCAGCGAGGACACCGACCTGGTCGGTCTGGGCGCCGCCAACGTGGTGGCTGCGTTCACCGGGACATTCGTCGTCAACGGCAGCCCGACCAAGACACAGATGGTCGACAGCGGGGGTGGGCGCAGCCAGCTGGCCCAGCTCACGACGGCCGCAGTGGTCCTGATCGTCCTTCTCCTGCTCACCGGGCCGCTGGCCTATCTGCCGAGCGCGGCCTTGGCGGCCGTCGTGTTCCTCATCGCGAGCGAGCTCATCGACGTCAGGGGGATGCGACGCATCCTCGCCTGCCGGCGCCACGAGTTCGCCATCGCGCTGCTCACGACCGCCGCGGTTGTCGTCCTCGGCGTCGAGCAGGGCATCGCACTTGCCGTCGTCGCTTCGATCATCGAGAACCTACGCCACAGCTACCGACCGCTCAACAGTGTGCTGGTGAAGTCTCAGGCTGGGCACTGGCAGCAGAACCCGGTCCTGCCCGGTGCGCGGACCGAGGCAGGACTCGTGGTCTACCGATTCGGCACCAGCCTCTACTACGCCAACGCCTCCCGCCTCATCGACGACGTCACCGCCCTATCGTCCCAGGGAGATCCGCTGCGGTGGATGATTCTGGACGGTGCGGCCATCGGCGATGTCGACTACACCGCGGCGGCGGTTCTGGCCCGAGTAGTCACACACCTCCGCAAACGAGACATCCGTTTCGGTCTCAGCACCGTCCTCGGTCCGGTGCGCGAGCAGCTTGACCGCTACGGCATCAGCGCCACTCTTGGCCCCGACGTCTACTACGACACTCCCGGCGAGGCGCTCGAGGCCTTCCACACCGCCGAAGGAGTCGCCGGCGGTTGACCCCGGAAGGCAGGACTGTGAGCACGAGGGTCATCGGGGTGTCGGACGTGTCAGCCGTAGCGATGACGACGCGCGTCCCTGTCCGCCGAAGTATTGGCGCCGGCCTGACTCCAGGAGTCCGGCTCGGGTTGCCCGGAAGTTGGAGCTGTCCTGGTGAGGTTCCCCGTCGTGGAAGTCGATGACATCGCCGGTGTCCAGCGCGGAAACCGGTGGCCTCGATGACCGAGAAATGGACCGAAACGTTCTGGCCATCTGGGAGCTCGTCGCAACTCATCGCGCCCCAGCCCTTCCGGACTTGAAGAACTCGACCACTCCGCGCGCCACCAACGCAGTATCGCCCGACCGATCCAGACAGAGGGTAAGCGCAGCGTTGTGAGATCGGGTGCGGGACGACCGGGTTGCCGACCGCGGCTTGCAGGTCGGCGGCGCGTAACCGCATCCTCCTCCCCCGGAGCGGCGCGGGTGTGAGCGGCGCACCAGAGTTCCCCGCGGAGCCCGGCTAGTATCCGACGCCAGTAGCCGACAGCGAAGGTTGCGGGCAGCTCGAGGTAGCGGGTCCGCAAGTACGCCGGATTTCATTTTTCCCGTCAGTTCGCTGCGCTTGGAACGCTGGCCGCCGTCACGAGCGCCGCCGGCCGCTGGTTCGCCGAACAGGGAGCGACTGCCGAGTGCCTCGACGAGTTGTGCCTGGCATCTCGTGCTGTTGCCGAAGAACAACACCTCGGACCGGTCATACATGCTGCTCACGACCGGCAGCGTCCTGGTGAGCGGTCATCACCACACCCGCAAGTTCTGCGGCGACGTCCTGTCGCGCTGCACCTGTTCGAGCATCACCCAGGAAGCGCCGCAGTTGCTGTGCGGCTTCGCCTGCCTCATCGACCAACAGAGCTCCAGCAGCAGTGCGCCGAGCTGCGGGCTGGGGCGCTATCGGCAGGTGATGATTGCCAACGTCGATCCAGTGGCAGGCTGCCTCGTAGGTGTTGGAGGGGTGGCGTTGACGGCGATGGCAGCGCCTGGTGCATGCCGGCACACTGGGTAATGACCCGCTCGAACAGTCCGAGCTGATCGTCGGCTGTACGTACGCCTCCGCCACTGATCACGCACTCCCAAGGTGGGGCCTGCGCTGCTGCTGGCACCATCAGGAGCGCGCGATAGCCGAACCTGAGGCCGAGTGGCGTCCCCGCAAACGATCCGAGGGGTTGCTGCAGCGTGATGCGCCGGGTGCGGGTCTTCCACCCATCGTCACGCGCTCGCAAAGAACTCCAGCGCGTTACCGTCCGGGTCGGTGAAGCTCAACGCGCTGCCGTAGTCCGCGTCCTGCACCCCACTGTGCGCGACGGAAATTCGGTCCAGGTGAGCGGCCCAGGCCACTACATCGTCGCGGTCCGCGCAGCCAAGGCCCACATGGTCCAGCCCTGGGATGGTCGGATCGAAGGAGGCGCCGCTGCCGTTGGCGTGCTGGGTGAGCCCGAGCCGCTGACCACCCGGCAGGGCGAACACGCGCCTGGTGAACGGCCCGTCGGTCATCGTCGTCACCGGCGAACTCCCCAGCACCTTCTCGTAGAACGGGACGCTGATCGACAAATCGGTCACGGTCAGCGCGACGTGGTGAATTCCGGAGAACCTGGGCAATGTCGACTCCTGATGATCCGTCGAACTCGGCTTCAACCACCCCGCGCCCGGGCGATGTCGAGTTCTGCCGCTGGCGTGCTCGCCCACCCTCAGCCGGAGTACGCCGCAATGCGGAGCACTTCGCGTCGACATTGTTGATCGTGTGGCCATCGGAGCATAGTGCTCCCTGGTACCGGTGCTGCGTGTTCGGCCGCGGATTTTGCATGCCGGGTCCGCTGGGTGTTTGCCGGGGCGGATTGATCGGTTTGAGCTCTTCTTGTGGGTGTCGCCGACGGCCGACGGTCACCCGCTATTCCTCAAAGATTGTGCGGTCCCAGTCGGCTGACTGACACCTTCGACGGCTTCACTATCGTTGCAGGGCAGGGACTTTTGCTATCTCGAAGATGCAACCAAGCCAAAATGCGAAAAGGTCTGGGTCACTACCGGATACGGACTTTCCCGAAGTGGCGCCAGGTGAATCAGCTGCTGACCTGCTCGTACAGCACTGGAAAGTTCGGTACCCCCGGTTCCCAACGCCGCGAGTGCGTGCTGGTCAGCAGGTCGGCCGGCAGACCCGCTGGCCGACGGCATCCAGGAAGATCTCGCCGATGTCTCGCGGGTCCTTGGCGACATAAGTCGCACCGCCGGTTGCGGAGCTGATCCGGGTCATCGCCGACACATCGCTGTCCGGGCCGAAGGCGATCGCGATGACCGGGACGGGGTGCGCCGGGTCCTGCTCGGACCGGAGGGTGCCGAGCAGGTTGTCCAGGCTGATGCTGCCGAGGTCGTCGTTCTGCCCGTCGGACAGGATCAGCACGGCGTTGACCCGGGTCGGGTCCCAGTTCGCCCGCATCGCCCGCACCGCGGCCAGCGTGGTGTCGTAGAGCCCGGTGCCGCCGTCCGGATTGACCTGGGTCGCGGTCAGCGCCTGGGCGATGCGCTGCTCACCGGAGACGCCGTCGGTCACCGCGGCGAGTTCGCCGACGGGAACGATCTGCTGATAGTCGGTGGTCGCGGTCAGGCTCCGGGAGAAGATCCAGAAGCCGATCTCACTGTCCGGCGGATACAGGCCGAGTCCGCGGATGGCGGCTGCCCGGGCGAAGTCCAGTCTGGTCGCACCGTCGCCGCCGGGGACCAGTCCAGCCATCGACCCGGAGACGTCCAGCACCGCGAGCAGCCGGGATGGTTCAACGCTGACCGAAAAGGCGTGCACAACGGCATCGACCGCGCTCAAGGATGGGGTGGCACTGTCGGGGGTGACCGCCGGGTCGACACCCGAGGCTGTCGTCAGCACCGGTCCGGCGAGGCCGCCACCGTCGCGGAAGCCGGCGTGCTGGAACAGTCGGGAAGCCGATTCGCTCCGCAGCTGCGCCAGGGTGGTCGCGGCGACGGCGGCGCGCGCCGGGTCGGTTGCCATGACCACATAGGGGTAGTCCAGCCGGGTGCCGCCGCTCGCGCCGTACACCGCGACGGCGGGGGCGGCTCCGGCGGTGTTGTTGTGGGCCCAGACGGTCTGCTCGCTCACCGGCAGCGCGGTGTTCGGGTCAGTGCTGAGCCTGGCGAGCAGCTCGGATCCCTGGATCGGCAGGCCAGCCGGGCTGGAGAGCATCGCCCAGGTCAGGGCGGCGCGACCGTCGGGCTGGCCGGCCACCGAGGATTGAACCTCCAGGACCGCCCCGACCGACGCCGCGGAACGTGTCGGGTCCGGAAGGCCCAGCCTGATCGGCGAATCGGTTTTCCGGGAGGCCAGGATCTGGTTCAGGTGGATCGGCCCGGCGGATGGGTCCAGGTGCTGTGCCGTACTTGCGGCCAGGGCGAGCACCAGCGGGCTGGTCGCCACCGACGGTGATCCGCTGGGGACGGGCACGCCGGCGCGGCCGGCGAGCGCGACCCACATCGAGGAATCGGGAATCCAGACATCTGGCCTGGCCGAGGCGTCCTGCTGCCAATCGGCGGCGAAATCGGCGGGCTGGCCGGCCACCACGGTGACCTCGCACGACCGGTCCGGGCTGATCTCCGCAACGGGTCCGGCGATCGCTTCACGGACGAGGTCCGCTATCTCCGGGGCCGCCGCGACGGTGAGTGCGCCCGTCAGCGGGCAACTGCGGGGCGAAGCGGAGCCCTGCTCCGTCCCGGGCGAGCCGGCTGATGTCGGCGGGGTAGATCCAGTGGCGCTAGCTGACCCGCCAGTGTTGAGGGAGTTGCCGGTGGGCACGATGCTTGCCGAGCTCGATCCAGCGGCCGCGCTCAGTGGGACAGGCTTGCTCTTACCCGGGATAGTGAGAAAGAGGGTGACCAGGCCGGCCACCACGAGCACCGGCAACCCGATGGTCAGGAACCTTCGACGCCGCGGCTGGTTGATGTCCTCGGCCCGGACGTGCCGGCCGCCGCCGGATCGGCCATTTCCTGACGTGTGCTGCGAACCATCGACCACCGAAAACACCTCCGCGGAAGGCTCGGGACGGCGATGCCGGTGCACCCAGATCCCGAGTGCGGGTCGCATTGGCCCCGCAGACAACTGGATTCAGCTGGGTGGCCGGTTGATACATTTTCGGCCGTTCTTCGCCCCAGGATGTCGTCGGGAATGTTAGGGAACGGTCAACGGGACTGGTTGGAGGCCTACGCCCATGCACAGGAACCCGGCGGCGGCGGCCCCGGCGATCACGCCGCGGGTTCGCGCCTGCAGCTGCGCGCCGGCGAGCGCCTCGGCCGGCGATCGACCGGCGATGAGTCGCCGGTGATAGTCGTTCATCAACGACACCGTCTCGGCGTCCGGCACCGGAACGACGGGCGCGATCAACGTGTTCGTCCCCTGCAGGAGGAGCGCGGCGGCGAAGCCCAGCACCTCGTCGCCGGCGATGACGTGCAAGCGGGCGGTCTCGCAGGCGGCGAGGACCACATGATGGGGCGCGCGCGCCAGGCGTTCCAGATCGTAGACGGTGAGCGGGCCGTCGGCCAGCAGCAGCGCGGAGAAGAAGGGATTGTCCGACCTGAGCAGCCCGTGGGCAGCGATGTGCACCATCGCGGCCCCGTCCATCGCGGCCGACACGGTACTGACCGTTGCGGCCACCCCGATCAGCCGGCGGGAACCGGCATAGAGCGCGGCGACCGCGGCCGCCTCCGCATCGGCTCCGGGCAGCCCCGGGCCGGCCACCGCGAGGACGGCGGCGCCCGCCGGGGCGGGCCGTTGTGCAACGTGGTGCCACAGAGTCGCCGACGGAACGACGGTGACCGCGCGCCCGGCGCACGAGGGCAGCAGGGACCAGGGCAATGACTGCAGGACACCGGTCGGCACGATGACGAGTCGCCGGTCACCCAGGACGGACCGCAGCGGCGCCATGAGCAGCTCGTCCAACCGCTGACCGATGCCGGCCAACACGGCCCCGGCCCCGCCGACGGTGCGCGTGGTCGCCGAGTTGGTCAGCCGGCGCAGGGCGAAGTACAGGTGGGCCAGGTCGTCGGCCAGCTGGCCGGCCGACCCGAGCCGGCGCAGCCGCGCGACGCCGTTGACGACGGTCACGGCATGCAGGACCCCGTCCAGCTCCAGGTATTCCACCAGCGCCGCGTCCCCCAGACCGGCGCCCAGATCGCGGACCGCAGGCATCCTGGTCGGCGGGGCGCCCGGCCGGGCAGGCAGCCGGCGCACCCGATCCGCGATCGACCGCTCGAGCCGGACCTGGCGCTGCACCAGCTCACCGGCGCCGCGGCCACGGCTGAGTTGCTGCTCGATGTCGGTCATCGTGGTCCGCAGATCGGCCAGTTCGGCGGCCAGCACCGGATCGTCCGGGGGTTGCGGCGGTGCCATCAGCAACGTCGTCGCCCGGCCGCGTTCGGCCCAGGCCAGCGCCCGGCGGGCCGACCCGTCCTCCAGCGCCATCCGTAGTCCGAGGCGGGCGAGCGCACCGCGGTGACCGGACACGTGGGCGCGCAGTTCGGTGGCCCCCAGCGTCGCCTGATAACGCTCGACGATGCGCAGGCCGGTGGCCAGCGCCACCGATGCCGACCGACGTTTGCCCTCCGATCGACGGAGCAGCGCTTCGGCGAGCCAGGCCCGGGCGCGGCGATCTGCCGGGCCGGCGAAACGGGCTCGGCCGGCCAGGGCGAGGTCGCGCCGGGCATCGGCCGGCCGGCCCCGATCCAGGGACATCCGGCCGGCCAGCACCCGCGCCTCCAGTGAGGGCACGATCCAGCCGGCGGCGGCCAGATCATCGGCGCAGCGACGCGCGCGGGCCGGCGGCACCGCCGTCGGGTCGGCCGCGACCATGGCCTGCAGCTGCGCATAGCGAGCCAGCGCGACCCCGTTCGCCCGGTGCAGCCGGCCGTAGCTGCGGACCGCCTGGCCGGCCGCGGTGAGCGCCGTCTGCGGGTCGCCCTGCACCAACGCCACCGTGGACAACAGCAGCTGGGCGTCCGGTACGTGCATGTCCCGGTGTTGGGCCTGCAGCACCCGGATGGCCGCCTCCGCGTTGGTCCTGGCCTCCGCAACCAGCCGCACGGACAACAACAACTCACCGCGGTCGATCAGCAGCGATCCGACCTGGACGCCCAGCCGCTGGTAGGCAGCGGCGGCGTCGTCGAAGAGTTGAAGCGCCGCCACCACCTCGCCCTGGGTCGCCTTGAGGCAACCGAGGTTTTGTTTCGCGTACGCCCCGGCCAGGTCGAGCCCGTGCCCGTCACAGAGTTCCACCGCGGTGACCAGGTCGGCCTCGGCGGCGGGAAAGGACCGGCGGGCGGTCAGCAGCAGGCTCCGGTTGGACAACGCCCGCGCCTGCCACTCGACGTCGTCGTTTCGTCGCAGCCTTGGCAGGGCATGACGAAAGGCGTCCAGCGCCTCGTCGTCGCGGCCCATCGCCTGCAGGATCGTCGCGCGCTGGACCATTGCCCGGGCCGCCGCCAGCCCGTCGAGATCCTCGATGGCTGAATCGATCTCGTTGATCGCCCGGCCCGGCGAACCGCGCATCACCAGCGTCGCGGCCAGACTCATCCTGGCCTCGGCGACCAGGATCGGCGAACGGGCCCGCTGCGCGGTGGACACCGATGTCCGCAGGTAGCCGGCCGCCGCATCGAGGTTGCGCAGCTGGAAAGCGGCAACGCCCAGGGCACGATTGGCCAGGCTGACGCCGGCCCAATCGCCGGCCCGGCGAGCGCTCTGTTCAGCCTTGGTGGCCAGCACGCGCGCCCGATCCGGCGAGATGGCAGCCAAGCGCAGGGCCTCCGCCGCCGGCTCATCCGGGCTCATGCTCGCTCCCTCACCGCAAAGAGTGCGGGCCACCTTGGCCAGAAGGATATGACAATTACCTATGCAGCCCTCGGGGGTGGTCACTACCATCTGGAAGCTATGCCGAACATTGATTCCGAAATCTCGGCGGGCCCGGATGCGCCGGATCCCGCGCCGGCCGAGATTCTGGTCGCCATCAGCCACGTTGACCTGGTCAGCGCGGTGCTCGAGACCGAGTTCCACATTCAGGGCACGACGATCGACAGCAGCGAACTGTTGGGTCTGGCGCGGCTGGGGCTCTCGGGCGCCGACGGCGACCCGGGGCCGGTCGACGTCCCCGCGACGTTGAAGTCGCTCTACGAGTACTTCGAGAACCAGCCGGGGAAATGGACGCCGACGATGGGCCGGAATCGGTTGGTCGGTCGGGTGGTCGGCAGCGGCGAACTGTCGTTCGGCTCGGACGGCGCGCCCGTCAGGGCGGAGCCGCCCGGCGGGTGGCCACCGCCCCGTTCCGGGCCGGGCCGTGGCGTCAAGGTCGTCGTACTCGATACCGGGGTCAGCGTCAGCGGACCGCTGTCGGCCGACTGGGTGGACCGGTATTCCGACATCTCGGATGTCCAGTACCCGGCGCCGGCCGCCGGGCACGCGACCTTCATCGCCGGGCTGATCTTGAGCCAGGCTCCCGCGGCCACGGTCGAGGTTCGCCGGGTGCTGGACGATGAAGGGCAGTCGGACGCCTGGAGCGTGGCCAAGGCCATCGTCCAGGCCGGCCGAGACGGCGCTGACGTGCTGAATCTGTCCCTGGTCTGCTACACGGCCGATGGCCGTCAGCCGCTGGCGCTGGCCCAGGCGATCAATCGGCTCGATCCGGGAACCGTGGTGGTGGCGGCTGCGGGTAACAACGGCCGTGCGGACAGCGAGATCAGCTCCCGCCCGGCGTGGCCGGCCGCGCTGGCCGAAGTGGTGGCCGTCGGCGCCGCTTTTACGGACGGGTCCGCGACCCCTTTCACACCGCCCGGTGCGCCGTGGATCGACATTCTGGCTCCGGGCTTCGAACTGATCAGCACCTACCTCACGGGTGAAGTCCATTTCACCGGGCAGTCCGCGCAGCCCGATGATGTGCAGCTGGAGTCGTTCCAGGGGTATGCCCGGTGGAGCGGAACATCGTTTGCGGCCGCATTGGTCAGCGGCGCGATCGCGGCCGGCGTGGAACCCGGCCGGGTCACCGCCCTCGCCTCGTTGGCCAGGGTCCGGGAACGGGCGGTGCAACCACCCTCGCCCGCCGGTGTGCGTCCCTCCGGAGCAGCGCGATCGGCACCGTTCATCGCGTTGGAAACCTATCGACCGGCAGGTAGTGGCGGTCAGGCCTGAGCCGGCCGATCAGGTCATGTATCAGGACGCACTGCGCTGTACTCCTACTCAGTGAGCGCTCGCTGAACGGTGGGAGCGCCCCCGTCAGGAGTGTCTGAGAAGAGGTCGCGGCATGACCCAAGCAGTGTCGGTTGTCGACATGGTGGGCGCGGCCGCTCGGGGTGAGCAGTCCGCCTGGGATGCACTCGTCGAGCGCTATCTGCCGCTGGTCTATTCGGTCATCCGGCAGTTCCGGCTTGGCGAGAAGGACGCCGAGGACGTCAACCAAACAGTCTGGCTGCGGCTGGTCGAGCAGCTGGCAAATATCCGTGAACCGCTGGCCCTGCCTGGTTGGTTGGTGACGACCACCAAGCACGAGGCGCTGCGGGTGCTGCGATACAAGCAGCGGTCCATCCAGGTGGACCCCGGCGCCGACTGGCTGCTGGACATGAGACTGGACTCCACCGAGGTGGACGAGGTGATACTGCGCGCCGAGCGGCACGCCGCGCTGCGCGAAGGGCTGGCCGAGTTGAATCCCGACCAGCGACGACTGCTGCTGCTGCTGGTCGCCGATCCACCGTTGTCTTACGGCGAGATCAGCCGGCGATTACTGATTCCCGTTGGGAGTATCGGGCCGACACGTGCCCGGTGCCTGAACAAGCTGCGGGCGACTGCGTCGATCCAGGCACTGCTCGCTGCCGAACACGCGGGCCAGGACAAAGAAAGGGACCGTCGATGACCACAGCTGATTGGGCGCAAGACGACGATGCGTTGCTTGCCCGCCTGGAACACGCACTGTCCGTCGAGGACATGGTCCCCAATAGGCTGGTGGAGGCGGCCAAAGCCGCGTTCGCCTGGCGCACGGTGGATGCCGAACTCGAGCGGCTGACCCTGGCCGCCGACTCGCTGCTGGGGGACCGGATACTGGTCCGCGGCGCCGTCGCCGAAGCCCCACGGATCCTGGTCTTCCAGACGGCGGGTCTAGACCTGGAAATCGAGGTCGGCGCCCACTACATCACCGGACAGGTGTTCCCGATCCGGTCCGGGCTGATCACCGTGATGACGGCGAAGGGCACCCTGGACGAGACCCGAACCGACGAGGTCGGCTGCTTCGTGTCGGGCCGCCCGGCACCGGGACCGTTCCGGATCCGGTGTGACACCGATGCCTCGAATTTCGTCACGGACTGGATCACGCTGTAGTCGCTGACCAACCGCGCCACGCCGATGCGCTGATCGCGACGACCGGGCCGCCTGGCGGCGCCTGGTGATATTGCGGGTACTTGGCCGTGAGCGCGGCCAGTCCCGCGATGATGCGCCCATCGTCCGGAGCCAGCACCTCCGCGCGCCCATCGACGCGTACCCACCACAGCCTCGACCAGTCATCGTCGTAGTGGTCCACCAGCACACACGCCCGGCCAGTGGCGTCGATGTTGCTCAGCCGCCGCAGTTTTCGGGTTGATTTCGGTTTGCCGTCGACGGCGAAGTAGATCACCTCGCCGGCCAGCGCGAACGTGATCGGCACCAGGTGGGGGAGTCCATCGGCGCCGACCGTCGCCAGCCGAGCGACCCGAGCGTGACTGAAGAGCGTGCGCAATCCGTGGTTCTGCATGACCGTCGACCGTAGTCGAAGGCACGCGGCGAGCCCGCCGTCGCCGCCCGTGGCCCGTAGCCTGGCCATTACCGGATCGGCAACCATCCCAGGAGGTCTCGTGTCAGAAGTGTCCGCACAACGGGTCGCGGTTACCGGCGGCAGTGGCAAGCTCGGGCGAGCGGTCGTCGCACATCTGATCGAGCATGGCTGGCACGTCGTCAATCTGGATCAGGCGGCACCGCCGGCGGAGCTGTGCCCGTTCATCAAGGTCGATTTCACCGACTTCGGCCAGACAGTGAGCGCGCTGACCGGGGTGGACGACCGTTATGACTCCGTCGATGCCGTCGTCCACCTCGCGGCCATCCCCGCGCCGGGCCTGACGACCAATGCGGCGACTTTCGGCAACAACATCATCTCGACTTACCACGTGTTCACCGCAGCCCAGCGGGCCGGCATCAAGAACCTCGTCTGGGCGTCCAGTGAGACAGTGCTCGGACTTCCGTTCCAGACGCCGCCGCCGTACCTGCCGGTGGATGAGGAGTATCCGGCGCGGCCCGAATCGTCCTACTCGCTGGCCAAGCATCTCGAGGAGCAGATGGCGGCGCAGCTGTGCCGCTGGGATCCGGCGATGAAGATGATCGGGCTCCGCTTCTCCAATGTGATGGAGCCTGCCGATTACGCCCAGTTCCCGAGTTTCGACGCGGATCCGTTGCTGCGCAACTGGAATCTCTGGGGTTACATCGACGGCAGGGACGGCGGACAAGCAGTTCGGCGGGCCTTGGAGCACACCGCGACCGGGCTGGATGTATTCATCATCGCCGCCGCGGACACCGTCATGTCGCAGACCTCGCTGGACCTGGCGACCCAGGTGTATCCCGAGGTCGAGATACGTCACGAACTCGGTGCCCACGAGACCCTGCTCGGCATCGACAAGGCGCGCCGGGTGTTGGGCTTCGAGCCGAGACACAGTTGGCGGGACGAGATTCGGGCCTGAGTTCCGCCGCGCCGACGGGGGCGTTGCGGCCGTCCTTCCGCCGACGATAGGGTTGCGGTATGGCGGAAAGGCCCAGAGTTCTCAGCCTTGTGCTGGCCGGTGGAGCCGGCAACAGACTAGCTCCGCTGACGGCCGATCGGGCCAAGCCTGCGGTGCCCTTCGGCGGCAACTTCCGGCTGATCGACTTCGTGCTGTCGAACATGGTCAACGCGGGGTACCTGCGGATCTGCGTGCTGACCCAGTACAAGTCACATTCACTCGACCGGCACATCACCACGACCTGGCGGATGAGCCCGCTGTTGGGCAGCTACGTGACGCCGGTGCCGGCGCAGCAACGGCTCGGACCACACTGGTTCACCGGAAGCGCGGATGCCATCTTCCAGTCGCTCAATCTGGTCTACGACGAAAACCCCAAGTACATAGTGGTTTTCGGGGCCGACCACGTCTACCGGATGGACCCGGCGCAGATGGTCGCCGACCATGTCGCGTCGGGGGCCGAGGTGACCGTGGCCGGCATCCGGGTACCGCGGCACGAAGCGACCGCGTTCGGGGTGATCGACACCAAGGACGGCCATCGGATAGCCGGCTTCCTGGAGAAGCCGGCCGACCCGCCGGGGCTACCGGACGATCCGGACGTCAGCTACGCGTCGATGGGGAACTACGTCTTCTCCACCGCCGCGCTGATCGAGGCGCTGCAGGTCGATGCTCTGAACGAAAAATCCATTCACGACATGGGCACCGATATCGTGCCGATGTTCGTCGAACGCGGTACCGCCAACGTCTACGACTTCGATCGCAACGTGGTCCCCGGGGCGACCGACCGCGACCGAGGTTACTGGCGGGACGTGGGCACGCTGGATGCCTACCATCATGCACATATGGATCTGGTGTCGATCCATCCGATCTTCAACCTGTACAACCGTGAATGGCCGATTCTGGGCCTGCCGTCGACGATGCCGCCGGCGAAATTGGTCCGCAAATCTGTCGTCGACGAGTCCATTTTCGGACCGGGAACCATCGTGTCCGGCGCGACGGTGGAGCAGTCGGTGCTGTTCGAGGACGTCCGGGTACGTTCGGGGGCGGTGGTCACCGGATCGGTGATCATGCCGGGTGTCCGGATCGAACGGAACGCCATCGTCCGAAACACCATTCTGGACAAGAACGTCGTCGTGCCCGAGGGCGCCAGGATCGGCGTGGACCCGGACCAGGACCGGCTGCGATACACCGTGACGGCCAGCGGAATTACCGCGGTGGGCAAAGGGATCACCATCGAATGCTATTGATGATCCGTATTTCCATGAATCCGTGAACACAAATTGAAATTAACGCTCACATCGGCCTGCACCGTCAGCACTACGCATTCGACCAAATGTGTGATCTGTGTTACTGCGGCGTGGCCCTTCCATCGCACCGGATAAGAGCGCATCATGGTCATTACCTACCGTGTGTAACGCGGGCGCCACCGTCGGTGCCGCGCCGAAATGGTTGGGACACGAACGAGAACGACTTGTCGAGTGACCGGAGCGCCTCCGGTCGACGGGTCGACAGCACGACCGGCCCAGAACCGGCCGGACGCCCATCCGGGATCAGCGATCTACCACTAGGGGGCCCCACGCATGGACCTGTATCAGGTAACCGACGGTCTGCATCATCACGAGTTTTCCAGGTCAACCCGCCAGGCGGCGATCGCCCAGGCACACGGCGTGCTGGTCATGGATGATCGACTCGACGGCGAACTCGCCGAACTGCACCTCTGGCAGGGCGGTGGTTGGCAGTCACTGGGGATCGTCCGGGGGCTGCCGCAACAGGCTGCGCCCTGCTCCACTCCGCAATCCCTCACGCTTCAGGGCTGAGGGGTCAGACCACTCGGCGGTGCCGACCCCGTCGGGACCGCCGACGGTTGTCCCTGATCGCCACGGCGAGAGTGAGGATTCGCGGAGAAAGTAGCAGACCGCCCAGCACAACCGCCTCGTAGAAGGCCCACGTGGTCGGGCCGGCCGAAGTCGTGGATTGCCACATCCAGGCCAACAAGTGCCAGGTGGACGGCAGAAAGAAGACCACGAAGAACCAGGCGGCAAATGCCATGCCCAGCAGATGCACCCAGCGGTACCAGCGCGCAACGGCCAGGTCCCGTGGGCGGGCGGCGGCCAGCGCGGCTCTTTGCTCCTGGGTCAGCAGCCCGGCCAGTCGGCGCAGCATCAGCCGCGTGGTGGTCGACAGATTGGTGCAGCCGAGCAGCGTGGTCATCACCGAGTAGACATCGGTCCGCAGGAACACGAAAAGCTGGGTCGCGATCGCGAACAGTTCGACCAGGGCGATCGCGGCGAGCAGCCGATCGGGTCCCACCCCGACGGCGCGCAGCGCCAGTGCAGCCGCGAGAACTATCGCATCGAAACCCATGCCGGCGAGCAATGGGCCGATCCGGCGGCGCGGGGGCAGCGCCCACAGGCCCGTCAGGTTCGTCTCGAAGGTCAGGAAATACAGCCGGCGGGTGATCCTGAGCCGGGCCGGGACCCCGATGGCTGCCGCGCCGTAGACATGGGCCATCTCGTGCACGAATGCCAGCAGATAGGTGATGAGCGTCAGCGCAGCCAGGCTGCGGGCGGGCGTGCCGAGAAAGAACACGTCATACGCCTGCGGCCGGATGTCCGGGACGGCGGCCATCAGCACGCCGGCCGCCACTGCGCAGGCCGCGGCCAGCGCGGCGACTGGTCGGCTGAACAGCCACCCCAGCCTGGCCCGGGGCGCCGGCCAGATACCGGCGCCACCGGTGACCGGCGCACTGGGCAGTCGATCCAGAGTCGGCGCAGCGCCGCGAACGGTGGCAAAACCCAATGCCAGCAGGGACTGTGCAAAGCCCAGGACATCCACGGGAGCAGCCGCGCCGGCCGGCGTGAGGTCAGCACTGGTCTGCTGAACGCTGTGGCCGGCGCGCAGCGATTCGAGGGCGCTGATGCCAATTTCGGGGAGCACGACGAATTTGCCCAGGTCCATCCGTCCCACGACGAACCCGCCGGCCTGGGGGTTCATGCTCAACTCGGCGATATCCAACACCGAGTCGGGGCCCACTGTGGTGGGGCCCAGCGTGGTGGTCACGCCGACCCGGCGCCGCGCTCGACGGGGCTCGCCGGCAGCCGGCGGGTGGGCGCCGTCGCGCAGACCGGGCACTCGGGGTCGGCCGGCCACGGATCGGCGCTGGTGCCACAGTCCGCGGCGAAGTTGATCAGTTGGTAGCGCCCCGCGGACACCGGCGGAACGAGGTCCGTCAGGTAGCGCAGCGCCTCCATCGCCAGGACCGCACCGAGTAGCCCGGCCACCGGGCCGATCGCCCGATTGACGCGATCCTGCCGGATCACCCGCGGCCAGCTCACCGTCTCGCGGTCCGGCCCCTCGGCCAACCGCGATCGATGGCGCTCCAGGCATTCCCGGCAGGCGCTGGAACCGGGGGCGACCGACCAATACAGCCCCTGGGTGTAGGCCAGCCCGCCGCGCGCGAAGGGAATTCCCGCCGCCACGCAGGCCCGGTTGACCCACTGGTCGATGTCGTCGGGTTCGTCGATGGCGGATACGACGAAATCTATCGGTCCACCCGAGTTCTGGGTGTTCAGCAATTCAGTGATATCGGCCGCGCTGCCAATTCTCCGGTGCACGGAATTCACCGTGAGTGACGGGTCGAATTCGCGCAGCCAGTGGGCGACCCGATCGGCCTTGGATTTGCCGATGTCCGATGGGACGTAGGTGAATTGACGGGCGAAGTTGCGCAATTCCACCTGGTCGGAATCGACAACAGTGACGGCGCCGATACCCAGCCCGGCCAGGTTCATCAGCACCGCCGAGCCCAAACCGCCGGCGCCCAGGACGAGTACGTGGGCGGCGCGCAATTGTGTCTGAATGTCCTGGGCGGATCGGGACAGCGTGGAGAACGCGTCGAAGAAGGCCAGGTTACTCGCGTATCGCTGCTGCTCGTGCTCGCTGAAATTGCCGTCGCCGCGGGTGGTTTCCAGCCAGCCCAGCTGATCGAGCGACGCGATGGCCGCCATCACGTCATCCCTGCTGGTGCCCGGCCAGTCGGCCTGCAGGTCGGCGGTCAATTCCGCCGGGTCCCGGCTGCCCTCGCGCAGGAGTTGCAACAGCGCGAGTACCCGACCATCGGCGTCGGCCAACCGGATTCTTACCTTCGGATCAAGGCTCACCAACAATTCGCGTTCACCGGAAAGGCAGGTCAAGGATTTCAGTCGCGGCGCCATGTGTATACCTTTCCGGGCGGCAATAGCGGCCCCGCATGGAAGGTGATGGATCTGATCATCTGTTGTGACGGGAATGCCCGGCCGGCCCGAGACGCAGCGGTCTTGATTCCCTTTGTCCAGTCGGGCCGGCCTGGCGATCAGGCGCCGCCCGCCTCGGGATCCAGGTGAATCCGGGTGGCCGTGATGTCCTCCACCTCGACAATTTCGATCGTCATGTTGCGCACCTCCTCGCTACTGAGTCGCTGCAGCCTGGTCGATTGACCACACTGAGAGATCAGAGTCGCGCGGCGGTGCCGTGATACGCCGAATTCAGAGTTCCACCGGCTCACCGGGGTCGCCGGCGCCGTTGCGGCTGTCCCGGTCGGCCCACTCCAACAGCGACTCCAGGTTGAAAACGGCATCGTCGATACCGGCGTGCAGGTCACCCAACTCGGCGAACCGGGCGGGCACAGTCGCGATGGTGAAGTCCTTCGGGTGAACGTCGGCGATCTCGTCCCAACTGATGGGTGTCGAAACGGTGGCCTCGGCATTGCCGCGGACCGAGTAGGCCGCGGCAATCGTGTGGTCGCGGGCGTTCTGGTTGTAGTCGACGAACAACTTCCTGGGATCACGGTCCTTGCGCCACCAGGTGGTGGTCACCTCATCGGGTGTTCGTCGCTCCACTTCGCGGGCGAAAGCCAGTGCGGCGCCGCGTACCTCGCGAAATCCCCAGTGCGGCTCGATCCGGACGTAGACGTGCAGGCCCGATCCGCCGGAGGTCTTCGGCCATCCGACGGCGCCGAGGTCGTCGAGCACCTCGTGGACGACGCCGGCCACCCGGCACACCCTGTCGAAGCCGCAGTCGGGCCCCGGATCGAGGTCGATCCGCCACTCGTCCGGCCGTTCGGTGTCCGCCCGCCGTGAGTTCCAGGGATGAAACTCGACCGTGGACATCTGTACCGCCCAGATCACGCTGGCCAACTCGGTCACACACAGCTCGTCCGCGTTGCGGTTGTAGCGGGGAAAGTGCACCCGCACGGTTTGCACCCACGGCGGCGCGCCGCTGGGCAATCGCTTCTGGTGCACCTTCTCGCCGCTGATCCCGGTGGGGAATCGGTGCATCATGCAGGGGCGTTCGCGCAGGGCGCGGACTATCCCGTCGCCCACGCTGAGGTAGTAGCGCGCAAGGTCGAGTTTCGTCTCGCCGCGGGCCGGGAAGTAGACCCGGTCCGGGCTGGACAGCCGGACCGTCCGATCTCCGACCTCCAGTTCAATCGCGGGAGCCTTGCTGGGGGTGGCCGCCATCGGCTCAGGGTAATTGATCGGTGTTGGCAGCCCGGCCGCCGCGGGGAGTCTGGGTGTATCAGCGCTTAATTCGCAGGCTCCGACTTGGTAAAGACGACGATGGCGCGAGGACACGAGAGAGCGCCGGCGCGCGGGGCACGGTGCGTCGAGGAGTCGAGGAGTCGAGGAGTCGAGCAAGTGGTACCGATGAGACCACCAACGGTGCCGGCGTCACAGACAGCCGCCGGCCATTCGCAAGGGAGTGCAGATGTCCATTCAAGACCTGCGTGTGCGGACCCATTCACCGTTGGCCGAGGGCGACATCGCCCAGCTGGCCAGGTTGGGGCTGCGGGTGGTCAACCGACTGCCCGACGGCGGGTACCGGGTGCGCGGTGACTCCCCAGCGAGCGCCGGCGACCTGATGGCGCTGGGCTTCGTCCGTGAGGTCACCGATTTCGATGCGCTGGAGAAGCTGGACCCCGCGCTCAACCTGGTCACCAGTGCCGCGGCCATCCAGATCGAGCCGCTCGACGGTGGCGCCGCTGCCCCGGCGGCCGAGCCCGAGGTGACCGTGTTGGTCTCGCTCGACCAGGGAGTGGATGCCGCCCAGACACTGGCCGACCTCAATGCGGTGGGCGAGGTGACCGAGTCGTCCAGCCGGCGCGCATTCGTGAAGCTGGCGCCCAGCAGGCTCGCGGAGCTGGCCGCGCTGGATGGTGTGTTGCATGCCGAGATCGCTCCAGATCCGACCACCCAGAACAATGTCGCGCGCGGACTCGTCAAGGTCGAGCCGGTTGCCACCGGTCTCGGTCTGGACGGGGCCGGTGAGATCGTCGGTGTGGCCGACAGCGGGCTGGACACCGGCGTCGCCGCCACCGTCCTGCCGGATTTTTCCGGTCGGGTGGTCAACATTCGCGCCACCGTTGTCAAGCTTCCGGCCAACGGCGCCGACCTCAACAACCATGGCACCCATGTGTGCGGCAGCATCGCCGGCGACGGAACCAACTCCAACGGCAACATCCGCGGCATGGCGCCGGCCGCGTCGTTGACGGTGCTGTCCATGGGGCCGAACAATTCGACCGGGCTCAGCGTCCCCGCCGACCTGGTCACGGGCGTGTTCGCCGATGCCTATGCCGACGGTGCCCGGATCCATTCCAACAGCTGGGGTTCCAACACCAACCTCGGTAAGTACACGGCGTTCGCCGAGGACGTCGACGACTTCGTGTTCAACCACCCCGACATGCTGGTGGTGATCGCGGCCGGCAACGCCGGTCCGGGGGTTTCCACGGTCAGCGCACCGGGCACCGCCAAGAACTGCCTGACCGTCGGCGCCGCGGAGAGCGTTCGGCCGCTGCCGGCGACCATCAGCATCAACCCCAACCTGCAGGACAACGACCACAACCTGGCCACCCCCAAGGTGAACGTTCCGTTGTCGATCAGCGGATTCGCCGCGCAGGCCGACAATGCGAACGAGATCGCCGCGTTTTCCTCGCGCGGCCCGATCAATGACACCGGCGACACCCGCACCAAGCCGGATATCGTCGCGCCGGGCACCTTCATCCTGTCCTGCCGGTCGACGGTCAGCACCGCCGACGTGGGGCCAGACGGACTGTCCCATTCGCCCAACATCAACTCCTTCTATGCCGATGACGCGGACGGGGTGGCCACCCATGCCGAGGCCGTGGGGCTCGGCCTGCCCGGCGGGCAGCTCTTCGGCGCCTGGAATGAGCTGGCGCCGGCAGCGCCGGCCGGTTCGGGGGCGCTGGCCGAGCAGAACTACTTCTACGACTCCGGCACCAGCATGGCGACTCCGATCACCAGCGGATCGGTGGCTGTGCTGCGGCAATATCTGCGCCAGCGGCGCGGTCTGCCGAATCCATCGGCGGCTTTGATGAAGTCATTGATCGTCAATTCGGCGGCGGTTCCGGGAGCCGGACCGACCGCGCCGGACAACACCCACGGCTTCGGCTGGCTGGACCTGCAGCAGTTGCTCGCACCCGCGGGAACCGGCCAGCAGTCCTTCAGCGACGACATGCAGCTCGCGGTTGCGACCGGTGAGATCAGGACTCTGTCGGTGCAGGTCGCCGACGTCGCCCTGCCGTTGCGGGTCACCCTGGTCTGGACCGACCGGCCCGGAAAGGGCTTGCAGAACAAGCTGTACCTGCGGGTGCTGCCGCCGGGCGGCGCGCCCGCGGTGGACGGTGACATCACGGTGTTCCCGAATCCGACGAACAACGTTCAGCGGGTGCACATCGCGACGCCGGTACCCGGCACGTACACCATCGAAGTGCACGGTGTCTCCGTGCCGTTCGGCATCCCTGGCCTGGCACCGGCCCTGCGCCAGGACTTTGCGCTGGCGATTTCCAACGGTGTCGGATTCTCGCCCAAACCGGTGGACGTCGTCGAGGTCATCGATCACAGCGGCAGCATGGGTTGGTACGGCTTTATGGCGCCCGCCAGGGAGCGGTCCAAGCAACTCATCGATGTCCTCCGGATCGGCGATCGGGCCGGTGTGGTGATGTTCGACCACACGGTCGGCACCGTCAGCCCGGTGGTGCCGATCGCCGGCGCAGCCACCCAGACCGCGATCAAGCTGGCGATCGATGCGATCAACCCGGCCGGCGCGACCTCCATCGGCGCCGGGCTGCAACAGGGTCTGAACGAGTTGACCCTGGGCGGCGATCCCACCCACCCACAGGCGATAGTGCTGCTCAGCGACGGGCACGAGAACACCCCGCCCTGGGTGGGCGGCGGCCTGGCCAACACTCCGCCGGCCTGGTATGGCGGACCGGATTTCACCGAGGTGCTGCCCACGGTGCCGGCAACGACCAAGGTCTACACCGTCTCGCTGGGGGTGGCCAGCGACGAGGTCCTGCTCAACAACATCGCGGTGGCTCGGGGTGGCCTGTTCCAGTCCGTGCACAGCGCCGCGGACAACGGCAAGCTGCATGAGATCTATGTCCACCTGCAGGCTCTCGTCGGTGGCGAGGAGGTCATCGCGGCGGGCAGCGCCGAGGTCGACGGGCTTGGTGGCATCACCGCCGAGGCCGATGACTTCGTGCCGTTGACCACCGCCCAGGTCGGCCTGACGGGTCTGCTGAGGCCGTCCTCGGCGCTGGCCAAGGCCCTGCGGAAGGCGGGGTCGCTGGCCAACACGCACACCGCGCTGATCGACGATTCGGTGTCCTCGGCCGCCTTCCTGGTCAGCTGGCACGATCCGGCCGGGCCGGTCGAGCTGACCCTGACCTCCCCGTATCTGCAGGTGATCACTGCCGCGACCGCTGGAAACCTGGTGATCAACGGATCCAGCTACCTGGTCATCCGGATCGACACCCCGGAACCGGGGGAGTGGACGCTTCGGGTCACTGCCGGCGACGCCAAGGGAACCCTGGGCTACACCTGGGGGGTGCACGGCGAGTCGCCGTTCGGTCTGCGGCTGGCGCCGCCGGTCAAGCCGACCGGCCAGACGAAGCTCGAGATCGGCGCCCAACTGGATGACCCGAAGGGGCTCGCCAGGACCGCGCGGTTCGCCGGAAGTGTTGCGGTGCCAACGGTTTCGATCAGTGATTTGCTAGACAAGTACCGAGACCAGTTGGACCGCATCGACTTCGTGACCAAGCCGGACAGTCCGGACACCGATCCGAACCTGACCAAGCTGTCGGTCCTGGACCAGCTGTTGGTTGCCGCCGGCAAGCCATCGGTGTTCCAGACCCAGTCAGCCAGAATCGCTTTCCGCGGACGCGGGGCCAAGGTCGCCGTCTTCGGGGTACCGGTCAGCGGCACGTCGGCGATCTCGGTCCGGGTGAACGGCCAGACTGGCACCGGTTACCGATTCACCCGGATCGCCCGCTGCGACGTGCCGACCTGAGAGTTTCTCAGGTGGCCAGCACTCGGGCCTTCTGAGCTTCGAACTGCGGGAATTCGACGGCCAGGAATTCGATCGGGTCGATGCTCTCTGATCCGGCCCGTTGGGCTGCCGCACGGGGTCCGCAATCGATCTGCGCGGCAGCGCGGGAACTGATCCCGCATAGTTGTGTTGCGGCGCCCAGCAGCCGGATGCGGAAAGAAAGTAGGCAGCGATGATTGTGATCACCGTCAGGTTCAAGGTCCTGCACGATCGGAGCCGTGACTGGCTCGCGCTGGTCTCCGACTTCACTCGGGAAACACGCAGTGAGCCTGGAAACCTCTGGTTCGATTGGTCAGTCGGCATCGAGGACCCGGACGAATACATCCTGCTGGAAGCCTTCCGCGATGGCGAAGCGGCCGGCAAGCACGTGAACTCCGACCACTTCAAGACAGCCATGAAGGACCTGCCGGACGCACTGGCGGAGACTCCGCGGATCATCAATTTCGAGATTCCCGGCGATGACTGGTCCCGGATGGGCGAGATGGAAGTGCCGCCCGCCGACTGAGTTCGGCCGGCCAGCGCCGGCCGGATCAGCGACGAAACCTGGCCGAATTTCGCCAGGCGTACCGTGGGAAATCGTGCAAGCCACCCCACCCGAGGACCTGCCCACCACTATCCGGGAGCTGCGCGCCGCGGGCCACGTGCTCCGCGGCGTCAAAGCCGAGATCCGCGAAAACCTGCTGGCCGCGCTCCGCGCCGGGGTCGACCCCTGGGTCGGCATCGTCGGCTTCGAGTCCACCGTGCTGCCGCAACTCGAACGCGCGCTGCTGGCCGGCCATGACGTCGTCGTGCTGGGCGAGCGCGGTCAGGGCAAGACCCGGTTGCTCCGCACCCTGACCACGCTGCTCGACGAGTGGACGCCGGTCATCGCCGGGTCCGAGCTCGGCGAACATCCGTACCTGCCGATCACCGTGACGTCGATCCGCCGGGCGGCCGAACTCGGCGACGAGCTGCCGGTGGCCTGGAAGCACCGCAGCCAGCGGTACACCGAAAAACTGGCCACCCCGGACACCGCTGTGGCTGACCTGATCGGCGATGTCGACCCGGTGAAGGTTGCCGAAGGCCGATCCCTGGGCGACCCGGAGACCATTCATTTCGGCCTGGTGCCGCGCGCGCACCGTGGCATCGTGGCGATCAACGAGCTGCCCGACCTCGCCGAACGGATCCAGGTGGCACTGCTCAATGTGATGGAGGAGCGCGACATCCAGGTTCGCGGATACACGCTGCGGCTGCCGCTGGACGTGCTGCTGGTCGCCTCGGCCAACCCGGAGGATTACACGAACCGCGGGCGTATCATCACGCCGCTCAAGGACCGCTTCGGCGCGGAGGTCCGCACCCACTACCCGCTCGAACTGGCCGACGAGGTCGAGCTGATCGAACAGGAAGCGGAGTTGGTGGCGGGCGTACCACTGCACCTGCTGGAGATCATCGCCCGGTTCACCCGGCTGCTGCGTGAGTCCAACGCCATCGACCAGGGCAGCGGAGTGTCGGCCCGGTTCTCGGTGGCGGCCGCGGAAACGGTCTCCGCCGCAGCCCTGCGCAGGTCCGCGATCACCGGCGAGAGCACCGCAACCGCCCGGCCGATCGACCTCGAGGCGGCCGTTCCGGTGCTGCGCGGCAAGCTGGAGTTCGTCACCGGGCAGGAGGGTCGCGAGGCCGAGGTACTTGAACACCTACTGCGCCGGGCGACCGCTGAGACGGCCCGGGCGAAATTGCGCGGCGTCGACCTGACGGCGTTGGCCGAGGCCGTCACCCGATCACCGTTGCGGACGGGCGACCGGGTCACCGCAGCCGAGGTGGTCGCGGCGCTGCCGGCGGTAGCCGAACTGACGGTGATCGCCCAGCGGTTGGGCGCCGCCGGCACCGAGGATCCGGGGCCGATGGCCTCGGCTGCCGAGCTGGCGCTGGAACTGCTGTTCCTGACTCGCAAACTGACCAAGCAACCCAGCGACGACGGTGACACGGTCAGCTATGGCTGACCCGGCAGCCGGATCGGCTGGTCAGGGACGCCGACCGCGGCGCCGCACGTATTCCTACGGCCCGTATCTGGATGGCCCGGATCCGCTGGCGCCGCCGGTGGACCTGCGTGCCGCGCTGGATCGCATCGGCGACGACGTGATGGCCGGAAGCTCGCCGAAACAGGCGCTGCGTGAATTGCTGCGGCAAGGGCTCAACGGCCGCCGCGGGCTCGACGATCTGGCCCGCAAGATCGCCCAGCGCCGCCGCGACCTGCAACGGGACAACCGCCTGGACGGGACCCTGCAGCAGGTTCGCGAGTTGCTGGAGAAGGCGCTGGACGCTGAGCGGGAGGCCCTGGCCAGGCAGAACTCCGACGACGCCCGGTTCAACGAGATGCGACTCGACGCGTTGCCGTCGGACACCGGCGGCGCGGTCCGGGAGCTGGCCGAATACGACTGGCAGTCGCCGGCGGCCCGGCAGGCCTACCAGGACATTCGGGACCTGCTCGGCAAGGAGCTGCTCGACCAGCGGTTCGCCGGGATGAAGCAGGCGCTCGAGCAGGCCACCCCGCAGGACGTCGAACGGATCCGTGAGATGCTGGACGATCTGAACGCCCTGCTCGAGGCGCATGCCGCCGGCGCCGATACCCCAGCGCAGTTCGATCAATTCATGGACCGGCACGGCGAGTATTTTCCGGAGGATCCGCAGACGGTCGATGAACTCATCGACGCGCTCGCCGGCCGGTCGGCCGCCGCGCAGCGGATGATGTCCTCGCTCAGCCCGGAGCAACGGGCCGAGCTGAGTCAGCTGAGCATGCAGGCCTTCGGTGACCCCAGGCTGGCCGATTCGCTCGCCCAGCTCGATGCGCAGCTGCAGGACCTGCGGCCCGGCGAGGACTGGTCGGGTTCCGGACGATTCCGCGGCGAATCGCCGATGGGCCTGGGTGCGGCTACCCGGGCCATGGAGGACCTGGGCAGGCTCGATGCGCTGGCCGAGCAACTCGGCCAGAGCTATCCGGGCGCGCGCCTGGACGACATCGATCTGGATGCCTTGGGCCAGGCCCTGGGCGACCAGGCCCGCGCGGACATCCGCGAGCTGGCCGAACTCGATCGGGAGCTGCGGGACCAGGGTGTGTTCGAGCGCGCCGACGACGGGTCGCTCAGGCTCTCGCCCAAGGCGCTGCGCCGGCTCGGCGAGTCCGCGTTGAGCGCGGTGGTGGAGCAGCTCAGCACCCGGCGCGGCGAGCGGGAGACCAGACGGTCGGGGGCAGCCGGCGAACCGACCGGCGCAAGCCGGCCGTGGGCGTTCGGCGACACCGAGTCGTGGAATGTCGGGCGAACCATGCTGAACGCGCAACTGCGGCGGGCCGGCGGCGACCAGCGCCGGCTGGATGTGTCCGACGTCGAGGTCGTCGAGAGCGAGCAGCGCACCCGCGCGGTGGTGGCGCTGTGCGTCGATACCTCCTGGTCGATGGTGCAGGACGGGCGTTGGGTGCCGATGAAGCGCACCGCTCTGGCGCTGCACCAGTTGATCTCGACCAGGTTCCGTGGCGATGCCCTGCAACTCATCACGTTCGGTCGCCGGGCCGCGGCGGTGGAACTCGGCGAACTGATCGGTTTGGAAGGCGCCTACGTCCAGGGCACCAACCTGCAGCATGCGTTGATGCTGGCCGGCGAGCACCTGCACCGGCACCCCGACGCGATGCCGGTCGTTCTGGTGGTCACCGATGGTGAGCCGACCTCGCATCTGGAACCCGGCGGCGGCCTGACCTTTTCCTACCCGCCGCACCCGGACACGCTGCGGGCGACGATGCTGGAGCTGGACCGCCTGTCGACCCGTCGAGCGGCCATCACGTTCTTCATCCTGGGCGAGGACCCCCGACTGGCCGCGTTCATGGACTCGCTGGCCCAGCGGTGTGGCGGACGGCTGGTTGCGCCCGACCTCGACGGGCTCGGTGCGCAAGTGGTGTCGAACTACCTGCGGACCCGGCGGTAGGTCGATCCGCACGGTAGGACCGTACGGTCACGCTTCGCACACCCTTCGGCGAGTTTGCGACGTGATTGCCCGTTTGCCTCCAGCAGATTACCGAGAGGCACTACGCTGCGTCGCAATGGCCCCACGAGCGGGCCCGTGCGCGAGGGTCTACATGCGAAAGTTTTCGGCGGCATTCACCGTTTCGCTCGTTGTGCTGGTCGGGCTCAGCTCGGTCGGCCAGGCCTGGGCAGGAGTGGTCGGGTCGGCGACGGCCGCATCCGGGTCAGCAGTGACCGCGTTGGCTCCGGCCGCCGCGGCAACGGTGTCCGCGGTGCCGCGACCGGATCATGTTGTCGTGGTCGTCGAAGAGAACCACTCCAACGAGAGCATCATCGGCAACATCAGCGCGCCGTACATCAATTCGCTGGCCGCCCGCGGCGCGAACATGACCCAGTCGTATGCGGTGACCCACCCGAGCCAGCCCAACTACATCGCCCTGTTCTCCGGCTCGACCAACGGCATCATCGACGACAGCTGCCCGCACACCATCAATGCAGACAACCTCGGCGCGCAGTTGCTGACCGCCGGGTTGAGCTTCGCGGGCTATTCGGAGACGATGCCCGCCGCCGGCTTCACCGGCTGCGGGTCGACCACTTACGCGCGTAAGCACAATCCGTGGGTCAATTTTCCCTCGGTGCCCGCCTCGGCCAACCTGCCGCTGACCGCCTTCACGGCTCTCTCGGCGGACTACGCCGCACTGCCTGCCGTGTCGTTCGTCGTGCCGAACCTGCAGAACGACATGCACGACGGCACGATCGCGCAGGGCGACAGCTGGCTGCAGAGCAATCTGGGGGGCTATGTCGACTGGGCCGAGCAGCACAACAGCCTCATGATCCTGACCTGGGACGAGGACGACAACCGCGCCGCCAACCGGATCCCCACCATCATTCTCGGTGCGGGCGTGGCGCCGGGTGCCTACCCCGAGCACATCGACCACTACAGCATTCTGCGGACCATCCAGGACGCCTACGGCTTGCCGGCAATCGGCGCCAGCGCAACGGCGACGCCGATCCTGGACATCTGGACGCCGCCGATCGGGTCCCCCCAAGCGGCGATGACGGTGTCCTGCGCCGCGCTGGTCTGTAGTGCGGATGCCGCCGCCAGCACACCCGGCACCGGCACCATCACCGGCTATTCGTGGAACTGGGGTGACGGCACCGCGGTCACCAGCGGGGTCAGCAGCTCCCACACCTACGCCGGACCGGGCGACTATCAGCTCGGCCTGACCGTGGTCACCGACACCGGTGGCAGCAGCTCCGCCGGTCGGACGGTGTCGCCGCGACTACCCGTCGACCCGAATCTGTTCGCCTCGGACAGCTTCAGTCGAACGCTGAGCAACAGCCTGGGCTCAGCCGACATCGGCGGCGCCTGGACCGGCAGCGGCCCGGCCGCTCGTTATTCGGTGTCCGGCGGCCTGGGCTCGGTCGTCTTTCCGACGGCGGGCGGCACGTTGGCCGCCACCCTGGCCACCGTCTCGCGGAGTGACACCGATCTTCAGCTGTCGTTCGGCACCGACAAGCTGGCGACGGGCAACGGCATGTACGTGACCCTGATCGGCCGCCGGGTGGCCGTCAACACCGAATACCAGGCGAGCGTCCGGATCCGCGGCGACGGCGCGGTCATTACGTCGCTCAATGCGCTGAAGGGCACTGCCACCTCGGTCGCCCTGACCGGTTCGGTGATCGTCAGCGGGCTCACCGTGACGGCCGGCGCGCTGCTGAACGCTCGACTGCAGGTAACCGGGACCAATCCGACGACCGTTCGGCTCAAGGTCTGGGCGGCCACCGGTACCGAGCCGGCCAACTGGCAGCTCTCGGCTACCGATTCGTTCGCCGGCGCGCAGGGTCCAGGCTCGATCGGGGTGAGTTCATACCTGTCCGGTGGGAGCACGAACGCGCCCGTGGTGCTGCGGATGGACAACCTGTCCGCCCGGACCACCGCCGCTGCGCCGGTCAACGTGCCGCCGGCGGCGGCGCTTTCGGTGAGCTGCACGAATTTGGTGTGCGCGGCCGACAGCGCCGGTTCGGTGGATCCGGATGGTTCGATTGCCGGGTTCTCGTGGAGCTGGGGCGATGGCAGCGCGGCGTCCACGGGTGCGACGAGTTCGCACACGTACGGGTCGGCCGGGTCGTATGTGGTGACGGTGACCGCGACGGACAATCAGGGCGGGGTCGGTACCGCGTACCGGACGGTGACCCCCACCGCCGCGCCGGGCAGCCCGTTCGCAACGGACACCTTCAGTCGAACCGTCAGCAACGGCTGGGGGGCGGCAACCCTCGGCGGCGCGTGGACGGTATCCGGCGGCGCGACGAACTTCTCGGTGGCCGGCGGCGCCGGGCTGGTGACGGTTCCGAAGCCGGGTGCCACGGTCGCTGGCAATCTGCTCGGTGTCTCCAGCGCCGATACCGACTACCGGTTGTCGATGTCGACCGACAAACTCGGAGCCGGCAGCGGCACGTACTTCACGGCGTCCGCCCGGCGTGTCGGGACCAACCTGGAGTATCAGGGCCGAGCCCGGGTCAACGGCAGCGGTCAAGTCTTTCTCGGGCTGAACGCGCTGACCGGGACCTCCACCGTTGCCGTGTTGAGCGCGGCGATTCTCGTTCCCGGCCTGACGGCCGTCGCCGGCGGCGCCCTGACCATGCGGGTCCAGGTCACCGGCACCAACCCGACCACGGTGCGCGCGAAGGTGTGGTCCGCCGCCGGTGCCGAGCCCGCCGGGTGGCAGTTGAGTGCCACCGATTCGACGGCGGCCCTACAGGCGCCAGGGGCCATCGGATTCAACGTCTATCTGTCGAGCACGTCGGTGAACGCGCCGATCACCGTGCGGTTGACCGACCTGTCGGCTCGGCCGGTGGGCGGTCCGTAACCGGCCTGACCACCGAGCCGGCGGCCGCGATCCGGGCCCGTGCGATCAACGCCGCAGGTTCGATGCCGTCCACCGGGTAGCGCGCCTGTCCGATGTGCACAGCGACCGACCGTTGGTCACCGGCGCAGACGATGGGGGAGTCGAGCCTGTCGCTGACGGCGGCCACGTCCAGCACGACTTGCGGGCCGAGCAGCACCAGGAACGCATCGCCGTCGAGCTTGGCCAGGAAGGCACCCTTGGGCAGCTCGGCGACCAGTCGATCCCTGGTGGTCGCCAGCACCGAGTTCACCGTGGCGGACTCATCGACGTCGCCAGCCGACCGGAAGCCGCTGATCCGGATGTGCAGCACGGTCAGCCCCTGGGCCCCTTCGCGTTCGATGGATAGCGCAATGTGGCGCACCACGTACGCCTCGTTCGGGAGTCCGGTCCGGGCGTCGTGGTAGGCGAGGTGGGTGAGCTGCTGCTCCCGCGCCACGCGCTCGGAGACATCGAGCTGATAGCCGATGAAGTGGGTGAGCCGACCGGCATCGTCGCGGACGGCCGATAGATGCAGCTCGTTCCAGAAGGCGCTGCCGTCCCGGCGATAGTTGCGCAGCACGGTCCGCAGCTCGCGGCCCTGTTCGATCGCCGTACGCACCTCGGCCACCTGGATCAGGTCGGTGTCGGGCCCCTGTAGAAATCGGCAATTGTGTCCGAGGACCTCGTCCGCGGAGTAGCCGGTGAGGTCCAGGAAGGCGGCGTTGGCGTAGATCAGCGGCATACCGGGAGCCAGGCAGTCGGCGACGGTGATGCTCTGCCCCGCGCCGGCGACCGCCCGCAACATCGTCCTGGAAATCTCGGCGCTCGGAATCAGCCTCGCCGCTTCGATGGTTCGGGAGGACTGATCGGGCGCCGATTCCAGCATCGTCTCTTCGCGTTGCGGCGTCGGCAGGGCACGTTTGCCCTCGACGGTGGCGAGCTCGGTCAGAATGGTGGCCAGCCGCACACGCGACGGAAGGTCCACCAATTCGGGGGCTGCCAGCCGCCCCACCAGGATCGTCGCGACGTCGCGAACTTTGACGTTCGCGTAGGACGAGTGCCAGCGAAGCAGCTCGAACGCTTGATTGTCGTCGATCTGGAACACCCCCATCATGACGCCCTTGGCCTGGTCGATCACCGAACGGGATTCGGTCGAGCGCTGGACCGCGCGGGTGATCTCGGCGCGCTGGTTGTCTCGCAGCCGCTCGGTGAGATCCACCACGATGCCGTTCAGTTCGACCACTCTGTCGGCTTCGAAACCAGCGAAACCGACGGAGAGCAGAGAACGGGCGCGGAGCTTGCCGTCAACGATCCGATGCAGCAGGCACAACGATCGACCATCGGCGAGTGTCTGCGCGACGGCCTCGGTCCATCCGGACACGTCCTGCGGGTGCTGATGGGAAGTCATCAGGTCCAGGCTGGGTACCACCTCGGCGGGGGCGAAACCGTAAATCCTGAAGAGGCTGTCTGACCACGTCGAACGAGCCGCAGACACGTCGTGTCGGAAGGTACCGAAGGGCGCTGCAACGGTCCGGGCGGAATCGGCCGAGCTCGCTCGATCAAGTGCTTGAGCCGCCGCGCCGATCACGTCACCGTTCACTTGCGATCACTCCTGGAATGCGTCGGCGACTCGGTTCGTTCGCCGGGACCGGGCTGGGGTCGGCGAGTGGGGAGCGTGGACTTCCCGTGGCCGGCCGCTGAGGATCATCGTCACGGCCGGACGAGGCGACCGTAGCAGAGGACTCGGCCGGCTGATTGCTCGTCGCGGACCGGCCGGGTCGAGGAGGCCGCGCCAGCACTTGCGGCGGGCCAGCGGCCACCGATCAAGATGTGACCAGCGACACCTTCGCAAGAATAGCTGAATATTACGCTCCGTGATAGACCAGTAACGTACAGTTAATCTGTCGGTGGGTGCCACCATCGACGTCCGGTCGACCGGGCGAGTCGGTTCGGCCACTCCTGTCGGCCAGTCGAGCCAGTCGAGTCGGCACTGAATGATAGGACGATTGCCATGCCAGACCAACGCCCTACGGCCAGCGTCGAGACCGTGTCCAGCACCTTCGCCATGACCTTCGCCGGCCATCGGCTCGGCGACGAGGTGATCGTCACCCGACTCCGATACAGCATTCATGAGCCCTTTTCGGTACGGGCGAGTTTCTCGATGTCGGATGCGCCGGCCGTGCGGTGGGTGTTGGCCCGAGATCTGCTCCGCGATGGGCTGGCCACGCCGAGCGGATTGGGCGACGTGCGACTGAGTCCGACCGAGCACGGATTGGTGATGGAGCTGCGATCGCCGCATGGCACGGCCGTACTGCATGGCCCGATCGAGCCCGTTGTGGAATTCGTCCGGCGCTCCTACGAACTGGTGCCGGCCGGCCATGAGAACGACCACTTCGCCGTCGACGCCGAACTCGCGGTCTTGACCGAATTGTGGGCGAACCCGATCGACCCGCTCCGTTGAGTTGTCCAGATCATGCCCAGTCAACCGTTGATGCCCGGAGTAGTCGGTTGGTTCGGCCAAACGTGGAGCAACAAACCGAACTTGCCGGTAACCTAGGCGTGGTGCTGCTAAACTCCGATGTTCCGCCCCGAACGAGACACCAACTCGCGCCCGGCGATGGTCACACCACACACCTGGTCTACACGGGGCCGGCCGGCACTCGCGCCTACGACGTCTACCTACCTACCGGCTACTCGGGTGAGCCATCGCCGCTGATCGTCATGTTGCATGGTGGTACCCAGACCGCAGCCGACTTCGCCAGGGGTACCCGGATGAATGAGCAGGCAGACCTGCACACCTTCCTTGTCGCCTACCCCGAACAATCCAGGTCGGCAAACCCCGGCGGGTACTGGAATTGGTTCCAGCCCGGCGATCAGCGTCGAGGTCAGGGCGAGCCGGCGATCATCGCCGGAATCACCAGGCAGTTGATGGACGACTACACCGTTGACGCCACTCGCGTGTACATCGCCGGGATGTCGGCGGGCGGCGCGATGGCCGCGGTCCTGGGTGCGACGTACCCCGAACTGTTCGCGGCGATCGGTGTTCATTCCGGCCTGGCCTACGGGGTCGCCCAGGATGTCGGCAGCGCCTTCGCGGCCATGCAATCCGGCGGAAAGCCGTCCGCCGGCAACGCGGTACCGGTGATCGTCTTCCACGGCGACAGTGACACCACGGTAGCCGCGGTGAACGCCGAGTCCATTGTGGCCGCTCGGATTTCGTCCGCGGACCCGGCCGGAGTCGTTCTGCGGCAGCCGGTTTCCAGTCGCGGCGTGCAGGGCGAACGCTCGTACACCCGGACGGTCCATACCGATGCGGACGGCACCGTGCATGTCGAGTCGTGGATGGTGCACGGTGGGCGCCACGCCTGGTTCGGTGGCGATCGTCGCGGTAGCTACACCGATGCCAAGGGGCCTGGGGCATCGGCCGAAATTGTCCGGTTCTTCCTGCAACATCGGCAGCCGGTCAGCGCCTTCTGACCCAACGGCAGGCGGTCAACAGGAGCTTTTCGCGGCCCCTCCAGCCATCAAGATTTCGTCAAATTCCGGCTGTGCGCCGTTAGGAACCCGTCAAGATCGGTGATTCCGGCGCGGGCCCGATGAACCCTGATGGGGACGTGCCTGTTTCGAGGGCGCGGCTCAATCAGAAATCGAGGGCGTCGGCGTGGCTGATCTGGTGTTCGTGTTGGTGCTGATAGCGGCGTATGCGCTGAGCCTATTGGTGCTTCGCGCGTTGCAGGCCCGGTGATCGGCGTGATCACCGTTTGTCTGTTGATCATCTCGGCGGCGCTGGTGATCTATCTGCTTGTCGCGCTCCTGAACCCGGAGCGGTTCTGATGAGCCCGGCGTTGGCGGCCACCCTGCAGATCGGCCTGGTCGTGGTCGTTCTCGCGGCGGCGTACGTGCCGCTGGGCGACTACATGGCAAGGGTCTATCTGGATACCAAGCACTGGCGGGTGGAGCGACTCGCGTACCGGGTGACCCGGATCGATCCCGACACCGATCAGACGTGGGGGGGCTACGCGGGCAGCCTGATGGGCTTCAGCGCGGCGAGCATCGGATTGCTGTACCTGCTGCAGCGGATCCAGGGCGTCCTGCCACTGAACAACGGGCTGTCCGGGGTGAGCCCGTCGGTGGCTTTCAACACGGCGATCTCGTTCGTGACCAATACGAACTGGCAGTCCTACGTACCGGAGAAGACCGTCTCGAATCTGACCCAGATGCTGGGCATGGCGGTGCAGAACTTCGTCTGTGCCGCCGTGGGTATGGCGGTGGTGGTGGCTCTGATCCGTGGCTTCGTCCGCTCCAGCGGCGGCCGGCTGGGCAACTTCTGGGTCGACCTGATGCGCGGCACCCTACGGATCCTGCTCCCGCTCTCGATCGTGCTGGCGCTGTTCCTGCTGACCCAGGGCGTCATCATGTCCCTGCACAGCTCGTTCGCCTCGACCGGGTTGGACGGTGTGGCGTCGAGTAACGCGTTGGCCCCGGTCGCTTCGCAGGAGGCGATCAAGGAGATCGGCACCAACGGCGGCGGGATCTTGAACGCCAACTCGGCGCATCCGTTCGAGAATCCGACGCCGTTGAGCAACATCTTCGAGATCATCTCGTTGCTGCTGATCCCGGTCGCATTGACCCGGACGTTCGGCACGATGGTCAACGATCGCAAGCAGGGCTTGACCATCCTCGGTGTGATGGCTGCGCTGTGGGGCACTCTGCTGGCGTTGTCCAGTTGGGCCGAATCAACCGCCAGCGGCGTCGCCGGGCAAGCCGCCGGCGCGATGATGGAGGGCAAGGAAGTCCGGTTCGGGATCCCCGGCTCGGTCCTGTTCGCGGTGAGCACCACCGGCACCTCGACCGGCGCGGTCAACTCCATGCACGACAGCTTCTCGGCCGGCAGCGGCGGCCTCTTCATCCTGAACATGCTCCTCGGCGAGGTCGCTCCCGGTGGTGTCGGCGCCGGCCTGTACTCGATGCTGGTCTTCGCGGTGATCGCGGTGTTCATCGGCGGATTGCTGGTCGGCCGGACCCCGGAATATCTGGGCAAGAAGATCGGCCGCCGGGAGATCACGATGGCCGCCCTGTCGGTTCTGGTGATGCCGGCCCTGGTGCTGATCGGCGCCGGCATCGCCATCGCGCTGCCCAGCACGCCCGGATTCATGGGCAATGGCGGGCAGCCCGGATCAGCCGGTTCCATCCATGGTTTCTCCGAGGTCCTCTACGCGTTCGCCTCAGCTGCGAACAACAACGGCAGCGCGTTCGCCGGCATCACCGTGACCAGCAACTTCTTCCAGACCGCGCTCGGCCTGGCAATGTTCTTCGGCCGGTTCCTGCCGATCCTGTTCATCCTGGCCCTCGCCGGCAGTCTGGCTACGCAGAAAAAGACCCCGGCCACCGCCGGGACCTTGCCCACTCACGGCGTCCTGTACGGCGTCCTGCTCAGTGGTGTGATCGTCCTGGTGGCCGCCCTCACCTTCTTCCCGGCCCTGGCGCTGGGATCCATCGCGGAGGCCCTGCTGTGACCGCCCCATCCACCCTCAACCCGGACATCGATCCCACTGGGGTCCCCCATCAGCCGCATTCGCACCAACGGGTCGGCGCCGGGGTTTTCAACCCGCGGCAGTTGATCACCGCGCTACCGGGGGCGTTGCGCAAGATCAACCCACGGCATCAGGCCCGCAACCCGGTGATGTTCGTGGTGTTCGTCGGCTCGGTTCTGACGACGCTGTTGGCGATCATCACCCCCAGCGTCTTCGCCTGGCTGGTCACCGCCTGGCTCTGGTTCACCGTCGTTTTCGCCAATCTGGCCGAGTCCGTCGCAGAGGGGCGCGGAAAGGCCCAGGCTGCGACGCTGCGCCAGGCCAAACGGGACACCCTGGCGCGCAAGATCGCCGCTGACGGCACCGAGTCCCAAGTGGCGGGTGCCGATCTCACCGTCGGCGATCGGGTGGTGGTCGAGGCCGGCCAGATCATCCCCGGCGACGGGGACATCGTCGAAGGCATCGCCACCGTCGACGAATCGGCCATCACCGGCGAGTCGGCTCCGGTCGTCCGGGAATCCGGCGGTGACCGTTGCGCGGTCACGGGCGGCACCACCGTGCTCTCGGACCGGATCGTGGTCCAGATCACCGCCAAACCCGGGGAATCCTTTGTGGACCGGATGATCGCGCTGGTCGAGGGCGCGGCCCGGCAGAAGACCCCGAACGAGATCGCACTGAACATTCTGCTGGCCTCGCTGACCATCATCTTCCTGCTGGTCGTGGTGGCCGCCGGACCGATGGCGGCCTATGGCGGCGAGGTGCAGGACCCGATCAGGCTGATCGCCCTGCTGGTCTGCCTGATCCCGACCACCATCGGCGCGCTGCTGTCCGCGATCGGGATCGCGGGCATGGACCGGCTGGTGCAGCGTAATGTGCTGGCGATGTCCGGCCGCGCGGTCGAAGCGGCCGGCGACATCGATGTCCTGCTGATGGACAAGACCGGCACCATCACCTTCGGCAACCGGCAGGCGACGGCCCTGTTCCCGGTCGACGGGGTCGAGCCGGCCGAATTGGCACGCGCCGCCAGGCTGTCCAGCCTGGCCGACGAGACACCCGAAGGACGCAGTATCGTCGCGCTGTGCGCGGCCACCTTCGGCCTGGCCGAACAGCCCACCGCGGATGAGGAGCGCGCAACCTTCGTACCGTTCACCGCGCAGACCCGGATGAGTGGCCTGGATCTGGCCGGCGACCGGATCCGCAAAGGGGCCAGCGGCTCGGTGATCTCGTGGACGGTCGAACACGACGGCGTCGCCGGCGCTCAGGTCACCGATCTGGCCAACGGCATCGGCCAACGCGGCGCCACTCCATTGGTGGTCGCCGAAGCACGGGACGCCGGCCCGGCCCGGATACTCGGCGTCATCGAACTGTCCGATGTGGTCAAACCCAATATCGCAGCCCGCTTCGCCGATCTGCGAGCCATGGGCATTCGAACGGTGATGATCACCGGCGACAACCCACTGACCGCCAAAGCCATCGCCGCCGAGGCGGGCGTCGACGACTACCTGGCCGAAGCCACCCCGGAGGACAAGCTCGCGTTGATCCGGAAGGAGCAGGAGGGGGGCAGGCTGGTCGCGATGACCGGCGACGGCACCAACGACGCGCCCGCGCTGGCACAGTCCGATGTCGGCGTGGCGATGAACACCGGGACGTCGGCGGCCAAGGAAGCCGGCAACATGGTGGACCTGGACTCCGATCCGACGAAGTTGATCGAGATCGTCGAGATCGGCAAGCAACTGCTGATCACCCGGGGGGCACTGACCACGTTCTCGCTGGCCAATGACCTGGCCAAGTACTTCGCGATCCTGCCGGCCCTGTTCAGCGGAATCTACCCGCAGCTCAATTCGCTGAACATCATGCACCTGGCCACCCCGGCGTCGGCGATCCTGTCCGCGGTCATCTTCAACGCCCTCATCATCGTGGTGTTGATCCCGCTGGCGCTCAAGGGCGTCCGGTATTCGCCGTCGACCGCGGCCAAGCTGCTCAAGCGCAATCTCACCATTTACGGGCTCGGCGGCGTCATCGTGCCGTTCATCGGTATCTGGCTCATCGACCTACTCGTTCGTCTCATCCCCGGAATCGGCTGATCACTATGCGACCAATGACAGTGCTGCGCCAGATCGGCGCCGGGCTGCGCGTTCTGCTCCTCCTCACCGTGCTCCTCGGGCTGGTGTACCCACTGTTCATCTGGGGTGTCAGCCGGATCGGCGTGACCTCCGCCGAGGGGTCGCCGCTGCGCGACTCGGCGGGCTGCGTCGTGGGCAGCGAACTGATCGGGGTCGACCCGCAGGTGCCGGCCGGTCAACCCGACCCGTTCTTCCATCTACGGCTGGACGGTGATCCGAGCGCCGCCGACCCGGCGCAGGGCGCGCTGACGCCCGGCGACCCGGCCGCCGCGGCTGCCAACAACCTCGGACCCAACAACGAAACCCTGGTGGCTTTCATCGACGCCAGGCGGGCGGCGATCGCCGCCCGGGAGAACGTCGCCCCGGCGACGGTGCCGGCCGATGCGGTGACCTCCTCCGGTTCCAGCATCGACCCGCAGATCAGCCCGGCCTACGCGGCGTTGCAGATTCCTCGGGTGGCGCGGGAGAACGGGCTGACGGTGGCTCAGGTCGGCGCGCTGGTCCTGGAGCACACTCATGGAAGGCAACTCGGATTCCTCGGTGCGGCCCGGGTCGACGTGCCGGCGCTCAATGTCGCGCTGGGGCTGACCGCGCCGGTCTGCGGCACCTGACGAGCGTCCGCGAGTGACGAAGGGGTTTGGCATGAACGCCGAGGGCAAGGGCCAGCATGGCAGGGGACAGCTGCGCATCTACCTCGGTGCCGCCCCCGGGGTGGGGAAGACGTACGCCATGCTGGGCGAGGCCGAGCGCCGGATCTCCAGGGGCTGCGATGTGGTGGTCGCCGTCGTGGAGACCCATGGGCGCAAGCACACGGCCGAGATGCTGGAGGGCCTCGAGGTCGTTCCCCGGCGGCACATTCGCTACCGCGACGCCGACCTGACCGAGATGGATGTCGATGCGGTCCTGGCCCGCCGCCCCGAGCTGGCTCTGGTGGACGAACTCGCCCACACCAACGCCCCCGGATCGCGCAACGCCAAGCGCTGGCAGGACGTGCAGGAGCTGCTCGTCGCCGGCATCGACGTGCTCTCCACGGTCAACGTGCAGCACCTGGAAAGCCTGAACGACGTCGTCCAGGAGATCACCGGCGTGGTGCAGCAGGAAACCGTGCCCGACGAGGTCGTTCGCCGGGCCGAACAGGTGGAGCTGGTGGACATCACCCCCGAAGCCCTGCGCCGGCGGATGTCGCACGGCAACGTCTACCGGCCCGAGCAGGTGGACGCGGCGATGAGCAACTATTTTCGGCCGGGCAATCTCACCGCGCTGCGGGAGATCGCCCTGCTGTGGGTGGCGAATCAGGTTGACACGGCCCTGGCCAAGTATCGGACCGAGCACCTGATCACCGACACCTGGGAGGCGCGCGAACGAACCGTGGTCTCGGTGACCGGCGGCCCCGAATCGGAGACGCTGATCCGCCGGGCCAAGCGCATCGCCTCCCGGGTCGGGGGTGAACTGGTCGTCGTCCACGTGGTCCGGGGTGACGGCGTGGCCGGCGTCTCACCGACGTCGATGATGCGAATCCGCAGACTGGCCGAGGGGATGGGCGCCGGTGTGCACAGCGTCGTCGGCGACAACGTGCCGGCCGCCCTGCTCGAATTTGCGCGCGGAGTCAACGCCACCCAACTCGTCCTGGGCACGTCCAGGCGCTCGCGGTGGGCGCGAATGCTGGACGAAGGTGTCGGCGCCAGCGTGATTCGCGATTCCGGCCCGATCGATGTGCACCTGGTCAGTCACGACCAGGCCAGTACCCGTCGGGTGGGGACCGGCTCGAGTGCCACCTCCCGGCGACGCCGCATCCTGGGCTGGATCACCGCGGTGATCGCGCCGGCGCTGGCCACGTTGCTGCTCTTCACGCTCGGCCAGGTCACGACCTTCACCAGCCAGGGCGTATCTTACTTCGTCGTGGTTTTGGGGGTCGCCCTCTTCGGCGGCCTCGGACCCGCGGTGCTGGCAGCGGTGCTCTCGGGGCTGCTGCTGAACTTCTTCTTCACCGAACCCCTGTACAGCTTCACCATCGCCGAACCCGACAACGTCGTCACCCTCATGGTGCTGCTGCTGGTCGCGGTCGCGGTGTCCATGCTGGTGGACACGGCCGCTCGACGTGCTCGGGACGCCGGCACCGCCTCCCGGGAGGCCGAGTTGCTCGCCCTTTTCGCCTCCCACGTGCTGCGCGGCGCCGATCTGGCCGCGTTGCTCGAACGACTGACGCAGACGTACGGTCAGCAATCGGCGAGCTTGTTCGAGCTCGACGACACCGGCGCGCCCGTCCGGACCGCGTGCACCGTCGGGCCAAATCCGCCGGAGTCCGTCGGCGAAGCGGACACCACCTCTGAAGTGGCCGACGGCCTTTTCGTTCTGGCGCTCAAGGGTCCGCCGCTGACCGCCCGGGACCGTCGGGTACTACGCGCCGTGACCTATCAGGCGGTCGGGTTACTCCGACAGGCCGAGCTGACCGAGCAGGCGGACAGCGCCAACGCTCTCGCGGAGGGGGACCGGCTCCGCCGAGCCCTGCTGTCGGCGGTCAGCCACGATCTGCGCACGCCGTTGGCCGCGGTGAAGGCAAGTGTGTCCAGCCTGCGCAGTTCCGATGTCGAGTTCTCGCCGAGTGACACCGCCGAGCTGCTGGCCGGGATCGAGGAGGCCACCGACCAACTGACCACCCTGGTGGACAACCTGCTCGACAGCTCCCGGCTCGCGGCCGGCGTCGTACATCCGCAGACCGAGGCGGTTTCCTGCGAGGAGGTGGTGTATCGAGCGCTGACCGGCCTGCGGCTGCAGAAGCGGATCCAGATCGATACACCGATGGACGCCCCCGAAGAATTGCTGCCGACGGTCCTGGCCGATCCGGGCCTGCTCGAGCGGGTCATCGCGAACCTGCTCGCCAACGCTCAGCGGCACGCGCCGGACGGACTGATCCGGGTTTCCGCGCTGGAACGGGCCGGTCGGGTCAGCATCCGGATCAGTGACACCGGGCCCGGCCTGCCACGGGGCGCTGCCGAGCACATCTTCGAACCCTTCCAACGCCTGGGGGACCGGGACACCAGCACGGGTGTCGGCCTCGGGCTGACCGTGGTCAAGGGTTTCACCGAGGCCATGGGGGGCACCGTGACCGCCGAGGACACGCCGGGCGGCGGGCTGACCATGGTGGTGGAGTTGCCCAGCGCCGCGTCGCCCGCCGTTCTGCCGGCGGCGAAGGCGTCGGCGTGACCCGGGTACTGGTCGTCGATGACGAACCGCAGATCCGGCGCGCCCTGCAGATCAATCTGGGCGCCCGCGGTTTCCAGGTCGCCACGGCCGCCGATGGCGCGAGCGCGTTGCACGCGGCCAAACACGGCCACCCCGAACTGATCATCCTGGATCTCGGGCTGCCCGACATGGATGGAATCGATGTCCTCGCGGCCATCCGCAGCCACAGTTCGGTCCCGGTGATCGTGCTGTCGGCCCGCGCCGACTCGACGGACAAGGTCGAAGCCTTGGACACCGGCGCCGACGACTACGTGACCAAGCCCTTCGGGATGGATGAGCTGCTCGCCAGGCTCCGCGCGGCGGTCCGGCGGGCTTCGGTGGCTGCCGATTCCGAACCGGTGGTGGTCACCGAGTCATTCACCGTCGACCTGGCCGCCAAGCAGGTGCTCCGCGACGGGTCGGTGGTGCATCTGACGCCGACCGAGTGGGGAATGCTCGAGATGCTGGTCCGCCGCCGCGGCACACTGGTCACCCGGAGCGAGTTGCTCCGTGAGGTGTGGGGACCCGGCTACCGCACTGAAACCCACTACCTGCGCGTTTACCTCGCGCAACTGCGTCGCAAGCTGGAGCCGATCCCGGCGAAGCCCCGGCACCTGATCACCGACGCCCGGATGGGGTACCGGTTCCAGGTCTGAAGGAACATCCCGGACTCCCGTCACCCAGCCCGCGGAGTACGACGCCCCCGGCTACGCCCCGCTGAAGGGCCGTACCGAGTCGGGCACGGCGCGGATCGACCAGTGGAAGTATCTGGGCCGGCTCGATGCTGACGGCCACCGTCACCGGCCTCGTCGGCATCATCGGTTGGGTGGTGGGGCACGTACTCCTGCACTCCTGAACGGGAACGGGAACGGGAACGGGAATGCAGGCCGGCACCCTCACCGCAGCCTGGGTGGGCCTCGCCGCGTTCGTCAGGGCCATGATCGCGGCGGGAGTAGACGACGCGATGCTGCAGACCGCGCCCCGGCCGACGACCTACTTCCGCCGGCTGATCGCCGGCTTCACCGTCTTGGGCATGGTGCTTTCCTTCACCACGCCGGCGGTGCTCGGCTCCCAGATCGCCCTGGCTGGCATCTGCCTGGCCAGCGGGGTGGTCATTGTCGACACAGTGCCGTTGGCAACGGTGAACGCCCGGGACAACACTGATCGCTGGTCGGGCCAGCACCTGATCACCAGTCGAGCCAGGCCCCCGCGGCCTGGCTCAACCGTCCTTTTGCGGTCAGCCCGCGGGCAGTGCGGCCGCCAGATCCGCCCACAGGTCGTCGACGTTCTCGATCCCCACCGAGAACCGAAGCAGATTGTCCGGCGTGCCGTTGGCCGCGTCGACCGGATAGCGCGCCCGCCGCTCGATCAGCGACTCCACTCCGCCCAGGCTGGTGGCGTGGGTGATCAGCTGAACGTTCTCGCACACCGCATCCGCCGCCGCGGCTCCGCCGCTCACGAGGAACGAGATCATCGCGCCGTAACCGTCGTGCAGTCGAGTCGCCCGCTCGTGTCCGGCGTCGTCGGGCAACCCGGGAAACAGCACCCGTTCGACAGCGGGATGGGCAACCAACCGGCAGGCCAGGTCAGCGGCGTTGGCCTGAGCCCGCTCCATCCGGACATCCAGTGTTCTGATCCCGCGCAGTGCCAGATAGGCCTCCAACACCCCGGGCACGCCACCGGTCAAGTCCCGGCGCTGCCGCAGCCGCGCGCCGAGCGCAGCGTCGCGAGTGACCACCGCGCCCATCAGCAGATCGGAGTGACCGGCAAGATACTTGGTGACCGAGTGCATGACGATGTCCGCGCCGTGCTCCAGCGGCCGCAGTACCACCGGGGAGTTCCAGGTCGAGTCGACCCCGATCAGTGCGCCGACCTGATGGGCGGCGGCGGCGAGCACCGGCAGGTCGGCGATCCCGAACATCGGATTCGTCGGTGTCTCCACCCACAGCAGCGCGGCTGCCGGCTGCACCCGCAACGCCGCCAGAACGGCATCGGTATCGCTGATCTCGACCCGCCGGCAGATCAGCCGGCCCAGCCTCTCCTGTTCGTCCAGGATCATCGAGGTCCCGGAATAGACCTGTCGCGGAGCCACGACAACCGATCCACTGGGCAGACCCTCGATCACCGCGGCGATGGCCGCCATCCCGCTGGCGAAACCCAGGGCTGCGCCGCCCTCGAGCGCGCCGAGCGTCTCCTCGAAGGAACGGATGGTGTCGCTACTGCCCTGACGCAGATAGTTGGCCTCGGTGCCCGCGTGGAACGTGGCCGACATTCCCAGCGGGGTGTTCAGCGGGCCACCGGGTACCGACGCGGGTCGCCCCGCAGCCACGACGACCGAGGACCGGTGCAATGAATTCATCGCCCGACCGTAGCGGGTTGTTGAGATCAGGAACTGACCGGAACACCGCGTCCGGCCGATCGCTTGTCGGCGAACAGCGACTACGCCGGTGTTGGCGTCCGGCCAGCTAACCGCTGCTAACCGTCTACGGCATCCACTGTGGTTGTTCAGCAGGCCTTATCGAAAGATTTCATTCGGATTTCAGTTTGAGTTAGCGGACGTTTTTGACTTTGCTAACGCTCGCGGAGGAGTAGTGTCGGAAATTACTGGCCGGTAGCGCCAGCGCAAGCGTCAGGGCAGGCCAACCGGTGCCGGGTAGATCCTCGGACTGGGGTGCCATCACCCCAAACCATGCTCGCACGTCAAATCGGACCTTTGTGTCAACCTCGGGCCGCCAACCTGTCGCTGAACCCGCAAAGTGCCCTCAGTCAAGGAGTCCAAGTGAGTAGTCGCTTCAGCGTGTCCAAGGCAATCGTTACCGGTGGTGCGCAGGGGATCGGTGCGACGATCGCGCATCGGTTGGCCAGTGAGGGTATGTCGGTGTCGGTGTTGGATGTGAATGATGTCGGTGCGAAGGAGACGGCGGAGCGGATCGCTACCGAGACTGGTTCGCTG